>JADJII010000001.1:0-659705 GCA_016707075.1 Candidatus Egaibacter danicus
CAGCTTCCAGAATGCCCAGGCGCTCGCAGATCACGTAAAAAACTTGCTAAATCGGCCTGTTACCCTCGTCGACACTGCGCAAGTAGCTATTAAAAATATAGCGTGGTGCAGTGGTGGTGCGCAGGGGTACTTCGAGGCTGCCATTGTTGCCGGAGCGGACGCGTTCATCACCGGCGAGATATCCGAGCCGCAGGCGCATTACGCCCGCGAGTGTGGCGTGGCGTTTCTGGCCTGCGGCCATCACGCCAGTGAGCGTTATGGCGCGCCAGCCGTTGCCGCCCAAGTCGCTGCTCAATTGGGACTGGCGCACGAATTCATCGACATCGACAACCCGGCATGACGATGGCTACTCTACCCATCGCCATCACGCAGGGCGATCCCGCCGGGATTGGCCCGGAAATCATCGCCAAGGCATTTCGGGATGCGCCGGATGTGACGCGGGGCTGTTTCGTCGCCGGTGATGTGGCGACCCTGCGGCGGGCGGCGAAATTCATCACTGGCCCGGGGCTGGTTGGCTTGCCGGTTGCCGAAATCCGCACCGCCAGCGAGGCTCTGGAAGTGCCACCCCGTTGCATCCCGGTTTTGCCGGTTTTGCAGGCGCCAGAGCTGGTGCAAGTCGGTGTGATCAGCGCCAGCGCCGGGCGAATGGCTGCCGACTGCGTGACTTGGGCCGCACGGGCTGCATTGCGCGGGGATATTGCAGCTCTGGTGACCGCACCCCTGCATAAAGAGGCATTGGCCGCGGCAGGCGTTGACTTTCCGGGACATACCGAATTGCTGCAAGCCGAGGCGGCGGCCCATCTGGGCCGGCCGGTGCAGGAGGTCCCGGTACGCATGATGCTGGCCAATGACGAGCTGAAAACGGTGCTGGTGAGCATTCACCTGTCGCTACGCGAAGCCATTGCCGCTGTGACCACCGACAACGTCTTGCAGACCTTGCGGCTGACCCATGAGTTCCTGCTGCGCACGTCAACGCCGGGCCAGACGCGTCGGCGCATTGGCGTCGCGGGGCTGAATCCGCACGCTGGCGAAGGTGGCCTGTTTGGCCGGGAAGAACTGGACATCATCCTGCCCGCCATGGAGCAAGCCAGACGTGAAGGCATCGATGTTCAGGGCCCGTTTGCGCCCGACACCGTTTTCATGCGTGCGCGTGCCCGCGACGCCCAGCCGGGGGAGTTTGACGTGGTTGTGGCGATGTACCACGATCAAGGCCTGATCCCCGTGAAATACCTGGGGGTGGAGAAGGGTGTCAACGTGACCATTGGCCTGCCACTGGTGCGCACCAGCCCGGATCACGGCACGGCTTTTGACATTGCCGGAACGGGCCAGGCAGATGCCTCCAGCCTGATTGAAGCCATCCGCATGGCGCGTCAGCTGGCGCTATAAAAAAAGCGACCCCTTGTCCGAAAACAAGGGGTCGCTCTTGCGATTTCTTTACGATTGAATAGCGTTTAGATCACTCATTTTTTCAGGTTGTCGCGAATTTCGCGCAACAGCAAGACGTCTTCCGGTGTCGGTGCTGGCGCTGCAGGGGGGGCTTCCCGTTTCATGCGGTTCATTTGCTTGACCATCATGAAGATGATGAACGCCAGGATGATGAAGTTCACTGCAATGGTAATGAAGTTGCCGTATGCGAACACAGGAACCCCCGCCTTTTTCAGGTCAGCGAGCACCATGGCCGTCCCTGCAGGAACTTTGCCCAATACAACGAACATGCTGGAGAAGTCCAGGTTGCCAATGACCGCGCCGACTATCGGCATGATCAGGTCAGCAACCATGGAGTCCACGATCTTGCCGAACGCTCCGCCAATGATCACACCGACCGCCAAGTCCATCACGTTGCCTTTCAGGGCAAATTCCTTGAATTCAGACATCATGCTCATGATTAAACCTCCTGGGTTGATTTATTGAAGTGGCGAGTATCTCCGAGTTCCATACCCTGTCAAGCCCCGACGGTGTCGCGTTTTGGCTGGAACGGTCAGTTACAATCTTGGGCTAGCCCTAGTAGTGATGTTTTCATTGAGGATTCCCATGAGTGACACCCCAGTCGACACCAGCAAACGCACGTGGATGATTGCGTCTGGATGCGCAGGCGTGGTGGGCGGCGCGTTCACCGCCGTGCCGTTCGTCAGCAGCTTTCAGCCCTCCGAGCGAGCCAAAGCCGCCGGTGCTGCCGTAGAAGTCGATATTGCCGCCATCAAGCCCGGTGAAAAAATGACCGTGGAATGGCGCGGAAAACCCGTATGGATTGTGCGCCGCACGCCTGAGCAGCTGGCTGCTTTGCCCAAGCTGGATGCGCAATTGGCCGACCCCAAGTCCGAGCGCAAGCCTGCTGACCAGGCGCCTGAGTACGCGCGTAATGAAAACCGGTCCATCAAACCCGAATATCTGGTGGCGGTGGGTATTTGCACCCACTTGGGATGCTCTCCGTCGGACAAGTTCACAACGGGACCGCAACCCTCACTGCCGGACGACTGGCAAGGCGGCTTTTTCTGCCCCTGCCATGGCTCAACTTTTGACCTCGCAGGTCGGGTTTTCAAGAACAAGCCAGCGCCTGACAATCTTGAAGTTCCACCCCATATGTATCTCTCTGAGACAAAGTTGCTCATTGGCGAAGACAAGAAAGCCTAAGGACAAAAATGGCTGAATTCCACGAAGTTTCCCCAAACGCCAGCGCTGGCGAAAAACTGACCAACTGGTTTGAAAACCGGTTGCCGACGGCATTCGAGGCCTACAGGGTCCACATGTCGGAGTACTACGCGCCCAAGAATTTCAACTTCTGGTACATCTTCGGTTCGCTGGCCATGCTCGTGCTGGTGATCCAGATCGTGACCGGTATCTTTCTGGTGATGCATTACAAGCCTGATGCTGCGCTGGCATTCGCCTCGGTCGAATACATCATGCGTGATGTGCCTTGGGGCTGGTTGGTGCGATACATGCACTCGACGGGAGCATCGGCATTCTTTGTCGTGGTTTACCTGCACATGTTCCGTGGCCTGATTTACGGTAGCTACCGCAAGCCACGTGAATTGGTATGGATTTTCGGCTGTGCGATCTTCCTGTGCCTGATGGCCGAAGCCTTCATGGGTTATCTGCTGCCTTGGGGTCAGATGAGCTACTGGGGCGCTCAGGTGATTGTGAATCTGTTCGCGGCCATTCCCTTTATTGGTCCTGACCTCGCGCTGCTGATTCGCGGCGATTTCGTGGTGGGGGATGCGACGCTGAACCGCTTCTTCAGCTTTCACGTGATCGCTGTTCCGCTGGTCTTGCTGGGCCTTGTCGTGGCGCACCTGATGGCCTTGCACGACGTGGGTTCCAACAACCCTGATGGAGTGGAAATCAAGGGCCCCAAAGCGCCGAAAGACGCAAAAGGGCATCCGCTGGATGGCATTCCCTTCCACCCTTATTACACGGTTCACGATATCTTTGGCGTGAGCGTGTTCCTGATGGTGTTTACTGCCATCATCTTCTTCGCACCGGAGATGGGTGGGTATTTCCTGGAATACAACAACTTCATTCCGGCGGATCCGTTCAAGACGCCGTTGCACATTGCGCCAGTCTGGTATTTCACGCCCTTTTATTCGATGCTGCGTGCCGTGACGGATGAAATGATGTATGCGTTGATCGCGTGCGTCTTGGCAGGCGCCTTGTTTGCGGTGGCCAAGATGAAGATGGCCAGCGTATTCAAGGGCGCCATTTTGGTTGTGGCGGCAGTAGTGGTTGCGATGATGCTGGCTATTGATGCGAAATTCTGGGGCGTGGTAGCCATGGGTGGCGGCGTTGTGATTCTCTTTTTCCTGCCCTGGCTCGACAACAGCCCCGTTAAATCCATCCGGTACCGGCCCAGTTGGCACAAGTACCTGTATGCAATCTTCGTGTTGAATTTCCTGGTGCTGGGTTATTTGGGCATGCTGCCTCCGTCAACCATCGGTGGCCGGGTGTCGCAGGCAGGTACGCTGTTCTACTTTGGCTTTTTTCTTCTGATGCCTTGGTGGAGCCGGATTGGAACGCCCAAACAGGTGCCGGATCGTGTCATCTTCGCGGCGCATTGAACGGGAAAGATTATGAAAACCATGGGATTCTCAAAGAAAATTGTTCTCGGTTTAATGCTGGCATTTGGCTTGACGCTGGGTGTGCACGCCAGCGAGGGCGGCCTCGCCTGGGACAAGGCCCCGAACAAGACCAACGACATGGGCGCTCTTCAAAATGGCGCCAAACTGTTTGTCAACTATTGCCTGAACTGTCATTCAGCTGCCTTCATGCGTTTCAATCGCCTGAGAGACATCGGTCTGACTGAGCAGCAAATCAAGGACAACCTGCTTTTCACTACGGAGAAAGTTGGTGAAACCATGAAGGCTGCCATAGACCCCAGACAGGCGAAAGAATGGTTCGGAGCCAACCCGCCTGATCTGACGGTCATTGCGCGCTCAAGGGCCGGCTCTGGCGGTTCAGGTGCGGACTACCTGTACACCTATATGCGGACTTTCTACCCCGATGCTGAAAAGCCAACAGGATGGAACAATTTGGTCTTCCCTAATGTGGGCATGCCCCACGTGCTTTGGGAATTGCAGGGCACACGTAAGCCGGTGTACGACATCAAGGAAGAGCACGGGCACGAAGTTCAGGTGTTCAAGGGTTGGGAGCAGGCCACCCCCGGCAGCATGACCCCGTTACAGTATGACCAGGCAGTTGGTGATCTGGTTAGCTACCTGCAATGGATGGGAGAGCCGGCCCAAAATGACCGCGTTCGTGTCGGTGTGTGGGTTTTGCTGTTTCTGAGTCTCTTCACCTTGATTACCTGGCGATTGAATGCAGCGTTCTGGAAGGACGTCAAGTAACACGCGCACAGACCGCTCAGGCGCCACCCGCAAGGTGTGGCTTGAGTTTTTCAGAGTGGGTTTGCATGATGCAGCCCACTCTTTTTGATTTTTAGGAGCCCCGCCATGATGGTGTTGTATTCAGGTACTACCTGCCCGTTCTCTCATCGCTGCCGTTTTGTGTTGTTTGAGAAAGGCATGGATTTCGAGATTCGTGATGTTGATCTGTACAACAAGCCAGAAGACATCAGTGTGATGAATCCCTACGGTCAGGTTCCCGTTCTGGTTGAGCGCGACCTGATTCTGTATGAGTCCAACATCATCAATGAGTACATTGATGAGCGGTTCCCTCATCCCCAGCTCATGCCAGGCGACCCCGTGGATCGCGCCCGTGTGCGCTTGTTTCTGCTCAACTTTGAAAAAGAGCTGTTCGTGCACGTTTCGACACTGGAAAACCGCGCCAACAAAGGCAATGAGAAGACGCTGGAAAAAGCCCGTTCACATATTCGTGACCGCTTGACCCAGTTGGCTCCCATCTTCCTGAAAAACAAGTACATGCTGGGTGACAATTTCTCCATGCTGGATGTGGCCATTGCCCCGCTGTTGTGGCGACTGGACTACTATGGTATTGACTTGAGCAAGAATGCTGCGCCGTTGCTGAAGTATGCGGAACGCATCTTCTCGCGTCCCGCTTACATCGAGGCACTGACGCCGTCTGAAAAGGTCATGCGCAAGTAATCTGGCGAGCATTTGGTTTGAATGATTGATGCTACGGACTCCAGTTCCACCCGTCCTTATCTGATTCGGGCGTTGTATGAATGGTGCACGGACAACGGGTTGACGCCCTATGTGGCGGTCCAGGTCGATGAAACTGTGCAGGTGTCCCCAATGAATATGTCAAAGACGGCGAAATCGTCCTGAACATCAGCTTTGACGCGACCAGTTCTCTTAAACTCGGCAATGAATTCATTGAATTCAAAGCCCGTTTCGCAGGTACCGCGCGTGAAATACAGGTGCCGGTCAGCCACGTCCTCGCAATTTATGCACGTGAAAACGGGCAGGGAATGGCTTTCCCGGTGTTGGCGCCGAAAGAGCAGGGAAGAATTCTCCTCTGCCGGGAGAAGTAACATCTCTTGTCATCGACGGAAGCACTCCAGACTCCAGTTCGCGTGCGGTTCAGTTGACCCGGGTGGAATCGGTACGGACGACAGATGAAAAACCGCCTGATCCTCCCCGGACCCCTGCGGGTCCGCGCCCTGTCCTGAAGCGGGTCAAGTAGCGCAGTCCTGTAAAATGATTTCCGTGCCGATTTAGCTCAGTTGGTAGAGCAACCGCCTTGTAAGCGGTAGGTCGTCAGTTCGATTCCGACAATCGGCACCATTTTCCCGTTACACCTAGTTACCTCAATGGTCTTTTGACGTTTGAACTTTCAGACGAATTGAGTTAACGTCCCAACCCTTGACCCGCAAGTGTGACTCAAGGGCTGGCAACATCTGACGGAGCTTCGCTGCGATGGCATTATTTGCTACGACGAGGCACCAGGTGGAGCCATCGATGGGGCCAGCTTTGATGCCTGATCTGAGTGGGATCAGGGATCAAAGCTTCGATGGCTTTGAGCCGCGCCACAGAGTCGGCTGCAGTTCGGCCAGCCGAGCCAGCGTCGGCGAAGCCTCGGTGGCCTGCTGAAGCGTAACGGGATGAAGACGGCGATTCATGAAGGTTGAAGTGAACAGGAGACCTGAATGCACTTGATTATCACGGATGCGTGGCTCGCAAAGAGTCGTGCCATTCACCTCAGCGGTACACGACTTGCAATGGCAGGCGCTGGCGCTGGCGCTTGCGCTGATGGTGGCGGCCGGTCTTTACCACTGGGTTTTTCTCAAGGGCGCGCGTGAACGCTGGCCCATCGTCGGCTCGCTGGTGCGGCTGGTCGTGCAGGATGAGTTCGAGCAACGCGACAAGTTCATGCGCGAGAACCTCGACGTGCTGGCACAACGGCTCGGTGAAATGCAGGCCAAAGTGACGCAACTCGAATCGCTGGGCGAGCGGGTGTCCGGGCTGGCAGGCATCAACGCCGCCGAAATCAAGGCCAAGCCCGGGCAGGGCGGGGCGCTGTTCACGGGTCGGCCCTTGTCGATGGATGAATTGCAGGCAACGTTGGCCGACCTCGAACAATTGACGGCGCAGCGTATGGACCTGCTGACCGTGCTGGAGTCGCGGCTGTTTGAGCAGAAAATGCGCAATATGATGGTTCCCACGCAGAAGCCGGTATTCACCGGGGTCCTGGGTTCGGCTTTTGGCTGGCGAATCGATCCGATCACGGGCGGCTCGGCGCTGCATACCGGCCTGGACTTTCAGGCCGATGCCGGCTCACCCATCCTGGCTGCAGCCGGTGGCGTGGTGGTGGTGCAGGAGTACCACCCTGCCTACGGCAACATGGTCGAAATCGACCATGGCAATGACCTCGTGACCCGTTATGCCCATGCCTCGGCGGTGTTTGTCAAGAAGGGTGATATCGTGCGGCGCGGACAGAAAATCGCGGCCGTGGGCACCACGGGGCGATCGACCGGGCCACATCTGCACTTCGAGGTGTGGGTGGAAGGTGTGCCTCAGGACCCCCAGAAATTCTTGAATGCAGGTAGTTCGGTTCCCGCAACCCAAATTGCTGCGGCCCGGACGCCGTCGCATGGCATTCCGCCACCGACGCCCGCCGGTCTGGCGGGCCTGCCCGAGAAGGCACTGCTCGGGCAAAGGTAAAATCGCCAGTTCGGCTGAACGGGCGCTGCATATTCCGCTAAATGCGGTTGTGTTGCGCTTTGGCAGCCTCATATCCCTCTTGACTGAAAAAGGATTGCACCGTCCGGACACCCCTGGGGTGGCACGGCTGGTCTGGCATTCATGGCAACCAACTTCCTGACCAAAATTTTCGGTAGTCGCAATGACCGCCTTCTCAAGCAATACCAAAGCGGGCGTCACGCATCAACGCCATGGAGGCTGAACTCGAAGCTGTCAGGATGACGCATTGCGTGGCAAGACGCAGGAATTCAAGGACCGCATGCGGCAGAACCGCGTTGACTGGACTCGCTCCTGCCGGAAGCTTTTGCCGTGGTGCGCGAGGGCTCCAAGCGCGTCATGAAGATGCGCCATTTCGATGTGCAATTGCTCGGCGGCATGTCGCTGCATTTCGGCAAGATATCGGAGATGGGCACGGGTGAGGGCAAGACTCTCACGGCCACCTTGCCGGTCTATCTCAATGCGCTCACGGGCAAGGGCGTGCATGTGGTGACCGTCAACGATTACCTGGCCAGCCGCGACGCCCAGTGGATGAGCAGCCTATACAACTTCCTCGGCCTGACGGTCGGCGTCAATCTGCCTCAAATGCCGCGCGACGAAAAGCAGGCTGCCTACCAATCGGATATCACCTACGGGACGAACAACGAATTCGGCTTCGACTACCTGCGGGACAACATGGTCTACGAAGTGGCAGACGGGGTTCAACGCGGCCTGAATTTTGCCATCGTCGACGAGGTCGACTCGATCCTGATCGACGAGGCACGCACCCCATTGATCATCAGTGGCCAGGCCGAAGACCATACGGCACAGTACCTGGCGATCAACAAGGTGGTGCCGTTGTTCAAGCAACAGAAGGCGAGGCCGACCCGCGTACCGGAGAAGGGGTCATCAAGCCGGGTGACTTCACGCTGGACGAAAAGAGCCATCAGATCTTTCTGACGGAGGCTGGCCATGAAAACGCAGAACGCATCCTCTCCAGCAAGGGGCTGCTGGCCAAGGGGTGCGACCCTTTATGACCCGTCCAACATCACGCTGATGCACCATCTGTATGCGGCGTTGCGCGCCACCCATCTTTATCACCGTGATCAGCACTATGTGGTGCAGGATGGCGAGATCGTCATCGTCGACGAATTTACCGGTCGCCTGATGTCCGGCCGTCGCTGGAGCGATGGGTTGCACCAGGCCGTGGAGGCCAAGGAAGGCGTGGCGATCCAGGCCGAGAACCAGACGCTGGCCTCGATCACCTTTCAGAACTATTTCCGCCTGTACGCCAAGCTGGCCGGCATGACGGGTACTGCCGACACCGAGGCCTACGAGTTCCAGGAAATCTACGGGCTCGAGACAGTGGTGATTCCGCACAACCGTCCGAGCAAGCGCGATGACCAGCTCGACCGTGTCTATAAGACTACTCGTGAAAAGTACGAAGCAGCCATCAAGGACATTCGCGATTGTTACGAGCGGGGACAACCGGTTCTGGTAGGTACTACTTCAATCGAGAACTCCGAAATCATCGCGCAGTTGCTCGAACGCGAAAACTTCCGCCACAGGTGTTGAACGCCAAGCAGCATGCCCGCGAAGCCGACATCGTGGCGCAGGCAGGTCGTCCCAAAGATGATCACGATTGCCACCAACGTGGCTGGTCGCGGAACCGACATCGTGCTCGGCGGCAACGTGGACAAACTGATTCTTGCCGTTGAAGACGATCCTGCATTCGATGATGCAAGCCGCAAGCGGAAGATTGAACAGGTCAGGGAGCAATGGACCAAGGACCATGAACAGGTCAAGACCTTGGGTGGTCTGCGCATCATCGCGACAGAGCGGCATGAGTCCCGCCGGATTGACAACCAGTTGCGTGGCCGCTCTGGTCGTCAGGGGGATCCTGGTTCGTCCCGCTTTTATCTGAGCCTGGATGACGCGCTGATGCGCATTTTTGCCGGCGACCGCGTCCGTGCCATCATGGATCGGCTCAAGATGCCCGATGGCGAGGCCATTGAAGCGGGCATCGTCACGCGCAGCATCGAAAGTGCGCAGCGCAAGGTCGAGGCGCGCAACTTCGACATCCGCAAGCAACTGCTCGAATACGACGACGTATCCAACGACCAGCGCAAGGTGATCTATCAGCAGCGCAATGCGATTCTGGACGCCACCGACCTTTCGCCGCAGATCGCGGCGTTGCGGGAAGGCTGTTTCACTGACCTGGCGCGCCAATACGTGCCGGCTGGAGTCGGTCGAGGAACAATGGGACCTCCATGGTCTCGAGAAGAGTCTGGCCGATGAGTGGCAGATTCAGGTGCCACTTCAGCAAACCGTACAAACAGCCAGTGCCATCACGGACGAAGAAATTGTTGAAAAAGTCTGTGCTGCCGCTGACGATGCCTTCAATGCCAAAGTAGCACAGGTTGCGGGTGGGCAGTTCACACAGTTTGAACGTATGGTGCTGCTCCAGAGCATTGATACCCATTGGCGCGAGCATTTGAGCGCGCTTGACTATTTGCGCCAGGGCATTCATCTGCGAGGCTACGCCCAGAAGCAACCCAAACAGGAATACAAACGCGAAGCGTTTGAGTTGTTCGGGCAGTTGCTGGACTCGGTCAAAAACGAGGTGACCAAAGTTTTGGTTACCGTCAAAATCCAGTCAGGGGAACAGCTTGAGCAAGCCGCTGAAGAACTGGAAGCACGTGGTGAGAATATAGCCAACGTGACCTATACCGCCCCCACAGAGACTGGTGAGGTGGAAACCATCATTGACGCTGATAGCCAGCACCGTCATACCGGTTCAGCAGTGCCACGGGTTGGCCGAAACGACCCTTGCCCATGCGGAAGCGGCAAGAAATACAAGCAGTGCCACGGCAAACTGGCTTGATCCGACTGGAAGTCTTCGCAACGGGCCTGATGGCCCGTTTGCTTATTGGCACTGCGATTTTCTGGATAATTCGCTAACTTACCGAAAGTACCCATGCCCGTTAACCTGCCTGCTCCCAACCTGTCAGAGCTTTACCCCATAGCCGGCGTTCAGATTGGCGTCACTGAAGCTGGTGTGCGAAAAGCCAATCGCAAGGATTTGACGGTCGTGTTGATAGATGAAGGTGCCTCTGTGGCAGGCGTGTTCACAAAAAATCGTTTCTGTGCTGCGCCCGTGCAAATTTGCAGGGAGCATTTGTCTGCTGGGCATGGCATTCGCGCCATGTTGATCAATACCGGTAATGCCAATGCTGGCACAGGCGAAGAGGGGCTTTTTCGTGCGCGCAGTACCTGCTCGGCCCTGGCGGGCAAATTGAAGCTGCCCCCTGAAAGCATTCTGCCTTTCTCGACCGGTGTGATCATGGAACCCTTGCCGAACGATCGTATTGAGGCCGGCCTGGATGCGGCCTTGGCGAATGCAGCGGAAGGTAATTGGGTGCGAGCGGCCGAAGGCATCATGACGACGGATACTGTGGCCAAGGCGTTTGGCGCGCAGGTCATGATCGATGGCGTGTTGATCAGTATTACCGGTATCAGCAAGGGGGCCGGTATGATTCACCCCAACATGGCGACCATGCTGGGTTTCATGGCGACTGATGCCAGTGTGGCACCATCGATCATGCAGCAATTGGCCCGTGAGTTGGCCGACGGTTCGTTCAACCGTGTCACAGTTGACGGCGATACCTCGACCAATGATTCGTTTGTTGTGATCGCGACCAACAAGGCAAAGCATCCCTCCATTGATTCACTGGATAGTGCCGACGGCCGTGCCTTGAAGGCTGCCATGCTCTCGGTCGCGCGTAAACTTGCCCAGGCCATCGTGCGTGACGGAGAAGGTGCCACCAAGTTCATCACCATTCAGGTAGAGGGCGGGAAGACGGCCGACGAATGCAGACAGGTGGCTTATGCCGTTGCCCACTCGCCGCTGGTGAAAACGGCGTTTTATGCTAGCGATCCCAACCTCGGCCGCATTCTCGCCGCCGTGGGTTATGCGGGTATTGATGACCTTGACCAGTCGCGCATTGATCTGCTTCTGGATGATGTGCACGTGGCCAAAAATGGTGGTCGGAACCCAGCCTATCGCGAAGAAGACGGGCAGCGTGTGATGAAGCAGGCAGAAATCCTGGTCCGGATTGGGCTGGGTCGTGGGCAAGCCACCGATACCGTTTGGACATGTGATCTCAGCCATGACTATGTGACGATCAATGCTGACTACCGCTCCTGATATTTGACCGACTCCAGCCAGATGAACGAGAAATTTGAACATTTGTTGATGCGTGCTGAACAACTCATCAACCGGATTGAGGCCGTGCTGCCCCAACCTTTGTCCAGCCCCGACTGGACCGCTTCCGTGGCATATCGTTATCGCAAGCGCAGTTCTGGTCATGGTGCGCTGGAGCCGGTGCGTCACGTGGGTGAGATGCGTTTGAATGATCTCCAGGAAATCGATATTCAGAAGGAAAAAATCCAGCGCAACACCCTGCAGTTTGTGCAGGGAAATACGGCAAACAACGTGCTTCTGACGGGTGCACGAGGGACGGGCAAATCGTCGCTGATCAAGGCGTGCTTGAATGAATATGCCGGTCAGGGCCTGCGCCTGATTGAGGTGGATAAGGCCGATCTGACCGATTTGCCGGATATCGTTGATGTGGTTTGCGACCGCAGCGAAAAATTCATTGTGTTTTGCGACGACTTGAGCTTTGAAGACGGGGAGCCAGGTTACAAGGCTCTCAAATCCATTCTGGATGGTTCAGTGGCTGCGACAACACCCAATGTGTTGATTTATGCCACGAGTAACCGTCGCCACTTGCTGCCAGAGTACATGAAAGAAAACCTGAGTTACACCCACACGGAAGATGGTGAAGTGCATCCCGGGGAAGTTGTGGAGGAAAAAATTTCCCTGTCTGAACGGTTTGGTTTGTGGGTAAGTTTTTATCCCTTCACGCAGGATGAATACCTCACCATCGTGGCGCAGTGGCTCACTTCCTTTGGGGTGTCAAAACCAGCTATTCACGCAGCCCGGCCTGAGGCGCTGGTCTGGGCGCTGGAGCGTGGCTCGCGCAGTGGGCGGGTGGCCTATCAGTTTGCCCGCGACTTCAGCGGAAGACATGTCGCAAACCCATGAATACCAATCCCCTGGTTGCAGATGGTGAGCAGCCTCGCAGTGGTGGTGCAGATAGAAAAATCGTCGATGTGGCGGTTGGGATTTTGATCCGGCCGGATGGCAGTTTTTTGTTGACATCCCGTCCTGAGGGCAAGGTCTATGCTGGCTACTGGGAGTTTCCTGGTGGCAAACTGGAAGCGGGTGAGACCATTGAGCAAGCCCTGAAACGCGAACTTCTGGAAGAGTTAGGTATTGAAATTGGCCCTCCCCATTTGTGGAAGATCGAAATGGTGGACTATCCACACGCGCTGGTGCGCCTGAATTTCTGCAAGCTTTTCACTTGGAAGGGCGAACTTCAAATGCGCGAGGCGCAGTTATTCTCCTGGCAGCAGCTACCGGTTCAAGTTACTCCAGTCTTGCCAGGTACCGTACCGGTATTGGCCTGGTTTGCACAGGAGGGAAATTTTGAAGGCGCTACACATTTTGTAGCTGCCAGCGCAATTAAATAGGGCGCTAAAGGTTTTATTTATGCACGGATTGCGGGATTACTGCAACTTTGCATCACCGTATATCTGGCCTTCAGGTGGCGCTTCCGTTGGTACCCGAAAAGTCTCGCTGGCCCACGCCCCAAAGTCAAGATTCTTGCAGCGTTCGCTGCAGAAGGGGCGAAAGGGGTTGCTTGGGGCATAGACGCTCTCACCTGCGCATGAGGGGCAGGTGACACGCCGGGTCTCACCGGGATCGATGTTGTCAGGCTCACTCATCTTGAAAAGGCGCATTAGGCGCAGAAAAACAGGCGCAAGATCAGGAACACAGAGTCAGTTCAAAAGTCGCATCTTCACCAGTGGAATGAAGGCGATCATCGGCTTCGTGGCGCATCAACCTGATCGACACCATCAAACGATTTCCACTGATCTCAGGAATGAGTCCCAGCGCAGGGTCCAAAGTCAGCCGCAAAAGTTGAAAGGTTCTGCCCTGTGGCAGGTTCTGCTGGAACTGGCCTGCACTGGCGATGACTTTCTGAGGTGCGCCAGAGTCGCGCAACAGAGTCAATAGCAGACGAACCGATTCGGCCAGTGGGCTGAATTTCTCTGCCCAACGAGTCAGGTCACTGCGTCGCTTTTCGCAACTCTCATGTTGCCAAGCATAGTATGCCGGCAGGTCGAATTCGCACGTGCCGCCAGGAATGCCCACGCGGCTGCGAATACCCATGAGCCAATCGTTTTCCGTCAGTGACTGGCCTGCTTTTCCAGGAACACTGTTGAGGGCAGAAAAACACTGATCCAGTCTGCCGACAACCTCGTCCAGAACGCCCTCGGCAATGGCCGGGTTGCCACGATAACCATTGAGGATTTGCTTTTGTTTGTCGAGGTCCTTGAGAACATCAGACTTCAGATCAGCGCGGGCGCCGACATCCATGACTTCGAACAACGTCGTCAGCGCATAGTGATGATCAATGGCGTCGTCACGAGAAACGAGCACGCGAAGACGACGGAATAAATGCTCCAGACGCAGGTAGGTGCGTATGCGTTCATTAAAAGGATATTCGTACAGTATCACGCTAATTTTTTCCGGTGAACGAATCATAGCCCGAAGCGAAGGGGTATTTGGCCTGCCTCGGTAGCCAGCTGCTCAAGTGACAGTCCCACGTTATAAATTACCCAATCGGCAGCCTTCAACCGGTTCTCACGGCGGGTTTGGGATGCGATGATTTTTTCTACCGCTTCGCGTGTCAACTCACTGCGTGACATGACACGCTCGACCTGAGCTTCGGATGTGCAGTCAACTACTATCACCCTGTCGACTTTTCGACGCCAGTAGCCTGACTCAACCAGCAGCGGTATATCAAAAACTATGCAGGACTTGTCGCGCTCCACAGCATCAGCAGCCTGCCGCCAGGCCTCCTGGCCGACGAGTGGATGAATGATGTCTTCAAGCCGTCTGCGGGCGTCAGAATCCGTGTATGCAAGTTGACGCATCGCGTTGCGATCCAGCGCGCCATTGGTCGTGATGAAAGCGGTGCCAAATTCACGGCCGATGGCCCCAATAGCCAAGCCGCCAGCGGCTGTCATACTGCGTGAAATGGCATCTGCGTCAATGATTGCTGCACCACGCTGGCGAAGGAAGCCTGCAACTGTGCTTTTGCCGCTGCCAATGCCACCGGTCAGGCCTAGCCGCAGTGTCGGCGCCATCAGTCAAAGTCCGATAACACGCAGAATGGACTGAGCTCCGAAGAGTAACGAAGCCAGACCAGAGAGCGCCAGGAAGGGGCCAAACGGTACATAACCTCCTTCCCGAAGGCCTCGGGTGAATTTCATGCCGATTCCGATAATCGCGCCGATGACGGACGCCATCAAAATCATCGGAATGAGTGCTTCCCAGCCAAACCAGGCACCCAGCGCAGCAAACAATTTGAAATCTCCGTAGCCCATTCCTTCTTTTCCGGTGGCAAGCTTGAATAGCCAGTAAATAGTCCACAGAGACAGGTATCCGGCGACAGCGCCCCATAGCGCGGAGTTGAGCGGCACGGTAGTCCATTTCAGCGCGGCGAAAACCAGACCCGCCCATAGCAAAGGCAGTGTTAGATCGTCGGGGAGCAGGGTGGTATCCCAATCAATCAGCGCCAGAGCCAAGAGGACCGCAGAAAACCCGCACCATGCCAAGGCGGTGGCTGTAATTCCCCATTTCCAACCGCAGAACGCAAAAAGAAATCCGGAACTGAGTTCTACCAATGGGTACCGCAAACTGATGGTCGTGCCACAGGCGGAACACTTCCCGCGCAAAAACAGATAACTCACGACGGGAATATTTTCAAACCAGCGAATTTGATGCCCACACTGCTGGCATCTTGACCGCGGAAGCATCAAATTGAAAACTTCTGTCTGCTCGGGTATTTTGCCTACCATTTCGGCGCATTCCACAGCCCATTGACGCTCCAGCATCTTTGGCAATCGATAAATCAGGACGTTCAGGAAGCTCCCGATCAGCAACCCCAGCAGTCCGGCCAAGGCTACAACAATCCATAAGTCAGCCAGCATCAAACAACCTGGCCGATCTTGAAGATGGGGAGGTACATGGAAACAACGATGCCACCGATGATCACGCCCAAAACAACGATGATGATGGGCTCCATGAGGCTCGAAATACCGGCGACCATGTCATCCACCTCTGCTTCATAGAAGTCGGCAGCCTTGCCGAGCATGTGGTCGATAGAGCCTGATTCTTCACCAATGGCGCACATCTGCAATACCATGGAAGGGAACAGGTTTGCATTGGTCATGGCAACCGTCAGGGCGGTTCCGGTTGAAACCTCCTGCTGGATCTTCACGGTGGCCTTTGTGAAAACCGAGTTGCCAGCGGCACCGCCCACGGAGTCCAGTGCTTCAACAAGAGGAACACCTGCTGCGAACATCGTGGCCAAGGTTCGTGTCCATCGGGCAATACATGACTTTTCGACCAATGTGCCAAAAATAGGAAGTTTCAGCATCAACCGGTCCATGAAATGCTGCACTTTTTCGTTGCGTCTCCAGGCCTGCATAAAGAAGTAGAAGCCACCGATCAGTCCGCCAAAGATGAGCCACCAGTAGCTTACAAAAAATTCACTGATGGCAATCACAACCAGGGTTGGCGCTGGCAAGTCCGCACCGAAAGAACTGAATACTTCCTTGAAGGCCGGGATCACGAAAATCATGATGACCGCAACGACCACGAAAGCCACCACAAGCACCGATATCGGATACATCAGCGCTGACTTGATCTTTGATTTGATGGCTTCGGTTTTCTCCATGTAAACCGCGAGCCTGTCCAGAAGCTGGTCCAGAATACCGGCCGCCTCACCAGCCTCCACCAGATTGCAATAGAGGTTGTCAAAGTACAGTGGATACTTGCGAAAAGCGACGCTCAATGAAGTGCCGGTTTCAACGTCGGTGCGAATATCGTTGAGTAGTTTGGTAACCCTTGGATTGGGATTGCCTCGGCCAACGATGTCAAAAGCCTGGAGAAGTGGCACACCAGCTTTCATCATGGTTGCAAGCTGACGCGTGAAGATGGCCATGTCCTTGGGTTTGATGCTGCTACCAGCACTCATGCGCCGGCGTTTGATCTTTACCGGCGTGACGCCCTGCCGACGCAACATCGACTGCACCTGGTTTTCGCCAGATGCCCGTGTTTCACCACGAACCTGCTTTCCGTTACGATCTTTGCCTTCCCATTCAAAGACAAACTCTTTTGTATTCTTGGACTTCGCAGTTGTAGCCATAGTGCCCCTTGGGTTTTCTCGTTCTATTCGTTAGTGACGGCCAGTACTTCCTCAAGGGAAGTCAGCCCAAGTTTGACTTTGTGCAAACCCGCCTGGCGCAAAGAGCGCACACCCTCTCGGGCAGCTTGTTCGGCAATATCAACAGCACTGCCGTCACGCAGAATGATCTTCTGAATTTCTTCCGTGATAGGCATGACCTGATAGATGCCAACCCGACCTTTATAGCCGTTATTGCAGGCGGAGCAACCGACTGGCCGATAAGTAACCCAACTGCCGTCCAGTTCACTTTTATCAAAACCCGCGTCTAACATTGCTTTCTTGGGAATATCCGCAACAGCTTTGCAATTCACACACAGGCGCCTGGCCAGGCGCTGGGCCGTGATCAGGATGACACTGGATGCAATGTTGAAAGGCGCGATGCCCATATTGCGCATGCGCGTCAGGGTTGTCGGCGCATCATTCGTGTGAAGTGTCGAAAGAACAAGGTGCCCGGTTTGTGCAGCCTTGATGGCGATATCCGACGTCTCGAGATCACGAATTTCGCCGACCATGATGATATCGGGGTCTTGCCGCAAAAATGATTTCAGGGCGGCGGCGAAAGTCAAGCCTGCCTTTTCATTGACGTTTACCTGATTCACCCCGGGAAGGTTAATCTCGGCGGGGTCTTCGGCTGTCGCTATGTTGACGCCAGGCTTATTGAGCAAATTCAGGCAGGTGTACAGAGATACGGTTTTGCCCGAGCCTGTGGGACCAGTGACCAAAATCATGCCGTAAGGCCGGCCGATGGCATGCATCAGTCGTTCTTTTTCTTCCGGTTCGTAACCCAGCGCGTCAATGCCCAGCTTGGCACTGCTCGGATCCAGAATACGGATGACGATCTTTTCGCCAAACAGCGTAGGCAACGTGCTGACACGAAAGTCGATGACCCGATCAGGACCGACTTTGAGTTTCATCTTGCCATCTTGAGGGACACGTTTTTCAGAAATGTCCATTCTTGAGATGACTTTGATGCGAGAGGCCAGCTTGTCTTTGATGGCTACTGGCGGTGAAGCAATTTCCCGCAACTCGCCATCAACACGAAATCTAACCCGGTAGTTGTGCTCATAGGGCTCAAAGTGCAAGTCGGATGCACGCATGGTGAACGCGTCCATGAGCATCTTGTGCAAGAACTTGACGACTGGCGCATCTTCAACTTCTGCCAGATTGGATTGATTGTTGTCGCCGATGGCATCCGCAGCAGCAGCATCGAACTCAAATTCGCTGCCAATGATGTCTTCCATCGCCTCTGTGGCCGTGGTGGAGTTTTCCTCCACCAGCTTCAGTAGCTTGTCGTATTCGGCAATGACCCAATCGAGACCCAGTTGGGTCGAAAACTTGATGCGCTCGGCAGCCTCCTGATCTGACGGGTCAGCAGTTGCAACAATCAGGCGGTTGTTGCGTTTGTTGAGGACGATGACCCGGTAGTCCTGGCAGATTCGGCCGTCCAGCAACCCTTTAGGCAGGCGCTTTGGATCAACAGCGTCCAAGTCGATCAGTGGCGCAGCATAAGCCGAAGACATGGTGTGGGCAAGGTCAGATGCCGAAACTGCGCCCGACCCCATCAGCTCAGCAATGAAGCTGGTTCTGCCTGTGGAAGCCTTTTTGTAAATCTCCTCGGCGGACTTTTGCCCCAGTTTGCCAGCCAACACCAGCGCCCGACCGAGGCCGGGGAGTGCGGTAGAAGGAGATTCACGAGGGGAGGTATCGACGGCGGCCATGACCCAAAAATGTACTGTGAGAAGCTATATTCGGCTAATCATCGCTGATTGGCTGGTTGAAGTAAATTGAAAATAGGCTGTGCGAGGCTTCAGCCCCTATCCGCGTTGCGCGGCAACAAATGCGATGGTCGGGGTGAGAGGATTCGAACCTCCGGCCTCTACGTCCCGAACGTAGCGCTCTACCAGGCTAAGCTACACCCCGAAGCGGGTTCTGACTGCACTGAAAATTCAGGAGTTTCGACCCAGTAACTGGGTTGCCAATTGTATCAAACAGTAAGTATGCGGCCCCTCAGGCAATTGCCTGGCTGCGTTGATGGCGCGCCTAGCCTCCCGCATGGCCGCTTCGCGCGAAACGTCGATAGCGCCGGTAGCATTCACAACCTGAATGACGTCATCCAGCATGGCCACGCCTCCGGTTTCGATGGCTTGCCGGACTATGTTGCGCTGGGCTGAATCCCCGCGTTCCATGGCAGCTATCAGGGGGAGGGTGGTTTTGCCTTCACGAAGATCGTCACCGATGCTTTTCCCCATGACATGGTGATCACCGGCGTAATCAAGGACGTCGTCGATGATTTGAAACGCAGTCCCCAAAGCCTGACCGTAGTCGGCACAAGCAGCCTCCAGCCTGGCGGTTGCCCCCGAAAGAATGGCGCCAACCCGGGCACTGGCTTCAAAGAGTTTGGCAGTTTTGGAGCGGATCACCTGAAGGTAATTGGCCTCGTCAAGGGCTGCGTTGTGCATGTTCATCAATTGCAGAACTTCGCCTTCGGCGATGACATTGGTCGCATCAGCCAATACCTGCATGATGCGCATGTCCTGGGCATCCACCATCATCTGAAATGCCCGGGAGTAGAGGAAATCCCCCACCAATACGCTTGCCGGATTGCCAAATCGCTCATTCGCGGTTGCGTTCCCGCGACGCATGATCGAATCGTCCACGACGTCATCGTGCAACAAAGTGGCCGTATGGATGAATTCGACCACTGCCGCCAGGTTGTGACGTTGAGGCCCCTGGAACCCCAATGCTCCGCTTGCCAGCAACAACAAGGCAGGCCGCAGGCGCTTTCCACCTGCTGAAATGATGTAGCGGGAGACCTCGCCTACTAGAGGGACGCCCGAATCCAGTCGCAAGGCGATAACGCGGTCCACTTCCCGCATGTCGCCTGCGATGATGGAAAGGGAAGACTCCGGGGATGGGGGATGGGGCTGCAAAATGGTGAAAACCGGTGAAGTAACCAAGATTATAGAAACCGGCCAGGCCAATTTACCCGCTCCAGTTGCCCAGACTTCGGAAAATATGTTAGTGAGTCCAAACCATGTTATACTTTTGGGCTCTGCGAAAATTCGTTCCCAGAGCTAAATTGAAGAGGTCAACATGTACGCGGTCATAAAAACCGGTGGCAAGCAATATCGGGTTGCTGCTGGCGAAAAAATTAAAGTAGAACAGATTGCTGCGGACGTAGGCCAGGAAATTGTGTTTGATCAGGTGTTGGCAGTCGGGAACGGCGCTGACATCAAGATTGGCACCCCCCTGGTGTCCGGCGCAACTGTGAGTGTCACGGTCGTGGCTCACGGTAAACACGACAAGGTCCGCATCTTCAAGATGCGCCGTCGCAAGCATTACCAGAAACGTCAGGGCCATCGCCAGCAGTTCACTGAACTGCTGATTGGTGCGATTGCCGCTTAAGGAGCAAGAGTCATGGCACAGAAAAAAGGCGGCGGCTCTACGCGAAACGGGCGCGATTCGAAGCCCAAAATGCTCGGTGTGAAGGCTTTCGGTGGTGAATTGATCAGCGCTGGCGCGATCATCGTTCGCCAGCGCGGCACCAAGTTCCACCCCGGTACCAATGTTGGCATTGGCAAGGACCACACCCTGTTTGCACTGGTGGATGGTCATGTGTCGTTTGCTGTGAAAGGTTCGTTGAATAAGCATACGGTGAGTATCACCTCGGCTTGATTCACTGCTCAACCCAGTGTGAAACCCTGCGCCTGGCGCGGGGTTTTTCGTTTATAAAGCCTAGGAAATCATGAAGTTCGTTGACGAAGCCTATATTGACATCTCCGCTGGAGATGGTGGAGCCGGCTGCGTCTCGTTCCGGCATGAAAAGTACAAAGAGTTCGGAGGACCCAATGGGGGTGACGGTGGGCGCGGTGGTCACGTCTTTGCCGTTGCCGATCCTAACCTCAATACACTGGTCGATTTCCGGTTCTCCCGGCGGCATGACGCCAAGCGTGGCCAGCATGGCATGGGCTCTGACATGTTCGGTGCGGCAGGTGATGACATCACGCTGAAGATGCCGGTAGGCACCATCATCACCGACGCCGAGACGGGCGAAGTGCTGTATGAGTTGCTGACGCCTGGCGAGGTCATCACCATTGCAAAGGGTGGTGATGGTGGGTTCGGCAATATGCGGTTCAAAAGCGCTATCAATCGCGCGCCACGGCAAAAGACGCCTGGTTGGCCAGGTGAAAAGAAGAGCCTGAAACTTGAATTGAAAGTGCTGGCCGACGTGGGCTTGCTGGGGCTACCCAACGCAGGCAAGTCCACACTCATTACGGCCATCTCCAATGCTCGCCCTCGCATTGCGGACTATCCCTTCACAACGCTGCACCCCAACCTGGGTGTGGTGCGGGTGGGGCCGGAGCAGAGCTTTGTAGTGGCAGATTTGCCCGGTCTCATTGAGGGGGCGTCGGAAGGGGCGGGCCTGGGGCACCTCTTCCTGCGTCATTTGCAACGCACGCGCCTGTTACTTCACATTGTGGACATGGCTCCCTTTGATGAAGGTGTTGATACCGTTGCCGGCGCCAAAGCCATCGTTAACGAACTAAAAAAGTATGACAAGGCGCTTTACGAAAAACCGCGCTGGCTGGTATTGAACAAACTTGACATGGTGCCTGCAGATGAGCGCCCCGCTTTGGTCAAAGACTTCGTCAAACGATTCAAGTTCAAGGGACCTGTGTTTGAAATTTCGGCGCTCAATCGCGAAGGCTGCGAAGCCTTGGTGAAGGCTGTTTACAAGCACATTCATGCGCAACAGGTGGCCGAGCAGACTCCCCAGGATATAGATCTTCGTTTTCTGCCAGACGCACAGACATGATTGGTTGGCTATAAAAAATATAGCTTCTCACGCAGTAGTGACGGAGGCTAGGTGCCAAAAAGGACATGAAAAAGTGGCAAATGTAATGCGTGATGCAAGGCGGATCGTGGTCAAGGTGGGCTCCAGCCTGGTGACCAATGAAGGTCGTGGACTGGACGCCCAGGCTATTGGTGAATGGTGCCGTCAACTGGCTGTTCTGGTGCGCGATGGCCGGGAAGTCATCATGGTGTCCAGCGGCGCGATTGCTGAAGGCATGAAGCGCCTGGGCTGGGCGACGCGTCCAAACGATATCAGTGAGTTGCAGGCTGCAGCAGCAGTGGGGCAAATGGGTCTGGCGCAGATGTATGAAACCAAGCTGCGCGAAAATGGATTGGGCAGTGCGCAGGTGCTGCTTACCCATGCCGATCTGGCCGACCGGGAGCGTTACCTCAACGCGCGCTCAACCCTGCTGACGCTGCTCAAGCTGGGTGTGGTGCCGGTGATCAACGAAAACGACACGGTGGTCAACGATGAAATCAAGTTCGGTGACAACGATACGCTGGGCGCACTGGTAGCCAACCTGGTGGAGGCTGATGCACTCGTCATCCTGACGGATCAAAAGGGTCTGTATACCGCCGACCCCCGCTCCAACCCTGATGCCCAGTTCGTGCACGAGGCCAAGGCGGGCGATTCGGCGCTGGAAGCCATGGCGGGCGGCGCGGGCTCCAGCATAGGCAGGGGAGGGATGATCACCAAAATATTGGCGGCCAAGCGGGCTGCAGGTTCAGGTGCCTCCACGGTTATCGCCTGGGGGCGGGAACCTGATGCGCTGCTACGCCTGTCTGGCGGTGAAGCTATTGGCACCTTGCTGGTGGCCCAGACTCAAAAAAACCAGGCTCGCAAACAGTGGATTGCCGATCATCTGCAAATGCGCGGCGCTGTGGTGGTTGACGTGGGCGCGGCGGCCAAGTTGCGCGATGAGGGCAAAAGCCTGTTACCGATTGGCATGACGGGCGTAGAGGGCGATTTCTCCAGGGGTGATGTGATTGCCGTGCGCGATGTTTCGGGCGCTGAGATCGCGCGAGGGCTGGCCAACTACTCCAGCAGCGAAGCTCGCCTGATTTGCCGCAAGCCCTCCAGCGAATACGAAAAACTGCTGGGTTACTCGGCAGGTCCCGAGATGCTGCATCGGGACAATCTGGTACTGACACGGTAAACCGCTCACTGGCGCAGTGCCAATACAGTGCGAATAGACTGCTCAGTACCGTCGCTCCTGTGATGCTGGACTTTTGAGTCGCTGAACGATAGCTGTTGGCGATGCGGCGGTGGCGGAACGACCTTCACAGGCGCCTTGCCGTGCCAATGCCAACGCATGTTTGGACGGCTGGTTACCGTTTAGCGGGGCCCACTGCGGGTTATCTACAGCCTTCCACTGACCTGATGAGGTGTAACGGGCATAGACTTTCACTTCACCTGTGAGGCAACGGATACCCTCATACATGGCATTGACGTTGCCGCTGGAACTGGTGGCGACCATCACATATCGCACCACGCCATCTTTCGTGATACTCAACGTGACGGGGTCTACGCCGAACTTAAGCGTCACATGTGGGGGCATGTCAACGGGTACCAATTTGTCCCGGCTGAAGGCTGGTGGCGGCGGCACATCCGTTTCTTTCCAGTCCGGGTCCAGATCGGTCAGCTGAGCCAGTGCCCCCCACGCAACAAAGACCGTCAAAACCGCGGTCACTCTGCTAGTTCGCATGGGGATTCGACGAATGATTACCGCCCATGTTGCCAAGGGGAAGGCTGGTTTGCGGTTCAGGCTCAAAAGTTGCATCAGGTGGAAGCTCAAAGCCTGTGCCGGGCATGGGTTCCTGTACCGGATGAGCATCATGGTCGCGTGAACGGGTCCCCTGCCTCAAAAATCGGTTGCGCACATCGTGGCGGGGCAGAAAGCGGGACAGTTCAGTCAGCGCCATTTCGTACACGCCACGCTTGAATTCCACCACCATGTCCAGTGGGACCCAGTAGTCGTTCCAGCGCCAGGCATCGAACTCAGGGTGATCGGTCGCGCGCAGGTTCAAGTCCCAATCGTGCCCGATCAGCTGAAGCAGGTACCAGATCTGTTTCTGGCCTTTGTAGTGGCCGCGTGCGTCACGGCGGATGTAGCGGTCCGGCACCTCGTAGCGCAACCAGTCGCGGGTACGGGCCACCACACTCACGTGCTCCGGCTGGAGCCCCACCTCTTCGTGCAACTCGCGGTACATGGCCTGTTCCGGGGTTTCTCCCCGGTCAATGCCACCCTGCGGGAACTGCCACGAGTGGGTACGAATGCGCTTGCCCCAAAATACCTGATTTTTCTGGTTGAGCAGGACGATGCCGACGTTGGGCCGAAAGCCGTCCCGGTCAAGCATAATCAAACCCCAATTTTTAAACTGAGTCCATTATGCACAGCATGCGCTGGGCATCAAGGGGTTCGGGCTGTTTCGGTACTTCTATTCGCGCCATGAAAGCTTCCCAATTTTTCATATCCACCCTCAAAGAAGCCCCTGCTGATGCTGAGGTCGCCAGCCACAAGCTGATGATGCGCGCTGGCATGATCAAAAAGCTGGGTGCCGGCATCTACACCTACATGCCTCTGGGCTTGCGCGTCATTCGCAAAGTGGAAAACATCGTGCGCGAGGAAATGAACCGTGCTGGCGCCGTGGAGCTGAGCATGCCGGTGGTGCAGCCGGCCGAACTGTGGCAGGAAACGGGGCGCTTTGCCAAGATGGGTCCGGAATTGCTGCGTATCAAGGATCGGCATGAGCGCGATTACGTGGTGCAACCCACCAGCGAAGAGGTGGTGACGGACATTGCGCGCCAGGAGATCAAGAGCTACAAGCAGTTGCCCAAGAACCTGTATCAGATTCAAACCAAGTTCCGTGATGAGCGCCGTCCCCGCTTTGGCCTGATGCGCGGGCGTGAATTCACCATGAAAGACGCTTACAGTTTTGATCGCGACCCCGATTCTGCCAAGGCCAGCTACCAGATCATGGCCAAAGCCTACCGCCGGATTTTTGACCGCTTTGGCCTGACCTACCGGGCTGTTGCGGCCGACAGCGGGGCCATTGGTGGCGATCTGAGCGAAGAGTTTCAGGTGATTGCCGCCACCGGTGAAGACGCCATCGTGTATTGCCCGAACAGCGACTACGCGGCCAACATGGAAAAAGCGGAGGCTCTGGCCCCTCAGGCTGTGCGCAAGGCTCCGACGCAAACCATGACCAAAACCGCCACACCCGGCAAGAGCACTTGCGCCGACGTGGCCGAGTACCTGAAAGTGCCCTTGCAGCAAACCATCAAATCACTGGTCCTGGCGACTGAAGAAAAGGATGAAGAAGGCAAAGTGATCAAGACGCAGATCTGGCTGCTGATGCTGCGTGGTGACCACGAAATGAATGAAGTCAAGGCCAACAAGGTTCCTGGCATGGAGGGCGGTTTCCGCTTTGCCACGCTGGAGGAAATTGACGACCACTTTGGTTGCAAACCGGGTTACCTGGGCTTGATCAACCTGAAAAAGCCAGTCAAGGTTGTGGCCGACCGTGAAGTGGCAGTCATGAGCGACTGGATTTGTGGCGCCAATGAACCCGACTTTCACATTACCGGTGTTAACTGGGGTCGTGACCTGCCAGAGCCCGCGCTCGTGGCCGATCTGCGCAACGTGGTCGCTGGCGATCTCTCACCAGACGGCAAAGGCGAACTGGCCATTGAGCGCGGTATTGAAGTGGGGCATGTGTTTTATCTGGGAACCAAATACAGCCAGTCCATGAACGCCACTTTCCTGGGTGAAAATGGCAAACCGCAGTTCATGGAGATGGGCTGCTACGGCATCGGCATCACGCGCCTGCCAGCGGCCGCCATCGAACAGAATCATGACGAGCGCGGCATCATCTGGCCAGACGCGCTGGCCCCGTTCACTGTGGTGTTGTGTCCGATCAGCCCGGATCGTTTTCCCAACGTCAAGGCTGCATCCGACAAGCTGTATGGCGAGTTGCAGGAGAGAGGCGTGGACGTGATCCTGGACGACCGGGGTGAGCGGCCCGGCGCGATGTTTGCCGACTGGGAGCTCATTGGCGTGCCGCACCGTGTGACCATTGGCGACCGTGGACTGAAAGACGGGCAGGTGGAATACCAGCATCGGCGGGACTCAGCGTCCACCTCCGTGAAAGTCACGGACATACTTGAAATGATCTGCGCCAGACTGGCCGCATGACGCTGGCGTCAACGAACGGCATGGTAACCAGAAGGGCTGGTCTTTTCTCTTTGCTCCCCCTGATTTCAGGGCTTGGGTTGTTATCGTTCCATGAGCGTGCTCTTGCCGGCGGCCAGGTCGAAGAACCGCTGGTCGACTCAGTTCGCACGGCTTTGAGCTCGGCCATTGCCAACAAAGCCCCGCCAGTGCCCGAGTTTCCCGATACCGAGTCTCGCCTTCACTACCTGCGCTGGCTGGGCAGCATGAGTGAGCGACTGAAGAGGCAGAAGGCAGAGTTGCAGGTACGCAAAGAATTCCTGCAGACCGTCTGGTATGAGAGCAGGCGCGCCGGGCTGGATACTGCCCTGGTGCTGGGGCTCATCCAGGTGGAGAGCAACTTCCGCAAATTTGCAGTCTCCAGCGTGGGTGCGCGCGGGTACATGCAGGTCATGCCATTCTGGACACGCGTTCTGGGAGACGGCGATGCGGGCAAGCTGTTTCACATGCAGACCAACTTGCGTTTTGGCTGCGTGATCCTGCGCCACTACCTGGACCGTGAACGTGGCGACCTGTTCATGGCACTGGGCCGCTACAACGGCTCACGCGGCAAATCACCCTACCCCGACGCCGTGCTGGGCGCCAAGCGATCATGGGAATTCACTGCAAAAAGCCCATCTGGCCCTTCTTGAGCCCCGCTTTGGGCAGGTCGGCAGTGCTGATCTCATCCCGTTTGGCCAATTGGGCATTGCCAAATCCGGTCATCAGTGCCCGGCGCATTTCTCGAGGTGCCAGCTCGCCCAGTTGATTGAGCAGGTCGTCATTTGGTTCTGGCGCAAAGCGGGCGCCCCAGCCATGTTCACTGCGAATGGTCTGGTACAAATTGCGGGCAATCTGGCGTGCAGCTTCAGGCGAAGGCGGCTCTACCGAAAATACGTTCATGCGGTTCAGGATGGGCTCAGGGATAGCGCTCTCGTCATTCGCTGTGGTGATCCAGATCACCTGACTGGCGTCCACCGCCACTTCGGCAAACTCGTCGGTGAAGCTCTGCGCGGTATCGTGCTCCAGCAGGCTGTACAGCGCACCGAGCGGGTCGTACTGGGCGTCACCGCTAGCCTTGTCAATTTCATCGACGACGATCACCGGGTTGGCATATTCGCCGTCCACTAGCGCCTCAAACACCTTGCCGGGCTTGGCCCCTTTCCATTGCGAAGAGGATCCGGACAGTAGCCACCCTGCCGTCATGGAACTCATCGGTACCAGACTCATGCCGGTACCCAGCAGGTCAGCCAGCTTCTTCGCAAAATGGGTTTTGCCGATTCCCGGCGGGCCGAGGAGCAGGATGGGGGTGACCTCCAGCCCGTCGCGCGAATCCTGCGCCAGCGCCACGTGGCGTTTCACATCATCCAGCACGTCCGTGAAATTGGGGAGCATGTGGTACAGGCTGGCCATATCCGGCACACCCGAAGGTTTGACCTGGAAGCGCTGTGGCCCGCGCTCCAGCATGCGATGGTAGGTGGCGCGCAGGCTGTCGTGTTCGTTGCCTTGCAGTTTGGCCAGTTTGCGTTCCACCTCGTCGGGCTGGAATACGCGGCGCATTTGCGCCACTGGTAAGTGAAACGGTGAAGACTGCGGGACAAGACTGCGAGATTCCATAACGGCCTCCAGAGCAATTAATTCCAGACACAACTCACAGCTTCATTCAAGCACAAGTCGTGCCCATCCTTAACGCGATAAAAGCCCGGTTTAGTGACATTGTTTGGCGCGATGGTAAAAAAAAGCCACCCGCAGGTGGCATGGTCGAGTCAAAAGCACCCGCCTCTGTCCGATGTCAGGCTTTGCCCGTCAGCACTTGCTGCAATTCACCGTTCTCATACATCTCCATCATGATGTCCGAGCCACCGATGAACTCGCCCTTCACATACAGCTGCGGGATCGTCGGCCAGTTGCTGTAATCCTTGATGCCAGCGCGGATTTCGGGGTCTTCCAGCACGTTCACGGTTTTGATCGCCTTGGGTTCCACGCCACAAGCTTTCAGGATCTGGATGGCCCGGCCCGAAAAGCCGCATTGTGGAAAGCTGGCGTTGCCCTTCATGAACAGCAGAACCTCATTGGTTTTCACCAATTCGTCGATGCGTTGTTGTGTATCACTCATTTCCATTCTCCTTAAGCTTTTGCCCACACGTCTGTATTGACGTTACATGGCACATTATTTCACCTTCGGCCAGGCCTTGCAGTTTGGGGTGGAAAACACCGATTCATCCCCAGTAGGCCGGGATTGAGGTTTCGCAAGCCAGTGACATAAGTCACTTGTCCGCCAGGACACGCTACGTTAAATTGCCCTGAAGGTGAATGCCTTGAGGCCAGACCATGAGTGCGACGATCAAATCCCTGCTGTCAGACTTGGTGGACTACATCTTTGGAGACCCGATTCCGGCTCCTGAGGTGATTGAGGACGACCCGGTGTCGTCGTGGCAGAAGTGGGAGGAGGCTGTCAAGGAAATGGATGAATTGATCGAGTTCCGTCTTACACAGCCGCCGACAGACTTTGACAGGTTGCCGTCCAGGCGTTCGCCCGGCGAGCGGCCTGACGCAACTTGAGTTCAGGGCAGGCCTTTCGGCCTTTTGGCCATGCATCCACCGCTGCAGCGCTCAATGTCGCTCAGGTCTTTTCGTGACTGAACGGCTTCAAACCCGGCAGCCGTGAGCAATTCGCGTACCGCAGCAGCCTGGTCATAACCGTGTTCGAGCAGCAACCATCCGTCGGCGTACAGATGATCACCAGCCTGCGTAATGATGCTGCGGATGTCCTTCAGCCCGTCTGTGCCCGAAGTGAGGGCCTGTATCGGCTCATGTTTCAAGGCGGCGAGGTGTTTGTCCTTCGATCCGATGTAGGGTGGATTGGAAATGATGGCGTGAAAGCGCTGACCGGGCCGGGGTAGACCCGCAAGCCATGACCCCTGACTGAACTGCACATCCAGTTGAAGGCGCTGGGCGTTGCTTTTGGCTACCTGCAATGCGCCTTCGCTGGCGTCTGTGGCGCTGACCATCAGATTGGGCCGTGCGTGTTTCAGCGCGAGTGCGATGGCGCCGCTGCCGGTGCCAAGATCGAGTATGGACAAGTCTGGTGCGTCCATCGCAGCGAGCACGTCCAGCGCCCACTCCACCAGTGTTTCGGTGTCGGGCCGGGGTACCAGCACGCGGGCATCCACCTGCACATCCAGTCCGAAGAACTCCTTGTGACCGGTGATGTACGCCACGGGCTCGCCCGTGGTGCGGCGCTGAACGGCTGCCTCGAATGTGACCAGCTCGGCGGGTGTTAGCGAATCGCCATCATGGGCCAGTAACCAGGCGCGGTCATGCACCGGGCGCACCAGCGCGTGCAACATCAGGAGCTGCGCGTCCAGCCGGTCCAACCCCTGCGACTGGGCCGCGAGAAGCGCCTGCGTGATCGTCAACGGATTCATGTCGGGTAAATGCCCGATGGTGTCAACTGGCTAAATGCTATGAATAGCATAGCTAGTCACGCATATTTCACGGGGTCTGGAGGCCAATTTGATGGGTAAAAATGGCATCTTTTACCCCGCAGCGCCCACTTCCAGCTCTGCCAGCTGTTGTGCGGCCTCATAGGCTTGCAGCGCCTGCACCACGTCGTCCAGATCACCTTCCATGATGGCGAGCAATTTATAGAGCGTGAGGTTGATGCGGTGATCGGTCAGCGCCCCTGCGGGAAGTTGTAGGTGCGGATGCGGTCGCTGCGGTCGCCACTGCCCACCAGGCTCTTGCGCTCGGCGGCGTCTTTGGCGGCCCGCTCGCTACGGTCTTTTTCGTGGATGCGGGCGGTCAGCACTTTCAGCGCCTGGGCCTTGTTGCTGTGCTGGCTGCGGCCATCCTGACATTCGGCCACGATGCCGGTGGGAATGTGGGTGATGCGCACGGCCGAGTCGGTTTTGTTGATGTGCTGGCCGCCGGCACCGCTGGCGCGATAGGTGTCGATGCGCAGGTCGGACGGGTTGATCTTGATGGCTTCGGCCTCGTCCTGCTCGGCCAGCACCGCGATGGTGCAGGCGCTGGTGTGGATGCGGCCCTGGGTTTCGGTAGCGGGCACGCGCTGCACGCGGTGGCCGCCGGATTCAAATTTCAGAGCGCCATAGGCGCCGGTGCCATTGCCGCCACCGGAGGGGCCGTCACCAGCCCGGCCCTCCATGCGCACCACCACTTCCTTGTAGCCGCCCAGCTCGCTGGGAGATTCGCTGACGATCTCTACCTTCCAGCCGCAGCGATCGGCGTAGCGCGTGTACATGCGCAGCAGGTCGCCGGCAAACAGGGCCGATTCGTCGCCGCCGGTGCCGGCACGGATTTCCACAAACGCGGGGCGGGCGTCGTCGGGGTCTTTGGGTAGCAGCATGCGTTGCAGTTCGACTTCCAGCTGCGCCAGCTCCGCCGTGGCCGCGGTGATTTCTTCCTCGGCCATTTCCACCATGTCGGGATCGCTCTTCATCTCTTGTGCGCCGGCCAGATCGACCTCGCGCTGCTGGTAGCGTGCCCAACGGCTGGCCACGGCGGCCACATCGGTGTGCTCGCGTGAGAGCTTGAGGAACTGCTCCATGTCTTTCATGATGTCTTCGCGCGAGAGTAAAAATTCCAGTTCACCCAGGCGGTCGGCGTAGCGTGCGAGTTGTTGGCGGAGAAAGGGTTTCATGGGTCCATCAAAAAGGGAGTGGGGCGTGGACTGATCCAGCCAGAACGGTGAGTCGGCCACCCCGGTTTGCAACCCAGGGCGCTGCGGCTGAGCGTCGCTAACGTTCTTTGCGCAAAAAGAAGTGCTGCACCGCTGAGCTGGCCCGCTCGCGCGCTGCCGCGTCGCCCGCGTGCAGCTCGGCCATCGCGCCATGCAGCATTTTCTGGGTAATGCCTTTGGACAGGGCTTCCAGCACGGCGTCCACATCTTCGCCTTTGGCCAGCAGCTTGCGGGCCCGTGTGATCTCGGCCGCTCGCCATTCGTCTGCCTGCGCATTGAGCTGCTGGATCAGCGGCACGGTGCCGCGCTGGTCCACCCAGTGCATGAAACTCTGCACACCAGCGTCGATGATGACCTCGGCCTGCGCCACCGCGGCCTGGCGGTTGGCCTGTGCGGCCTGCACCACGCCTGCCAGATCGTCCACAGTGTAGAGATAGATGTCGTCCAGCGCTTTCACTTCGGGTTCGATGTCCCGCGGCACGGCCAGGTCCACCATGAACATGGGGCGGTGCTTGCGGCGCTTGAGCGCGCGCTCCACAGCACCCAGACCAATGATGGGCAGCGTGCTGGCGGTGCAGCTGATCACGGCGTCAAATTCGTGCAGGCGGCTGGGCAGGTCGGCCAGGCGCATGACCTCGGCACCAAAGCGCCCGGCGAGCTTTTCGCCGCGCTCCAGCGTGCGGTTGGCCACGGCCATGGCGCGCGGGTGGCGGGCGGCAAAGTGCGTGGCGGTGAGCTCGATCATCTCGCCCGCGCCGACAAACAGCACTTTCACGTCGTTCAGGTTTTCAAACAACTGAGCGGCCAGACGCACGGAAGCGGCTGCCATGCTGATGGACTGTGCGCCAATTTCGGTGCTGGAGCGCACCTCTTTGGCTACGGCAAAGCTGCGCTGGAACAACTGGCTGAGCGTGGTGCCCAAAGCACCCGCCTGATCCGCTGCGCGCACAGCGTCCTTTAGTTGCCCCAGAATCTGCGGCTCGCCCAGCACCATGGAATCCAGCCCGCTGGCCACCCGGAATGCGTGACGCGCCACCAGACCGTTTTCCAGCGTGTAGGCATGTGAGCGCAAGAGCGAGGGGGAGACGCCGCCCGATTGGGCCAGCCAGTGCAGCGTGGGTTCGAGCTCCTGGGTATCCCCTGCGCAATAAATTTCGGTACGGTTGCAGGTGGAAATGATGGCCGCTTCGGGCTGACGCGACAGCGACTGTCGCAGGCCCTGCAACGTGGGCTCGATCTGATCGAGGGCGAACGCAAACCGCCCGCGCAGGTCCAGCGGAGCGGTCGTGTGGTTGATGCCTAAAGCCCAGACTGCCATATTGATTAGTGGTCGATTATAAAATCGGTGCCACCATGGGCCCCATTGATCTGTTTTTGCACCTGTTCAACTTCGTGGCACCCGCTTTGTCTGTCGCGCTGGTGGTGACGGTTTTTGCCCGTTTTATAGTGCCAAACAGGGACTCAGCCCTTACGTACATTGCACAAGTAGCTATTAATTTTGCAGCATGCTCACTGGTTCTGCTTGCCGGACTGATGTATTTCGGCCGCGATGGCAAGATGGTGACCTATGCAGCCATGGTGCTGGTAAGCGCCACCAGCCACTGGGTAATGGCCCGAAGCTGGAAAGCTTGAAGCTGTGCCTGGAGCTGCCTAGGTCGCCGGCGAGAACAGGTCTACCCGGTCTGTGATGATCCCGTCGGTGCCCAGGTCAATCAGTCGCTGTGCCGCCCATTCGTCGTTGACGGTGTAACTTAGGGTGCGAAACCCGGCACTTTTGGCCTGGGTGACTGTGCTGGTGTCCCACAGAGCATGGTTGCAGATGATGGCCTGGCACCCCAAGGTCAGCGCGTTCTCCAGCCAGCCTTTCCACAGCTTGTCGAGCAGCAGGCCACGCGGCAAATCGGGTTGAGCAGCTTGGGCGCCTTCCAGCGCCTCGGGGTCAAATGAGGTGAGCAATGGAGGAACGGCTGCACCCTGCCACAGGCGGGCGGCGTGGCGGGCCACCACCTCACCGGTGTGGCGCTCGGTGCCGGGTGTGGGTTTGATTTCGATGTTCAAAAAGTAGCCGTTGCGCAGGCAATAGCGGGCGATGTTCTCGAAAGTTGGCAAGGGCTCACCCGCATAGGCACGGGAGTGCCAGCTGCCGGCGTCCAGCTGCGACAAGTCTTTCCATGCTTGTTTACCACCGATGCCTTTGCCGGCAGTAGTCCGGTCCAGCGTGGCGTCGTGCATCAGGAAGGGTACATCATCGGCGCTGAGTTTCACGTCGCACTCAAACATGCGATAGCCATGCTGTGCGCCCAGCCGGAAGGCGGCCAGGGTGTTCTCGGGGGCCAGTTTGCCCGCGCCCCGGTGGGCGACCCAACGTGGATAGGGCCAGTTGTCAGCGGTAACTGGAGCAGTAACCTGCATGGGAAGTGTCCGAAAAATAAACCGGAAGAGCTATAAACGTTTGCCGGTGGCTGCGTCAAATCCGTGCAGGCGGTCTGCACGGGGCGTGACATGGATTGTGGCACCCAGCGCGGGCACAGCTTGGGCTTCGTCCGTGCGGATGATGACCAGCTCATCACCATCGCCATGCAGCCAGCGGCCATAGACCAGCCGCTCGGCGCCGAGCATTTCCAGCGCATCCACCCGCAGGGCCCATCCGGTGGCGGTGATGTCCAGGTGTTCTGGCCGTATGCCGGTGATGGTGCCGGGTTTGGCGTCGGGCGCGTTCTTCAGCAGGTTCATAGGTGGCGAGCCGATGAAGCTGGCCACAAAGGTACTGGCGGGCCGCGTATAGACCTCTTCGGGGGTGCCAAACTGCTCCATCACGCCAGCGTTCATCACGATCATGCGCTGCGCCAGCGTCATGGCTTCCACCTGGTCGTGGGTGACAAACAGCGACGTGATGCCCAACTCGCGATGGAGTTTTTGAATTTCCAGCCGGGTGTGAGCGCGCAGCTTGGCGTCCAGATTCGACAACGGTTCATCAAACAAAAACACCTGGGGCTGGCGCACGATGGCGCGGCCCATGGCCACACGCTGCCGCTGTCCGCCTGATAGTTCACGTGGCTTGCGCAGCAGATAAGGGCCCAGCTCCAGAATTTTGGCGGCTTTGTCTACGCGGGTCTTGATTTCATCGAGTGGCACTTTGGCAATCTTCAAGCCGTAAGCCATGTTCTCGAACACGCTCATGTGCGGATACAGCGCGTAGTTCTGGAACACCATGGCGATGTCTCGTTCGGAAGGTTCCAGATCGTTCACTATGCGGTTACCGATAGAGACTTCACCTTCGGATACCTCTTCCAGGCCTGCCACCATGCGCAGCAGCGTGGATTTGCCACAGCCCTGATGGGCCGACGATCACGATAAATTCACCATCGGCTATAGACGCATTCACGCCGTGGATGACCTGATTGGCGGTTTTACCGGTGCCGTAGCGTTTGACAACGTTTTTAAGGGTGATGGAGGCCATGTTTTTGTTCAGTCAATTATTTTTCGGTATCCACCAAGCCTTTGACAAACCATTTCTGCATCAGCATCACCACCAGCGCCGGCGGAATCATGGCCAGCAGGGCGGTAGCCATGACAACACTCCACTCGGTCTGTGCGTCACCACCGGAAATCATGCGCTTGATGCCGATCACCACCGGGTACATGTTTTCGTTGGTCGTCACCAGCAAGGGCCAGAGATACTGGTTCCAGCCATAAATGAACTGAATCACAAACAGGGCCGCAATGGATGTGGTGGACAGGGGCACCAGCACATCCTTGAAAAAGCGCATCGGACCGGCGCCGTCCATACGGGCAGCTTCAACCAGTTCCTCGGGGACGGTGAGGAAAAACTGCCGGAACAGGAAAGTGGCCGTGGCCGAAGCAATCAGTGGCACGGTCAACCCGGCGTAACTGTTGAGCATGCCCAGATCGGACACGACCTTGTAGGTTGGCAAGATGCGTACTTCTACCGGCAACATCAATGTGATGAAGATGGCCCAGAAGAAGAACATCCGGAACGGAAACCGGAAATAAACGATGGCGAATGCGGACAGCAGCGAGATGGCGATCTTGCCCAGAGCGATGATCAGCGCAGTAACCAGGCTCACCATCATCATTTGCCCGACTGGAGCTTTGGAGCCATTGCCCCCACCCGTGCCGTTCCAGGCCGCTGTGTAGTTTTCCACCATGTGCGTACCGGGCAACAGGGGCATTGGCGCCTGCACGATCTCGCTGACGGTGTGGGTGGACGCTACAAAAGTCAGGTACAGAGGGAACGCTACCACGAGCACCCCCAGTATCAGGACCACATGGGAGAGGGCGGTGAGCAACGGGCGGCGTTCTACCATGTCAATAGTTAACTTTCTTTTCCACGAAACGGAACTGCACCACGGTCAATACAACAACGATCACCATCAATACCACCGACTGCGCCGCGGACCCGCCCAGATCCATCGCCTTGAAACCGTCGTAGTAGACCTTGTAGACCAGGATCGACGTGTCTTTGCCAGGACCGCCCTGAGTGGCCGCGTCGATGATGCCAAAGGTGTCAAAAAAAGCGTAGACGATGTTGATCACCAGCAGGAAGAAGGTGGTGGGGGACAGCAGCGGGAAAACAATGGTCCAAAAGCGTCGCCATGGCCGTGCCCCATCAATAGCGGCGGCTTCAATCAGGGATTTCGGAATGCTTTGCAGCCCGGCCAGGAAAAACAGGAAGTTGTACGAGATCTGCTTCCAGACTGCAGCCATGATCACCAGCGTCATGGCCTGGTCTCCCTTGAGCAGGTGGTTCCAGTCCACCCCAAAAGCACGCAGCCAGTACGACACCACGCCCACACTGGGCGCGAACATGAACAGCCACAACACCCCCGCCACGGCAGGCGCTACCGCATACGGCCAGATAAGCAGGGTTTTGTAAATCAATGCGCCTTTGACAATGCGGTCTGCAAAGACGGCCAGCATCAGTGAAATGCTGATGCCCATCACAGCCACCAAAGTTGAAAACAGGGCGGTGGTGTAAAACGAGGCGAGGTAGGTTGGGTCGTTCCAGAGATTGCGAAAATTGTCCATCCCGACCCACTCCACCGACGTTCCAAAGGCGTCAGACTGCTGGACAGACTGCAGCAGCGCCTGGGCGGCAGGCCAGAAAAAGAACACCACGATCACGACTACCTGGGGCGCAATCAGCACCCAAGGCAGCCATGATGATCGAAAGACGACGCGCTTTTCCACGAAAACCGATCAGCCCATGTGTCCTTGCAATCCGGAATGATTACTTCTTGTTGGCTTTCTCAAAGCGATCCAGCAGCTCGTTGCCACGCAGAACGATGGAATCCAAAGCTTCCTTGGCGGACTTTTTGCCACCCCAGACCTGTTCCAGTTCTTCGTCCTCAATGGTACGGATCTGAACGTAATTGCCCAGCCGGATACCGCGTGACTTGTCGGTGGTCTTGCGGATCATCTGGTTCACGCCAACGTCTGTGCCCGGGTTCTTGCTATAGAAACCCGACTTTTCGGTGAGCTGGAACGCTGCGGTGGTGATGGGCAGGTAGCCGGTTCGCTGGTGCGTCGCTGCCTGAACATCCGGCTTGACAGGTAGTTGAAAAACTGCGCAATACCCTTGTATTCGTCAGCTTTTTTGCCGCCCATCACCCACAAGCTGGCACCGCCAATGACGGTATTTTGTGGTGCGCCTGGTACATCGGGGTAGTAGGGCAGGGGAGCCAGACCCCAGGCAAACTTGGCATTCTTGGCGACGTTGCCGTAGAAACCGGTAGAGGTGGTCGTCATGGCGCATTCGCCGGAAATGAAGCTGGCTTCAGGCACATTGCCCCGACCTTTGTAGACAAACAGGCCTTGCTTGGCCATGTTGGCCAGATTTTCGATATGGCGCACATGCAGCGGCGAGTTGACCTTCATGCGTGCGTCCATGCCCTGCAGGCCGTTACCTTTGGTCGCGAACTCCACGTTATGCCAGGCGGAGAAGCTTTCCAGCTGGGTCCAGCCCTGCCAGGCAATGGTCAGCGGGCATTTGTGGCCACTGGCCTTGAGCTTGGCGGCTGCCAGTGCCACCTCGGGCCAGGTGCTGGGTGCCTTGGTGGTATCGATACCGGCGGCTTTGAAAGCATCTTTGTTGAAGTAGAAGACGGTTGTGGAACTATTGAAGGGGAAACTCAACATCTCCCCGTTGGGTGCCGTGTAATAGCCGGCAACGGCGGATACATAGGCCTTGGGATCGAATTTCTCGCCAGAGTCTTTCATGACCTTGCCAACAGGTACCGATACACCCTTGCTGGCCATCATGGTGGCGGTGCCCACTTCAAAAACCTGAAGAATATGGGGTGCGTTACCGGCACGGAATGCGGCGACCGCTGCTGTAAACGACTCGTCGTAGGTGCCTTTGAAGGTCGGGACAATCTTGTAGGCGTTCTGGCTGGCATTGAAATTTTTGGCCAGGTCATTCACGACCTCGCCGTTGACGGCTGTCATCGAATGCCACCACTGGATTTCGGTTTGAGCCTGGGCGGAAAGGGAAAACGCCGCAGCAACAGCGACGGCAGCAAATTTCAATTTCATGGATTCTCCTTGAGTAAGCAGAGAGCTTATGACAGCTATGTGACGAATTTATTAAACACCCAAACCATTGCGGTCTAATAGAGGGCTTTCCATAGGTACCCATCCACCGATGACCTTGGTGTGGGCAAGAAAATGCTGCGCTGCAGTAAAATTTAACGCCAGCCGGCTTCAAATTTGGTGGCTGTCATTCGAGAAACTGATGAACGCCCCGATTCGACTTGAACCTTTTGATAGCGCTCTAGCCCTTGCCCCGGCCGGGCAGGAACGCATTCGTGAAATCCCTTACAACTACACCTCGTTTTCTGACCGGGAAATCGTGATTCGTTTGCTGGGAGCATCGGCCTGGGAGTTGCTGCACCGACTCCGGGATGAGCGTCGTACTGGTCGTTCAGCCCGCATGTTGTACGAGGTCCTGGGGGACATCTGGGTGGTGCAGCGCAATCCTTATCTGCAGGATGATCTGCTGGACAACCCCAAACGACGTCGCTTGTTGGTTGACGCGCTGAACCACCGGCTGGGAGAGGTGGAAAAGCGTCGAACGCCGCAAGCCGACCCCGAGCGGGATGTGATGGTTGGCGAGTTGCTCGCAGCAGCGCAGCGAGCAGTCCAGTCATTTGACGCATCCTTCATCGAGGTGAGCAGCCTCCGGAAGAAGGCGTCACGGACTCTGGGCAGGCTGACCGCCAAAGACAATATCAAGTTCGATGGTCTAAGCCGGGTGTCTCATGTGACCGACGCAACCGACTGGCGCGTGGAATACCCCTTCGTCGTGCTGACGCCGGATTCCGAGGCCGAGATGGCAGGGCTGGTCAAAGGTTGTATCGATCTGGGACTGACGATCATTCCGCGTGGCGGTGGCACTGGCTACACCGGCGGCGCGATTCCTCTCACCTGGAAAAGCGCGGTCATCAACACCGAAAAGCTGGAGGCCATGACCGAGGTCGAGATGCGGATCTTGCCAGGTCTGGACAAACCCGTCGCCACGGTCTGGACCGAGGCGGGCGTTGTGACCCAGCGCGTGGCTGATGCTGCCGAGCGCGGTGGCTTTGTGTTTGCGGTGGACCCCACGTCGGCCGAAGCCTCCTGCATCGGCGGCAACATTGCCATGAATGCGGGCGGCAAGAAAGCCGTGCTGTGGGGTACTGCGCTGGATAACCTGGCATCGTGGCGCATGGTTACGCCGCAGGCTACCTGGCTGGAAGTCACGCGCCTCAACCACAACATGGGCAAGATTCATGATGCGGCAGTGGCCAGCTTTGAGTTGAAATATTACAAGGCTGATGGCACAACACTGGAGCGCACCGAGCGGCTGGATATTCCCGGTGCCAGCTTTCGCAAGGAGGGCTTGGGTAAGGACGTCACCGACAAGTTTTTGAGCGGTTTGCCGGGTATTCAAAAAGAGGGCTGCGACGGTCTGATCACCAGCGCCCGCTGGGTGGTGCACCGTATGCCCACCAACACCCGTACGGTGTGTCTGGAGTTTTTTGGCAATGCCAAAGACGCGGTACCCAGCATTGTGGAAATCATCGATTTCATGTTTGCCGAGCAAAAGCGCACGGGCACCCTGCTGGCCGGACTGGAGCATCTGGATGACCGGTATTTGAAGGCTGTGGGTTACACCACCAAATCCAAGCGGGGTGCAGGGGCCTTGCCGGGTTCTTCTGGTGGCTTGCCCAAGATGGTGCTGGTGGGCGATATATCGGGCGATGACGCCGACGCGGTAGCCCGTGCCACATCCGAGATTGTGCGCCTTGCCAATTCACGCAATGGCGAGGGGTTTTGTTGCTATCAGCGCCGAGGCGCGCAAAAAATTCTGGCTGGATCGCAAGCGGACGGCCGCCATCTCCAAGCACACCAACGCGTTCAAGATCAACGAGGACGTGGTGATTCCGTTGCCGCGCATGGCTGAATACACCGATGGTATTGAGCGCATCAACATCGAGCTGAGCCTGCGCAACAAGCTCAAGCTGTGCGACGAACTGGAAGCCTTTTTCAGCAAAGGCAGCCTGCCGCTGGGGCGGCATGATGACGCGAATGAAATTCCTTCTGCCGAATTGCTGGAAGATCGAGTCGGTCAAGCCTTGGCGCTGATCGCCAGCATCAAGGCCGAGTGGCAGGGCTGGCTGGATGACGTGGACGAGCTGTTCCTGCAGTTGCAGGACCACAGCCTGCGCGCCAGCTGGAAGACGCAATTGCGTGGCGAGTTGAAGAATATTTTTGCAGGTGGTGCCTTCGCCCCGATCCTTGAAGAGTGCAATGCCATTCACAAGCGGGTGCTCAAAGGCCGCGTCTGGGTTGCGCTGCACATGCATGCCGGTGACGGCAATGTGCATACCAACATCCCTGTCAACAGCGACGACTACGAGATGCTGCAAACTGCCCACAGTGCGGTCAAGCGCATCATGGCACTCGCGCGGTCGCTCGACGGTGTGATCTCCGGCGAACACGGCATTGGCATCACCAAACTGGAGTTCCTGACCGACGAGGAATTGCGTCCGTTCACCGAATACAAGCAGAAGGTGGATCCCCAGGGGCGTTTCAACAAAGGCAAATTGCTACGAAATTCAGAGCTGCTCACGCATAGTGGACGAGGGCTAGAGCCTGATTTTATGTATGCAGATCTGACAAACGCCTACACGCCGAGCTTCGGACTGATGGGGCATGAGTCGCTGATCATGCAGCAATCGGACATTGGTGGGATTGCTGACAGCATCAAGGATTGCCTGCGTTGTGGCAAGTGCAAACCGGTATGCGCTACCCATGTGCCACGCGCCAATTTGCTGTACAGCCCGCGCAACAAGATTCTGGCGACTTCGCTGCTCGTTGAAGCCTTTTTGTACGAAGAGCAAACCCGTCGGGGCATCTCGATCCGCCACTGGGAAGAGTTTGAAGACGTGGCCGACCACTGCACGGTTTGCCACAAGTGCGAGAGCCCGTGCCCGGTGAAGATTGACTTCGGCGATGTGTCCATGAACATGCGCAACCTGCTGCGCAAGATGGGACAGAAGTCATTTCGGCCCGGTAACGCGACGGCCATGTTTTTTCTGAATGCCACCAATCCGGCCACTATCAAGTTCATGCGGACAGCCATGGTGGACGTGGGTTTCAAGGCCCAGCGCCTGGCCAATGACCTGTTGCGCAAGCTGACCACTCGGCAAACCGCCAAACCCCCTGCCTCGGTGGGCAAGGCGCCCATCAAAGAGCAGGTCATCCATTTCATCAATAAAAAGATGCCCGGTGGCCTGCCTAAAAAGACTGCGCGCGCCTTGCTGGATCTGGAAGACTCCGACTACGTACCCATCATCCGCAACCCGAAAATAACCACGGCGGACACAGAAGCCGTGTTCTATTTCCCCGGCTGTGGGTCAGAGCGCTTGTTCAGTCAGGTGGGCTTGGCCACGCAGGCCATGCTGTGGCACGCCGGCGTGCAAACCGTGTTGCCACCGGGCTATTTGTGTTGCGGTTACCCGCAGCGCGGCTCGGGCCAGTACGACAAGGCGGAAAAAATTATCACGGATAACCGCGTGTTGTTCCATCGCGTGGCGAACACACTGAACTATCTGGATATCAAGACGGTGGTGGTGAGTTGCGGCACCTGCTACGACCAGTTGCAGGGGTATGAGTTCGACAAGATATTTCCCGGAAGCCGCATCATCGATATTCACGAATACCTGCTCGAAAAAGGCACCACGCTGACTGGCGCGGGTGGCTATCTGTACCACGACCCCTGCCACAGCCCGATGAAGCTTCAGGACCCGATGAAAACGGTGCGGGCACTGGTGGGTGGTTCCAACCCGGACAGCGTGCTGGAAAGCAAACGCTGCTGTGGTGAAAGTGGCACATTGGGAGTTACGCGGCCCGACATTTCGACGCAAATCCGGTTCCGCAAGGAAGAGGAATTGCAGAGTGATGAAGCTGCGTTGCGCAAGACTGGCACGGTGCCTGAAAAGGGACCGGTGAAGATCCTTACCTCCTGCCCGAGCTGTTTGCAGGGCCTGAGCCGCTACGGGAACGACCTGCAAAACGGCTTGCTGGAAGCCGACTACATCGTGGTGGAAATGGCCAACCAGATTCTGGGTGATCGGTGGATGCCTGACTACGTGGAAGCGGCCAACTAAGGCGGCATTGAGCGCGTGCTGGTTTAAGGCGGGCAGGGCACAATGGCGTTTCCAGATTTATAGCCGCTTACGGCAGAGGTTCCTCATGGCAGGTTTGCAATCCGGCGCACCGACGCCCCAATCACTGGTCGTTCACAGCCAGTCCAAAGTGCTGGAAGTGTCTTTTTCAGATGGCTCCGAGTTTCGGATTCCGTTTGAGCTTATGCGTATTTATTCGCCGTCCGCAGAGGTTCAGGGGCATGGACCGGGGCAGGAAGTACTGCAGACCGGTAAACGCAACGTTGATCTGGCCGCATTGGAGCCGGTTGGCAATTACGCGGTGCAACCCACCTTCTCGGACGGACACGATTCCGGAATTTTTTCCTGGGATTACCTTTACTTTCTGGGTTCACAACAAGACAAGCTTTGGGATGAGTACGCTTCGCGTCTGGCAGCAGCGGGTGTGGATCGGGATGCGGTCATGCCTGAAAAGGCTAGTCATGGATGTGCGAGCCACTAACATGTCTTCAACCCATTTCGGATTTGAATCAGTTGACGAGGCCGACAAGGCGCGTCGCGTGCGTGGCGTGTTTGACTCGGTGGCGTCCAAATACGATTTGATGAACGACCTGATGTCTGTGGGGTTGCACCGTGTCTGGAAGGCTTTTACCGTGAAGGTGGCCAATCTTCATGAAGGGGATCGCGTACTGGACATCGCGGGCGGGACAGGGGATCTGGCTTTGGCGTTTTCCAGAAAGGTGGGCAAAACTGGTCAGGTGGTGCACACGGACATCAATGAGGCCATGTTGCGCACGGGTCGAGATCGTTTGCTGAATGAAGGCGTTTCGTTGCCAACCGTGGTGTGTGATGCGGAAAAACTGCCCTTTTCCAGCAATTACTTCGATCTGGTCAGCGTAGCCTTTGGACTGCGCAACATGACCCACAAGGACATGGCGTTGTCAGAAATGAACCGGGTGCTGAGACCTGGCGGTCGGTTGCTGGTGCTGGAATTCTCGAAAGTAGCCAAACCGCTGGAGAAGGCGTACGACTGGTACTCCTTCAAAGTGCTACCCGGGTTGGGCAAGCTGGTTGCTGGAGATGATGCAAGTTATCGTTACCTGGCGGAGTCCATCCGCATGCATCCAGGGCAGGAGGAACTCAAAGGCCTTATGAAAAATAATGGCTTTGGTCATGTGGATTACCACAACCTCACTGGCGGCATGGTGGCATTGCATGTTGGAATCAAGTGCTGATATGTTTTTGGCACTGAAGGATTAGATGATGGTTTCGGAGGCATTATGAAAATATGGTCATTGATTTTGACGCTGGTGATGGTCATGGCAAGCGTGGATGCCGAGGCCGCCCGTCGCATGGGTGGGGGCCGGTCGTTTGGCAAGCAGTCCAGCAACGTCACTCAGCGGGAAGCAACCCCTGCGTCGCCTGCTGCGCCAACTCAAAACGCCACGAACTCCGCAGTCAAACCAGCTGGCGCTGCGCCCGCTGCAGCGACGGCGCCGAAGCGGCCGTGGGGGGCCATGTTGGGCGGTCTGGCCGCTGGTCTGGGTTTGGCATGGCTGGCCAATTCTCTCGGATTGGGTGAGGCATTCGGCCAAATCATCATGTTCGCTTTGCTGGCGATGGTGGTGGTGATGGTCATTGGCTGGTTCATGCGTAGCCGAAAACCTGCTTCGAACCAGAATGCAGCACCTTTTGCATTTCAGGGTGCTGGCACGGGTGGTGCACCGGTATCCGACGTCAAACTTTACCGTCCCGAAAACGTGGGAAATGACGCGTCGGCACGCCCTTGGGAGCGCAGTAGTGCGATGGCGTTCGAGACGCCTGGCATGTCGGGTAGCTCAGGGTCAATGATTGGATCGGCACTGTCCGGGTCGCAAACTTGGGGTATCCCCGCCGGATTTGATGCAGAAGGCTTTCTAAAGGCTGCCAAAACCAACTTTGTGACTCTACAGGCGGCTTGGGATAAATCGGATATTCATTCGCTACGGGCCATGATGACCGATGAGATGCTCAAGGAGATCCAGTCTCAGCTGGCTGAGCGTGAGGCGCACACCGGCGGCCCGGTGAACCATACAGATGTCGTCATGATTGATGCCAAATTGCTGGGTATTGAAGACCTGGGTGATGACTACATGGCCAGCGTGGAATTCTCCGGCATGATTCGAGAAGAACCTTCAGCCAGCCCGAATCCCTTCCGCGAGGTCTGGAACATGACGAAGCCTAAGGATGGCGCCAGCGGCTGGCTGGTGGCAGGGGTTCAAGCCCTGCAATAGAAATCTCTGCTGTAAGCTGGTGATAATCGGGGACTATGGCAACACAGTCCCCTTTTTCTTTGCTTGAGGAGTTTCTGCAGAAACTCAGCACCAGTTTTCAACCTCCAGACTGGGCCGTTCACGAGACCCAGCGACGTATCGTTCTGCTGCTGAACCATGTGCTGATGCAGGAGCCGGAGGCCATGGCCCGCCTGATTCGTCAAAAAGGCCGGACTGTGATGGTGAACTGGCGGTCTGTTCATCTCAAGTTGATGGTTACGCCAGCGGGCTTACTGGACTTGGCAGAGGCGCAGGCGGCACCTGATTTGACTTTGGCGGTTACCGAAGAGTCGGCTGTCGCGCTGGTCCAGGCGGCTCTTCGTGGAGACAAGCCAGCCGTGCGCATTGAGGGCGACGTTCAACTGGCTGCCGAAGTCAACTGGCTGGTTGATCACGTTCGCTGGGATCTGGAAGAGGATCTGTCAAAAATTATCGGTGATGCGCCCGCCCATGCCGCGGCGGAAGCGTTTCGGGGTATGGCTCAGGCATTGAGGGGATTTATCGGCGGTAGCAAGACATGACACGGCTATTCCGCGGTGCTTTTATTGTCTGGGTCGTCCTGCGATACGGGCTGGATGAACTGTTCCTTACCAGTTTTCAGAAACCGTGGTTGCGATTGCTGGCACGGATTGTTTCAGTAGGACGCAATCTGCAGGCCCCCCGAGGGCAGCGTCTGCGTGAAGCCCTGGAACGGCTGGGCCCCATTTTTGTCAAATTCGGGCAGGTGTTGTCTACCCGGCGGGATCTGATGCCGGTTGATATTGCAGATGAATTGGCGCGTCTGCAGGATCGTGTTCCGCCTTTCCGGTCTGACCTCGCTGTTGCCTCCATAGAAAGAGCTTTGCGCAAACCCTTGAGTGAGATATTTGTATCGTTCGAACAGGTGCCAGTGGCCAGCGCATCCATTGCACAGGTACATTTTGCCGTTCTGAAGGACCGTTCCGGGCGCAACCGCGATGTGGCCGTCAAGGTGCTCCGCCCCGGCATGCTGCCGGCCATTGAGAAAGATCTGAGCCTGATGCGCATGATGGCCGGATGGGTGGAGAGTCTTTCGGCGGACGGCAAGCGCCTCAAGCCGCGCGAGGTTGTTGCCGAGTTTGACAAATACCTTCACGATGAGCTGGATCTGGTGCGGGAGGCGTCCAGCGCAGCCCAGTTGCGGCGCAATATGGCAGGCCTTGACCTGGTACTGATTCCCGAAATGCTGTGGGACTACTGCACCACCGAGGTCATCGTGATGGAACGCATGGAAGGCATTTCCATCAATCAGGTTGACCGATTGCGGGAGGCGGGGGTGGATATTCCCAAGTTGGCACGGGATGGTGTCACACTGTTTTTTACGCAGGTCTTTCGGGATGGTTTTTTTCACGCCGACATGCACCCCGGCAACATTCAGGTGAGTGTGGCGCCAGCGACTTTCGGACGCTATATCTCGCTGGATTTCGGCATTGTGGGCACACTCACCGAGTCTGACAAAGAGTATCTGGCGCACAACTTTGTAGCCTTCTTCCGGCGGGACTACAAGCGGGTGGCCCAGTTGCACATCGAATCGGGCTGGGTTCCGGCGGGCACCCGCGTGGATGAACTCGAAGGAGCCATCCGTTCAGTCTGTGAACCCTATTTTGATCGTCCGTTAAAGGAGATTTCCCTGGGCATGGTGTTGATGCGGTTGTTTCAGACGTCACGCCGATTTCACGTTGAGATCCAGCCACAACTGGTGTTGCTGCAAAAAACGCTCCTGAATATTGAAGGGCTCGCACGGGATCTGGACCCCGAACTTGACTTGTGGAGCACGGCGAAGCCGTTTCTTGAAAAATGGATGCTTGAGCAGGTTGGACCGCAAAAATTCATGGACAAGATGAAACAGGAGTCATCAGCCTATGCCAGGTTTCTGCCTGAACTACCCCGCCTGTTGCACGAGTATCTGAGTCACCGGCGGCGTGGAAATGAGCGGGGCCTGGAAGACCTGCTCGTCGAGCAAAAACGGACAAACAAGCTCTTGCAAGGGCTGATTTACGGTGGCATTGGCTTTGCATTGGGGTTGGTTGCCATGCAAATCCTGATTCGCGTGCGCCTGTAGGCTGATTTGCCAGCCTTGAATTGAGGCTGCCAGCCTATAATTAAAGGTTTTGCACTCCCATCAACGCCCTTACTAACGCCATGCCAATTTACGCTTATAAATGCGAGTCATGCGGGCTCGCCAAGGACGTGCTGCAAAAGATGTCTGACATGCCATTGACCGATTGCCCCGGTTGTGGTTCGCTCACGTTCAAAAAACAACTTACTGCTGCAGGTTTTCAGCTGAAGGGTTCGGGCTGGTATGTCACGGACTTCAAGGGTGGGGCGGCGGGCGCGACTGCGCCCGCTTCAGGTTCTGAAGGCGGCAAGATGGAGTCTGGCGCAGCAACCCAAAATGCCGGTCAAGGCGACTCAGGCGCTACTGGAAAACCGACGGAAAGTGGAACTTCAGCCGCTAAAACGGAATCGACACCTGCCTCCCCCAGCGCGGGTTCTTCTTCATCCGATACGGCCAAGTGAAGACATTCATGGATTCATTTCGGAAATGGTTGCTGGCCGGCCTCCTGGTCATTGTCCCGATCGGTATCACGGTCTGGGTGCTGGAGTGGGTTATCAGCACGCTGGACAAGACGTTGCTGATTCTCCCGACCAGCTGGCATCCTGACCAGTTGATCGGTTTCCATATCCCTGGCTTTGGTGTTTTGCTGGCGTTGGCGATTTTGTTGGCGCTGGGTGCAACCGCCAGCAACTTCTTTGGCAACAAGCTGGTGAACTGGTGGCATGCACTGTTGAACCGCATTCCCATCGTGCGATCGATCTATTCCGGCGTCAAGCAGGTGTCAGACACATTGTTTTCCGAGTCAGGTAATGCATTTCGCAAAGCCGTGCTGGTTCAGTGGCCGCGTGAAAATGTCTGGACCATTGCTTTTGTAACCGGCAGTCCGGGCGGGGATGTTGTGAATCATTTGCAGGGTGACTACCTGAGCGTTTACGTCCCGACAACACCCAACCCTACAGGGGGCTACTTCGTGATGCTGAAGACCAGCGAATGCATCGAGCTCAAAATGAGCGTTGACGAGGCGCTCAAATACATCGTTTCGATGGGCGTCGTGGTTCCCTATGCCCACGTACCAACCCTGATCAAATAACCTGTTTGCACTCAACCTGACGAAGTGCAGCTTCTGAAAAGAGAAAAAGAATGTCCATGCGTTCCCATTATTGCGGTCTGGTAACCGAAGCCCTGTTAGGCCAAACTGTATCCCTGTGCGGATGGGTCAATCGCCGTCGGGATCATGGCGGCGTGATCTTCGTGGACCTGCGCGACCGTGAAGGCTATGTTCAGGTGGTTTGTGATCCTGACCGTGCAGAGATGTTCAAGGTGTCGGAAGGTTTGCGCAATGAGTTTTGCGTACAGGTCAAAGGCCTGGTTCGTGCCCGGCCGGAAGGCACCACCAACGATAGCCTGAAGAGCGGCAAGGTAGAGGTGCTGTGCCACGAAATGATTGTGCTCAACCCTTCAGTTACACCACCCTTCCAGCTTGACGACGATAACCTCAGTGAAACTACGCGTCTCACGCATCGAGTGCTGGATTTGCGTCGCCCCTACATGCAAAACAACCTGATGCTGCGTTATCGGGTATCCATGGAAGTGCGCAAATTTCTCGATGCCAATGGGTTCATCGACATCGAGACGCCGATGCTGGGTAAGTCCACGCCCGAAGGCGCGCGCGATTACCTGGTGCCCAGCCGTGTCCATGATGGCCACTTCTTTGCCTTGCCACAGAGCCCCCAACTGTTCAAACAGCTGTTGATGGTGGCGGGTTATGACCGCTACTACCAGATCACCAAGTGTTTCCGTGACGAAGACTTGCGTGCTGATCGGCAACCGGAGTTCACACAGATTGATATTGAAACCTCATTCCTCACCGAAGAAGAAATTCGCGACATGTTCCAGGGCATGATCAAGACGGTATTCAAGAACACCATGAGCGTGGACTTGGGTGAGTTTCCGGTGATGGCTTATTCAGAGGCGATGCAGCGTTATGGTTCTGACAAGCCTGACTTGCGTGTCAAGCTCGAATTTACTGAAGTAACCGACGTGATGACCGACGTGGATTTCAAGGTCTTCTCGGGTGCCGCAACCATGAAGGGCGGTCGTGTGGTGGCCCTTCGCGTGCCAGGTGGCGCCAGGGAAGCTGGCGGCTTGACCCGCAGCGAAATCGACGCCTACACCGAGTTTGTCAAGATTTATGGTGCCAAGGGGCTGGCCTACATCAAGGTCAATGAGCTTGCCAAGGGCCGTGATGGCCTGCAGTCGCCCATCGTCAAGAACATCCATGACAAAGCCATCGCGGAGGTGCTGACGCGCACAGGTGCTCAGGATGGTGATCTGATATTCTTTGGAGCAGACAAGGTCAAGATCGTCAATGATGCCATCGGCGCCCTGCGTATCAAGATTGGTCACAGCGAATTTGGCAAAAAGAACGGCCTGTTCGAGGCTGGCTGGCGTCCGATGTGGGTGGTCGATTTCCCGATGTTCGAATTTGACGACGAGGCCCAGCGCTACACCGCCACGCACCACCCGTTTACTGCGCCCAAGGACGGGCACGAAGACTGGATGGTTAATGCTCCCGAGAAATGCATTTCCAAGGGCTACGACATGGTGCTCAACGGTTGGGAAATGGGTGGCGGCTCTGTGCGTATTCACCGGGCTGATGTGCAGCAAAAGGTGTTTGATGCGCTCAAAATCACACCAGAGGAAGCCCAGGACAAGTTTGGATTCCTGCTGGATGCGTTGCAGTATGGTGCGCCTCCGCACGGCGGACTGGCATTTGGACTGGATCGCATTGTGACCTTGATGACTGGCGCCGAGTCGATCCGTGATGTGATTGCCTTCCCCAAGACTCAACGTGCCCAGGACTTGCTGACGCAGGCTCCCAGCATGGTGGACGAAAAGCAGCTTCGCGAGTTGCATATCAAGCTTCGCAACGTGGACCTGCAAAAGGCAACCTGAGGTCTTCCCGGGAGAGTGCTGCAATGGCTCCCGCAACCAGCTACAAGATCCCCCAGTCTGTACTGGTGGTGATTTACACACCGGCACTGGAGGTGCTGCTCATCCGTCGAGCGGACGCAGATGAGTTCTGGCAGTCTGTCACTGGCAGCAAAGATAGCGAAGCAGAAGATTTTCACAGCACGGCCGTGCGGGAAGTCATGGAGGAAACCGGCATCGATTGCGGTGCAACAGAACCGCTGGCCACCGGCCTGCGGGACTGGCAGCTTGAAAACATCTATGAGATTTATCCGCAGTGGTTGCATCGCTATGCCCCCGGAGTGACTCGCAACACGGAGCATCTGTTTGGCCTTGAGATGCCTGAGCCGGTGGCAGTACGGCTTAGCCCGCGTGAGCACACAGACTTTTTGTGGCTTCCGTACCGGCAAGCCGCAGAAAAATGCTTCTCACCGTCCAACGCCGAGGCGATACTGATGCTTCCCCGGTTTGCAGGGAACCCTTAACGCGCATCTGAGAGAAACTGGACGCCATGACGACGCTTCGTGTTGCCACCTACAACATCCACAAAGGCGTGCAGGGTTTCGGCCCCAAGCGACGGCTGGAGATTCACAACCTGGGCCACGCGGTGGAGCAACTGGATGCTGACATCATTTGCCTGCAGGAAGTGCGCAAGGTTCATCGTCGCGAGGAGCAGTATTTCACGCGCTGGCCCGATATGCCTCAAGCTGATTTTCTTGCGCCCGAAGGTTATGAAGCTGTTTATCGCACCAATGCGGTGACGCGCCATGGCGAACACGGCAATGCCATGCTGTCGCGCTGGCCGGTAATGATGCACCAGCATGAAGACATGTCGGATCACCGGTTTGAGCAGCGTGGCCTGCTTCACTCGGAAGTTCTGGTAGACGGCCAGTCAGTTCATGTGGTGGTGGTTCATTTGGGCTTGATTAAAGCCAGTCGGGCGCGGCAGGTGGCGCAGTTGCAGCGCTACATCGCGCGGGAGATTCCTGAAGCAACGCCTCTGCTTGTCGCAGGTGACTTCAACGATTGGGGTAATCTTGTGCACACTGCTTTTGCAACGGTGGGTCTGACATCGTTTCAGGCTTCCCAGCATCCGACATTCCCAGCTCGTCTGCCTCTCGTGCAACTGGATCATGTTTTTGGCAGGGGACTGAACCCACTCACGGTGCATGTGCCGCGCGGGCGTATCTGGTGGCAAATGTCTGACCACTTGCCATTGATTGCCGAATTTGGCTTCCCGAAACAAGGCAAAGGCCGATGACCTCATTGTCGGGTGGCCATCAGCTGCAATTGCTTGAGAGCGGGGGTGAGTTTTTCCCGGCGTTGATCCTGGCCATCGATCAGGCAAAACGTGAAGTCCGGCTGGAGACCTACATTTTCGATTTCACGGGTGCAGGAATTGACGTCGCGCTGGCGCTGGAGCGCGCGGCCATGCGCGGGGTGATCGTATTTCTGGTGATGGACGGCGTGGGTACCCCCCGTTTGCCACCCCAATGGGCTGAACGCTTTAACCGGGCCGGTGTGAAGTGGCGCATTTTTGCACCACTGGGCAAGCTGGGCTTGCTGATTCCCAGCCGCTGGCGGCGCCTGCATCGCAAATTGTGCGTGGTAGACGGGCTGCAGGCGTTTTGTGGCGGCATCAATGTGCTGGATGATTGGCATGATCCCAACCATGGGCCTCTGACGGCGCCCAGGTTTGATTTTGCGGTGCGCGTGACGGGCCCTTTGGTACAGGATGTGCATCAGGCCCTGACTTTGTTTTGGACCCGTATGGAGGTCAGCCGAACCGTGCGGCAACCAGACCTGCAGGCGGCATGGCAGTCCCTGCATGAGATTGTTGCCACGGAATGGCATGCCCACAGGCATGACAAACCGATGGAGCCCGGGGCGTCACCCCACGGGGGGGCCAGAGCACGTGCCCGTCTGGTCCTGCGTGACAATGTTCGTAATCGGACCCGTATCGAGCGCAGTTACCGGCAAGCCATTGGGGAAGCGCGGCAGGAAATCGTCATTGCCAATGCCTACTTTCTGCCGGGGGCCAAGCTGCGCAAAGCCCTGATTCACGCAGCCGGGCGCGGTGTGAGGGTGCGCCTGCTGTTGCAGGGTCGCTATGAATATTTCATGCAGTACCACGCGGCCAGACCGGTTTATGGCGCTTTGCTGGCTGCCGGTGTGGAGATAACCGAGTACGCCCCCAGCTTCCTTCACGCCAAAGTGGCGGTGATTGATGGGCGGTGGGCGACGGTGGGCTCATCCAATCTGGATCCCCTGAGCCTGTTGCTGGCACGCGAGGCCAATGTGCAGGTTGAGGACACGGCATTTGCTGCCGATTTGCATCAAAAACTGGAGCGGGCGATTGCGCAGGACGGTCACCGTGTCGATCCCGCAGAATATGCCAACCGCCCATGGCAGATGCGAATAAGGGACCGCGCGGCTTTCGCCCTGATGCGACTGGCGTTGTTCCTGAATGGGAGTCGCTACTAAAATAATAGCTGCTTACGCATATTCCACGTGGTCTAAAGGGTAAAAACCCTATAAACCAATCGCTGGTAATATTCGTCCATGTTAATGAAAACTCCCAATTCCATGAACTCAACCGATGAAGACATTGGTATACCGGTGTCTGTAAAGATACGTCAGCGGTTGGTGGCGTCCCGCAAGCGCTTCAATGCCAATGACAATATCGCCGAATTCATCGAACCGGGCGAGCTCGAAAAACTGCTCGACGAAGTGGAAGAGAAGATGAAGGGCGTGCTCAGCAGCCTGGTCATCGACACCGAGCGGGATCACAACACCGACAACACGGCGCGGCGTGTCGCCAAGATGTATGTGAACGAGGTTTTCAAGGGGCGGTATGCCAAAGCGCCAGAGATCACCGAATTCCCCAATGCCGAGCACCTCAATGAACTCATGATCGTGGGGCCTATCACGGTGCGCAGTGCCTGTAGCCACCATTTTTGCCCGGTGATCGGCAAGATCTGGATTGGCGTGCTGCCCAACGAACACACCAATGTGATCGGGCTGTCCAAATATGCCCGCCTCGCCGAATGGATCATGGGGCGCCCCCAGATTCAGGAAGAGGCCGTGGTGCAGCTGGCAGACCTGATCCAGCAGAAAACCCAACCGGATGGGTTGGCCATCGTCATGGAGGCCAGCCACTATTGCATGGCGTGGCGAGGGGTGAAAGACATGGATAGCAAAATGATCAACTCCGTCATGCGGGGTACTTTCCTGAAGGACTCCAATTTGCGTCGTGAATTCCTGTCACTCATTCCGGGAAGGGGCTGAAATCATGCTGGTACGTCTTCTTTACGCGAGCCGTGCGCTGGATACCAGTGCCGAGGCAATTGACACCATCCTGTCGCAGTCGCGCCAGTCCAACCCGACGTGCGGCATTACCGGCATCCTCTGTTATGGCGGGGGCATCTTTTTGCAGGCCATTGAAGGCGGACGCATGGCGGTCAGTGAGCTGTATGGTCACATCCAGAAAGATCCCCGCCACAAGGATGTGGTGTTGCTGCACTACGAGGAGATCTCGGAGCGACGTTTTGGTGGCTGGACCATGGGATTGGTCAACATGTCCAAGATCAATACCTCCATCCTGCTGAAATACGCTGAGAGGCCCGAACTGGACCCCTATGCGGTGTCTGGCAGGGTTTCATTGGCGCTTCTCGAAGAGTTGATGGCTACCGCCTCCATCATCGGGCGGGCTTAGCGCTATTCGTGCGTCCAGCCGGATGGTGGACTCGCCATGATGCTGCTGATGGGCTGTGACTTCACCAGCCGCCCAACGAACAAAAAACCGATTGTTTTGGCCCTTGGCGCCTCACAAAATGGGCGTGTCCAGCTATCGAAATTGGAGCGTCTGAATTCCCTGACAGCGTTTGAGGCATGGTTGAATCTGAACGCAGATTGGCTTGGCGCGCTGGATCTCCCGTTTGGCTTGCCGCGAGAACTGGTCGAGGCGCTGGCCTGGCCAATGCAATGGGATGCATGCATTCGTCACTACAGTGGCCTGAGCCGGGCTGATATTCGTGCCACATTCGCCGCATTTTGTAATGCGCGACCTGCAGGTGGAAAGTTTGCGCATCGCGTCACAGACATTCCGGCTGGCTCCAGCCCATCAATGAAATGGGTGAACCCGCCCGTTGCCTACATGTTGCACGCTGGTGTTCCGTTGTTACTGAAGTCGGGAGCGCACCTTCCAGGATTGCATCCGGGCGACACACGCCGCGTGGCGCTGGAGGGCTACCCCGGTTTGCTGGCCCGGGAAGTTCTGGGCAACCGGAGTTACAAGAGCGATGACAAGGCAAAACAGACACCAGAGCGGTTGATTGCGCGCAAAGACCTGCTGGGCGCACTGGAGCATGGGCAGACGCGTTTGGGTCTTCGCCTGAAGCTCTCCCCTGCGCAGCACGACGCGTTGGTGGATGATGCCAGTGGTGATTCACTCGACGCGGTGTTGTGCCTGCTGCAGGCGGCATGGGCCAAAGCCCAGGGTGCGCCTTGGTACGGATTGCCAGAGACGATGGATCCGCTGGAGGGCTGGATCGTCACTGCCTGATTGGGCAGGCTTCATGGGTTAACGCGGGATGACAGTGTCCATCACTTTGGTTGCCAATTGCGATATCGCGAGACCGGCAGGGCAACCCGGCATGGTTTGCATCAGTAACTGGCGCCGCATCACGGCCTGGCGCACCATGGGATCAGCGGGAATGTCCCCAAGGTGAAGCAGTTTGACGCCCTGTCCTGATTCCGGTGTCACAAAACGGTCGAGAACCTGTTGCAGTTGCGCCGTGATGGCCCGGCCGTCACCCAACCGCGCAGTCTGATTGACGATGAGGCGAACGGTTTTTCGTGCCTGTTGTCCAACCAGAACCTTGATGGTGGCATAGGCATCGGTCAATGAAGTTGGCTCCGGTGTTGCCACAACCAATACCTCGGATGCCAGTGATACAGCAAACAAAACCACGTCAGAAATTCCGGCACCGGTATCCAGCAGCAGCACGTCGTAGTGGGGTATCAGTCCACTCACAATTTTAAGAAAATCGTCACGCACTTCTGGCGTCAGGCGGGAATACTCGACCATCCCTGATCCGGCCAGCAAGACTGAAAACCCGCCAGGGGCCTTGATGATGGCCTGTTCCAGTTTGGCCTTGCCTGTGAACACATCGTGCAGTGTGATCTTGGGATACAGGTTGAGCACCACGTCCAGATTGGCCAGCCCCAGGTCTGCGTCCAGCACCAATACGCGCTGGCCGCGTTTGGCCAATGCAGCGGCCAGATTGGCCGAGACAAAGGTCTTGCCCACACCACCCTTGCCGCTGGTAACGGCCAGTACTTTGCCAAAAGGTGCCACAGGCAATGTGGATGGTTTCGGGTTTTCCGGGCTGGATGGCTGAATTTCACTCATGGGTTTACCTTTTGCGCGGCGCTATGCGTGCTATCACCATTGACTGCCTCGATCCAGGCAGGATCGCCCAATGCGAGGTGACCGAACAACATGTTTTTCTCTTCAGCACTGACAGAAATGACTTGCTGATGGTCCAGACATACCCGGTTACGGCCTTCCGATTTGGCCCGATACAGCTGCAAGTCCGCCCGTTCGGTCCACAAGGTTGTTGTTGACCTCACCCACTCGGGCGCATAGGCGCCACCCATGCTGACGGTCACGTGGAGCGTGACCAACGGTGAAATACTGATGGGCAATGCCTCGACGGCACGACGAATTCGTTCTGCGACGGCTGCGCCAAATGACACCTGGCAGTTCGGCAAAACTACCGCAAACTCTTCGCCACCGTAGCGGGCTACGGTATCCATGGGCCTCACACAACCCTCCAGGCATTTGGCGATGGCTTGTAGCACCTGGTCACCGGCCTGATGGCCGTGCGTGTCATTCACTTTCTTGAAGTGGTCTATGTCCAGCATCAGCAACAAGGCGGATTCTCCGGAACGGGCGACAACCTCAATACCGCGCTCCAGCACGGTGTGGAACTGGCGCCGGTTGGCCAGGCCCGTGAGCGGATCCTTGAGCGAGAGCTCGCACAGGCCATCGATGACGCCCTGCAGATATTCAATGGAAGACTCTTGCGGGGACACCAGACTGTCCACCGTGCCGCCGTGTTTCAGCAGCGCCAGCGCATCGCCCAGTCGCAGATCATGCAGACTGACGGGAGAAGGGATGGTTGGGTCGGCCACAGGGCAATTGGGATAGGATCGCGGAAAGTCTAACAGGACGCACTGCCGCCAAGTACGGGAAATCAGGTCTATTTCCCGGGCATTATTTGAGCTACGCCGTGACCGGGTGTTGCCGGTTGGCATTTGGAGGTTTTGATGCAATTGTTACCGCGCTGGATCGCGAATTACCTGCAAGAACGTTCACTCGATCACTGGATCAAGACGGTGATTGTCACGGTGCCGGACGTTTCCCGGACGTTGTCCTGGGCGCCGGCATGAAAGCGCTCAAGTTGATGGCGGTTGCCAACAAGGCAAAACTGTTTCACTATTTGACGGCGCTTTGGCTGTTGTTGAAAGATTCACGCACACCGCTGGCCGCCAAACTGGTGGCTGGCGTTGTCGTCGCCTACGCGCTTAGCCCCATTGACCTGATCCCGGATTTCATCCCGGTGCTGGGTCTGCTCGACGACGTCATCCTGGTCCCGCTGGGCGTGGCGCTGGCAGTCAAACTGGTGCCTCCACCGTTATGGGCAGAAATGCGGCAGCGTGCTGACGGTTTTCAGGGTCGTTTACCCAAAATGATGTGGGGGTTGTTGATCGTCGTGGCCATCTGGCTCATGCTGCTGGCTGCCTTCATTTACTGGCTGGTGCATTCGGTTCTCAACGCATGAGGAATTGCCTGTTGGCATTCGCTGCCGCTTTCGCCGCGTGCTCGGCCTGTTCAGCAGGGCCCTGGCAGGGAGTCGTGACCCGGGTTTCCGACGGCGACACGCTCTGGGTGCGTCCGGTCAACGGCGGCAAGCCCCGCAAGCTGCGGATAGATGGCATCGATGCGCCCGAGATATGCCAAACTTGGGGTGTGAAGTCCAGGGAGGCCCTCTCAAGCCGCGTGCTGAATCAGACGGTGCTGGTGCAGGGGCGCCGCAAGGACAGTTATGACCGAACGTTGGCCAGCCTCAAGTTCAGGGGTGAAGACATGGGCGACTGGATGGTGTCCCGCGGTTACGCGTGGTCTTATCACTACCAGCGCCAGGTTGGACCCTATCCCGAACAGGAGACACAGGCGAGGGCGGCACGTCGTGGTCTGTTTGCCCATTCCCCAGCAATCCGGCCCAGGGAATTTCGGAGAAAACACGGCCCCTGTCAGTGACGTGAGCCACAAACCGGGCAGGAGGTGTTGCGCGGCAGACTGATATCGTTCCACTCCATGGAGCGGCCATCCAGCATCAGCAGGCGACCAGCAATGGATTCGCCCGCACCGCTGAGCAGTTTCAGTGCTTCTGCAGCCTGCATGGACCCAATGATGCCAACCAGCGGCGCAAAAACGCCCATCGTCGAGCAGCGGGTTTCTTCAAAGTTGGCATCTGGCGGGAAGATGCAGGCGTAACAGGGTGACCCGGTATCCCGGGTGTCATACACACTGATTTGTCCGTCGAAACGAATGGCCGCACCCGATACCAGAGGTTTGCGATGTTTCACGCAAGCAGCATTGACTGCCTGTCGCGTTGAAAAATTGTCGCAGCAGTCCAGAACCACATCGGCCTGGGCAACCAGTGCGTCCAGCATAGGGGCATCGGCTCGAGCCTGAATGGTTGATACAACAACTTCGGTGTTGATTGCGGCAATAGCAGCCTGGGCAGATGTCACCTTGGGTTGGCCTACGCTGGAAAGCGTGTGCGCAATTTGCCGCTGCAGGTTGGTCAGATCGACCGTATCGTCGTCAACCAGTGTGATGTGCCCGACACCCGCAGACCCAAGGTAAAGCGCTACCGGCGAGCCCAAGCCTCCCGCGCCAACAACCAGCGCCCTGCCACCAGAGATTTTTTCCTGCCCCTCAATGCCAATCTCGTTCAGCAGAATATGGCGCGAGTAGCGCAGAAGCTGATCATCGGTCATGGAGCCGCCGCGTAAGTCCTGCCGCTCTAGTTTTCCTTGGCCTCTTCCTTGCGCTCGGTCAGCGTCTTGCTGACCATGACGGGGCGGCCCTTGAGTTTGTTGATGGCTTGCAGCAGTGGGAAATCCTTGTCAGAGCCAAATTCAGGCAGTCGACGTTCAGCAGCCGGTTTTTTGGCTTCTTCTTCCAGCTTTTTCAGGGCTTCGTCGCGCGCTTTTTCACGGGCCACATCTTTTTTCTCAATGCCCTGGCCGCTGTTGAGGTGTTTTTCCAGGTCCGCTTCACGGGTGCGCAGAGCCGCGAACAGGTTACCCTCTTCGGTTTCATCCACCATGACGTCCGGCACGATACCCTTGGCCTGGATCGAGCGTCCACTTGGGGTGTAGTAACGCGCGGTTGTGATCTTGAGTCCTGTGTCAGGTCCCAGCGGGCGGACGGTCTGGACAGACCCCTTGCCAAAAGTCTGGTTACCCATGATCACGCCACGTTTGTAGTCCTGCAAAGCGCCTGCAACGATTTCACTGGCAGACGCCGAGCCTTCGTTGACCAGAACCACCAGTGGGATGGTTTTGAGGCTGGCAGGGAGGCGCTTCAGGGGGTCGGCCCCGCCTCGACGCTGATAAAACTCAGGCGATGCCTTGTAGGTGAATTTGCTGTCAGCCAATTGCCCATTGGTGGAGACCACCGTGACATTTTCCGGCAGGAAAGCTGCCGATACCGCGACCGCAGCATCCAGCAGACCACCCGGATCGTTGCGTAGATCCAGCACCATCCCTTTCAGGTTAGGGTCCTGTTTATAAATCTCCTCCACCTTGCGCGCGAAGTCTTCCACCGTGCGCTCCTGGAACTGGCTCAGGCGAATCCAGGCGTAACCCGGCTCCATCACCTTGCCGCGTACCGATTGCGTACGGATTTCCTCACGCGTGATCGTGACCGGGAAGCTGCGGTTCTCATCCTTGCGGAAGATGGTGAGGATGACCTTGGTATTGGGCTCGCCGCGCATGCGTTTGACGGCTTCGTTCAGCGGCAGGCCCTTGACTGCGGTGTCATCAATCTTGGTGATCAGGTCATTGGTCTTGAGGCCAGCCCGGAATGCCGGTGAGCCTTCGATAGGTGTCACGACCTTGACCAGCCCGTCTTCCTGGGTGATCTCAATGCCCACACCGACAAAGCGGCCTGATGTGCCTTCGCGAAATTCCTTGAAAGACTTTTTATCGAAATACTGCGAGTGTGGGTCCAGGCTGGCAACCATGCCGGTGATGGCTTCGGTAATGAGTTTTTTCTCATCTACCGGCTCAACGTAATCGGTCTTGACAATGCCGAACACCGAGGCCAACTGCTGCAATTCTTCCAGCGGCAGCGGAGCCAGCGTCCCGCGCGCAACCGTTTGAAGCGATACCGTGGTCAGTGCCCCGGCCACAACGCCCAAAGAAACCCAGCCAGCAATTTTCAGTTTTTGACCCATAAATCATCCTGTGCAGCAAAAACTGCCGCTTCAATATACACCTTGGAGACACGCATTGCCCCTCAGTTCCCCAACGTATGGGCTTTTGAGGGCAACCGCATGTTGCAATCGCCAAATTTGACTGGATTTACTCAAGCTTTACCTTGCGCCGCCACGGCGGCGGCGGCTTTGGCCGCTGCCTCGGCGTCGCCGAGGTAGTAATGCCGGATAGGCTTCAGATCCGCGTCCAGCTCGTAAACCAATGGTATGCCGTTGGGAATGTTGAGACCCACAATGTCGTTATCAGCGATGTTGTCCAGGTATTTCACCAGCGCGCGAATGGAATTGCCATGGGCGGCCACCAGAACGCGTTTACCAGCCTTGATGGCGGGCGCCATGGATTCTTTCCAGAAGGGAAGTACCCTTGCTACCGTATCCTTGAGGCATTCGGTCAGCGGTATCTGATCAGGCTGCAGTTTCGCATACCGGACATCGCCGCGCTCGCTGCGTGGGTCAACAGGCTCCAGCGCCGGTGGCGGTGTATCGTAGCTGCGCCGCCAGACGAGCACCTGCGCATCACCGTATTGCCGGGCTATGTCGGCCTTGTTGAGCCCCTGCAGGGCGCCATAATGGCGCTCGTTCAGGCGCCAGCTGTGAACCACCGGCAGCCAGGTGCGGTCCATTTCGTCCAGGCAGTGCCACAGCGTTCGCGTCGCGCGTTTGAGCACGCTGGTATACGCCAGATCAAAGTCATACCCTTCGCTTTTCAGCAGCCGCCCTGCATTTTTGGCTTGTTCAACCCCGGTGGGGGTCAAATCCACGTCAGTCCAGCCGGTGAAGCGGTTGTCAAGGTTCCATGTGGATTCGCCGTGGCGGACGAGAACAAGTTTGTGCATGGTTGGATTGATTTTGGGGGGAAGGCGAGCCCGCAGGCGCAGCGTAAGGCCCCATTCTATAAAATGATGGGTTTTACCGTTGGTTACAAGATTGGAATCTGTGTGAAATTCATTATCGATAACTGGATGCTGCTGGCCGTTGCGTTTGCTTCAGGCGCCATGCTGATATGGCCTGTAGTTCAGGGGGCTACCAATGCAGGTCTGAGCGCGGCAGGGGCCGTTCAGTTGATCAATCGCGAGAAAGCAGTCGTGATTGATGTGTGCGAGGCCTCGGAATATGCTGCCGGGCACGTGGGCGGAGCAAAGAATATTCCTCTGGGTCAATTGGAAGAAAAACTGCCGGGGCTGGTCAAGAACAAGTCTGTTCCCATCATTCTGGTGTGCCAAAGCGGCGCCCGCTCCGGGCGTGCGGTGGCGGTGGCGAAGAAGCTGGGCTACGAGCAAGTCCAGTCCCTCGGCGGTGGGCTCGGTGCCTGGCGCTCGGCCAGCCTGCCCATTGAAAAAGCTTGAATCGACCTGAAATAGATTTTTGAGGTTCTACATGCAAGCCGTCAAGATGTATACCACCGCCGTTTGTCCCTACTGCATTCGCGCCAAACAATTGCTTAATGCTCGTGGCGTCTCCGAGATTGAAGAGATTCGCGTGGATTTGCTGGCTGATGAGCGCTCCCGCATGATGGCGCTCACCGGCCGCCGCACGGTGCCGCAGATCTTCATCGGGCAGACGCATGTCGGTGGCTGCGATGATCTGATGGCGCTGGATGGGCGGGGTGCTTTGTTGCCCTTGCTCAATGGCGCCTGAGATAATTCATTCCAATTACTTCCCGCCGATGCCGGTCGTGATGTTCCGGCCCCGCTGGTTTTCAGCAACCGGGCCGGCTTTGTTTTAACCAGAAAGAGTTCCCATGTCTGACCAGCAAGACCCCGTTTTCCAGATCCAGCGCGTTTACCTGAAGGGAGCCTCCCTGGAGCAACCCAATTCACCAGCCATTCTGCTGGAGCAGGAGCAACCTTCGGTGGACATCCAGCTGGGCGTCAATGCATCCCCAGTGGCTGACGGCATTTTTGAAGTCACCGTCACGGCCACCGTGCAGACCAAAATCAAGGACAAAACCGTGTTTTTGATTGAAGCGCAGCAAGCTGGCATATTCGAGATCCGTAACCTGCCTGAAGAGCAGATGAGCCAGATCATGGGTATTGCCTGCCCGCAAATCGTATACCCCTACCTGCGCGGCAATGTGGCTGATCTGATCCAGCGTGGTGGTTTTCCGCCTGTGCATCTCTCGGAAATCAACTTCCAGGCGATGTATGAGCAGCAGCGCGCACAGGCTGACGACGATGCGCCACGCATCGTGACGCAGTAAGCTATTGAGCCTCAGCCCACGTCTATTGGGCGCAAGTCGCTATGAATAAAGTAGCGTTATGAGGATTGCCATTCTGGGGGCTGGTGCTTGGGGAACGGCTCTGGCCGTGAGTGCCTGTCACAACACCAATGCCCGTCATGAGGTCCGTCTGTGGGCCCGCGATCCCGCGCAAACCTCCGCGATGCTCGCCGAGCGGGAGAATGCCCGATACCTGTCCGGAGTGGCCTTACCCTCTCAGCTTGAGATTCGCACGGGTCCGCTCGGCCCGCTGGAAGTGGACCTGGTGGTAGTGGGCACACCCATGGCAGGACTACGCAGCATGTTGCAACAGCTGCGGGATTGCAGGAAACCTGTGGCGTGGCTGTGCAAGGGCTTTGAGCCTGCTATGGTGAACGGCTTTGGCCTATTAGCCCATGAAATACAGGCACAGGAAGCTCCTGATTTGATAGCGGGCGTCCTGAGTGGCCCCAGTTTTGCCCAGGAAGTGGCGCTCGGCAAACCAACGGCGCTGGTTGCTGCAAGCGAGCATGCTGCCGTGCGCGAGGCGCTGGTTGAAGCCTTTCACAGCCCGGCTCTGCGCGTCTATGGCAATGATGACATCGTTGGTGTGGAGGTGGGCGGGGCTGTCAAGAACGTACTCGCCATTGCGACGGGCCTGTGTGATGGTCTTCAGCTTGGCCTCAACGCCCGCGCGGCGCTCATCACAAGGGGCTTGAGCGAAATGACCCGGCTCGGTCTGGCGCTGGGCGCCAGAGCCGAAACCTTCATGGGTTTGAGTGGCCTGGGTGATCTTGTCCTGACCGCTACCGGAGACCTGTCGCGCAATCGAAAGGTGGGGTTGGCCCTGGCGGGGGGGCAAACCCTGGTGCAGGCAGTCGAGTCGTTGGGCCATGTGGCAGAAGGTGTCTACTGTGCCCGCACGGTCGTGCAGCGTGCGCAAAGCCTGGGCGTGGAAATGCCGATATCCTCCGCGGTGGTGGCGCTGCTCGATGGTCAAATGAGCCCGGCGCAAGCCGTTGCAGTCCTGATGGGGCGGGAAGCCAGGGAAGAAACCTGATATTTCAAGATCAATGACGATGACTGAGTACTTTGGCTTTACCAGTTCTGAACTGGCCCGGCTGGCCGCTTCGGATTGCGCGCGCGCGCTGCTGGAAGATGTGGGCGGTGGCGATCTCACGGCTGGTTTGATTGATGTCTCGCGGCGTGCCAGGGCACACGTGCTGGCACGAGAGGCCGCCATCATTTGTGGCGCACCCTGGGTTGAGGCCACTTTGCGCCAACTCGATCCCGATGTTCGCCTTCACTGGCTTGTCAGTGAAGGCCAGCGATGCCAGGCGGACCAGGTGGTACTGGAACTGGAGGGCTCGGCCCGGGCACTGCTGTCCGGTGAGCGAACAGCACTGAATTTTTTACAGTTGCTCAGTGCCGTGGCTACCAAAACGGCACGGTATGTTGAAGCAGTACGCGGCACGCACGCGCAGATTGTGGATACCCGAAAGACATTGCCAGGTCTGCGACTGGCGCAGAAATACGCGGTGAAAACCGGCGGAGGTACCAACCACCGAATCGGTCTGTATGACGCTGTGTTGATCAAGGAAAACCACATTGCTGCCGCTGGCGGAGTGACCCAGGCGTTGCAGGCGGCTGCCAAAGTGGCCACACAGGCCAGCTTTATCGAGATTGAGGTGGAGACGCTAACCCAGCTGGAAGAGGCCCTGCGGGCCGGCGCCCGGATGGTATTGCTCGACAACATGGCGCTGCCCATCCTGCGGGAAGCGGTTCGCATCAACGCCGGGCAGGCAATTCTCGAAATATCGGGTGGCGTGACGCTGGAAAGCGTCCATGCCCTTGCACAAACCGGGGTGGACCGCATCTCCATTGGTGCGCTGACCAAAGATGTCAAAGCGACGGACTTCTCGATGCGTCTGAAGGAGTTGGAATGAATGCTGGACTATCCGCTGACACGGGCCCGGTGATTGATGTGGCGTATGAGCAACCTGCGACGGTGGGTGCGCCGGTCTGCCTGACCAAGCACGCCTGGGCGCGTGTGCCGGTGGAGCCTGGTCCGTCCGAGCGCGCGGCACTCAAGGACAAGATTCGCCAGTTGCTGAAGGCTCGTAATGCTGTGATGGTGTCGCACTATTACGTGCATCCGGATCTGCAGGACCTGGCCGAAGAGACCGGCGGCATTGTCAGTGACTCACTGGAAATGGCGCGCTTTGGTCGGGATCATGCGGCGCAGACCCTGGTGGTGTCGGGTGTGCGATTCATGGGGGAGACCGCCAAAATCCTCTCACCCGAGAAAAAAGTCCTGATGCCCGACCTGGACGCCAATTGCTCGCTGGATCTGGGCTGCCCGGTCGACGAGTTTTCAGCCTTTTGCGATGCGCATCCCGACCGCACGGTCGTGGTTTATGCCAATACCAGCGCGGCGGTCAAAGCCCGGTCTGACTGGCTGGTGACGTCGAGTTGTGCAGTCGATATTGTGCGTGCCCTTAAAGACAAGGGGCACAAGATTTTGTGGGCGCCTGACCGGCATCTGGGTGGCTACATTCAGCGCGAAACCGGGGCAGACATGGTGCTCTGGAATGGCTCGTGCGTCGTGCATGACGAGTTCAAGGCGTTTGAACTGCAAGCGCTCATGAAAGAGCACCCCAAGGCCAAAGTGCTGGTTCACCCCGAGTCACCTGCCGACGTAGTGGCGCTGGCCGATGCTGTGGGCTCCACTTCCGGCATTCTCAAGGCTGCCCACGAAATGGATGCGACAGAGTTCATCGTGGCAACCGATAACGGCATGATGCACAAGCTGCGCACGCTGAGTCCTGGCAAGGTTTTCATGGAGGCGCCGACCGCTGGCAACAGCGCCACTTGCAAAAGCTGTGCGCACTGCCCCTGGATGGCCATGAACGGCCTGGCGGGTTTGGCCCATGTTCTGGAGTCGGGCAGCAATGAGATCCATGTTGATCCGGTATTGGGTCTTCGCGCCCGTGTGCCGATTGACCGCATGCTGGCATTCACATCAGCACTCAGGAGCGGACAGAATGCCGGGGCGCTGGTGCCGGATATTGGCGCAGCCTGAAACCTACAACTCCAGGTTGTCGATCAGGCGCGTGTCTCCCAATTTGGCTGCACCCAGCACAACCAGTGGCTCATCGCCAGCCGGAGCCAACAGGTCTGCTTGGCGCCGCACCACCATGTAATCCGGCTTCCAGCCCCGCTGGGTCAGCGTATTCATCGCCCGGGCTTCGATTGCCGCCATGTCTTTGTTGCCGGTTCGCCACTCAGTAGCCATCGCTTCCAGCACACGATAGAGTTGCGCCGCTTCTTCGCGTTGGGATGGCGAGAGGTAACCGTTTCGTGATGACAGCGCCAAGCCATCGGGTGCCCGGCGGGTTTCACCCCCCACGATGTCGATCGGCAGCGCAAACTGCTCGACCATGCGGCGGATGATCATGAGCTGCTGGTAGTCTTTTTTACCGAATACCGCGATACGGGGTTGTACGCAGGCAAACAGTTTCATCACCACCGTGCTGACGCCAATAAAAAAACCGGGGCGAAAATGCCCTTCCAGTATGTCAGCCAGCTCGGGCGGCGGGTGCACCTTGTAGGTTTGAGGCTCCGGGTAGAGTTCTTTTTCGTCTGGAGCAAACAGCACATCACAACCCGCTGCGGCAAGCCGCGCACAATCCGAGTCCCATGTCCGTGGATAGGTGTCGAAGTCTTCGTGTGGCAGAAACTGCAGACGGTTCACGAAGATGCTGGCCACGGTCACATCACCCATCGGTTTGGCCTGTTCTATCAATGCAATATGCCCGTCATGCAGGTTGCCCATGGTGGGTACGAACGCGGGGCGCTTGAACGCCGCGAGAAGGTCACGCAGCTCTGCGATGGTGCGGACGACGTGCACGGCTTTTCAGTAGGTGTGCAGCGCGGGGTCGGGAAAACTCTGATCCTTTACGGCGGCAACAAAGCGGCGCACAGCTTCTTCCACACTGATGCTGCCCTCCATGAAATTGCGCACAAAGCGCGGCAGCTTTCCCCGGGAAATATTCAGCATGTCGTGCAGCACCAGAACCTGGCCACTGCACTGCACGCCGGCACCGATTCCGATGACCGGTATCGGCAAAGCGGCCGTCACCTCCTGTGCCAGTGTCGCAGGAATGAGCTCCAGCACCAGCATGGATGCGCCGGCGTCGGCCAGTTCAAGGGCCTGACGCTTCAGCAGGTGTGCGCTGTCATCGGTGCGGCCTTGAATGCGATACCCGCCCAGTGCGTGAACCGATTGTGGCGTCAGCCCCAGGTGCGCGCAGACGGGAATACCACGTTCGACCAGAAAGCGGACGGTGTCCACGGTCCAGCCCCCGCCTTCGAGTTTGACCATCTCGGCGCCGGCCTGCATCAGCAGCGTGGCGCTGCGCAAAGCCTGTTCCCTGGATTCCTGATAGCTGCCGAAGGGCAAATCGCCAATCACCCAGGCTGTGCGGTTGCCACGGGTGACACAGCGTGTGTGGTAACCCATCTCTTCCAGCGTGACCGGCACCGTGCTGGGCTGCCCCTGCAGCACCATGCCCAGTGAATCGCCGACCAGCAGGCAGTCCACGCCAGCCACGTCAAGCAGTTGGGCGAAAGTCGCGTCGTAGCAGGTCAGCATGGTGATCTTCTCACCCGAGGCGTGCATGTCACGCAGGCGGTGCAGGGTCAGTGGCTTACGTGGCGAGGGGGAGGGTTCGTTCATGATTCAAATCCATAAGGGAAAAGAATGGTGGGGAGGGCCTCTTTGGCCATTTCGGGATAGTCCAGGCTGAAATGCAGGCCACGGCTTTCATGGCGGGCCTGCGCCGAGCGCACGATCAGGTCGGCCACCAGCACCAGGTTACGCAGTTCCAGCAGATCGCGCGTGACATGAAAGTGCGCATAGAACTCATCAATTTCCCGCTGCAGCAAGGCAATGCGATGTGCCGCCCGCTCCAGACGTTTGTTGGTACGCACAATGCCTACATAGTCCCACATGAAGCGGCGCAATTCATCCCAGTTGTGGGAAATCACCACCGCTTCATCGGCGTCGGTCACGCGGCTGTCATCCCATGTGGGTAACACAGGTGGGACAGGCAATAGTGTGTTGACAATATCCTGAGCGGCTGCCCGCGCAAAAACCATGCATTCCACCAATGAGTTGCTGGCCAGCCGGTTGGCGCCGTGCAGACCCGTGCAGGTGGTCTCGCCAATGGCATGCAGCCCCGGTACATCGGTACGCCCATGCAGGTCGGTCATCACGCCACCACAGGTGTAATGAGCAGCGGGAACCACCGGAATCGGTTGCCTGCTGATGTCAATGCCCAGCTCCAGACAGCGCGCATAGATGTTGGGGAAGTGCTCCTGAAGGAATGCCAGTGGCTGGTGCGAGATATCCAGGTACATGCAATCGAAGCCACCTTTTTTCATCTCGAAATCGATGGCACGCGCCACCACGTCGCGCGGAGCCAGTTCGGCACGCGGGTCATGCTGGGGCATGAAACGCGTGCCACCTGCCTGGGCGGGCATACGCAGCAACCCGCCTTCGCCGCGAACGGCTTCGGTGATCAGGAACGACTTGGCATCCGGGTGGTACAGGCAAGTCGGATGGAACTGGATGAACTCCATGTTGGCCACCCGGCAACCTGCGCGCCAGGCGGCCGCAATGCCATCGCCGGTGGCGGTGTCGGGATTGGTCGTGTAAAGGTACACCTTGCCCGCGCCGCCCGTTGCGAGGATGGTGTGAGGCGCGTTGAAGGTGACTACCCTGTCGGTGGTCTCATCCAGTGCATAAAGACCCAGGCAGCGATTGGCCTCGATGCCATCGGCTGGACGGACTTTGCCGCCGAGCTTGCGTTGTGTGATCAGGTCCACCAGCATGTGGTGCTCAAACAACGTGATATTGGCTGTCTGGCGGACCTTTTCAATCAGCGTTTTCTGCACCGCCGCGCCCGTTGCATCGGTCACATGGACGATGCGGCGCGCACTGTGACCGCCTTCGCGCGTCAGGTGCAATTCTCCGTGTTCCGTTGAAAACGGCACGCCCAGTTCGCGCAGCCAGGCAATGCTTTCGGGGGCGTGCTCAACGACGAAGCGCGTGGCGTTGGGATCGGACAACCCGGCACCGGCCACGAGTGTGTCGTCCACGTGCGACTCAAACGTGTCTCCCTCGGCCAGCACTGCGGCAATACCACCTTGCGCCCAGCCGCTGGAGCCGTCAGCCATGGCGCGTTTGGTCAGAATGGCAACCCGGTGGGTCGGCGCCAGATGCAGCGCGGCCGACAGGCCCGCCAGGCCGCTGCCGACGATCAGGACGTCGAAGTCAAAAGCAGGGGAAGTCATGCGAGGGGTTCTTTCACGGTCAGGCAGACACGGCGGCCGTTGCAGGCCGAAATCAGGCCGGTGTATAGGCCAGGCGCACGTAAATCGGCGCGAACGCTTCGGCCTGTGTAATCTCGATCAGGGTTTCCTTGGCCAGCTCCAGCATGGCGATAAAGGTCACCACCAGCACGGGAGCGCCTTTGGTGGGGTCGAACAGGTGTTCGAACTCCACAAACTTGCGACCCTGCAAATGGCGCAGCACGATGCTCATGTGCTCGCGCACTGACAATTCTTCGCGGCTGATTTTGTGGTGCTGGACCAGCTTGGCCCGCTTCATGATGTCGCGCCAGGCTTCCCGCAGTTCCACCACATGCACGTCAGGGAAACGCGGCTGCAACGACTGCTCAATGTACACCTGAGCCTTGAGGAAATCGCGGCCAAATTGCGGCAGGGCATTGAGCTTCGCCGCCGCCAGCTTCATTTGCTCGTATTCGAGCAGGCGGCGCACCAGTTCGGCGCGCGGGTCTTCGGGCTCCTGTCCTTCAGCCACCTTGCGTGGGGGCAGCAACATGCGCGACTTGATCTCGATCAGCATGGCGGCCATCAGCAGGTATTCGGCGGCCAGTTCCAGGTTGCGGCCCCGAATTTCATCTACGTACACCAAGTACTGGCGCGTCAGGCCCGCCATCGGGATGTCCAGAATGTTGAAATTCTGCTTGCGGATCAGGTACAGCAGCAAGTCCAGTGGACCTTCAAAGGCCTCCAGAAAGACCTCCAGCGCGTCGGGCGGAATGTACAAATCATGCGGCATGGCAAACAGCGGTTCGCCATACAGGCGCGCCAAGGCCACCTGGTCCACGACGTCAGGCATACCCGCCAGATCCGTTGTCTGGTTCGGGATCAGCGGGATGCTGTCAATGGTTTCGATCATTAAATCGCTATCAAAATAGTAGCTTCTCGCGCATATTCCACGAGGTCTGGAGGTCTATTTCAATGCCAATTTCGTGCTATTTCATGTCCGTCTGGTACACGTAGGGCTTCTGCGCCACACGTGCGGCCCGGTACTCGGCCAAAGCACTGCGGTCAACGGTTTTGTCCCACAGCAATTCACGGCCCTGGCGCTGTCTGGCTTCCAGATCGGGCTTTTTGGCCTTGAGCTGGTCAATGAACTGGGTAGCTTCGGACTGGTAGTCCGGGCGGCGAAAGATGGATTGCAATAACGACATAAACTGTACCTCTTGAATTGATTTTACCGGGGCTGCCATGCGCGACTGCAATTTGTTTTCCATCGGGCGTTTCCTCTTCGTTACGGCCTTTCTGGCAACCCTTTTCGGTTTGACTGCCTGCGACCAGCAACGCATCAACGAACTGGAGGATGGTGTGGCCACGGAAGGTGATGTGCGCCTGAAGTTTGGTGAGCCCGAAAAGGTATGGGAAGGCCCCAATGGCGCACGCATTTTTGAATACAACCGACAGCCAGCGGGCCACGTCAATTACATGATCACCATTGGCACAGACGGCAAAATGAGCGCGCTTCGGCAGGTGCTGACACCGGAAAACTTTGCCAAAGTGCAGCCTGGCATGATGATGGAAGACGTGCGCAAGATGCTGGGCAAGCCCATGAAAATCACGCCGTATGAGTTCAAGCGGGAAATTGCCTACGACTGGCGTTTCATGGATACCCAGAAATCGATGGTATTCACCGTGTACTTTGACCCCGACTACCGGGTGCTACGTACAGCACGCATGGTTGACCCGGATACCCAGGAGGGCAGTGGAACGCGATGAGCGATATCCCTGGAGGTGGCTTTGAATCCCTCCAGTTCGACCCGCCGTTTGTGCGCGAGGCGCATGGCACCAAATCCCTGCACTTCACTCATGGTGAATTGCAAAGCCAGATGTGCACGGGCAACCCATGGCGTCTGGAGGTGGACTACACCCGCACGATGATGGGGTTCCTGTTGTTCAACAACAACCCGGCCGTTATCGGCATGATCGGGTTGGGTGGTGGTTCGTTAGCCAAATTCTGTTACCGGTATCTGGGGCATACCTGTATTATGGTCGCCGAGATCAACCCCCACGTCGTTGCGCTGCGGGATACTTTTCAGGTGCCACCCGACGACGAACGATTTCGGGTAGTAACCTGTGACGGCGCGCGCTGGGTGCATGATCTGCCTTCAACGACCGACGTGCTGATGGTGGACGGATTCGACGCCAGGGGACAACCAGCGCAACTGTGTTCACAGGTTTTCTACGACTCATGTGTCCACGCGCTGTCGCCTCAAGGCTTGCTGGTGGTGAACCTGCATCGTGATCACTGCGACTATGAGTTGCTGCTGGAGCGGATCAATCGCAGCTTTGACGGTGCCACACTTGAAACCCTGGCAACCGAGAAAAGCAATGGCATTATTTTCGCGTTCAGGGACGCCACCCTGCTGCAACGTGCCACAAATCTGAAACAAAGCCTGCAGCAACTGGACCCCCAGGCGCGTTTGCAACTCGAGCCAGAGCTGAGTAGTCTGCTCTGGCAGATGAAGAGACCGCTCCTACCCTGAATGAACGGTAATCGTGCCGTTTGGCGCCACAGCCGCCAATGCGCCCGACAGGTCAGCAAAACGGTCGACATCCGGCACTTTCAGCAGCAGGCCACAGCGTTTGGCAATATCCAGTGGCTGATGCGCCAGCCCGCACAGTATCAGCCGAACCTGCTTTTTCTGGCAGGAACGCGCCAGATTCATCAGGGCGTCCGCGCCCGATGAGTCCACGTAAATCACGTTTTTGAGGTCCACCACCAGGGTTTTTTTCGGCAACGCGTTCTCAATGGCTTCAACCAGCTGGACAGCACCGAAAAAGAGGGCGCCATACAGCCGGTGGGCCGCTACTGGCGCAGGTTCTCCCGGTTGCTCTGGCTTGATCGACAACTCAACGGCTTCGCTTCTCGACAGACTGGAAATGCGATAAATGAAGGTGACGCAGGCTGCGATGAGGCCCACTTCCACCGCCACTGTCAAATCGAATATCACTGTCAGCAAAAAGACCGCGAGCAGTGTGATCCGGTAGGGTACGCGGTACTGTCGCAGATGCAAAAATGCCCGCCATTCGCCCATATTCCAGGCTACAAACATCAACACCGCAGCCAGCGCAGCCAGTGGTACATGGTTGGCCAGCGGGGCCGCGATCAGCACGATCAGCAGCAGCACCAGGGCATGCACCATGCCCGCCACCGGGCTGGCGGCGCCACTCTTGATATTGGTGACGGTGCGGGCAATCGTGCCAGTGGCTGGCATGCCTCCAAAAAAGGGAGTGAAGAAGTTGGCCACGCCCTGTGCCATCAGTTCCTGGTTGGGGTTGTGGCGGTCATCAATCATGCCGTCGGCCACGCGGGCGCACAGCAGCGATTCAATGGCCCCCAGCAAAGCCAGCGTGGTGGCAGGTACCAGCAGAAAACGGGCAGACTCCCAGGAAAATGCCGGCCACTCCAGTGCGGGCAGACTGGCCGGGATTCCGCCAAAGCGGCTGCCAATCGTGTCCACCTGCAGATCCAGCGACGATACCGCCAGCGTCGCCAGAATCAGCGCGATGACGGAGCCCGGCACCACTGAAAAGCGTTTCGCGCGCGGGCTGTCATGGCCCAGTCTGGGCAGCCAGAATTGCCAGAAGATGATGATTGCCAGAGACCCGGCAGCGATGCCTGCGGCCTGCAGATTGGTTGTATGCAGTGCGTGCTGCAACGTCCCCAGAATGCCAAAAAAATCTGCCGGCATGTTCACGACCTGAAGGCCCAGAAAGTCCTTGATCTGCGACAGCGCAATCAGCACGGCAATGCCATTGGTAAAACCGATCACTACCGCCACGGGTATAAAACGGATCAGCGTTCCCAGCTTGAAAAGCCCCATCAGAAACAGCATGACGCCAGACATGGCCGTAGCGATGACCAGGTTGCTCAGCCCGTAACGCTGCAGGATGCCATATACGATCACGATGAACGCGCCGGCCGGCCCACCAATCTGCACGCGGCTTCCACCCAGCGCCGAGATCAGGAATCCGGAAATGATGGCTGTGACAATGCCGGCTTCCGGCTTGAGTCCGCTGGCCATCGCAAAGGCCATGGCCAATGGCAGGGCCACGATGCCAACGGTTGCGCCGGCACTGAGGTCACGTGCAAACATCTGGGTCGAATACCCGCGCAGGGCCTCCACCAGATAGGGGCGAAAGGGAGCAAGGAGAGAAGTTGGGGACTGGCCTGACATTGCAGTGGAAGGGCGTGGTCTTGTCGCCCGGCAGCTTACCAGCGAGTTTACGTCCGGTTACAGACCTTAACCACTGCGAGTATGTACAGTTAAGCCAGTTCTGCCATCATTGCGCCATGGGTAACCCTCAACCACTGGAAAATCTTTCAAATTTGCTCTTCCATGAAATACCTGGTTGAGTTCGCGCGCGCCACTGGCGTGCGGTGGCTTTGGCCTTTGCTGGCTGCTGTATTGGTGGGTGAAATCGCACTGGCTCAACTGGCCTTGAGAGGGGCTGGTACAGCAGGTTCGGTTGTGATTGTGGTCATGGCGGGTGCGCTCGTGGTCGCAACGGTCTCTCTCGCTGTCTTGATGGCTCGTACGGCACTGAGTATTGAAGAGGCTCGCCAGGATGACGAAGCCGCCTACCTGCACCTGCGTGAAGCCATTGACGAAATGCCGGCAGCCATCGAGCTGTTTGACGAGCAGGATCGCGTGGTGGTCTACAACCGTCGCATGGAGGAGATGTATCCGCAGCGCGAGAAAGGCATGGTGCTGGGGCAGACATTTGAAGAGCAGCTCCGGAACACCGCGGAGCCGGGCTGGCCCGCAGGAGCAACGCCCGCCGAGCAGGAGGCATGGATCAATCAGAGGTTAAATGAGCGCTGTGCCACCGATGGCCCGCAGTTGCAGCGCCTGCCCGATGGTGACTGGGCCTACCTGTATGAGACCCGCACCACGTCAGGCTGGGTGGCCACTGTGCGCGTGAACGTCACCGAAATGGTCCGTCAGCGTGAAGCGCTGGATGCTGCCCGGCAGCAGGCCCGGGTTGCCGATATGCGTTTGCGTGAGGCTACCGACGCTATGCCAGCCGGGCTGGAAATGTATGACACCGAAGGCAGGCTGGTGTTCTATAACCAGCAACTGTTGCAGATGTATCCCGAAATGGCGGAAGCACTTGAAACTGCCGTCGCGAAAGGACACACGTATGAAGAACTGCTGCGCTTCAGCATCACGACGGGACTGGTTCCTGAAGCGCAAGGGCGAGAGGAAGAATACGTTGCGGAGGTGATGGACAGCCGGGGCATGAGCGACGAACCCCGCCTGGTTTCCACACCATCGGGTCGCTGGCTTCATATTTATGAGAAATACACCCGATCCCGCAGCGTGGTCAGTGTCCGTCTGGACGTGACCGCCTCCATCGAAGCCGGCAGGGAACTGGCAGACGCCAACGAACAACTGGCCCGGCTGTCCACCACAGACGGCCTCACCGGTGTTGCAAACCGGCGCTTTTTTGACGAGAGCCTGATCAGTGAATGGCAGCGCAGCGCCCGCAGTCTGGAGCCACTGTCACTGCTGATGATTGATATCGACCACTTCAAGCTTTATAACGACCGTTATGGGCACCTCGCGGGCGATGAGTGTCTGCGTCGCGTGGCCCAGGTGCTGGAAGAATGTATCCGCCGTTCAGGCGAGGTGGTGGCCCGCTACGGGGGCGAGGAATTTGCGGTGCTGTTGCCCGCAACGGACGTGAATGCCGCAGTGATCATCGCGCAGCGCTGTCTGGACGGTACGATGCAAGCCGGCATTCCCCACGCCGATTCGCCCACCGCACCGTGGCTCACCTTGAGTATTGGTGTGGCCACGCTGGTGCCCACGCCGGGAGGCGACCCCACCACGCTGGTGGAGCGCGCCGATATCGCGCTGTATGAGGCCAAACGAGCCGGCCGCGCACGCTTGCAGCTAGCAGACTCTGCAGCGTAAGTAGCGAATCAGCATGCCTGAGTAGCTACCTTCATTTTTCCCCGTGCCGGCTCGGCAGGCTGAACTGACCGGCAGTCCGCTGGGTTTTTCGGCGTGTTACCGGGTGTCAATGCCCAGCAAGTCCATGATTCCAGTGATGAAGGTCAGTGGGTGTGCGGGGCAACCTGGAACGTACAGCGACGGTTGCACTTTTTCCAGAAAACGTCGATCCAGAGTATTGCTGTTGGCAAATACACCGCCTGAAATTGCGCAGGCACCCACGGCAATGACCAGTTTGGGTTCTGGCATGGCGTCCCAACAAATTTCCAATGCCTCGACCATATTGCGTGTGATGGGGCCGGAGATCACCATGGCATCGGCGTGACGGGGGGACGCGACGATGTCAATACCATAGCGACCAAGATCGAAGTTGACATTGCCTAGCGCGTTGATCTCCAACTCACATCCGTTGCACCCGCCTGCAGACACAGAGCGCAACTTCAAAGATCGGCCGAACCGCTTGCGAAGCTCATTTGACACCTTGATGGGGTCGATGTTGGGATGTGCATTCGTCACGATTAATGCTTGGCGATTCGTGGCTGCCAGCCTTACATCGTTGCTGAAACTGATTTTGTTACTGGGACACACGGGTGCGCAATCTCCGCAAAGGACACATCGCCCCAAGTCAATTTGCACTGGCGCCACAAGAATTGCCGAGCTTGGACATGCCGAAATGCATTCCTGACAGCCGATCTTGCAGTCGGTATCGGCAATCAGCGGCTTACTCCGAAAGCCCGCGGGCTGGGCCGCACGCAAATCGGCTATATATTGGGTGCCCTGAGACTTTCGAACGGAAATGGATTTCAGCATGGCGTCCTCTACAGATCGTTGCCGCAGTAAGAGAGGTCAAAACTCTTGTTGCATATGGGAAAGTCTGAGATTTCGTTGTTGCGCAGCGCCATGGCCAGCCCAAACCAGTTGGCTAGTGAAGGGTCTTGCACCTTGGCGTGAATCAGCTTGCCAGTGGTATCGGTTTCCAGCGCCAGCATGACCGGGCCGCGCACACCCTCTACCCACGACACGCACAGAGCGTGTGGCTGCAACGCCCAAGCGGCAGACGCGACACCTGGTGCGTGCGGATCGGGTGTGTTGGTCAGATTAAGTGTAGGGTCGGTCAGCCGGTCGATCAGCCATTGGGTGCTGGCCTCGGCTTCCTGCATGCGCTGACACATGCGTGCCCAGCAGTCGCCATTGGATTGTGTCTGGTGTGGAACCGGATACGTCGCAAAAAAATTGTCGGATTGCGCGGCTCGGACATCCAGTGCGATGCCACTGGCACGTGCCACCACGCCACTCAAACCCAAGTCACGCGCCGCCTGACTGCTGACCACACCTACACCCTGGAATCGTGCCCGCACGCTGCGGCTGCTGCACACCAGCGCGTTAACCTCCTGAAAGTCGGGCAGAAAAGCGCGTAGCGTGGTCAACAAGTCTTGCCGTAGCGCATCACCAATCGGTTTGGCTGCGCCCGGGCGAATCCAGCCGCGGCCAAAGCGGTTGCCGCAGGCACGCTGGCTGGCGTTGATGACGGCGGTGCGCAGCCGTCCATAGGTAGCCGCAGGTTGCAGGTAGGCAATGTCAGTGCACAGGCCATTGAGGGTGGCCAGGTGCATGGCGAGCCGTTCCATTTCCAGACCAATTGCACGTGACGCGAGCGTGGCAAGAGACACGGACTGATCCGCCATGGATTCCAGCGCGGCACACCAGGCCCAGGCGTAGGCCACGGCCGAGTCACCCACGATCGATTCCACTATCGGTGTGAGTCGCTCAGGCGCGTGGCGCGCCAAAAGCAGCGCTTCTACCCCCCGGTGCTGGTAGCCTAGCTGGATTTCCAGGTGGTGCACCTGCTCACCGTGACACATGAAACGGAAGTGGCCGGGCTCAATCACCCCGGCGTGGATTGGACCGACGCCCACCTCATGCACCTCAGCGCCGCGGACCTTGTAAAAAGGGTAGTCGCCCATCTGGCCCTGCCGCGGCCCTTCATAGCGCACCGGCTTGAGCCAGGGGTGGCCCTCGGGCTGCAGGCCGGTTTGTTCCCACAACTCACGCTCATAAATTTGTACGGCAGGGAATTGCGAAGTCAAACTGGGGTAGCGTTGGCCGGGTTCGGCGTAGCCGCGCAGCACACGCGGGGTCAGGCCCGGAGTTCCCGGTTGCAACAACACGGCAGTCACGATCACGCCCGCTTTCTCGTCAGGGTGGGCCGTTCGGCCAAATAAGGACATCAGAACAAAATTGGCCTCAAGCCCTTGCTGGCATTGCGCAAGTAGCTCTGAAAGAGATAGCATGCGAGAGGTGTTGTGCAGGCTGATCATCGGCTCAACCCCCAATTGACACGGCCACGGCGCGCAGCAGGTTGGTGAACACCTCGGGCGTGTAGGTGCCCAACATCACCAGCACCGCGACAAAGCCCAGCTTGGGCAGCAGCGTTATCCATGACTCGGTGGGGGGTGCCATGCGCACCTTGGGCAGCCCCCACAGCATGGGAAAAACGGTACGCCCGGTGGCAACGAACATAATCGTCAGCATGACGCACATCAGCGTAAATGCCATCAGGTTGCCCGCCTGCACAATGCCCGAGAGGATCAGCATCTCGGCCAAAAAGCTGGCAAAGGGCGGAAAGCCCAACAGCGCGAAAATGCCGATGGCAAACAAAAAGCCTGACAGGGGCAGAGTACGGATCACGCCACTCAAAGGCCCCACCTCGTTGGTGCCGTAAACAGCGCGCATGCGTCCGGCGGTCAAAAACAGCAGCGACTTTACAAACGCATTGCTCACGATGTACAGCACCACACCGTAGGCGGCCGCCTTGCCCACTGACAGCCCGAGTGCAATGACGCCCGATGAACTGACGCAGGCATAGGCAATCAGGCGCTTGTAGTTGTTGCACGCCATGATCTGGATGGCAGCCACCACCAGTGAGATATAGCCCATGACCAGCAGTTCTTGCGAGACAAATCCCGCTTCAAAGCCGTGGAAAATTTGAAGAATGCGAAACACCGCTACCACGCTGACGTTGAACTGGATGGAAGCCAGCAGCGCGCTCGTGGTGGTGGGAGCACTCTCGTAAGTCTCTGGCAGCCAGCCGTACATCGGGGCCAGCCCCAGTTTGCCACCCAGCCCAAACAACATGAACGACAGGCCCAGGCGCTGCCAGGCATCGCTCTGGCGGGTCAGGGCCCCACCCAGTTGGTCGACCATAAAGCTCACCTCCACGCCACGCAGGTGCGCCGACTGGGTGAGGCACATGAAGCCCAAGAAAGTGATGGCCAGCGTCATAGCTGAGTACAGCATGTAACGCCAAGCCACGCCATGGGAGGTGGACCGCTCGCCGCGCGCCACCAGCGGGGCGGCGCACAGCGTGCTGATTTCAATCAACGTCCACAGCAGCACCAGATGGTTCGCCATCAGGCCTAAGTTGAGTACTGCCATGAACATCAGCATCAGCGCCGCGCGCGTGCGGATGTCGCTTGTCAGCGCAGGAGTGTTGCGCTCGCGCGAGTACAGATAAACGCAAATACCCAGAAACACCGTATTGGTGACCAGCATGAACAGCATCGAGGTGGCATCGAGCACCAGATAGCGGTTGGCAAAGTACAGCGGCAGCCTGGACAGCGGGTGCGTCACAAATACGCCCACGGCGGCCAGCCAGATCACAAAGGCCACACCCACCAGTGCGGGTGAAACCCAGCGTGTGACTGCAGCACATCCTTCATCTGCGGTGTTTTTGACTATTGAAACGGTAGCTGTCATCGCCCGTCCTCCCTAGACTGGGCGGCTAAAAGGCTTGACGAATGCCTGCTGCGTATCAGCCAGCTGCCCACGACCACTGTGCCGACATACACGCCACTGACAGCGACGTGCACCGGCAGCGGCCAAGGCTCGGGCATCAGCGACTCAAACAGCGCCAGCGCATTTTCCATGTACAACAGTGCTACCAGTTGCGCCACCGGTTCGCGGTTGGTCGCCAGCACCAGAAAGGCGATGGTGACGGTCGCCGCCGCCACGCCGAGCGTGAGCGCGCGCACGTCAGCCCGCGCGCCGTTGCCAAACTGGAAGGCCAAAATGAGCAGCGTTACGGCTGCACCCCAGGCGAACAGGTTAGAGGGCATCACATCCAGCTCCGCCTCTCGGGTGCTCAGCAAGGTACGGCGCAGCAAATGCGGCACCAGCCAGGCGCGGATGAACAAAATCTCCAACCCGGCCTCGAGCGCATTAAAGTCCAACGCCTCATTTTTGTTAAGCGTGATCCAGCCCAGTGCCAGTGCCTGGAGGCTCAGCCAGGTAGGGGTCACAGACAGCTTGCCAAAAAACACTGGAATCACCGTGGCCAGCAGGCAGGCGATCAGGGGCAGACTGATTCTCATAGGCTAGTTCCTGTCACACCAACCGTAAGCGCGGCCAGTGCCACCAGCCAGCCAGCCAGCCACACATAGCGCGGCACCCAGCGCAGCGGCAGGCGAGCCATCAGCGATTCAAAACAGCCCACTACCACCGTTACCACCAGCATCAGCAACACCGATGTAACAATCGCAGCTAACGGCGCATCCAACGGGGCAAATGGGTTGAGCAGGGTGGCGATCAGGCCTGCATAAATCGTCATCTTCAGGCCTGCGGCGTATTGCATGGCAGCCAGTTCGGGGCCGCTGTGATCGAGGATCATTACCTCATGGATCATGGTCAGCTCCAGGTGCGTCAGTGGATCATCCACGGGCACACGGGCGGCTTCTGTCTGCAACAAAATCAATAGCGCCAGCGCCAGCGGCAGCACGATCAGGGCGTAATAGGTAGTGTTGTGCAGGTGTCCCAGCATGTCGGCAAAACTGCCCATCCCAGTGGCTGCACTCAACGTGCCCAGCAGCAAAAACAGCGCGGGTTCGGCAAAGGCCCCAAAGCTGGCCTCACGCGCCGCACCCATGGCCTCGAACGGGCTACCCACGTCCATGGCCGAGAGCATCAAGACTATGCGCGCCAGGCCCAGCGTGTAGGCCATGACCACAAAATCCTGATCAAACGACAGCGGTGAAAATTGCCCCAGAATCGGTACAAAACTCAGCGCCAGCAGCGCGCACGCCAGCACCACGTAGGCGCTCAGACGAAACAGTGGAGTGGCCGTGGTACTGACCACCGGGCGCTTTTGCAACAGGCGACGCAGGTCGTGGAACGTTTGAACCAGACTGGGTCCCTTGCGTGCCGCCCACCAGGACTTCGTGCGGTTGATGACCCCCACGAGCAAAATGGGCATCATCAGCGCCATGACGATGTGCGCCAAAGTCAACAGCATTGGGGTGCTCATGGTAGCGCTCCGTCAGCCAGTACCACCAGCGCGGCGATCGCTACTATCGCGGCCAGCCCCAAGGCAAATGACGGGCGCGGGTCGTCCTCGTGCATCAGCTTTGATATCAACCCGGCTGAGTGGTCTCCCTGGCTGATCACGTTGTACAGGCGGCGCTCAACGGCATCGACGCAGTCGGTAATGACATAGGCATCGTTGGGGAAATAACCTAGAGGTGCTTTTTGGCGCTTGAGTATGACCATCACCCCGTCGTAATGTTGCGAAAAGTCTCTGGAAAAGCTGCTGCCCGTGTACTGCATGCGGGCACTGCCGGCCGTGTAGCCGCAGCCCCAAGTGGGGCCACTGGCCACCGACTTACGGCGTAAAACGCAGTTCAGCGCCCACAGGAGGGCGATCAAAACTGTAATGGTGATGGAGATCAGCCCCACCCGAGTCAGTATGGTTTGCAGGGTTTGCATGGCTTCCTGCGCCAGGGCATCGGGCATGGAACGCAAAAACAGCCGGGTTGGGGCCGCCACCAGCGCCAGACCCAACACCGGCATCAACCCCAGCAGCACTGTGCCTGCGGTGTGCACCAGCAGGGGAGCGAGCATCCAGCCGCTCGGCTCATGGCCTGGTGGCAAGGTGTCATCGCGCGAATGGCCCATAAAAATCACGCCATAGGCGCGGGTGATGGAAAGCGCCGACACGGCTCCCACAAAGGCCAGCAGTGTGGCTACACCACCCAGTGCCAGTTTGGCCCAGACACCCACGGCATCGTCAGTGAATAGCCCGCTGTAAATCAGAAACTCGCTGGCAAAGCCGTTGAATGGTGGCAGGGCCGCGATTGCTACGCCGCCTACCAGAAAGCTCAGGGCAGTGATGGGCATCAGCTTGGCCAGGCCTCCCAGGCGCTCGATGTCCACACCATGTTTGGCCTGATAGACGCAACCGGCGGCGTAAAACAACTGGCATTTGAAAAACGCGTGGTTCAAGACGTGCAACATGCCACCCCCAAAGCCCAGCGCCACCAGGCCAGGTGTTCCCCAGGCCAGGCCCAGTATTCCAATGCCAAAACCAATGCCGGCAATGCCCACGTTCTCTGTGCTGGAGTAGCCCAGCATGCGTTTCAGGTCGCGCTGGCCCACGGTGTACAAGCCACCAATGACCGCCGATGTGACCGAGAAGGCGATCAGCGCCCAGCCCATCCAGGCATCAGGCTTGCCTTGAATCAGCAAAAAGTGCAGCAGCGCGAACAGACCGGCCTTGTGGATCACACCCGACATCAATGCGCTTACATTGGCGGGCGCAGCCGCGTGGGCGCGCGGCAACCACGAGTGAAACGGGAAGAAAGCAGATTTCAACCCGAAGCTGGTCAGCAACAACAAAAACACCGTATTGCGGATGGTGCTCGGGTTGGCGCTCATCCAGTCGCCAAAGTCGTCCAGGTACCAGCTTTGCGTCTGGGTATACAAAATCATGAACGCAGCCACCAGAAAAATCAGGCCGATGTGGGTGGACACCAGATAGTTGAAGCCGGCAAAGCGAACCTTCTGGTTGGTGTAATCCCAGATCACCAGTAGCCAGGCCGACAGTGCCGCAATTTCCCAGCCCATCAGGAAGGTCACGGCGTGCTCACCGGTGTAGACCATCAAAAAGGACAGCGAAATCATGTTCAGCAGCCCAAAATGCACGCCGACATGACGCGGCGTATCAAAGTATTGGCGTAAATAACCTACCGCATACACTGCGCCCAGCAGCGTCATCGGCAGCGACCAACTTAAAAAGAAGGCCCCCAGCGCGTCGAGGCGGAAATGCACCGCACCAATCGGGTAACCCCAGGGCAATTCAACGTAGGGCGCGGTGCCACCGGCGAGCACCGGAACCACCGCTAACCAAGTCAACAGCGTAGCAATGGTTTGCGACAAAAGCCCGAAAGTTGCACGCCAGGTATTTTTGACCGGCAGAATAGCCAGCAGGGCACCCAGAATCAGTGTTAGCGCGGCCGCCAGCAACTGGTTCATATGGTGAACCTGCAGCGGTTACAAATGAAATGTGCGGGAAATGGAATGGAGGTCATGGGTTCACCACAAAACAAAGAACAAAAGGTGTTCAGAGTTTTTGCGGTGGCCCACTGTGGTGCAAGCGCATATCAAAGCGCCGACGGCGCGACAGCGTCATCGGTCGGTCTTGCGGATGAAGCTTGCAGGTGGATGTCATGACACGTTGATTCTAGCGGCCCCAGCCTGTTTAGTGGATTCGCATCCCTGGTAGCGCACCCGCTACAGGCTCCAGCACATAAATGCCGGGGTTGGCTTTTTCGCCGCTGTGGCTGGCGGCCAGCACCATGCCTTCACTGACCCCAAATTTCATCTTGCGCGGCGCGAGGTTGGCGACCACGACGGTGTGTTTGCCAATCAGGTCGGCCGGTTGGTAGGCGCTGGCGATGCCGCTGAACACGTTGCGGGTTTTGCCCTCGCCTACATCGAGCGTCAGCCGCAGCAGCTTGGTGGAACCTTCCACAGCTTCGCAGTTGACGATCTTCGCAATGCGCAGGTCGATTTTGGCGAAGTCGTCGATGGTGATGAGCGGGGCAATCTCTTCGCCGCCGGGGACGTTTGCTACAGTTTCGATAGCTGGTTGCGCAGATTCGGCGGGGTCTGGAGGCACAAATAGTGCATCAAGTTGCTTAATTTCGACGCGTTGCATGAGGTGTTGGTAGGTGCTGATAGCACTCGGTACTTCGTCAAGGTCATTCCAATTGGGAATTTCTTTTTCGTTAAAAAGTTCCTTAAATACCTTCTCGGCAAGGCTTGGCAAGATCGGAGCAAGCATCGCAGAAATGGCCCGGAAACCCCACAACGCCTGAGAGCAGATGATTTGTACCGCCGGGAGAGATGCTTCAGACTTTGCGAGCAGCCAAGGCTTGGATGAATCGAACGACTCATTAATCTTGTCTGCATAGGACATGATTTCCCTAATGGCTTTTCCGTATTCGCGCTGCTCATAAGCGGCACCAACAACTTGGGATATACGGCGTATCTCAAAAGTTGTCTCTGCTAGCGGTCTTGCATGGGGACTCTCGCTCCAGTTCAAGGTGCCTAGAAAGTACCTGCTTATAAATGCAGCAGCCCGGCTCGCAATATTCACATACTTGCCGATCAGGTCGCTATTCACCCGCGCCATGAAATCATCGGCATTGAAGTCAATATCTTCATTGCGTGCCGACAGTTTGGCCGCCAGGTAATACCGCAGCCATTCCGGGTTCATGCCCAGGCTCAGGTACTTGAGCGGGTCCAGTCCGGTGCCGCGGCTCTTGCTCATCTTCTCGCCGTTGTTCACGGTCAAAAAACCATGCACAAACACGTTGTCCGGTGTCTTGCGACCACTGAAATGCAGCATCGCGGGCCAGAACAAGGTGTGAAAGGTGACGATGTCCTTGCCGATGAAGTGGTACTGCTCCAGCTTCGGATTGGCCATGTAGGCCGTGTAGTCCACACCACGCCTGTCGAGCAGGTTTTTCAGTGACGCGAGGTAGCCTACCGGCGCGTCCAGCCAGACGTAAAAATATTTGCCCGGCGCATCGGGAATTTCGATGCCGAAGTAGGGTGCATCCCGCGAAATGTCCCAGTCGCCTAGGCCTTCACTTTTCGAGCCATCGGGGTTGGTGCGGACGGTAAACCACTCTTTGATCTTGTTCGCCACTTCCGGTTGCAACTTGCCATCCTGTGTCCACTTCTCCAGAAATGCCACGCAGCGTGGGTCGGACAGTTTGAAGAAAAAATGCTCGGAGCTTTTCAGCTCGGGCTTCACGCCCGAGAGTGCCGAGTAAGGGTTGATCAGGTCAGTTGGCGCATACACCGAGCCGCACACTTCGCAGTTGTCGCCGTACTGGTCTTTGGCATGGCATTTGGGGCACTCGCCCTTGATGAAGCGGTCTGGCAAAAACATGTTCTTCTCGGGGTCGAAGAACTGCTCGATGGTTTTGCGCTCAATCAGCGAGCCGCCCTGGCTTTCGGGCAGGTCGCGCAGGTCGCGATAAATCTGGCGCGCCAGTTCGTGGTTTTCCGGCGCATCGGTGCTGTGCCAGTTGTCAAAACTGATGTGGAAACCGTCCAGATACGGTTTGCGGCCGGCGGCAATGTCGGCCACAAACTGCTGGGGCGTTTTGCCGGCCTTTTCGGCCGCAATCATGATGGGCGCGCCGTGGGTGTCGTCCGCGCAGACAAAGTCCACATTCACGCCTTGCATCCGTTGATACCGCACCCAGATATCGGCCTGGATGTATTCCATGATGTGGCCGACGTGAAAGTTGCCGTTGGCGTACGGCAGGGCGGTGGTCACAAACAGCTGGCGGGGCGCGGACAAAGTGGCTGACATGGGGATTCTTATTGGGGAAACCCCGTATTTTAAGAGTTATGGATAAACTCTTCGAAGTTACAGGAATCAACTCATGCCAACCCAAGATCAAATCCTCGCCGCGCTCAAGTCCGTTCTGGATCCCAATACTCAAAAAGACTTCATCTCCAGCAAGGCGGTCAAGAACCTGACCGTGACGGATGGTGATGTCGCGTTTGACGTGGAGCTGGGCTATCCTGCCAAGAGTCAGATTCCGGGCTTTCGCAAGGCACTTATCACTGCAGCCAAGGGTGTGGCGGGTGTGAACAACGTTTCGGTCAATGTCAGCATGAAGATCGTTCCGCATTCGGTGCAGCGTGGCGTCCAGTTGTTGCCCAACGTAAAAAATATCCTGGCGGTAGCCTCGGGCAAAGGCGGCGTGGGAAAAAGCACGACAGCCGTGAATCTGGCGTTGGCACTGGCTGCCGAGGGCGCCAGCGTGGGTGTGCTGGATGCCGATATTTATGGTCCGAGTGTGCCCATGATGATGGGCATCGAAGGTCGTCCCGAGTCTGACGATGGCAAGTCGATGGAGCCAATGGAAAATTATGGCGTGCAGGTCATGTCCATCGGTTTTCTGGTCGCGCAGGATGAAGCCATGATCTGGCGTGGTCCCATGGCCACCCAGGCGCTGGAGCAATTGCTGCGTCAGACCAACTGGAAAGATCTGGATTACCTGATTGTGGACATGCCCCCCGGCACGGGCGATATCCAACTGACGCTGAGCCAGCGCGTTCCAATGACGGGCGCGGTGATTGTGACTACGCCGCAGGATATTGCCTTGCTGGATGCCAAAAAAGGTATCAAGATGTTTGAGAAGGTGGGTGTGCCAATATTGGGCATTGTGGAAAACATGGCAGTTCATGTGTGCAGCAACTGTGGTCATGTAGAACACATTTTTGGCGCCGATGGCGGCAAAAAAATGGCGGCCGAATATGGCATGGATTACCTGGGTGCCCTGCCGCTCCACATGCAGATTCGCCTACAGGCCGACAATGGAAAGCCCACCGTGGTAGCTGATCCCGATGGCGAAGTGGCCGGCATTTACAAGGCGGTCGCCCGGCAGGTGGCGGTGTCGATCGCAGCCAAGAACAAGGATTTCTCCTCGAAATTTCCCTCAATCAAGATCTCCAAAGACACCTGATTGGCTGAGCCTGGCTATCCCGCATGAATCTCCTGAGCTCGCTGAAATACCTGGTTGCACTTCACGAGCACAAACATTTTGGACGTGCGGCGCAGGCCTGCCACATCACGCAACCGGCGCTGTCCAACGCACTGCGGGCTCTGGAGGCCGAGTTCAATGTGGTCATTGTCAAGCGTGACCGCACCTACGCGGGTCTCACACCCGAAGGTGAGCGCGTGCTGGCTACTGCCCACTTCATGCTGCATGAGCACGCGCTGTTGCAACAGGAACTGAGCAGCGAAACGAATCTTCCCAGAGGCGCCATGCGGATTGGTGCCGTTCCAACAGCCATGCCCATCCTGGCGCGTTTTGCGGCGATGCTGCAGGCCCGCCATCCAGGCATCCAGCTGGCTGTGCTGTCACTGAGTTCCACTGAACTGGAGAAAGGGCTCGGCGACCTGTCGATCGACCTGGCGCTGGGCTATACCGAGCGGATGGACCTGAAAGGCACGCGGCTGACGGCCTGGCCGCAATACACCGAGCACTATTTCCTGCTGCGCCGGGCGGCGAAGCCCCACGCTGACAGCCTTCAGATCGGCCCCAAAATCCGCTGGAAAGATGCAGCCGAGCTGCCTTTGTGTCTGCTCACCCCTGACATGCATAACCGAATGATTGTTGATGCCGCCTTTACCACGGCAGGTGTCACAGTGAAACCGGCAATCGAGACCAACTCCCTTCTGACCATGGCCCTCAGTGTGGTGGCGGGTAGCGTCTGCAGTGTGATGCCCGGGGCGCTGGTGGGCGCCGTACGTGGCTACCGGGAGCTGGAGGCCTTGCCCCTGACAGGTCCCGAGATACGCACGGCCGTCGGCTTCATGTCCCATTCGGCCGCCCGGCCGTCGCGCGCACTCGAGGCCGCGTTGACGCTGGCACAGGACAGTGCGTGGTTGCGCCACGCGGCGGCGCACAGCGGATTGTTGGTCGCCTGACCAGAAACCAACTAAATGTTGCGTTGCAGCATTTAGTTTTTGAATCAGTTCATGTTTCAAATCAATTTGACCGGGCGCTGAAAGGCGCCAGATACTCAGTCACACCCAAGTTTGCCTGTACATATCTTTATGAACCCATCCAGCCCTGCCTCAGACATCAAAACCGTGGCCCTTGGCTCTGTGGACGACATGCGTGAGCGCATTCGTCGCAAAAGCAAACTCAAAGGTCGTCAGGCAGACGATCTGTCGGTGCAGGAGGTGCGCGCACTGGTTGGCGCAGCGCCACACCGTCGCGACTTGCTGATTGAGCATTTGCACCGGCTCAATGATGCCTATCGCTGCCTGCACGACCGGCACCTCGTTGCACTGGCCAGGGAAATGAACATCCCCATGGCTGAGGTGTTCGAGGTGGCCACTTTCTACCATCACTTCGAGGTGGTGAAGGGGGATGCACAGGCCCCCGGACTGACTGTGCGGGTGTGTGACGGCTTGAGTTGCGAGTTGGCAGGCGCCAAAGACCTGCTGGCGCGTTTGCCAGCTCTGCTGGGTTCGGCCGACGTGCGGGTCATCCCCGCCCCCTGTCTGGGTCGATGCGAGCAGGCACCGGTGGCCGTGGTGCACCAGCACCCGGTTCCCCTGGCTACGCCGGAGGTGGTTGTTTCAGTGGTGAAATCGGCGGCAGACCTTCATCCTGCTGCACAGGCAGCTACACATTTTGTAGCGTCCGGTTATTCGGAGAAAAGTGTTTCTCCGGCACCGAAGGCGATTGAGGTTTCCCCTGCCTACGCCGGCTATGACACCTATCGCGCGCATGGGGGATATGTGCTGGCTGCCGCGCTGGTACTCGGCGAGCAGGATGCCGAGCCCGTGATCAAGGCCATGGAAGACTCCGGGCTGCGCGGGTTGGGCGGCGCGGGCTTTCCCGCCGGGCGCAAATGGCGCATCGTGCGGGATCAGCCCGCTCCGCGCGTCATGGCAGTGAACATTGACGAGGGCGAGCCTGGCACCTTCAAGGATCGTACCTATCTGGAGCGTGACCCACACCGTTTTCTGGAGGGGCTGCTGATTGCCGCTCAGGTGGTTGGCATCGACACCTGCTATGTTTACCTGCGCGATGAATACCACGGCTGTCGCGCCATTCTGGAATCCGAACTGGCCAGGCTTCAGGCCAACCCGCCGTGCCCCTTGCCCGCTATTGAGCTCCGCCGTGGCGCCGGCGCCTACATCTGCGGCGAAGAGTCCGCCATGATCGAGAGTATTGAAGGCAAACGTGGTGAACCACGCATGCGTCCGCCCTATATCGCCCAGGTGGGTCTGTTTGGTCGCCCTACGCTGGAACACAATTTCGAAACCCTGTACTGGGTGCGTGACATTGTGGAGAAGGGTGCTGCCTGGTTCAGCGGTTTTGGACGTAACGGGCGCAAGGGTCTGCGTAGTTTCAGCGTGAGCGGTCGCGTCCGGCATCCGGGTGTCAAGCTGGCGCCGGCCGGCATCACGGTGCAGGAGTTGATTGATGAATACTGCGGCGGCATGCTGGAAGGGCACACGTTGTATGCCTATCTGCCCGGCGGTGCGTCCGGTGGCATCCTGCCGGCCAGCCTGAACAACATCCCGCTGGACTTTGACACACTGCAGCCCTATGGTTGCTTCATTGGCTCGGCGGCGGTGATTGTGCTCAGCCAGAAAGACCGGGCGCGTGATGCTGCGCTGAACATGATGCGGTTCTTTTCACATGAGAGTTGCGGCCAGTGCACGCCTTGCCGCGTGGGTACAGCCAAGGCTGCGAAGCTGATGGAAGCCCCCGTGTGGGACAACGCCACCCTGGAAGACCTGAATGTGGTGATGACCGATGCATCCATTTGTGGGCTGGGGCAGGCTGCTCCCAACCCTGTGCGCACCATCCAGAAATACTTTCCCCAGGAGATCGTTTAAATGAACGCACCTGCCAAACTGGCTGAAGTCACGCTGCAAACGGTTGAGTTCAAGCTTGATCAGCAAACCATCCATGCTTTCGAGGGCGAAACCATCCTCAAGGCGGCCAAACGCCACGGGATCGACATTCCGCACCTCTGCTACAAGGATGGCTACCGGGCGGATGGCAATTGCCGTGCCTGCGTGGTGGAAATCAAGGGTGAGCGCACATTGGCGCCCAGCTGCTGTCGTAGTGCCACTGCGGGTATGGAGGTGCAGGCCAACAGTGAGCGTGCAGTGAAAAGCCAGAAGATGGTGCTGGAAATGCTGCTCTCCGACATGCCGGATACCGGCTACAAATGGAGTGAGACCGACGAGTCGCAGCAGCACGGCGAGCTCAGTGACTGGGCCGCGCGCATGGATGTGACGGTGCGCCCCGAATTGAAAGCCCTGCGCCGGGAGCAACCCAGGACGGATGTCTCGCACCCGGCTATGGCCGTCAATCTGGATGCCTGCATCCAGTGCAACCGATGCGTCCGCGCCTGCCGTGAGGAACAGGTGAACGACGTGATTGGTTACGCCATGCGTGGCTCGCACAGCGAGATCGTCTTTGACCTGAATGACCCCATGGGTGACAGTACCTGCGTGGCATGTGGTGAATGTGTGCAGGCCTGTCCCACGGGCGCACTGATGCCCAAGACGCAGGTGGGCTCTCAGGTGGTGGACAAAAAGGTGGATTCCGTATGCCCGTTCTGCGGTGTCGGCTGCCTGGTGACCTACAACGTCAAGGACAATAAAATCATCAGTGTGGACGGGCGTGATGGCCCGGCCAACCACAACCGCCTGTGTGTCAAAGGCCGATTTGGCTTTGACTATGCGCACAGTCCACAGCGCCTGACGGTGCCGCTGATTCGCAAGGCGGGTGTTGCCAAAGACCCCGAAGCCCTGCAACGTTTGAACCGCGACACGGCCGACTGGTCGGCCGTGTTTCGTGAAGCCACATGGGACGAAGCGCTTGCACTCAGTGCCGGCAGCCTCAAGAACCTGCGTGATACCCGCGGCAAGAAATCCCTGGCCGGTTTTGGTTCGGCCAAAGGCAGCAACGAAGAAGCCTATTTGTTCCAGAAGCTGGTGCGCACTGGTTTTGGCTCGAACAATGTGGACCACTGCACCCGGCTGTGCCACGCGTCCAGCGTGGCGGCGCTGCTTGAGGGGGTGGGTTCTGGTGCGGTGAGCAATCAGGTCAATGACGTTGAACATTCGGATCTGATTTTTGTCATTGGCTCCAACCCGACTTCGAACCACCCGGTGGCTGCCACGTGGATGAAGAATGCGGCCAAAAAAGGTGCCAAGATCGTGCTGGCAGACCCGCGTGGTACCGACATCAGCAAACATGCGTGGCGCTCGCTGCAGTTCAAGGCGGATACCGATGTGGCCATGCTCAATGCGCTTATTCACACCGTCATTGAAGAAGGCCTGACCGATGAAGAATTCATCCGGACACGTGCCCGCAATTTCGAAGCGCTGAAAGAGAATGTCAAGGCCTACAGCCCCGAAGCGATGGAGCCGATCTGCGGCATCCCGGCCCAGACCTTGCGTGAAGTCGCACGCGAATTTGCCAAGGCCAAGGGCGCGATGATTTTGTGGGGCATGGGTGTCAGCCAGCACGTGCATGGCACCGACAACGCCCGTTGTCTCATCGCACTCGTTACCGTTACCGGCCAGATTGGAAAACCCGGCTCCGGCCTGCATCCGCTGCGCGGCCAGAACAATGTGCAGGGCGCCAGCGACGCGGGCCTGATTCCAATGATGTACCCCAATTATCAGCGCGTGACGAGCAAGGAAGCGCACGACTGGTTCGAGAACTTCTGGGGCATGAAGCTGGACGACCAGCCTGGCTACACCGTGGTGGAAATCATGCACAAGGCGCTGGCACCTGACAGCGACCCGCACAAGATCCGCGGCATGTACATCCAGGGTGAAAACCCGGCGATGAGTGATCCCGATCTGAACCATGCACGTCATGCACTGGCCTCGCTGGAGCATCTGGTCGTGCAGGATATTTTCATGACCGAAACTGCCTGGCTGGCTGATGTGGTGCTGCCCGCGACCGCATGGCCAGAAAAGACCGGTACGGTGAGCAACACGGACCGCATGGTGCAACTGGGCAAGCAGGCGATCGACCCCCCAGGACAAGCCAAACCTGACTTGTGGATCATCCAGGAGATCGCCAGGCGCATGGGCCTGAACTGGAACTATGCCGGTGAGCATGCCGGCGTGGCCGCCGTCTACGAGGAAATGCGGCAGGCCATGCACGCTGCCATTTCGGGCATCACCTGGGAACGGCTGCAGCGTGAATCGAGTGTGACCTATCCGTGTCTCAGTGCTGATGACCCGGGTGCACCCACGGTGTTTATTGACAGGTTTGCCACCGATGATGGGCGTGTGCACTTGGTGCCTGCTGACATCATTCCGGCGAATGAGCGGCCCGATGCCGATTTCCCGTTTGTGCTGATCACAGGCCGGCAGCTTGAGCACTGGCACACTGGCAGCATGACGCGGCGTGCCACGGTGCTGGATGCCCTTGAACCCATGGCGACGGCATCCATGTGCGGAGCGGATCTGCAGGTGCTGGGTCTGCAGGCGGGTGATGTGATCACTGTTCAGTCCCGTCGGGGCGAAGTTGCGATTCACGTTCGCCGCGATGACGGTACACCCAGAGGGGCAGTCTTTGTTCCATTCGCCTATTACGAGGCGGCGGCCAACCTGATGACCAACGCTGCACTGGACCCATTCGGGAAAATTCCGGAGTTCAAATATTGTGCAGTCGCCATTCGCCGCGGCGGTGTTGCCTCCCCGGTGATGGGCTACGGAGCAAGCCTGACCGCCTGAAATTACCCGTCCCGGTTTGTGGGCTTGCCAATCCGTTACATTCCGGATTGTCATGCCTATCCCCCGATCATCTCTCCGAGTGGCCGTTGTCATGCGCCGTGAGCGCATCGAGGGCCCAATGAGCCGCTGGCAAACCTGGCGGTGGGTACTGGAAAACGTGGTTGAACATGAGGATGGCTTTGGCGCAAAGCCCTTTTTGCTGCTCAAAACCGATACCGAAGAACGTTGGCTGCATCCTGGCTTTGCCGTTGAATTGTTCAAGGATGACGCTGAAGGCTACTACCTAAACGCCACAACCGAAGTGCCTGGCTGGTTTGTGCTGTGGCGCATCGAGGACGAAGCGGGCGTAGCGGAAGAGCCCATTGCCCGCCCCGAGATGGTCAGCCTCAGCTACTCTGATGCGGGGCGCTGGCTCGATGCGCAAGAAACCGTGGAGCAGGTTCCAGCGCCTCCGCAGGTGGTCGAATGGCTGCGTGCCTTTGTGGATGAACATCACGTGATGGAGCCCCGTCGCCGCAAGCGACCCGAGAGTTTCCGGTCCTTGACAGACCGCTTCGGCAACCCGGCCTCAATCAGTACCGACAAAAAGCAGGGCGGCGTCAGTGGCTGACGGTTTCTTGAATCGCTGGTCGCAGCGCAAGCAGATGGTCCGTGAAGGCAAGGTGCCTGACGAACCCGAAGTACCCGTGGCCGAGACGCTGTCTGTCACAAACACCCCCCGTGAACAACAGCCTCTGGCGGGGCTGCCGCAAGCTGAAACGGCCGATCATCAGCCACCGGCGCAACCCCCGGAGCAGCCACCGACACTGTCGCTGGATGATGTGAAAAGTCTCACATCACAATCGAATTTCGCCCCGTTTGTGGCGCGCGATGTGGCACCTGAAGTCCGTAACGCGGCCATGAAGAAGCTGTTTACTGATCCTCACTACAACGTGATGGACCGGCTTGACACCTACATCGACGATTATTCCAGGCCCGATCCATTGCCAGAATCCATGTTGCGCCAAATGGCCAGTGCGAAGTTTCTCAAACTGTTCGAGGACGATGATGAAGTAGAGCCAGGTCAGGCCAGAGCCGAGGCGCCACCCTCTGGTGAACTTCGGGATGATGCCAATACCGTGCCCGGTGATTCCGTGGCACAGTCCCCACAGTCACTGGCACAGCCACTGTTACCAGAGCGTGACCAAGCAATAGAGAACAAGCCCGAAGAGGCGGGCCCAAACCATGACCACACTGATATGCGATTGCAATCGAACCATGCCACTGGACCCCGGGATTCTGGGCGCAGCACTGAATGAAAGTTTGACACTTCACTCCACCTTGTGCCGGCGCGAGGTGGGGGCATTCGTGAAAGCCATCCAGTCAGGTGAGGACGTGGTGGTTGCCTGCACCCAGGAGAAACGCCTGTTTTCAGCACTGGCCGAACAGACTCCAGGGGCTGGTCAGCGCAGCGAGGGTGGCAGTAGCGGGTACGCGCCAATCCGGTTCGTCAATATCCGGGAAACCGGCGGCTGGAGCAGGGATGCTGTTCACGCCAGCCCAAAAATCGCGGCATTGCTGGCCGCGGCGCATCTTCCGGAACCAGAGCCAGTTTCCACAGTCACCTACAAGAGCACAGGGCGGCTCTTGATCATTGGAGAGCTGGGAGCCGCAGAGCATGCCGCTGACCTGCTGGGCGACGATCTTGACATGACCCTTTTCACGCAAGGTGCCGGGGACGCGATGGGTCATGGAGGCGCGATGCAGGAGCGGCGTTATCCCGTACTCGGTGGACAGATCCAGTCTCTGGTCGGCTGGCTGGGGGCCTTTGAACTCAAATGGCTGCGCAACAACCCGATTGATCTGGATCTGTGCACGCGGTGCAATGCCTGTCTGGTGGCGTGTCCTGAAGATGCCATCGGGCTGGACTATCAAATTGACCTGAATGCTTGCAAATCGCACCGGGCCTGTGTCAATGTGTGCAAGGTGGCGGGAGCGATTGATTTCAGCCGCGAGCCCGAGACGTCAGCAGAAACTTTCGATCTGGTACTCGACCTGCGTGCCACGCCCGCCTTCAGCCAGCATGCGTTGCCTCAGGGCTATCTGCGCTGGGATGGCCGCGACATCAAGCCGTTGAACAAAATCCGGGCGCTGGTAGGCGAGTTTGAAAAACCCAGGTTCTTTGCCTACAGGCAAAAACTCTGTGCCCACAGTCGCAATGAAAAGACGGGCTGCCATGCCTGCATTGACGTCTGCTCGGCCTCAGCCATCAGCAGTGACCGTAGCCGCCAGCAGATCAAGGTCAATCCCAACCTGTGCGTGGGTTGTGGCACCTGCAGCACAGTCTGTCCTAGCGGCGCCTTGAGCTTTGGCTACCCCCGCGCCAGTGATCAGGGTGTCAAATTCAAGACAATGCTGTCCACCTACGCGCGTAGCGGTGGAAAAGACGCGGTGCTGCTCCTGCACAGCCAGGATGGCGGAACCCGCCTGCTGGGTGATCTGGGCCGTGCCGCCCAACTGGATCGAACCGACAAGAATGGCATTCATGGCCTGCCCGCGCGTGTGCTGCCGGTGGCGCTCTGGCACACATCGTCCATCGGGCTGGAGGTCTGGCTGAGCGCAGTAGCCTATGGCGCATCCCAGGTCTGGGTACTCATGACGGACGAAGAAGCGCCGCAATACCATGACGCGATTCGCAGTCAGATGGCCGTGGCGCAAGCCATTCTCACGGGCCTGGGCTACGGTGGCGAACACTTCCGCGTCTTGCACGCCAGAGACGCCCGTGATCTCGACGCGCTGGACAGCGATCTTCAGGCTGAGCCCGCCCAGTGCGTCAGCCGTACGGCCAGTTTTGCGGTGCAGGCAGACAAACGGGCTACCCTGGAGCTGGCCCTGGACCATCTGGCAGAACACGCTCGCCTGCAACCTGATGTCATTGTGTTGCCCTCGGCAGGCTCGCCATTGGGGGCTTTGGCGGTGAACAAGGATGCCTGCACCCTGTGCCTGAGCTGTGTCAACGCCTGTCCCGCCAGTGCGCTTCAGGACAACCCGCAGTCGCCACAGCTCAAGTTCATCGAGAAAAATTGCGTGCAGTGTGGCCTGTGCGTCAAAACCTGTCCGGAGAATGCACTGACGCTGGTGCCGCAACTGAGTTTGAGTCCACTGCGCAAAGAAGCGGTGGTCATCAACGAGATGAAGCCCTATGTCTGTGTGCGCTGCAATAAACCCTTCGGAACGCTCAAGGCAATTGAAGGCATGCTGGGCAAGCTGGCCGGGCACAGCATGTTTCAGGGCGAGGCGCTGGAGCGCTTGAAAATGTGCGGTGACTGCCGGGTGATCGATATCTACTCAGCCCAGAATGAAACCAGAATCACGGACCTTTGAGCATGATGTCAACGCCCGCCAATCTGCAAAGCAGTGCACTCGACGAAGAAACCGCCCGTTCGGAGCTTTATGGGCTTCTGGCCCTTATGTATTATGCGCAGCCAGCTATTGATTTAATAGCACAATTGCGCGTGGCCGCTACCGATTCACCGGTAACCGGAGCTTTCCTGGAGGAGCCCTGGCGCGCACTGGTGGGCGTTGCCCGCGAGATGCCGGATGCGGCCATACAAAGCGAATACGACGCACTGTTTGGTGGTGTGGGCAAGCCCGAGGTCTACCTTTTCGGTTCCCACTACCTGAGTGGCTTCCTGAACGAAAAACCATTGGCTCGCCTGCGCACTGATTTGGCACAGCTTGGCCTGTCGCGGGATGACAGCATGTCGGAGACAGAAGACCACTTTGCCTACCTGTGTGAGGTCATGCGCTACCTGATTGCGGGTGACGATGTGGCTGTCGCCAACCTGACGCGCCAGCGAGAGTTTTTCTCTGCGCACATCCAGCCCTGGGTTGCAAGCCTGTGCGATGAGCTCGAGAAGAACCCGCAAGCCCGTTTTTACGCCGCTTTGGCAGCATTGACCCGGGCCTTCGTGAGCATTGAAGCTCAGGGCTTTGACATGCTGGACGGAAGCATTTGAGGGCATGGTTTGGCTGGACAGCTTGCAAGGCTTTGTTAGGTGTCCTCAGGTTTACCCTTACGCATGCCGAATTTTTGATCCCCCCGATTGCGATGCCATGGTGAACTGCCTACACTATGAAGAGATATTCATATCAACTACCCCCCGGAGACATCCATGCAGGACAACCCACTCAAAGCTTCACGTCGCGGATTTTTTCTGACTGCATCCGTTGCGGGTGCGGCGGTTACTTCAGTCAATCTGTTGAGGGCGCCCGCGTCTGTCCCGGTGGCCGAGGTCGCAAGGCCTGCCCCTGAAAAAGGCGGTGGTTATACCTTGAGTGCTCATGTCAAGAAGTACTACAAGACGACGTTGGTCTGATTGTCAGTAGTCGCTCCTTTCCTCCCTGATTCCATATTGAATCGCGCCGACTTTGGAGATTTCCATGTTGTTGACCAGAAAATCGGGTTCCCTCAGTAACGTTTCCCGTTCCCCCTTCCTGCACAGTTTGGGAAGAGGCTTGTCCCATGCCTTGCCAACAATGGACCGGCGTGCCTTTTTGCGCCGCTCCGGTCTGGGTGTCGGCGTCGGTCTCGCGGCTTCGCAGCTGGCGCTGGTGAAGAAGGCGAATGCTGCTACCGGCGCAGCTGCGATTGGTGGGGGAAAAATTGAAGTCAAGCGAACCGTCTGTACGCACTGCTCGGTCGGGTGTGCAGTCGATGCGATCGTTGAAAATGGCGTTTGGGTGCGTCAGGAGCCTGTTTTTGATTCCCCGATTAACCTGGGTTCCTATTGCGCCAAAGGAGCTGCCCTGCGCGAGCATGGCCATGGTGAATTCCGGCTTCGGTACCCCATGAAGCTGGTTAATGGCAAGTATGAGCGCATCACGTGGGACACTGCGCTGACGGAAATCAGCGCGAAGCTGATGGAATTGCGCAAGGCCAGTGGGCCGGACTCCATCTATTGGGTGGGTTCCAGCAAGCACAACAATGAGCAGGCTTACTTGCTGCGCAAGTTTGTCAGTTTCTGGGGAAGCAATAACTGCGATCACCAGGCGCGTATTTGTCACTCCACCACGGTGGCGGGTGTAGCCAATACCTGGGGGTATGGCGCCATGACCAATTCATACAACGACATGCAGAACAGCAAGGTCGCCATGTACATTGGGTCCAACGCGGCAGAAGCCCATCCCGTCAGCATGCTGCACATGCTGCACGCCAAGGAAACTGGCTGCAAGATGATTGTGGTGGACCCCCGCTTCACGCGTACAGCGGCGAAAGCCGATGAATACGTGCGGATTCGCTCCGGGTCGGACATTGCATTTCTGTTTGGCATTCTCCATCACATTTTCAAGAATGGCTGGGAAGACAAGCAGTACATCAACGACCGCGTCTTTGGTATGGACAAGGTCAAGGAGGAGGTGCTGTCCAAATGGACGCCTGACAAAGTGGAAGAAGCTTGCGGCGTCAAGGAAGCGCAGGTGCTCAAGGTCGCCACGATGCTGCACGAGAATAACCCCGGTACTGTCGTGTGGTGCATGGGACAAACCCAGCACACCACGGGCAATGCCATCGTGCGGGCGTCGTGCATCCTTCAGCTGGCGTTGGGCAATGTGGGCAAATCCGGTGGCGGCACCAACATTTTCCGGGGCCACGACAACGTGCAGGGCGCTACCGATGTAGGCCCTAACCCCGATTCGCTGCCGGGTTATTACGGCATTGTGGAAGGCTCCTGGAAGCATTTTGCAAAGGTGTGGGGCGTCGATTTTGAGTGGATCAAAAAGCAGTTTGCTTCTCCCGCCATGATGACCAAACCTGGCATCACCGTGTCCCGCTGGATTGACGGTGTGCTGGAGAAAAACGAGCTGATTGATCAGGACTCCAATCTCCGTGGTGTGTTCTATTGGGGGCATGCTCCCAACTCCCAGACCCGTGGTCTGGAGATGAAGCGCGCCATGGACAAGCTTGATTTGCTGGTGGTAGTTGATCCCTATCCATCGGCTACGGCCTCCATGGCCGCCATGCCGGGCAAGCCAGAGGACCTGAATCCCAACCGGGCGGTTTACCTGCTGCCGGCAGCAACCCAGTTTGAGACGAGTGGCTCTTGCACCGCCTCCAACCGCTCCTTGCAGTGGCGTGAAAAAGTGATCGAACCTCTCTGGGAGAGCCGTAGCGATCACATGATCATGCAGCAGTTTGCCGACAAGCTGGGCTTTGGGAAGGAGTTATCCAGGAATTACAAAATGCAGAAGGTCAACGGGATGGACGAACCAGTGCCCGAGGACATCCTGCGTGAAATCAACGCGTCGGTCTGGACAATCGGTTACACCGGCCAGAGCCCCGAGCGGCTGAAGGCACACATGCGCAACATGCACCTGTTTGATGTGAAAACACTCAAGGCCAAAGGCGGCAAGGACAAGGAGACCGGTTACGACTTTACAGGTGACTACTTTGGTTTGCCATGGCCCTGTTATGGCACGGCCGCATTGAAGCACCCTGGATCTCCCAATTTGTATGACACCTCGAAGCACGTGATGGAAGGTGGCGGAAATTTCCGGGCCAACTTCGGCGTGGAACGTGAAGGCAAGAATCTGTTGGCAGAAGACGGCTCATTCTCTGTGGGGGCGGACATCACCACGGGTTATCCGGAGTTCGACCATGTCTTGCTGAAGAAGCTGGGTTGGTGGGACGACCTGACCGATGCCGAGAAAGCGGCAGCCGAGGGCAAGAACTGGAAGACCGATTTGTCGGGCGGTATTCAGCGAGTGGTCATGCAGGTGCATGGTTGTCATCCCTTTGGCAATGCCAAAGCCCGCGCCGTGGTCTGGAACTTCCCTGATGCCATTCCGCAGCACCGCGAGCCCTTGTACGGCAATCGTGCCGACCTGCAGGCCAAGTACCCCACGCATGACGACAAGAAGGCGTTTTGGCGTCTGCCGACCTTGTACAAAACCATCCAGCAGAAGAATATCGCGGACAAGGTTCACGAGAAGTTCCCGCTGGTCATGACTTCTGGCCGATTGGTCGAATACGAGGGTGGCGGCGAAGAGACGCGATCCAACCCGTGGCTTGCCGAGCTGCAGCAGGAAATGTTCATCGAGATCAACCCCAAGGTGGCGGCTGAAAAAGGCATTCGTAACGGTGAGCGGGCATGGGTTTCCACTCCGACGGGGGCACGACTCAATGTCCAGGCTTTGGTGACAGAGCGTGTGGGACCAGACACGGTGTTTATGCCTTTCCATTTCTCGGGTCGATGGCAGGGCGCCGACATGCTCGCCCATTACCCCACGGGCGCGGCTCCAATCGTCCGGGGTGAGGCCATCAATACGGCGACGACTTATGGTTATGACAGCGTGACGATGATGCAGGAAACCAAAACGACGGTCTGCAACGTCGAGAAAGCGTAAGGAGTCAGACATGGCACGAATGAAATTTGTTTGTGATGCAGAGCGTTGTATCGAATGCAACGGCTGTGTGACTGCCTGCAAGAATGAGAATGAAGTACCGTGGGGTGTGAATCGTCGCAGGGTGGTAACGCTCAACGACGGCGTACCCGGCGAGAAGTCCATTTCGGTAGCCTGTATGCATTGCAGCGACGCACCATGCATGGCCGTGTGCCCGGTGAACTGCTTCTATCGGACGGACGAAGGCGTGGTTTTGCACGACAAGGATGTGTGTATTGGCTGTGGTTATTGCTCCTATGCATGTCCTTTTGGTGCCCCACAGTTCCCCTCGCAGGGCACTTTCGGGGTGCGCGGCAAGATGGACAAGTGCACCTTTTGTGCCGGTGGTCCCGAGGAGAATGGCAGCCAGGCAGAGTTCGAAAAGTATGGGCGCAACCGCCTCGCCGAAGGCAAACTGCCCGCCTGCGCGGAAATGTGTTCGACCAAGGCGCTGCTTGCTGGCGACGGTGATGTGGTCGCAGACATCTTCCGCAACCGGGTGGTCAAGCGGGGCAAGGGCGCAGAAGTTTGGGGTTGGGGAACGGCCTATGGCACCAAACCAGCGGCAAAGGGTGAAGGAGTCAAATCATGAAGGTGCTCTTCCTGGCTCTTGTGTCTGCGCTGTTGCTGGGCGCGTGCAGTGAAAAGCCGCAGAGCAGCGGTGGTGTCAAACAGGATGCGGCACCTTTTGCGGGTACGGGTGTCGCTGCGTTCACGTCATCCGACTGGAAACCCGGTGACAAGACCAGTTGGGAGCAAAAGCTCAAGGCGCGTGCCCAATACGGACAAAACGACTACACCCGCGCCAACTGATCAAGGGGTCAACATGTTTCGCAAAATGACCGCTGCCGTGATGCTCTCAATGAGCATTTGCGGCATCACATGGGCGCAGGACAAGGTTGCACCGCAGCCGGCGGCATCCGCGAGTGCTGCGGCACCTGTGGCGCCATCCGGAGGCATTCAGAGCGCCAACATTTTTGAGATTCGGCCGGATGCCAGTGCAGATCCTGATTACGCCAAGCAGACCAATGGTGAACGCGCTAAAGTGCAGCCCGGCAACAATGCACCCATGTGGCGTCAGGTCGGTAGCGGGGTAACTGGCTACAGCAGTCTCCCCAGGAGTGAAGCGCCAGAGGCCGGCAACCTGATTCAGGGTTTCGTCAGGTACCCTGGATCAAGTCTGACGAATGCGGGTGAGGCATGGCGGCAGGTGCGCAACAACTGGATCGTTCCTTACGGCGGCTCTCTGATGTTGATTGTGTTGGGTGCCATTGCACTGTTTTACTGGCGTGTGGGTGCCATCAAGCTGCATGGACAGCCTACCGGTCGCAAGATAGAGCGATTTACACCGTTCGAGCGCTCTGCGCACTGGGCAAATGCCATTGCCTTCGTCATTCTGGCGATATCTGGTCTGGTGATGGCCTTTGGGAAATTCTTCCTGCTGCCTGTTATCGGTAGCACCCTGTTTGGCTGGTTGACCTATTTGTTGAAAAACGCGCATAACTTCGCCGGACCCGTCTTCGCGGTATCGCTTGTCATCGTGATTTTGACCTTCGTGCGTGACAACCTGCCCGCAAAAGGGGACTTGGGCTGGTTGCTCAAGGGTGGTGGCATGTTCTCCGAGCATGAGGTGAAGTCGGGTCGATTCAACGCCGGTGAAAAGGTCGTGTTCTGGGGCGGTGTGTTTGTACTGGGTCTGATCGTTGTGGCATCTGGTTTGGTCCTGGACAAGCTGGTACCGGGCCTTGTCTACGAACGCAGTACGATGCAGGTGGCTCACATGGTGCATGCCGTATCCGTCATTTTGATGCTGGTTTTGTTCATGGGTCATATTTACCTTGGCACCGTGGGTACGGATGGCGCTCTGGAAGGCATGCAGACGGGTTACGTGGACGAAACCTGGGCCAGGGAGCATCATGAACTCTGGTACGACGACGTCAAGTCCGGCAAGATTCCGGCACAGCGCTCGCAGATGGCTGTACCTGGCCCAACCGCTCAAGTTTGAGGAAATCGGTATGAAAAAACCTCTGAAATCTCTTCTGTTGACCTGCAGTGGGTTGTTGCTGGGCGCTTCGGTGATGGCCAAATTGCCAGCGCTGTCTGATGAGGCCAAAGCCAAGGCGGCTGAGGCGTCGGCCAAGGCTGCGTGGAGTGGGAAGGTGGAAGCCTATCTTCTGTGCAAATCGCAAGACAAGACGGCCTCACATTTTTTCAAGACTACAAAGGCTGCTGGCAAGGAAGTGAAACAGCCACCGGCAACACCGCCTTGCGCTGATCCAGGTGCATTTGTCTATCCGCTGCCTGTTGCAGCTGCTCCAGCACCTGCCGCCGTTCCCGTTGCTCCTGCCGCAGCGCAGGCGGCAAAAAAGCCTTGATTGAATCGGTATTGCCATTTTTGACGCAAGCTCGTGCGCCACTGACGCGCGAGGTGGAGACCGTGAATCAGCATGGCGAGCGCGAGGTGGTCTCCATTCCCGCTGAACGCGCACTCACCGTTTATGTGGACAAGCGGGAGTTGGTCACGTTAATGACCTTGGGGGCTCAACCGGAGCTGCTGGTGCTGGGGTTTCTGAGAAACCAGAGACTGGTGGAGTCCGTGGGCGATATCGAGTCCATCACCGTGGATTGGGATGTGGGTGCTGCCGCTGTCAAAACCCGCAAAGGCATAGCCAACCTGGAAGAAAAAACGTCCAGACGTGTCGTTACAACCGGCTGCGGGCAGGGTAGTGTCTTTGGCGACATGATGGCTGAGGTCGACTCGATCCGTCTGCCCGATGCGACCCTTACGCAGGCGCAACTCTATGGCATTACCAATGCCATCCGGCTCCAGGAGAGCACCTACAAGTCAGCCGGATCGGTTCATGGTTGTGCGCTGTTTTGTGTCGGGCCGGCCGGGCCGGACATGATGCTCTTTGTTGAAGATGTCGGTCGGCACAACGCCATCGACACCATCGCTGGCTGGATGTGGATGCAGGGCGAGGCCAACACAACCCCTGCAGACAAGGTGTTTTACACGACGGGGCGGCTGACCAGCGAGATGGTTATCAAGTCGGCCCAGATGGGCGTTCCCATCGTGGTGTCACGCAGCGGCATGACGCAAATGGGGCATGAAGTCGCGCAGCGCCTGGGCTTGTGTACGGTGGGGCGGGCAACCAACAAACATTTTCTCTGTTACACCGGCGCGCATCGCCTGGTGTTACAGCCTGAACTGGCGGGTGTGCGACTGCGCTCGGTTGCCTGAACGCGGGCGTCGGCTGAAACGCCGCTTTGAACCTCCCCAATTCACCAGATGGCGTGGGCTTAAGCCCGATGCGGTAAGGTAGCGTCATGCAAATCTCTTTCTGGCATCAGGGCTGGCGCACGCTGTGGCGCGATCTTCGCTCGGGCGAGCTCCGCTTGCTGATTGTGGCGGTGACGCTCGCTGTTGCCGCGCTCACTGCCGTGGGTTTCTTCGCGGACCGCCTCAAGGGTGGACTGCAGCGCGATGCGCGTCAGCTGCTGGGGGGCGATGCAGTCGTGTCCAGCGACAACCCCACGCCGGAGACTTTTGTCGCGAAGGCCCGGGAGCTGGGCTTGACTGTTGCTGGAACTATGGGATTCCCCACCATGGGTCGTGCGCCCGACGCCCGTGGTGGCGCCTCCAAACTGGTGGCACTGAAAGTAGTCGAGCCGGGTTACCCCCTTCGGGGCAATCTCAAAATCGCCCGCGAATCGGGCGGGCCCCAAACCAGCACGCGGGACATTCCCGCTCCAGGTGAAGCCTGGGTGGACGCGCCTCTGCTGGAGTCATTGGGACTGAACGTAGGCGACACGCTGCTTCTGGGCGACGCCAGTTTCAGGATCAGCACGGTGATCGTGATCGAGCCGGACCGAGGCGCGGGTTTCATGAATTTCGCCCCACGCGTGATGATCAACCGCGCCGACGTGGACGCCACCAAACTCATCCAGCCTGCCAGCCGGTTGACGTACCGCATGGCCGTGGCCGGAACGGATGCTCAGGTCAAACGGTTTGTCGATTGGGCCGACGCTGAAATCAAAAGCCGGGCCGTGCGCGGCCTGCGCGTGGAGTCGCTGGAAGGGGGGCGCCCTGAAATGCGCCAGACGCTGGACCGGGCCGAAAAATTCCTGAACCTGGTGGCCCTATTGGCAGCTCTGCTCAGCGCGGTGGCTGTAGCACTGGCGGCGCGGGGCTTTGCGGCCAGCCATCTGGATGACTGTGCCATGTTGCGCGTGCTGGGCCTGAGCCAGCGAACCATTGCATCGGCGTACGCGTTTGAGTTCGCGCTGATCGGCCTGTTTGCCAGTGCGCTGGGTGTGGCTATCGGGTACGCGGTGCACTTCGCTTTCGTGCTGTTGCTGGCCGGTCTGGTGGACGCGGCCCTGCCAGCCGCCAGCCTCTGGCCGGTTCTATTTGGCCTGGGCATGGGCCTGACGCTGCTGTTTGCATTTGGCTTGCCGCCCGTTTTGCAGCTGGCGCAGGTGCCACCACTGCGGGTGATTCGCCGCGACGTGGGCAACCTCAAGCCAGCGTCCATTGGCGTGCTGGCCGTGGGCGTGGCAGGCTTTGCGGCGCTGCTGCTGGCCGCCAGCAGTGATCTGAAGCTCGGGCTGATTGCCGTGGGTGGTTTTGCCGCCGCTGTTGTGGTGTTTGCCGCCCTCGGCTGGCTGGCCGTGAAGGCGCTACGCTGGAGTGTGAACGAGAGCACGGCGCCGCGCTGGCTGGTGCTGGCCACGCGGCAACTCTCGGCGCGCCCTGCTTATGCCGTGGTGCAAATCAGCGCGCTGGCGGTGGGTTTGCTGGCTCTGGTGCTGCTGGTGCTGTTGCGCACCGACCTCATCAGCAGCTGGCGCAAAGCGACGCCGCCCGATGCGCCCAACCGCTTTGTCATCAACGTCATGCCCGACCAGAGCGATGCATTTCAGAAAGCGCTGCGTGATGGTGGTGTTGCCAAATACGACTGGTACCCGATGATTCGCGGTCGCCTGGTCGCTGTCAACGGCAAACCTGTCTCGCCAGACGACTACACCGAAGACCGGGCCAAGCGGCTGGTGGACCGCGAGTTCAATGTCTCGCACAGCCCGGTCAAGCCGCCCAACAATGATGTAGTCGCCGGAAAATGGACTGACGAGGAAAAGGATGCCATCAGCGTGGAAGAAGGCATCGCCACCACGCTGGGGCTCAAGATGGGAGACCAGTTGCGATTCGACATGGGCGGTGTGCAGGTGGAGTCCAGAATCACATCGCTGCGCAAGGTGGACTGGGGCTCCATGCGGGCCAATTTCTTCGTTATCTACCCGGTGAGCCAGCTGATCGATGTACCAGTCACATTCATGAGTGCGTTCAAGGCGCCCGAGACGAAAGGCTTTGACAACACGCTGGTACGCAGTTTTCCCAACATCACCAATGTGGACATGACCAGCACCGTCGCGCAGATTCAGCGTGTGCTGGATCAGGTGATACGCGCCGTGGAATTTCTGTTCGCCTTCACGCTGGCGGCGGGGCTGGTGGTGCTGTTTGCGGCGGTGACAGCCACGCGTGAAGAGCGGGCGAGGGAGTTTGCCATCATGCGTGCTGTGGGCGCACGCGCCAGTTTGCTGCGCCAGGTGCAGCGGGCCGAGCTGGCCGGTGTGGGCCTGCTGGCGGGTTTTCTGGCCTCCATCGTGGCCACGGTAGTGGGCTGGGTGCTGGCGCGGTATGTGTTTGAGTTCGCGTGGACGGTGTCGCTGTGGGTGCCGTTGTTTGGCGCGCTGTCCGGTGCGGTGCTGGCGCTGGCCGCAGGCTGGTGGGGTTTGCGCGAGGTGCTGCGCAGGCCGGTGGTGGAGACGCTTCGGCGCGCGGCGCAGTAAATCGCTACTATATTAATAGCTACTCACGCATATCCGAAGAGGGCTTGAGGCCAATTTGGCCTCAAAGAAACACGATTTTAAAGGCGTTCTTCAAGTAGACGGACGATGTCGTCCCGACCCAGCCGACGCGCGTGTTGCAGGGCGGTCAGACCCTCGCGGTCCGCCAGGGCCGGGTTGGCACCGGCCGCCAGCAGCCGCCGCACGGCAGCTACATGGCCATTGATCACCGCAAGCATCAGAGGTGTTTTGCCGGTCGCGTCCGGCGCGTTGACCGCTGCGCCTTCGGCCAGCAGACGGTCCAGGCCGGCCAACTGCCCCATGCGCGCCATGTCATGCAAACTGGCGGGCGCTGGTGGGGCCAGATCTGCATTCAGGCGGGCGCGTTGCGCCTGACCCGCAGCAGAGCGCGCCAGTTCCTGCTTCGCCGCGGGTGCCGGCGCCGGTGCGGCAGCGGGTGCCTGGGCTGGAGCCTGTACCGTATTCGGTGCCATACCCTGTGCAGAGGGCGCCGGAGTGTTTTCTGAAGTTTGTGCGTCAGCCGACTCCTGCGCGCGGGCGGCGGGCGGCGCTTCAGCCAGCGTGGGAGGCGGTGTGGCTTCAGTCGTCTGCGGTGCAGCCGCAGCGGTGGTGGCTGCTGTCACGGGTGCGGGTGCAACGGATGCTACTTTCGGGGCTTTCGGTTGGGTTGTGGCAGTGATGGGCGGGAGGACGGCTGTCGCTGTTGCTACATCCTGCGCAGGGGCGGTTTTCAGTGTTGGTAGTGGCAAGTTCGACATGGGCGGCGACACAGGTGGCAGCACTTGCCCAGGCGCGTGGCCCAACCCCAGTTCTTTCTCTTCCTGCGTGCCACGGTCAAACTGCAACACCAGCAGGCTGGTCAAACCCGCCAGCGCCACGCTGGCCAGCAGCGACATTTTCCAGCGCGACTGGTTCGCAGCCGGGCGTGCCTCAGCCTGCTCTTCAGCTTGCCCACCATCGGGCAGGCGGGCCGCGATCATCATCCGGGCATGGGCGTGCACCGCCTCGCGCACGGAGTCCGATGGACGGCGGTCGTCTTGCTCGCAGGCTTCGCGGTAGCGCAGGGTCAACTCATCCATACCAACTCCTGTAGTCGTTCGCGCAGGCTGTTGCGGGCATAACGCAGGCGGCTTTTGGCCGTCTCGAAACTCACACCTGTGGTGCTGGCAATTTCTTCCACGGCCATGCCACCCTCGGCCTGCAACAGAAAGGCCTCGCGTTGGGTCGGTGGCAGGTTCTCGATGGCCGCCATCAGCGCGGCGGCCTGCTCTTTTGACTGCAATTGCCGCAGCGGCCCAAAACCCGACTCGGCGGCCAGCGTGCGGGCCAGCGGGTTGCCGGTGTCGTCTTCATCGTCGCCACCATCGTCATCCAGGCTGGCATGGTGTTTGGCGGTGCGAGCATAGTCCACCAGACGGTTGTGGGCCATGGTGAAAAGCCAGGTCTTGAAGCGCGCCGTAGGCCGGTAGGTGCTTGCCTGGCGGGCGACGGCAAACCACACGTCCTGCAGCAGGTCGTCGGCCACGGCCTGCTCACGAACGCTGCGAAAAACATAGCGCCACACCCCCAGCGCATGGCGCCCGTAGAGGCTGTCGAACGCCGCAATGTCGCCTGCCGCGTAGCGCAGCATCAGCGACTCGTCGGCCTCGGGTTCAGCGGTGGTGACGTGGCTGGGCATGCGCCAGATTATCCCGTGTGACGCACGCAAACCTCCTGTGACTAGTAACGGCGAACCGGTGGGTCGGGCACATATGAGACGTTGTCCGACAGCGGGAACGGGTTGGGCGCGGGCGGCAGCGGGCGGATCATGGGCTCGCGAATTACACCACTGGCCACCAGATTTTCGCGGCTGTCGTAACGGATGCGAATGGTCTCATTGGGTTGCGATTGCTGCCGTGCAAAGCTGGTGTGGGAGACCGATGACTCTTCCCGCTGGCCGTGGCCTGTTCCCAACTTGGGTGCGGGCGCTGGCATGGACCTGGCCATGCTCTCACTGCGGTCTGCAGACTGGCCCGCAGCCGCGGTAGAGGGCGCAGGCGGCGCGGAGAGCGGGGAAGGTGCTTCGCGTGCGCGAGCGGCACTTTTCTCGCTGTCGGCTTCATTGCGCCGGTAAACCTGGGGTGCCTGGGCTACGGGCTCGGGCAGACTTTCACGAAAGAGCGCCACGCCGATCACCCCCACATGGCCGGGCCGCCCGGTGCGTTCGGCATACGAGTCGCTGGCGGCAGAAAACTCAAACGCCGCCACCTCGCTGTTGCTCTTGCGCCAACCGGTGATCTGGTACTGCTGATAGGAGCCGAACACATACCCGGTTTGTCCCCAGGCAGCGGTTTCACCGTTGAGCACGTTGACGCCATCTACCGATGTGACCGCCAGCACGCGTTCTCCCATTTTGTTGCGCACGGCAATGGCATAACGGGCACCGGGGCGCCCTGCCACCCAATACTCGCCCTGGTGGTAATGGACTGGCAACGTGGCGCCTGACTGGCGGTCCACCACGGTCACATCAGCCAGGCGGCCCACCGCATGGGCCTGAAAAGATGCAACAGCCAGTGCGGCTGAAAGGCCCAGAAGCCGGAGATTCAATGTCATGTATCTGCTCCAAAAAAAGTGCTGGTACAGACTGAAACGAATGAGCCGGGTGAATGGGGTTAAAGTTCTGCAAAACTCCTGAAAAATAAATTCAGGCATTCCAATCGCTACTTAATTGATAGCTACTCACGCATATCTGACGAGGTCTGGAGGCCAATTTGACTATTGAAAATGAGGAAAAACCTGCTTTTGAGACCCCGTTCGCCTGGATAGGGGGTGAAGACGCCGTCCGTCGCCTGACGGATCGCTTTTATGACCTGATGGACCTGGAGCCCGGCTATGCCGCGCTTCGCAGCGTCCACGGCAGTGACCTGATGAATGCGCGGCAAAAACTGTTCTGGTTTCTGTGCGGTTGGCTGGGCGGGCCTCAGTATTACACCGAGCAGTTTGGCCACCCGCGCCTGCGGGCCCGTCACATGCCGTTCAAGATCGGCATTCTGGAGCGCGACCAGTGGCTGGCCTGCATGGACCAGGCCATGGTTGAAACCGGTGTGGATGAAACCCTGCGTGCGCGCCTGCGGGAGAGTTTTTTCCAGACTGCGGACTGGATGCGTAACCAAGGCGGTTGAGCAGGGCGTTTGATCGCCTTGCCCAACCGGCAGCGCTCAGGATTTCAGCTTGAAGATGTAGGTGGGCAGGTCCATGGCCTTGAGCTGGGCTGCCGAGGCATCCGCATCAGCCTTGCTGCCATACGGCCCCACGCGCACCTGGATCAAAACGCCTTTGGGGGTTTTCATGCCCAGCGTGTGCACCCTAAAGCCCGCAGCTTCCAGTTTTTCCTGCAGCGTGAGCGCGTTGTCTTCCACGGCGAAAACGCCCACCTGAACGAAGTACCGGGTGTCAGCCGGGCTGGACGCTACGCGGGCAACCGGTTTGGCAACCGTCGGCGTGGGCGGAACAACAACCGGTGCAGGGACCTCCGAAGCGGCTGAAGACACCGCCAGCGCTGGCTGCGATGCAGGGGCCGACACCGGTGCCGAGACAGATTCTGAAACGGGCGCCGAAGCGATTGCGCCGGGCACAGCGGCAGGTGCAAGTGCAGGGACAAGAGTCGGGGCTGATGCGTCAACCACCGGAAGCGGCGGAGATTCCGCGGACGTGGCAGGACGGGTGTGCATCAGCCCGGCTTGCTGAATGCGGGCCAACCCCCACAACAGGGCACACAGCAGTGCGGTATTCAGACCTACCAGCACATACAGGCGCCGGTTCGTGCTGGCCTGATCACGTAGCCGTTTGCGGGCATCCTGAATGCTGGACGATAGCCCCACTGTCTGGACGATTTGCTTCTTGCAGAAGCGGTAATAGGCGGCGTGGGCATAGAGTCCGCCCAGCACCGATATCAATAGCACAAACCCGGCGAGCAGCATTTGCGCGGTCGTGTCGGAAAAATCATAGGCCAGCTTGCCGAGACCAAACAGACCCAATATCGCAGCCAGCATGAACGCCGCGTACAACAACGCCGCGCCCCACATGCCCCGAAAGAGCAGCCAGTTCAGCGCCGACAGAAAACCGGCCCAATGCCACGTGGGGCCGGTTTTTCCCTTGGCATCAAACTGGGCGAAATGGCGCAGGTATGTGGCCTGGTTCTTCTGGCCGATGACGGCCTTGTACAAATCGACCGAAACGTTGGGGGGGGCTGACGGTGGCAACGGCTCCGGGGGTGGCGCGGCGGGTGGCGGAATTCCGGGTACTGTATCCGTCATGGCATCCGTGAAGGCTTGAAGTCGCTACTTTTCTGAAATCTGTTTGAGATTGGCCAGACCGGTTTCGAAGTCGGTACCGATCAGTTTGTCCATGTTGAAGAATACACCCATGAGCTTCGATACGAAAGGTGCCGGGCCGTGCATCACCCAATTAACCTGGGTGGCCTGTGCGGCGCCACCTGAAGAGCCAGTCTGGGCCTGCAGCGTGAACTCGGCCGTGTTGTGGCCTTCAAACGGCTTGATGAAGTCCAGCTGGATCACCAGTTTGACGGGCTGCGGCGCGTCCAGTATCTCCATACGCCCCGCGCCGGCCTTGCCGTTGCCATCCCACGCGTACACGGCACCCTTGCCGCTGGCGGTGCCGCTGAATGTCCGCTTCATCGCAGGGTCCAGCTTCTCCCAGGGTGACCATTCAGACCATTTATGGAAGTCTTGCAGATAAGCAAAGATTTTGTCGGGTGTCGCCTGAATGGTGGTCTGGCGCTCAACGCGGAAGGTGTCGGGCCGCGTGGCTGCATAGGCCAGCAGCACCGCGAGGGCAATGACAACGACGAGGGCGATGGTTTTAAGCACGGGTGGCTCCTAGCGCTTCCAGGCATCTTTGCAGCTTGTCCATATTTTCCTCATTGGCGTTTGTCACAAACGCCCTCACTTTGGCGCACTCTTCCGCCGAATCAAAGCGCATGCGCCACGTGAGCCGGGTCTTGCCACCCGCCTGTTCGGTGAAGACTGCGTCCACCTCGAAATGATGGCCCGAAACGTGATCAAAAACAATCCTCTGGGACGGCACGATGTCTGAAAAGATGCTGTGGTTGGGGTAGTCGAAGCCGTCGGGGCCATGCATGGTGAAACGCCAGTGTCCACCGGGCCGGGGGTCGAATTCCTCAAAGGTGTTGGTAAAACCTTTAGGCCCCCACCAGCTGGCCAGCAGTTCCGGCTGCGTCCAGGCGGCAAACACCTGCTCGCGCGGGAAGTCCAGCACACGCGCGGTGACGATGGACCGTTCTTCCACATCAGCCAGGAACGTATCCAGCTGGTCAAAGGTGCCGCTCCAGCCCTGGGTCATGCCGGACTTGCCGTCGTTGAAGGCGCTTTGTTCGGAAGCCGTGGCGTTGATGGCCTGCGTTTGCAGCGTGATGAGCGTTTGCTCACCCTGCTCGGTCAGGGTGATGGTGGACAGCATTTCCATTGGCCAGTCGGGTGCCATTGGGTGGCGCGTGTTGCCGCCCTGCGGGTCGGAAAACGACAGGACATAGACCAGCCGCTCAGGCGCCGTGACCTCGCGGAACGTCCACTTGGCCCACAGCTCGAAGCCATTGGCTGCGCGCAAACCGTAGTGGTACAGGCCGCCGGGGCGCAGCTCCAGCCTGCCTTCGGGCAGCACGCTCATACCGGTGGGGCTCAGCCACTGCGCCAGACACTCGCGCTCGGTGAATGCCCGCCACACCAGATCGCGCGGCGCGTTCACGGTGCGGGTTAGGACGAAGGGGGTGGTGTCAACGGTGTTTGTCGCATCAGGGTTGTGGGTCATTTCTTTTCTCCTGCAATGTCGGCTATTTCGCAGGTTGTCCGGGCGTCAGCAACACCACCAGCGCACCGGCCCCGCCATCGGCCGGTTTGGCCTGCACAAAGGCCAGCACCTCGTTTTTCTGCACCAGCCAGCTGTGCACCTTGTTCTTCAGCACGGGCGCCTTGCCGGGCGAGCCCAGCCCCTTGCCGTGCACGACGCGCAGGCAGCGAATGCCCTGCTTGTGCGCGTCGCGGATAAAAGCGCCCAGGGCTTCACGTGCATCGTCGCTGCGCAGGCCGTGCAGATCCAGCTGGCGCTGAATGCTCCATTCACCCTTGCGCAGCTTGCGCGTAACGTCCGGGCCGACGCCGGGGCGGCGAAAACTCAGGTGGTCGTCGGTGTCGAGCAGCGTGCTGACGTCAAATTCATCGCTGATGGCTTCGCGCAGCACTGCTGCTTCGTCCAGTTTTTGCTGCAAAGGCAATGCCGCAGGCCGCTCCTTTTTCAATAGCGCCTTGCGCATATCCGGCAAGGGCTGGACGGCTCCAGCGGCATTGATAAAGAGGTTTTTTTCGGCCTGCAGGCGTTTGTGGCGGGCCGCCTGCTGTGCAGCGGCCTCAGCCTGCACCTTGGCCTGTTCCTCGATCTCGCGCTTGACCAGCTTCAGGTCTGCCAGCGTGTTGACCTTGATCAGCGGAGCCTTCACATGAACCCCCGCTCGGCCATCGACAGCGCCTCACCCGCACCCACAATCACGTGGTCCAGCACGCGCACATCCACCAGCGCCAGCGCGGCCCTGAGCGTTTGCGTAAGCGCCTCATCGGCGCGCGATGGCTGCACCGAGCCGCTGGGGTGGTTGTGTGCCAGCACCACGGCGGCGGCCTGGTGGTGCAGGGCACGCAGAACAATTTCCCGCGGGTACACGCTGGTTTGGGTCAGCGTGCCGCGGAACAGCTCTTCCATGGCCAGCAGCCGGTTTTGCACGTCCAGAAACAGCACACTGAACACTTCATGTGGTTTGCCCGCCAGATGCAGCTGCAGGTAATGTTTGACCGCGTCGGGCGTCTCGAACACGGTGCGTTCCCTCAGTTGCTGGGCCATGGCGCGGCGGGCCAGCTCCAGCACGGCCACCAGTTCGGCGCGTTTGGCAGGGCCCAGGCCCTTGACGCGTTTCAGGTCGTCAGCCGTGGCCTGCAGCAAACCGGCGAGGCCGTCGAAACCATTTTCACCCTCGCCATTGCGTTTCAGGTGCAGCAATTCATCGGCCATTTGCAGCACGCCTTTGCCCTGGATGCCGGTGCGCAGCAGCAGGGCGAGCAGCTCCGCGTCGCTCAGGGCGCCGGGGCCGCGGGCCAGCAGTTTTTCGCGCGGGCGGGCATCGGGGGGAAGATCTTTGATCGGCATGGGACGGGGATTGGCCGGGAAATACCCCGGGGTTTCTACAATAGGGCCAGTTTATCGAGAGTTTCATTCGAGAGTTCCATGACTGTCTGCCAAGTACAACCCGGTTCCTTCCTCACGCTGCATTACCGCCTTGCCGGGCCCGCCGGTGACATCATCAACACGTTCAACGACAAACCAGCCACGTTGTCGCTGGGCAATGGCGAGCTGTCGCCTGCCGTGGAGCAGTGCCTGATGGGTATGGAAGAGGGCGCCCGCAGCACGTTTGAGCTGCCAGCCGGTGCGGCCTTTGGTGAGCGCAACCCGGACATGCAGCAGTGGCTGGCGCGCAAGGTGCTCAAGGACATGGGCGATCCGCTGGAGACCTACAACGTGGGCGATGTGGTGCAGTTCCCCACCCCTGATGGGCAGGGCCAGTTTGCGGGCGTGGTGCTGCAGCTGCGCGGCGCAGACGGGAAGGATGAAGCCGTGCTGTTTGACTTCAACCACCCGCTGGCCGGTCAGCCGGTGACGTTTGAAGTTCAGCTGATTGGCGTTTTATGAGCGCCGCGCCCATCCAGCCGCAGGAAATTCTTCTGGCCGAGCCACGCGGCTTCTGTGCCGGTGTGGACCGCGCCATTGAAATCGTGGAGCGCGCGCTGCACAAGTTCGGACGGCCGATTTATGTGCGCCATGAGATCGTGCACAACACCTATGTGGTAAATGACCTGAAAGCCAAGGGCGCGATCTTCATTGAAGAACTGAACGACGTGCCGCCCGGTGCCACGCTGGTGTTCAGCGCCCACGGCGTCAGCAAGGCCATTCAGGAGGAGGCGCGTGCACGTGGTTTCCAGATTTTTGACGCCACCTGTCCGCTGGTGACCAAAGTGCATGTGGAAGTGGCCAAGCTGGCTAAAGAAGGCTATGAGTTCATCATGATCGGCCACAAGGGTCACCCCGAGGTGGAAGGCACCATGGGCCAACTGGAGAGCGGCATTCACCTGGTGGAAGACGTTGCCGATGTGGCACGCGTCAACCCGGCGCAAACCGTCAAGCTGGCGGTGGTGACACAAACCACGTTGAGCGTGGACGACGCGGCGGACATTGCTGCTGCCGTGAAAGCGCGTTTCCCCAACGTGCGCCAGCCCAAGCAGCAGGATATTTGCTACGCCACCCAGAACCGGCAGGACGCCGTGAAGGTGATGAGCCCGCAGGTGGATATCGTCATTGTGGTGGGCAGCCCCACCAGCTCCAACAGCAACCGGCTGGCTGAACTCGCACGCAAGCTCGGGGTGGAGAGCTACATGGTGGACAGCGCGGACGAATTGCAGGCCGGCTGGTTCACAGGCCGCCAGCGTGTGGGGTTAACCGCCGGTGCGTCAGCCCCCGAAATTTTGGTGCGCCAGGTGATCGATCGCATCAAGGCGCTGGGCGCGGTGTCGGTGCGAAAGATGGACGGTATCGAAGAGACGGTGAAGTTCCCTCTACCAAAGGGGCTCAAAAGTGAGGCGAACGGGCTGAATACAGATTCTGGGCTCACTCAATGAATCGCTCTGCTATTGATAGCGCCTCACGCATATTGGACGAGGGCTACAGCCACTTTTTACGCCAAACTCCGCTGTGGAAACTGCCTGGTGCCACCTTTGGCATGCGGGGTGGCGAGGTCTGGCTGAAGCTGGAGCACTTGCAGGTGGCGGGCAGCTTCAAGGCACGGGGCATGCTGAACCGACTGCTGTCCAACACCATTCCGGCCAGCGGCGTGATCGTCGCTTCCGGCGGTAACGCGGGTATTGCCACCGCGGCGGCGGCCAAAGCGCTGGGCGTGCCGTGTGAGGTGTTCGTGCCCACGGTGTCCAGTGCGGCTAAACAGGCCCGTCTGGCTGAGCTGGGTGCCAAAGTGGTGGTCACCGGCGCCGCGTATTCAGACGCGCTGGCGGCCTGCCTGCAGCGTCAGGCGCAGACAGTCGCCCTCCTGACCCATGCCTATGACCAGCCCGAGGTGGTGACGGGTGCGGGCACGTTGGCACGCGAGATCGAACAACAGGGCGGTCTGCCGGATTCCGTGCTGGTGAGTGTGGGCGGTGGTGGCTTGATTGCTGGTGTCGCCAGCTGGTTTGAGCAGCGCGCCCGCGTGGTTGCGCTGGAGCCCGAGCTGGCGCCCACGCTGTTTGCTGCGCGCCAAGCGGGTGAGCCTGTCGATGTGGCTGTGAGCGGCGTGGCAGCTGACGCGCTGGGTGCCAAGCGCATTGGCGCCATTTCCTGGGACATCACGCAGCGCCACGTCAAAGAGGCCCTGCTGTTACCTGACGATGCCATCCGCGCCGCACAGCGCTGGTTGTGGAAGGAAATGAAGCTGGCCGTGGAACCCGCCGCCGCGCTGGGGCTGGCCGCGTTGCAGACCGGGATTTATCGCCCCGAGCCCGATGAAAAGGTCTGCCTGATCATCTGCGGCGGCAACGTGGACCCGGCCACGCTGGCGGTTTAACTAAAACTAAAATGCTTGCATGCTAGACATCACCTACCTCCGAAAAGACCTTGCCGGGGCCATTGCGCGCCTGGAAACCCGCAAAAAGCCGCAGGCTTTCCTCAACGTGGAGGCCTTCACCACGCTGGAAGCCGAGCGCAAGACCATCCAGACCCGCACCGAAGAGCTGCAGGCCAAACGCAATGCGTTGAGCAAGCAGATTGGCCAGCTCAAGGCCAAAGGCCCCGCCGGGCAACCCGAAGTGGACGCGGTGATGGCGCAGACCGCATCGATCAAGTCCGAGCTGGACACCTCCGCCACGCGTCTGGAGCAGATCCAGACCGATTTGCAGGCACTGCTGCTGGCCGTGCCCAACCTGCCGCACGAGAGCGTGCCGCTGGGTTCCGACGAGCACGGCAATGTGGTTGTTCGCTCATGGGGCACGCCACCAGCGATGAATTTCGCTGTGAAAGATCACGTGGATGTGGGTGCGCCACTCGGTCTGGACTTTGACATGGGTGTCAAGCTGACGGGTGCGCGATTCACCGTGATGAAAGGCCCCATTGCCCGCCTGCACCGTGCGCTGGCGCAGTTCATGCTGGATGTGCAAACGCAGGAGCATGGCTACACCGAGTGCTATACGCCCTACATCGTGAACGCCGATACGCTGCGCGGAACCGGGCAGTTGCCCAAGTTCGAGGGTGACCTGTTTGCAGCCAAAAAGGGCGGGCAGGAGAGCGAAGAAGTGCCGGACAACGCAGCGCTGTACCTGATTCCAACCAGTGAAGTGTCACTCACCAACTTCGTACGCGACGTGGTGGTGGCAGAAAACGAGTTGCCCATCAAACTCACTGCCCACACACCGTGCTTCCGGTCCGAGGCGGGCTCCTATGGCCGCGACACGCGCGGTTTGATCCGCCAGCACCAGTTCGACAAGGTGGAGATGGTCCAGATCACCCACCCCGACAAGAGCTACGAAGCACTGGAAGCCATGACCGGCCATGCCGAAGCCATTTTGCAAAAGCTCGGCCTGCCCTACCGCGTGATGTCACTGTGCACCGGCGACATGGGTTTTGGCGCCGCCAAGACCTATGACCTGGAGGTGTGGCTGCCTGCGCAGAACACCTACCGCGAGATCAGCTCGGTCTCCAACTGCGAGGCGTTTCAGGCGCGTCGCCTGCAGGCGCGTTTCAAAAATGCACAGGGCAAAAACGAACTGGTCCATACGCTGAACGGCTCAGGTCTGGCAGTCGGCCGAACGCTGGTAGCGGTGCTGGAGAACTACCAGAACGCCGATGGCTCGGTGACGGTGCCTGACGTATTGCGTCCGTATCTGGGTGGGCTGGCGCAGTTGACAGCCTAGCGGCCAGCGAGACGCCATTCACTGGCATCGTCGTTCAGGTCGCTCAGCACCAGGAGGGCAGCTACGGCACCTACTTTGAAACCATCGCGGCTCCTGCCCATGCCGTCTCCTCCGCCCATCAACAGATTCTGGATGTAGGCGCTGCATTCCCGTTTACCCCACATCAACGCAATGGCGTCGTGAATGCGTCTGTGATCGCGCTCCAGCAGTTCCATGGCTTCCCGCTTCTTCCGTTCAGGTGAGCTCTCGGTCGGCTCAACGGTCTGTGGTTGCATCTTGACGGCGACCGCCGGTTGAAAAAGCGGTGCCAGTTGGGATGGCATGGTGTCTGCGTAGGACTCCATCGACCGGCTTTCCTGAAAGGAAACCGCTTCGTTCCACATGCCCCAGCCCGTTTCAGGGTCGCGCTCAATCACTTCCGGTTGTGGAAGTTCTGCACGTTCCAATGCGGCAGGGTCGGTGGAGGCGCCGCTTTGCGGGAGCGGGTCTTGGTGAGTCGGTTTCATGGTGTGGGTGCAGAAGTCCTTTAACTGTAACCGGCCGTCTTGATCATTCTGGAATCAGGGTCCAAGCAGGTTCGGATAAGTGTGAGAAATTTGCGAAACGGTGAAAAATTTCGTGGACATGCGGGCTGGCACCGTTCATCCCATGTGATCTCGCCGGGCCAGCGCAGGAAACAGCCTTAACCACGTGGCCGCCACCAGCATCGTGCCTACCCCGCCAATCACTACCGAGCTGACCGGGCCGAACAAGGCAGCCGTTGCGCCGGATTCGAATTCTCCGAGCTGGTTGGATGCCCCGATGAAGATGGAGCTGACCGCCGCGACGCGGCCGCGCATCTCGTCGGGGGTTTCCAGTTGCACCAATGTCTGCCGGGTCACCACGCTGATGTTGTCGGCAGCGCCGGTGATGGCCAGCGCGACCAGCGACAGCCCAAAATGCGTAGACAGGCCAAATACCACAGTAGCCAGACCGAACACCGCCACCGCGGCCAGCAGGCGATAACCAACCTGACGCCGCGTGGGCCAGCGAATGAGGATCAATGATGTGACCAGCGCGCCCACGGCGGGTGCCGCGCGCAAAAGCCCCAGTCCTGCAGGCCCGGTATGCAAAATGTCACGCGCATAAATGGGCAGCAACGCTGTGGCGCCGCCCAGCAGCACGGCGAACAAATCGAGCGACGTGGCTCCCAGGATGACCTTGCGGTTCCAGACAAAAGACACGCCAGCCAGCACTGTGCTCCAGTTGGCCGCCAGTGTGGAAGGACGATGTGCGTAACGCACGGTCAACGTCAGGCCACACGCCAGCAACAGCAGGATGGCGCAGCACACATATACCGTGGTGGCGCCATGCGTGTAAAGCAGGCCGCCCATAGCGGGCCCGCAAATAATGGTTGCCTGTATCCCGCTGGAGCTGAGCGCGATGGCTCGTTGAAGCAAATCTTGAGGAACCAGCAGCGGCGTGAGCGATTGTTGCGCCGGCATCTGGAAGGAGCGGGTAATGCCCAGCATCACCGAAATGCCCAGGATCAACTCACGTGTGGCAAAACCACCCTGGGTGGCGGCCACCAGCAGCACAGCCACCATCGCCTGGATCAACATGCAGGCCGCAAAAATGCGTCCGCGGTGCAACCGGTCGGCTGCATGCCCTGCGGGCAGCGTCATCAGCAGAGCGGGTACGAACTGGAAGAGGCCGACCAGGCCCAGATCCCAGGCGCTGGAGGTGATGTCATACATGTGCCAGGCAACAGCGACCATGAGCATCTGGTTGGCCGAAACCCCGGCCAGGCGAGCGAACCAGAACCGGATAAACGGGCGTTGGACGAACAGTTGGGAGAGACTGGTATCCGGCATGGGCTGAGCTTAGCAGCGCCGGGCAAAACACGCAGGGGACACGTCATGATTGGCGGAGAGGGTGGGATTCGAACCCACGGTACCTTGCGGTACGCCTGATTTCGAGTCAGGTACATTCGGCCACTCTGCCACCTCTCCGGGACTCAATCGAGTGCGATTCTACCAGCCACCCGACTGCGAAGCGTTACCTAGCCGGCCGCTGCGTCAATCAGCTGCTGCAGTGCAGTGCCAACTTCTTCCAAGGTGACATCTTTGGCTACATCAATCTGGGTAGCAAGCCCCGACAACGCAGCAATGCCTTGTTGTTGAAGCAGGCCAATGGCCTTGCCGGCGTCCTTGGGCGAATCAAAACCGTGGCTTTGCAGCAGCAGGCGACCCTGTGCATCCACCAGCTTGAAGTGGAACTGGCCAGTGGTCTCGCGGTATTGCTTGAATGCGGGCAGGTTCGCTTTGGCGCTTTTGGCTGCTTTGGTTGTGGCTTGCACGCGCAGGTCGCGCAGGCCAACGGCGTGGCGCAAGCGCCCCATGAATGGCGTCGCCAGCTTGCGTGCCTTGGCCGCGCCAGCGAGCAGAATGTCTTCAATGCGCGCCGGGTGGCTGATCAGGTCGAGGTAGGCTTCGCGCATGGGTGCAATTTCGCGGTCGATACGTTCGAACAACACGTTTTTGGCGTCAGCCCAGGCAATGCCGTCGGCATACGATTTGCGCAAGGCGGCTGTTTCCTCGTCCGAGGCAAACGCCTGGTAAATCTGGAACAGCGCCGAGCCTTCTGTGTCTTTGGCTTCACCCGGAGCACGTGAATCGGTGACGATGCCGGCGATCAGTTTTTTGAGCTGTTCGCGCGGCGCAAACAGCGGAATGGTGTTGTCGTAGCTCTTGCTCATCTTGCGGCCGTCAAGGCCAGGCAGGGTGGCTACCGATTCTTCAATCTCGGCTTCGGGCGGAACAAAGTGCTCACCATAACGGTGGTTGAAGCTGTAGGCCATGTCACGCGCCATCTCGATGTGCTGAATCTGGTCGCGCCCAACGGGTACCTTGTGCGCGTTGAACATCAGGATGTCGGCGCCCATGAGTACCGGGTACATGAACAGACCAGCGGTGATGTCGGCATCGGTATCTGCCGAAGCAGCCACGTTTTTATCGACAGCCGCCTTGTACGCATGGGCTCGGTTGAGCACACCCTTGCCGGTGACACACGTCAAAAACCAGGTCAGCTCGGGAATCTCGGGGATGTCGGACTGCCGGTAGAACGTGACGCGTTGGGGGTCCAGCCCCGCAGCCAGCCAGCTGGCAGCAATCTCCAGCGTGGAACGCTGGATGCGACCGGGTTCTTCCACCTTGATCAACGCGTGGTAGTCCGCCAGAAAATAGAAGCTCTCAACATCGGTGCGCAGGCTTGCGCGCACTGAAGGGCGGATGGAGCCCACATAGTTGCCCAGATGGGGTGTACCGGACGTGGTGATGCCGGTCAGAAAACGCGTTGAACTCATGACAAAAACTCTTTACCCAAAAATCATGGAAACAGGCGTCAACAAAATATCCAGAATGCCGAATGTCAGTGTCATCAGGGGCTGCATCCACAGCGTACTGACAATACCGGCAAGCACCAGCGCCATGACGATGAAAAACCCCCAGGGCTCGACGCGTGAAACCAGCTCAGCCTGCCTGTGGGGCAACAGACCCACCAGGATGCGGCCACCGTCCAGCGGCGGCAGCGGAAACAGGTTGAACGCGAACATCACCACGTTGACCAGCATGCCGCCTTGTGCCATTTTCAGAAAGAAAGGTTCCGTTACGCCAGTGCCCCGCAATACAAAAAACAGTACCCCCCAGATGAATGCCTGAACGAAATTGGCGCCGGGCCCCGCCAGTGCTACCCAGATCATGTCGCGCTTGGGGTTGCGCAAGTTTCCGAAACGCACGGGCACGGGCTTGGCATATCCAAACAGAAAGGCGCCCGAGGTAGCGAAATAAAGCATCAACGGCATCAGGATGGTGCCAATGGGGTCAATGTGCTTGATCGGATTGAGTGTGACGCGACCCATCGCATAGGCCGTGTTGTCCCCAAAATGCCGGGCTGCATAGCCGTGGGCAGCCTCGTGCACGGTGATGGCAAATAAAACCGGCAGGGCGTAGAGAGCGACGGTTTGAATCAGTTGTGCGATGTCCATCCGGCGATTGTCGCAGAGGGGCTGGGTTAAAGGCCCAGGGCTGCGATATCCCCACGTCCCTGGCGAATGATCACGGGATCACCCCCGGTCAGGTCCACGACGGTTGTGGGCTCCAGTGCACAGGCGCCTGCGTCAATCACCGCGCCCACCTGGTGTTCATAGCGGTCGCGAATCTCGTGGGCGTCATTGAGCGGGTCGGTCTCGCCGATGGCAATCAGCGTGGTGGCCAGCAAAGGGCCATTGTGCAGCGCCAGCAGCTCCTGCAGCGCCTTGTGTTCCGGCACCCGCAAACCAATGGTCTTGCGTGACGGGTGGCTCACCCGACGGGGCACTTCCTTGCTGGCCTCCAGAATGAAGGTGTAGGGGCCGGGCGTGACAGACTTGATCAGGCGAAACTGCCGGTTGTCCACCCGTGCATAGTTGGCCAGCTCTGACAGGTCCCGGCACAACAGCGTCAGGTGGTGTTTGTCGTCCATGCCGCGAATGCGACGCAGGTTGTCCGCGGCGGCCTTGTCGTCCAGATGGCATACCAGTGCGTAGCTGGAATCTGTCGGTACAGCCAGAATGCCGCCTTTTTCCAGCAGCGTGACAGCCTGTTTGAGCAGCCGTGATTGGGGATTTTCAGGGTGAACTTCGAAGTACTGAGCCATATCAATTTCGGGTTGCCATCAGGTTTCCACACGCTCCATGACGACGCGGGCCTCGCGGGCGGTCAGCCAGGCCCCCACAGCGCCACATACCGCAATCATCGCAATACCAACCAGCGACCATTTGTCAGGAATGTGTGAGAACACCAGCCAGCCGCCCAGCATGGCAAATCCGATCTGACCATAAAGATAGGGTGTAAGGATCGCCGCCGAGGCCCGCTGGTAGGCCAAAATCAACATGAAGTGGCCCACCGTGCCCATCAGTCCCATGACCAATAAACCACCCCAGAGTACGGGTGAATCAAGACTTGTCCAGACAAACGGCAGCACCAGAGAAGCCAGCAGCGTGCCAATCCAGCCCGTGTAGAGGTGCATGGTCATCGGGTCTTCCGTCTTGGCCATTTTGCTGGTCAGCAATTGAAACCAGGCACTGGTGGCGACCAGCGTCAGCGGGAGCAGCAGCGCCCAGTTGAAGTCATCGCTGTCCGGACGAATGATGATGATGGTGCCGACAAACCCGCCTATCACCAGCATCCAGCGCAGCAGCGAAACCCGCTCGCCCATTGAATAGGCAGCCAGCAAGGTGATGAGCAGCGGCGTCATCATGACGATGGCGGTGAATTCGGCGACCGGCGTGTACTTCAGGCTGAAAAAGGCGAGCATGGTGGAACTCATCAGCAGCAGGCCACGCAGTAGCTGATAACGGGGGTGCGCGGTGCGAAATACGCTCAAGCCCCGTAAAGGCAGCACGACCAGCGTGGTGGACATGGCCTGAAAGGCATAGCGGAACCACAACGCCATCAGCAGGGGAACACCTGTACTGACAAACTTGGTGGTGGTATCCAGGGTGGCAAAACATGCCACTGCAGCGGTCACCATGGCTATGCCGGCCAGCGCATTTTTTGGCCGGGCGGTGTGGCGTCTGTTCACTGAATACGGTCCGCCAGCAGTTCCCACACAGGCGTCAACTCACCGGACAGGTAAGGCAGTGTGCCCAGATCAGTATGCGATTCCAGGGGGCTGTGAAAATCGCTGCCGCGTGAGGCTGCCAGACCAAACTCGCGGGCGGTTTCGGCATACGTCACGTATTCGGCCGTGGTGTGACTACCCGTGACGACCTCAACGCCCCGACCGCCATGGGTCTTGAATTCGGTGAACAGTGCGTACTCTTCATTGGCTGTGAACTTGTAGCGGGCAGGGTGGGCGATGACGGCAATGCCACCGGCCTGCGTAATCCAGCTCACCGCATCCTTGAGCGTGGCCCAGCGGTGCTCGACAAAACCGGGCTTGCCTTCGGTCAGGTACTTGCGGAACACCTCATTGGTTTCTTTGCATACGCCTGACTCCACCAGATAGCGGGCAAAGTGGGTTCGTGAGATCAACTCCGGGTTGCCCACAAATTTCAGTGCGCCTTCGTAGGCGCCATGGATGCCCACTTTGGCCAATCCTTCAGACATCTCCATCGCCCTCAAGCCCCGGCCGCCGCGGGTTTGCAGCAGCCCCTGCTTGAGCCCGGGATCGTCCGGATCAAAACCAAGGCCTACGATGTGGACCGTTTTGCCAATGAAGGTGACCGAGATTTCGGTGCCAGTCAGGTATCGCATCCCCTGTGCTTTTGCGGCAGCGGCGGCACGGTGCTGGCCACCAATTTCGTCATGATCAGTCAGTGACCACAACTCGACCTTGTTGGTGCTGGCGCGTGCAGCGAGCTCTTCGGGTGTCAGGGTGCCGTCGGAGACAACGGAATGGCAATGGAGGTCTGCGTTCAGGATGGATGTCACAGAATCATTTTAGGCGCTATGACATTTTCCTGCTGAATCAGGCCATGGTCAGACCTCGGCCCCTTCAACCAGAAACCGCACGCGGCGCACGCCGTTCCATTCATCGGCATCCAGCCGGAAAGCCAGTTTGACCCTTGCTGGCAATGGCTCCGTGCGACCAAACCAGATGCCATCCACCGGCGAGCCCTGATGCTTGAGTTTCAGCGCCAGGTGTTTTTCACCCACTAGCCGTTGCGAAATCACATCCACTTCTTCGCTGAAAGTGGGTGGCGCAAAACCCTGACCCCAGACCTCATGGTGCAGGGTGTCCACGAGGTCGATGCGGCGGTATTCGGGGGCCAGCGGGCCATCGGTATCGATGCGACGGGTTAGCGTGGCGGTGTCCAGCCATTCCTGGGCGACCTCATTCAGGCCCTGCTCAAAATCGTCGAAATGTTCCTCGGCAATGGTGCAGCCGGCCGCCATGGCGTGGCCGCCGAATCGCAGCAACACATCGGGGTAACGTTTGGCCACCAGGTCCAGTGCATCGCGCAGGTGAAAGCCGGGGATGGAACGACCCGATCCCTTGAGTTCATGCTCCTTGCCCAGCGCGGCGCTGGCGGCAAACACGAAACTGGGACGGTGCAGTTTGTCCTTGATGCGCGAGGCCACGATGCCAACCACGCCTTCGTGAAAATCGGGGTCAAAGACACAGATCGCCGGGGGGGGCTCATCACCCTCATCAAACAGGGACTCGGCAATCTGCATCGCCTGCTCACGCATATCGCCTTCAATTTCACGGCGCTCGCGGTTGATGCCGTCCAGTGTTTTGGCCAACTCATCGGCGCGGCCCGCATCGTCGGTCAGCAGGCATTCAATGCCCAGCGTCATGTCGGATAGCCGCCCGGCAGCGTTGATACGGGGCCCCAGCGCAAAGCCGAAATCGAAGGTGGTGGCTACTTTGGCTAACCGACCGGATGCTACAAAAAGACTAGCTAGTCCTGCAGGCAGGGAGAGGGCCCGGACCCGTTTTAACCCTTGGGCAACGAGGCGTCTATTGTTGGCGTCGAGCTTCACCACGTCGGCCACCGTGCCCAGCGCCACCAGCGGCAGCAGCGCATCCAGCTTGGGCTGAGTCTCCACGGTGAAGACGCCGCGCTGGCGCAATTCGGAGCGCAGCGCCAGCAGCACATAAAACATCACGCCGACACCGGCGATGGACTTGCTCTCGAATGGGCAACCGGGCTGGTTCGGGTTAACGATAACGTCCGCATCAGGCAGCGTAGCAGCGGGCAAGTGATGGTCGGTCACCAGCACCTGCAGGTCCAGCGCCTTGGCGGTGGCCACGCCTTCCATGCTGGCGATGCCGTTGTCCACGGTGATCAACACGTCAGCACCGCTGTCCTTGACGCGCTGGGCGATGGGGCTGGTGAGGCCATAACCGTCCACCACCCGGTCCGGCACGATGTAGCTGACCTGCTTGGCACCCAATAGCCGCAGACCGCGAATGGCCACCGCGCAGGCCGTGGCGCCATCGCAGTCGTAGTCGGCCACGATACACAGGCGCTTGTTCTGCGCAATGGCGTCGGCCAGCAGCGTGGCCGCTTCAGCGGTGCCCAGCATCCCGGATGGCGGCAGCAGGCGGTTCAGTCCATCATCCAGCTCATCTTTGTTTTGTACGCCCCGTGCTGCGAACAGGCGGGCCAGCAACGGGTGCACACCAGCCTGTTCAAGCACCCATACGGCGCGGGGTGGAATGTCTCTCGCTACTATTTTCATAGCTGGTCACGCAATAGATATAAGGAGTAATGGCCAAAATGACGAACAATTTTGTTCAAAAATCCGGTTGATCGGGCATCGAAGGTTATGGCACTTCGCTCGCCACACAAGGTCAGAAGGGCGCGGTTGCCGGCTACCACTTCACGCAGCAACACGGCGCAATGGGTTGCGTCCAGTGTCTTCCATGCCTGAATCCAGCCGTCCCAGTCTCGCCTGATGGCTGCGTCTCGCAAGTCGCTGGCGATCACGGGCGAATCGGCTTCGAAAGGCGCCGATGACGACAGGGTGCCCTCTGGCAGGGTACCGGTGCCACTGACCCAAAACGAATTGACGGTCTGCAGGCCGCTGGCTGCTCGCGCATCATTGACCGGCTGTGTGTACAGCAACATCTGCATTTCGTTTTGCAGGCGGCGCAGAGGCGCAGCCTGCGGGGTTTTGGGTAGCCAGCCGTCAATGTCGCTGCCAGCAACCCGGTCTACAGAGGCCGACGCCATGCCCCGAAACAGCTCAGATCGGGCCAGCCACCGGTCAGGCTTTGCGTAGTCGATGCCGATGCCGTCTTCCTCAAAATACGGCCGCACAGCCTCCAGCAAAGTGCGCGATTCGGCCTCGGTCAAATCCAGCGCCTGAGGATCATCCATGACGATGTGATCACTGTTAACCGTCCAGTGGCATGGAGACACCCACGCCCACGCCTCGTTGCCCGGCCTTCTGCCTGATTTCACCAAGTCCCATGCCGCCCAGGGAAAGCAGCCGTCTTGCGGTGAAGGATTTCTGTTGAAGCCCAAAATCTGTGCCTGCGCCCTCTCGTGGGGCGGCGAGAGTGAGAGGCTGTCGCCCTGATCCACGTTCACCTCCGTCATGCGTGCCAGCAGTTTTTCCAGGTTCGGCAATGCAACACCCTTCAGGACTTGATGGGCGCCAGGATCAGTCAGGCAGGCGAAGGGAATCAGCAGATGCATGGGGGTGTATTGTCCGGGAGAAGCCGAATAGGCGTGTCAGCTGCACCTTTAATCCGCGTCAGGGCAGCTTATTTGCTGCTCACATCGACTATTCTTCGCGTTATTCTTGGCGGGAGGCGTGCGGTGTGGCATTCCTCGCGAATAATTGAGGTCTGCCGTTTTCATATTTGATGCAAATTCCTTACGAACTCATTCTTGGCTGGCGCTACACCCGCGCCGGGCGCGCCACCCGGCGAAACGGCTTCATCTCTTTTATCTCCGGTGTCTCCATGCTGGGTATCGCGCTGGGCGTAGCGGCACTGATTATTGTGCTCAGTGTGATGAACGGGTTTCAAAAGGAAGTCCGCGACCGGATGCTGAGTGTGGTGTCGCATATTGAAATTCTGGCGCCTGACGGAGCCGCCCTGCCTGATCTCGATGTCACACTGGCAGAAGCACGCAAGAACCCACAGGTTATTGGTGCTGCACCTTTCATAGCATCCCAGGCACTACTGGCAAGGGGTGAGGACATGAAAGGCACTATCGTTCGGGGTATTGACCCGCAACGAGAGCCAGAGGTGACCGACCTCGCCGTTGAGCTGAAGAACACGGGTTTGGCGCAGCTGGTCTCCGGTGAATTCGGCATCGTGTTGGGCGGTGAACTGGCCCGCAGCCTCGGCGTTCGTCAGGGTGACAAGGTCACGCTGATTGCACCCAGCGGGCAGGTTACACCGGCGGGTGTGGTGCCGCGCCTCAAGCAGATGACGGTCGTGGGTACCTTTGACTCGGGGCACTATGAATACGACTCGGCGCTGGTGCTGGTTCACCAGGATGATGCCGCGAAGATCTTCCGCCTGGACGGTCCTACGGGCATCCGTCTGAAACTCAAGGATCTGCATGAGGCCCGCACCGTTGCTGCCCAACTGGCGCTCAACCTGACGGGAGACCTGATCATTCGCGACTGGACACGCCAGAACCGTACCTGGTTCTCAGCGGTGCAGCTCGAAAAACGCATGATGTTCATCATCCTCACCCTCATCGTTGCCGTGGCTGCATTCAACTTGGTGTCCACGTTGGTGATGACCGTAACGGACAAGCGTGCCGACATTGCCATTTTGCGAACGCTGGGTGCCAGCCCGGCCAGCATCATGGGCATCTTTGTGGTTCAGGGCGCCATGGTGGGCGTCATTGGCACGCTGGCTGGCCTGGCGCTCGGTCTGGGTGTGGCTTTCAATATTGACGTGATCGTGCCGGCGCTGGAGCGATTGTTGAGCGCCAGCTTTTTGCCCAAAGACATCTACCTGATCAACCGCATGCCGAGTGATCCACAGAGCGCGGACATCATGCCAATTGCCGTCATATCGCTGGTGCTGGCCTTTCTGGCCACGATCTATCCGAGCTGGCGCGCCAGTCGCGTGAATCCGGCCGAGGCGCTGCGTTATGAGTGACCAGTTCATCAGCCGCCCGGTGCCCGATATCGTGCTGAGCGCCAGGGGCCTGACCAAGCGCTTCACCGAAGGCCGGCTGGATGTCACGGTGCTTCAAGGCGTTGACTTTGACGTACGTGCCGGAGAGACCGTGGCGATCGTGGGCGCCTCAGGATCGGGCAAAAGCACGCTGCTTCACTTGCTGGGAGGTCTGGATGCTCCCACTCATGGCTCCGTGATGTTGCAGGGGCAAGACCTGGCCCATCAGAGTGCGGCCGAGCAGGGTCGTCTGCGCAATATTCATCTTGGTTTTGTCTACCAGTTCCACCATCTGCTGCCGGAGTTCAGTGCGCAGGACAACGTCGCGATGCCGTTGTGGATCAGGCGCATGACGCCCGAGGGCAGTGCGCTGAAAGCGGCGCAGATGCTGGCCAAGGTGGGTTTGCAGGATCGGCTGCATCATCGACCGGCTGAATTGTCTGGCGGTGAACGGCAACGCGTTGCGCTGGCGAGAGCCCTGGTGACGCAACCCGCTTGTGTGCTGGCCGATGAGCCAACGGGCAATCTGGACCGTTCGACTGCGAATGGCGTATTTGAGTTGATGCTGGAACTGGCCCGTAACCATGGAACAGCTTTTGTTGTTGTTACCCATGATCAGGCCCTTGCTGCGCGCTGCAGCCGGCAGCTGCAACTCGTTGCGGGGGTGCTTCAAGCGTGACAGTGACTGCATTGCCCTCCATCAACAGTGGTGGCTCGGTTACGATGACGAGCCAGCCAGGGAGGAATTTTTGAGGGGGCTTCATTGACCAATCGCATCAGGCATTATTGGAGAGGTACGCGGTTGCTTGCGCGCCTGCTGCTGCCTGTCGTTTTGCTGATTTTGGCCGCGTTGTCAGGGCGGTCGTTGTACCTGATTGAAGACGAAAAGGCCGAGGGCATTTCGCGTTATGACGAGCAGCTTCGGGAGGTTCGGGTTCTGCTGGCCCCGGCACTGCCAAGGATCGCAGCCAGAGGGGAGTTCACCACCATTGAGCAGCTGCTTGCCGCACAGGTTAAGACCCGCTCCACGATTGACCAGATCACCTGGCGGCTTCAGAAGACCGTCCTGTCGGCCACCAACGTCGACGCGGTTCAACTGGACGCGCCTGTGTGGTTTGCAGCGTTTCTGGGTCTGCAGGCTTACGAAACTACTGCCCCGGTCGTCGTCGATGGTGTGATACATGGGGACCTCACCCTGCGCACCAATCCAGCGCCTCTGGTCAACAAACTGTGGAGGCGTCTGATTGCTCAGGCACCTGTTGCCATGTTGATGCTGGTGTTGCTGGTTGCCTGCATGTGGCTTGTTCTTCGGGCCAATCTGACGACATTGCACCGTCTCTCCGTAGCGGCGACCAAGTTCAAGCTGGGCGAACATCATGTGCGTGTGGCCGAAATAGGCGCGCCCGAGACGCGTGCCGCCGCACTCGCCTTTAACAACATGGCCGATGAAGTGCAGCAATTGCTGCTATCGCTCAATGAGAGCGAAGCGACGTTTCGTCGCCTTTTCGAAGACGCACATGACCCGGTAATGCTTGTCCAGAAGGGGCGGATCATCGCGTGCAACCTTGCGGCGCTGATGCAGCTGGGGTTTCACAGCCGGCAGGAACTGCTGAACCATACCTTTGCCGACATTTCGCCACGGTTTCAGCCTGACGGGCGATTCTCCTCAGAGAAAGCCGCGGAAATCATGGTGGCGACCGAGCAGGTAGGACACCAGCGGTTTGACTGGATCCACCTCAAGAAAGACGGGTCTGTTGTTCCTGTGGAAGTGACGCTCACGTCAATTCGCATGAAGGGTTCTGTGGTTCTCCATGCGCTGTTGCGCGACATGACGCAACGGTACGAACAGGCCCGGGTCATTGCTGCCGTCCAGAACCAGTTGCAGGCCACGCTCGACGCCATTCCCGACCTGCTGTTCGAAGTGGGGCTTGATGGATTGATTCACGGCTTGCACAGTGGACGCGAAGACTTGCTGACGGCGCCTCCGGCGTTGCTGGTTGGGAAACGTGCCGACCAAGTTTTGCCTCCAGAGGCTGCCAATGAGGTCATGCTGGCTTTGCACGAGGCGCATGCCAACGGGCAATCACAGGGGCATCAATATGCTCTGGAGTTACCGCAGGGCAGAGTATGGTTTGAACTCTCCGTCGCGCGCAAACCCGTTGAGGAAGGGCATGATCCCCGCTTCATTCTGCTGGCCAGGGACATCACCGACCGGCGCCAGCGCATGGATGAAGTGAGCTGGCAGGCAGGACACGACGCATTGACCGGTTTGCCCAATCGGGCCCTGCTGGCCGACCGGTTTACGCGGGCGATGGCCAGCACGCAGCGGCAGAAGTGTTTGCTGGCTGTCTGCATGCTGGATCTGGATGGTTTCAAGCCTGTCAATGACACTTTTGGCCATGAAGCAGGTGACCAACTGCTGGTAGAGGTGTCCGAGCGCCTGGCCCGGGCGATTCGTGGCGAGGATACGGTGGCCAGACTCGGCGGCGACGAGTTCGTTTTGTTGCTGGGAGACCTCAAAGACATTGGGGAAACCGAATTGATGCTGCGCCGCATTCAGGATGCCATGGCGGCACCTTACGCGATCGAGGGAGAGAAGATACTGATCTCGGCGAGTATCGGTGTGGCGGTTTATCCGCTGGACGAGTCCGACCCGGATACCCTGCTGCGGCATGCCGATCTGGCCATGTACCAGGCCAAGGATGAGGGGCGAAACCGTCACCATATTTTTGATGTGGCTCTCGACCGCGAAGGGCTCAATCACCGTCAACAGATCGAGCGCATCAAACAGGCTTTTGAGAATGGTGAATTCCGTGTCTACTACCAGCCCAAAGTCAATATGCGTACTGGCAAAGTGGTGGGAATGGAGGCGCTGCTGCGATGGCAACATCCGGATAACGGCATCGTTCGCCCGCTCGAATTCCTGCCGCTGGTGGAGCACGCCAGCCTGATTGTCGATATAGGTGAATGGGTTGCTTCAGAGGCACTGGCGCAGATTGAGCGCTGGGCAGAGTTGGGACGGGTCTGGCCAGTCGGCATCAATATCGCTGCACGCCATTTCCAGCATCCTGATTTCCAGCCGCGCCTGAAGGCCATTCTTGATCGCCATCCCGAGGTGGCGCCCAACATGCTGGAGCTGGAGATTGTGGAGTCTGCGGCGCTGGGTGATATTCAGCATGTGGGCAAACTGATTCTGGCCTGTCAGCAGGAACTGGGCGTGCGGTTTGCGCTGGATGACTTCGGCACCGGGTACTCGTCGTTGACCTATCTCAAGCGCCTGTCCACCAATACATTGAAGGTAGATCAGTCCTTTGTGCGGGACATGCTCGATGACCAGGAAGATCTGGCATTGGTGGAGGCGGTAATCAGTCTGGCTACAGTGTTTAATCGCGCCATCGTGGCGGAGGGCGTGGAATCATCTGAGCACGGCATCATGTTGATGCGTCTGGGCTGTGATATCGCGCAGGGTGACAGCATCGCCCCTGCCATGTTGCCGGATGCCGTATGGGCTTGGGCGCAGCAATTTGTGCCCGATCCCCACTGGTCGATCTGGGCGAACGTGTCATGGCAACTGGATGACTTTCCACTGCTGCTGGCTCACCGGGACCTGAGGAGATGGAAACAGCGCGTGATACTGGCCGCCACCGACCCCAGTTCGCTCAATGGGGCCGTGCAGTTACCCGACCAACACCATGGCCGCTTTTCCATCTGGTACGCCAACCGTGGCAAGGTCCGTTATGGCTACCTGCCCGGGTTTGCTGCAATCGAACCCGTACAGGAACAGATGTATCGGGTCAGCCACGAGATCACTCAATCAGGTGCTGCGGGTGGGTCCGCAGAGGCTTCCCGGGAAAAGCTGCGCAGGCTGGACGATTTGCACGAAGAGGTCGCGAAACTGATCACTGACCTGCAAACCGCGGTGATTGACGAGTTGCGCTGGCCAATCATTACCTGATGGCCACCGGGTGATGCAACCCCGCGGTTACTGCGTTACAAAATCCGGTTGAACCAGAGCAGTGACAGACCGGCTGATGTGATGGCCAGAATTGCTGCCACGAGTGCGAGCAGGCCGGAAATCTCGGTTTCTTTTTTTTCTACCGTCAGGCGGGAACTGAGTTTTTCATAGACCTTTTGCAGGTTCTCTGCCGTACCGGCGTAAAAATACTCGGCTTGCGTGTTGGTTGCAACGGCCTTCAGGGTAACTTCATCCAGACGCACCCGCATGGACCAGCCTTCAAAACCAATGGTTTCACCGTCCACCGTGCCGACGCCGACGGTGTAAACCCGCACCCCCCTGTCGGCCGCCATTTTCGCGGCCTCCATCGTGTCTACCCCGGTTGTGCGCTGGCCATCCGTGAGCAAGATGATGGCGGCCGAGCCATACGAGCCCGGGGCAACGGGAACGAAATCCTTCTTTTCCTGCTTCGGAGCCTGATCAATGGCAATACCACGTGGTCGGCCGTTGCCGTAGGTCATGGCGGAAAGGTCAATGCCTGCGTCGGGGAACAATTCCGAGAGTGCCACCACAATGGCGCTGCCGATGGCAGTGGCCCTTTGCATCTGAAACTTGTCAATAGCCACAACCAGATCTTCACGACTCAGGGTCGGCGGTTGAACCACCTGGGCAGTGCCTGCGAAGGCCACAATCCCGACTTTGACATTGCGTGGCAATTGCGCCAGAAAAGCCTTGGCCGCGTTCTGTGATGCCACCAGCCGGTTGGGCTTGACGTCAGTTGCGCGCATGCTGCCAGATACGTCCATGGCCAGAATGATGGTTTCCTGCTGCGAGGGCAGAGTGATCACGGCAAAGGGTCGTGAAGCGGCCAGCAGCATCGCTGTGATGGCCAACAGGAAAAGTACCGGTGGTATGTGGCGGCGAATGCTTTGGCCGGTGCCCATCGCCTCCTTGACGATGGACAGACTGGCGTAGCGCAGCATGACTTTTTTCTTGCGACGCAGTAGCCACACGTACACGGCCACCAGCAGTGGCACAGCCAGCAGTAGCCACAAAAACTGCGGCCACATGAATGTCAGGGGAGAGTTCATGACGGGTCTCCGTGATAGGTCAACATCAGGCAACGGCCTTCAGATGCACAGACATGCCGCCTGCCCTGCCAGCACCTGCGAGTCTCATGCGGCGCTTGCGCAGTTCGGTAAAACGAAGCACGGCATTGACCAGGTCGTCATCGGTCGACAACTCCAGTGTGTCTACACCTGCATTGCCCAGGGCCAACCGCAAATCGGCTTCCCGCTGCGCAGCAATCCGGGCAAATCGTTTCCGAAAGCCGGAATCATGCGTGTCGACCAGCAAATGCTCACCCGTTTCGGCATCACGGATAGGAATCAGGCCGAGGTCAGGAAGTTCCAGTTCCATCGGGTCCAGAAGCCGGACGGCTACAACGTCATGCCTTTGGGCCAACTGGCCCAAAGGCTTTTCCCAGCCTGGGCTGCTGATGAAGTCGGATACGACAAATACAGTTGAGCGCCGCTTGATGGTTGTAGCAGCCGACTGCAGCAACTCATGCAGACGTGTTCCCTCCGTTTCCACTGGTGTGGGCCGAATCAACATGCTGTGCAGCAGGTGCAGCACGTGCAGGCGCCCGCTACGTGCCGGAATCACGGTGTCTACGCCAGTCCCATACAACTGCGCACCAACCCGGTTGCCATGGCGGGTGAGGAGGCGCGCCACAGTGGTCACAAATTCGAGGGAAACGGCTTTCTTGCGCTGGTCGCCCGAGCCAAAATCCACCGAGGGACTCAAGTCCAGCAGAAACCAGGCAGCCATTTCCCGGTCTTCGGTGAAAACACGGACATGCGGCGTCTGCAGACGCGCCGTGACATTCCAGTCGATGTGGCGAACATCATCGTGATGCTGGTATTCACGCAGATCGGCCAGGTCCAGCCCGGAGCCCCGCAACAAGGTTCGGTAGTCTCCCTGCAGCAGGCCGTCCAGTTGGCGAATGACAGTCCATTCAAGGCGTCGCAGGATGTGCTCAGCATTTTGGGTAGCGGAGGACACGGCGACGTGTGCCGCGGCAATGTCCGGCTCACCCGCTTTGGGGGCATTCCCGGTCTTGAGCAAACCAAACATGGCGATGCTGCGATCAGGTTCGGGCACGTATCTTCAGGCGGCCAGCTTTTCGTGTTCCAGCGGCTTGGCGGGTGGCGGGATTTTGGCCATGATCTTCTGGGTGATCGCATCGGCTGTCAGGCCTTCTGACAGCGCCTCATAAGAAAGGGCCAACCGATGACGAAGAACATCGGGCACGAGGTCTGTCATATCTTCAGGCAAGGCATAGGTACGGCCCCGCAGCATCGCCAGTGCACGCGCACCCTCCGTCAGATTGATCGTGGCCCGCGGACTTGCACCAAACGTGATGAACCGCGCCAGATCCTTGAGACCATGCTTGTCGGGCGTACGGGTTGCAGAAACCAGGCGTACAGCGTATTGAACCAGGGATGGATCCACGTACACGTTGCGGCATTCACGCTGTAACGCAGCCAGTTGCTCAGTGGTAGCCACGGCCGTTACGTTGACAACAGGCCCCGTGACACGCTGAACAATGACAAACTCTTCCTCATCAGTTGGGTAGTCAACCAGCACCTTCATCATGAAACGGTCCACCTGGGCTTCAGGCAATGGGTAGGTGCCCTCGGTTTCGATGGGGTTTTGAGTAGCCATCACCAGAAACGGGCTGGGCACTTTATGGGTTTCGCCGGCGATCGTGACCTGGCGCTCCTGCATCACTTCCAGCAGCGCGCTTTGTACTTTTGCTGGCGCGCGGTTAATTTCGTCGGCCAGCAACAGGTTGGTGAACACGGGGCCCAACGAAGTACTGAATTCCCCCGTCTTCTGGTTGAAGATGCGGGTGCCGATCAAATCGGCAGGGACCAGATCGGGCGTGAACTGGATGCGCTTGAAACTGCCGCGCACTGTGCTGGCCAGGGTTTTGACCGTGAGTGTCTTGGCAAGACCGGGAACACCTTCTACCAGGAGGTGACCTTGCGCCAGAATGGCCACCATCACCCGTTCGAGAAAACGGTCCTGCCCTACTACGACGCGCTTGACTTCGTAGAGGATTTGTTCCATCAGCTGCGACGTATCACCGATTGGTGCAGAGCCTGAGTCCTTGTGTTCCATAACTAGCGAGCCTTTCCTAAAAAGGATGAAGTCCGACGGCCGATGCCGCATTCTCAATGGGTACAGCAAAGCCAATACCAATGAATGTGCGTTGCCGACCCGGGTTGAGGATGGCGGTAACAATGCCGACGACCTGTCCGTCCATGGTGACCAGCGGCCCGCCGGAATTCCCCGGGTTGGCTGCTGCGTCAAACTGGATCAGGTTGGATATTTCCTGGTTTGTCTGTGGTGACCTGAATACCCGTTTAAGGCCGGACACGACACCAGCCGAAGCAGAGGGGCCGATTCCAAAAGGAAATCCCACCGCCACCACCTGATCTCCGGGGACCAGATCCGCGGTCGAACGCATGGTGGCTGCGTGCAAATCGTCCGGAATTTTGTGAGCCTGCAATACAGCCAGGTCATCGCTTTCCTGCGTGCCTTTGACTGACGCTGTGGACTCCAACCCGTCAGAAAAGACGACCTTGATCGTTTCGGCACCCTGAATGACGTGAAGATTGGTGAGAATGATGCCTGTATCGACAATGACGACGCCGGTGCCCACGGACTGTTCGATGTCTTCGTCCCCGTCTTTATTTTTCACATAGCTGGTGACACGAACCAGGGATGGAAGAATGGCCTCGTATGCTTTGGCGGCTGGGGACGGCAGGACATTGTTTTCCAGTGTTTTCAAAACAGCCGCATCAATGTCGCCTTGCGTGAGTTGTCGTGCACCTGGCCGCAAGGTGAGCCAGAGAGTGGCCAGCAAGATCAATGACAACAGGCCAATCACAAACCACAATGCTCGCGGGTCGTTGCGAGCGAAGCGAAACAGGGGACCAAGCCGCTTTGGAACGGTTTCAGGTTGTGTAACGGAGTCACCCGAGGCGGTGAGTCGTTCCTTCTGGGTGCTGGAACGACTCGAGCTACTATAAAGGGCTGGCCTGCGCATCCGCTCACCTGTGAAGGTTACGTTTGAAACTCCAGCGCAACAGTATCACGGTTCGTAAAAATGTGCACGCTGGATGCCACCGTGCCTTCGGGACACAGGGCTATTCAAGTACCAGCAGGTTTTCGTGTGAAAAACCCAGTGTCACCGCCTCGCCACGCTGGGGTAGCACGTGGTTGGGATCGTTGAAAACGTCCAGGGAGATCACGGCGTCTTCCAGTCGGGCTCGAATGCGAACGATGGCGCCCAGGAAGTTGACCTCTTCAACCATTGCCGACAGTGAGTTCCGACCGGGCTGCGGAGGCTCAAATACGATGGCTTCCGGCCTGATGGCCAGGGCACGGGACTGCCCCTTGGTCGCCCCTACCATGAGGTGTGTGGTGACCAGATTCTGGCTTCCCACCGCAATCTGACCGGAGGCAGCATCAATCACCACACCGGACACCAGGTTGAGCGTTCCCACGAAGGACGCAACAAAGCGTGTGCGAGGAAAGTTGTAAACCTCGGAAGGCGTCCCGATCTGCTCAACCCGGCCTTCGTTCAGGACCACTACCCGGTCAGAGATGGACAGCGCTTCTTCCTGATCGTGGGTGACAAAGATGGAGGTGATGCCCAGTTCCCTTTGCAAAGCCCTGATTTCCTCGCGCAGCGATACGCGAATCTTGGCGTCCAGAGCAGAAAGGGGCTCGTCCAGAAGCAACACCTGCGGCTTGTTGGCAAGCGCTCGCGCCAGGGCGACCCGCTGCTGCTGCCCGCCTGACAACTGCCACGGATAGCGGCCTCCGAGAGCCGTCAATTTGATCAGCGCGAGCATTTCCTCGACCCTGGCGCGAACCTGCTCCTGGGGCATTTTGGCCACTTTGAGGCCAAAACCGATGTTGTCCGCGACGGTCATATTCGGAAACAGTGCATACGACTGGAACACCATGCCGATATTGCGCTGGTTGGTAGGTAGATGGGTCACATCGCGGCCGTCAAACCGGATGACGCCAGCCGAAGGGGATTCAAACCCAGCCACCATGCGCAGGATGGTGGTCTTGCCGCAGCCCGAGGGGCCGAGAAAGGTCACAAACTCACCGCGCTCGATGTTCATCTGGAAGTCATGCACCGCAGTCTGGCTGCCGAATGTTTTTTTCAGATTGGATATTTCAAGGAAGGCCATTACTCAGTTCTCTTGTTAGCTATTTTTTTGACGTGTTATCACCGACTGCATCACGACTCTTTCCCGACACCGGGTCGCCTGGCACTGGCGTTTCTGCCAAAAACCTGGATCAGGCCCATTGAGGCCCAGGTGATCAGGAAGGCAATCACCGCCAGGGCCGAAGGCTCATAGGCCCGGTTGGCACCCACCAATTGCAAATAGGGGCCAAAGGCCGGGCGACCCAACAGGCTGGCCATGGTGAACTCGCCAATCACCACCGCAAAGGTTAGAAACGCACCTGACAAGATGGCGGTCATCACATTGGGGAAAATCACCTTGAGTAAGATGGTGACGCGCCCCGCGCCCAGCACCTCAGCCGCCTCGGTCAGGGTGCGTACGTCAATGGCGCGCAAACCGGTGTCGATGGAGCGGTACATGTACGGCAAGGAGAGCGTGACGTAGCTGCAAATCAGCAGAAAGTCCGTGGCGCGTTCACTGCCAGTCAGCGGAATGAGCGAACTGCTGTTGTAGATGCGCAGGTAGCCAAACACGATGACGATAGCCGGGATCACCAGCGGCAGCAGGGTGATGAATTCGACCAACGGGCGCAGCTTGGGCAAGCGCAGTTGCACCCAGTAGGCAGTGGGCACCACCAGCAGCACGCCGACCACGATGGTGATGACGGCCATCACAATGGAGTAGCCAAAGGTGGCCTGAAACTGCGGGTCGCCAAACACCACGCGGTAGGCTTCAAAGCTGTACTCACCGCGCTTCATGCGCAGGCTGAACTCAAAAGTGGCAATCAAAGGGATCAGGAAATAGCTGGCCCCTACCGCGATGGCAATCCAGGCCCCTAGCCGAGACTGATGCTTCATGTCCGACTCCGATCTGATCTGGCACGTAGCCACATATAACCCGCGTTCGACAGGCCGGTGATGACGATCATGCCCAGCGCCAGGGCGTAACCCAGGTTGGGGTTGTGCAAGACGTCACCGCGAATCTGCGCGTAGAGCAAGATGGGCACGATGTTGAGCGAACTGCCGGTCAGCGCATAAGCCGTGGCAATGGCGCCAAAGGCGTTGGCGAACAGTAGCAAGGTGGCCCCTAGAATCGCGGGCCACAGCACCGGCAGCGCCACATAGCGCCAGTAGTGATAGGCCGTGCCTCCCAGGCAGTCGCAGGCCTCGCGCCATTCGCGTTTGAGACCTTCCAGGGCCGGCGACACGATCAATACCATCAGGGGAATTTGAAAGTACAAATAGGTCAGGGTCAGGCCAATGAAGCTGAGCACCGTGAAACCAGTGGCATACAGATCAAAGCCGAAAAATTTCTTGAGTAATACTGTCACCAAGCCGACCCGGCCCAAGGTGGCCAAGAACGCGAAGGCCAGGGGCACGCCAGCAAAGTTGGAGGCCACGCCAGAAAACGTCATCAAGGTGGGTTTGATCCAGGGCGGTAGCTTGCCTTGAATCGCAGCCCAAGCCAGCAGAAACCCCAGCAGGCCACCGCCGACCGCCGAGGCCAGGCTGACCTGGATACTGATCGCGTAGGCGCTGAGCACATTGGGTTCGAAGAGCCCCTGAATATTGGCAAAGGTGAAGTCCCCGGCCTCATTTTGAAATGCCCCCACCATCAAGTAGGCAGTGGGCAGCACCAGGAACATCAAGGCGAAAATCAAAAACGGCAGGACTCCTAGCCAGTTCCAATTAACTGAGGTTTTGGCCGTAGCCAAAGGGGGTGACGTATTCACGGCTGCTTGTGCCTCTCCCCCTACTCGCAGCGGGTGCGCGCAGGGGCAAACGAAGGAAGAAAAAAGAAAAGCGTTCATTACCTGACTCTCAGGTAATGAACGCCGCCAATCATGGCGCGGAGCCAGGCGTCAGCGACGCTTATTTTGCGATGTTGGCGCCCACCACCGTATCCCACTGTTTGGTGATGACCTCCTTGTAGGCGGACTGTTGGTCCAGTGTGGGGAACACTGCCTTGGCATAGCCTTCAGCGGGTGGCAGCTTGTCCATCATGGCCTTGGGAATCTTGTTTTTGGCCGCCAGGTCGTTGAAGCGGATGGGGTGGCAATAGCCGTTCAACCAAGCCAGCTGACCTTCGTCGGAGTACAGGTACTCCATCCACAGCTTGGCGGCGTTGGGGTGGGGGGCATAGGCGCTGATGGCTTGCACGTACACACCGGCCAAGACGCCAGACTTGGGCACCACGACTTGCACCTTGGGGTTGCCCTTGAGGGTGTCGCGGCCCGCCAAAGCGTTGTAATCCCAGCTGATGATGATGGGGGTTGTGCCCTGTGCCAGGGAGGCGGTCTTGCCAATCACCGGAACAAAATTACCGGCCTTGTTCATATCAGCAAAGAATTTCAGGCCAGCGGCACCAGCCTTGGATGCGTCGCCACCTGCGGCGCTCAGGCCTGCGGCATAGACTGCCTGAATGGCTTGGCTGGAGACGCGCGGGTCACCGGCCAGCGACACCGAGTTTTTGTACTCGGGCTTGAGCAGGTCGGCCCAATCCATCGGCACTTTGCTGATCAGATCAGTGTTGACCTGGAAGGACATGACGCCGTAGTAGTCGCCATACCAGTAGCCGTCGGCATCCTTGGCAGAGGCGGGAATGCTGTCCCAAGTGGCAACCTTGTAGGGTTGAATCAAACCAGCGGCCTTGGAGCTTGGGCCAAAACTCAAGCCCACGTCGATCACGTCGGGGGCCTGCGGACCCTTGTTGTCCTTGTTGGCCTTGATGGCTTCAATCTCATCTCCCGAACCGGCATCCGGGTTCAACTCGTTGATCTTGAGTCCATATTTCGCCTTGAACCCTGCAATAACAGCACCGTATCCGCACCAGTCGTGCGGCAGCGCTATGGTGGTCAACTGGCCTTCCGCTTTCGCAGCAGCGATCAGAGCTGCAGACTGGGCCATTGCACCCTGCGCGCCGCACACAGCCAGCGCCGCTGCAGCCAGTACCTTCAGTGAATGATGTGACATGAGGTTTCCTTTTTAGGTTTGTTGATGAATAGTTGTATCAGGAGCGAGACTCGCATAACCCGTCCATCCCGAATCAGCCATGTGAAGCGTTGCCAGAAAAGGTGTTTGTCTGGCCTGGCACGTGTTCTCATGAATTTTCAGGATAACGCAGGAATGTGACAGTTACAAGTCGTTTGAATGACAGGGACTATGGTATTTTCCCTAGATGACCTTCTGGATAGACACCCATTGCCATCTGGATGCGACCGAGTTTGAGCCAGATGCGCCCTTGGTTCGTGCTCGGGCAGCTATGAATAACGTAGCACATTGCCTATTGCCAGCGGTAGGGGTTGAAAATTTTGAAGCCGTACGCGCAATGGCGTACATCAATCGTGACAGCTACGCATTGGGTATTCATCCGCTGTACGTGAAGCGGGCACTCGACGAGGACCTGATGGTTCTTGAACAGCAGCTGCAGCTGCACCAGAACGATCCCAGACTGGTAGCCGTCGGAGAAATAGGCATTGACCTCTTCGAGCCGGAATGGTGCATCAGCCCCTTGCGTGAACGCCAGGAGCATTTCTATCGACAACAGCTCAAGCTGGCGAAAAAGTACGGACTGCCGGTAATCCTGCATGTACGCCGCTCGGCAGATCAGTTGCTCAAGGGGTTGCGAGACATTGGTGGTTCTGGCATTGCGCATGCTTTTAATGGCAGCCTGCAACAGGCGCAGGCGTTCACCAGGCTTGGTTTCAGGCTGGGCTTCGGCGGTGCGGTCACTTACGAGCGGGCGCTGCAACTTCGTCGTCTGGCTGCGGAGCTCCCGCTGGAGGCGCTGGTCCTGGAGACGGATGCCCCTGACATGCCGCCGCACTGGCTGTACCAGACGGCTCAGCAGCGCGCTACCGGCACCCCACAAGGGCGGAACGAACCGGCTGAGTTGCCCCGCATTGGTGCCGTGGTTGCAGGCCTGCGTGGCATGGAACCAGATGCACTGGCCGAGGCGACGACACGCAATGCCTGCACTGCTTTGCCGAAGCTTCAGGCGTTACTGGTATAAATCCGCATGGCAAGACCTTCCAGAACACAACTACCCGAAGTTAATTTTTCTGACGAAGGTCCGATAAGGCACCTGCATCTGGGTACTGAATGGGTGCAGGGCTCCATGTTGATGGATGCGCCAACTGTTCTGGTACATGAATACATCCAGCGCATGATGGCATGGCTGCTTTTTATCGACTCCGATACAGCACCACGACGACAGGCCATGCAGTTGGGCCTGGGGGCGGGTTCACTGACCAAGTTTTGTCACAAGGAAGTGCGGATGAAAACGGTGGCGATAGAACTCAATCCGCAGGTTCTGGTGGCCTGCCGCGGCTGGTTCAAATTGCCGGTGGACAATGCCCGTATGCGGGTCGTGCTGGCCGATGCTGCGCTTGAAATCCAGAATCCGCAATGGTGGGGTACGGTGGACGCGCTGCAGGTTGATTTGTATGACCATGAAGCAGCCACCCCGGTCCTGGACAGTCTTCCCTTCTACTCCAACTGCAGGCGATTGCTGACGGAAGATGGCTGCATGACGGTGAACCTATTTGGCCGGTCTTCCAGCTACCAGCGCAGTGTGGAGAAAATATCGGCGGCTTTTGGTGCGAATGCCGTATGGGCCTTCAAGCCAACACGCGCCGGCAATACGGTCGTGCTGGCCCAGCGCACGCCATCCCGTCCTAATCCATCCACCTGGAACGAGCGTGCCGAACTGATCCAGACCCGCTGGGGCCTGCCGGCCAAACAATGGGCTCGGGTCCTCAAGCCGGTTGTTGCATGATCACAGTATGAGCCGCACTCCCTTGAAAACGCCAACGCTTGCCAAAACACCGCATGTCGGCCCGATAGACTGGCGCCGCATGGTCGAATGGCTCCATGCAGACGGTGTAATTGCCGAAGATGAAGCGCAAAGGACCATTGCACGCTGCTCGCAGGCAGAAAGCGCACAACACCCACTGGTGCGTTTAGCCAGCGTTTCCATGCGACGCGCCAGTGATGGCAAACCGCTGGATATTGAAACGCTGACCCAGTGGCTGGCAGCTCGATCTGGCCTGGATTATTTGCGAATCGATCCGTTGAAAGTTGATGTGGGCAAGGTCGCCGATGTGATGAGCGCTGCCTACGCCGAACGACACCGCATCCTGCCGGTGCAGGTGACTCCTACCGAAGTGGTGGTGGCCACAGCCGAACCCTTCATTACCGACTGGTTGGCTGAAGTAGAGCGCCAGTCGCGTCGCAGTGTTCGGCGTGTTGTTTCCAGCCCTCAGGAAATCCACCGGTTCACCGCGGAGTTCTTTGCGCTGGCCAAGTCGGTTCGCTCGGCCATGAAGGCCGGGGGCAACAGCGGTGGTGCGAGTTTCGAGCAGCTGGTGGAACTGGGCAAGGGCAACAAGCAACTGGACGCCAATGACCAGGGTGTGGTGCAGGTGGTGGATTGGCTGTGGCAATACGCTTTCGACCAGCGCGCCAGTGACATCCACCTGGAGCCACGTCGTGAGCAGGGAGTCATCCGCTTCCGGATCGACGGTATGTTGCACCCGGTGTATCAGATGCCCATGGGGGTGCTCAATGCCATGACGGCACGCATCAAATTGCTGGGCCGTATGGATGTCGTTGAAAAACGGCGACCGCAGGATGGCCGCATCAAGACACGTAACCCGCGCGGTGATGAAATCGAGATGCGTATTTCCACCTTGCCCACAGCGTTCGGCGAGAAGATGGTGATGCGTATTTTTGACCCGGACAATGCGGTCAAGGATCTGGATGCGCTTGGCTTTTCCAGCCACGATGCACAGCGCTGGGAGGCTCTGGTCAAGCGGCCGCACGGCATCATTCTGGTGACGGGGCCGACAGGTTCCGGCAAGACGACTACCCTGTACTCGACGCTCAAGCGGGTGGCGACGGAGGAAGTGAATGTAAGCACCGTGGAGGATCCGATCGAGATGATCGAGCCCTCTTTCAATCAGACCCAGGTGCAGCCCCAGCTTGATTTTGGTTTTACCGAGGGCCTGCGGGCACTGATGCGACAGGACCCGGACATCATCATGGTGGGTGAAATTCGCGATCTGCAAACAGCCGAGATGGCTGTTCAGGCCGCACTCACGGGTCACCTCGTATTCTCTACGTTGCATACCAATGACGCGCCTTCTGCTGTCACGCGACTGATGGAACTGGGCATTCCCTCCTACCTGATCAACGCGACACTGCTCGGGGTTCTGGCGCAGCGGCTGGTTCGCACGCTTTGCCAGCAATGCAAGGTCAAGGATGATGAAGCTACCAGAGAGGCCCTGGGTGAACTGGTCAAACCCTGGCAAATCAGTGGTGGGTACAAACCCTACAAGCCCGCTGGGTGTGTGGACTGCCGGATGACAGGTTTTCTTGGGCGCATGGGCCTGTACGAACTCCTGGTCGTCAGCGAAGCGTTCAAGGAAAAAGTGAGCAGGGAGCCTAATATCGATGCGCTTCGCCGCCAGGCTGTTGCCGACGGCATGCGGCCCCTGCGACTGGCCGGGGCACTGCGCGTGGCAGAGGGTGTCACGGTCATTGATGAGGTCCTGGCTTCAACGCCCCCGTTGACCTGAACGCGGCGGGGGCTCCGTGTAGGTGAAATCCACATGGCTCGTCAGGGTTTTCCGGTGCACAATCCGGCCGTTCCATTGGTTACCGAGGAGACAAACAATGAATATCAAGAGTCAAAAAGACTTCTTCTCCGGCCTCATGTTCATGGCCGTGGGAATTGCCTTTGCATGGGGTGCTACCACCTATAAAGTGGGTGATGGCGCCCGTATGGGGCCTGGCTACTTCCCTTTGATGCTGGGCGTTTTGCTGGCCATTTTGGGTGCGGTCATTACCTTCAAAGCCATGGTGGTCGAGACTGAAGGGGGAGACAGGATTGGTGCGTGGGCCTGGAAACCATTGTTTTTCATCATCACGGCCAACCTGGTTTTCGGCGTTTTGCTGGGTGGATTGCCCAGTATCAAGTTGCCCGCCATGGGTCTTATCGTTGGTATTTACGCATTGACCTTCATTGCCGCCAATGCCGGGGAAGAGTTCAAGTTCAAGGAAGTCCTCATCCTGGCAACTGTTTTAGCCATCATCAGTTATCTGGCATTCATCGTATTGTTGAAGCTGCAATTCCCGGTTTGGCCCGCTTTTATCACCGGTTGAGGACAAGAAAAATGGATCTGATTACAAACCTCTCACTCGGCTTTGGTGTGGCGTTCACGCCCATCAACCTGATGTATGCGTTTATCGGCTGTCTCTTGGGTACGCTCATTGGCGTGCTGCCGGGTATTGGCCCTCTGGCAACCATTGCGATGCTGCTTCCTGCCACCTATGCGTTACCCCCAGTGTCAGCCTTGATCATGCTGGCAGGCATCTATTACGGCGCACAGTATGGCGGCTCGACTACCGCCATTCTGGTAAACCTGCCAGGTGAATCCTCCTCCGTGGTGACGGTGATTGACGGGTACCAGATGGCGCGTCAAGGCAGGGCAGGCCCCGCACTGGCGGCTGCAGGCATGGGCTCATTTTTTGCAGGTTGCGTGGGCACATTGGTGCTGGCGGCCTTTGCTGTGCCATTGACAGAAGTGGCGTTCAAGTTTGGTCCCGCCGAGTATTTCTCGCTCATGGTTCTGGGCCTGGTTGGCGCCGTCGTGTTGGCCTCGGGATCTTTGCTGAAAGCGGTTGGCATGATTCTTCTGGGCTTGCTGGTGGGTCTGGTGGGCACCGACGTGAACTCTGGCGTGGCACGGTTCAGCTTTGACATTCCCGAGTTGACCGACGGCATTGGCTTCATCGTGATCGCCATGGGTGTTTTTGGTTATGGCGAGATCATCAGCAACCTCGGCAAACACGAGAGTGAGCGCGAGGTGTTTACTGCCAATGTCAAGGGACTGCTGCCAACCAAACAGGATTTCAAGCGCATGGTGCCTGCCATTTTGAGAGGCACATCGCTGGGGTCTGTTCTCGGAATTCTTCCCGGTGGCGGGGCGGTGATGGCGGCGTTTGCGGCCTATACCATCGAGAAGAAGACCAAATTGCAGGCAGGGGAAGTACCTTTTGGCAAAGGCAACATCCGCGGTGTCGCTGCGCCTGAGGCGGCCAACAACGCCGCTTCGCAAACCTCCTTCATTCCGCTGCTGACATTGGGCATTCCCCCCAACGCGGTGATGGCGCTGATGGTTGGTGCGATGACCATCCATAACATCCAGCCTGGTCCTCAGGTCATGACCAGCAACCCCGAGTTGTTTTGGGGCCTGATCGCCTCAATGTGGATTGGTAACGCCATGTTGATCGTGTTGAACCTGCCGCTGATTGGTATCTGGATCCGGCTGCTGAGCGTGCCCTATCGCTGGCTGTTCCCTGCCATTGTGTTGTTCTGCGCAATTGGTGTGTATTCCACCAACAACAACACGTTTGACATCTGGATGGTGGCGATCTTCGGTGTCATTGGGTACCTGTTTATCAAACTCGGTGCCGAACCGGCACCTTTGCTGCTGGGCTTCATTCTGGGCCCGATGATGGAAGAAAACCTGCGTCGGGCCTTGTTGCTCTCGCGTGGCGACTGGAGCGTGTTTGTAACCCGTGGCCTGTCAGCCAGTTTGCTGGCCGTTGCTGTCTTGCTGCTGGTGGTGGTGCTGTTGCCATCCATCAAGAAGAAACGCGAAGAAGCGTTTGTGGAAGACTGAGCGGCTGGTGCAACCCATTAAAACGGCACTTTCGGGTGCCGTTTTTCTTTGTGCGGCACAATGATTGCAATAGAAATCTCATGCAACTCAAGCACCATCTGAATCAGCATCCGCAACGAGCGGCTTTGCACAACGAAGTTCACGCACGACCGCCCCAGGCCCTGACGGCGCCTTTGGCCATTTCGCACGTGGTCATGGTGTGTGATGCCGTCCAGCGCGATGCCAGCCGCGAGCACGTGGCGTCGCTGCTGCGTGACCACCACTTGCCGCTGCCCGATTCCCAATCCAGTCATTTCCGCATGGACCTGGGGCCATTCACCATTCGATGGGAACTGCACACAGAGTTTGTGACCTGGACCTTCATGTCCACCCTCATGGCTGAGCGTTTTGGCGAGCAGGAGCCCGATTTCGCCCTGGACAGGGTGCCGCAAGACTGGTTTGCCAACCTGCCGGGCCAATGTCTGTCCAGTCTGCACCTGTGGGTGATGCCCACTCATGCGTTCGGTACGGCGACCATGGTCAAACATGTGCTTCGGGAAGACACGCTGGTTGCTTCCACGGTAGCCGGTGGCTCAGCAGAGGTTTATACCGATTTCGCGATGCATGCTGATGGCTTTTCACGCATGGTTCTGCTGGCGGGAACTCTCTCACCGCGTCGGCTCGGACGTCTTGTACAGCGTCTGCTGGAAGTTGAAACCTACCGCATGGCCGCCTTGCTGGGCTTGCCGGCTGCGCGTGAGGCATCCAGTATCCTGTCCAGCGCCGAACGCGAATTGGCAGAGCTGGCCAGTGCCATCCGTAGTGCCACCCGCGATGACGAGCCGATGCTGCTCGACCGTCTGACCAAACTGGCTGGTGAGGTGGAGAGCCAGCATGCCGCCACGCATTCCCGGTTTTCGGCCAGTGCGGCTTACTTCGAACTGGTGGACAAACGCATCCATGATATTGATGAATCAGCTTTGCCGGGCATGCAGACCATTGGTGAATTTATGGACCGGCGCCTCACCCCGGCGCGTAGCACCTGCGAGTGGTCTACGCGACGACAGGATGCGCTCTCGCAGCGTGTCTCGCGTATTAGCAACCTGTTGCGTACCCGGGTTGAAATTGAGCAGCAGCAAAGTAGCCAGGCGTTGCTGTCCACCATGAACCAGCGCCAGGACATGCAGCTCAAGCTGCAGTCCACGGTAGAGGGCCTGTCGGTGGCAGCCATCACCTATTACATCGTCGGCCTGGTGAGCTACATCGCCAAGGCGGCTGGCAAGTTGGGCTGGCCACTCGCGCCCGAAACCACAGCCGCCCTGGCCATACCGATTGTCGCGCTGGGTGTGTGGTGGTCTCTGCGTCGTTTGCATCAACAAATCAAAGGGGAATGAACCTGTGAGTTTCGATTTCAATAACCCCTACTCCTCAGCCAGAACCCCGATCTTTGCGCGCAACATTGTTGCCACGTCCCATCCGCAGGCGGCACAGGCGGGGCTCAAAATGCTGCAAAACGGCGGTAACGCGGTTGATGCCGCGGTGGCCACCGCGGCGGCCATGACCATTCTGGAGCCGGTCAGCAATGGCTTGGGAAGCGACGCGTTTTGCATTGTGTGGGATGGCAACCAGTTGCATGGCCTCAATGCGTCGGGCCGTGCCCCCATGGCGTGGACGCCGGACTACTTTCGCAGCAAATACGGAGCAGGCGACAACAACCCGCCCAAGCGCGGCCTTGACGCCGTTACTGTACCTGGCGCCGTCAGCAGCTGGGCGGCACTCAGCGAGCGCTTTGGCAAGCTGCCATTCGCCGATCTCATGGCGCCAGCCATCGAGATTGCCGAGCGCGGCTACTTCGTGCCGCCCATCGTTCAGCAAAAGTGGGTGGCACCCGTTGACGAACTGCGTTCCCAGCCGGGCTTTGCCCAGACCTTCCTGCCCCGCGGCCGCGCGCCACAGGTAGGCGAACTGTTTCAGTTTGCGGCGGCGGCGCGTGCGTTGCGTGCCATCGGTGAAACCGGTGGTGAGGCGTTCTACCGGGGCGAAATTGCGCAGACACTGGCGGCCTTCAATCGCCAGTATGGCGGCAGCATGACCGAGCAGGATCTGGCTGCCTATCAGCCCCAGTGGGTCACGCCGATCTGCAAGAACTACCGCGGCTACACGCTGCACGAAATCCCGCCCAACGGGCAGGGCATTGCGGCGCTGATCGCGCTGGGCATTCTGGATAAATTTGATGTCGGTAGCCTGCCGGTGGATGGCGTCGACTCACAGCACCTGCAGATCGAAGCCATGAAGCTGGCGTTTGCCGATGTGTACAAATTTGTCGCTGAACCCTCCAGCATGCAGGTTACCGCGGAGCAAATGCTGGATGACGCCTACCTGGCCTCGCGCGCGAAGCTGATCAACATGAGCAAGGCGCAGGATTTCGGTGCTGGCAACCCGGTAAAAGGTGGCACGATTTATCTGACGGCAGCCGATGAAGCCGGCATGATGGTCAGCTTCATCCAGAGCAACTACATGGGGTTTGGCTCCGGTTGCGTGGAGCCTACGTTTGGTATCAGCCTGCAAAATCGGGGCCACAGCTTCAGCCTGGCGCCCGGCGTCAATCAGGTGGCGCCCGGCAAGCGACCGTTTCACACCATCATCCCGGCATTTCTTTCCAAAAACGGGCGACCCGTCATGAGCTACGGCGTAATGGGTGCCAACATGCAGCCGCAGGGGCACATGCAGACGCTGGTGCGCATGCTGGACTACGGCCAGAACCCGCAGGCTGCCTGTGATGCACCGCGCTGGCGCTTCAATGAGGGGCTGGCGATCAATGTGGAGTCTTCCATGAACGCCCATGCCGTGCAGGGGCTGTCTGACCGCGGGCACCGGCTGGAGGTCATCGCTGATTCTTATCAGGACTTCGGTGCGGGCCAGTTTATCTGGCGCATGGGCGCTGAAAACGGTAACCCGGCGATGGACGGTTATGTGGCAGCCAGTGATCCGCGGCGTGATGGTCAGGCCGTAGGATTTTGAGTAAAAAGTGCCTTCAACCCCCGTTGAATATGCGCGAGCAGCTATCAAAATCATAATTCCTGGGCCGTTGCTGGCACTCTTCGGCCCCAGCGCCAAAATCTGACGATGGAATTTGACCTGTCCGAGATCACAGCGCCGTTTCGCATGCAGCCGGGCCTGTCGAAAATGGCGCCGGATGCGCGCCACACCCGCCTGCAGGAGCCGGACAGCACCTTGTTTCATGAAAAACTGTCCGTCCTGTGTACCCATCCCGATCAGGCCCTGCTGCAGGTTGCGCAGTTCGATACCCGCCCGGCGCTACACGTACTCGCGCAGCAACTGGCGGTTGAATGGCCGCAGGCTTGCACATTTGCTGATGACATCCTGAACCTGCCCACCCTGGGGCTGCAGCTGCAGCTGCAGTCGCTGGATGTGCAGGTAACCGGACGAGGCGTGGTGAATGACTGTGTACTTGCGCTGCCGCACCCGCAGCGTGTCTGGGCCGCGCTGTCGCTGTTTTTGCAGGACGATCTGGCCGTGCTGGATGGCACCAGCACCCAGCTCAAGATGTTGGCGGTTTGCGTGCCTTCGCACTGGTCACCGGAAGAAAAAATTGGCTTGCCACTGGCGGCTGTACATGCGCCGGTGGCCGACAACGCCCTGCTACTGCAAGCCTCGCAATCGCTCGCAAAACTGGTCACATCACCCGGCCCTACGCGTTGGCAACGCTTTGTATGGACACTGCAGCCCAGCGGGCAATACGACGGTCACCCCAAACGTGCGCTCCCAAGACACTGGCCTGACCAGGCAGAAGCACTGGGCGAGCAGCTCTGGCTCAGGGTAGAGCATCAAAGCTTCATCGTGGCGTCAGCGTGTCAGCAAGCAGTATTCACCATCCGGGTCATGCTGGAGCCGCTGGGTACACTGATCACGGACCCTGCGCGGGCCGCCCGCCTGCATGCGGCCATTAGCAGCATGTCAGATTCGGTGGTGGCGTATCGCAGCCTGGGCGGCATCAGGCCCTTGGTGCTGCACTGGCTGGAAAGGCGCATGCAAGGCCAGGCAGGTCTTTCAGGCAACACACTGGATTAACGAGGAGATCGAAATGGACTTGGGAATTGAGGGCAAATGGGCGCTGGTATGCGGCGCCAGCAGGGGGCTGGGTTGGGGTTGTGCTCGGGCGCTGGTGCATGAAGGCGTCAATGTGCTCATGGTCGCACGCGGAGCGCAAGCGCTCGAAGAGGCTGCATTGAAATTGATAGCTAGCCAGAGCTATTCTCCTGGGCCTGCCGTGCAGTTTGTGCCTGCAGACATCACCACGGAGCTGGGCCGCGCCGCCGTATTTGCCATGCGCAAAGACTTTGACATCGTGGTCACCAACGCCGGTGGCCCACCACCCGGTGATTTCAGAGACTGGGATCGCGACGACTGGATCAAGGCCGTTGATGCCAACATGCTCACGCCTATCGAACTGATCAAAGCCACGGTGGATGGCATGGCCGCGCGCGGCTTCGGGCGCATTGTCAACATCACGTCCAGCTCGGTCAAGGCTCCCATTGATATATTGGGCCTGTCGAACGGTGCGCGCAGTGGCCTCACCGGCTTTGTGGCGGGCGTGGCGCGCAGCAAACTCGCGGCGCAAGGCGTCACCATCAACAACCTGTTGCCCGGCGTTTTTGATACGGACCGCATCAGGACCATGCTGGAAGGCACCTCCAAAAAAACAGGTCAGTCGGTAGAAGCCCTGGCCGATGCCCGTCGCCAGAACATACCTGCCAAACGCTTTGGCACGCCTGAGGAGTTTGGAGCCATCTGTGCGTTTTTGTGCAGTCAGCATGCGGCGTATATCAATGGTCAGAATGTGCTGGCGGATGGTGGAGCGTATCCGGGCACTTATTGATGAAACTCGCCATTTACTATAGATTTCAACAGAGACTGGAAACGGAACGTCCCTGATCGATCCCTGGTGCCCCCCAAAGGGGTGCGGTCCGGGACCAGACAATTGGCTCAATAAATCGCCAGGAACGCCGATAAACAGTCACGGAATACACAAAACACATAGATTGGGTATCAATGTCGGATGCCACGTTCAGCGACGACGTTCAGGACTTCGTCCAGCGCCTCGACGAAGCGGAGCAGGCCCACATGGCCTGGTCGCGCCGGGTGCTGCGCTGTGCCGTGCTGCGCACCTCGCCTGGAGAGGATGTGTTGGCCGATGACGCACATTGCCGGTGCGTTTTCGGTAGCTGGTTCCGGCAGCACCGTGAGCGTTTCGATGTTATTGACGCGTTGGCAGCACAGCGGCTGGACGAACAACATGAACAGATGCACGACGCGGTGCGCCACATATGCAGGAGTGTCCTCCAGGGTGTAGCAGGCGACGCCGAAATCATGGATGCTTTCGAACGGACACAAGCCAGCGTGATCGCAGATCTTGCACTTCTCAAGACTGGGTGTCTGGCATACAGTGCACGGCTTGATGCATTGACCGGCTTGCCGCTTCGCTACGGGATTGAGGAAGAGTTCAAGCGCTGCTGTGCGCAGGCGATGCGTCATGGTGAACAGGTGGTTGTGGTGATGCTGGATGTAGACCACTTCAAGCGTGTCAACGATGTGCACGGGCATGCGGCCGGGGACCTGGCGCTGCAGCATGTGGCGAACCTGCTGCGTGCTCATTGCCGGGTTGGCGAGCCGCTATTTCGCTTCGGTGGCGAGGAATTTCTGGTCTTGCTGCAGGCGGCAGGCCACGAAGTGGCACAACAGGCAGCCGAGCGCCTGTTGCAGGCCTTGCGCGAGACGCCCCTGCGCCTGCCCGATGGCCACTTGCTCAGCCTGCGCGTGAGCGCCGGGCTGGCCGAGGCCGGCACCGAGGAGGCCATGGCCGATGTTGTGAGTCGCGCCGACCATGCGCTTTACGCTGCAAAAGCAGCGGGTCGCGATACGTGGCGCTGGGCGTTGGCGGCGCACTGAGTCAGCCACACTGAATTCAGAAGCTGGCTTTTGTCTTGACGAGGAATTGAACTGATTTGATGTTGGCATCCCGATTCAGCGGCACCGCCACGTCGAGGTGCAGCACGTTGCTGAAGGCAGATCGGACGCTGAAGATGCGCAGGCCGAACCCGACATTGCTCAACCACTGTTGATTGGGCGTGCCGGCATTGGCGCCGCCCCAGGCTCTGCCAATGTCGTAGAACACGGCGCCACCAACACGGAACAACCGGTACAGGTAGAGATCGGTATAGCCCCGCGCCTCGAGCGTCAACAAGGCACGTCGATCACCACTCTGGTAGCGCAGGGGGTAGCCGCGCAGGCCGTTGTCACCTCCCAGCGTTAAAAATTCGGATACACCAGGATTCGCGAGGGCATCGGCCGAGACCGCTCCGTACAACAGAAAGCGCTTGTTCAGTGGCAGGTAATAGTCTTGGATTCAACCGGTCGATGCAACATCTTAAATTCTGCATGAGCAGAAGGAGTGTTGCAGATGAAGCAAAGAACAAGGATTTACTATTCGGATAGCCAGAAGGCACTGATGTGGGAGCGCTGGAAGAAGGGCGAATCCCTTCAGCAGATTGCCCAATTGTTTGATCGAAACCACTCATCTGTTAGTCGCATCCTGGCTGAGACTGGTGGCATACGTCCTGCACAGCGCTGTCGTTCCCATTTGGCGTTAAGCCTGACCGAGCGGGAAGAGATATCTCGCTCCTTAGTTGCTGGGCAATCGATCCGTTCAATTGCCCTCCAGCTGGGCCGAGCGCCATCCACCATCTGCCGCGAAATCGCGCCGGTGGCCAGCTCTCGGCCGGCCGCGGGCGCCGGGTAGGCCTCGTCCCACCGCAGCTGGCTCACCGTCTGGGCGCGTCGGGGCGGTAAGCTCCTCTCGTGGGCTCCCGCAATTGCAGGGGCGCGCCTCCCGTGCGCGAGAACTCCACGTGCACGAAACGATCTACCGCAGTCTCTTCATTCAAGCCCGAGGCGCATTGAAGAAGGAACTACTGCAACATTTGAGGCGCACTAGGGCCATGCGTCGTTCGCGTCACCACACACAAAAGACAGACAACCATGGCAAGATCACTAACACCGTGTCTATCAGTGAGCGTCCAGCCTCAGTGGAAGATCGTGCTGTACCAGGCCATTGGGAAGGGGATTTGATGTTTGGCAGTCTCAACAACCAGATTGCAACACTGGTTGAGCGCCAGACGCGTTACGTGATGCTGGTAAAGGTTGCCAGCAAAGATACGCAGACAGTCATCAATGCACTGATCAAAAACGCACGCAAATTGCCTCAGGAACTTTACAAGTCTTTAACCTGGGATCGGGGTCATGAAATGGCTGATCACAAGCGTTTTACATTGGCCACCGACATCAGTGTCTACTTCTGTGATCCCCATAGTCCTTGGCAACGTGGAAGCAATGAAAATACAAACGGACTATTGCGGCAGTACTTCCCCAAGGGGATCGATATCTCGGGCTACTCACAGGCACAGTTGAATGCAATTGCGAGAAAACTGAATGAGCGCCCAAGGAAAACTCTAAACTACGAAACGCCTGCTGAACGATTCAGCCAACTTGTTGCATCGACCGGTTGAATCCAGGTGCAAGGCGGTGCTCACCAGCTGGCTTTGCACCTGCCCATTGCCGTATTGCCCGGATACGGAAGCCGAGGCGATCAGGTCGTGCTCTGTGAATGGTGAAAAACCGTTGCTGACCGACCCCGAGTACAGCCAAAGGTCCTGGCTGGACCCCAAACTGGTCAAGCCCCGCCCGAGTTGCAAGGTCGCAGCAAAACCTTTGGCGAAAAACTCGGGTCGGCCAATCTGGTTCCGGTTGTTCAGCTTCTGGAAGTTGTCTTCAATCACTTCGTAGCGAACGAATGGTGCGACCGTTTTCTGGTCGGCGGGTAGCTGCGCCGGTGCAACCAGCCCGGGTTCAAGTTGGTAGGCATCGTCTGTGGATGTCAGTCCAATGGAGTATCGTTTTGTCCACCCGTCAACCAGTCCATTGGACCAGCCCGCAAACACTTCAGCGTTGTCATGCCGATGGCGGTACTGACTGGCAATGGTGCCCGCCGAATAGACCGAATCAATGCGATTGTCCTGAGAGATGGTTGCGCCGGCTGCCCATCGTGTATCCAGCGAGTAGAAAGGCCGCACGATGGATGCTGTCTTGCGCTTGCCGTCGCTGTTGTCGGCCAGGCTGTAGCTTAGCTTGGTCCAGCCGTCGAAGGCATGGTTGTACTGAATCTGAAATTCGTTGCCTGATCGGTCTACCGTGTTGGTGTGGCCATAGCCGACTGACAGGCCGGTACCCGCCAGGTTGTATTCCTTCAGGCTGACGCTGCTTGAATTGGTCCCGCCAGAGCGTCCGAAACTCACCCCGGGGTCTAGCGACCAGGTATCACGGGTCAGCACCTCAATGTCGGCCACGCCATCATGGTAGGCAACCGGCCGCAGTTTGACGTCGTAGAAATAGCGATTGGTTCGCAACACCCGTTCAGTCTCTTCCATCACACGTTCCGAAACCAGGTCCCCGCTCTTGAAAAGCAGTTGGCGCTCGATAACGCCCGGCCGCGTCTGGATGTGCAGCTTGTTCGCCAGCCGGAACAACGCGTAGTTTTCCAGTGGATCGCTCAAGTCAAAGATATCCTGGTTGAGGAGACGGATCTCGCCGATCCGGGCGCCTGCTGCCTCCAGTTCTGTGAATGAAGGGACGTTGCCATTCTGCAGAGTGCCTTGCGCAAAAACGGGCGACAGCAAGCAGGGGAGCAAACTCAATACGAGAACCAAAGCCGCCCGTCGAAAGCGACAGGCTGAGCCACTGCCAACTCCCCCCATATGGACTGATGCCATTCGTTTGCCCCGTTTATTTCGCCAATGATGCCCCCCGGAGGGTATATCCGCTCAAGATTAACGGAAAATTAAATGGAGGTGTCACCGGGTTAACGTAAGCCCGGCAACCGGGCGACGGATCAGGGTTTGCGCGACGACACCACAATCCCGCCCACAATCAGTGCAAATGCTACCGCGTGGAACCCTTGCGGTGGTTCCCCCAGAAAGGCGGCCGACATGAGTGCGGCAAATAGTGGTGTGAGGTTCGAGAAGAAACTGGCGACGGCCGGGCCTACACGTTGCACGCCCAGTCCGTAGCTGCGATAAGCCAGGATGGACGGGCCCAGCGCTACATACAGCAGGGCCGCGGCCAGCGGCCAGCCCCAGGTGATGTGGGTGTCGGTCATCGTCCACTCGCCTGCGGCAAACAGGCCGGACCAACCCAGGCCGAAGACCATTTGGGCCGCCAGAAAGGCTGCCCAGTCACCGCGGATTTCAGAGGGATCAGCCGGTTTGCTTACCAGCCAGCTGTAAAAAGCCCAGGCCAGCGTGGCCAGCAGCACGTACACGTCGCCAGGTAACAGATGCAGTTGCCGCAGCAGCGCCCATTCGCCACGGCACAGCACCAGCAACACCCCGGCGATGGACAGCACTGCGCCGCTAATCTGCCGCACTGATACGGGCTGCCCAAAGAAAATGCGACCAATGGCCAGCATGAAGACGGGCGTGCTGGACGCCACCAGCGTCACGTTGATGGGTGTAGAGGTTTTGAGCGCCAGGTATTGCAGCGCGTTGTAGCAGCCCACGCCCAGCAGGCCCAGCACGGCATAGCGCCGCCAGTGGGGCCACAGCACACTGCTGCGCCGGAGCACGGGCCAGGCCAACGGCAGTAGCAGTAAAAAAGCGAGCACCCAGCGCAGAAAGTTTAGCGTGATGGGCGGCACCAGACCCTGGGCCAGGCGGCCCACGATCGCGTTACCAGCCCAAAAAAGCGGCGCAATGACCAGCAGGGCGGCGGTGGCGGGGGTCAGGCGTTGCTGCATGGGGTTGACTGTAACAAGGACCCGCCTGTTTGCCCCGGCAGGGCATTCAGCTCTGATTCGTGGCACCATGCCAGCCTGCAACATCACAACAGGAGAAATCAATATGGCAAAAGCAATCCGCATCGAACGCAATGGCGGCCCCGAGGAGCTGCAACTGGTTGATGTGACTGTGGGTGAGCCTGGCCCAGGCGAGATTCGCATTCGTCACAAGGCGGTAGGTTTGAACTTTATTGACGTTTACCAGCGCTCCGGGGTTTACGCTCTGCCCATGCCGCTGCAACTGGGCATGGAGGCCTCCGGCGTGGTGGAGGCCGTGGGCTCGGGTGTCACCCACCTCAAGGCGGGTGACCGTGCGGCTTACGCCAGCCAGCCACCCGGCAGTTATTGCGAATTGCGGGTGATGCCGGCCAAGTGCGTATGCAAGCTGCCTGACGCCATTTCGTTTGATACTGGCGCGGCCATGATGCTCAAGGGCTTGACCGCGCAGTACTTGCTGAAACGCACGCAGCCACAAGGTGGTTTGCAGCCCGGTGATTTTGTTTTGTTTCACGCCGCTGCCGGAGGCGTGGGCCTGATTGCCTGCCAGTGGGCCAGGGCCATGGGGTTGCAGCTCATTGGTACGGCGGGATCGGACGCCAAATGTGCCTTGGCCAAGGCTCACGGCGCCGCGCATGTCATCAACTACACGACTGAAGACTTTCTGGCGCGGGTGAAAGAAATCACCGGCGGCAAAGGCGTGAAGGTGGTTTACGACTCGGTGGGCAAAGACACGTGGGACAAGTCGCTTGATTGCCTGGCACCGTTCGGCCTGATGGCCAGCTTTGGCAACGCCTCTGGTGTCGTGCCGCCTTTTGCGCCGGGCATTCTGGGCGCGAAGGGCTCGATTTATGTGACTCGCCAGACACTGTTCACCCATATTGCCACGCGCGAGAGCACCCAGGTCATGGCTGATGATCTGTTTGATGTCGTGACCAGCGGCAAGGTGACGATCCGAATCGACCAGCGCTACAGGCTCGAAGACGTGCAGCAGGCGCATCGCGATCTGGAAGCGCGCAAAACTACGGGCTGCACCATTCTGACGCTGTGAGTGTGGTGCGTTTTACCGACGTGCTGGATGCTGCCTGGCTGGCGGCCCTGCGTGCGGGCGCTGACGTGCCGCCGTTGCGCCCGCGCGTGCCGCTGTTTGCCGGTGTGGCCCGCATTGGATCGGTAGAGCCTGATTTTTTAAGCAAAATCAGCCTTCAGCCCTCATCTGATATGCGTGGACAGCTATCAAAAGTAGAGCGACTGGATAGCGTCTCATGGCATCTGGATGGCGATGTCACGCTGGGTCTGAATGCGGTGGCCGCCGCCATGCAACAGGTAGGTCTGGGAGGCGCATGGCGCAATGAGCAGCTTGCCGTGCACAACGAGCAGGGCCATCGGGTGGGCACCATCGAACGGGCGGCAGTGCGGCCGCTGGGCATCACCACAGCCGCTGTGCACATGGTAGGGTTTGCTCCGGACGGCCGCGTCTGGTTGCAGCAGCGCGCCATGAGCAAGGCCAATGATCCGGGCATGTGGGATACGCTGATGGGGGGCATGGTGTCGGCGGCGGACACGCTGCAAACTGCGCTGGCGCGTGAAACGTGGGAAGAGGCGGGACTGCGGCTGGATGCGCTGGAGGCCATCACACACGGCGGACGCATCACCACGCGCCGCCCGTCCACCGATGGCCGTGGTGCTGGCTACGTCGTGGAACACATCGACTGGTACCACTGCGTTGTGCCTGTGGACATGGAGCCGGTGAACCAGGATGGCGAAGTGGCTCAGTTTGGTTTGTGGGAGCCGCGGGAGGTGCTGGCGCGCATGCCGCAAGAGCACTTCACCACCGAGGCTGCGCTGATCCTGGCGGCAGCGCTCGGATATTAGCTGTGCTTTTCCAGCACGGACTGGCGCAGGCGGTTGGGCGCCAGCGCGCCAGCAGAGTCCAGAATCGGGTACGCAATGGAGCAGATATGGGAGTTGATGCGCTTGAGGTCGCTGATCAAATCCAGATGCAGCGAACTGGTTTCAATGCTCTGCAACGTTTTGTCCGAGAGCCGGCTCAGGTGGGTGCCGGCATATTCACGCTCCAGATCACGAAAGCGGGATTTTTCTTCCAGGAGCTCTGGGCATCACGCACATTGCCGTGCAGAAACACGCTCATGCCCAGTCGCAGGTTGTCCACCAGACGGCTATGCAGGTCACAAATTTCGGCCATGCCGGCTTCTGAAAACTCGCGGCCCAGGTTGATTTTTTTGTCTTCGATATCAATCAGCACGCGTTCGACGATGTCGCCGATCTGCTCCATGTTGATCGTGAAGCTGATGATGTCGGTCCAGCGGCGGCCTTCGTTGTCGCTCAGGGCCTCGCGGGAAATCTTGGTGAGGTAGTACTTGATGTCGGAGTACAGCTCGTCCACCGTATCGTCCATTTTGCGCAGGTCTTCGGAGAGCTTGCGGTCGTTGTTCCTGATCACGCCCAGCATGCCGGTGAGCATGGTTTCCACCACGTCGGCCTGATGCATGGATTCACGCACTGCGCATGAGATGGCCAGCGACGGTGTGGCCAGCGCGGAAGGGTCCAGATGACGCTGGCGGCCCGCGACAGTGTTCTTCTCGGGCTTGGGCAGCCATTTTTCGACCCAGCGCGCCACGACCTGCGTCAGCCCGATGAAGATGACACCTACAGCCAGGTTGAAGGTCAGGTGATACATCACCACCAGCGTCGCGGAGTCTTCAGGCAGCAGCGGGCGCATGGTCTTGATCCACAGGCCCACGAACGGCGCGGCAACGGCGATGCCGATGATCTTGAACACCAGGTTGCCCATTGGAACCTGGCGTGTCTCGATATTGGCGTTCAGCGTGGTCAGCACGGCCAGCAAGCCGCTGCCCAGGTTGGCGCCAAGAACCAGGCCGATGGCCACGTCGATGGGGATGACGTTGGTGGTGGCCAGCGTGGCGGTGAGCAGCACAATGGCCAGGCTGGAATACGACAGCACCGCCAGCATGGTGCCTACGGTGATCTCCAGCAGCAGGTCGCTACTGAGCGAACCCAGCAGAGCCTTCACAGCGGGTGCCTGGGTCAGCACACTGGCCGATTGGGTTACCAGGCGCAAAGCCAGTAGCATCAGCCCCAGACCAATCAGGATGCGCCCGACACGGCCCACGGTGGTGGACTGGCGTGCGATGAACAGCACCACGCCGATAAAAATGAACAGCGGCGATAGCCACGACAGGTCACGCGAGAACACCACCGCCATCAGGCTGGTGCCAATATCGGCTCCCAGCATGACAGCCAGAGCCGAGGGCAGGGTCATCAGGCCTTGACCAACAAAGGACGCCACGATCAGGGCCGTGGCGGTGCTGGACTGCACCAGAGCCGTCACACCAATACCCGACATGGTCGCGGTGAGCCGGTTGGTCACACTTTTGGCCAGTATGTTGCGCAAGTTGGCACCGAAGACGCGCAGTATGCCCGTGCGGACCAGGTGGGTGCCCCAGACCAGAAGAGCAATGGCCGCGAGCAGGTTGAGAAGATGGGTCAAGGAACGCCTCTTGTTTTTCCGCTTATTTGCCGCGCTTTACCCGAAGCAGCTCGTCCAGGATCAGACACGCGGCCCCTATGGTAATCGCACTGTCTGCCACGTTGAAAGCGGGGAAATGCATGCTGCGCCAGTGGAAGTCCAGAAAATCGACCACGTAGCCATGCATCAACCGGTCCACTACGTTGCCGATGGCGCCGCCGAGAATGCAGGCCATGGCGAAAGAGAACAGTTTTTGCCCCGGATGAGACTTGAGCATCCACAAAATCAGCGCCGCTGCTGCCAGCCCCACGCCGGTGAAGAACCAGCGCTGCCAGCCCGATGCCCCCGCCAGAAACGAGAATGCGGCCCCGGTGTTGTGCGCCCGCACCACGTTGAAAAACGGGGTGACATAGGTGCTGTCGTGGAGCTGGTAGTACCCCACGATCAACACCTTGGTGAACTGGTCCACCAGCAGGATGATGAACGCCAGCGCCAGCCAGCGCAGCATGCTGCCCGATGAAGATTTGGCCATCAGGCAAACTCCCGCTTCTCGCCTGCGCCATAGAGGTTGCTGGTGCAGCGGCTGCAGATCGTTGGGTGGGCAGGGTCACTGCCTACATCGGTTCGGTAGTGCCAGCAGCGGTCACATTTCACTTCGCTGGAAGGTGCCACCGCAGCAGAACAAGCTGGACCGCCCCAAACCTGGCAGCGGAGGATGATGAACACGAATTTCGAAGATCGTCGCCCAGGCGACAGCAGCATTTCACGGTCATCCGGCGGAAGACCAACAACGCAGTTAGCCTGCAAGCGAAGAGCCAAGCTTGCCCCGGCTCCTCAAGGGCTTCGATATCTTTGTTCACGGCGTCGCGGATCTCGCGGATGCGCGACCATTTGGCCAGTAGCGTGTCATTCGGAGCGTCAAACGTGCAATAGTTTTCCAGAAAGATGGATTCTGATTTGCCCGCGAACTTCCACGCTTCCTCAGCCGTGAAGCTCAGGAACGGTGCCATCCAGCGCAGCATGGCCTGGGTGATCTGCCACAGCGCAGTTTGTGCCGAGCGGCGCGCCAAAGAGTTCGCGCCGGTGGTGTAGAGCCGGTCTTTCAGAATGTCGAGGTAGAACGCGCCCAGGTCTTCGCTGCAGTAGACCTGCAACTTGGACACCACGGGGTGGAACTCGTACACATTGAAGTGCGCCAGGATGTCGGCCTGCAGTTGCGCCGCACGGCTTAGCGCGTAGCGGTCAATCTCCAGCAACTGGTCCGCCGGCACCGCATCCTTGGCCGGGTCAAAGTCGGAGACGTTGGCGAGCAAAAACTTGAGCGTGTTGCGCACGCGGCGGTAAGTGTCCACCACGCGGGCCAGGATTTTGTCGTCAATGTTCAGGTCGCCCGAGTAGTCGGTGCTGGCAACCCACAGTCGCACAATTTCCGCACCCATTTTGCTGGTCACGGTTTGCGGGTCCACGGTGTTGCCCAGGCTCTTGCTCATCTTGCGGCCCTGGCCGTCGGTGGCAAAACCGTGGGTCAACAGACCGCGGTAAGGCGCACGGTCGTACAGCGCGCAGCCCAAGAGCAGCGAGCTGTGGAACCAGCCGCGGTGCTGGTCGTGGCCTTCGAGGTACAGGTCGGCTTCAGGGCCTTCACTGGTGTGAAAGGGTGGGCGTGCATACGCATCCTTGTGGCTACCACGCAGCACGTGCTGGAAGGTCGAACCCGAGTCAAACCACACTTCCAGAATGTCGGTGCTCTTGGTGTAGCTGGGAGCGTCTGCTGCTCCCAGGATTTCTTCGACCGTTACGCGGCTCCAAGCCTCGATGCCGCCTTTTTCGACGATGTCGGCGGCCTGGTCCAGGATATCCATGGTGCGCGGATGCAACTCGCCCGAATCCTTGTGCAGGAAGAACGGCACTGGCACACCCCAGCTGCGCTGGCGCGAGATGCACCAGTCGGGCCGGTTGGCGATCATGTCGCGCAGGCGGGTCTTGCCGTTCTCGGGGTAGAAGCTGGTTTGGTCGATCGCGTCGAGTGCCAGTTGGCGCAGGGTCTTGGGCGCCTTGTCCTTGGTGAATACGCCAGGGCCTTCGTCCATGCGCACAAACCACTGGGCCGCGGCGCGGTAGATCACCGGCGTCTTGTGGCGCCAGCAATGCGGGTAGCTGTGGACGATGGGTTGCGTAGCCATCAGGCGACCGGCCTCTTGCAGCGTCGTCAGGATGACGGGGCAGGCTTTCCAGATGTTGAGGCCGCCAAACAGCGGCAACTCTTCGGCATAGCTGCCGTTGCCCTGCACCGGGTTCAGGATGTCGTCGTACTTCAGGCCATGGGCCACGCAGCTGTTGAAGTCGTCCACGCCATAGGCAGGGGCGGAGTGCACGATGCCGGTACCGTCGGAGTCGCTGACGTAGTCGGCCAGGTACACCGGCGACAGGCGGGCATAGCCGGGGTGCACGTCGTGCAGCGGGTGTTTGAAATTCAGGCCGCCAAGCTGCTTGCCGCTGGTGGTGGCGATGACGGTACCGGTGGTGCCATAGCGTTCCAGGCACTTCTCGACCAGCGTGTCGGCCAGCACCAGCAGGCCACGCGGTGTGTCCACCAGGGCGTAGGTCAGCTCGGGGTGGGCGTTGAGCGCCTGGTTGGCGGGGATGGTCCACGCGGTCGTGGTCCAGATCACGATGAAAGCGGACTTGGCCTCCAGCCGCGACGCCACCAGCGCCGCAGACGGGTGGTTGGCCAGGTCGCCGGGGAAGAAGGCCCGCAGCAGCGCCTGCTTGTCGGCGGCCTCAAAGGCCACGTCCAGCGTGTCGCTCTTCTTGTCGGCGTACTCGATCTCAAACTCGGCCAGGGACGAGCCGCAGTCAAAGCACCAGTACACGGGTTTCAGGCCACGGTAGACAAAGCCGCGTTCGATGACGCGTTTGAAGGCACGGATTTCGCCGGCTTCATTGGCCGGGTCCATGGTGCGGTACGGGCGCTCCCAGTCACCCAGTACGCCCAGGCGCTTGAAGTCTTCGCGCTGCTGGTTAATCTGTTCGGTGGCAAATGCGCGGCTCTTGGCCTGCATGTCGTCACGGCTCAGATTGCGGCCATGCAGTTTTTCGATCGCATTTTCGATCGGCAGACCATGGCAGTCCCAGCCGGGGATGTACTGCGCATCAAAGCCCGCGAGCTGCTTGGATTTGACGATCATGTCCTTGAGCACTTTGTTCAGCGCATGGCCGATGTGCAGCTTGCCGTTGGCATACGGTGGGCCGTCGTGCAGCACGAACAGGGGTGCGCCAGCACGGCTATCGCGCAGGCGGCGGTACAGGCCTTCCTCATTCCAGGTTTTCACCCATCCTGGCTCGCGCTTGGGCAGATCGCCGCGCATGGGAAAAGGTGTGTCCGGCAGGTTCAGGGTGCCACGGTAATCGGTTTTGTCGGTCATGACGATAGGGGTGCCAGTGAGGGAGCAGATTCGTTGCAGGCCAGCGCTGGGCTGGGCATAAGTTCAGGAGACGGCGAAAAAGTTTGGGGTAGCCAGGCAGCGTGGCGCAGGCAGCGAAACCTTTCGCCGCCTAAATTCGGTCACGCGTGGTCTGGCGGTGAGTCTCTGCGTGCATGGAGGCCAGGTAGGCGCGTGCGTCATCACAGTCCTTGGCTATGCCTTGTTGAAGGGCGTCCAGACCGTCGTACTTGAGCTCGCCGTGCAGTTTGTGAAGCAGTTCCACGCGGATGATTTTACCGTACGCTCCTTCCGGGCCCAGTGAAGCAGGCCATTGCAGACAATGGGTCTCCAGCAGCACCCGCCCACCGTTCACGTCGTTGGGGTCCAGCGAGGGGCGTATGCCCAGATTGGCGACACCGGGAACGGGTTCGCTGGCAAGTCCATGCACCAGCACCACAAAGATGCCACTGGCGGCTGGCTTCCAGTGAGAAAAGCGCAGGTTCAAGGTCTTGAAACCGAGTTCGCGACCCAGCTTGCGGCCATGTACCACGTGGCCCGAAATGCAATAGGGTCTGCCCAACAGACGTGCTGCGTCCTGCATGCGGCCCTCAAGCAGGGCTGCCCGAACGGCTGAGCTGGACACCCGCAGGCCATGCACTTCATAGCTGTTCATGCGGGCCACATCAAAGCCTTGCGCGTCGCCAGCAGCGTCCAGCAAGGCATAGTCTCCCGCGCGTTTGGCGCCAAAGCGGAAATCGTCACCCACCAGCACATAACGCGCACCCAGCCCATTGACCAGCACATCGCTGACGAATGCCTGGGGTGAGCGCGAAGCCAGTGCCGCATTGAACGGTAGCACCACGGTCTGGTCCACACCACAGTTCGCCAGATCGGCGAGCTTGTCGCGCAGCGTGCCGACACGTGCAGGGGCGAGATCAGGCTTTCTGGCCACTGCGGCAAAGTAGTCGCGTGGGTGGGGCTCGAATGTCAGCACACAGCCATTCACACCGCGCTGTTGCGCTTCACTGTTGAGCAGGGCCAGCATGGCCTGGTGACCCCGGTGCACGCCGTCAAAGTTACCGATCGTCAGCGCACAGGCAGGTGCAATCCCGGGATGGTTGAAGCCGCGAAAGACCTTCATGGAGTTGTTATCTTTTTGATAGCAGGCTGCGCTTTCACATAAAGCACTTGAAGCCCGAGTGTCACAAAAACAGGGTATATTGTGTCTCAGCATGAGAGCAGACCCAGTCGGCTCTCGTGTCGTAGAGATGAGCATTCCGTGTCACCGGTTCTTTTAACTGTTCCAGGAGGCGTGTTTTGAAGGTCTTGAAGTTGTCAGCCCAGGGGTTGCCCCAATCGTGGATTTCGCTTGAGCAGGCGGTGATTCATTACGCCTCGGGCGAGGTGCGCTGGGAGTCAGGTGGGGAAGTTGCCGTGTTTCATGGCGGGCACAACGCCATCACCGGTGAGCAGTCCATCATCACGGTCAACAGCATTATTGGCACGCGCGGTGTGCCCAACATCAATCCCTTCAATCTCAAACCGGGCCTGACCAATGGCAAGCTCTTCGCCCGTGACCGCAACATCTGCGCTTACTGTGGTGACCATTTCCATGAGCAGGACCTGACCCGTGAGCACATTATTCCGTTTGCGCAAAACGGGATCGACAACTGGATGAACGTGGTCACGGCGTGCCGTCCCTGCAATCACCGCAAGAGCAGCCGCACTCCGGAGCAGGCACACATGCCGCTTTTATACACGCCCTATGTGCCCAGCCTCTGGGAAGACTTCATCCTGCGTAACCGGCGCATCCTGGCGGATCAGATGGAGTTTTTAATGACGCATCTGCCCAAATCGTCCCGCTTGATGGCCTGAGGGATTGCTCTGGCGCTGGTCAGGCGGTCGATGTATCCCGCCCATCACAAGTATTACAAATTCTCACGACCCGGCAGCCGGCATGAAGGACATCTTTGGACTAAATTGGAGGTACTGATCGTGCGTCCTCGTTAGCCAGCTTTGCATCTGCGGACAGGCTGTGATTCGACCGTGACGCCCCAGCACCGAATGGTCCAATTTTTCTGGGATTTCAGGCTCTGATGGCATGGTAGTTCGTTCGTTATCCTCCGGTAGATCCAGTCTGGATTCTCATGGGCAGGCGCGTCGATACGCGCGTATTCTGGTTCGCAAGACACTCGGTTATTGCGCGGACCGTGAGGTCGATCAACTCAAGCGCGTACGTGCCTATCTGCTGGACCTGGCTGACTCCAGACCTCACGTGAAGCAGGCCCACAACTGGCGTGCAGCCGCCATGTTGCTGGACCAGCAGGCGACACTCTTTAATCGCCATTATCAGCATGCCCTTCAGGAATCGATGGACGCGGAACTGGGTGTTGCCCTCCCCGAGCCTGTTGACATACACGTTGGGCGGGCGGATCTGGCTGAAGGGCTGGACGGCATGTCGCTGAGTTTGATTGACATTGCTGAAGTGGAGCGCATTCTGCTGCTGGATCGGGTTTCCCAGCGCTTCAACGCTCACTACGAAGCGCAACTGGATCCGCTGATCCTGCGGCTGAAGGTTTTGTTCGGTTCCGAGTCGTCGGCTTCCCAGCACAACCCGTTTCGCCCGCTGGTGTTTGTGCGGGCATTCATGCAGGCGCTGGAGAAGAGCGGCTTTGACGAGCAGGCCACCGAAGATGTGATGCTTGCTCTTGATCCCTTTCACAGCATGGATCTGGCGCCCCTTTTCGCCGACTTGACCGCAACACTCAGCCAGGCCGGCATCACGCCCCAGCCGGCTAACCGCCAGCGGAGCCCACAGTCGGCCGATTCAGTCAGCGCGCCGCTGACGGCGTCGCCCGATTCTGCACCGGCACCGTTGTCGGGGGCATGTGAACTGGCGGCGTCCGGCACCTCAAGTTATGCTGATCTGGACTCGGGAAGTCATCGCTCCGGCTGGGGTGACCTGGTGGCATCCGGGCGCAGCATGGCATCACAAGCCCGACAATTTCTCCGCAAAGTCGGTTTTTCAGCTTCGCGAGCGGCGGATCTGCAGGAACAACACACCCAGCCCGCGTACCATGCGGCCGATCCGGACCTGATGGGTTACCTCGGGCAATTGCAGTTACGGCCCGGTAGGGGGCCTTCTTCCTCTTCACTGGTGCAAGGGCAGGATCTCAGCCAGCACAATGTCCTGCGACAACTGCAGCAGCGCGATGTGGTCCGTGGAGCCCCCGAGCTGGACCGGGGAACGGTGGACACGCTGGCCGAGGTGTTTGACTTCGTCTTTGCCGATCAGACCATTCCCATGCAAATGAAGGTGGTCATTGGCCGTTTGCAGATACCGGTACTGAAAGCCGCGATGATTGATCGCGATTTTTTCCTGTCTTCCGATCACCCAGCCCGAAAATTGGTGGACTCCCTTGCGCTGGCATCGATTGCCTGGGCACCGGAACGGGGCGAACAGGACCCACTGTACGTGCGCATTGAAACCACGGTCAAACGGATATTGACCGAGTTTGAGGATGACCTGACGCTGTTCAGCGAACTCCTGATGGAATTCAGCGAATTCCTGTTCGAGACTGAACAGCAGGCCCAGCGGCAGATTGAACCGGCTGCAGCCCGTGAGCAGTCAGACGAGGCGCTGGACCTGGCGTTCCGTCATGCCGATGACGTGATCAGTGAACGTATTGCATCGCTGTCCCCGGACCGGCCTCTGGCCAGCTTTCTGGCTCCTTTCCTCACCGGGCCCTGGTGTCATGTGATGGCGCATGCCTGGCTGCAGGTGGGCGAAGGTAGCGGGCAATGGGAGTATGAGCTCAAGATGCTGGACCATCTGATCTGGTCCACCCAAGCCAAGGTCAATGCCGAAGAACGTCGCCAGCTGGTGCAGATACTGCCTGACCTGGTGCGCCATCTCAACGCCGGTCTGGATGCGATTGACTGGACAGGCGAAGAGCGCGCCAGATTCACGAAGCGGCTGATAGCTACGCACACGCTGGCGATCCGCATGACCAAAATCGGGCAGGCTGATTCAGTGTCAGGTGTGCTGGAGGGCAACTCCAGTCACGCGGCGCTGAAGGTGCTGGACCAGCGACGCGAACGCCATCTGGCCGGGCGGGCTGATGAATTTGATGCCATGGCGCAGACTTTCAACCGGGGTGCCTGGTTCGACCATGTGAATGAAGCCGGCAAACAGCACCGTTGCCGCCTGAGCTGGATCAGCCCCATGCGCACGCGCCTGCTGTTCACCAATCGTGACGGATTTGACGCGTTTGTCCGCTCGGAGCGCGAGGTCGCATCCATGCTGCGGCTGGGGCGCCTTCAGTTGATTGACCAAAGCCCGGTGGTGGCTCGTGCACTGGATCGCATCATGTCCAGCGCTGATGCGCGTCAGGTAGCCTGATCAGGCGAAAACGCCCGCCGTGTCCTGCATGCGGGATGAGACTTCTCCCAGGTGGTGCAGCGTGTCGCCAAACGTCAATTCCATTTGCGTCAAGCGCTTGAAGTAATGGCTGACGATGTATTCGTCCGTCACACCGATGCCACCATGCAGTTGCACCGCCTGCTGTCCCACAAACCGCATGGAAGTACCTAGCTGATACTTGGCACGAGCCATCGCGGCACGCCGCTCTTTGGCGGGTGCGTTGAGCTTGAGTGAGGCGTAATAACTCATCGAACGGGCCAGCTCCAGCTGCATCTTCATGTCGGCTACCCGGTGACGAAGGGCCTGAAAGCTGCTGATGGTCACGCCAAACTGTTTGCGGGTGTTCAGGTATTCGGTGGTGATGGACAGCGTTTTGTCCATCGCGCCCACGGCCTCGGCACAAGTGGCAGCAATGCCGACGTCTACCGCGTGTTCCAGCGCCGTCAATCCGTCCAGCGTGACCAGCGTGGCCGGTGCGTTTTGAAACGTGACATCTGCGGCCCGGCCGCCGTCTTGCGTGCCATAGCCGCGCGTGCTGACACCGCTGGCCGTGCGCTCCACCAGGAACAGGGCCAGTTTTCCATCCGCAATGGCGGGCACCAGAAAAGCATCTGCCATGTCACCCGCCGGCACTACACTTTTGATAGCTGTCAGCGCCCATCCGGTGGGGGCTGGATTCGCTTTTGCATCACAAATATCCAAACGGTAACGCGCCGCCCGTTCCTGATGGGCGAGCACAACCAGCGCCTCACCGCCCACGATGCGGGGCAGCCATGATGCCTTGACGGCATCGCTCGCGTAGCCTGACAGCACGGCGCCCGCGATCAGTGTTTGCGCCAGCGGCTCCAGCACAATACCGCGGCCCAGCTCTTCCATCACCACCATGCCCTCGACCGGGCCCATGCCCATACCGCCCTGGTTGTCGGGCACGTACAGGCCACACAGGCCCAGCTCGGCCAGCTCGGCGTACGCCTCACGCGAAAAGCCACCTGCCTGTTCGATTGTGCGGCGGCGCTCAAAGGCGTAGCCCTTGTCCACCCATTTGCGCACCGCGTCGCGAAGCTGTTCCTGGTCGTCTGAAAAATCGAAATCCATGTTGTTACCCCAGTACGGTTTGCGCGACGATGTTGCGCTGCACTTCGTTAGAACCACCGTAAATCGTGGTTTTACGCATGTTGAAATAGGTGGAAGCCAGCGGTGCGCAGTGGGCCGCGCCCACATGATCGCCTTGCCAGCCAGCCTCCATCGCTTCGCGAATCAGGGGCACGGCGTAGGGACCGGCGGCCAGCATCATCAGCTCGGTGTAGCGTTGCTGGATTTCGCTGCCGCGAATCTTCAGCAGGCCGGCCACGTCGAGTGACTGCTTGCCGGATTTCTCGGCGGCCAGCACACGCAGCACCATCATCTCCAGCGCCACCACATCCACTTCCAGTTTGGCGATTTCGTCGCGAAAACGGGTGTCGGCATACACGCCTTCCAGTTTGGCGATGCGCTTGAGACGCTCCAGTTCGCGCTTGGCGCGGTTCACATCGGCGATGTTGGTGCGCTCGTGGCTCAGCAGGTGTTTGGCATAGGTCCAGCCCTTGTTTTCTTCGCCAATCAGGTTTTCTGCGGGTACCACCACATTGTCAAACCAGACCTCGTTGACCTCGGCGCCGCCGTCCAGCAGCACAATGGGTCGCACCGTGACACCGGGTGATTTCATGTCGATCAGCAAGAAGCTGATGCCGGTTTGCGGCTTGCCCTCATTGCTGGTGCGAACCAGACAAAAAATCCATTCGCCGTATTGGCCCAGTGTGGTCCAGGTCTTCTGGCCGTTCACCAGATACGTGTTGCCTTGCCGCTCAGCCTTGGTTTTGACAGACGCCAGATCGGAGCCCGAACCCGGCTCGCTGTAACCCTGGCTCCACCAGACCTCACCGCTGCCAATGCCCGGCAAAAAGCGGGCCTGCTGCTCGGGGCTGCCAAAGGTCATGATGACGGGGGCCACCATCACCGGCCCAAAAGGCACCACGCGCGGCGCACCGGCCAGCGCGCATTCTTCTTCAAACAAATGCTTTTGCACCGAATTCCAGCCCGGGCCGCCAAATTGCTTGGGCCAGGCATGGCCCAGCCAGCCCTTTTTGCCCAGAATCCTGGCCCAGCGCTGCATGTCGTCACGGCTCAGGTGCAGCGAGTTGTGTACCTTGTGGGAAATATCGGTAGGCAGGTTCGCCTGCACCCAGGCGCGGATGTCTTCGCGAAATTTCTGCTCTTCAGGGGTAAATGCCAAATCCATATCGGGTCTCCAGACAGACAGTTTGCGTTTTTAGCACGGTCGTTCGATTATGGCTGTCCAGGTGGTGACAAGCCGAGTTCGGAGCACAACTTCTGGACGGTGTCGCTCAGTTGCGCCACCTCCGCCTCCAGCCGCTCGATGCGCGCCAGGTGGTTGCCGGAGCCTGTGCCACCGGGATCGCTGGCTGCGTTCATGGCAGCCGCGTCCAGAGGGCCGCACAGCAGGTGCGCCCAGCGTTGCTCCCGGGTGCCGGGCGTGCGGGCCAGTTTGACCACCAGCGGGCCGCCTTTCTCGTCGCTTCGCTCCAGCAATTCGTCCAGAAAGCCCTCTACGGACGAGATGTCAGCAAATTTGTACCAGCGCTCGGCATTGAGCCGCAGCTCGCCAGCGGTTTGCGGCCCGCGCAGCATCAGCAACCCCAGCAGCACGGCGGCCTGCTCAAACACGCCGACGCCGCGCTGGAAGTTGTGTTCGTAGCGCGTGGTGCGCCCGCCGCTGCTTTCACGCACCAGACCGGCGGACTTCAGCGAATCCAGCGCGGTGGCCACCTGCGCTTCGTCCAGCTCCATCAGGGGCTCGCGGCTGGTTTTCTGGTTGCAGCCCAGCAGCAGCGAATTGAGGCTCAGCGGATAGCTGTCCGGAACGGTGCGCGCCTTCTCCATCAGGGTGCCCAGCACGCGGGCTTCAACAGGGGTCAAGGTCATAATTCAGGCCGGTATGAAAAACATCGTCATTTTGATCTCTGGCGGCGGCTCCAACATGGCGGCCATCGTCAAAACCGACCAGCGCGAGGGATGGAACCAGAAATATGGCGCCCGCGTGGCCGCCGTCATCAGCAACAAGGCGACGGCTGGCGGGCTGGCGTTTGCGCGGGAGCAGGGCATCGCGACCGACGTGCTGGACCATAAGGTTTTTGCGTCCCGTGAGGCGTTTGACGATGCACTGGCTCAAGCCATTGACCGTTATGACGAGCCGGGCGAGCCCGCTCTGGTGGTGCTGGCCGGTTTCATGCGTATCCTGACGCCGGGCTTCACCAGCCGCTTTGAGGGGCGATTGCTGAACATCCACCCGTCACTGCTACCGGCTTTTCCCGGCCTGCACACGCACCAGCGCGCGCTGGATGCAGGCTGCAAGGTGGCAGGGGTCACGGTGCACCAGGTCACAGCCGAGCTGGACCACGGCCCCATCTTGGCGCAAGCCGTGGTGCCGGTGCTGCCGGGTGACACTGCCGCCACGCTGGCGGCCCGAGTGCTCACGCAGGAGCACGTCATTTACCCGCGTGCGATTGCGCATTTGCTACAAAAATAATAGCTGCTCACGCATATTCAAAAAGGGCTAGAGGCCGATTTTGTCCCTAAATCAGGCTGTTTTCAGGTCCGCTGGCGTAAAACGCAGCTGCCGCACGCCGTCAATCACCACCTCCTCACCAAACATCGTGGCGGGCCGCACCCACAGGCCTTGCTGACCATACAGCGCGCGGTACAGCGTCATCGGTTCCAGCGTTTCGCTGTGGCGCACGGTGCCGACCACCTCGTAGAGGTTGCCCTTGTAGTGGCGGTACAGACCCGGCGGGGTCTCAATCAGGGGCGGGAGTATTTCGTTGGTCATGGGACAATCCTTGGCTATGCATCCTAAAGCCTTGCTTGACGCCTGTTCCGAACTCGTCCGGCTCACCCTCCAGTTCGAACATCCCGCCGACTCCGTGGTGTCGCGTTTTTTCCGCGACAACAAGGGTCTGGGCCCGCGCGAGCGCGCCACACTGGCCGAAACCGTTTACACCGTCCTGCGCAAGAAACTGCTGTTTGACCACTTCGCCCCGTCGGGCAGCGGCCCCAAAGAGCGCCGGCTGGCGATTCTGGGGTTTTACGGCCCGCGTGATTTCCTCAAAAGCGCGTTGACCGATCACGAGAAAAATTGGCTGGACCAGTGCGACAAGATCAAGGTGGAAGACCTGATGGAGCGCCACCGCCACAACCTGCCGGAGTGGCTGGTGCAGCCGCTGCGCGAGCAGCTCAAGGACGAATTCTGGCCGCTGGTGGACAGCCTGAACCACGGCGCCGGGCTCGACCTGCGCGTCAACGCGCTGAACGACAAGCGTGCGGACGTGCAAAACGAGCTGGCCAAGGTGGGCATCAAGTCAGTGCCCACTCCGTATTCGCCGTGGGGGCTGCGGCTGGACACCAAGCCTGCGCTCACCAAGGTCGAGGTTTTTGCCCGTGGCGCGATAGAAGTGCAGGATGAAGGCTCGCAGTTGCTGGCCTTGCTGCTGGATGCTCACCGGGGCGAAATGGTGGTTGATTTTTGCGCCGGTGCGGGTGGCAAGACGCTGGCCATTGGTGCCGGCATGCGAAACACCGGACGCCTGTATGCGTTTGACACCTCCGGCCACCGGCTGGATGCGCTCAAACCCCGGCTGGCCCGCAGTGGCCTGTCCAACGTGCACCCGGCGGCCATTGCCCACGAGCGGGATGACCGCGTCAAACGCCTGAGTGGCAAGATCGACCGTGTTTTGGTGGACGCACCGTGCTCGGGCCTGGGCACGCTGCGGCGTAACCCGGACCTGAAATGGCGCCAATCCCTGAAAAGTGTTGAGGAAATGACCGTCAAGCAGGCGGCTATATTGCAAAGTGCGTCCAAACTATTGAAATCGGGCGGCCGATTGGTGTACGCCACCTGCAGCGTGTTGCCGGCCGAAAACGAAGCCATCGCGGACGCTTTTACCGCTGCGAATAGTGAGTTCACCCCACTTGATGTGGGCGATGTGCTGACCCATCTGAAGGTAGCAGACGCTTCAAAACTGTGCAGCGGTGGTGAAAATGGGCTGAAGTACCTGCGTCTGTGGCCGCATCGGCATGATACCGATGGTTTTTTTGCTGCTATTTGGCAGAAGAAGTAGTCTTTTATTGAAATTTACGATGTTTTTGGTGCACTTGATCTAAATCAGTAGTCAGTGCGAACCAAAAGCCCTAAAATTGAATATTGATGGCGCGGCATCCTGCCTTGCTTGACTGCTCTAATTACTAAACCTCGTTGAGAGAGTTACCGAATATGTTATTACCCGACTGGGCTGTGCTGAACGCTGCGATCGAATGGTTTGGACACGGCCTGTGGAATATCGCCTGGTGGCAGATCGTTCTATTCGCTCTGGCCATGACGCACGTCACGATTGTCAGTGTCACCGTGTTTCTGCACCGTCACCAGGCCCATCGGGCGCTGGATCTGCATCCCATTGCTTCCCACTTTTTCCGCCTTTGGCTGTGGTTGACTACCGGCCAGGTTACCAAGGAATGGGCCGCCATTCACCGTAAACACCACGCCAAGTGCGAGCAGGCTGAAGACCCCCACAGCCCACATGTATACGGCATTAAGAAAGTGCTGTTTGAAGGTGCGGAGCTGTATCGCGCCGAGTCAAAAAACAAGGAAACCCTGGCGCGTTATGGCCACGGTACGCCGGACGACTGGATTGAGCGCAATCTGTACACCCGTTACTCATGGCAGGGCGTTGGCCTGATGATGATCATCGATCTGGCCCTGTTTGGTGCCGCTGGTCTGGCCGTTTGGGCTTTGCAAATGGCCTGGATTCCCATTACCGCGGCCGGCATCATCAATGGTGCGGCCCATTTCTGGGGTTATCGCAACTTTGAAGCGCCGGATGCCAGCACCAACGTGTCGCCTTGGGGCATCATCATCGGTGGAGAAGAGTTGCATAACAACCATCACACCTACCCGACATCGGCCAAACTGTCGGTCAAGCCTTATGAGTTTGACATTGGCTGGATGTATATCAGCCTGATGCAGATGGTTGGTCTGGCCAAAGTCAAGAAGACGCCACCCAAGTGTGCTTATGGCGAAGTCCGGCCTGTGGCCGACGAGAAAACGCTGGAAGCACTGATCGCAAACCGCTATGAAATCATGGCGGGCTATGCCAACGGCATGCGCCTGGCTGCGAAGGCCGAGTTTGAAGCCATGAAGGCTCGTAGTGCTGATGCAGCGGTTATCAAGGCTGCCGGGCGCTGGCTGCATCGCGATATCGACAAGGTGCCGGCCGCCGCTGTTCCGCAGCTCGCCCAGGCCCGTGCCGCATCACCGGTTCTGGACAAGATGGTCGTCATGCGCGAAGAGTTGCGTCAGGTCTGGCTCAACACCTCGCATTCGCGTGAGCAACTGGCTGCCGATTTACAGGCTTGGTGTCACCGCGCCGAAGAGAGTGGCGTGGCCGCTCTGCAGGAGTTCTCCATGAAGCTGCGGGCTGCGCGGGCTTGATAGCGACTATTCAACGGGGCTTGTAAAAGCCCCAAATGTAAAAAAGCCCGGCTTGACCGGGCTTTTTTACTGGTGAAATCCGAAGCTGGATTACTTCAGTTTGATTTCTTTGTAGTCCACATGCTTGCGTGCTTTTGGATCAAATTTCTTGATCAGCATTTTCTCGGGCATGGTCTTCTTGTTCTTGCTGGTCGTGTAGAAATGACCAGTGCCTGCTGTGGATTCCAGCTTGATTTTTTCGCGTCCGCCTTTGGTTGCCATGGTAGTGCTCCTTATGCCTGGCCACGTGCGCGCAGATCGGCGAGCACAGAGTCGATACCGTTCTTGTCGATCAGGCGCAAGCCGGCATTGGAAATCCGCAGGCGGACCCAGCGGTTCTCGGTCTCAACCCAGAAACGGCGGTATTGCAGGTTCGGCAGGAACCGGCGCTTGGTTTTGTTGTTGGCGTGGGAAACATTGTTTCCCACCATGGGGCCTTTGCCCGTGACTTCACATACGCGTGCCATGTGGACACTCCGATACTTTTTAAACGGCCGTTACTGGCGACCAAAACGTCTTTTGATTCAAAAGACGCAGATCTCGCTCCGGCCTCACCTCGCCAATTGAGAAGGGTGGCGGTAACCCATATGCCTCATATAGCCCTTAAGGGCCAGATTTGGCAAAGCCTTGGATTATAAGGGATTTTTGGGGGAGACCGGGTCAGCGCCCTTACTGCTCCAAAAACCGCTGAGCATCGAGCGCGGCCATACAGCCCGTTCCCGCACTGGTAATGGCCTGACGGTAGATGTGATCCTGCACATCGCCGGCGGCAAACACGCCCGGCACACTGGTCTGTGTGGCCATGCCCTTGTTGCCCGACTGCGTGACGAGATAACCGCCGGCCATCTCCAGCTGACCCTGGAAGATGTCGGTATTGGGCGCATGCCCAATGGCAATGAAACAGCCCTTGAGCGTCAGGTCCTGTGTGGAGCCATCCACCGTGCTCTTGAGCCGGATACCAGTGACGCCACTGGCGTCGCCCAGTACTTCGTCCAGGGTCTGGAAGGTCTTGAGCTCAATCTTGCCGGCCTTGACCTTGTCCATCAGCTTGTCAATCAGGATGGCCTCGGCCTTGAACTTGTCCCGGCGGTGCACCAGATACACCTTGCTGGCGATGTTGGACAGGTACAGCGCCTCTTCCACCGCCGTGTTACCCCCTCCGACCACACAGCAGACCTGATCGCGGTAGAAGAAACCGTCACAGGTAGCGCATCCCGACACCCCGCGGCCCATGAAGGCGGTCTCGGAAGGCAAACCGAGGTATTTGGCAGAGGCGCCGGTGGCGATGATCAGGGAATCGCAGGTGTAGGTACCACTGTCACCGGTCAGCGTGAAGGGGCGTTTGCCCAGATCCACGGCGTTGATGTGGTCAAAGATGATCTCGGTCTTGAAGCGTTCGGCATGGGCCAGAAAGCGCTGCATCAAATCGGGCCCCTGCACGCCATCGACATCAGCGGGCCAGTTGTCCACCTCGGTGGTGGTCATGAGCTGGCCGCCCTGGGCGATGCCGGTGATCAGCACCGGGTTGAGGTTGGCGCGGGCTGCATACACCGCAGCGGTGTAGCCGGCGGGTCCCGAGCCCAGGATCAGGACTTTGGCGTGTTTGGCGGTTGACATGGTTTGTTTGAATTGAAGCGTGGCGTGAAATTCACGCCATTTCGCGCATCTGGCAGGCGTGCGCCAGCTTTCGGTTAAAGTTTGGGGGCAAGAACTTCGATTGTAAGAACTTAAATAAGACCACACGAAGGGGCGATGAATGTCGATGTTGACCAATCTCGATTTGATACGGCGGGTACCGCTATTTGCCATGATGACGTCGGCGCAAGCCGAAACTCTGGCTGGAGCGGTGGCCAAGCAGCGTTTCAAACGAGGCGAGATGATTGTTGAGCAAGGATCCAAATCAAATGCCTTGTCTATCATTCTGTCTGGCAAGGCACGGGTGTTGATGACGGACAACAAGGCGCGGGAAGTCATTCTGGCGTCGCTGCAGCCCGGCGACTACATTGGCGAAATGAGCCTTATCGACAACGAGCCGCATTCAGCCAATGTGGAGGCGGAAGTCCAGACCGACGTGTTGGTGCTGGGCCGTGAGGCGTTCACCCGATGCCTCGCTGAAAATACGCCCATGGCTTTTGCCGTGATGAACGGTCTGGTGAAGCGTTTGCGTAACGCTGACCGCAAGATCGGGTCGCTGGCGCTGATGGGTGTGTATGGCCGGGTGGCGAATGTGCTGCTGGAATACGCTGCGCTGGATGATCGCAACCAGATGATCATTCGCGAAAAGATTTCCCGCCAGGACATTGCCAAGATGGTGGGTGCATCGCGCGAAATGGTCAGTCGCGTGATGAAGGATTTTGAAGAACAGGGCTTCATCGAAACCCTCGAAAATGGCGCAATCCTGGTCAAGGATCGCCGCAAGGTACCCCGCTGATAGGGCCGTCCTCTTGGGGTAAGCTTGGGGAACTTGTATAGCCCCATGACTTACTCACTCAATACCCTCAATTCCACCCGAACTGCAGCCCCGTCTGAACGCTCGGCGGGGAGTCGCTTTGCCAATGAGCTGGCGTTGCTGGCAGGTTTTGTTGCGTTGGCGTTCTGGTTGCTGGCCATGCTCAGCTATTCTGCGCAGGACCCCGCCTGGTCCACATCGGGTGCCAGTGCGCTGGTTCACAACCGCGCGGGCCGTCTTGGTGCCTGGCTGGCCGATGGCAGCTATTACCTGCTGGGATTTTCAGTCTGGTGGTGTTTCGCGGCGGGTGTCCGGGCCTGGTTGACGGCGCTGGCCCGCTGGATGCGGTCCCGCGAATTGATTGCATCCCCGGCGCAATCATCGCAACATCTCCATGATGACTCCCGCCTTGCACGCTGGACGGCTAGCCGCGCCGCATTTTGGCTGGGTTTGGCGGTGCTGTTGTGTGCCAGCACGGCGCTGGAATGGTCCCGTTTGTACAGCCTGGAACCCCGTCTGCCGGGCCATGTGGGCGGTGTGCTGGGTTATCTGGTGGGCCCTCTCAGTGTGAAGTGGCTGGGTTTCGCGGGTTCGGGCCTGATTGCCATTGCGCTGGGCGTATTGGGTGCGGCCGTCGTATTCCGCTTCTCCTGGGGACACGTGGCAGAGCGGCTGGGCTCGTGGCTGCTGGGGTTGATTGAGTCCCGCCGCGAAAAGCGCGAGATTGCTCAGGATAAAGCCTTTGGTCAACAAGCCGCCCGCGAACGCGAAGAGGTGGTTTTTGAAGAGCGCATCGAGATAGAAGAGCATCACCCCATGCCGGTGATGATTGAGCCGGTGATGGTGGACGTGCCCAAGAGTGATCGCGTCATCAAGGAGCGCCAGAAACCCCTGTTCATGGAGCTGCCCGACAGCAAGCTGCCGCAGGTTGATCTACTGGATGGCGCGCAGGTGCGGCAGGAAACCGTGGCCCCGGAAACGCTGGAAATGACCAGCCGCATGATCGAGAAACGGCTCAAGGACTTTGGCGTGGAAGTGCGCGTCGTACTGGCGCAACCGGGCCCGGTGATCACGCGCTATGAAATCGAACCTGCGACGGGTGTGAAGGGCTCGCAAATTGTGGGCCTGGCGAAAGACCTGGCACGCAGTTTGAGCCTGGTGTCCATCCGTGTGGTCGAGACTATCCCCGGCAAGAACTACATGGCGCTGGAGTTGCCCAATGCCAAGCGCCAGTCCATCAAGCTGTCTGAAATTCTGGGCTCGCAGGTGTACAACGAAGCCAAGTCGATGCTGACGATGGGCCTGGGCAAGGATATCGTCGGCAATCCCATCGTGGCCGATCTGGCCAAGATGCCGCACGTGCTGGTGGCCGGCACCACCGGCTCGGGCAAGTCGGTGGGTATCAACGCGATGATTTTGAGCCTGTTGTACAAAGCCGAGGCGCGCGATGTGCGCCTGCTGATGATCGACCCCAAGATGCTGGAAATGTCGGTCTACGAAGGCATTCCGCACCTGCTGGCCCCCGTCGTCACCGACATGCGCCAGGCCGCGCACGGCCTGACCTGGTGTGTAGCCGAGATGGAGCGCCGCTACAAACTGATGAGCAAGATGGGTGTGCGTAATCTGGGTGGCTACAACACCAAGATCGATGAGGCCAAAGCCCGTGGCGAGTTTGTCTACAACCCGTTCAGTCTGACCCCCGAAGCGCCTGAGCCGCTGGACCGCCTGCCGCACATCGTGGTGGTGATCGACGAGCTGGCCGACCTGATGATGGTGGTGGGCAAGAAGATCGAAGAACTCATTGCCCGCCTGGCACAGAAGGCCCGTGCCGCCGGTATTCACCTGATTCTGGCTACGCAACGGCCCAGCGTGGACGTGATCACCGGCCTGATCAAGGCCAACATTCCCACCCGCATCGCGTTCCAGGTGAGCAGCAAGATCGACAGCCGCACCATTCTTGACCAGATGGGCGCGGAGGCCTTGCTGGGCATGGGTGACATGCTGTACATGCCCAGCGGCACCGGCCTGCCGGTGCGCGTCCATGGCGCCTTTGTCAGCGACGAAGAGGTTCACCGCGTTGTAGGGTATCTGAAGTCGCAAGGTGAGCCGAACTACATCGAAGGTGTGCTCGAAGGCGGCACGATCGATGGTGAGGGTGATTTGCTGGGCGATGGCAGCGTTGGCGGCAACGGCGGTGGCGAAAAAGACCCGATGTATGACCAGGCCGTGGAGGTGGTGTTGAAGAACCGCCGTGCCAGTATTTCGCTGGTGCAGCGCCACCTGAAGATTGGCTACAACCGCGCGGCGCGGTTGGTGGAAGACATGGAAAAAGCCGGGCTGGTCAGCGCCATGAGTGGCAGCGGCCAGCGCGAAATCCTGGTACCGGCCCGGGCTGAATAAGGTGTTGAATGAAACATTTTGCTATTATTTGTATAGCTGCTTGCGCAGGCCTGGCGAGGGCTGGAGGCCTGGAAAGCCTTGAACTTTTCGTAAAAACGGCTAAAACAGGCCGTGCCGACTTCACCCAGGTGGTCACACCGCCCGCCAAAGAAGGCCAGACCGCAAGAACCAAAACATCCATCGGGACATTCGAGTTTTCGCGGCCCAGCCGCTTCAAGTTCATCTACAAAAAGCCGTTCGAGCAAACCATCGTCGCCGATGGGCAAACCCTTTGGCTGTATGACGTGGATCTGAATCAGGTCACGGCGCGCAAGCAGGCTGATGTGCTGGGTTCTACCCCCGCCGCGTTGATTGCTTCTGCGGCCGACATCAGTGCGTTGAAAGCAGATTTCACCCTGACCGCTGCACCCGATAAAGATGGTCTGGAATGGGTGCTGGCCACGCCCAAAGCCAAGGACGGCCAGCTGCAAAATGTGCGTATCGGCTTTCGCGCCGGGCAACTGGCTTCGCTGGACATTCTGGACAGCTTTGGCCAGAAGTCGAGCATGACGTTTGCTGCCTTTCAGTCCAATGTGTCGCTGGACGCCGCCAGCTTCCAGTTCAAGCCGCCGCAGGGCGCGGACGTGGTGCGGCAGTAATTCGCTGTTGAGTTTCGCTACTTCGGCTTCATCAGCGCCGCGCGGCGCTTCAGGCTGTCGTCGGGCCACATTTCTGACGCTTTGTAATATTCCGCCACGGCCGGTGCATCTGGTGGAAGAACCACCCACGGCAGTTTGGTGGACGTGAAGATGTGAATGTCCGGCGGCAGTTGGCCGGGCTCGTCCAGCGTGCCGACCCGAACGAAGCGCACCGCATCACCCGCACCCGCGTAGTTGCTCCAGACGGCCACTTTGCAGGTCGGGCAGCGCGCAATCTGTTGTCCTTTGCCGCTGTTGGTGGGCGTGTTGATGATTTCAACTTCTCCCCGCAACAACTGGACGCGATCCGCTTCAATCATCGCGTTCAGCGCGAACGCGGTCCCGGTTTCCCGCTGGCACCAGCTGCAGTGGCAGCAATGCACGAACAGGGGCCTGGACGTCATGCGGTAGCGCACAGCCCGGCAGGTGCAGCCGCCTTCGAGCGGGGTGGTGGATTCGCTGGAGGTCATGGCAGTTGGCTCCTTTATGGCTTGGTGCTATGCGTGGCATCTTAAGCGGGTTTCCTTTTGCGCAAGCGTGTTGGGCGAGCGCGGCGGGTGTCCGCGCCGTGCTGCTTGCGCGCTCGCGGGCAGGACGTTTGTGGCGCGTTGCTTGAGAGGTGTGATTGCCGTGGTTTGCGCTCAAACTCTGTGGCTACCGCGAATTGGTACCAGCATACCGGCGCGGCCACCCACCATGGATGCGGACGGGGTTTGTGGGGTGGAAAAGAGAACATTTGATATTAGTCACTATAAAAAAGGAGCTGTGCCCAGAATATTGGCGGGTAATGCAGGTCAAGCGCACTAATTTTTTTAGTCACAACCATAGAGTGAAAATATCCAGATATTGACAGTGCTAAATACCCTGCGCAGACCAAACGCAATAGAGTTGCATTGAAAGCATGATCGATTTGCTTCCACGCAGCCTAATGAATACGATGAGGACCTATTCCATTAAGGTTTAATTGGACAAAATACCGAAGGAATCCAATGAAGGCGCTTCTCGCAATTTTTACCTTGCATTCTGCAGATAAGGCTTCAAAAGACGCGCTCTTCGGAAACATTGTCTTGACAGTGATTGTCGGACTTGCGGCCATTGCTGCACTGGCATACCTGACTAACGCTGCAATTAAGTGGCAGGCTAAGCGTAAGAGAAGTTCACTGCGAAGTGATTAATCAAACAATTGATCTGGTGCATGTTTGTCTTGCGCTGCAAGAAAAATGTTTCAAATCCTTGCTTGGGCTACTTCCTGCGGACGAGATCAGTGGGGTCGCGAGCGGGCGACAGCTTCTTGAACTAACGCCAGTTCAGCTAAATCGCCTGTGAAATTGGCCCACCTGCGATGTCGGACGTTTGATGGACGAAAAGAAGGGTGAACGATGGAGGCAACTACGCATGGGTGAGCCTTTGGCACTTCAAATAAGACATCGTCTACGAGCGCCAAGCCCAGCGAATCACGCTCGCTGAAACTTGCAGCCCTTGCCCAAGGAGCGAGGCGTAAAGAGAGTGGAGCTAAAAAAATCGGAACATATTTACCTAGAGCAAGTATCAATGAGGGTTGTTGAGTCGCAATCTGAAGTAGCAAGAACTCCTGACAGCGCTTGACGAAATCGGGTGAATTGGCGCCAGGGAAGACTCCAGTTGTCGCCGTCCCCTCTCGTAGTCCCATGTAGGCATTCGTGAAGAAGCAGTGTCTCAAAGGTATTGGTACTTGGGAGAGAAACGGTAAAAGATGCCGCCAAGTGGACGATTTCATGTTTTCAGCACCACGAAGCAGGGACTGCTTGTAACCTGCAACCGAGTGGAAATCATGCCCTAGAACCATTACGCCACCAATCGGAAATGACGGAATGTCAAGGCTTCCGTCATGCCAGAGTCCCGTACCACCGGGGAAGAAGCTGGTGCCAAGTATTTGCCTGGGGACGGCTGTAACACCCGAAGGGTAAGGACAGACTCTGCTGAGCTCTTCAAATAGGTAACAAGAGGGATGTTGAATCATTCGCAGATATTTTGCCCCCTATGGCAATGTGCCACGGCGGTTTGTTCAATAGTATGCAGCGCCCGCCATACACGTTGCCAAGCAACCTGAATTTCCACCGGTTATCGCACACCAGGCAGTAAGCCACAATATTGCCCAATGAAGCCCACAATCCAGAGCCACCAACCCCTGGCCGAACGCCTGCGTCCCAAGACCTTGGGCGAGGTGATTGGCCAGCAGCATTTGCTGGGCGAGGGCATGGCGCTGCGCATTGCGTTTGAGTCGGGTCAGCCGCACAGCTGCATTCTGTGGGGCCCGCCAGGCACGGGCAAGACGACCATTGCGCGGCTGATGGCGGATGCGTTTGATGCGCAGTTCATCACCATCAGCGCGGTGCTGGGTGGCGTGAAGGACATTCGCGAGGCGGTGGAGCAGGCGCAAACAGCCCGTGACGGGCTGGAGCAGCGGCGCACGATTGTGTTTGTGGACGAGGTGCACCGCTTCAACAAAAGCCAGCAGGACGCCTTCTTGCCGCATGTGGAGAGTGGCCTGTTCACCTTCATCGGGGCGACGACCGAGAACCCGTCGTTTGAGGTGAACTCGGCGCTGCTGTCACGCGCAGCCGTTTATGTGCTGCAGCCGCTTACACAGTCAGATTTAGAACAAATAGTGGCCCGAGCCCTTGCCATACATGCGCTGCCAGCTATTGAAAAAATAGCAACTGATCGCCTGATTGCGTATGCCGATGGTGATGCCCGTCGCCTGCTTAACACGCTGGAAACGCTGGCGGTGGCCGCCACGCAGGAGAAACTCTCCGAAATCACCGACATCTGGCTGCTCAAGGTGCTGGGCGAGCGCATGCGCAGGTATGACAAGGGTGGCGAACAGTTTTACGACACCATCAGTGCACTGCACAAGAGCGTGCGCGGGTCAGACCCTGACGCCTCGCTTTACTGGTTTGTGCGCATGCTCGATGGCGGAGCAGACCCGCGCTACATGGCGCGCCGCCTGGTGCGTATGGCCAGTGAAGACATCGGTCTGGCGGACCCGCGGGCCTTGCGCCTGGCGCTGGACGCGGCCGAGGTGTACGAACGCCTGGGCACGCCTGAGGGTGAACTGGCGCTGGCCGAATGTGTGATCTATCTGGCCATGGCGCCCAAGTCCAACGCGGTGTACAAGGCTTATAACGAGGTCAAGGCTTTTATCAAGAAGGACGGCACCCGCCCGGTGCCCATGCACTTGCGCAACGCGCCCACGCAACTGATGAAAGACCTGGACTACGGCAAGAACTACCGCTATGCCCATGACGAAGAAGGGGGCTTTGCCGCTGGCGAACGCTACCTGCCCGATGGCATGGGGGCGACGGAGTTTTATCGACCGGTCGACCGGGGCCTGGAGATTCGCATTGCCGAAAAACTGAAGGAACTGAAGAATCGCAATCAGAAGCAAAACTGATCATGCGTGAAAAGCATCAGCAGATTTGAATTCGGCAAACGTTTCGAGGGTAAACCCACCCCAAAACCGTGAGGCCTCAACATGGCCGGTCGTTAAAATCGCGGCTGCCACCTGCTTCATGTCCTGGTTGATTCCCCATCAGCTCTTGATATGGCAGGTTTTTTGCTAGACATGACGTGACGCCACAAGCGATCCCGATCATGCCGGTTCAAACACAAGAAGAACGGAGTTCTCTTTATGGATATTTTTCTCCAGCAGATCATCAACGGTTTGGTGCTGGGCAGCGTCTATGCTCTGGTGGCCCTGGGCTACACCATGGTGTACGGCATCATTCAGCTGATCAACTTTGCACATGGCGAAGTCCTGATGGTGGGGGCGCTCACAGCCTGGACGGTTGCCGGTTATGTGCAGCCGATGTTCCCGGGCATGCCAGGCTGGGTGGTGCTGATACTGGCGACGCTGGTGGCCTGCACGGTGTCCGCCGTGTTGAACTTCAGCATTGAGAAAATTGCCTATCGGCCACTACGCAATTCACCGCGGCTCGCCCCGCTGATCACCGCCATCGGCATGTCACTGCTGTTGCAGACGCTGGCCATGATCATCTGGAAGCCCAATCCCAAGCCATTCCCCAACCTGCTGCCTTCCACGCCCTATGAGATTTTCGGCGCGGTGATTTCCCCGACTGACCTGCTGATTTTGTCGCTCACCGCCATTCTGCTGGTGGCGCTGGTCTGGCTGGTGAACTACACGTCGCTGGGCCGCGCCATGCGTGCGACGGCCGAGAACCCCCGCGTTGCAGGTTTGATGGGTGTGAAGCCGGACGTGGTGATTTCGGCCACCTTCGTTATCGGCGCCGTGCTGGCGGCCATCGCCGGCATCATGCTGGCCATGAAGTACGGCACCGTGCAACATGCGATGGGCTTCTTGCCCGGTTTGAAAGCGTTTACCGCTGCGGTGTTTGGTGGCATTGGCAACCTGGCCGGCGCGGTGGTGGGTGGTGTGTTGCTGGGCCTGATTGAGGCCCTGGGCTCCGGCTATATCGGTGTGCTCACCGGCGGTGTGCTGGGCAGCCATTACTCCGAAATCTTCGCATTTATCGTGTTGATCGTGATCCTGACCTTGCGTCCGTCCGGCTTGCTGGGGGAACGTGTGGCGGACCGCGCTTGAGGAGCACAACATGAAAAACAACAAGACTGCTATTTTGTTTGTCGTAGCGGCCATCGGGCTCGTGATCATGCCGCTGGTCCTGCAGACCTTCGGCAACTCATGGGTCCGCATTCTCGATACGGCCCTACTGTATGTGCTGCTGGCCGTGGGCCTGAATATCGTGGTGGGTTACGCCGGTCTGCTGGACCTGGGCTACGTTGCATTTTTTGCGGTGGGCGCCTATCTGTTCGGTCTGCTGAATTCGCCTCACCTGACGGATACCTTTCCAGCCATCGCCGCCCTGTTTCCACATGGGCTGCATACGCCGCTGTGGATCACGATTCCGCTGGCCGCAGGGGTGGCGGGCCTGTTTGGCATTTTGCTGGGCGCGCCCACGCTGAAATTGCGCGGTGATTACCTGGCCATCGTCACATTGGGTTTTGGTGAAATCATCCGCGTGTTCATGAACAACCTGGATCACCCGGTCAACATCACCAACGGCCCCAAAGGCATTGCCCAGATTGATTCCATCAGTTTTTTTGGCATCAATTTCGGCAAACCGTTTAGTGCGTTCGGCCTGACGCTGGCCCCGGTCACGCTGTATTACTACCTCTTTCTGGCGCTGGTGGTGTTCACCATCGTCGTCAGCCACCGGCTGGCGCTGTCCCGTATCGGCCGCGCCTGGATGGCCATCCGTGAAGACGAAATTGCCGCCAAGGCCATGGGCATCAACACGCGCAACATGAAGTTGCTGGCCTTTGGCATGGGCGCCACGTTTGGCGGCGTCAGCGGCTCGATGTTTGCAGCGTTTCAGGGCTTTATTTCCCCGGAGTCGTTCACGTTGATGGAATCCGTGATGATTGTGGCGATGGTGGTGTTGGGTGGCCTGGGTCACCTGCCGGGTGTGGTGCTGGGCGCCGTGCTGCTGGCAGCTTTGCCGGAAGTGCTGCGGCATCTGGCTGGCCCGCTGCAGGGATTGACGGGCGGGCGACTGGATGCCTCCATCCTGCGCCAGCTGCTGATTGCGCTGGCCATGATCATCATCATGCTGATGCGACCGCGGGGGCTTTGGCCATCGCCCGATCACGGCAAGTCACTGCAAACCAGCGTCTGAGGAGAGCAGCATGACAGACACCATTCTCAAAGTTGCCGGCATTTCCAAACGCTTTGGCGGCCTGCAGGCCCTCAGCGATGTCGGCATCACTATCCAGCGCGGTCAGGTTTATGGCTTGATTGGTCCCAACGGCGCTGGTAAAACCACCTTCTTCAACGTCATTACCGGCCTGTACACGCCGGACAGCGGCACGTTCGAGCTGGCTGGCAAGCCCTATGAACCGACAGCGGTGCACGAAGTGGCCAAGGCGGGCATTGCCCGTACCTTCCAGAACATTCGACTGTTTGCCGAAATGACGGCACTGGAGAATGTGATGGTGGGACGCCACATCCGCACCGGCTCCGGCCTGCTGGGGGCCATGTTCCGTACACCGGGCTTCAGGGCAGAAGAAGCAGCGATTGCCAAACGTGCACAGGAGTTGCTGGATTACGTGGGCATTGGCAAGTTTGCCGATTACAAGGCCCGCACACTCAGCTATGGCGACCAGCGCCGTCTCGAAATAGCCCGCGCGCTGGCGACCGACCCCCGGCTGATTGCGCTGGACGAGCCCGCCGCCGGCATGAACGCGACCGAGAAAATACAGCTGCGCGCGCTGATTGACCAGATTCGCAAAGATCAGCGAACGATTTTGCTCATCGAGCACGACGTGAAGCTGGTGATGGGTTTGTGTGACCGCGTGACTGTGCTCGACTACGGCAAACAGATTGCAGAGGGCCTGCCCGCAGATGTGCAGAAGAACGAAAAAGTGATTGAGGCTTACCTGGGCACGGGAGGACACTGACATGGCAACAACATTACTCAAAGTCAGCGGCCTCAAGGTCGCATACGGTGGCATTCAGGCCGTGAAGGGCGTGGACTTCGAAGTGCGCGAGGGCGAGCTGGTCACCCTGATCGGCTCCAACGGCGCGGGCAAGACCACCACCATGAAAGCCATTACCGGTTCGTTGGCCATCGGCGCCGGGGACATCGAATACCTGGGCAAAAGCATCAAGGGTCAGGGCCCGTGGGACCTGGTGAAGCAGGGCCTGGCCATGGTGCCGGAAGGCCGCGGCGTGTTTGCCCGCATGACGATTACCGAGAACCTGCAGATGGGCGCCTACATTCGTAAGGACAAGGCGGACATTGCTGCAGACATTGAAAAAGTATTCGGCATCTTCCCCCGCCTGAAAGAGCGTAAAGACCAGCTTGCCGGCACCATGTCGGGCGGCGAGCAGCAAATGCTGGCGATGGGCCGCGCGCTGATGAGCCGCCCCAAAGTGCTGCTGCTGGACGAGCCGTCCATGGGCCTGTCACCCATCATGGTGGACAAGATCTTTGAGGTGGTGCGTGATGTCTATGCGCAGGGCGTGACCGTGTTGCTGGTGGAGCAAAACGCCAGTCGTGCGCTGGGTATCGCCAACCGCGGCTATGTGATGGAGTCGGGTCTGGTCACGATGACCGGCGACGCCAAAGAAATGCTGAAAGACCCGAAGGTTCGGGCAGCCTATCTGGGCGAGTGAACCTGACCAGACGTGGGCCGGTTCGCAAAGGCCCACAACGCAGCGCCTGCCGCCACACCGGCAGCGTGGCCCAGCGACAGCTTCAGGGCGCTGTCAAACAACATCGGCGAGACCAGACCGGCCACGATGGAGAACAGCAGCATCTGGATGAAACCCTGCATGGATGCCGCCAGACCGCTCATTTGGGGAAACAGGTCCAGCGTTCGGACCATCATGCCGGGTGAAACCAATGCCAGACCGAAGGTGTAGACCATGATCGGCATCACGGCGTAGGGTACCCGTGCGACATACATCGATGTGTAGATAACGCCCATCGCAACGCCGCTCAGCGCGATCACAAAACCCATCAGCATCATGCGAGCTGGCGCTACGCGCCTGGCAAATCGGCTCGCCAGGCCGGAGCCCAGAATCAAGCCGCCTACCATCGGCGTGAACAGCCAGGCGAAGGCGGTTTCAGGCTGGTGCAGGATACCCATCACGAACGCCGAAGCCGATCCGATATACAGCGGAATGCCCGAGAACATGAGTGCAATGCTCAAGGACATGAGCGCAAACCGTGAATGCTTCACACACAGCAGGTAGTTGGCGGCAATCGGCCGCAGCGCAAAGGGCGTGCGCCGTTCCCGGGGCAGGGTTTCCGGCAGCAGGCGATAGCAGGCGATGAACACCAGCACGGCGATGCCACCCAGAAACACGAAAACCGAGCGCCAGCCCAGCGTGGTTTCCAGCCAGCCGCCGATCACCGGTGCAATCACGGGCGCCAGTCCGAACACCATGGTCATGATGGCGGTGGCACGGTGCGCGTCGTGTCCTTTGAAATGGTCTTGCACAACGGCGCGACCCACCACACTGCCCGCGCCAGCTGACAGGCCCTGCAGCGCCCGCAGAAAAATCAGCATGCCGGCGCTGGTCGCCAGGGCGCAGGCAAACGAAGTGATGGCAAACAGCGCCAGTGACACCAGCAGCACGGGGCGTCTCCCGAACGAATCGGACAGCGTGCCGTAGAACAGCATCATGGCGGCCATGCTCAGCACAAATACGCTCAGCGTTTGCTGCACCACCACGGGTGAGACGGCGAAGGTGCTGGCAATGGACGGAAACGAGGGCAGGTAGGTGTCGATGCCCAGCGCGCCCATCATGGACAGGATGGCCAGAATGACAATCAGCAGCGAGTCTTGCATGGCTGATTTACAGCAGAGTCTGCGCGTGATGATCGAGGTGATCGTCCATGAAGGTCGAAATAAAGTAGTAGCCGTGATCGTAGCCCGCATGTCGGCGCAGCATCAGCGGTTGACCGATTTGGTCACACGCGGCTTCAAAGGCTTCGGGGCGCAGCTGGACTGGCAGGAATTTGTCGGCCAGACCCTGATCGATCAGGATGCCAGCCGGGTAAGGCGCCGAATTTTTCGAACGCATCAGCAGGCTGCTGTCATGGGCAGCCCAGGTGGACTCGTCTGGTCCCAGATAACCCTCGAACGCGTTCTGACCCCATGGACACTTTGTGGGCAAACAGATAGGTGCAAAGGCAGAGACCGATTTGAACTGCGCTGGATGGCGCAAGGCCAGGGTCAGGGCGCCGTGGCCACCCATGGAATGGCCAAAGATGCCTATCTGATTGATGTTGATCGGCAGATGCTTTGCAACCAGTGGCAACAGTTCGGCGGTGAGGTAACTCTCCATGCGGTAATGCTGGCTCCACGGCGCCTCTGTGGCATCCAGATAAAAGCCGGCGCCCACACCAAAGTCCCAACTGTCCGAGTCACCCGGCAGTTTGGCTCCCCTCGGGCTGGTATCGGGCGCGATCAGTGCCAGGCCCAGTTCGGCGGCATGGCGCTGCGCACCGGCTTTGGTCATGAAGGTTTCTTCATTGCAGGTCAGGCCTGCCAAGTACATCAGCGCAGGTACCGGGCCGTGTATTGCCTGCGGCGGCAGGTACACCGAGAAGCGCATGGGCAGCCCGATCTCGCGCGAGTGGTGCTCGACGAAAAGCTGTTTGCCGCCGAAGCTACGGTGTTCAGACAAGGTTTTGAGGGTCATGTGCTGGACTGTACGAGTTCCCACACCGCGTCTGCAAATACCTCGGGCATTTCCTGCGGCAGGTTGTGCCCTGCGCCTGGCACCAGCCGGTGCGAACGCGGCCCGCTGAATTGCTGGGCATGAGCCGCGGCGGGCGCAGGAGGACGCACGCCGTCGTCGGTGCCGTCGAAGGTGATGCTGGGCACGACAATGACAGGTTGCGCGGCCAGACGGCGTTCGATGTCGGCAAAGGCCGGGTCACCCGTCACCAGCCCAAAACGGTGGCGATAGGAGTGAATCACCACGTCCACAAAGTCCGGGTTGTCGAAGGCCGCAGCACTGCGCTCGAATGTGGCGTCGTCAAATTGCCAGGTGGGCGACCACAGATTCCACAACAGCCGGCACACGCCGCGCCGGTTTGCTGCCAGGCCTGCACGACCCCGCTCACTGTGAAAGTAATACTGGTACCACAGGCTGTGCTCGTTCTCGGGGGTATCCGGCACCATGGCTTTCGCGATGTTCTGAATGTTGTAGCTGTTGAGCGAGACCAGGCCGATGCACCGCTCTGGCCAAAGAGCCGCCACGACGCAGGCGGCGCGGCCACCCCAGTCGTAGCCAGCCAGCACAGCTTTCGGAATGGACAGCGCGTCCATCAGCGCCAGCAGGTCTGCGCCCAACGCTGCCTGTTCGCCCGAGCGCGGCGTGGTAGCGTCCAGAAAACGCGTGCCGCCATAGCCACGCAGATACGGGACGATCACACGACAACCCCTGGCGGCCAGGAGCGGCGCGACCTCGGCGTAAGCGTGAATGTCATACGGAAAGCCATGCATCAGCAGCACGGGCGCGCCGTCCACGGGGCCTGTCTCGTACAGCGCCACGTCCAGCACACCCGCCTTGATGCAGCGTAAGGGTTGAAGGACTTTCATTGCTATAAATTCAATAGCTACTCACGCATATTACATGAGGGCTGAGGGGCTAAAAACATCCCGAAATGGCGGTAATTTTCCGGTCTTTCCTAATACAGCACCACACCACGAATCGACTCGCCGCGCTTCATCAGGTCGAACCCCTTGTTGATGTCTTCCAGCGGCATGGTGTGGGTGATGAGGTCGTCGATGTTGATCTTGCCGTCCATGTACCAGTCCACAATCTTCGGCACATCGGTGCGGCCGCGTGCACCGCCAAAAGCCGAGCCCTCCCATTTGCGGCCGGTCACCAGCTGGAAGGGCCGCGTGCTGATCTCGGCGCCCGCTTCTGCCACGCCAATGATGATGCTGCGGCCCCAGCCCTTGTGCGTGCATTCCAGCGCCTGGCGCATGACCTTGGTGTTGCCAATGCACTCAAAGCTGTAGTCGGCACCACCATCGGTCAGCTGAACAATCGCGTCCACCACGTTTTCGGTGTTCTTGGGATTGATGAAATGCGTCATGCCGAATTTTCGCGCCATGGCTTCGCGTTCGGGGTTCAGATCAACGCCGATGATCTTGTCGGCACCCACCATCTTCAGGCCCTGGATCACATTGAGTCCAATGCCACCCAGGCCAAATACAACAGCATTTGCGCCTGCTTCTACTTTCGCCGTAAAGATGACAGCGCCAATGCCGGTGGTGACGCCACAGCCGATGTAGCAAACCTTGTCGAACGGCGCATCTTTACGAATTTTGGCCAGCGAGATTTCGGGCGCCACCGTGTAGTTGCTGAAGGTGGAGGTACCCATGTAATGAAAGATGGGTTTGCCGTCCAGGCTGAAGCGACTGGTGGCGTCGGGCATCAGGCCCTTGCCCTGCGTCCCGCGAATCAGCTGGCACAGATTGGTTTTGCGCGAGAGGCAGAACTTGCACTGACGACACTCGGGCGTGTACAGCGGAATGACGTGATCGCCTTTTTGCAGTGACGTGACACCCGGCCCCACGTCCACCACGATGCCTGCGCCTTCGTGACCCAGAATGGCAGGAAAGATGCCTTCGGGGTCGGCGCCAGACAGCGTGTAGTAGTCGGTATGGCAAATGCCAGTGGCTTTGATCTCCACCAGCACCTCGCCGAATTTCGGGCCTTGCAGGTCCACGGTTTCAATGGTGAGGGGGCTGCCTGCTTTCCAGGCGACGGCTGCTTTTGTTTTCATGCTTGAACCCTGTGTGAATCTCGTGACTAATCGACCTTGGCACCAGACACCTTGACCGGCTTTTCATATTTGGCCAGTTCGCTCTTCATGAACGCGCCAAATTGCTCGGGGTATTGGCAACGGGCTCCGCCATCAGCGTGGCGAAGCGGGCTTTAGCCTCCGGAGAGTTGAGTGCGGTGACAAACGCCTGATTCAATCTGGCCACCACGTCTTTCGGTGTGGCTGCAGGGGCTACCAGCCCCCACCAGGTATCCACTTCAAAGCCTGGCAGTGTTTCGCTGACGGCAGGCACGTCGGGCAACGCCGCACTGCGCTTGGCCGTGGTCACCGCCAGCGCCTTGAGCTTGCCGGATTTGATGTTGGCCGATGCCGTGGCCAGGTTGTCGAAATTGAAATCGACCTGACCGGACAGCAATCCCAGCTGCGCCGGGTTGCCACCGTTGTACGGAATGTGCACGGCAAAAATACCCGCCTGCGCCTTGAACATTTCGCCCGCGAGATGGCCGCCACTGCCGTTGCCGCCCGAGCCGTAGTTCAGCTTGCCGGGGTTGCCTTTGGCGTAACGGACCAGATCGGCCAGTGAATTGATCTGCAGCTTTTGCGCGGTGTCGGCATTCATCACCAGCACGTTGGGCACGCGTACCATTTGTGTGATGGGTGCAAAGTCGGTGTCCACGTTGAACGGCATCTTGCTGTACAGCCAGGGGTTGATGGCGTGGGTGGCCAGTGCTGAAATGCCGATGGTCAGGCCGTCCGGCGCGGCCTTGGCGATGGCATCCACACCAATGTTGCCACCGCCACCGGGCCGGTTTTCGATGATCACCGTACCCAGTGTGTCCTTGACGCGCTCTGCCAGCAAGCGCGCGGTCACGTCGATCGGGCCACCAGGCGCGTAGGGCACGATCAGCCGAATGGGTTTGGTTGGGGTCTGCGCCAATGCCTGAATGGGAGCAAGCTGCAGCGTGATGGCCGCCGTGGCTGCGGCCCAATGGAGAAGAGTTTTGCGTTTCATCCCCCCATTGTGCCCAAGCCGGACCATTCTGCCGCGCGATGGTTTACAGCGCGTTACAGATCTTTGCACGGCGTATGTCGTTCAGGCCGGCGCGCACAGGCGTTGACTCAACATGGAAATATTTCCATATCAACCAAGAACAGGACACCATCATGAAGATCCAGACACTGATTGCGACTGCAGCCCTTGCCCTGAGTGGCGTGGCCTTTGCCCAGACCACCGTGATCGTACCCAAGGACCCAACGGCTACGCCACGTGTCGACCAGCGTCAGGCCAATCAGGAAAAGCGCATTGACCAGGGCACCGCCTCCGGCGCCCTCACGCCGGCAGAAGCAGCCAGGCTGGAAGCCGGGCAGGCCAAAAATGATGCCGCTGAAGCGCGTATGAAAGCCGACGGCACGGTGACCAAGAAGGAGCGTGCCCGCCTGCTGCACCGCGAGACGGTGTCCAGCAAGAAGATTTACCGCCAGAAGCACGACCGCCAGCATGACCTGAACCACGATGGCGTGAAGGACGGCAAGAAGCCGGCCTAAGCCACAAACCTTAGGCGACGATCAGGCCGCTCTGGCCTTGTCCGCCTCGGTGGTGAACGAGTCTGCGTAGAACTCTTCCTCGGGCAAACCCGCCAGATGGCTGTAATCTGCACGGGCTGAGTCCACCACGATGGGTGCGCCGCAGGCATACACCTGATAGCCGGACAGATCCGGAAAGTCTTCCAGCACCGCGCGGTGGACAAAACCGGTGCGGCCCTTCCAGGCGTCTTCTGGCGTGGCGTTGGAGATGACCGGCACATAGCTCAGGTTGGGCATCTCGGCCAGTTTGGCTTTCACCCAGTCGTCCAGGTACAAATCCTCAGGCCGACGGCCACCCCAGAACAGCGTGGCGGGGCGGGTGATGCCCTTGAACTGCATGTGCTCAATCAGTGCCTTGATCGGTGCAAAGCCTGTGCCCGAAGCCAGCAACACCATGGGTTTTTCAGAGTCTTCGCGCAGGAAGAAGCTGCCGTAGGGACCTTCAATGCGCTGAATCTCTTTCTCTTTCATCACGCCAAAAACGTGGTCGGTGAACTTGCCACCGGGCATGTGGCGGATGTGCAGCTCCAGCATGGGGCCGACGGCTGGCGTAGCGGGCGCTCCATCTGCTGACTCAACCGCTGGTTTTGCCGCCGCCAGATGCGGTGCATTGGCCATGGAATAGCTGCGGCGTGAGCCGTCACGCAGCAAAAATTCAATGTACTGACCGGCGTGGTACGTGAAGGTGTCGTTGGCAGGCAGTTGCAGCTCGATCAATATCACGTCATGCGACTTTTTCTCCAGCGAGATCACGCGCGACGGCATCTTCTTGATGGCGAAGGCGCCAGCTTCAGTGACCTGGCGGGACTCAAGCACCACATCGCTATGTGCCACGCCGCAGCAGGTGAGCACATAGCCGTTGGCTTCCTCTTCCACACTCAGCGCCTTGAGCTGGTGCGGGCCGTGCACCACGGTGCCTTCGAGCTTTTTGCACTTGCAGGAGCCGCAGGCGCCGTCCTTGCAGCCATAGGGCAGACCAATGCCCTGGCGGATGCCCGCGGCCAGCATGGCTTCGCCCGGCTCTGCTGCATAAGTTCGTCCGCTGGGCTGGATGGTGATCTGGAAAGTCATCTTGTCGCGGTCCTTTTCGGTATCCTTGGGGCATTCTGTTTTTGCGTAGCCCCTGATTTTGCCTTCAAACCAAAACCCCCTCGGTGCGCTGCCAGCCCGCTTTCGCCGGGAACGGGTGTTGATTGTGGGTTGCGGCGATGTGGGCCTGCGCGTCGCCCGGGCTTTGACGGGTCGGGTGCAACTGATGGCGCTCACCTCGTCTATCCATCGCGTGCCGGAATTGCGCTCGCAAGGCATCATCCCGCTCATCGGCAATCTGGACGTGCCAACTTCGCTTCGCCGCCTGGCCGGGCTGGCTACCCGAGTGGTCCATCTCGCGCCACCACCCGGTGAAGGCAGGGGTGATCCACGAACCCGCGCGCTGGTGGCGAGCTTGCGGTTACGCAGCGCACCTGCCTCACTGGTGTACGGCTCCACCAGCGGCGTGTATGGTGACTGCCAGGGTGAAATTGCTATCGAAGAAAGAGCTACCCGAGCAACGACGACGAGGGCTGAGCGTCGGATTGATGCTGAATCCGTGGTGCGCTGGCATGGCCGCGTAACCGGTGTGAGAAGCGCCATCTTGCGCATTCCGGGTATCTACGCACCTGACCGCGAAGGCGGCACGCCACAGGCCCGGCTGCTCAAACGCACGCCGGTGCTGCAGGTGGCGGATGACGTGTACACCAACCACATCCATGCCGACGATCTGGCGCGGGCTTGTGTGGCCGCGCTGTGGCTGGGCTTGCCGCAACGCATTTACAACGTCAACGACGACACGCAGCTCAAGATGGGCGACTACTTTGACCTGGCGGCCGATTTGTATGGCTTGGAGCAGCCGCCGCGTGTGACGCGCAGCGAGGCGCAAACCCTGCTGTCACCGATGCTGCTGAGTTTCATGAGCGAATCCCGCCGCATGGACAACACGCGGATGAAACGCGAACTCAAACTGGTTTTGCACTACCCGACCGTGGCAACAGGTTTGCTACATAAATAATAGCTACTCACGCATATCCGACGAGGGCTGGAGGCCAATTTGATGCCTAATTTAGGGCGTTTCAAGTCGTTTCAGACCTTTTCCGGCTTCCCTCAGCCGTTCATACACCTGACGCGAAATCCAATCTGACACCAACCCCTGAAAATCCCGTTCATTCATGAAGCGTGCAAAGATGTCCTCGTTCTGCTCCATGCGCTCAATGAACAGGGTTTCCAGCAAGCCAGAAAACAACAGGGCAAACTTGCCCTCAGGGTTGACTGCCGCGGCTTCCTGCAAACTGCCATCCGCAATCGCCGCTTCAATGATTTGATCGAAAAACAATTGATCCGCGTCGGTGAAGTCAGTACCAAAGCGCTCGTTAATCACATCAATCAGACGCGACAGCGGTACATCTTCATCATGTTGCGCACCCGAACCCACCTCGCGTGGTCCGTCGAGCGCTTCCGCTTTGCCTTCACGCAGGCTGATAGAGCCTTCGCTGATCTTCTGTAGGCGGTAGTACTCCAACCGTATTTCATCGTCAAAGCTATAGCGTTCACCCGTGGCGCGCTTGGGCAGCTTGGGCGACAGAAAACGAAGGAAGGTGTAGAGCCGCTCCAAATCAGAGTCCTGGTACGGTATGACTTGTGACAGGAAGGCGTAGAGATTGCGAAACGCGTTCAGCTTGCCACGCCACAATTCTGCTGCCTCTTCGTCCTCAGCTTGTAGCGCGGCGAACCTGTCCACTGCCGGGTCCAGCGCAGCATTCATGGTCTGATGGTCCGCTGCGCTCTGGCGTTGCTTCGGCTTGAAATACACCGCAATGAAACGTTCAACTTCTTCCGCCAAGTAAATACTGGAAGCGTCCAGCTCTGCTTTTACGGCGTACATGCGATTGGGCTCCGCCTCTTCGCCCATCTCGGCGCCCTCAAAATACTGCTTGAAAGCCTCGCGGATTTCCTCCGGGGAATTCACAAAGTCCAACACAAAGGTGTCTTCCTTGAGCGGGTGCATGCGGTTCAAGCGCGATAGCGTTTGCACCGCCTGAATGCCCGCGAGCCGTTTGTCCACGTACATGGTGTGCAACAGCGGCTGGTCATAGCCGGTCTGGTATTTTCAGCCACCAGCAGCACTTGGTAGTCCGGAGAATCAAACTTCTCAGGCAGCTCCGCTTCCTTGATGCCGCCGTTCATGCGGACCTCAGTCCAGGTTTGGTCTGGCAGCTCTTCATCCATTACTTCGCCCGAGAACGCCACCAGCGTCTTGATCCAGCTGTAGCCCTTGTCGCGGATGTAGGCATCAAAAGCCAGCTTGTAGCGCACAGCTTCCAGCCGCGAGCCGGTCACCACCAACGCCTTGGCTTTGCCGCCAATCCGGTGCCGGGTGACCGCGTTGAAGTGCTCAATCATCACTTCAGTTTTCTGGGCAATGTTGTATGGGTGCAGCCGCATGAAGCGGGCCAACACCTTGGCCGCCTGCTTGCGCTCGACGTTGGGGTCGTCCTCACTGGCCTTGACCAGCTTGTAGTAGGTGGCGTAGGTGGTGTAGTTCTTCAGCACATCCATGATGAAGCCTTCTTCAATGGCCTGCCTCATGGTGTAGCGGTGAAAAGGTTGCCCAGCCTTGCCCATAACATCCCGGCCGAACACCGCCAGCGTCTTGTGCTTGGGCGTGGCGGTGAAGGCAAAGAAGCTCAGGTTGGCCTGCTGCCCCCGCTTGGCCATGCTGCGGTATAGCTCGTCCAGGTTTTCAACGCCTTCGTCAATCGCGTAACGCGCCGCCTCTTCGCGCAGCACATTGCCGCCCAGCACTTCTTTGAGATCGGTTGCCGTTTCACCTGACTGAGAACTGTGTGCCTCGTCGATGATCACCGCGCAGCGGCGCGTGGGTAACACGCCATCGGCCTGGTCGCCCCGTTCTTCGGCCATCTTGGCCAGTTGCCGGGCCACAAACGGAAATTTTTGCAAGGTTGAGATGATGATCGGCACGCAATTGGTCAACGCTTCGGCCAACTGACGCGAGTCTTCATCAATCTTCAGCACAACCCCCTGCCGGTGCTCAAACTGGTAAATCGTGTCCTGCAACTGTCGGTCCAACACGCGGCGGTCGGTGATGACAATTACCGAGTCAAACACCTTGTGGTTGGTATCGTTGTGCAGTGAAGCCAGCCGGTGCGCCAGCCAGCCAATGGTGTTGCTCTTGCCACTGCCCGCCGAGTGCTCCACCAGATAGTTATGGCCCGGCCCCTCCAGCCGCGCCGCAGCCTCCAGCGAACGCACCGCCTGCAACTGGTGGTAACGCGGGAACACCATGGTCTCTTTCTTGATGCGGCGGCCATCCTCGGTGCGCTTTTCTTCCACCTGCAAATGCATGAAGCGGCCAAAGATGTCCAGCAAACTGTCGCGCTGCCAAACGTCTTCCCACAAGTAGGCAGAGCGATAGGCCAGGCCTTTGGGGTCCGGCGGGTTGCCCGCGCCACCGTCCAGCCCCTTGTGGAAGGGCAAGAAGTGCGTTGCACCCCAGGCCAGGCGCGTGGTCATGAAAACCTGCTCGGTATCCACCGCAAAGTGCACCAGTGCCCGGCGTTTGAACTCGAACAGCGGCTCGCGGTGGTCGCGGTCTTGTTGGTACTGGGCAATGGCGTTGGTGACGGTCTGCCCTGTCATCGGGTTCTTCAGCTCAGCGGTGACCACCGGAATGCCATTGATGGACAGCACCAGGTCCAGCTCATTGGTGTTCTTCAGGCTGTAGCGCAGTTGCCGAGTCACGCCAACGCGGTTGGCGGCGTATTGCGCCGCCAGCTCCGGGTTCATGCCGTGGGCGGGCTTGAAAAAGGCAACGCGCAGCGTGCGACCGTAGCACTTGAACCCGTTTCGCAACACGGCCAAGGTGCCGTAGGTGTCTAGCCAATGGGTCAGGTCTTTGAGGACAGTGGCTTCGGTGTTGGCGCCATGTAAAGCTTCAAGCTTGGCCCACTCTTTGGATTGGCTGGAGCGGATGAAGGCCAGCGCGATTGCTGGGAAGAGCACGTGGCCAAGGTGATAGGTTGATGGGCCGATAGATTCGAAGCCCGTAGCGAGCAAGTGGGACTCGATGACAGACTCGAAGCTGGCTTCGTCGTGGCGCTTGTTCATTAATTATGTCCCCTCAAGCGCAAAAAGTGTGCGTACTCTTTGGCGACTTGAACCAGCGGCACGCAAAACTCAGCACAAGACGCAGTTCTCGTATCCTTTTTGGACCACTTCGCGATCAGTTGCTCGACCTTCGTAGCTGAGGTAAGCGGTTTCTCTGCTCTGCGATGTATGCCTGCAGCCAAATAGGCTTTCTTCCGAAGCTCACACAGCTTTTCGTGGTTCAACCCGATTTTCTGAATAGTTGTCTTTGCTGCAACATCGTTAGTGACAGCCGGGGAGATTTCACCCTCTGAATTGAATTTGAAGCGTTCCTCACAATCTTCCTGTAATGGGGACACAAAATCCACTGCATGCCACCACTTGTCTTTCTTCACTGCTCCGTAGTCTGGGCGGACTAGCTGGTTGGGTTTTGGGAAACAGGCAACCATATTGTTCCAAGCGATATCTTCGCGGAGTAGTGGCTGTTTCGCCAAATCGCGAGCTTCGTCGTCACTTCTGCAGACCGTTTGCGGCTTGAGGTGTTCTACATGTGCTGATTCGCTGTTTAGCCGCAATAACGTGTAGGCACAAACATGTCCCTGCTCGTCCAGCAGGGTTTTCAAGACCTGGCCAAGAGGGAATTCAGCCAAGCCATAAAACAGATTCTGAGGGACTACCGAATTGTCTGTTCGCCACTTCATGAGTTCGGTGGGTGGCGGTCCCTTATTGATTTTCTTCATCGCTGAGCGGCTCCCATCGGGCAACTGCAGCCTCGGCCCCAACTAGCTCTTTGTCATCACCAAAGCGAATACGTAATGCGTTAATCCTCGCTCTTGCTTCCGAAAATTTGTCGCGGGCAATCAATTTGTCTATTTCGTCCAACCCCTTCTGGAGATCGACGTTTCGTTCTGGGGTTCCCATAACATGACGCAATATCCATCCACTATCACGGCCTAGGGATTCGTCGAGATATTCAACCTTTCCGCCTGCATGTAAAAGTATTGCTCGCCCAGGTTCTGTTTCACCAACGACTTGTGGCGAATGAGTTGTCGCGATGAATTGCAATGCAGGGAAGACGCGAGGCAGGTGCATAGCAATATGTCGTTGCCAAGAGGGATGAAGGTGCAAATCGATCTCATCAAGTAACACCACGCCTTGCCCAGTTTCGACTGGATTCAACGATGCTGGATTCAGCACAACTAGCCGTTGTGCAATGTCTGTTGTGATTGAAATCAGGCTTCGCTCACCGTCTGAAAGCGCAGAAATTGGCAACGTCCTGACTTCCCTACGAGTCTCTGCCTCTCCCGTTGTGGTAAAGCCATTCACCTCCACGGTCTTATCGACAATCACCTCGTCGTCGACCACTCGCCATGCAGAAAGGTCGGGAAGTAGTTGGAGTAATGCGGTCGTGGTCGCGGAAAGCTGCATCGCAGACCTGGAGCCCGCGTCTTCCTTTGCCAACGATTCTCTGGCTTTCCACCACTGAGCAAGGGCGCCAATTTCCAACCCTCGCTCTTTGTTAAAAATTGATTGGTAGGCCGGATTCTTTCTTCCCTTCTGCGTTCGGTCGTTTGGTACGGACCTGCGTACCGACAAATAAAGTACAAGCGGTTGATTCGGCCGCTTTTTAAGTTTGGTGTCGGGTTCAGGCGTCAGGTCACTCGCCTCCGGCTTGACGCTGGTTTGCCCACGAAGCGTGCCCTCCAAAATTTCGTCACCAGCTCTTGGTCGCTCATGGCGACGCATCGTTGGCAACTCCTCAACGTCACGAATGTCTTTCAACCGTCGTCTTTGTTGACAGTATCGCGAAATTGAGTCCGTTGCTCTGTTAGCGTGGCGGTGAAATCATTGCGATGGCATGTACAGCCAGCCACTACTCATAACGCTTGTCGGTTCACCGTAATGTCATCATTTGAAAACCCGAGCCCGTACGTGCCAGAGGGTGTGAGGTCAGGCAGAACCCTGGCGAGCACTACGCACAAAGCATCCAGAACAGATGACTTGCCAGCACCGTTCACACCTACGATTAGGTTAAAACCGGGTTTGAACAAAATATTTGCACTTTGTATACCCCGGAACTGGGTAAGGGCCAGAACTATTTATTTGCATCTTGTGTATCCAAGTCGAGCTGTCCTGTAGCCGCCGCCAAAATAAGCGCAGAGCGCCGCTCTTGTAGCAGCTCAATGGTACGTTCTGTCGCTTTCGCGAAGTCGTCTATCTTCTTGGTTGCCGTTTGTATGTGCGCCGCAATAGCCTGCTGTTCGTCTTTGGGTGGAACAGGAAGCCAGGCCTCATACAGGCCTTCAGGATAGAGCCGCATGCGAGAGGACCACACGCCTTTGGAATACCGCGTAATCTCCTCAGCAAAACGCGGTGTGCGCACCAACAAGTCCACATAGTCGGGGTCGAGTTCCGGGACGGGTTGATAGACGTTGTAAGCGGGGCTGACGATGCCGGGTTGCCGCGCCACACCCATCGCACCCATCCACGCCCACAGCGTGTTAATGACCAAGTCACCGGTGTGGCAGCGTTTGTATCCCTCCATTTTTTCAGCCATGAACATGTTGACTTTTTTTTCAGCGCGAGTGGTTACACCAGTTAGATGGGATACGGAAAGCAGTTCTTCATCGCCGGTGTCGGAACGTGTATCACGCTCAACAAATAGCCACTTGGCGCGTTCAATCTTCCAGTGTTCTGGAATCACGCCAAGCCAAGTAATTCCAGAATCGCGTCGATGTGCGTCACGGTTCAGACCTCGCGCAATTGCGCAGGCTATCATCGCACGGCGCTTTTCTTCGAGCAGAACAATGAGTTGCTTCTTCTCATCAATTAGAAGATCGACGCGATCAGTTTCCTTCGTCAATTTGAGAGCTATGAATCTCTGCTCAGTAATCGGCGGGACCGCAATCTCAAGATTCGCAATGACCTCGGCGGCGATGCCTGGCTGAGCCGCAGACTGCGAGTATTGATTCAGATTCATCGCGCTAAGCGTTTCGCCAAGCCAATGTGTGATGAACTCCGCACGCGGGGTCGCGACAATGGCATGTTCTGTTGCCCAAAATTTGCCACTTGCATAGTTGACGTTACCGCATAAGGCACCTTGGCGGCCTATCAATATGCGTTCGCCTTCATGAGTAAATTCATTTGTGTAACCACGCAAACCATTGCCGCCATAGACCGGATATTCGCCTATTGGCGCAATCGCTTCCGATTCAATGGCATTCCCGCTTTGCATTGAAACGAGGTATTTGACTTTTATTTTTTTCCAGTGCATTGGAGCTGCGTTTTTCATGACCGCATCTCCACCGCCCGGTACGCCTGCTGTGGATCGCTCGGCTCATTCGGATTGGTCATCGCCAGCCGCCCATCTCGCATCAGCGGGCGCAGGTAGTTGTTGCGCACGTAGCGTGAATGCCGTTGCAGCAAAGTCGCCAACTCTTCCGCGCGCCAGTCTCGCAAACGGCAAACTTCCACAATGGCATCGCACACCTCGCCAGGCGGATGGCGTTGCCCGATGGTCCCAATTCTTGCCGCAAGTGATCCCGGCAGCTCGTTCAGCAGGGCTTTGCGCTGCGCATCTTGCTCTTCTGTGAGCATGGCAAATAAATCGTCAGGGTTGGTAGATAAGGCGCCGGCCTTGGTAGATAAGCCGTCAAGCTTGGTAGATAAGCCTTCAGACTCACTAGATAAGGCCTCGGGGTTACTGGATAAGCCGCTATCCAGTAACCTCTCGGTCGGCACATAGTAAGTGGCCGAGCCGCGCCCTTTTTGCGCCAACAGCCCGGCGTCACGCAGGCGGCGCAGGGACTGGCTGGCGGTCAGGGTGTCCACCTTGGTCAGCTCGCGGTAGGTGCCGTTGTTGATGGCGCCGGCCTCGCGCACCACGATCAGGGCTTTGGCCTCGTCCTCGCTCAGGTGCAGGTCTTTGAACTGGGCCAGCCAGGCTATGTCTTCCGCGCCCAAAAAATGGTGGAAGAAGTAGCGGGCCACAAACTGGTCGTTGCCCCGGTCGGACTCAAACAAGGGCGGGGTCAGCCCCGCCTGCTCCATACTCTCGCGCATCACGCGGATGCCGCTGCCTTTGGTTTCGGCCAGCCGGGTGTCGTACAGGGCGGCGGCAATCTTGGGGTTGCGCAATTGGGAGCCAGGCTCGCCCAAGTGGTCTTGCGACTTGAGCGAGAAGCCGGGGTTGCGAATCTCCAGCCGGTTGGCATAGCGAATGATTTGCACCGGGCTGTGGCTACGGTAGCTGCGGTGCATCAGCGCGTTGACCAGCGCCTCGCGAATCACCCGCAGGGGGATGGCGGGTGTATCGCGCCGTTGCAGGTCGCCTTCTTCCAACGCAAAGCCCTTGGGCAGGTCATCCAGAATGGCGGCCTGGGCGCGGCGCACCAAACGCAACAGCGGGTCGCGCAGGTCGATGGTGTCAAAACGCCGGTCGGGGTGCGGCACCCATTCGCGGCCTGGCACGCGGATGTAGTCCACCCGCATCATGGGGAAGCAGCGGCGCAGTGCCACCGGTTTGCCAAACAGCATGAGGCCGGCCACGGTGGGCTGCCAGGCTTCGGGGTTGGGGCCTTGCGGGTTGCGGCGGATACAGCCCAATGATTGCAGCAGGTCTTCGTCGCTCCAGCGCAGTTCTTCGGCATCGGGGTTGGCCTCGGCGCGGGACTGGCGGTAGTCGGCAATGGCTTCGGGTTGCAAGTCAGCCATGGTGGCGTCGGCTACCAACGTGGAGTCAAAGCTTTCCGTTTGGCGGCCTTGGTAGAAGACGGCCAGGTCGTCGTCGGTGCAATGCTGGTCTGTGCTGCTGATGCGCCGCAGTGCGCCTTTGGGCAGGCCCTGGGCCTTGAAGAAGATGGGTTTGTCTTGCGGTTGCGCCTCGGGCACATGCACCACCAGCACCGCTTTGCCATGGATGGTTTCGCTGGTTATGTCCACGCGTACCGGCTGGTTGAATGTGTTGCGGCACTGGGTGGCGATCTCGGCACCCAGCTTTTCGGGTTGGTCAATGCCCTCCACCTCATAGGCCGGAAAAAGTGCTCGGTCTTCACGCACGCCCAGCAGCAACCAACCACCGCCCAGACCCGGCTCGTTGGCGAATGCGCAGATAGTTTCCAGAATGGATTTACCGGCTTCGGAAGCGCGCTTGGCTTCTATGTGCTCGTTTTCGTCGAGCAGATTGAGGCTTTCGATCAGCTCAAGCGCTGTCACGCAGTGACCTCTTGCAGCAGCCGGACGATTTCTGCCTCGGCAAGTCTCAGATCAGCATCAATCTCTTCCAGCGAACGCGGTGGCGTGAAGCGGTAGAAGTAGCGATTGAAGTTGATCTCGTAGCCGACCTTGGTTTTTGCATGGTCGATCCACGCATCGGCAACGTGGGGGCGAACTTCACGTTCGAAATAGGCTTGCACGTCTTCCTTGAGTGGCACGTTCTCGAAGTCCCGCAACTTGGGGTCGGCCTCGTACTCAATCTTGCCCGCCGTCTTTTTGACAACCACGCTTTCGGCCTTCGGGTCAATTTCTGTGAACGCGTCGCGGAAGGCCTTGGCTTGGGTTGCACGCCATTTGCTGTCACTGTGTTTAAGAATGGTCTGGATCTGCTTCCAGATGGCATTCCAATCACGACTGGGTTCACGCCCGATTGCCTTGTCGATGGCTTGCAGGTCGTCCAGCAGGTCTGGGCAGGCATCCAGAAAGCGCTCTTTGCGCTCCAATTTGATTTGGAATGCCAGGCGCAAAGGGCGTTCGATAGTCAGACGGTTGTAGCCAAAGTCGGCATTGTCAAAGACTTTGCTGGTGTCGCTGCCATGCATGTCGCCATATTCGCGCACGATGTCGGTGATGTGGGTATCCGAAAACTCGCGGCGCTTGTCACCCAGGCTGCGGCGCAGGGGCTGCCAACGCTCCCGGGCATCGATGAGGTGAATTCTCCCTTTGCGCCGCAGCTCTTTACGGTTGGTGACAATCCAAACGTAGGTGCCAATGCCGGTGTTGTAGAACATCTGTTCTGGCATCGCGACGATGGCTTCCAGCCAATCGTTCTCAATGATCCACTTGCGGATTTCACTCTCACCAGAGCCAGCACCACCAGTGAAAAGTGGTGAGCCATTGAAGACGATGGCCAGCCGCGACCCATCGAGATTTTTTGCTGGGTTGACAGGTTCGAACTTGCTGACCATGTTGCAAGAACAGCAGCGCGCCGTCGTTCACACGCGGTGTGCCTGCGCCGAACCGGCCAGCGAAACCAGACTTTTCGTGCTCACGCACAACTTCTTTCTGCTGGCGCTTCCAGTCCACTCCAAAGGGCGGATTGGCCAGGAAGTAGTCGAAGCGCTCGCCCACAAATTGGTCGTCAACCAACGTGTCACCAAATTTAATGGTCGAGGTTTCGGCTTCGCCTGGGTTGGTGCGCAGCAACAAGTCTGATGCGGCCACCGCATACGAACGCGGGTTGAAGTCCTGCCCATACACATACAGCTTGGCTCCCAAATTGTGTTCGCGCAGATACTTGCGGGCCTCTGACAACATGCCGCCAGTGCCGCAGGTTGGGTCCAGCATTTTGCGCACGGTGTTGGGCTTGGTGAGCAAGTCATCGTCATGCATGAACAATAGATTGACCATGAGGCTGATGACCTCACGCGGGGTGAAGTGATCGCCCGCCGTCTCATTGGCCTGCTCGTTGAAACGCCGGATCAAGTCTTCAAACAGCAACCCCATTTCGATGTTGTCTACTGCGTTGGGGTGCAGGTCCACCTCACAGAATTTTTTGATCACCAGAAACAGGATGTTGTGCTCGCGCATCCGCTCGATTTCGTTGCCAAAATCAAATCGCTCAAAAATCTTGCGAACGTTTTCAGAAAACCCATTGATGTAAGAAACCAAATGCAGGTGCGCGTTGTCCGGGTCACCCCGCAGCTTTTCAAAGCTGAGCGGGGAGTGGTTATGAAAACGCTGGCCTGAGACTTTATTGAGGATGCTGTCGAGGGCATCGCCCTCGAGCTTGCCCTTGTATTGCGCATGCTTGGCCAGAACGGACTCTTTGGTACTGGCAAGTACACAGTCGAAACGACGCAAAACCACCAGCGGCAACATGACCCGCTCATACTGCGGCGGGCGATACGGGCCACGCAGCAGGTCTGCGATGGTCCAGATGAAGTTCGATAGTTCGTGGCTTTTGCTCATCGCTGGATTTTCACATCACTTAGAGCCTGGATATGGTTCGAGCGTACTCCGACCTTAGATTCAGACAAAAGCAAGGAAGGTAGCACACCCCAAAGCTCCTGAGCGCCGTCGGTCGGGACGGCAAGGCGCGGGCCTGATTTGGGGGCAGTAACTGAGAAACGCCGCCAATACGCCTCAGACACTATGATTTATATAGCTACTCACGCATATCCGACGAGGGCTGGAGGCCAATTTGATGCCTAATTTTGAGTGTTTTGCCTTTTCAGACACCTTCCGGCTTGCTCAGCGTCATCATCCGGTCCACGGGTTTGAGCACCACGGTTTTGATGTCGGCACCCTGCAGCACCGTGAGTGTCACGTCCGCATCGGGCTGGGCACGGTCCCACAGCTTTTTGTAAAACGCCTCCAGCGTGGCGACTTTGGCACCGTCCACGGCCAGTACCACATCGCCCGGTTCCAGACCGGCGAACTGCGCCGGGCTTTCCTTGCTGACGCGCACAATCTGCACCCGCCCGCTCTGCTCGGCGGAGGTAAGTCCTACCCACGGGCGATGACTGGTGCGGCTGCTGCCGGTTTGCTTCATCTCCGACAAAATGGGTTTGAGCAGGTCCACCGGCACAAACATGTTGCCCGGCAGGCGGCGGCCACCGCCCAGTGCGTCGGCCACCAGCAGGCTGCCAATGCCCATCAGCTCGCCGCGCTGATTGAACAGCGGTGCGCCCGAGTGGTTGGCAATGGGCGGGCTGGTGAACAGCGCAGTGTCGATGTGGTATTCCCAATACCCCGAAAACGCGCGTTTGCTGACCAGCTGGATCATGTTGACATCGCCTTCATCCCCATCGGGCTGCGCACCCGTGGCCACCATCAACGGTTCACCCGTTTGCAGGTCACCCAGACTGCCCAGCGCAATCGGCTGAACGCTGGTTAGCGGGAGCAGTGGCTGGATCAGGCCAAAGCCGGTAGCGAGGTCATAGGCCACGGCTTTGGCGGGCAGCGTCTTGTTGTCCTGCGTGGTGATCTGGATGGATTGGGCTTCCAGCATCAGGTAGCCGATGGTCAGGATCAGGCCGTCCGGCCCAATCACCACGCCGGAGCCGATGCGCTGTTTGCCCAGTGTCTCGGCAGACCGTGAGCCCTCAGTGGCGCTGACCCGCACACCCACGACTGCGGCGTTTGCCCGTGAAAAGGCGTCGATAACGGTTTGCGGGACGGCTGGCTCGGCTGCCGATGCGGCCAGACTGGCACCCATCATCATCAAGGCGATGGCGCCAAACCGCTTCAGCAGCGGACGAATACATGAAGGCAGGAATGAACGCATCGCAGACTCCTTGAAACAGGCTGTGGCCTGCTGCGAAGAATGCGCCGAATCCGCCCGCGTTGCAAGCGGTGCCGCGAGTCACCCGGTGCTTTTGAGGGTCACTCCGTATTCGCGCGCAGCATCCAGCACGGTGGCCAGCTGATCAAAAGCGTAGGTGCTGAAAACATACACGTTGAACGACTGCGCGCCCAGGCGGTGCAGCAGGCTGGGAACGTGGTGGTGGCCGCTCAGCCGGATCTCTTGCTGCGGGAAAGCAGGGTCACGCAAATCAATGGGGAAGAGCTTGGAGAGTGTGTCCACGCACTTCGGCCCCTCCAGATGGATGCGACAGCGCGCGTGGCTGAGGTTGGTGACGGACCCCACGCCTGATGCAATGGATTGGCGCAGCAGGGTGGTCATGTCAGCGGCCTCATCCGAGACGATCAGGAATTCCTCCGGGCCGGTTCGCATCACCAGCTGGTCGGCAGAACGCACGGTGTCGCCGGTCTGCGCCGGCAAGGCCTGGCCCAAAGCGGTGCCCAGGACTTCGCACAGGGCTGACACGCCCGTGTGCCAGGTGCTGACCTGCGTCACGCTGGTCAGCATGTCGGCGGAAACGGTCACGCCGATGTCGCCACCCCGGGTAGGGCTGTCACCCAGTGGGTGGCCTGCAAACGGGCTGCGGTAGAGCGAAGACTTAACCACGGTAACGCTCCCCTTCGGCATCCAGAAAACAGGGGTCAACCACCTTCAGCCGGTATTGGCGGCCCTGCACGGGCGATGCTGCGATGACAACCTGCCCGATGCGGCTGGTGCCGCCCTGCAACAAGCCCAGCCCAATGGCCTTGCCCAGCGACTGGCTGTAGGTGGTGGAGGTGATGTGCCCCCGGCCATGCCCTTTGATGGCGTCATCCGCGAAAAACAGGATGGCACCATTTGAAGGCGTGGCACCTTCTTCCGCAGGTTCCAGGCCGACCAGCGTCGGACGGTCGGTACGCGCCAGGTTGTCGCTGCGACGCAGGGCGTCTCCCCAGAACGGTTTGAGTTTGCTGGCCATCTTGCCCATGCCCATGTCGTCCAGCGTGGTGCGGCCGTCCATCTCGGAGCCCACCACATGGCCTTTTTCAATGCGCAGCGATCCCAGAGCCTCCAGCCCATAGGGGCGCAGGTTCCAGGGCTTGCCCTGCTCCAGCAGGTGCTCCCAGATCAGGTTGCCGTGGTGCGTGGGCGCATACACCTCGTAGGCCAGTTCACCGGAGAAGGTGAGGCGGATGATGCGCACACGAACGCCAGCCAGTGCGCCAGTGAGGTCGGTGTCCACCAGTCCCATGTGCGGGATAGCCTCGGTACTGAAATCGACGTCCGGAAACGCGGCCTTTAGCACGTCGCGCGACTTCGGCCCGGCAACACTCATCGCGGCCCACTGGTCGGATACCGAGGCCACGGTCACGCGCAATTCGGGCCACACCACCTGCAGCAGAAATTCAAGATGGCTCATCACCTTACCCGCTTGCGCAGTGGTGGTGGTCATGAAAAATTCGGTCTCGCTCAATCGGCTGGTGGTGCCGTCGTCCATCACGATGCCGTCTTCGCGCAGCATGAACCCATAGCGTGCCTTGCCGATGGGCAGCTTCGCAAAACCGTTGACATACACACGGTTCAAAAACTCGGCAGCATCAGGGCCCTGTACATCGATCTTGCCCAGTGTGGACACATCGGCCATGCCCACCTGTTCGCGCACGATGGCCATCTCGGCCTTGTACGCATCAGACAGCGTGTTGCCATGGGTACGAAACCACAGAGGCCGTTTCCAGGGGCCTGCTTCCATCATCACGCCGCCATGCGCTTCGTGCCAGTCGTGCATGGCTGTGCGCCGCACCGCCTGAAGGTGCGCGCGCACGCTGCGCCCCGCCAGCGCGCCGATGGTGGCGGGCGTGTAGGGCGGGCGAAACGTGGTGGTGCCCACCTGCTGAATATCAAGCCGGCGCTTCTCCGCCATGATGGCCAGTGCGTTGAGATTCGATGTCTTGCCCTGATCGGTGCCCATACCCAGTGTGGTGTAGCGCTTGAGGTGTTCAACCGACTGGTAGCCTTCCAGATGGGCCAGAGCGATATCGTCAACGGATACGTCGCTCTGAAAATCGACAAACGATTTATCACCTGCCTTGCCTGAGACCATTGGCCCGACGGCAACAAAGCCCAGGTTCACGTCCGCTTGCACAGGCGCTTGTGGGCACGACCCGGCCACCGGTTTGCCCATGTCTGAAGCCGCCTGCACGGCGGCGTCCCAACCGCTTTGAACCGCCTGCGTAAAAGTCTGCGTACCCATCATGCTGCCCGCGCCGAAATGCCCGCGGTCAAAGCCGCCCGGTACGAAACTGCACAGGTCAGCCCGATAGGTGGGTTTGATACCGCGATGAGACGTCAAGTGAACCGTTGGTGTCCAGCCGCCCGACATGGCGACCAGATCCACGGCGTGGGTTACCCCGGCCCCGGTGACTCTGCCTTGAGACAGGTCGTAAGGAGCCAGCGTGCAGGTCTTTACGCGATGTGAGCCCTTTGTACTGGTCACGGCTGTTGATAGCTGGACATCGACACCGGCAGTTTTTGCCATGGCCACCAGTTCAGGTCTGGACTGCTGGCGCAAGTCGGCCAGGATGACTTGCGCGCCCGCTTTGGCCAGTGCCACCGCATCGAAATAGGCAGCGTCGTTGTTTGTGGCGAATACAGTGCGTCGGCCGGCTATGACGCCGTAGCGATTCACGTAAGCACCCACAGCGCCAGCCAGCATCACGCCCGGTCGGTCATTGCCGGGAAAGACGAGCGGGCGCTCAATGGCGCCACACGCCATGACGATGCTGCCCGCACGCAGGATGTGGAGTCGTTGTCGTGGCACGCCGTTTGTCGCGTCGGCCACACCAGGGGCAGACCGCTCGATCACGCCCACGGTGTTACCGTCATACAGGCCAAAGGCGGTCGCGCGGGTCAGGATTCGAATATGTCCTGATTCGGTCAGGTCCTTCAGCGTTTGTGCCAGCCACGTCGCCTGCGGGCTGTCTATCGGCTGATTCAGTATGGAACCACCCACTTCAACATCCTGCTCCACCAGCGTCACGCCCATGCCACTGCGGGCTGCAGCGAGCGCCGCAGACAAACCGGCTGGCCCGGAGCCAATCACCAGCAGGTCGGTGAAGCCGTGATGCCAGTCGTAACGGTCCGGGTCGGCTTCCTGCGATGCCGTGCCCAGGCCTGCAGCCTTGCGGATGAAATGCTCGTAAAACATCCAGGCCTTGCGCGTCGGCCCCATGAATGTCTTGTAATAGAAACCCGCCACAAACAGGGGTGAGAGCAGCGAGTTGATCGCCATCGCGTCGAACTCAACCGACGGCCACGCGTTTTGTGTTCGCACGGCCAGACCGGCATGCGTTTCGATCACGGTGGCGGCGATGTTGGGCTCCTGCGCGGAGCCGGTGCCAACGGTCATCAGCGCATTGGGTTCTTCAATGCCCGCAGCAACAATGCCCCGCGGCCGGTGGTACTTGAATGAGCGTGCAACCAGGTGGATGCCATGGGCCAGCAGTGTGGCCGCCACGGTGTCGCCTGCGAAACCTGTCAGCGTCTTGCCGTTGTAGGTGAATGTCCGGGTCTGGTCGCGCCGGATGCGGCCACCCTGCGTTGTGCGGAAAGCGCCGCCGGAGTTGGGGGGAGCACTCATGGTTGAGGCCTCTCCCGAGCGGGCGCGACCGACAGAATGTCATGCGTGACTGTATTGCGTTTCACCACCAGCCAGCGTCGGCAGGCCAGCGTGTGTTGCCAGAATTCGGTGTGTTCACCTTTCGGGTTGTTGCGCATGTAAACAGCTTCAACCCACGCATCGTGGTGCTCGGCATCGAGCGGCGGGTAGGTTTTGGTCGCGTCGCCGAAGTAGCTGAACTCTTCGTGATCGCGAACGCCGCAATAGGGGCAGTTGATTCTCAGCATGGTGGTCTGGTGCCTTACTGGAGGTGGTTGTAAGGACCGTAGCCGGCCTCGTCGATGTAGCGGCCTTTTGCAAACCGGTCCATCGTGAAGCCTGCGTTGTAGGGGTGTGGCGAGTCGTTGGCGATGGTGTGCGCGAAACACCAGCCCGAGGCCGGTGTAGCCTTGAAGCCGCCGTAGCACCAGCCGCCGTTGAGGTACAGACCCGGCACCGGCGTGGTGGTGATGATGGGGCTGCCATCGGGTGTCATGTCCATGATGCCGCCCCAATGGCGAAGCAGTCGCAGCCGCGCTGCAAACGGGATGAGGCTGACCAGCCCTTGTGTGGTCTCTGCCACGTTGGGCAGGTTGCCGCGCTGGGCATAGCTGTTGTAGCGGTCCAGGTGGCCACCAAACACCAGTCCACCCTTGTCGGATTGGGACACATAGAAATAAGTGGCAGACCAAACGACAACGTGGTTGACCACGGGCTTGATGGATTCACTGACAAAGGCCTGCAGCACGTGGCTCTCAATCGGCAGGCGCAAGCCCGCTTTTTGCGCCAGCACCGAGGTGTGCCCCGCAACGGCTACAGCCACCTTGCCGGAGCCAATATCGCCGCGCGTGGTTTTGACCCCCACGATACTGTCGCCCGACCAGATATAGTCCAGCACTTCACAGTTCTGGATGATGTCCACACCCAATTGGTCCGCCGCACGCGCGTAGCCCCAGGCCACGGCATCGTGGCGCGCGGTACCCGCATCGGGCTGCAGCATGCCACCGTAGATCGGGAACCGGGCCTGCTCCGAAAAGTCGAGGTAGGGTGCTTCCTTCATCACCTCTTCACGCGTCAAAATCTCGGCGCGGATGCCGTTCAGTCGCATGATGTTGGCGCGGCGGATCAGTCCGTCCAGTGCTGCCTGTGAGCACGCGGCAAACAGGTAACCGCGTGGCGAAAACATGACGTTGTAGTTCAGGTCTTCCGACAGGTCACGCCACAACGACATCGAATGCTCGTAGAACGCCGTGTTGTCCTGCATCATGTAATTGGAGCGCACGATGGTGGTGTTGCGACCCACGTTGCCCGAGCCGATGTAGCCTTTCTCAAGGATGGCGATGTTGCGGACACCATGGTTCCTGGCGAGGTAATACGCCGTGGCCAGGCCGTGCCCACCGCCACCAATGATGACAACGTCGTAGGTTTTTTTGGGCTCCGGGTCACGCCACGCGCGCTCCCATCCCTTGTGCCCGCCCATGGCGTGCTTGAGCAGGGACCAAACAGAATATCGCTCGCCCATATTCACAATCTCGTTCACATCCGCATGCGCTTGGCTTCCGGATCAAATGGCGGATCCATTTGCAGGCGTGCCGGGCGGCGCTCGCCCAGAATTTCGATCTCCAGCTGGATGCCTGGTTTGATCAATTCGGTGGGCAAGTAACCTTGTGCCAGAGACTGGTCCACATAATGGCCATAGCCACCAGAAGTGACCCAGCCTGCTACCTTGCCGTCCACCCAGATCGGTTCGTCACCCATCACGTCGGAGTCAGTAGCGTCCACGACCATGAAGACGCGGGTCTTTTTCGGACCTTCAGTCTTTTCCTTTAGCGCGGCGGCTTTGCCAATGAAGTCGGGCTTGTCCAGTTTGATAAACCGGTCCAGTCCGGCTTCAAACGGTCCGTAGATCGGGCGGAACTCGCGGTACCAGGTGCCAAAGTTTTTCTCCAGCCGCATACACAACAGGGCGCGCATGCCGAAGTTCCTAATGCCCAGATCCTTGCCAGCTGCCATGATGCTTTGGTACAGGCGCATCTGGTACTCAGGCGCAACCCAGATCTCATAGCCCAGGTCGCCGGTGTAGGTCACACGATTGACCTTGGCTCGCACGGTGGCGATTTCCATCTCGCGGTAGTCCATGAACTTGAAGGCGTCGTTGGACACATCGTCATCTGTCAGGCGCTGCAGCAGGTCACGGGCTTTTGGCCCGGCAATCGACAGGCCAATCAGTTTCATGCCAAAAGGCTCGACTTTGACGGAGCCATCTTTGGGCAGGGTTTGCTCAAACCAGCGCATGTGATAAATCTGCGCCTGGCTGGAACCCCACATCATGTAGCGGTTGTCGGCAGCTTTGGCGATGGTGAAGTCGCCAATGATCTTGCCATTGTGGTTGAGCATGGGCGTAAGCATGATGCGCCCCTGTTTGGGCATGGTGTTGGTCATCACCTTCAACAGCCAGGCTTCGGCGCCTGTACCCGTGATCTCGTACTTGGCAAAGTTGGCGATTTCGGTCACGCCCACCGCGTTGCGCACGGCCAGACACTCGGCCTTGATGGGTTCGAAATCATTGGATCGGTGAAACGAGACGATGTCTTCAGCTTTTTCACCGGGTGGCGCAAACCAGAGTGGCGTTTCCATGCCCCAGGAGTCACCCATCACCGCGCCCTGTGCCCGCATGATGTCGTACAGCGGCGTGGTTTGAAGCGGCCGGGCAGCGGGCAACTCTTCATTGGGAAAACGGATGCTGAAACGCCGCGCATAGTTTTCACGCACCTTCGCATTGGTGTACGTGCGTGTAGCCCAGTCGCCGTAACGCGCCACGTCCATACCCCAGATGTCAAAACCGGGGTCGCCGTCCACCATCCAGTTGCTAAGGGCCAGACCCACGCCACCGCCCTGGCTGAAACCGGCCATCACGCCACAGGCGCTCCAGAAGTTGGTGCGGCCTTGCACCGGGCCGACCAGCGGGTTGCCATCCGGCGCAAAGGTGAAGGGGCCATTGATCACGCGTTTGATACCGGCGTTTTCCAGCGCGGGGAAATGTTTGAAAGCAATTTCCAGCGACGGCGCAATGCGGTCCAGGTCCGGCTGCAGCAGCTCCTGGCCAAAACTCCAGGGCGTGTTCTTGGGCGACCAGGGCTTGCAGGCCTGCTCGTACACACCCAGCACCATGCCCTTGCCCTCCTGGCGCAAATAACTCTCGGCACCAAAGTCGATGACGTGGCCAATTTCCTTGCCTGCCGCCTTGTTGAAAGCCACCACTTCAGGGATGTCGTCGGTGACCAGGTACATGTGTTCCATGGCCAGCACCGGCAGCTCAATGCCCACCATGCGGCCCACTTCACGCGCCCACAGGCCACCGGCGTTGACGACGTGTTCACATTCGACCACGCCCTTGTCGGTGATGACACGCCAGGTTCCGTCGGGTTTTTGTTCCAGGCCTTCGACCTTGGTCTGCACCTCAATCGTGGCCCCGCCCAGCTTGGCGGCTTTGGCGTAAGCGTAGGTGGTGCCACTGGGGTCCAGATGGCCTTCGTTAGGGTCGAGCAGGGCACCCAGAAAATACTTTTCTTCGATGAACGGGAAGTAGGTTTTGGCTTCCTTGACCGAGATGATTTCGGTCGCCATGCCCAGGTAACGGCCACGTGCCACCGTCATCTTCAAAAACTCCATGCGCTCTGGCGTATCCGCCAGCATGATGCCCGGCGACTTGTGCAGGCCACAGGACTGGCCAGAGATGCGTTCCAGCTCTTCGTAAAGGCTCACGGTGTAACTCTGCAGCATGGCCACATTGGGGTCGCCATTCAGCGTGTGAAAACCGCCCGCTGCGTGCCAGGTGGAGCCGGACGTGAGCTGGTCGCGCTCCAGCAACATGACATCTTTCCAGCCCTTTTTGGTCAGGTGGTACAGCACCGAGCATCCCACCACGCCGCCGCCAATCACCACCACTTGTGCAGTTGTTTTCACTATTCAGTTCCTTGTCCGGGTTTCAGTTTTGTGTATTGGATATCAAAGTCGGATTCATCAAAAATCAGTGGGCGCGCCGCCTTCGGCTTTGCGCCGGGCGACAAAGGCATCCAGTTCTTCTTCGATGGCTGCGTCCATGGGCGGGCGTTCGTAGGCTGCCAGCTCCTTTTGCCAGATGGCGTTGGCTTTCTGGAAAGCGGTGGGGCTGCCCGCTTCTTCCCAGGTCTCGAAGTTGCGCCAGTCGGAAATGATGGGCGAATAGAAGGCTGTCTCGAAACGCTCCAGCGTATGGGCCGTGCCGAAGTAGTGGCCACCGGGGCCGACTTCGCGCACGGCATCCAGACCCAGGCCTGCGGGACTGACGTCCAGCGGCGTCAGGAACTCTGCCACCATTTGCAGCAGGTCGCAGTCGAGGATGAACTTCTCGAATGAAGCCGTGAGACCACCTTCCATCCACCCGGCCGCGTGCATGATGAAATTGCCACCGGCCTGTGTCAGCGCCCACAGCGAAAAGACCGATTCATAGGCCGCCTGCGCGTCCACCGTGTTGGCGGCGCAGACATTGGACGTGCGATACGGAATGCCGTATTTGCGGCACAGCTGCCCGCCCGCCAGCACGGCTTTCATGTACTCGGGCGTACCAAAGGCGGGTGCACCGGTTTTCATGTCCACGTTGGATGTGAACCCGCCATACACCACCGGCGCACCGGGGCGTACCAGTTGGGTAAAGGCGATGCCCGCCAGCGCTTCTGCGTTTTGCTGCGCCAGTGCGCCGGCAATCGTCACCGGCGCCATGGCACCGGCCAGCGTGAAGGGCGTGAGCATGATGATCTGGTTGCGCGACGACATCTCCATGATGCCTTGCAACATGGGCGTGTCCAGCCGCAGGGGCGACGAACTGTTGATGATGGAAAACAGCGATGGCTCCCGTTCCATCTGCTCGGCGGAGATGCCCCGCGCGATGCGGGCGATCTCCAGCCCATCCTGATTGCGCTCCTTGCCCAGCGAATACGCATGAAACGGTTTGTCGGTCAGTTTGGCAATATCCGACAGGCAATCCAGATGCCGTATGGACGCATGGATGTCCACCGGCTCAACGGGGTAGCCACCGCTGCAGTGCACGATGTCATACCGTTGCGCCAGCCGGACCAGGTTGCGAAAGTCGGTCTGGTTGCCTGCGCGCCGGCCGCCCTGCATGTCAGAGCAATTGGGCGGGCTGGCCACCTGCGCAAACGCAAGGTTCTTGCCGCCAATGTGCACGTTGCGCTCAGGGTTGCGGGCGTGCAGCGTGAATTCAGAGGGACAGGTCTTGATGGCTTGCAGAATCAGGTTGCGATCAAACCGCACCCGCTCGGAGCCCTCGCGCACGTCGGCACCGGCTTTTTTGAGAATCGCCCGGGCCTCTGGGTGCATGAAATCCATGCCCATCTCTTCCAGAATGGTCAGCGACGTGTCGTGAATCGCTTCCAGTTCGTCTTCCGACACCACGGGTGTGGGTGGAAACCGGTGCTTGAGCTTGCGGTATTGGGTGGTGGAGGGGGCTGCACGGACAGTGCCACTGCCGCGCCCGGCGCGTCGTCTGGGGGAGGCGCTGGGCGTTGCCGCTTCATCGGTCATGCAGTGAATCTCCGTGGAAAAGTGAAGGTCTCAACGGAGTATCCGGGAAAACGGGCAGCCCAAAAAACCATGTTTTTGCGTATGGGCCATGAGAAATACTCATGCTGCGGGTAAAGACCTCGCATCGACCCGGGACCCAAGTTGCACGTGGTGCATCACGGCGCACGTACCGGAGCAACCGCAGCTTGTAGCGGCAAGAAAAGAATCAGGGAATATCAGGAAATAGCAGCGGATTTTCAGGAAACAGTCTGGGTGAAATTCAACAGTGAAGCTCCGCTGAAAAAGTTCGGTAGCGAGTTCTGCTGAATTCCCGCGGGCGATAGCCCTTCAGAACAAAAGTCTCTCGCCTCCCAAGCCTGCCGGAGGTGGCCGATTGATCGGAGAGTTGGCCGAATACCTCGGCGGACATGTTTGGGTTACCTATTGCAACTCCTAAAAGTGAAGGTGTTGCGACGACCCGTGCAATGTTGTGGCCAAGACGTTTCCGTTCGCGGCAGAACCCGATACACCTGTTTCAATGACCACTGGGTTCCAGAAATGCAGGGTCGCCCGATGATTCTGGGCATTGCGCCGTGTGCGATAACGGCTTTCTACATTGCCCGTGTCATGGTGGGTGGGAGTAAGACAGCGGTATAGCCACTCGCTGGAGCCGCGTCAATTCAGAATTTCAAGGCCCTTGCCAGGCTGGTGGCCTTGGCGTCGCGTGGACCCAAAGGTGCAAGGCCAAACCGTTCTTCAATCAGCTTGAGGATGGAAACTGTTTCGTATTGGGTGTGGTCGATCGTTCCGCCTTCCGAGAAGGGTGAAATGACGATGGTGGGTACGCGGGTCCCTGGCCCCCAGCGGTCGCCTTTGGGGGGTGCAGCATGGTCCCAGTACCCGCCGTTTTCGTCAAAGGTCACGATAACGACTGTATTCTTCCACTGTGGGCCGTTCATCACGGCGCTGATCACTTCCACCGCATCTGCATCACCGCCACTCACGCTGCCACGCCCGGGATGCATGTTGGAACCCCCTGTGGGTTTGTAGAACGAAACGGGTGGCAACGTGCCGCCCTTGGCATCCGCCATGAAATCCGTGCGGTCTTTGAGGTGGGTTTGTCTCTGCTGAGGGCTGTCAATGAAACGTTTGAATGCCACAAAAGGCTGGTGGTGATAAGAAAAGCTCGACAAACCTTTACCCTCTTTTGTTGCCGCTACTGCCTTGTTGAAATCCTGTGCGTAGTAGGCCCACGGGATATTTTTATCACTCAAACGGTCGCCGATGGTGGGGGCTGTTTGTGGCGGCAAGAGTGCCTGCTTGACTTCCGGGTTGTAAAGCCAGACGCTTTGCATCGTGTTGACGGCGAACCCGTCCTGGGTCACCAGCGCTTCAGGCTCCTTGGGGTGGGGGGAGCGGCCTTGGGCATCCAGTGCCACGATGTCTTTGGGGGCATTCTGGTAGACCGGTGTGCATGCGCAGGTCAGCCAGAAGTGGTTGAGGAATGACCCACCAAAAGCGGACTGATAGAAGTTGTCCATCAGCGTAAAACGCTGCGCCAATTTCCAGATTCCCAATGAACTTGCGTCGTAGGTACCCATCAGCAGGCCGCCGCTATTGCCGTCTGCAACGAAACGGTCGTTCTTCCCGCCGTTGATCTGTCGTTGGTTGGCCCAGAACGCGTGAATGGGGCTGAACATGGTGTCAGACAAGCCAATTTTGGGCTCCAGTCGGAATGGCCCATTGGGTATTGGTTCGGCCAGGCGCGCATCGGGTTTTCCATTTTTGTCGGCCAGTGGCGCCGGCAAGGTTGAGTAGGGCCGGTTGTTCGCATCGACCTGCACCACGCCCTGACCCAGCGCACGGGCGTTGGCAACGCCGTTGGCACCGGGGTACATGCCAAACAGGTGGTCAAAGCTGCGGTTTTCCAGATAGACCACAACGATCTGACCTACTTTATCCAGGCCAGGTTGCGGCGCTGCCGCCTCACGAGGACTGTCAATGGTGGTGCACGCAGTAACGAGTGTGACCATGCCGGTCAGGGCAGTTTTTTTGAGAAGCAGCTTCAAGGGAATCTCCTTTTGTAGTGGATAAAAATGACCTGAAAAAGCGATCTGTCAATCTGTCAATCCAACCAGCGCCAGTAGCGGTTCATACATGCCGGGCCCGGCAGCGATGATTGCGTTTCCGTCGTGCAAGCCATTGTTGGCCAGAAAATCATTGACCTGGCCACCGGCTTCACGGACCAGCACAATGGCGGCCAGACAATCCCAGGCGTTGATGTGGGGTTCGTAATAACCTATGAGGCGACCGGCTGCCACATAAGATAGCATCAATGCACCCGAACCATTGCGGATGAACATGCCGCCGCCTGACAGGACACGGTCCAGAAACGGCACAAATGCCCTGACTGGCACCCGGTGGGAGAATCCCACGCCCAGCACGCCCTGCGTAACGTTGGTGGCGCTGTGAGCACGCAAGGCTTGCTGGTTGACATAGGCACCTTGCCCATCGCGGGCGTGAAACATCTCGTCACTGTTAGGGTCGTAGACGACACCAATCACAGGCTTGCCTCGGTGGGTGATGGCGATGGACACACACCAGGCGTGCATGCCGTTGACGAAGCACGCCGTGCCGTCAATCGGATCGATGACCCAGAGATAGGTGGCATCGGCACTATCCAGTCCGCCTTCTTCTCCCAGGAAACCGTCGCCGACAAAGTGGGCAGCTACATGAGCGCGGATGTACAGCTCGGTGTCCTTGTCGGCCGCACTGACCATGTCCTGCAAGCCCTTGGATTCAATGACAAGTTGGTCACGTGTGCGGAACCACGCCAAGGCCTGCAGACCGGCCTGCCGGGCAATGGCCTGCGCCAACGCGTACCGCGCTTGGATTGCGGCGTCGCTCATGCACGTCCTCCCACAATGCAGACGCCATGGTCGGCAAAACCGATGCCGACCGACGCCCCAACAGCCAGTGGCTGGCGCACTTGTGTCTGCCGTACAAACAATTCGCCCAGTGGGGACTCCACCGAGTATTGCATTTCGGTGCCCAGAAAAGCGGCATGCCGCACCTGGCCGACCAGAATGTGCTGGCTGTTGGCAGGCACCAGGTGAATGGCGTCCGGCCGCACGGCAATGCGAATGTCATGACGGTAGGCCCGGGGATTCGCTAGCTGCATTTCAAGGCCGCCAATTCTGCAATCGGCCTGGCCCGGGGCGAACTGGCCGAGGAGTTCTCCACTGACGCGGTTTGCATCACAGATGAAGTCGGCTACAAATTCGTCGGCAGGTGTGTGAAAGAGTTCGCGTGGCGTGCCTTGCTGAGCAATGCGTTGGTTGTTCATCACAATAATCTGGTCCGATACGGCCAGAGCTTCTTCCTGGTCGTGGGTGACATACACAGCAGTGAGTTGCAGGCGCTGCTGGATCTCACGAATTTCTTCGCGCACCCTACGGCGCAGCCTGGTGTCCAGATTCGACAAGGGTTCGTCCAACAGCAGGACCTGGGGCTTGAGCACCAGGGGCCGGGCCACTGCCACGCGCTGCTGCTGGCCGCCCGACAGTTCGCTGGGCAGGCGTGGACCGTAGTCGGTCAGGCCGACCAGGCGCAGGCCTTCCAGAGCCTGTTCACGTGCATCGGCCTTGCGGGCACCGCCAACCTCCAGTCCATAGGCCACGTTTTCCAGCACTGTCATGTGCGGGAACAGCGCATACGACTGGAACACCATGCTGACATTGCGCTCAATGGCCGACTGCTGGGTCACGTCCTGGCCGCCTATGAAGATCCGGCCCTGGCTCACATGTTCGAGCCCGGCAATCAGCCGCAGCGTCGAGGTCTTGCCGCAGCCGCTGGGGCCGAGCAGGGTGACCAGCGTGCCCTGCGGAATGCTGAAGGACACGTCGTTGACGGCAACTACCTTGCCGTATTGTTTGGTGACGCGCTCGAAGACCAGCGCGCCCTGCGTGTTGGCAGTACTCATGATTCAACCTTTAAGGAAAAGACGGGGGCGGGTGCCGCCCCTTCGACGCGTTCGACCCGGCGCAGCCGCCGTTTGCCAACCAAACTCTGTGCGGCCAGCACGATCACCAACATGACCACGATCAGGGCGCTGGAGTAGGCGATGGCGATGCCATACGAGCCGTTCTCCACCAGGCCGACGATGTAGGCCGTGGCCATATTGTATTTGGCGCTGACCAGGAACACCACGGCGCTGATGGAGGTGATGGAGCGCACAAAGCTGTACACCAGGGCCGCGCTCAGCGCCGGCCGCATCAGCGGCAGGATCACCCGGTGGGCGGTGGTGAAGCTGTTGGCGCCCAGCATGGTGGAGGCTTCGTCCAGGCTGCGGTCCAGCTGGCTCATGGCCGCCATGCCACCCGCAGGCCGACAGGCATGTTGCGGAATACAAAGCACAGCACCAGAATGACCGCGGTGCCTGTGAGCTCAATGGGCGGCACATTGAAGGCCAGGATGTAGCTGATACCAATGACGGTGCCGGGAATGGCGAAGCTGAGCATGGTGGCGAACTCAAACGCAGCCTTGCCCGCAAAACGTTGGCGTACCAGAAGCCACGCAGCCGTCAGCCCAAGGGCGGCTGTGAGCGGTGCTGAGATGCCGGCAATCATCAAGCTGGTGATCAGTGAATCCCAGGCGGTCCCCACCCATTGCAGACCGTTGTCGCCGGATTCAATGCCGAAGGCACTGGCATAGTGGCGCAGCGTGAAGCTGTTGTCGCGGCCCCACTGGTTGACGAAGCCACCGGCCAGGATCATGCCGTACAGCACTAGGGTGAAGCTGGTCCACAGCGTGGCGATGACCGCCAGCACGGCAGACATACGCCAGTCCAGTCCCACATGCTGGCCGTTGTCAGCCTTGCCAGTGACCGTGGTGTATGACTTTTTGCCCAACCAATAGCGCTGGGCCAGAAAGGCGCTGACCGCGAACACCAGCAGGATCAGCCCGAGCCCGGCCGCGCGGCCGCCGTCGTTCTGCGCACCGACGATAGCGAAATAGATCTCGGTGGACAGCACGCCGTAGTTGCCGCCCAGCACCATGGGGTTCCCGAAGTCGGCCATGCTCTCGATGAAGGCCACCAGGAAGGCATTCGCCAAACCGGGCCGCATCAGCGGCAGCGAGACGCGCCAGAAGGTGGTCCAGCGCGTGCCACCCAGGGTCTGCGAGGCTTCTTCCACCGAGGGGCTCACGCCTTCGACCACGCCGATCAGCACCAAGAAAGCGATGGGCGTGAATGACAGCAGCTGCGCCAGCCACACGCCGTAAAATCCATAGAGGCCACGCCCGGCGGGCACGTCGAAAGCCTGCGACACCCAGGCAGAGACCACGCCACTGCGGCCAAACAGCAGGATCAGCGCCAAGCCAATCACGAAGGGCGGGGTGATGATGGGCAGCACCGTCAGCGCGCGCAGGATGCGTTTGAAGCGGAAGCTGGTGCGTGTGACCACCAGCGCAAAGCACAGGCCCAGCAGGGTTGCGCCGGCGGCGGTGCAGAGCGCCAGGAACAAGGTGTTCCAGGCCACGCCGCAACGGCGGGTTCCGCTCATGCAGCCCAGCGACCAGATGCGGCCGTCGGCGACCCGCGCCCAAGCGGCTTGCAGGCTGAAGCCCGTGCCCTGCTCGAAGGCGCTGGCCAGCACCCGCAGTACCGGGAACATGACAAACAGCCCGACCAGCGCAACCAGCATGCCGATCACGCCGCAGACGAAGACATCGCCGCGGCAGGCGCCCATCCAGGCGGCGCCGGTGGTCAGCACAAATACCGCGCTGGCGCTGAACAGCAGCGCGCCCCAGCCGAGGCCAGGCAAGCCGGTGCCCGCAGGGCCCCAGCCCAGCCAGGCTAGCCAACCCAGGGCTGCCAGGGCCAGTGCGCACAAGGCGACACCCTGGGCGCGGCGCTGTAACGGCGCCAGGCAGACCAGGCCGACGGCGACCGGCCAGAGCAGCAGCGGCAGCAGGCCGAAACGCTGCAGGCCCAATACCTGCCAGAGCGCGGCGGCGGTGGTGTCGTTGCCGGGCCAGCCGGCATGCAGCCATTCGCCGCCCCAGAATCCGGCTTCCTGGGCATGCCAGGGCAGCAGCACGCTGGCGGTCAAGGCCAGCATCAGCCAGCCACGTAAAGACTTATTCACAAGCCATATCTCTCTGTTGGGTGGGGTTTAGGCGGCTTACCGGGGCAGCGAGAAGATCTCGTCGTCCCAGCGTTTCAGCAGGCGCTTGCGCACCTCGTCACTGCCGTACTTCGCAAAGTCGTAGTTGATGGTCTTCACGCTTTCCAGCCGCGGCGCCTTGGCCGGGATGGTGGCGGTCTTGTTTGACGGCACCTGGAAGGCGCTGGCCCTGGCGGCCAGGGACTGGACATCGGCGCGCAGCGCGAATTCGTAGAAGAGTTTGGCTACCGCCATGTTTTTGGCGCCCTTGATCAGGCTCATGGAGCCAATTTCATAGCCCGTACCTTCGCAGGGCGACACCACTTCCACCGGAAAGCCCGCCACGGTTTCCTTCAGCAGATCGTGCTGGAAGGTAATGCCGACGGCGGTTTCACCGCGCGCCAACGCCTTGGCCGGGGCCGAGCCGCTCTTGGTGTACTGGCTGACGTTGTCGTTCATCTTCTTCATGAAGGCGAAGGCCTCGTTCTCGCCCTGCAACTGCACCAGGGTGGCGATGGTGGCGTAGGCGGTGCCCGAGGAGTTGGGGTTGGCGATCTGCACCTCTCCCTTCAGGGCCGGGTTTAGCAGGTCTTTCCAGCACTGGGGTGGCGCGATCTTCTTTTGCTTCAGTACTTCGGGGTTGTAGCCAATGCCCAGCAGACCGGCGTAGATGCCGACGGTGCGGTAGCCAGAGATTTCGGCCTGCTTCTGCGCCCAGGGTTGCAGCTTGTCGAACTGGGGTGATTTATAGACCTCGGTGAAGCCGTCGGCGGCAGCCTGCAGATGCGGGTCGCCGGTGCCTGCCCACCAGATGTCGGTCTTGGGGTTGCTGGCTTCGGCGCGGATCTGGGCGAAGATTTCACCGGCGCTTTTGCGAACCATGGACACCTCGACTTTGGTTTCCTTTTCAAAGGCGTTGCGCATAACCTCACACCAGTCGTTGTCGGCTGCACACAGCACGTTGAGCTTGTCTGCCGCCTGGCTTGCTGTCGGAATGACCATCACAGCGTACAGGACGGCGGCGGGAATGAGTTTGAGTTTCATGGGGAGTCCTCAGGTTGATGATGAATCAGATTGCACACGTGTGCAATGAACACGTGTGCAATATATTACGGATCAGTTGCACAGGGGATTAGGGCTTTCCCTGGGCCTGATTAGTCGGGGGATGTGCTGCGAACGACCAGCTTGACCGGGATTTGCAGCGTGCGTGCAGGCATGCCAGGGTTAAGCATTCGCTCTGTCAGGCAATTCACGGCGCTGCGCGCCAGCGCATCGACATCCTGGTGCACGGTGGTCAAAGAAAAAGCCGACAGACCTGCCATGGGAATATCGTCAAATCCGACGATCTGGCAGGCTTGCGGAACGTGCAAATTCGGTAGCTGTCGAGTGCCGTCCACCAAGCCACAGGCCAGAACGTCATTGACGCAAAAGATGCCGTCCGGACGCTGCTTGGGGTCTGCAAACAGGGTCTGCGCGGCGGCAAAGCCCGTGGCGTAGGTAGCCGCACCCGTCTGAACGGTTCGCCACGTAATCCTGCCAGCCTGGGCCATCGGTGCGAGGCTGGCGGTGAAACCTTCGCCGCGTCGCCTCGCACTGAACGTGGCTGTTGGTGCATCCAGAAAAACGAGATTGCGGGCACCACCTGACAGCAATTTTCGGGCAGCCAGCGCCCCCCCCTCAAAATGATCGCTGTTCACCACATCCACACCCTTGAGGTCCGGTGCACGGTTGATCATCGCCACAGGAATGCGCAGACGCAGATACTGCTTTGCCAACTCGATGGGAGGCTTGCCGGAGGTCAGAATGACGCCGGCCACCCGGTATTGCAGTAGGTGGCGTAGTGAATTCGCCAGCTTGGCGGGTTCACTGGCATCCATCAAAAGTGGTGCTAGCGAACGCAGGGCCAGGTGGTGGGTAATGGGCCCCAAAAGACTCTGCAGGAACGGATCGTCAAAGCCCTTCACAACAACCCCCACAAGGTTGCTTTGGCTCTGATTCATGCTGCGCGCCAGAATATTGACCTGGTAGCCCAACGCTTTGGCTGCCCGTTGCACCTTGTCCCGCGTTGCGGGTGAAACGCTGGCTCCTGTCGTAAAGGTGCGAGACACGGCAGAGCGTGACACACCGGCCGCACGGGCGACGTCGGCTGCGGTAACCCAGGCGGAGTTGTTGTCGCTAGTCATGGACTGGAATTTCGGGTGTTGTCGCATTTGTGGAGCCTGGCCGAAAGAATCTGCATTCTTAGCCCTCTGATCAAACGGAGAGGCTATAGAACTGGCTTGCTGCGGACATAGTTGAACCTTCGGAGCAGTCCATCTGCCCCTTCTTGATTATGTGCATTGTCTCGATACCTGCAATGAGGATTCGAGCACCCCGAAACGACTTGAATCCAAGCGTCGATAGCGTGACTTGTTTTACATCCCGGTGATCCTGTTCGGCGATGTTGTTCAGGTACTTGTTTTGGCGCATCAGGATGTCAACACAGGCGTCAGCTTTGACACTTTCAATGGCCGCTGTACTGGCACCGATCTTGTCGATAACTATCTTCTCCGGCGCGTCGTTCAGGCTGATGATCAGATTTTGGCGAAAATCAAGCATGGCTCGGATTGTCGTTTATGCTTATTCCGGCAGCCCAACCAAGTAATCCGATTTCCGTTAGCGTTGCATGCGCACCAACGCGGATGTGAGTTAGTGCGCTTCCAAATCCCAGTCCCTGACGTCTCCCATTTCAACGGCACATGAGGAATATCCGACTAAATTAGTTGGCCGACTGGTTTTGTAATCGACAAGCTCATATCTCAGTCTTATGCCAATTGGCGGAGATCTGGCTTGCCAGGTTGGTTGAGGGGACTTAAGGCCGAACTTCCGAGGGCCTGAGCGTGCCATTCCAAACGGAAAGTGGGGATGTGACTGTATCGGCGGAGAGTTGGAATTTGGGTGATGCGGAACGCGAGCGGAAACCGTCGCGAAGCACAAATAGAAATCCTTTGCAACAAAGCTATGGTGCCCGGGGCCGGAATCGAACCGGCACGCCTTGCGGCGGGGGATTTTGAGTCCCCTGCGTCTACCAATTTCACCACCCGGGCTAGCAAGAAGCGAAGTCCCAAATTATGGCACAGTGCAGGTTATGAACTATCCAACGCTAGAAGATGTGATCGGGAAAACCCCGCTGGTGGCGCTACAGCGAATAGGTGCTGCAGAGAACGCCGCCCGCCGCAACGTGATTCTGGGAAAACTGGAGGGCAACAACCCCGCAGGCTCGGTGAAAGACCGGCCTGCGATGTCGATGATCCGCCGGGCGCAGGAGCGTGGCGACATCAAGCCGGGTGACGCCCTCATCGAGGCGACCTCGGGCAACACCGGCATTGCGCTGGCCATGGCGGCAGCCATCATGGGTTACCGCATGATTTTGATCATGCCGGAAGACCTGTCCATCGAGCGCGTGCAGACCATGAAAGCCTTTGGTGCCGAGCTGATTTTGACGCCCAAGAGTGGCGGCATGGAATACGCCCGGGACCTGGCCGATCAGATGGAAAAAAACGGCAAGGGCCGCGTGCTGGACCAGTTTGCCAATGCCGACAACCCACGTGCGCACTATGAAACCACAGGCCCGGAGATCTGGAAGGACACCAAAGGCCAGGTGACCCATTTCGTCAGCGCCATGGGCACCACGGGCACGATCACCGGTGTTTCGAAGTTTTTGAAAGAGAAGAACCCCGGCGTCAAGATCATCGGGGCGCAGCCGTCCGAGGGCTCGCGCATTCCCGGCATCCGCAAGTGGCCACAGGAATACCTGCCCAAGATTTACGACCCCACCCACGTGGACGAACTGGTTTACGTGAGCCAGAGCGACGCTGAAGAGATGTGCCGCCGCATGGCGCGGGAAGAAGGCATCTTCGCGGGCATCTCCGCGGCAGGTGCCTGCTGGGTGGCGCAGGAAATTGCGAAGCGCGAAGAGAACGCCACCATTGTGTTCATCGTCTGCGACCGTGGCGACCGATATCTCTCCACCGGGGTATTTCCAGCCTGAATTGGATACCAAATTTGATATCAAATAGGGCCTCAACCCTTGCCTAATATGCGTGAGTAGCTATAAAAATAATAGTAATTAATCCATGACCGCTGAATTCAAGTTTTGCCCCCAGTGCGCGACCCCCTTGCAGCTCATTACGCAATTGGAAGACGGCGGCGACAAGGAGCGCCTGCGCTGCACTGCCTGCGACTTCACGCACTGGAATAACCCCACGCCGGTGCTGGCTGCGGTGATTGAATACGAAGGCAAGATTTTGCTGGCGCGCAATGCCGCCTGGGAAGGCAAGATGTATGCGCTGATCACCGGCTTCATGGAAGCGGGGGAAACACCGCAAGGCGGCATTGCCCGGGAAATTCAGGAAGAAACCAACCTTGCCACGAGCGAGCTGAACCTGATCGGTGTTTATGATTTTCAGCGGATGAACCAGATCATCATCGCTTACCACGCCGTCTGCAGCGGTGAAGTGAAGCTGTCTCCCGAACTCGTGGACTACAAACTGTACGGGTTTGACGAGGTGATGTGCTGGCCAGCCGGAACCGGCTATGCGCTGGCGGATTGGCTCACGTCACGCGGTTACAGTCCCAAGTTTGTGGATTGGTCGCGCAAGTAACTAGAATCAGGCAAATCAAAGGAAACTGTGATGAACATCGACATAGAGCTGGATACCCGTGGCCTGAATTGCCCCCTACCAATCCTGAAAGCCAAGAAGGCGCTTGCTGACATGGTCAGCGGCCAGACGCTGCGTGTGGTGGCAACTGACGGCGGCTCCATGCGCGACTTTCAGGCCTTTGCCAAACAAACCGGCAATGAATTGATCGAGCAGCGCGCTGCCGGGACCGACTTCATCCACGTGCTGCGCCGCCGATAACGCAGGTAACGGCAGTAGTAGCTGACTCACCCCAGCTTGGCGAGCTGGTCTTTCACTTTGGCCACGGTGGCCACAAAATCCGCCACCCGCTTGCGTTCCTGCTCCAGCACGGCAGCAGGGGCCTTGGCAACAAAAGCTTCGTTGTTGAGCTTGCTCTGGGCTTTGGTGATCTGATCTTCCAGACGGATTACTTCCTTGCCCAGGCGCAGTTTTTCCGCAGCTACGTCAATCTCCATGTAAAGGCACAGGCGGGCATCGCCCAGCACCGCTACCGGAGCCGCTTGAGCGGCGGTAGACCAGGCGGCCTCGTCCTGGAAAACCCGCACTTCGTTGAGTTTGGCCAGAGCCTGCAAGACCGGGGCTGACTGATTCAGAAAGTCCGCTTCGGCCGGGGTCTGCGCCATCACAAACAGCGGCAAGCGGGTTGCGGGCGACACACTCATTTCACCTCGCAGGTTGCGGCAGGCGTCCACCAGCGCTTTGAGTTTGACCACGTAGGCAATGGCCGCTTCATCAATCTTTTCAGGCTGGCTTTGCGGGTAACGGGCGATGCTGACAGACTCGCCTGGTAAACCGGCCACCACAGAGACTTTTTGCCACAGCTCTTCGGTGATGAACGGAATCACCGGATGGGCCAGCCGCAGGATGGTTTCCAGCACCCGGATCAGGGTGCGGCGGGTGGCGCGCTTTTGAGAATCATCGCCCGTCTGGATCTGCACCTTGGCGATTTCCAGATACCAGTCGCAGAACTCGTTCCAGACGAAGTCGTAAATCGTGTTGGCCACGTTGTCCAGGCGATAGTCTTCAAAGCCTTTGGCGACATCGGCTTCAGCCTTTTGCAGCAGCGACGTGATCCAGCGGTCCGACTGGCTGAAGTGCATGTAGCCATGGAAGGGGCCACCTGGCTGGCACTCTGCCTTGGTGTGTTCCTTCAAGCCACAGTCCTGCCCCTCGCAGTTCATCAGCACAAAACGTGTGGCGTTCCACAGCTTGTTGCAGAAGTTGCGATAACCTTCGCAGCGTTTGGCGTCAAAGTTGATGCTTCGGCCCAGTGAAGCAAGTGACGCGAAGGTAAAGCGCAGCGCATCGGCACCGAAAGCGGGAATGCCGGTGGGGAATTCTTTTTCGGTGTTCTTGCGTACCTGGGGCGCAGTCTCGGGCTTGCGCAGGCCTTCGGAACGCTTCGCCAGCAGTTCCGGCAACGCAATGCCGTCAATCAGGTCCACCGGATCCAGCACGTTGCCTTCTGACTTGCTCATCTTCTTGCCTTGTGCGTCGCGCACCAGGCCGTGGATGTAGACGTCCTTGAACGGCACGGTGCCGGTGAAGTGCGTGGTCATCATGATCATGCGGGCGACCCAGAAAAAGATGATGTCGTTGCCGGTGACCAGTACAGTGCTTGGCAGGTACAGGTCGTAGTCCTCTGTCTTTTCAGACCAACCCATGGTGGAGAAGGGCACCAGAGCGGACGAATACCAGGTGTCGAGTACGTCTTCGTCGCGGCGCAGGGTTTTGCCGGGGGCCTGGGCTTGCGCATCGGCTTCGTTGCGCGCCACATAGACCTTGCCGTCTTCGTCGTACCAGGCCGGAATCTGGTGGCCCCACCAGAGCTGGCGGCTGATGCACCAGTCGGTGATGTTGTTCATCCACTGGTTGTAGGTGTTGATCCAGTTCTCGGGAACAAAGCGCACCTCGCCCGATTGCACCGCGTCGATGGCCTTCTGCGCAATGGACTTGCCGGTGGCGTCAGTCGGGCTGACCTTGTTCATCGCCACAAACCACTGGTCGGTGAGCATCGGCTCAATCACCTGGCCAGTACGTGCGCAGCGGGGCACCATCAGCTTGTGTTTTTTCACTTCGACCAGCAGGCCCAGCGCGTCCAGGTCCTTGACGATTTGCTTGCGGGCGGCAAAGCGGTCCAGGCCGACATAGGCGGCGGGTGCGTTGCTGTCGATCTTGGCGTCCAGTGTCAGCACACAGATCATGGGCAGCTTGTGGCGCTGGCCTACTGCATAGTCGTTCTGGTCATGTGCGGGCGTGACCTTGACCACGCCGGTGCCGAAGGCCTTGTCCACATAATCGTCCGCAATCACGGGGATGGTGCGACCGCACAAGGGCAGGGTGACGTGTTTGCCGATCAGGTGGGCATAACGCTCGTCTTCGGGGTGCACCATGGCAGCCACGTCGCCCAGCATGGTCTCGGGGCGGGTGGTGGCAACCACCAGGCCTTCCACCAGCTCGCCGTTGACCATCTGTGGGCCGTCGGCAAACGGGTAACGGATGTGCCAGAGCGAACCGTCTTCCTCTTCGCTCTCTACTTCGAGGTCAGACACGGCGCTCATCAGCACCGGGTCCCAGTTCACCAGGCGCTTGCCACGGTAGATCAGGCCCTGCTCGTACAGCTGCACAAAGGTCTCGGTCACGGTCTTGGACAGCTTGGGGTCCATGGTGAAGTATTCGCGGCTCCAGTCCACGCTGTCGCCCATGCGGCGCATCTGCGTGGTGATGGTGTTGCCACTCTTTTCTTTCCACTCCCAGACCTTCTTCACGAAGGCTTCGCGCCCCAGGTCATGACGGCTGACCTTCTGTTCCTGCAGCTGGCGCTCCACCACGATCTGGGTGGCGATGCCGGCGTGGTCGGTGCCGGGAATCCAGACCGTATTGGCACCCAGCATGCGGTGGTAGCGGGTCAGGCTGTCCATGATGGTCTGGTTGAACGCATGGCCCATGTGCAGCGTGCCGGTCACATTGGGTGGCGGCAGCTGGATGGCAAAAGAGGGTACATCCGCCTTGGGCGCCTGGGTGCCGCGGTAGCCGGCCACACCGTAACCACGCTTTTCCCACTCCGGTCCCCAATGGGCTTCCAGCGCGGCGGGTTCAAACGATTTGGACAGGCTTTCCAGCCCGGGTTGTGCAGGCAGGGCGGGCAAGGTGGACGTTGATTCGGTCATGGGGTTGTGATCAGGCACAGGTCGGGAAAAACAAAAACGGCACCCCAAAAGGTGCCCAAATCGGAGCCTTTCGGGGGCGCCGTTACAAGCTGAAAGCTGGAATGCCTGATTTTACCGGGGCCGGCCGGCAGGTTTCAATTGAGCTTGCTAATTGAGCTTGCTGGCTGCGGCCAGACACTCGGCCAGTACCTTGTTGTCGCCGATCTGGTTGGCCAGCAGCAGGATCAGCCGGGCGTTGAGGAGTTCCGAGGCTTCCCGGTCCAGGTTGGTGTGAGCATCCAGAAGCTGCTCATAAAACGCATCGGCATCACTCAGGTTGGGTTGGGTTTTCATCGGGTGTTCTCCTGTGTCCGGGTTGTGCGGGGGTTTACAAACCCAGCGACTTTTCGATTGCCTGAACCAGATCGCCGTCTACCACTTCGCCAGTTGCAGCCAGGTAGCCATCTGGCCGTATCAGCGCCCACGCATGCCCGAACACGTGGCAGGCTCCCTGCAGATGACCTTTGGGGTCGCGTACATGTTCCTTCGCCTGTGCAGGCTCGTCCGGGCCCACGACCTGAACGCAACGCACCGGAGCGGTTGTGGACAACTGGCGCAGCCGCTCCAGCGCTGTGGCAGACAGGTGGCCAAAGACCAGTACCAGCAGCCGGCTCTGCGTCCATTTCAGAAGATCGTTCATGGTTCCTGAGCCGCTACCACCTGCCCAGGTAAAGGCCACGTTTTGCACCGACTGCCCGCCACTGGGCTCGCAGATGCGGGAATGTGTGTAGGTGTTGGCTACGGCCATCCGTCCGGTGTTGACCAGTGAACGGGCAAACAAATATTGCCTGGCCAGACTGATGGCGGCTTTCCGGAATACGCGTTCCATACCGTCAGCCGGTCGCAAAAAGCGGGCGGTGCGGTTGGTCACCAGCACATTTTGTGTAGCCGCCTCATGGCGTTCATCGTGGTAGCTGTCCAGCAGGGCAGGCGCTGCGGTGCCGCGAATGACCGCGGCCAGTTTCCACGCCAGGTTGTCGGCATCGCCAACGCCAGTGTTGCCGCCGCGTGCGCCAAAGGGACTGACAATTTTGGCGGTGTCGCCCATGAAAAAGACGCTGCCGATGCGCAGCTGGTCTGCGCACTGGCTGCGGTAGGCGTACGGCCCCACCCAGACGATCTCGCACTGCAGATCATCACCAAACTGGCGGCGCAGTCGTTCGCGCACCTGCGCTTCGCTGCTGACCACGGCGGGGTCAGAATTGGGTGCCATCTGGTAATCGATGCGCCACACATCATCCGCCATCAGGTGCTGCCAGACGGCACGGTTGTCATTGAAGGGCGCTTCAATCCAGGTGTGGCGTTCAATGGGCGGGTGCTTGCTGAAGCGCACATCGGCGATGCACCAGCGGTCGTCACCCTTTTTGGCCTTGAGTGTGGCGCCACACCACACATGAAATGGTGTGTGTGACCCTGAGGCATCAATCACATGGTCCGCCTGCATCTGGTAGCGGCCTGCTGGCGTTTCCACCGTCAGGGCTGCAAAGCTTGACCCCCGCGCTTCGCTGCCCCCCGAGGGGGCTGTTTTGCCTTGGGGCGGCCCGGCGTCAAAACCGTCTTTTTGCTCGAAGCCCACCACGCGCGACTGCCAGCGCATGTCAACGATGGGTTCACTGACAGTCCGGTTCAGCTCGGCAATCCGCTCTACCAGAAAGCCTTCAATATAAAACTGCTGGATATTGATGAACGGGGGCTGGTTCGAGAACTGGAAGTTGCTCTGCTGGCGCAGGTCAAACGAATACACCTCGTCTTTCCCGGCAAAAGTTCGTCCCACACTCCACTGGATACCCTTGCGTGCGATGCGCTGATAGATGCCGAGCTTGTCGAAAATCTCCAGTGATTTCTGTGTGTAGCAGATGCCACGTGATGATGCGCCCTTGACGCCCACCGTGTTGTCTTCATCCAGCAGCACCGCCTTCACGCCCAGTTGCGCCAGCGAACACGCCAGTGTGAGCCCTGAAATGCCGCCGCCGACAATCACCACCCCATGACGCCGGACCTCGCCCGACCGGATGTCCGGCGGCTCCACAAAAGGGTATTCGGGCAACTGGTAACCCGAGCCTTGTGTGAATTCGTAGCCGTTGGTGAACGCAACATCCGCGAATGCGGGTCCGGGTTTGCTGGAGGTTGGTGCCATGGCTGATTTCTCCTGCCTTTTATGATCGAAATCGGGCATCAGCCCTCGTGGAATATGCGTAACAAGCTATCCAAAATATAGCATCACGCTTTCCCGGCCCTGGCGGCAAACTCCGGCCGGTCGTTCTGCTGCGGCTTGAGTGCTTCGGCTACACGGCCTGCTGCACGGTCTTTGCGCCATTGTTCCTTGCGCGCAGTCCATTCAGCCAGGCGCGCGTGGGCGGTCTTGCTTTCCTTGAGCATCTGGAATTCGTCTGCCACCTGGGCGGACAACTCCAGGCGCACGCCATTGGGATCAAAGAAGTAGATGCTTTTGAAGATGTGGTGGTCGGTGACGCCCAGCACTTCCACGTCGTGCGCGATCAGACGCGCCTTCATGGCTTCCAGCTCGGCAATCGTGTTCACGCGGAACGCCACGTGATTCACCCACGCTGGCGTGTTGGGCGAGGGCAGGGCGGCTTCGTCGTTGCCCAAATCAAAAAAAGCGATGAACGAGCCGTCCTGCAGACGGAAAAAGAAATGGGTGTAGGGGCAATATTCGCCCGTGCTGGGCACGTAATCGCTCTGGATGATGTGGTACATCGGCAGGCCCAGAATGTCTTCGTAAAAGTGCCGGGTTTCCTCGGCATCTTTCGCGCGGTAAGCGTAGTGGTGCAATTGCTGGATGGGCGCGGGCGCGGGCAGCGAAGCAATGTCTTTCAAAACGGCGGCCATATCAGTCTCCAGTCCTTGTGAATTCACTCATGCGTAATGCATTTACTATAGCGTAACCTTGCTTTCCGGGTCATTTTTGCGTTGGGTCTGCGGTTGTGCAGCGGCGTAATCCTTCTCGGAACATCTTATTGAGAACCGTTATCAATATAAGCGAGTCAATAGGCATTTGCAATTCAGGGCATTGATGGTCTCAATTAGACGAGGCCGCTTAACTGGGCTAACCTGCTACGACTTTGGCTCTCGGGCTCAAAGCAAACGCGTTTGTTTTTTTAACCACTAGGAGATTTCCATGGCAGCACTCAAAGGCTCCAAGACGGAAGACAACCTGAAAGCCGCCTTCGCAGGTGAGTCACAGGCCAACCGCCGTTACTTGTACTTCGCAAACAAGGCCGACGTTGAAGGCCAGCCGGATGTGGCAGCGCTGTTCCGCTCCACAGCTGAAGGCGAAACCGGCCATGCGCACGGTCACCTGGAATGGCTTGAGCAGTGTGGCGACCCCGCTACCGGCATGCCTTTCGGCGCCACCCGTGACAACCTCAAGTCTGCCGTCGCTGGCGAGACCCATGAGTACACCGACATGTACCCCGGCATGGCCAAGACGGCTCGTACCGAAGGTCATGACGAAGTGGCTGACTGGTTTGAGACGCTGGCCAAGGCCGAGCGTTCACACGCCAATCGGTATGCCAAGGCTTTGGCAGAGCTGGCCGATTAATTCGCCCTGATTCGTCCGTGTTGGGCGTTGCCTGCAGCGCCCAATGCAGAAGATTCAAGAACAAATTTCCAAGACCATCCACGAGGCTTCAATATGGCACGCGAAGGCAACCTGTCCGCTCCCACCCGCCACCCTATCGACTGGAAAGGTCCGGACTACTACAACGAAGAGGCCACTTTCCACGAGATGGAGCGCATCTTCGACATCTGCCATGGCTGCCGGCGTTGCGTGAGTTTGTGTGGCTCGTTTCCCACGCTGTTCGACCTGGTGGACGAGAGCAAAACCATGGAGGTTGATGGCGTCGACAAGAAGGACTACTGGAAAGTGGTGGACCAGTGTTACCTGTGTGACCTGTGCTACATGACCAAGTGCCCCTACGTGCCGCCGCACGAGTTCAACCTGGACTTCCCGCACACCATGCTGCGGGCCAAGGCCATCAAGTTCAAAAAAGGTGAAGTCGGATTTGGCGAGAAATTGCTGGCCTCCACCGACGTGCATGGCTCGCTGGCCGGCATTCCCATCGTGGTTCAGACCGTGAATGCCGTCAACAAGACCGCGGCTGCGCGCAGCGTGATGGAATCAACCCTGGGCGTGGACAAGGAGGCCTGGCTGCCCGCGCTGGCCACTAAAAAGTTCCGGTCGGGCACACCGAAAGCCAAAGCCACGGTGGTGAAAGACGGCGAAAAGACGCCGGGCAAGGTAGCCATTTTCTCGACCTGCTACATCAACTACAACGAACCCGGCATCGGACTGGATTTGCTGAAGGTGCTGGACCACAACGACGTGCCGTATGTCATTGTGGACAAGGAAAAATGCTGTGGCATGCCCAAGCTGGAGCTGGGCGATCTGGAGTCGGTCAACCACAGTAAAGAGGCCAATATCCCTGTGCTGGCCCGCTACGCGAAAGAGGGTTATGCCATTCTGGCGGCTGTGCCCAGTTGTGCGCTGATGTTCAAACAGGAAATCCCGCTGATGTACCCGGAAGAAGCCGATGTGCAACTGGTCAAGGAGGCGATGTGGGACCCGTTCGAATACATGATGGCGCGCAAGCGTGACGGTCTGCTCAAGGTTGATTTTCCGGTCGCTTTAGGCAAGATCAGTTACCAGATTCCCTGCCATGGCCGGGTGCAGAACATCGGCAAAAAAACCGAGGAAATGCTGAAAATGGTGCCCGGCACCAGCGTGCACACCCACGAGCGTTGCAGTGGCCATGCCGGCACCTTTGGCGTCAAAAAAGCCACGCACCAGCAGGCCATGAAGATCGGCAAGCCGCTGTTCAAGGCCATGGCCAGCCACAAGGATGGTGGCCTGCCCGACGTCATCAGCAGCGACTGCCCGCTGGGTGGGCACCACATCGCGCAGGGATTTGAGGTGAACGACCTGGGCGCGCCGCCGCAAAAACACCCGCTGACACTCATCCGGGAGGCTTACGGATTGAAGTAAGCCGCATCATCTGAAATAGAGAACACCATGCAAACCACCGGAAAAATCACCATTGAGAGTCTCATGTCGCTTGAGGCGTACAGCAAATACCGCAAGGAGCACAAGCCCTTCATCATTGCGCACCGCAAGCTGCGCAGTGTTCAGCTGGGTGAACACATCAACCTGCAATTTGAGAGCGAAACCACCATTCGTTACCAGATTCAGGAGATGCTGCGCATCGAGAAAATTTTTGAGGAAGACGGCATTCAGCAGGAACTGGACGCCTATGTTCCGCTGATGCCCGATGGCAGCAACTGGAAGGCCACCATGCTGCTCGAATATCCCGATGTGAACGAGCGCAAGCGTGAGCTGGCTCGCCTGATTGGCGTGGAAGACCACATGTTCGTTGAAGTGGAAGGGCACAATCGTGTTTACGCCATTGCTGACGAAGATCTGGAGCGTGAGAATGACGAAAAGACCTCGGCCGTGCATTTTGTGCGGTTCGAGCTGACGCCTCTCATGTGCGCGGCTGTCAAGGCGGGGGCGAGTGTCAAGCTGGGTTGCGACCACACCAACTACCCCGCACACACCACGATTGCACCGGAGACGCTGGCTTCACTTGCAGGTGACCTCAAATAGCAGGGCTGTCCATTCTTTCATGATAATGAAGGCTTCCTTGCGAAGCCTTTTTCTTTTCTCCAGTCTTTTCCTTTTCCCTGGTTGCCATGCTATTTTTGCTCTCGCCTGCCAAATCCCTCGACTACGAAACGCCTGTAGGAGATGTGCCCCACACAGAGCCGCTGTTCGTCAAACAGTCCACCCGGCTGATCAAGCTGCTGTGTGAAAAATCCGCTCAGGACATCTCGGAGATGATGGACCTGAGCGAAGCCCTGTCCACACTGAACGTGCAGCGCTACAAGGCCTGGAAGCCCAAGTTCACCGCAGAAAACTCGAAGCAGGCCGTGCTTGCTTTTGATGGTGATGTGTACGGCGGACTGGATGCCAAAACGCTCAAGGCCAAAGACCTGGCCTGGGCGCAGGACCATGTGCGCATTCTGAGTGGCCTGTACGGCGTGCTTCGCCCGCTGGACTGGATGCAGCCGTACCGGCTGGAGATGGGCACCCGGCTGGCTAACCCGGGTGGCAGCAACCTGTACCAGTTCTGGGGTTCGCAGATTTCGGAATTCCTGAATCAGGAGCTGGCAGGCGACAAGACGCCGGTGGTGGTCAATCTGGCGTCGCAGGAGTACTTCAAGGCGGTTGACCTCAAGGCGCTGAAGGCACGCGTGGTGGAGTGTGTATTTGAAGAATACAAAAACGGGCAGTACAAGGTCATCAGTTTCATGGCCAAACGCGCGCGTGGACTGATGGCTCGTTACGCGGTGACGCACCATATCACCAGTGTGAAAAAGCTGGAGGCGTTCAACCTGGAGGGCTACGCCTTTGCGCCGGCAGTTTCCGGACCGGATCGCCTGGTGTTTCGTCGTAAATCGGTCTGATTGACAGGTTTTTAGCGATCAAATTGGCCTTCAGACCTTATGGAATATGCATGACTAGCTATGAAAATAAGAGCAAACGGCATTGATATTGAAGTAGAAGACACCGGCGCTGGTGCGACCGATGAAGCGCGGGAGGTGGTGTTGCTCATCATGGGGCTGGGCATGCAACTGATCGCCTGGCCGCCTGCCTTTGTGCAGGCGCTGGTGGATGCGGGCTATCGTGTGATCCGGTTTGACAACCGCGACATCGGCCTGTCCCGGCACTTTGATGAGTTTGGCGCACCCAACCTGGTGTGGGCGGCCGTCAAGTACCGGCTGCGATTGCCTATCCAGTCGCCCTACAGCCTGAAAGACATGGCGGCTGACGCGCTGGGCGTGCTGGATGCGCTACAGATCAAGCGGGCACACGTCGTGGGTGTCAGCATGGGCGGCATGATCGCCCAGCGCGTGGCAATTGCTGCACCCGAGCGGGTGACCAGTCTGACCAGCGTCATGAGCAGCAGCGGTGCACGTGGTCTACCCGAGGCGCGGCCCGAAGTCTTGAAGGCGTTGCTCGGCCGGCCCAAAAGCACGGAGCTGAAGGACATCGTGGGCTACTACGCCCGGCTGTTCAAGGTGATTGGCAGTCCGGCGTTCCCGGTGCTGGAGGCCGAATTGCATGAACGGGTGCTGGTCGGCCTCCAGCGCAACTACCACCCGGTGGGTTCCGCACGGCAGACGCTGGCTATCGTGGCCGACGCCTCCCGCGCGCAGGAACTGAGCCACATCACATCTCCCACGCTGGTGCTGCACGGCAAGGCGGACCCACTGGTGCCGTTTGCCTGTGGTGCAGACACGGCGAAACGCATTGCTGGCGCGAAGCTCGTGGGCATCGAGGGTATGGGCCATGATTTGCCTCCCGGCGTGGTTGAGCATCTGCTCGCGCACCTGCTGCCATTTCTGACGACCCATACCAGCCCAAAGCCGTGAATACTCCCCACCAATCCCAACTTGGTAAGGCGTCGGCTTATGTGGATCGTTACGATGCGTCGCTGCTGTTCCCGCTGGCGCGGGCCGACCAGCGGGCCGGGATCGGTGCATTGACCAACCCGCCTTTTTTTGGCGCCGACATGTGGACGGCGTTCGAGCTGAGCTGGCTCAATCCACGTGGCAAACCACAGGTGGCATTGGCCCACGTCACCGTGCCCTGCGAGACCACGCACCTGGTAGAGAGCAAATCGTTCAAGCTGTACCTGAACTCGTTCAATAACACCGTGTTTGCCGATGCCACCGAGGTGCAGCGTCGCATTCGCACCGACATCAGCGCAGCGGTTTGGCATGGCGGGCCGAAGCAGGCCAGTGTGGGCGTGAAGCTGGTGCTGCCCGAACTGTTTGACCGCGAACCGCTGTATGAGATGGCGGGCTTGAGCCTGGATCGGCTGGACATTGAATGCACTCGCTATACGCCTGCACCGGACCTGCTTCGCACGGAAGAGGAAGACCAGCCCGTGACCGAGGTGCTGTGCAGCAATCTGCTCAAAAGCAATTGCCCGGTGACGGGACAACCTGATTGGGGCAGCATTCAAATCAGCTACACGGGCATGCCCATCAACCAGGAAGGGCTGCTGCAGTACCTGGTGAGTTTTCGAAACCACAACGAGTTTCATGAGCACTGCGTGGAACGCATCTTCATGGACATCTGGACACGCTGCAAGCCCGTGAAGCTGACGGTCTATGCCCGCTACACGCGGCGCGGCGGGCTGGACATCAATCCGTTTCGCACCAGCTATCCGCAGGCACTGCCAGCCAATACCCGGACAGCGCGCCAGTAGTGGCTAGTCAGCTTGACATACGAGCATGAAGTCCCGATCCATCATCATTGATACCGATCCGGGTCAGGACGACGCCGTAGCGCTGCTGCTGGCGCTGGCGTCTCCTGAACTGGAGGTGCTGGGCATCACGACGGTGGCGGGCAATGTGCCGCTGGCGCTGACCACGCGCAATGCGTGCATCATGCTGGAGCTGATCGGTCGGCAGGACGTGCCGGTGTATGCAGGGGCCATTCGCCCGATGGTCCGGCCACTCGTGACGGCAGAGTATGTTCACGGCAAGACCGGCCTGGATGGCCCGATCCTGCCAGAACCCACCATGACGCCATCGTCGGGCGATGCGGTCGATTTCATCATCCGCACGCTTCGGGAACAGCCAGCCCGGACGGTGACGCTATGCCCCCTTGGTCCCCTGACCAACATCGCCCTCGCGCTGGTCCGTGCACCGGACATCGCGGGGAAAATTGCTGAAATCGTCCTGATGGGTGGAGGTTGCTTTGAGGGCGGTAACATCACGCCGACGTCGGAGTTCAATATCTTTGTTGACCCGCACGCGGCGGAAGTCGTTTTCAAAAGTGGTGCTCCCATCGTCATGATGCCGCTGGATGTCACACACCAGGTACTGACGACGCGGGTGCGGATTGCGGCGATCCGGGGTATCGGCAATCGAAGTGGTGTGGTGGTGGCCGAGATGCTGGAGTTTTTCGAGCGCTTCGACATTGAAAAATACGAGTCTGACGGTGGCCCGCTGCACGATCCCTGTGTTATCGCCTACCTGTTGCGGCCGGAACTGTTCAGTGGCCGGCACATCAACGTCGAAATCGAGACCCGCAGTGAACTCACGATGGGCATGACGGTGGCCGACTGGTGGGGCGTCAGTGGTCGCCCGTCCAATGCGCTGTTCATGCGCAATGTGGACGCTGACGGCTTTTTTGAGCTGCTTGTCGAGCGTCTTGCCCGGCTACCCTGAACGCGGCGTTGTCACGCACCCGTAAAGTCTCTGAGCTCCGTCAGCGCAGGAAATTCCCCAGTGCGTTTTTCCTTCATGGCCATGACCGATTCGCGAACGTGGCGGTTGCTCCAGATGGCACCCTGTACCCACCCCATCTGCTTCAAGGCGTCGTCCACCGAATGGTCCCGGGCATAGTGGATGACCTGCTTCGTGCCCCAGACGGCCACCGGCGGCTTGGTGGCAATTTCTTTGGCGCACTGCATGGCAGCGGCCAGCAGGGCTTCGGGTGAGTCAAACACCTCATTCACCAGTCCATATCCCAGTGCTTTTTGTGCGCCCAACCGCCGCCCGGTGTAAGCCAGTTCCTTGACCACGGCGAGTGGTACGAGTTTGGGCAGGCGCTGCAGGGTTCCCACATCAGCCACCATGCCGATATTGATTTCCTGAATGCAGAAGAAGGCGTCTGTCGTTGCATACCGGATGCAGCAAGCCGTGACCATGTCCACCGCACCACCAATGCAGCCACCCTGTATGGCCGCAATCACCGGGATGCGCAGGGTCTCCAGCTTGGTAAAAGTTGACTGCAGGGCGCTGATCAGGTCAAACATCGCAGCCCGCCCTTCGGGGCTCTGGTCGTCCATCAAGGCGCCGCTGAATGTTTCCAGTGCCATGCCAGCGCTGAAATGCTTGCCCGTGCTGGAGATCACCAGCACTCGGGCAGCATTGTCTTTGTGGAGATGGTCAAGCACCGCATCCAGTTCCCGCCAGAAGGTCGGGTGCATGGTGTTCATCACCTCGGGCTTGTTGAGCACCAGATGGGCGACGTGTTCGGAGACAGTGAGTGAAAAGCAGGTGAGTGGGGAGGGCGGTTTGTTCATGGCCACACTTTAAATCACCGTATGCAATCCACCCAGTCACACCTGAGACGTTGTTTGATATGTGCCTGCTGGCGCCAATTGACGTACAGGCGTGGAACAAGTATGGCCACCGCACACAGCGGCAGGGCCCACCAGGCGTCAAGAACGAAAGCGGGCAGCCAGCCAACCCAGCCCATCAGCCACATGGTCAGCACGGTATCCCACAGGTGGTACTCCAGTGGATGTTCACCCCGATGAGCCACATGCCATTTCTTGATGCGCTGTAGTTCTGTCAACGGAATGGAGTGCGTCAACCGTGGGTTCATCGGGCCTCCAGTCAGGTGCCCTCAATGTAAGCTGCGTGTAAGTTGATGTCAACTCTCGAAACCAGGCCCTAGCCCATCTCATTGAGAAAAAGCTCAAGCCAGATGAAACACTTGCACCGAACGCCCCAGCGTGACAACGCTGGTATTCAGGCCAGCGGCTGACGCCGCCGACTGCTCTACCAACGCGGCGTTTTGCTGTGTGACGGTATCGAGCTGGGTTACGGCCTCGTTGACCTGGGCAATGCCCAAAGCCTGTTCCCGCGTGGCATTGCTGATGGATTTGATCAGATCGCCCACCTGCTTGACTGACTGCACCACCTCATCAATGGTATTGCCTGCATTGGTCATTTGCTGCATTCCCTCGGAGACTTGACCTGCAGACTGGGCAATGAGTTGGCGAATTTCCTTTGCTGCCACTGCGCTACGCTGAGCCAGGGCACGTACTTCAGAGGCAACCACAGCAAAGCCGCGTCCCTGATCTCCAGCCCGGGCCGCCTCCACCGCGGCATTCAACGCCAGTATGTTGGTCTGGAACGCGATGCCTTCAATCACGCCGATGATTTCCTGCACCTTGCCGGATGAAGTCTCGATGGCCTGCATTGCGAGACCGACTTTGTGAACAGCGTCTCCCCCTTTGGCCGCCACGTCTGTACTCTTTGTACTTTGGGTTGACACCTCAGCGGCTGTGCTGGCGGTTTGCCGGACCGTGCTGGAGATTTGCTCCATGGACGCCGCGGTTTGCTCCAGGCTGCTGGCCTGTGATTCGGTACGCGCTGAAAGATCCATGCCGCCCGCAGCGATCTCCGCTGCGGACTGGGTAAAGCTCGCAATTTCACCGCGCACGTCCCCCACAACCGCTTGCAGATTGATCTGGATCTGGCGCAGGCTGCGGATCAATGCCCCCATCGGTGGCGCAAAGTCACTGGCAACCGTTGTGGTCAGGTTGCAACCGGCCAGATCGTTGGCAAATCGCTGGGCCTCACTGACTGCCGCGGTAAAGCTTCGATGAAACCACAGCAACGTCAGAGTGGCACCCACAAGCAATGCCGTGAACTCCGCGCCGAAGGCTGCAAGCCCTTGTAGCCCCAGAACGCGTGGAAGCATTCCAGCCCCTGCCATGCCGGTCAGCGCCATTCCGATCCGGCCGGTTGGTGATATTCGGTGAAAGGCACTCACCAACCCACGAATCCCTTTGTGGCGTATTTCGCCGCCATGCAGGTGAAAGGGCAAGTCCCCCGATTCGCCTGCCGCGTTCATCCTGGCATAGAGCGCCTCAGCTGCCTGGATGTCCTGACGGGAAGGCTTGATCCGCACCGACATGTAGCCCCTGGGTTTGCCGTTTTGCAGGATGGGTGTGACATTGGCTTGCACCCAGTAATGGTCGCCGTTCTTTCGCCGGTTTTTAACCATTCCCGTCCATGGGGACCGCTTGCCGGCCGTGCTCCACAGATCTTTGTAGGCTGCCGGTGGCATATCGGGATGGCGAACGAGGTTGTGGTTCTGGCCAATCAATTCCTCGTAGGTGTAGCCACTGACTGCAACAAAAGCATGATTGCAGTGGGTAATGATGCCTTTGGTGTCAGTCATCGACACCAGCATGTGTTCAGCCGGGTAATCAAACTCCTGCTGGGTGACTGGCAAGTTCATGCGCATGATGGGTTTTTCCTCGGAATACAAGATCCGCCAACGTTGCACCCAATGTATTTGCCAACACAACGGGCAATGCCCAAAAAAGCATGGCAAATTCGGTCTTTTCCTGACCAGAAATCAGCGCTTTATTTGGCACACTCGACGGGATGCTCAAGAAGATCAGCGTTGAACAACTCAAGGTGGGGATGTACCTCAAGGAGTTTTGTGGCTCGTGGATGGAGCATCCCTTCTGGCGTAGCGGGTTCGTGATCAGTGACCCGAAAGACATTCAGGCCATTCTGGCCAGTAGCATCAAGGAAGTCTGGATCGATACCGGCAAGGGGTTAGACGTGCCTGCAGACCAGTGTTCGACATCCGAAGTGCAGGCACAGGTTGAGGTGGAGGCTCAGTTACATGCCGCCGTCAGTACGCCACGCGATACAGCGCCTGTATCGGTTGCGGATGAATTGGGCCGGGCTGCACATATTTGCCTGCAGTCCAGGCAGGCCGTCATGTCCATGTTCGAAGAAGCCCGTATGGGCAAGGCGGTTGACACGGGTGCAGCCCGGCAACTGGTGGAAGACATTACAGATTCGGTGGCCCGCAATCCGGATGCCCTGATCAGTCTGGCGCGACTGAAGACGGCCGATGCCTATACCTACATGCACTCGGTTGCGGTCTGCGCCATGATGGTGGCGCTGGCCCGGCAACTGGGGCTCGATGCGGAGCAGACCCGATTGGCAGGCATCGCCGGCCTGATGCATGACCTGGGTAAGGCGGCCATGCCCATGGACGTGCTGAACAAGCCGGGCAAGCTGACAGAGGCCGAGTTCGCCATCATCAAGACTCACCCGCGGGAAGGCCATCGTCTGCTGCAATCAGGAAACAATGTTGACCCTATCGTGCTGGATGTTTGCCTGCACCATCATGAGAAAACGGATGGCTCAGGATACCCGGACGGGCTCAAGGGCGATGACATCAGCCTGTTCGCCAAAATGGGTGCGGTATGTGACGTGTATGACGCCATCACGTCGAACCGGCCCTACAAATCCGGGTGGGACCCTGCACATTCCCTGCGCAAGATGGCTGAGTGGGCCAACGGGCATTTCGACCCCAAGGTGTTTCAGGCGTTTGTCAGAAGCCTTGGCATTTACCCGGTGGGTTCGCTGGTGCGCATGAGTTCCGGTCGATTGGGTGTGGTGGTGGAGCAAAAAGGCAAATCGCTGACCACACCAATGGTGAAAGTGTTTTTTTCGACCAATTCCAATGACCGCATCGTTCCGGAAATGATCGATTTGTCCCAGCCTAGCACCCGGGAACATATCGTGAGCCGCGAAGACCCCAGCAAATGGAACTTCAAGGACCTCAATGAGTTGTGGTCAGGCCTGTCCGACTCAACATGGTGACCCGGACGAAACCAGGGGCCCGGCCATCATTTCGTGATGATGTCGCGGTGCATGGGGGCCAGTAGCGCCAGCAACTGGTTCTGTGAGCGAAAGGCAATACCTTTGGCATCCATGGATGTTTGCAGCACCTCGACCAGAGCATTGAAGTCGGCCTTGGTGATGCCCAGATCCGCGTGGCCCGATTTCATCGGGTTGCCTTCGTACTTGCAGGGTCCACCGCTGGCCTGACATACCTGATCCGTCAGTTGCTCTTTCAGGTTCGCGGGCTTGGTCTTCTTGAACATTTGGCCAATGCGGGGGTCTACCACCAGCCGGTTGACAAAGTCATCCATCAACTGGGCGATGCCCGGCTTTTCGCCAAACGCCTTGTACAGCGCATCGCTGGCAGCGGCGTCCTGGGCGAAAGCCGGGCCTTGCAACAGCAGGCAACCAGCCACGACGGTCAAGGTGATCAGGGTTTTCTTCATGATGTGTTGCAATTGGTTCAGAACGCAAATTGGCCCGACAGGTAGAACCCCGTTTGCCTGCGGCCGCCGGTTATGCCCGGGATGACGCGACCCAGATCCACCCAGGCTGCTGTCAGTGAAGCGTTTTTGTTGGGCGCCCAGGCGATGAAGATGTCTTTCCAGTCGTCTTCTCGCAGCGCGTCGTTCAAGCCGGCCCCAGCACCTAGCGTTTCCAGGTTGTTGGGCTTGAAGCGATACTCTGCCCCGATGGCCAGCTTCCTGCCCAGTAGCAGGGCCAGTGAAAACTCGGGCTGCCAGCTGCGGCTGCTGCGCCCGGGGGCTGCTGCACCAAAACCCAGCAGGCCGTTCTGATTGGCATTGGTGGAACGCAGTGTCCCATTGACCAGAATGCCCTGGGCCAGAAACAGCTTGGTGGCGCTGACATAGAAATCGGTCCCGTAGGTAGATGCACCCAGAAACTGCAGCACTGACCCGATGGAGCCAGGATCTACCGTTTTGTATTGCAGCCCTACTGCTACCTGGGGCAGGAGGGAGTCGCTGTTGAGTACCGCATCGCCAGCCACCCGAACTTTCAGACCCAGTACGTCCATCTTGATGTGCTGGCCCGGCGTCACCCCGAAGGCGGCAATGCCGTTGAGCGCAATTGCGGGTGAAGCGTCGAAGTCTTGTCTTGCCAGGGACACCTCGGCACGGTTGTACAAGCCCACGGCAATACCGTAGCTGGATAGAGCGTAGTCCTGCGTGCTGGCTCGGGTGAGGTAGACCGAGGCACCCATTTCACCATCGGTGGCGTTGCTGCCGATCACCGCCCAGGGGGTCAAACCGCCACCCGCAGCGCCTTCAATGGTGCTGACACCGCCGGTGAGCAGCAGTTTGCCGGTATCGGCTTGTGCGACGCCAGCGGCCAGGGCCAGTAACGCGGTGATTGCGAATCGCCTGACAATCTGCCTTGGGGCAAACGCAGGGGATACTGATGAAAAGAAAGTTCTTTGTTTCATCGAAGTCAGGAATGTGCCCATCTTCCTGACTCTATCGGCTCAAAACAGCTGGTCCTTGAATGCTTCTGAATTCATAGCAGGTTGCGCATGCTGGGCAAGGGCTACAGATGTTTTTTCCAGGTTTCCGACCCGCACCCCCAACAGGCGCAAGCGTTGCTGCAACGGTACGCGCTTGAGGCACAGCCCTGCGGTGTGGCGGATGGTTTTGGCGTCTGCCGTGTAGCTATCCAGCGTCTGGTCGCGCGTCACGCCCTTGAAGTCGTCATACCGCAGCTTGATGCCGATGGTCTTGCCCACATAGCCTTTGCGCTGCAAATCACCCGCCAACTGCTCGCACAGTCGCGTAAAGACGGCACCCAGCTCGGTCTTGTCACGCACGGCATGCAGGTCCCGGTCAAACGTGGTTTCGCGGCTGATGGAGACGGGCTCGCTCTCAGTCACTACGGGCCGGTCGTCACGCCCCCATGATGCATGGTGCATCCAGCTGCCAGTGCTCTTGCCAAAGTGGTCCATCAGCCATTGTTCGTCCCGGGCTGCCAGCTCGCCAATCGTCTGGATGCCATGTGATTTCAGTTTTTCGTCCGCCTTGGGGCCAATGCCGTTGATCTTGCGACAGGCCAGTGGCCAGATTTTTTCCTGCAAATCGCCTTCCTGCACGATGGAAATGCCATTGGGTTTGTTGAATTCGCTGGCCATTTTGGCAACCAGCTTGTTGGGTGCCACACCCACCGAGCAGGTGAGACCGGTGGCGTCCAGAACGCTTTTCTGTATCAGGCGCGCCAGCACGCGCCCGCCTTCCCGCTGGCCGCCGGGCACATCCGTGAAATCGATGTAGACCTCGTCTACGCCTCGATCTTCCATCACCGGTGCAATCTCGAGAATGGTGGTTTTGAACAGGCGTGAATACTTGCGGTATTCGTCAAAGTCCACGGGCAGCAGAATGGCCTGTGGACACAGTTTGGCGGCCTTCATCAACCCCATCGCCGAGCCCACGCCAAACTGTCGGGCTGCATAAGTGGCGGTGGTGATCACACCGCGGCCGACGTAATTTTCCAGCCGTGCAAATTCGTCGATGGGGATATGCCGCAGAGCCGCGCGTTCGCTGGCTTCATCCCACTCACGTTCAGGCTGCTCCAGCCGGATTTTTTCAAGCGCAGCCTGAATATTGCGTCGCCCGCCACCGATCACCACTGGCAGCCCTTTGAGTTGCGGGTAACGCAGCAATTCGACGGATGCATAAAACGCATCCATGTCGAGGTGGGCGATACGACGTACCGGTGACAACGGTGGCCTCAACGTGTTTTTTGAACCACCGCGCCTTTGAACAGGTAGGGCAGGCGAGGCCCCTGGCTGGGAGATACCCCGCCTTTATTCTCGACACTGATGGCCAGCTGGTCCACATTGGCCAGATCTTTGTCGCTCGCATTGAGGCGCTGCATTTTGATCTTGCTGCTCAGCACCCCCAGCGAGCGGGGCCGCTCAGCGCCGGACAGTGCCCACAGCTGCATGCTGTCTTCCTGCCCCTCTGCCACGCTATTGAGGCGCTGCAGTTGAAGGGTGAACTCCTGTGGATCGTGCGTGATCAACATGGCGGGGGCGTGTTGATCGTCAGTCAGCACCGAGATGGTCTTGATCTGGGCGACCGTTTGCAGCTGCTTTTGCATGTGCTGCATTTGCGCCTTGAACTGCTCATACATGCTGAACGCGGAAGTTACGGCAACCAGCAGCACAATCACGCTGAAGATGGCACCGGCACGCCACCAGGGGCTGACACCACGGCCAGGGGCTCTGGTAGATGACGTGTCGAAGGAGGAAGAAGTGTTTTCAGGGTAGGACATGGATGCGTTTCATCCTACCCCAAACAGCCGGCCGTTCAAGATACTGGCGCTGGGCCTCAGGTCGGGTATGTGCCAGGCAGCAAAATGTCTTTGTCCACCTTGGTGAGCTGGGTGTGGCCGCAAAATGCCATGGTGATGTCCAGCTCCTTGTGAATGATTTCCAGCGCCTTGGTGACGCCTGCCTCCCCCATGGCGCCCAAACCATACACCATGGCCCGGCCAATCATGGTGCCGCGCGCACCCAGTGCCCATGCCTTGAGCACATCCTGTCCGCTGCGGATGCCACCATCCATCCACACCTCGGTCTGGCTACCAACCGCCGCCACGATGGCGGGCAACGCCTCGATGCTGGAAGGGGCGCCATCCAGCTGGCGCCCGCCGTGGTTGCTGACGACGATGGCATCCGCCCCACTGGCCACGGCCAGCTTCGCGTCTTCCACATCCATGATGCCCTTCAGGATCAGCTTGCCGCCCCATTGCTGCTTGACCCATTCGACGTCGGCCCAAGACAGGCGCGGGTCGAACTGCTCGTTGGTCCAGGATGCGAGCGAACTCATGTCGCTCACGCCCTTCACATGCCCAACCAGATTGCGGAAGGTGTGGCGGCGCGTACCCATCATGCCCAATACCCAGCGCGGCTTGCTGGCAATGTTGACGATATTGCCCAGTGAGGGGATCACCGAGGCTCGCATCTTGTTCTTCAAATCCTTGTGGCGCTGCCCGATGACCTGCAGGTCCAGCGTCAGAACCAGGGCACTGCATTTGGCGACCTTGCAGCGGTCAATCATGCGGGCCATGGCTTCGCGGTCCCGCATCATGTAGAGCTGAAACCAGAATGGCGCAGTCGTGTTTTCAGCGATGTCCTCAATGGAGCAGATGCTCATGGTGGACAGCGTGAACGGAATACCGAATTTTTCTGCCGCCTTGGCGGCCTTGATTTCGCCATCTGCGCTTTGCATGCCGGTCAGCCCCACAGGCGCAATACACACCGGCATCTTCACAGTCTGCCCCACCATGGTGGTCGCTGTGCTGCGGTTTTCCATGTTGACTGCTACGCGCTGGCGCAGCTTGATTTTCTGAAAATCGTCGCTGTTGGCGCGGTAGGTGCTCTCGGTCCACGAGCCCGCATCCGCGTAGTCATAAAACATGCGGGGCACGCGCTTTTTTGCCAGAACGCGCAGGTCTTCAATGGTGGTGATCACGGGCACGGCTTTGTCTCCTTGTATGTGCCGTTATCCTACCGGCAGTCTTCGGGCGGCAGTTTGAATACTGCCCTGTCCGGGTTGAAATTTATTTGATGCCGGGCTCGATTTCTTCCTAAAGCACCTTCTGGATCAGCGCACCCTTGAACAGCACCGGCCCGGTGGGGCCACCTTCACTGGGTACGCCGCCTTTGGGCTCCAGGCTGATGGCGAGTGTTGGAACCTCACGAACATCACCCTCGCCAGCAGTCAAACGCAGCACCTTGTCACTGCCCAGAACACCCAGCGATTTGGGTCCGCCACTAGGCGGCAACGCCCACAGTTGGAGCGAGCGGTCGCCAGCTTCCTGATAAGCACCGACCCGCTGCAACGTGAGCCTTTTGCTCTTCGGGTCAAACGTGACCAGCATGGACGCGGCCGCCTTGTCGTCGGACAGAACGGCCACATACTCAATTTGCGGCGTGGCCTGTAGTTGCGCCTGCAAGGCAGCCACCTGGCTGCCCAGCTGCTGGCTCAGCTGGTCACGCATGTTGACGCCCACAACCACGGCGACCACGGTAGCGGCGACTCCGGCTGCGGTGGCACCGCGCCACAACGCCAGGCTGCGAAGCCAGCCGCCCAGGCCTTCGGCTTGGCCAGACTCTTTCAAGGCTGCTTGCCGGGTGGCTTGCATGGCCTGTACCTGCTGCTCACCCTGTACCAGGTTGTCAATGCGGGTCCACACGGCGGGGCTGGGCTCTGACTGGGGCTGCAGCTCGTTCATGCTGGCGATGCGGCTTTGCCAGATCAGGGCCGTCGCCCGCACGGGGGCCTGTTCGCGGGCCAACGTTTCAAAGCGGCGGCGCGCACCCCCGCGCAGTGTGCCCAGCGCATAGGCACTGGCCAGACGGTCGAGCAAGTCGGGGTTCTTGATGAGGTTCATGGTTCGGCCCTCATGCGAAGCGTGCCATGCACAGGCGCAACTGGTCCAGCCCGCGCCGGATCCAGGTTTTGACCGTACCCAGCGGCAGTTTGAGCTGTTCGGACAACTCGCTGTGGCTCAGGTCGCGGATATAGGCCAGGCTGACCACCTCGCGCTGGCGGTTTTCCAGCTGGCCCAGGCACTGGTGCAGCGCCCACGCCTGTTCGCTGGCTTGAGCCGTGTCCATCGGGTTGGGGGTGTTGCCTTCCAGTGTGTCCTCCATCACCTCGTCCAGCTCCTGCGTGACGTGGGTGCGTTCGGCCGCCCGACGGCGCAAAAAGTCCAGCCCCCGGCTGCGCACGATCAGGCCCATCCAGGCCATGGGCGGGCTCAGGGACGCGCGGTAGTCCGCAGCCGAGCGCCAGATGTTGAGAAAAGCTTCCTGCAACACATCCTCAGCCCACTCGCGGTTGCTGACCACACGCACCGCCAGCCCGAACAGTTTGGACGAGCAGCGGTCATACAACGCTTTCAACGCAGCGTGGTCGTGGCTAGCCACGCGGTCCAGCAACGCGATCAGCTCCACATCAGCGGCTTCAATGCTCATGAGCGGATTGTCAGCGATCGGCTGCACGGCGGCCCATGTGCCCCGGCGATGCGTTGGCCCGCGGCTGAAGCGCGCTGGCAAACATTTCAATATCCGCCTTTCACTATGCTTTTTATAGCTACTCACGCAATATTGACGAGGGCTAAGAGGTGAAATCATTACTTATTTCGGCGAAAACCGCCGTCTGGATTCGATGCCATGACTACGCGCGCCACCTGCCCACGGATTCAGCTGAACCAATACCCGACTGAAATGAAGGGGTGTGTTGAATCCAGTTTCCACCCAGGCTGCGTATTCAAACCGTCGGACGATTTTTCCGATTCCAACACTTAAGGAAAACACCATGAAATCTGTTGTTCAAACCCGCGTCAGCCCAACTTCCATCGCTTCACGCCGCGCCTTCATGGGCCGTACCGGCACGCTGTCCGCTGTGGCAGTGGCCATGCTGGCAGGCAAAGACGCGCTGGCTCAGGGCATGGGCGGCGACATGGCCAAAGACGTCAGTATCCTGAATGTGGCGCTGGGCCTGGAGCACGAAGCCATCAACGCCTACCAGCTGGGTGCCGGCAGTGGCCTGCTGCAAAAACCGGTACTGGATGTGGCCGTGCGCTTTCAGGCCGACCACAAAGCGCATCGCGACGCGCTCATCGCCACCATCCAGAAAATGGGCGGTACACCGGTGATGGAAAAGAAACTGGATGACTACGCGAAGGCGCTGAAAGCCGACACGCTGCGCAATCAGGGCGATGTGCTGGACCTGGCCGCCCGTCTGGAGCTGGGCGCCATCAATGCCTACCTGGGTGTGATTCCCGCGTTTGGCAGCAAGGATCTGGCCAAAGTGGCAGGCCGTCTGGCGGCTGACGAGACCCTGCACTTCACGGTGCTGACCAACGCGCTGGGTCGTCCGTTACCTGCAGGCGCTCTATCGTTCGGCGCCTGATGAAACGCAGCACGCTCTGGATCGGGTGTGCCGCGCAGTTGCTCCTCACACTGGCATCCGCGCATGCGCAAACCGGTTCCCCCGCCAAGGGGCAGATGATTTTTGAATCACGCTGCGTGGCGTGCCACAGCCTGGACGCCAACCGCGTAGGCCCCGCATTAGGGACCGTGGTTGGCCGGGTGGCGGGTAAGGCGCCAGATTACTTCTACTCGCAGGCGCTGGGTGCCGCCACCCACGTATGGAGCCGCGACAAGCTGCTGGCCTGGCTCACCAACCCCGAATCGCTGGTACCCGGCCAGGCCATGGGCTACCGGGTAGACATGCCCGAGGACCGGCAGGACGTGGTGGCTTATCTCGCATCGCTGCCTCGCAAGACCCCTTCCAAGTGACCGAAGTGACAAAACCAACTTTTTTACAACCCCAGGAGAACCTGATCATGCAAATCCGTACCCCCTTATCCCTGCTCGCCATTGCCAGCCTGGCTGCTTGCGCCAGCATGAGCACGCCCCAAATGGCCCCGTTTTCACAGATGAGCCTGCCAGACGCTGTCAAGGTGCCTGCCGGGCACAGTGTCGCCATGGAAACCGCTGCTGCGGGTGACATCACCTACGAATGCCGTGCCAAGAAAGACATGGCTGGCCAGTTTGAATGGGTGTTTGTCGGCCCCGATGCCGGTCTGAAAAGCCGCAGCGGCAAGATCATCGGCAAATACTACGGGCCACCCGCAACCTGGGAAAACAACGACGGCTCCAAAGTCAGCGGTGCCCAGGTGGCCGTGGCGCCAACGGCGGCAGGTGCCATTCCCCTGCAACTGGTCAAAGCCAACCCCGCCTTGGGCGCAGGCGCCATGCAGGGCGTGACCTACATCCAGCGCGTGAACACGCAGGGCGGTGTGGCACCCGCGTCGGCTTGTAATGCCGCCACCATGGGCCAGAAGCAGGTCGTGAAATACCAGGCGGATTACATTTTCTGGCGTGCAGCCTGACCGGTTCGATTCACAAGGGGCCGAGCGGGTTGCCTGCTACGCGGCGAAGCACGTGCGCAGCGCAGTAACCGCCTCGGTATCCCAGTTGGATTCGCGGGCCGCGAAAACAATATTCACCGGCGGGTTGCGCCAGGGTGTTTCCAGAATCTTCAGCTTGAGGGTGCCCAGCAGCCCCAGCGCGGCCGACTCGGGCACCACAGCCAGCAACTCGCTTTTGGCCACCATGTTCAGGCTGGCGTAAAACGAGCCGGAAACGACGGTGGGTACCGGTGGCATCAGGCCAGCCTGACCAAACCATTCATTGAAATTGAGCACGGCCAGCGCATCGCTGGGTGGCAGCACCCAGTGGCTGGCCGACAGCGCCTTCAGCCACTGCGCGGTGGTGCGGCTGCGCGGCGCGGCCTGGGACATGAGATGGTTTTTGCTGCCCACCAGCACCATACGCTCCGTGCCGACCACCTCATATCGCAGGCCGTTGAGTTGCGGATACTGCGGGTTTTGGCCGGGCAGCCGGCCCACCAGGGCATCCAGAGTGCCCTCGGACAACTGGCGCCAAAGCGACTCCACACCCGTTTCTGTCAGCGTCAGGCGCACACCGGGCAGCTGCGTGCGCATACGGCTCACAGCCCGCGGCAGGAGCTGCAAGGTGGCAATAGGCGTGGCGCCGACGCGCAACATCGGCTGCAGGCTGGACAGTGCCGCCTCGCGCGCGAACTCAATTTCATGACGGGCACAACGCAGTCGCACCAGTGCAGCCTGACCAGCATCGGTCAGGCGCACGCCGCGGCGACCCCGCTCGACGAGCGCCACGCCAAATGCACGCTCCAGCCCTTTGAGCATCTGGGTGACGGCGGGCTGGGTGACGTGCAGCGCGATAGCGGCCTCGCGCAACGTGCCCAGTGTTTGCACATGTTCCAGCAGTATCAGGTCGCGCAGCCTGATCTGGTCCAGTGGATTGTTCATACGTGGTGGTTTTGTGACTACAGGAAATTTAATTGAAACTCAATAAATAGTGTATTTGACTTAAATCAAATCGGACTTAAAGTGCGCTCCCGTAAGGAGACAAACCATGGGAACACCTGTGATTCAGACCAGACGGCAATTTCTGGAAGCCGGTATCGCCGCCGGGGCATTGGCTGGTTGCGGCTTTTTGTCCGCGACCGCTTCTGCACAAACCCCCGGCATTGCCCGCGTGTTGATCGGCGCGCCGGCTGGTGGGGCCGGGGATTCTTTCCTGCGCAAACTGGCCGACAAGATGCGCGGCGGGTATGCCGCCAGCGTGATCGTCGAGAACAAACCCGGTGCCGCCGGTCAGATTGCGCTGATGGCCACGCGTGACGCCGCGCCTGATGGCGGCACCATGCTCATGACGCCCTCAACCTTCTTCTCGGTCTACCCGCACACCTACCCAAAGCTGCCCTACAACCCGGAGACCGACTTTGCCGCCGTGTCGCTGCTGGCCTTCACCAACTTTGGTCTGGGTGTGGGCCCGCTGGTGCCGGAGTCCGTCAAAGACTTGAAGGATTTTCTGGCCTGGGCGAAAGCGAACCCGGACAAAGCCACCTACGGTTCGCCTGCGCCGGGCTCTGTGCCGCACCTCATCGTTGCGGCCACCGCCAAACTCAATAATGTGGACCTGCGCCACGTGCCGTACCGCGGCTCGGTGCCCGGCATTCAGGACATGCGTGGCGGGCAGATCGCGGCCATGTCGTCGCCCATAGGTGCACTGACGCCGCACCTGGCCAGCGGGGTGCGCGTGCTGGCTGTCACCGGCTCGGGCCGCAGCGCGCTGGTGCCCGAGGTAAAAACCTACCGCGAACAGGGCGTGCCCATCACGGGGCGCGAATGGTTCGGCATGTTCCTGCCCGGAACAGCCAAGCCTGAAGTGGTGACCCGCGTGGCGGCTTACCTGAAGCTGGCCCTGCAGCAAAAGGACTTGATCGACTCCGCCACGGCGCTCGGCCTGGAGGTAGCCTCGTCCACGCCACAGGAACTGAACGACATGATTCGCGCCGACAGTGCCGAATGGCGCGTGTGGGTCAAGAAAATCGGTTTCACGGCGGAGTCCTGATGCACGTCCCGGTGATATCCAGCGACTTTGAGGTGCTGCCCGGTGAAAGTCTGGAGACCTCGCAAGCCACCTACGCCGATTTGCGTCGGCGTTGCCCGGTTGCCCACACCGATTCACTCGGCGGCTTCTGGGCCCTGACGCGCCACGCCGATGTGGCCCGTGTGGCTGCCGACTACAGCACCTTTACCACCACCGTGCAAAACGTGGTGCCCAAAATCGCTTTCACGGGCCGCCGCCCGCCACTGCACCTGGACCCGCCGGACCAGACGCCGTATCGCGCCGCGCTCAACCCCTTGCTGTCGGCCGAACGCGTTGCGCTGCTGGAGCCCATGGTGCGGCGCATTGTTCGTGAAGAGTTGCACCCGCTGGTCGCGCGGGGCACCGGCGATATTTGTGGCGAGTTTTCAGGGCGGTTCCCGGTGCGGGTGTTTGGCCGCTGGATGAATCTGGACGATGGTTTGCAGACAAAACTGATGGACGCCGGCCCTGCGTTCATCCGTGCCGTGCAGGCTTTTGACAACGTGGCCATGAAAGACACCAGCGTGGTGCTGTACGACATGGCACGCGAGGTGATTGCCCAGCGCAAGGCCAACCCCCTGTCGCCGGAAACTGACCCCGTGAGCGCGCTGCTGGCCGTGCGCATCGACCAGTCGGGCCAGCAGGTGCCGCTGCCGGATGAGATGATCATTGGCACCGTGCGGCAGGTGCTGGTGGTGGGCATTGTGGCGCCGATGGTGATGGTGGGCAGCATGGCGCTGCACCTGTCGCGGGACCTGGCCTTGCACCGGCAGCTGAAGCAAAACCCCGCGCTGGTACCCGCTGCGGTTGAGGAATTCATGCGGCTGTACACACCGTACCGCGGCTTTGCGCGCACGCCGTTGAAGGACGTGGAAGTAGGGGGCTGCCCCATCAAGGCAGGTGAGCCGGTGGCGCTGACCTATGCCAGTGCCAACCGTGATGAAGCCGTGTTTCCTGAGCCCGATGTCTTCAAGCTCGACCGCCCCAATATCAGCGAACACCTGGCGTTCGGACGCGGCCCACACTACTGTGCGGGCGCACATCTGGGTCGGCTGGAGTTGCGCATGGCGTTGGAGGAGTTGCTGGCGTCCACACGGGCGCTGGAGGTGTGTGGCGAGGTGGTGTACTGCCCGTACCCCGAAATCGGCCCTTATCAGGTGCCGCTGCGGTTTGTCAGCGCAGCAATCTGACGCCACGCATCCGTCTTGGCCGCCATCGACATCGCAGCATGCGCCGGGCTGGTGGAGGGCAGGCGCAGCATCGACAGGGCAGGCCCCTTGGCATGGCGACGATATAGCGCTTCTGCTGTCGCACCGTTGAAGCACACGGTGTGGATGTGCGGGTGCGCGGCCAGAAAAGTAGAAAAATCATTGACGACGATGCTGCTTGTATCGATGTCTGAATCCAGACTGCTGCTGCGCACACACGATTGCAGCACGTCCCACAGCGCCACATCACGCTCGTTCAAACTCACCGTGCGCTGCGCGTAAGGGGCTTGTGCATCAAAGCCCAGCACCGCGCCCATGATCGGCCAGAACCCGTTGCGGGGATGTGCGTAATACTGCTGCGCCAGCAGGGAAGCTTTGCCCGGCATGGTGCCCAGCACCAGCACGCGGGCCTGTTCGTTGGCTATGGGTGGAAAGCTGATGCTATGCATTTGATAGCTACTCACGCATATTCCGCGAGGGCTAAGGCCCTATTTGGCTTATAAATTCAGCCAAATCTGGCTCTGTGGCGTGCAATTTGCGCGCGCACCTGCGCCGGTGCCGTGCCGCCCAATGTGTTGCGGGCGTTCAGGCTGCCGCGCAGACTCAGGCAATCGAACACATCTTTTTCAATACTGGCGTTGAACCCCTGCAGTACCGCCAGCGGCAGCTCCGACAAATCCACGTTGTGTGATTGCGCGGCCTTCACCGCATGCGCCACGGTCTCGTGTGCATCGCGGAACGGCAGGCCTTTTTTTACCAGGTAGTCCGCCAGATCGGTGGCGGTGGCGTAGCCCTTCAGTGCGGCATTCTCCATGGCGGGCGCGTTCACGGTGATGCCACCCTCCTTCTTGCCGGTGGCGGCGTTCAGCTGGCCACCCACCATTTCGGCAAAGATGCGCAGCGTGTCTTTCAGGGTATCCACGGTGTCAAACAGTGGCTCCTTGTCTTCCTGGTTGTCCTTGTTGTAGGCCAGCGGCTGGCCCTTCATCAGCGTGATCAGGCCCATCAGGTGACCGACCACACGGCCGGTTTTGCCACGCGCCAGTTCAGGTACGTCGGGGTTTTTCTTCTGCGGCATGATGGAGCTGCCGGTGGTGAAACGGTCTGCAATCTTCACGAAGCCAAAGTTCTGGCTCATCCACAAAATCAGCTCTTCGCTGAAGCGGCTGATGTGCACCATGCACAGCGATGCAGCAGCGGTGAACTCGATGGCAAAGTCGCGGTCACTCACGCCGTCCAGGCTGTTCTGGCACACCTGGGGCAGGCCGCTGTCGTCCACCATGCCCAGGGTTTTGGCGACACGCTCGCGGTCCAGCGGGTAGGTGGTGCCGGCCAGCGCGGCAGACCCCAGCGGCAGGCGGTTGGTGCGGCGGCGCACATCGGTCATGCGCTCGGCATCACGCGCAAACATCTCCACATATGCCAGCAGGTGGTGGCCAAAGCTCACCGGCTGTGCCACCTGCAGGTGGGTGAAGCCGGGCATGATGGTTTCCACGTGTTGTTCGGCCACATCGACCAGTGCTTTTTGCAAATCGGTCAGCAGGCCGTTGATGAGGTCAATCTCCGAGCGCAGCCACAGCCGTACATCGGTGGCCACCTGGTCGTTGCGCGAGCGGCCCGTGTGCAGGCGTTTGCCGGCATCGCCCACCAGTTGTGTCAGGCGGGCTTCGATGTTCAGGTGCACGTCTTCCAGATCGAGCTTCCACTCAAACGCGCCGGACTCGATCTCGGCGGTGATGGTGGCCATGCCTTTTTGAATCGACGCGTGGTCGGCCGCGTTGATGATGCCCTGCGCGGCCAGCATTTCGGCGTGTGCCAGCGAGCCGGTGATATCGGCCAGCCACAGTCGCTTGTCAAAAAACACGCTGGCGGTATAGCGCTTGACCAGATCACTCATGGGCTCCGAGAACAGTGCGGACCAGGCTTGTGATTTTTTGTCGAATTGGTTTTGTGACATGACGTGCAGTGCAGGTGAAATGAAAAGCAATAGGCTGCTAACCCCTGATTATTCAATGAATACGGGGCAGATCGCCCATAATCGGGCGCCGTCCCCTAATCGGGCTCCATCGCCATGGTTTGATCTACGATTGGCTCCATGAAAGACTCGAAAATTTTATCGGTATTCGCAGAGTTGTCGCCTGCACGGGCAACTGCGGTGAAAGCGCAGGTACTGGTTTTTGATGCCTGTCACGTTGGCGTGGTGTTGCGCGCCGTGCTGTTTGTAGAAGTGGTGGTGGCAGTGGGTGCCATGTTTGGCTCGGGTTCGGTGCTGGACTGGATCTCGCGCCTGTCACTCTTTACCGGCGGTGCCTTGCCGGCCACGCTGGTGTGGCTGATTGCCGCCTGCAGCCTCAAAAAGGTGCTGGCCCGCGTGTCTACGGCCATCCAGTATGCGGTGGGCGTTGCCTTGGGTGCGTTGGCGGGCATCTATGGCTGCGGTCTGCTGGCCCTGGTGGGCCTGGTGGGTAATTCACCGTGGATAGCCAGCGCGTTTTCGGGCGCCCTGTTGTCGGCGGCGCTGGTGGCGGCACTCGTGCTGCGCGCAAAAGGCACCATTCCTGCGGCCACCACGGCGCGTCTTTCCGAATTGCAAAGCCGCATACGCCCGCACTTTCTGTTCAACACGCTCAACAGCGCCATCGCGCTGGTGCGCGCTGAGCCAGCCAAGGCAGAAACCCTGCTGGAAGACCTGAGCGACCTGTTTCGTCACGCGCTGATGGAGCAGAGCGACTCGGTCACGCTGGACGATGAAATTGTGCTGGCGCAGCGCTACCTGGCCATCGAGCAGGTGCGTTTTGGCGACCGGCTGCAGGTGGAATGGTCGCTGGACCCCAAGGCAGACAAAGCCCGGCTGCCTCCCCTGCTGTTGCAGCCTTTGGTGGAAAATGCGGTCAAACACGGTGTAGAGCCCAGTGCGACCGGCGCACTCATCAAAATCACGACACAGCGACGCAGTTCAACGGTCGTGATCAAGGTGACCAACACTGTGTCACCTGTCCAGGGGAAGCACAGCACGCGTGGAACGGGTGTGGCGTTGAACAACGTGCGGGATCGCCTGAGCTTGCTGCATGACGTGCAGGGACAATTTCAGAGCGCTTTGAAAGATGGTGTGTTTCAGGCCCGAATAGAGGTGCCCCTATGACGCTGATGGCATTGATTGTGGATGACGAAGCGCTGGCCCGTTCGCGCCTGCGCACACTGCTGGGTGACTGCAAGGCACCGGGTGTGCGCATTGGCGGGGAGGCTGGCAACGCGACCGAGGCGGTGGAGCTGCTTCGGCGCCAGCTCTTTGATGTGGCGCTGCTGGACATTCACATGCCCGGCGCCGATGGTCTGGCGCTGGCGCAAACCATTCGCACACTGGCCAGCCCACCGGCCGTGGTGTTTGTCACCGCCCATGCCGAGCACGCCGTGCACGCGTTTGAACTGGAAGCGGTGGATTACCTCACCAAGCCGGTACGCCTGGAGCGTCTGCAGGCCGCCCTTCAAAAAGTGGAGCGGATGATTGAGTCCACCCGGGGGCTGCAGCCGGAAGTTCCTGAAGAAGTGCTGATCATTCAGGAGCGCGGCCGCACCGAGCGGGTGCCGGTGAGCGAGGTGCTATACCTCAAGGCCGAGTTGAAATACATCACCGTACGCACGGCAGCTAAAAGCTACATCCTCGACGGCTCCTTGAGCGAGCTGGAAGAAAAATACGCCACCGAATTCATGCGTATCCACCGCAACGCACTCGTGGCCCGGCGTGCCGTGCGCGCGCTGGAGAAGAACTACGACCCCGAAGAAGGCGAAGGCTGGGCCGTGCGCCTGAACGGCATTGACGAGCTGCTGGCCGTATCGCGAAGGCAGCTGGCGGCGGTGCGGGAAGTGGTCGCGGGCTAATGGAGCGGCGCTATGGGCTCCATCGGAGACCAATACGCGCCGGGAAGGTAAAACCTACTTTTGAGCGACTGACCGCTCACCCAGGAAGATTTCTATGCGGCGATTCGCTGCACGGCCGACTTCCGTGTTGTTGTCTCCGATTGGCTCGCGCGAGCCGCGACCATCGATCTGGACTCGCTGCGCATTCACGCCGCGCGAAGCCAGATAGTCGCGCGCACTTGCTGCACGGTTGACAGACAACGGATTGTTGATGGCGTCAGACCCCGTGCTGTCGGTGTGTCCCACAATGCGAACATCGGTATTGGGCTGGGTGTTCAAGCCTTGTGCAAACTGATCAAGGATTGGCTGCAGGTTTGGCCTGATGGTCGATTGCCCGGTGTCGAAAGAAATGTCACTTGGAATATTGAGCTTGAGCTGGTTGTCAGGCGTCTGCGTTACCGCCACGCCCGTACCAGCGGTTGCCTGTTCCATTGCGGCCTTTTTCTTGGCCATTTGTGTGGACCAGACATAGCCACCCAGCGCGCCAACACCAGCACCCACCACCACTGCGCCCTTGCTGTCACCGATGACTGCGCCCGCCAATCCGCCGACGCCAGCGCCGATGGCTGCGCTGCGCTGCGCATCTGTCATGTTGGCGCAACCGCTGATCAGCATTGCAACAACGCCAAAAGAAGAGATCAAGGTACGGCTAAATGATGCAATTGGGTTCATGGCTCTTCCTCATAAGATAATCAATTGTTTTCTTATATCATCTGGCTGCCATCGCTCCTTGAGATTTCGCAAGCCATGCCAAGGTCAACGCACAGGGACTTTGAAGACTAAATTCACGGCCAAAGTTCACCCCGTATTGCGCAACCCCGCCGCAATGCCGTTGATGGAGATGTGAATGCCGCGTTGCACGCGTTCATCCGCCTTGCCAGCGCGATAGCGTCGTACCAGCTCCACTTGCAGGTGATGCAGCGGGTCGATGTACGGAAAGCGATGTCGGATGGAGCGTTGCAGCGCAGCGTTGTTGGCCAGGCGGTGTTTGTCGCCGGTGATCTGGGCCAGCGCGTGGGCGGTGCTGTGCCATTCGGCCTCGATGGCTGTAAAAACCCTTTTGCGCAGACGGGCGTCGCCCACCAGCTCGGCATAACGCGAGGCCAGTGCCAGATCGCTCTTGGCCATCACCATGTCCATGTTGGACAGCAGCGTGTTGAAGAACGGCCACTGGCGATACATCTTTTGCAGCAGCGCCAGCCGTTCCTTGTGTGTCTTGGTACCCGCCTGGTTCAGGAACGTGTGGATGGCCGAGCCAAACCCATACCAGCCCGGCAAGGTGAGGCGGCACTGGCCCCAGCTGAAGCCCCAGGGGATGGCGCGCAGGTCTTCAATTTTTTGCGAGGCCTTGCGTGATGCGGGGCGCGAGCCGATGTTGAGCTCGGCAATCTCGCGGATGGGTGTTGCGCTGAAAAAATATTCGGTGAAGCCGGGGGTTTCATACACCAGCGCCCGATAGGCGGCCATGCTGCTTTGGGACAGCTCGGCTGCGGCGTTCAGAAACGGCTGGGTGGCCGCTTTGGTGGGTTGCAGCAGCGTGGCTTCCAGTGTGGCAGCAACCAGCGTTTCCAGGTTGCGCCGGCCGATTTCGGGGTTGGCGTATTTGGAGCCGATCACTTCGCCCTGCTCGGTCAGGCGGATTTGCCCGCGCACGGTGCCCGGGGGCTGCGCCAGAATGGCCTGGTAGCTGGGGCCACCGCCGCGCCCCACCGTGCCGCCGCGGCCGTGGAACATGCGCAGCTGGATGGGTTTGGCGCCTTTGTGCTCGTGCTCCAGCTTGTCAAACAGCTCCACCAGCGCGATCTCGGCGCGGTACAGCTCCCAGTTGCTGGTGAAGATGCCGCCATCCTTGTTGCTGTCGGAATAACCCAGCATGATGTCCTGCTCGGCACCGCTGCGCCGGATAAGCTGGGCCACACCGGGCACCGCGTAAAAGTCGCGCATGATGGGCGCTGCGTTACGCAGGTCTTCGATGGTTTCGAACAGGGGCACGACGATCAGGTCGTTGGTGGACTCGTTGTTGTCCAGCGTGCCGCGCATCAGGCCCACTTCTTTTTGCAGCACCAGCACTTCCATCAGATCGCTCACGGTTTCGGTGTGGCTGATGATGTAGTGACGAATGGCCTGCGCGCCAAAGCGCTCGCGCATCACCTTGGCGGCTTCAAAAATGGCCAGCTCGGACTGGGCGTGCGCCGAGTAGGTGGTGCCCATCACACGCAGGGAGCGGGCGTCGTTCAGCACCTGGGTCAACAGGGTCCGCTTGGCCGCTTCATCCAGGGCGCTGTAATGGGCCTCCATGCGGGCTGCCTTGAGCAACTCCGCTACCACTTCTTCATGCTTGTCCGAGCTCTGGCGCAGGTCCACCGTCGCCAGATGGAAACCAAATACTTCCACAGCGCGCATCAACGGCTGCAGGCGTTGGGCGATCAAGGCTGTGCCGTGGTTCTCAAGCAATGACTCCTTGATGGTCTGCAGGTCTGCAGAAAACTCTTGGGCGAGACGGTAAGGATTTTGCGGCGCTACCGCGTGACGTGCCGCCTCGCCGCCGGTCAGTTCCTTCAGTGTTGCGGCCAGGCGGGCATAAACACCGGTGAGCGCACGCCGGTAGGGTTCGTCCCGGCGGTGCTCGTTGGTGTCCGGCGAACGTTCAGCCAGCGCCTGCATTGGCGCTGAACAGCCCACCAGCATGGCGGACACGGAGAGCTCACTGCCCAGGTAGTGCACCTCGGTCAGGTAGTGACGCAAGGCTACTTCAGCCTGACGGCGCAACGCGTATTCCAGAGTTTGCGCGCTGACGTTGGGGTTGCCGTCGCGGTCACCACCGATCCACTGCCCCATGCGCAGAAAGCTGTGCACGGGTTGCTGGCCCAGGGCGTGTTCAAGTTCGGCATAGAGCTTGGGAATCTCGCGCAGAAAAGTGGATTCGTAATAGCTCAGCGCATTCTCGATTTCGTCGGCCACCGTGAGTTTGGTGAAGCGCAGCAGGCGTGTTTGCCACAGCTGCATGACACGGGCGCGCATATGGGCTTCATTCGCGGCCAGTTCGCGCGGCGTGAGCATGTCTTTAGCTGGATCACAAGTGAGCGCGCGTAGCCTGATTTCGTCTCGCTCGGTCAGCAGATGGGCAATGTCGCGCTCGGCATCCAGAATGCTTTTGCGCTGCACCTCGGTCGGGTGGGCCGTCAGTACCGGGGAGACATGGCTTCTGGCCAGCGTGGAGGAGATGGTTTTGGTTGAGATGCCAGCCCAGCGCAGGCGCGACAGGGCCACCTCAATACTGCCTTCCTGCGTGTCACCCGCGCGCTCGTGGATGGCACGGCGGCGGATGTGGTGGCGGTCTTCGGCCAGATTGGCCAGGTGTGAAAAATAGGTGAAGGCGCGGATCACACTCACCGTTTGTTCGCCGCTCAGGCCTTTCAGCAGTTTTTTCAGGGCTTTGTCGGCCTCGTGATCGGCATCGCGCCGGAACGCGACGGACAACTTGCGAATGCTTTCGATCAGCTCGAAAGCGGCGTCGCCTTCCTGTTCGCGGATCACATCACCCAGAATACGGCCCAGAAAACGGATGTCTTCGACCAGCGGGCGTTCGTTGTTTCGCGCTTTGGTGGCGGACGCTGTGCTGCTTTTGGTGGTGCGGACGGGCTCGGTGCTGGCGGATTTAGTCATGACAGTGGGCGTGTTGAGAAGGAGGGCGGGAGCTCGGCCCATGCTAGCATCGTCCCTCCCCTTAGGATTACAAACAGGTTACGACTTTGAGCAAGAAAAATGCCAGGCTAATTATTGCCACCCGGGAAAGCCGTTTGGCCCTATGGCAGGCGGAACACGTGAAGGCCCTGCTGGAGCAGCGGGGCCATGAGGTCGCGCTGCTGGGCATGACGACCCGGGGCGACCAGATTCTGGACCGGTCCTTGAGCAAGGTTGGTGGCAAGGGCCTTTTCGTCAAAGAGCTCGAAGTGGCACTGGAAGAAGGCCGTGCCGATCTGGCCGTGCATTCGCTTAAGGATGTGCCCATGGAGCTGCCCGATGGCTTCAGCCTGGCCTGCGTGATGGAGCGCGAGGACCCGCGCGATGCATTTGTGTCCAATCAACACGCCAGTTTGACCAGTTTGCCGGTGGGCGCGGTGGTAGGCACCTCCAGCCTGCGCCGTATGGTGCTGCTGCGCTCGCTGCGCCCTGATTTGCGCATTGAGCCCCTGCGCGGCAACCTCGATACCCGCTTGCGCAAGCTCGACGATGGGCAATACGACGCCATCGTGCTGGCGGCAGCTGGCCTGAAGCGCCTGGGTCTTGGCACCCGAATCCGCACTACGTTTGAACCTGCCGAGATGCTGCCCGCCGCCGGGCAGGGCGCTTTAGGCATCGAGGTGCGCTCGGACCGACAGGACGTGATGGACGCGCTGGCGCCCCTGATTCACCACGACACTTGGCTGACCGTGGCCACCGAGCGGGCGGTCAGCCGCACCATGGGCGGCAGTTGCTCCATGCCGCTGGCAGCGTTTGCCACACTGAGCGGTAGCAGCCTGCACATTGACGCCGCTTGGGGTGACCCGGAAGGCGCCGCGCCGATTGTCCGTGCCCAGGCCACGGCCACCGTGACCGATCTGGCAGGCGCCACCGCACTGGGCGAACAGGCCGCCGGGCGGCTGCAGGCAGGGGTGAAAGCCCAGTCCAAGACTGCAGGGCTGATCATGCGCGTCATCGTCACCCGGCCTGCGCGCGACGCGGCCTCTTGGGTCAACGGGATGAATGCCGCGGGTCTGGATGCGGTGGCGTTGCCGCTGATTGCAGTTGCATCCGTGGAGGATCAAGAACCACTGCGTGAAGCCTGGGGACGTATTTCCAGCTATACCGCCGTGATGTTTGTCAGCGGGAATGCGGTTGAGCATTTTTTTGTAGAAAAACCGGCTTCAAACCCCGTATTCACTGCGCTAACAGCTATTAAAAGTAGAGCATGGGCAACAGGCCCCGGCACAGTTCAAGCCTTGATGCGCGCAGGTGTCCCGGCCGCGTCAATCGACGCACCGGTACCCGGTACAGGTCAATTTGACTCGGAAGCACTTTGGGATGTGGTGGGAACTGGCGTCAAAACCGGCCAGCGCTTTCTGATCGTCCGCGGGCAGGATGGTGCCGATACTTCGGCCAGTACGGGGGCTGGACGGGACTGGTTTGCCAGACAGCTCCAGCAAGCCGGAGCCGAGGTGGATCTGGTGGCAGCCTACCAGCGCTGTCTGCCAGCGTTTGGACCGCGTGAGCAGTCCTTGGCCCGGGAAGCAGCGGTCGATGGCACCATCTGGCTGTTCAGCAGCTCCCAGGCGATTGCCAACCTGTCGGCGTTGTTGCCAGCGCAAAGCTGGGCGCGTGCGCGTGCGGTTGCGACCCACACCCGGATTGCCGCTGCAGCAAAACGGGCCGGATTTGGTGTTGTTTGCGAGTCACGTCCGACACTGGCTGACGCACTGGCCTCGATAGAATCCATGCGATGAGCTCCGAATCTGCCAACAACAGTGCCGCTATCCCGGAAGGCCCTGTGGCCGTCGTGGATTCTGTGGTGCCGCCGGGCATTGGAGCCGGGACTGCTCCAAGCACAGCTGCAACAATTTCGCGGGGCTTTCTGTTGATCCTGGGCGCATTGCTGATCCTGGCACTTGTGAGCAGTGGGCTGTTGTGGCAAAGAATCTCCAGCATTCAGGAACGGCTTGCGCGACAGAGCGCCGATGCCACGGCCCAAGCCATGGAGGCCCGCATCATTGCGCGCCAGTCACAGGAACTGGCTCAGGAAACGGCGGCCCGGGTTGCGGTTTTTGAGACCCGTCTGAGTGAGGTGGCTCTACAGAGAACCCAACTGGAGGAACTGATTCAAAGCCTGTCGCGCTCGCGTGACGAGAATCTGGTGGTCGATATTGAATCGGCGGTGCGACTGGCACAGCAGCAGGCCCAACTCACGGGCAGCGTGGATCCCTTGCTGGCAGCTCTGAAAAGTGCTGAGCAGCGCATCACCCGCTCTGCCCAGCCACGGCTGACGCCGTTGCAACGCGCCATTGGCCGCGACATTGCCCGTATCAAGGCCACTGCAGTTTCAGACATGCCGGCGCTGCTGATTCGCATGGATGAACTGGTGCGGCTGGTGGACGACCTGCCGCTGGCCAATGCCGTGGCACTCCCCGCTGCGATGGGTGCACCGGTGGTTGCAGCGCCTGCGCAAACTCACCCTACCTGGTGGGAACAGGGCCTGCAGATGCTGCGACATGAGGCCAGAAACCTGCTGCGGGTGAGCCGCATCGAAAATCCGGAATCGGCTCTTCTGTCACCGGAGCAATCATTTTTTGTGCGTGAAAATCTCAAGCTCAAATTGCTCAACGCACGGCTGGGTCTGCTTGCCCGTCAACTGGAGTCGTCACGTGCCGATCTGGCCGCGGCGGTGTCGTCGCTGCATAAATATTTCGATCCCGGTGCGCGCAAGACGCAGGTTGCAGCAGGCCTGTTCCAGCAGGTCCAGATGCAGATGAAAACGCTGGAGCTGCCTCGAGTGGACGAAACGCTTGCTGCGCTGGCCACGGCGGCCGCTGGGCGCTAGTCATGCGCAATGCGATCTGGCTGCTGGCGCTTTTCTGCATGGCGGTAGCGGGTGCGCTGTTCGCGGGAAACAACGAAAGTACCATCACAATCTTCTGGCCTCCGTATCGCGTTGACCTGTCGCTGAACCTGGTCATCCTGGGCTTGCTGGTCCTGTTTTTTGTATTGCATCTCGCGCTGCGGGCACTGGCAGCCCTTTTCGCCATGCCTGGCGAGGCGAGACGCTGGCGTTTGCAGCACAAGGAGCGCGCCATGCACGTGGCTTTGCTGGACTCGCTATCCAATCTTCTGGCAGGCCGTTTCATCCGGGCACGCAGGGCGGCTGAACAGGTGCTGGTGCAGGAAAAATTTCTCAGTCGGGGTGGCGAGAAACTACCGTATGCCCCGCGGTTGCGGGCTATATCGCACCTGCTGGTGGGGGAGAGTGCCCATGCCCTGCAGGACAAAGTGGTGCGTGACGAGCACTACCTGCTGGCCATGGAACAGGTGGGCATGCGGGATGCACAGGAAGCCCGTGACGGCGTGCAGTTGCGTTCGGCGCACTGGGCTCTGCATGACCACAATGCCACCACGGCGCTCAAGCGTCTGGATGAGTTGCCTGTGGGCACGGCCAGACGTACGCTGGCGCTGCGTCTGCGCTTGCGGGCAGCCCGGATGGCTCGGAGAACTGGCGTGGCGCTCGAGACAGCGCGGCTGCTGGCCAAACATGGGGCCTTCTCGGCTCCCGCCGCGCAGGGCGTATTGCGGAGCCTGGCGCTGGAACTGATTGCTGCGGCCCACGATGAGGCCCAGCTACGCAAAGCCTGGGAGCAGCTCGAAGACGCCGAGCGAACCATGCCGGAAGTAGCCACTGCCGCCGCTGAGCGTGCCTTGTTGCTGGGTGCGGATGTTGCCCTGTCGCGCAGCTGGCTGCTACCGGTTTGGGAGCGCGTGGTGAGCGAGCCTTCGGCCATGTCCCCGTCCCAGCGGGCACGGGTGGTCCAGGTTCTGGAAGACGGTTTTGCCAAAGCTGCCGGTGCTCCGGATGCCGCGTGGTTGACACGTATCGAGACCGCCCAGATGAGCAGTCCTGGCGACGCGTTGCTGCAATATCTCGCTGGCATCACTTGCATGCACCTGCAGCTTTGGGGCAAGGCGCAGCAGCTGTTGACGCATTCACTGGCCGGTTTGAAAGATGAGATGCTGTGCCGAAATGCGTGGCGTTCGCTGGCTGAAATGGCACAGCGCCGGGGGGATGGAGAGGCCGCCGCAGAGGCTTATCGCAATGCCGCGAAAAGATGACCCAGCCGTAAATCGGATTTATCATCGCAAACATGACCTCCATGACGGATCATCTCCTGAAGCTGACGGACCATCGCGACCGGGATTTGCTGGAACTGACCCTGTCCAAGGCGATTCTCGGACTACTGCCGATACAGCGTGTCATGGTGGCCCGGGTGATGGCCGAAGGAGGGCAAAAGCGCTGGCTGGAAGTCACCCGACTGGATGCCAAAGGTGGTGGCAAGGTAGCCGATCCGCTGCGCGTGGACTTCCTGACACTGCCACATCTGGATGATGCGCCCGACAGGACGCGTTGTCTTCAGAGTGGTGAAGTCGTGGAAATTTCCTGGGCTGGCGAAAAGGGTCCGCGCATCACCATGTTGCCGCTGTTCTCCGACTCGCGCTCCAACGATGAAGGTGTGATTGAAATTCATTCGGACATGCCACTGTCTTCCGATGCAGTGAAGATGGTGGAACAGCTTCGCCATGTTTACCGGAATATGTACAGCTTGCTGGAGTACAGTGACCGGGATGCGCTGACCGGGCTGTTGAACCGCAAATCGCTGGACGACGCCTTTTACAGTGCGGTTCTGGAAGAGCTGGATGGCGTCGTGGGTGGGTTGGAAAACGGGGTGGCCCTGTCAGGATCCGACACAGAACGACGCCATCGGGTGCCGGCCAACTATTGGCTCGGCACCGTGCGCATCGACAACTTTTCCGCGATCAATGACAAGTTTGGGCACACCATGGGTGAGGAGGTCATCCTGCTGGTAGCGCGAATTCTCAACAACACCTTCCGCACTTATGACTACCTTTATCGTTTTGGCGGTGAGCACTTTGCCGTTCTGATGCATTGTCCCGATGAGGCGCTGGTGTTTGCGGCGTTTGAACGCTTCCGCAGCGGGGTCGCGCGGTACAACTTCCCGCAGGTAGGCAACCTGACGGTGAGTTGCGGTTTTACCAGCGTCATGGCCACGGATACGCCCGGTACGGCACTGGGCAAAACGGATCAGGCCATTGAGTTTGCACAAAAAAATGGATGCAATAGAGTGTGTAGCCATCTGGAACTGGTGCGCTCAGGAGTGGTAACGAACGTCCCGGCCACTGGCGAAGTCAGTATGTTTCAGTAAGCAGAAACGGGCGGTAGCGGATAAAAAAAGGGGCGTGGAGTGCCCCTTTTTTTCATTGGCATGGCGTGGTGTCTTCAAACGGCAGGACGAGGTCGCGCAGATCGCGCCGGGTTTCCACCAATACCAGTGGACCTTCGTCGAGTTGCACGGGGGCTGGCCGCTCGCGTGGCACATGAGCCGGTTTGGGTTCGGCTGCAATTGCGGCTTGTACCTGGGCAATTTTCTCGGCATTCGAGTTGACCCAACTTAACCCTGAGGCCTGAGCAATTTGTGCGAGTTGGTCCAGCGGCAATTCGAAGGATTGAACCTTTGGAAGTCCTTTGGCCGCAGGGGCAGCAGCTGCAACGACCTGAGGTGCAACTGATATTGCAGGTGCCACTGTCACAGTAACCGGGGCAGTCGGCACCGACATTTGAGGTGCAAGCGGTCGCGGGAGCGTTTATCACGCCCCTCCTGGCCCCCTTCGGTTTGTCCGTGCCCGGAAGTTTGCCCAGTTGCGGCATCCGGATTGGGCATGCTCTCACCACCCTCTGCAGCCAGGGTATTCAGGCGGTTGAATTCCGGCACACCTGCCTCAGTACCTGCGCTGTCGTTCTGACGGACCGGACGATCAGAGCGGCGGCCATTGCGACCTCCGCGGTCTTCACGAGCACCTTCACGTCCTTCCGGACGGGGTTCGTTGTTGCGTTCAGGGCGCCCATCCGGAGCCCCTTCATTGCGTGCTTCTACTCGCTCATTGCGATTGCCGCGCTCCTGTCGTTCGCCATTCTCGGGACGCTCCCCGCGACCTCGTTCTCCGCGCTGGCCGCGCTGGCCACGTTCCGGGCGCTCCCCGCGAGCTTCTCCTCTGGCTCCATCCTGGTTCTGGCCAGCCGGTTGTTGCGTGGCGCCACCTTGTTCCTGCGCGATGGGCTTGCCTTCTGCATCCAGTCGTTCGCGTGGGCCTGAGCGATCACCCCTTCCGCCTCGGCCGCCACGGCCACCCCGTCCACCGCGACCCTCGCCGCGGCCTTCATTTCGGCCCTCGACGCGTCCATCAGCGCGGCCTTCCGGACGGCGGGCACCGTCGCGGCTGCCTTTGCCATCCGTCTTTTCTTCTTTGGCGTCAGATTTCTGTACCTTGGCCGGAGCCGCAGGAGCCGCGCCAAACAGGCTCTTGATCCAGCCAAAGAAACCTTTTTCAGCCGTCGTGCTGGCTACAACTGCTGGAGCAGGGGCTACTGGCACCCGTGCAGCCGGCTCTTGAGCCTTCGGGGCTTCAGCGCGCGGCGCAGCAGCTGGTGCTGGTGCATCGGGCAAGACTCCCTTGATGATGGGGGTCTGCTTGTTGGTCGGCTCTTGAGAGCGACGTGTCACTGACGTCGGGTCTTCGATCTCTTCAGCCATCTTGTAGCTGGCTTCGATGTTGTCCAATCGAGGATCGTCGTGTTTCAGGCGTTCCAGTCGGTAGTTGGGTGTCTCCAGGGTCTTGTTGGGCACCATCAGCACATTGATGCGCTGCTTAAGCTCAATCTTGGCGATTTCGGTGCGCTTCTCATTGAGCAGGAACGAGGCCACATCGACCGGCACCTGGCACAGCACAGAAGCCGTGTTGTCCTTGAGGGACTCTTCCTGGATGATCCGCAGAATCTGCAAAGCGCTGGATTCGGTGTCGCGGATGTGGCCGGAGCCGCCGCAACGGGGGCAGGGAATGGAAGCACCTTCCGACAAAGCCGGGCGCAGGCGCTGGCGGCTCATTTCCATCAGGCCAAATTTGCTGATGGTGCCGAACTGCACGCGGGCACGGTCCTGGCGCAGCGCGTCGCGCAAGCGGTTTTCCACTTCGCGGCGGTTGCGGGACTCTTCCATGTCGATAAAGTCGATCACGATCAGGCCACCCAAGTCGCGCAAGCGCATCTGGCGGGCCACTTCATCAGCGGCTTCGAGGTTGGTGCGGGTGGCGGTTTCTTCGATATCGCCGCCCTTGATGGCACGGGCCGAGTTCACGTCCACAGACACCAAGGCTTCGGTGTGGTCGATCACGATGGCGCCGCCGGAGGGCAGTTGCACCGTGCGGGCGTAGGCGGATTCGATCTGGTGTTCGATCTGGAAGCGGCTGAACAGCGGTGCGTCGTCACGGTAGCGCTTCACGCGCGCGGCATGCTCGGGCATGACGTGGGCCATGAACTGCTGGGCTTGCTCGTACACGTCGTCGGTGTCGATCAGGATGTCGCCGATGTCGTGGTTGAAGTAATCGCGGATGGCGCGGATCACCAGGCTCGATTCCTGATAAATCAGGTAGGCGCCCTTGCCACCCTTGGCGGCGCCGTCGATGGCAGTCCACAGCTTGAGCAGGTAGTTCAGGTCCCATTGCAGTTCAGGCGCGCTGCGGCCAATGCCGGCGGTGCGCGCGATGATACTCATGCCGTTGGGGTATTCCAGCTGGTCCATGTTCTCTTTGAGTTCAGCGCGGTCGTCACCCTCGATGCGGCGCGAAACACCACCACCACGGGGGTTGTTGGGCATCAGCACCACATAGCGACCAGCCAGCGAGACAAAGGTGGTCAGGGCTGCCCCCTTGTTGCCACGCTCTTCTTTTTCAACCTGGACCAGCAGCTCCTGGCCTTCACGGATGGCGTCCTGGATGCGGGCCTGAGAAGCAGACACGCCTTCCCTGAAGTACATCTTGGAGATTTCCTTGAATGGCAGGAAACCGTGGCGGTCTTCGCCGTAATCCACAAAGCAGGCTTCCAGCGACGGCTCAACGCGGGTGACCACGGCCTTGTAGATGTTGCCCTTGCGCTGTTCGCGCCCTTCGATTTCAATTTCGTAGTCGAGGAGTTTTTGTCCATCGACGATGGCCAAGCGGCGTTCTTCAGCCTGCGTGGCGTTGATCAGCATCCGTTTCATGACGCATTTCCTTCTTGTTCAGTTTCACTGGAGTCTTGCGACTCTTCTTCACATGCCCGATATGAGCAAACGAGGCCTGAACTGACGTCTTGAAACGAAGGGAATTGCCGGGAAGCCGTGACTCAAATAGTGAGTCTGGGCGAGGGCGCGTGGATGGTAGCGAGGGGATGCTGCTGTGGAGGTGCTATCGAAAAGATAACGTGTCTCGCCCGTTTTGCGGGCGTGGCGGACTGATTCCAGCCAACAGTCAACGCGAAGACGCGCTGCAGGCGGGTAAAAATCAGGCTCATCAACACAAACATATCGCTTTGATCCGTCGGCAAGCGGGTGGCTTGCCGACTTGGGTATTCCGTATCAGTGTTTCAATTCGTCGGTTTTAACCTGGTGGGTTGCGTGCCACTGTTGGCGTTGGCCTTTAGTTTGCAGGCAATGCTACCGGGCGGCATCGACCTTCCAGCGGGGCTGTGTATTGGGCGTGGACTAAACTCCACTCCAAGCTTCGAGTTAACTATCAGTTAAATCAACCACTTACAGCTCATCGCTAGTGAAACACATTATAGGGGGCAATCAGGCCCCGCAGTCCGCGAAAGTACTCCCGAAAGTGCAAGGTGTTCTCGTTGACGAGAATTCCGCAGGCCAGCGGCTGGACAATTTCCTGATCCGCCTGCTCAAAGGCGTTCCCAAAACCCACGTTTACCGCATCATCCGCAGCGGCGAAGTGCGGGTGAATAAGGGCCGCGCAGCAGCAGACACCCGGGTGGAAGTGGGCGATTTGGTGCGGGTGCCGCCGGTACGGTTGTCCGAACGGATGGTGGAAAAAGCAGAAGCTATGGCCGAAACGGTCGACCAGGCCAAGGCTCGTGGCGTGCCAGCCCGCGAATTTCCGGTATTACTGGAAGACGAGCATGTACTGGCGATCGACAAACCAGCCGGTATTGCTGTGCACGGCGGTTCCGGGGTGAGTTTTGGGGTGATTGAGACGCTGCGCATGGCGCGTCCACAGGCCAGATTCCTGGAACTGGTGCACCGGCTGGACCGCGAAACCAGCGGCATTTTGCTGGTTGCCAAGAAGCGAAGTGCCCTGAAACACCTGCAGGACCAGTTCCGGGAGCGGGAAACCGGCAAAACCTACCTGGCGCTGGTGGTGGGAAACTGGCCAGCCAACAAAAAGGTGCTGGACAAACCGCTTCAGAAATTCCTGTTGGCTGGTGCAGATGGTGTAGCTGGCGAGGGAGAGCGCCGGGTCAGGGTGGTGGGGCGTGACGATCCGGACGGCATGAAATCGGTCACGCTGGTGAAAATTGCGGAGAAGCTCAACGGCTTTACCTTGCTGGAAGTTACTATCAAGACCGGCCGCACCCATCAGATCCGTGTGCACCTGGCAAGCGAAGGTTTCCCCATTGCTGGTGATGACAAATACGGGGACTTCGAGCTGAACAAGGCCTTGTACAAGCGTGGTCTGAAACGCATGTTTTTACACGCGTGGCGGTTGACGGCAACACACCCGGCGACCGGAGATGCACTGTCGCTGACCGCGACACTGCCAGCGGAATTGAATACCTTTGTGCAATCAACCAAGGCTGTGTCCACGTGAAGTCCAGACAATTTGACCTGATCGCATTTGACTGGGACGGCACCCTGTTTGATTCCACCACCATCATTACGCGTTGCATCCAGATGGCGGTGCGGGACGTGGGCGGCACGGTACCCAGCGACAAGGACGCGTCATATGTGATCGGCATGGCATTGATGCAGGCCCTGGCGCACGCGGCACCAGATGTTCCCAAAGACAAATACCCCGAGCTGGGCGCGCGTTACCGCCACCACTACATCGCCCACCAGAACGATATCAGCCTGTTTCAAGGTGTATTGCCGCTGCTGTCCGATCTGAAAACGCGCCAGCATATCCTCACCGTGGCCACGGGTAAAAGCCGCCATGGCCTGGACGAAGCCCTGCAGGCAGTGGAACTCAAGGGCGTTTTTGACAGTTCGCGCACGGCGGATGAGACCGCCGGAAAGCCACACCCATTGATGCTCCACGAATTGATGGCCGAATTTGGCGTGGCGCCCGAGCGCACCTTGATGGTTGGTGATACCACGCACGATCTGCAAATGGCGCTGAATGCCGGCTGCGCCAGTGTGGGCGTGAGTTACGGCGCTCACGAGCCGGTTGCATTTGATGCTTTGCAGCCGCGTTTTGTGGCGCATTCGGTACAGGAACTGCACGACTGGCTGGTAGCCCATGGCTGAAGCACTGATTCCATTGTGCAACGCGCCTGACCTGCAGGACAGTGGTGAGGCCATTCCCTTTGACGTGATTTACCTGGGCCAGACCTGCCGAGCTTTCGCGGTTCGCCACGCAGGCAAGGTGCATGCTTACCTGAACCGTTGTGCCCATGTGCCGATGGAGATGGACTACCAGCCCAATCGCTTTTTTGACAGTTCCGGCCAGTGGCTGATGTGCGCCACCCACGGCGCGATGTACAGCCCCTCTACCGGGGCCTGCATTGGCGGGCCTTGCCGAGGTGGTCTGATCAAAATTGCCCTGACCGAGTTTGACGGAGTCGTGCACTGGCATACTGCCCATAACCTGAAACCTATCGAGTTTTGAAAATGACTGATCCCATCCGCCCGGAAGACCAAAATTCAGAGCCAAATCGGCCTGAAATCCCCGCTGAATATGCGCAAGATGCTACAAAAAAAATAGCTAAACCAGGATTGATCGATCAGCCCGGCTGGGAACGCTCGGCGCTGGAGAAGCTGGCATTTGCCGCACTGGACGAACAGCGGGCCACGCGGCGCTGGCGTACCTTTGTGCGCCTGGCCTGGCTGGCATTTTTCATCTTTGTAGCCTGGGCGGTGATGAGCCGCAACGGACCGTCGGCCGATGTGTCCTCCCCGCATACTGCGGTGGTACAGATCAAGGGCGAGATTGCTTCCGGGGCTGAGGCCAGTGCCGAGTTTGTGGTGGCGGCCGCACGTAGCGCCTTTGAAGACAAGGGCGCGCAGGCCGTTGTGCTGCTGATCAACTCCCCCGGTGGCAGCCCGGTGCAGGCAGGCATCATCAACGACGAGATACGGCGACTCAAGGAGCTCCATAAGAAGCCCGTCTATGCCGTGGTCGAGGAATCCTGTGCGTCGGCAGCCTATTACATAGCCGTGTCTGCCGACAGGATTTTTGTGGACAAGGCCAGCATCGTCGGCAGCATTGGCGTATTGATGGACGGTTTTGGTTTTACCGGCCTGATGGACAAGCTCGGCGTGGAGCGCCGCCTGATGACGGCAGGCGCCAACAAGGGTTTTCTGGACCCCTTCAGTCCGCAGACCGAAACGCAACGTGCGTTTGCCCAGACCATGCTGGATGAAATCCACAAGCAGTTCATTGATGCCGTGAAGAGCGGCCGCGGCAAGCGCCTGAAAGAAACGCCAGAGACCTTCAGTGGCCTGTTCTGGAGTGGACAGCAGGCTATTTCCCTGGGGCTGGCCGACGAACTGGGCAATCTGGATTACGTGGCGCGCGAGGTGGTGAAAGCCGAAGAAATTGTGGACTACACACTGCGCGAGAACGTGGCCGAACGGCTGGTCAAGCGTTTTGGTGCAGCCATTGGCGAAGGCAGTGTGCGTGCGGCGAAGGCCGTGCCCGCCCTTCGATAGGGCGATCAGCGACCGATGCAAAACACGGCAGGTGTCTGGTTGTCCGGCTGCCCGGGTTGTTCGTCTGGCTTCTGGCGCCATTGCTTCACCAGTTCGCTGCGTGTGCGGGCGCTGATCAACGTCAGCCCGCTGCTGACGGCCAGACGGGTATTGGATTGCAGGGTCTGTGTAAGTGCCTGTAGTAGCGCGGCGTTCCGGTAGGGCGTCTCAATGAATAGCTGGGTCTGACCCGTTTTCAACGCCAGTGATTCGAGTTCGCGGATGCGTTGCACACGGTCTGTAGCGTCTTGCGGCAGGTATCCCACGAAGGCAAAGTTTTGCCCTCCCAAACCGCTGGCGGCCAGCGCCAGCAGCAACGACACAGGCCCGACCAGTGGAACAACCTCAATGCCCAGATCGTGAGCGGCCCGCACGACAGACGAGCCCGGGTCTGCCACGGCGGGCATGCCGGCTTCGCTGAGCAGGCCCATGTCGTGCCCCTGCGTGGCGGCAGTCAGCAGATGCTTTGCATCGAAGGTGCCGCCATGATCGCCCTTTTTGTGCACTTCGCGAGGCAACTCCTGAATTTGCAGCGCCTGCAACGGTGTGGACAGAGGGTGCAGGAGGTGGATGCGCTTCAGATAGGCGCGGGCGGTTTTGGCGTTCTCGCAGACCCAGTGTTCCAGCCGGGCGGCGATTTGCATCGTTCCAGCGGGAATCACGTCGGATAGAGGCGTCTCGGTCGAGCAGCCAAAGTCCAGCGGAGCCGGGACCAGGTAGAGACGACCCGTCATAACAGCACCAGACCTGCCGCCCGCAGCATCCGGCAGGTGCGGATCAGCGGCAGTCCCACCAGCGCAGTCGGGTCGTCGTTGTCGATGGACTCCAGAATGGCAATGCCCAGGCCCTCACTTTTGGCGCTGCCCGCGCAGTCGTACGGGGTTTCGGTCAGCAGATAGGCCTCGATCTCAGCATCGCTCAGGTCGCGAAAAGTCACTTTTACCTGTGCCAGATCCATTTGAGCGAATTTGGCTTCATGGCAGACCACGGCCACGGCGGTCTGGAAGATCACGGCTTTGCCGCGCATGCGGTGCAGTTGTTCGACGGCACGGTCATGCGCGTGCGGTTTGCCCAGCGGTTCGCCATCCAGATCAGCCACCTGATCCGAGCCAATGACCACGCTGGCCGGGTGCCGAGCAGCCACGGCGCGGGCCTTGGTCATGGCCAGACGGCAGGCCAGCTGTTGGGGTGTTTCGGACGGATAGGGTGTTTCATCCACATCAGGCGACACGACCTCAAACGGTATGCGCAGGCGTGAGAGCAGCTCGCGCCGGTAAGGGGAGGTGGAGCCCAGTATGAGTTTTCGGTTGGCAGCGTGAGGCATGGGTTGATTCTCTTACACTGCGTGCATGAAATACGCCAAGGATCATGCCAATGAACACGGGAAGGCTCACCACCGTCTGGATTTGAAGGCATTTGCGCTGTCCGGCAGCGAGATGATGGAACATGATTTGCTATCGAAATATGAGCGACTCATGCAGGAAACAAGGGGCCTGGGCGCTGATTTTGCTGTTGAATGGGTGGCCCGTGGCGCACTTCGGCCGGGAGCCAATGGTCAGGATCAAGTCTGGCTCCATCTGACGGTCGGTGCCAGCGTGCCACTGACCTGCCAGCGCTGCCTGGGGCCGGTGGACGTGGCGCTGAGCATCGACCGGGACTTCCGCTTTGTGGGCGATGAAAAAACCGCTGAAACTGAGGACGACGAGTCGGAGGAGGATGTTTTGGTGCTGAGCCGGGATTTCGACTTGCAGTCCCTGATAGAGGATGAACTGCTGATGGCGTTGCCTCTGGTGCCACGCCACGAAACCTGCCCAAAGCCGGTCAAGCTGGAGGCGGTTGACCCGGATTTTGAGGCGGTAGCCCCCGAAAAAGCCAATCCATTTGCGATTCTGGCGAAGCTGCAGGGCGGCAAATCTAGCTAAATCAAGCAGTTAGGCTATAATTTAAAGCTTCGCGCGATTTATTTGCGTATCCAACCAACCCAACGCATTGCAGTGTTTGCAGTGCATAGATCAGGAGCGGATTATGGCCGTCCAACAAAACAAAAAGTCTCCTTCCAAGCGCGGTATGCACCGTTCGCATAATGCCTTGGTTGTTCCAGGTATCGCTGTTGAGCCTACCACTGGCGAAACTCATCTGCGCCACCACATCAGCCCAACCGGGTTTTATCGTGGTCGCAAGGTGCTGAAGACCAAGTCTGAAGCCTGATAAAAGCTACCATACCAGGGCCCGAAGCTACTTGATCTGTAGCGTCGGGCCTTTGTTTTGATGTGTCCAGTTTTCCCCAATAGCTTCCCATGATCACAATCGCAGTTGACTGCATGGGGGGTGACCATGGTCCCCGAATCACGCTTCCTGCTTGCCGCCAGTTTCTGGACCGGCACGCCGACGCTTCGCTGATTCTGGTAGGGTTGCCCGAAAGCCTGCAAAACTTTTCCCACCCCCGCGCAAGCAAGGTGAGTGCGATGGAGGTAGTGGGCATGGATGACCCGCTGGAAGTGGCGTTGCGCCGCAAAAAAGACTCATCCATGCGGGTAGCGGTGGAGCAGGTTAAAGAAGGTGCAGCCCAAGCGGCTGTTTCCGCGGGCAACACGGCGGCACTAATGGCCATTTCCCGCTACGTGCTCAAGACGCTGGATGGCATTGACCGCCCTGCGATTGCCGGACAAATCCCCAATGCGTTGGGTCGGGCCACCACCGTGCTGGATATGGGGGCCAACGTGGATTGCACCGAGGCACACCTATTCCAGTTTGCCGTAATGGGCTCTGCCCTCGTGTCGGTACTAAGCGGTAACGATAACCCATCCGTCGGCCTGCTCAATATTGGCGAAGAGGCGATAAAAGGCAACGAAATCATTAAAAAAACAGGTGAATTGCTCCGATCTGCCGCTAAAGCAGGTGAACTGAACTTCTTGGGTAATGTTGAAGGCAATGATATTTTTAAAGGTACAGCCGACATCGTGGTCTGTGATGGATTTGTTGGCAACGTGGCGCTGAAGACCAGTGAAGGGCTGGCTTCAATGATTGTGGACTTTTTGAAAATGGAGTTTTCGCGCAATATTTTCACCAAAATAGCAGCCATCATTGCTTATCCGGTCATATCTGCTCTTAAAAAGAGAATGGACCATCGCCGATACAATGGTGGGGCGCTGCTGGGGCTGCGCTGTCTGGTCTTCAAGAGTCACGGTTCTGCAGATGAAATGGCTTTTGAATACGCCCTGAAGCGGGCGTATGATGCAGCCCGCAACAACTTGCTGGATAGGGTCCGGGTTCGCATTGCCCACGCCGCGCCGGTTTTCATGGCTGCCGGTTCTCCTTCGCAACTCGATACCCTGCCTCCGGCGCATTAAATGAGACGATATTCCCGTATCACTGGTACCGGCAGTTATCTGCCTCCCCGTCGTTTGAGTAATGCCGATCTGGTGGCTGAGTTGGCGGCCAGTGGCGTTGAAACCTCCGATGACTGGATTGTCGAGCGCACCGGTATTCGGGCCCGCCATTTTGCGGCGGCAGACGTTCAGTGCAGTGATCTGGCCACCGCAGCGGCAAAAAATGCCTTGCAGGCAGCGGGCGCGGACGCCAAAGACATCGATCTGATCATCGTGGCCACCTCCACGCCAGACATGGTTTTCCCGTCCACCGCGTGCATCGTGCAGAACAAGCTGGGTGCAGGTGGTGGCGCGGCGTTTGACGTGCAGGCCGTGTGCAGTGGCTTTGTCTATGCGTTGACCATTGCCGACGCCATGATTCAAACCGGTGCCGCGAACAAGGCACTGGTTATTGGCTCGGAAATTTTCTCCCGCATTCTGGATTTCAAGGACCGTACCACGTGCGTGCTATTTGGCGACGGTGCTGGTGCGGTGGTGCTGGAAGCGTCCAAAACTCCGGGTATTCTGGCCAGCGACCTGCATGCTGACGGTAAACATGTTGGTATTCTGTGCGTACCGGGGCATGTTTCGGGCGGCCACATCACGGGTGACCCACTACTGAAGATGGATGGCCAGGCGGTGTTCAAACTGGCGGTTGGCGTGCTGGAAGAGGCAGCCCGCGCCACGCTGGAGAAAGCTGGCAAGACGGCGGCAGATATCGACTGGCTGATTCCGCATCAGGCGAACATCCGCATCATGCAAAGCACGGCCAAAAAGCTCAAGCTGTCGATGGATAAGGTGATCGTGACGGTGGATCAGCATGGCAACACGTCGGCTGCATCGATTCCGCTGGCGCTGGACGCTGGCGTGCGCGCGGGCAAGGTCAAGCCAGGTCAGTTGCTCATGCTCGAAGGTGTGGGTGGTGGTTTCACCTGGGGTGCAGTGCTACTGAATTTGTAGCAGCTCACGCATATTCCATGAGGGCTATTGCCTCATTTAACCTGTAATTTCGGCAGATTCAATGAAACCATTCGCATTTGTTTTCCCGGGGCAGGGTTCCCAGTCGGTGGGCATGCTCGACGCCTGGGGTGATCATCCCGTGGTGGTCGAAGCCCTCAAGGAGGCCTCTGACGCGCTGGGCGAAGACCTTGGCAAACTGATTCATGAAGGCCCGAAAGAAGCCCTGGCGCTGACCACTAATACCCAGCCTGTGATGCTGGTAGCCGCTGTAGCCGCCTATCGGGTCTGGATGAGTGAGACGGGCGTTGCACCGCAAGCTGTTGCCGGGCATTCGCTGGGTGAGTATTCGGCGCTGGTCGCAGCGGGTGTCTTGACGCTGTCACAGGCGACACCGTTGGTACGCTTCAGGGCACAGGCCATGCAGGATGCCGTGCCGGTGGGGACCGGTGCGATGGCGGCAATTTTGGGTATGGATGCGGCACGTGTGATGACTGGCTGCGCCGAGGTCATGGCTTCGTTCGGTACGCATTCGACCGAAGTGGTTGAAGCCGTCAATTTCAATGACCCCGCGCAAACGGTGATCGCCGGCAGTAAAGCTGCAGTGGAAAAAGCCTGCGAAGTGCTCAAAGCCAATGGCGCCAAGCGCGCCTTGCCGTTGCCTGTGTCAGCGCCATTTCACTCCAGCCTGATGAAACCCGCCGCGGAAAAGTTGCGCGAGCAACTGGAATCTGTCGAATTCGGTTCGCCGCAAATGGCGCTGATCAACAACATTGATGTGGCCGTGGAAGTAGACGCTGACCGGATTCGGGATGCGTTGTATCGCCAGGCGTTTGGCCCGGTTCGCTGGGTAGAGTGCGTGCTGGCCATCAAGGCGCACGGATTGACGACGCTGATTGAGTGCGGCCCGGGCAAGGTACTAGCGGGCATGGTCAAGCGCATTGATGCCGAGATGACCGGAGCGCCCCTGTTTGACCCGGCCAGTCTGGCTGACGTGAAAGGATTGCTGGCATGAGCGCCGCCGGGGGCGGGGCGCGGGGGGGGGGGAACGGGCGCCGGGGGGGGGGGGGGGGGGGCGGCCGGGGGGGGGGGCCCCGGGGGGGGGGGAAGTAGCAAACGTGGGGGTTGTTCATGTCTGACGTGAAATTTGAAGGCCAGGTGGCTCTGGTAACGGGCGCTTCCCGGGGCATTGGTGCCGCCATTGCACTGGAGCTGGCTAAAAAAGGCTTGAAGGTGATTGGCACCGCCACCACGGATGACGGCGCTGCGAAAATCAGCGCTGTACTGGCCAGTTTTCCCGGCTGCAGCGGCAAAAACCTCAATGTGAACGATGTCGCCGCTGCCGAAGCGCTGATTGACGCCATCGTCAAGGAACACGGCGGCCTGCAGGTGCTGGTGAACAACGCCGGCATCACGCGCGACAACCTCGCCATGCGCATGAAAGACGACGACTGGGACGCCGTACTGGACACCAATTTGAAAGCGGTTTTCCGCATGAGCCGCGCCGTGATGCGCACCATGATGAAACAGCGTTATGGCCGCATCATCAGCATCACCTCGGTGGTGGGCGCATCCGGCAACCCGGGGCAGGCCAACTACGCGGCCGCCAAGGCCGGTGTGGCCGGAATGACCCGCGCGCTGGCCCGCGAACTGGGTTCGCGCAACGTGACGGTCAACTGCGTGGCCCCGGGTTTTATCGAAACCGACATGACTGCCAGTTTGCAGGAAGAGCAGCAAAAAGCCCTGTTGGGCCAGATTCCATTGGGCCATCTGGGCAAGCCATCAGATATTGCGCACGCAGTGGCCTATCTGGCGTCACCACAAGCCAGTTATGTGACGGGGCAGGAGTTGCACGTCAATGGCGGTATGTATATGTAAGTTCAAGCTGGTTTGTCCGTCCAGCGGTTGGTGTTGGGGGAGGACCCCAAGCCCGGCTAAAATTACGGATTCTTTTACAACCCTTTGAGGGAACCCATGAGCGATATCGAAGCACGCGTCAAAAAAATCATTGCCGAACAACTCGGTGTTGAAGAGGCACAAGTCACCAACGCCAAGGCCTTTGTTGCCGACCTCGGTGCCGACTCGCTGGACACGGTGGAGTTGGTGATGGCGCTGGAAGACGAGTTTGGAATCGAGATTCCAGACGAAGATGCCGAAAAAATCACGACCGTGCAAAACGCCATCGACTACGCCAACACCCATCAAAAAGCCTGATCGGGCCTTCAGCGTATGTCCCGTCGTCGTGTAGTCGTAACAGGATTGGGTTGCATCAGCCCCGTGGGTAACACGGTGGCTGATTCGTGGGCCCATTTGCTGGCCGGGCAGTCCGGCATTGATCTCATCACCAGCTTTGATGCCGGCGCCTATGCCTGCAAATTTGCTGGAGAGGTCAAGGGTTTCAATATAACGGACTACATTCCCGAGAAGGAAGCGCGCCACATGGACCGCTTCATCCACCTCGGGCTGGCGGCAGCCTGCCAGGCCGTTGCTGATGCCGGTTTGCCGGTCGGGGACGCCTTGGGTGAGGAAGAAGCCACACGCATCGGGTGCAATATTGGCTCGGGTATCGGTGGTTTGCCCATGATTGAGCAAACCCGGGACGAACTGGTTAGCCGCGGCCCACGTCGCGTGTCGCCATTTTTTGTGCCAGCTTCAATCATCAACATGATTTCGGGCCACGTCTCCATCAAGTTCGGGTTTAAGGGACCTAACGTGGCGGTGGTCACGGCCTGTACTACCGGTTTGCATGCCATTGGCCTGTCGGCGCGAATGATTGAGTATGGTGACTGCGATGTCATGGTGGCAGGCGGCTCGGAGTCCACTGTGTCGCCGTTGGGTGTCGGCGGCTTCGCTGCTGCCCGTGCCCTGAGCACGCGAAATGATGATCCCAAGACGGCCTCACGTCCCTGGGACAAGGATCGCGATGGCTTTGTGCTGGGCGAAGGTGCGGGTGTGATGGTGCTCGAAGAGTACGAACACGCCAAGGCGCGCGGTGCCAAAATCTATGCCGAGTTAACCGGCTTTGGCATGAGTGGCGACGCTTACCACATGACCACTCCCAGCGTCGACGGCCCGCGTCGTTCCATGCAAATGGCGCTTCTTAACGCGGGTGTCAATGCCGGCGACGTTCAATACGTTAGTGCTCATGGTACGTCGACGCCGTTGGGCGATATCAACGAAACCAACGCCATCAAGGCCGCGTTTGGCGATCACGCAAAGAAACTCGTGGTGAATTCCACCAAATCCATGACGGGCCATTTGCTGGGTGGCGCGGGTGGTATCGAGTCGGTGTTCACGGTGCTGGCGCTCCATCATCAGAAAAGCCCGCCGACCATCAACATCTTCAATCAGGATCCCGAGTGTGATCTGGACTATTGTGCCAATACGGCACGTGACATGAAGATTGATGTGGCAGTAAAGAATAATTTTGGTTTTGGCGGGACAAACGGCACACTCGTTTTCAAGCGGGTCTGAGGCCGTTGTATCGGGCCCGACCGTGTATAGCGCCCCTGCGGTCAGCTATCCGGTTCGCCGCTCCCGTATTCATTTGTATGTCATCGCTGGCCTCTGGCTGACAGGTCTGTTTGTCTGTCTGCTGTGGCTGTATGGCGCACACGTGACGGGCTGGCGTCAAAGTTTGACATTCACTGTGCTTGTGTTGGCCGGTACTGCCGCGCTTCGGACCTGGTGGTACACGCCAACGGGCGAATTGCGCTGGGATCTGACGACCTGGATCTGGGCGGACGCTGATTCCGTTGTATCCGGCACGCTGGCTGTCCATCTGGATTTTCAAAAACTTCTGTTGTTGAAGTATTCGGGTGACGGGGTTGAACCACGCTGGCTGTTGCTTGAACGACTAACCAACCGCGTGCAGTGGATGCCCCTTCGACGGGCCGTTTATGCCTACCCACGAGCAAAAGGCAGGGCAGCCTTGGCTGTGGGCGCTGGTCTGTCATGACCGGCGCGCAACCCCCCGTTGCCACCGATAGCGACTTGATGCTGGTCGAGCGCACGGTTGCGGGTGATCAACGGGCGTTCGAGTTGCTGGTGATCAAATACCAGCGCCGGATCCAGCGACTGATCGGGCGTATGGTGCGCGATGTCGATCTGGTGGAGGACATCGCCCAGGAAACCTTTATCCGGGCCTACCGGGCCCTGCACCAGTTCCGTGGTGATGCCCAGTTTTACACTTGGCTCTACCGGATTGCCGTCAACACGGCCAAAAAGGCGCTGCTAGAACTCAAGCGCGATCCGACCGTGTCAGAAGGGGCTTTACGTTCCGGAGACGATGACGATGAAACTTCCTGGCATGGAAACGAACCAACGTCAGATGAAACGCCGGAATCGGTGCTGGCAGCCAAGGAGATTGCGGCGGTTGTGAACGCCGCGATGGATGCTTTGCCCGCTGATTTGCGGCAGGCGGTGACTTTGCGGGAGATCGAAGGCCTGAGTTATGAGGAAATTTCGACGGTGATGAATTGCCCGATTGGAACCGTGCGTTCGCGCATTTTCCGGGCACGCGAAGCGATTTCAGAAAAAGTAAAACCCCTGCTGGACAACCAGTCAGGGAAACGTTGGTAGACCTGAAAAGCAGGTCTGAAAAGGTGGAATGAGATGGCACACGACACTTTGAAAACGCGCGAAGCGATCTCTGCGCTGGCTGACGGCCAGTTGCGCGGGCAGGAGTTTGCACGGGCGGTTGAAGCCGTCAGCAGGGACGACGATGCCCGCGCGACTTGGCATGCCTACCACCTGGTAGGCGATGTGTTGCGCTCGGGTGACGCAGCTGGCCACAATGATTTGGCTTTTGTTGAGCGTCTGCAGCTTCGGTTGAAGAGTGAAGATGTGGTTGTTCAATCTGCTGATGCTATTAAATCAATAGCTTCTGACGCAATGAATACGAGGAATAGTGGTCAATTTGATACTCAAGCCGATAGTGCGAATGCCTCCCGCTTCCGTTGGAAGCTGGTGGCTGGCCTTGCGTCCCTCTCGGCCATAGCCTTTGTGGGCTGGGGTTTGATTGGTGGTCTTAACACCGTGCCAACCATCAGTCTGGCCACCGCGCCCGCTGCTCCTGCTTCGGCCGTCGTGGTGGCGGCCGAACAACCCCAGATCATGATCCGTGATCCACGACTGGACGAGTTGCTGGCTGCGCACAAGCAGTTTGGTGGCACTTCAGCCTTGCAGATGCCGGCCGGGTTTCTGCGCAATGCTACTTTTGAGGTGCCCAACCGCTAGGGCGGGTGGGTAAAACATGCGGCTTATGAAGATCACTGCATTGACTGGTAGCTGGTTGCGCTGCGCGCGTGACGTTGCGTTGGCAATGATGGCGGTTGCTGGAGTTTCCTGCGCGGTGATTGCGCAGACAGTTCTGCTGCCGCCAGCACCTGGCTTAGCCGCAGGCTCAGTTGATACGGCCCAGCCGGACCGTGGCATCAATGAATGGCTGCTGCGCATGCATGAAGCGTCTCGTCGTCGGGCCTATATTGGTACGTTTGTGGTGTCGTCGGGATCGAGCATGGCCAGTGCGAAGATCTGGCATATCTGTGATGGTCAGAACCAGATGGAAAGGGTGGAATCTCTGAGCGGTCCCCCCCGTTCGACGTTTCGGCGTGACGACCAGGTCATCACCTTTTTGCCTGAAAGCAAGCATGCAGTGGCCGAGCGGCGCGAATCGCTGGGATTGTTTCCGAATCTCCTGCAATCAGCTGACTCGTCAATCGCCCAGTTTTACAGTGCCCGCCTGGCAGGGCATGACCGCGTGGCAGGATTTGATGCCGATATGGTGTTGTTGCAGCCCAAAGACAAGCTGCGCTATGGCTATCGGGTCTGGAGCGAAAAAAAGACTGGTTTGGTGGTGAAGCTGCAAACGCTGGATATTGATGGCCGTGTGCTGGAGCAGTCTGCCTTTTCAGAGTTGCAGCTGGATGCCCCGGTGAACATGAACAAGCTCAATCAGATGATGAGCAACACAGAAGGCTACAAGGTCGACAGACCCGAGATGATCAAGACCACAGCGGCGGCTGAAGGCTGGGTACTCAAGACGCCGGTAGCAGGGTTCAAGCCCATGAGTTGCTTCAAGCGCCCCGCAGCCGCGCCGGAGGGATCTGCGGTCGACAACACGATGCAGTGGATATTCTCGGATGGGCTGGCATCGGTTTCGCTTTTTGTGGAGTTGTTTGATCGCCGCCAGCATGGTCAGGAGGGCTTGATGGCCCTGGGGGCCACGCGGACCATTACCCGGCGTATCGGCGACTGGTGGCTCACTGTAGTGGGAGAAGCGCCCATCCAGACGCTCTCTGCCTTTGCCCAAGGGCTTGAGCGGAAGAAAGCCACCCCCAATTAGCGCATGTCAGCGCGACCCGGGTCTATGGCGTTGCGTGTACTTTAGAGTGACTGGTTTTTCAATGAAAGGTCGATGATGTTTTTAGTCGATTGGAAGAAGTTGCGGTCGTGCATGTCGGCCGGCGTGATGGTCATGGCGGCTGTCGCCGCTTTTGTGCCCGCATCGCCCGCTTTTGCCCAGAGCCGTGGGTTGCCGGATTTCACCGATTTGGTTGAACAGGTCGGCCCTTCTGTCGTGAATATCCGCACGCTGGAGAAGGTGTCGTCAAGAGCGACAGGCAATGGCAGCGCTGCAGATGAAGAAATGCTGGAATTCTTCCGCCGGTTTGGCGTGCCTATTCCCAACCTGCCAAAGCAGGCGCCGAAGCCCAATAACCGTGCTCAACCGCAGGACGAAGAGCAGCAACCACGCGGAGTGGGCTCCGGTTTCATCCTGACGACTGATGGCTACGTCATGACCAATGCCCATGTGGTTGATGGTGCCGACGAAGTGCTCGTCACGCTCACGGACAAACGCGAGTTCAAGGCCAGGATCATTGGTGCGGACAAGCGCAGTGATGTGGCTGTTGTCAAGATCGAAGCAACGGGACTTCCTGCCGTTAAAGTGGGTGACGTGAGTCGACTCAGGGTGGGTGAGTGGGTAATGGCAATCGGATCGCCTTTTGGTCTGGAAAACACCGTGACGGCTGGTATCGTGAGTGCCAAGCAGCGTGATACGGGGGATTACCTGCCGTTCATTCAGACGGATGTGGCCATCAATCCCGGCAACTCGGGCGGGCCGCTGATCAACATGCGCGGTGAAGTGGTGGGCATCAACAGCCAGATTTATTCACGCTCTGGCGGTTTCATGGGAATTTCGTTCTCCATCCCGATGGATGAGGCGGTGCGCGTGAGTGATCAGCTGCGCGCGTCTGGCCGTGTTTCCCGCGGGCGCATCGGCGTGCAGATCGATCAGGTGACGAAAGAGGTGGCAGAGTCCATTGGGCTGGGCAAACCACAAGGTGCCCTGGTACGAGGCGTGGAGACGGGTTCTCCGGCGGAGAAAGCAGGTGTGGAAGCGGGCGACATCATCACCAAATTCGACGGCAAGCCCATTGAGAAATCCAGTGACTTGCCGCGCATGGTGGGTGGTACCAAGCCCGGGACCAAGAGCTCACTGACGGTGTTTCGTCGTGGCGCGACCAAAGACCTGAGTGTAACGATTGCTGAAATCGAACCGGAGAAACCAGTCAAGAAAGCAGCAGTACCTGAAGAGAAGCCCAAGCAATCTCCAGCCGCTCAGGCTTTGGGGCTGACAGTGAGCGAACTCAACGACGCGCAGAAGAAAGAACTCAAGATCAAAGGTGGCGTCAAGGTTGAAGCGGCAACGGAGGGGGCTGCCCGGGCAGGCGTTCGTGAAGGTGACGTGATTGTGGCCATCGCCAATATGGAAGTGGCCAGTGTCAAGGAGTTTGATGCCGCCGTTGCGAAAATTGACAAGAGCAAACCGGTCAACGTGCTGTTCCGCAGGGGAGAATGGGCGCAATACGCACTGATCCGTCCTGCGCGCTGAAATTCCGGTTTCAAAAGCCCCAACTCCGACTCGGATGTGGGGCTTTTGTTCGCTTACCTCCCTAAAAAAACATTTTCGAAATATTTTTAGGAAGAAATTGCCTAGATTTGACGTGTGCGTTCACTAACTTTTCGAAGTGTAAATCGCGATTTTGGTTAGAATAGCAGCCAATCATCTGGAATTATGGGCATATCAAAAATGTCAAAGTCCACGATATGGGATGAAAAGGGGTACTTCAGCAGTGCTCCACAGATCGCCCACAACTTGTCCAAGTAGTTGCCCTCAAATTTTGTTGATAAGCTGTGTATAAATTACCTGTTGCTGTGTTGCAACTACTTCCTGTTGCTGTTTTGGGTGCTATGCAGACAGTCCTTTTTCCCTACAATGAAGTTCCAACCTTCGCAGTTGCCAAAGATTGTTGGTTCAGGGCGCGCCGTAACACGACGCGCCCTTTTTTCTTGTCTCATCGTTTTAATTCAATCACTTAAGCGTTCCCGTTGATGAATCACATCAGAAACTTTTCGATCATTGCGCATATTGATCATGGCAAATCCACCTTGGCGGATCGCTTGATCCAGCGGTGTGGAGGACTTGCTGAACGCGAGATGGAAGCGCAGGTGCTGGACTCGATGGACATCGAGAAGGAGCGTGGGATAACCATCAAGGCGCAGACCGCAGCGCTCAAATACAAAGCGCTCGACGGACAGATCTACAACCTTAATCTGATTGATACACCTGGTCACGTTGACTTCTCGTATGAGGTATCGCGCTCGCTGTCCGCATGCGAAGGTGCGCTGCTGGTGGTGGATGCCAGCCAGGGCGTGGAAGCGCAGACCGTTGCCAACTGCTACACAGCGCTGGAACTGGGCGTGGAAGTGGTCCCCGTACTCAACAAGATGGATTTGCCAAATGCCGATCCAGACAACGCCAGAGCCGAGATTGAGGACGTGATCGGCATCGACGCGACCGACGCGATTCCATGCTCGGCCAAGACCGGCATGGGCATCGAGGAAATTCTCGAAGCCATCATCGCCAGAATTCCTGCACCCAAAGGCAACCCTGAAGGTGCCTTGCGTGCCATGATCATCGACAGCTGGTTTGACAACTATGTCGGCGTGGTCATGCTGGTGCGCGTGGTGGATGGCCGCTTGGGCAAGGGCGAGCGCATCAAGATGATGGCCACGGGCACGACCTACAACGCCGACAGCCTGGGCGTTTTCACGCCTGCCAACGAACCACGCAATTCGCTGGAAGCGGGTGAGGTGGGTTATGTCATCGCTGGTATTCGCGAGTTGCAGGCCGCCAAGGTGGGCGACACCATCACACTGATCAAACCTGGCACAGGCGGTGCCGCCTTCACGGCGACCGAAGCGCTGCCCGGCTTCAAGGAAATCCAGCCGCAGGTGTTTGCGGGCCTGTACCCGACCGAGGCCAACCAGTACGAGGGCCTGCGCGATAGCCTGGAGAAGCTCAAGCTCAACGACTCATCGCTGCACTACGAACCCGAGGTCAGCCAGGCGCTGGGTTTTGGCTTTCGCTGCGGCTTCCTGGGCCTGTTGCACATGGAAATCGTGCAGGAGCGCCTGGAGCGCGAGTTTGATCAGGACCTGATCACCACGGCGCCCAGCGTGGTTTACCAGGTGGTTGGGGTGGACGGTACAGTGAAGATGGTGGAAAACCCATCGAAGATGCCGGAGCAGGGGCGCCTGGACGAGATCCGCGAACCCATCGTCACCGTGCACCTGTACATGCCGCAGGAATACGTGGGGTCCGTGATGACGCTGGCTAACCAGAAGCGCGGCGTGCAGATGAACATGGCCTACCATGGCCGTCAGGTGATGCTGACCTATGAGATGCCGCTGGCCGAGATCGTGCTGGATTTTTTTGACAAACTCAAATCCGTGTCCCGCGGTTACGCGTCGATGGACTACGAGTTCAAGGAATATCGCGCAGCAGACGTGGTCAAGGTGGATATTCTGCTCAATGGCGAGAAGGTCGATGCCTTAAGCATCATCGTGCACCGTTCGCAATCTCAGTACCGGGGGCGGGCGGTGGTCGCCAAAATGCGCGAAGTGATTTCCCGCCAGATGTACGACGTGGCCATACAGGCCGCCATTGGGGCCAACATCATTGCGCGTGAGACAATCAAAGCCTTGCGCAAGAACGTGATCGCCAAGTGCTACGGCGGCGATATTTCACGCAAGCGCAAGCTCCTGGACAAGCAAAAAGAAGGCAAGAAACGCATGAAGCAGATTGGTTCGGTTGAGGTTCCGCAGGAAGCATTTTTGGCCATTTTGCAGGTGGAAGACTGATGCAGTTCCTGACCTCCATTGTTCTCTCGGCGTTTGTTGGCTACGCTGCTGCGTGGTATTTTGGCCTTGTTGAGGGTAATTTCGCCTTGCTGCTGTTCATGGCGACGGTTGTGACCGGCATCTACTGGCTGGCAGAGCGCTTCTATTTCCTCCCAAAGCGACAGCAGGCGGCTACCCGACTTGAAGCTGAGGCTGCCAAGCGCCGGGAAGACTTGGGCAAGATGGGTATCAGCCAGGTAGACGGCGACATTGTGGAGGCGAAAAATCGCCTGCTGATGCAGCCTTGGTGGCTGGACTGGACGGCCGGCTTGTTCCCGGTCATCATCACTGTGTTTCTGCTCCGCTCATTTTTGTTTGAGCCTTTCAAGATTCCTTCGGGTTCCATGATTCCCACTTTGTTGGTGGGCGACCTGATTCTGGTTAATAAGTATCACTATGGCATCCGCCTTCCGGTCATCAATACCAAAATCACTGAGGGCAACAAGCCGAAAGCTGGCGATGTGATGGTTTTCAGGTATCCGCCCAAACCCAGCCTTGACTACATCAAGCGGGTTGTGGGCGTGCCTGGCGATGAAGTGGCTTACTTGAACAAACGTCTCACCATCAATGGAAAGCCAGTCAGCACCACCGCCGTGCCCGAGTTTTTCGACGGTGATGCCATGCGCTACTTCAAGCAGTATGAAGAAGCATTGGGTGACAAGCCGCATCGGCTGTTGAATGATGATGACCGCCCGGCGTTTGTACCGGGCGTCGAGGACTTTCCCTTCAAGCAGAATTGCCAGTACAGTGTAGAAGGGGTTGTCTGCAAAGTGCCGGAAGGGCACTATTTCATGATGGGCGATAACCGCGATAATTCACTGGATTCACGGTATTGGGGTTTTGTCCCTGATAAAAACATTGTCGGCAAGGCATTTTTTGTGTGGATGAATTTTGGTAACCTTAAACGCATCGGCTCGTTCGATTGAAATCGATAGTGAGGTCAAGGGAAAACATATGAAAACTCAATTCAAATCCAGGCAAACCGGATTGTCATTTCTGGGTCTCTTGTTTGTTGGTGGCGTACTGGCCGTTTGTGGTGTCATTGGTGCACAAATCGTTCCTACCGTGATCGAGTTTGAGGCTATCAAAAAGGCCGTCAACAAGGCCAGTGCCGGGGGTACGGTTGCCGAGGTGCGGGCTATTTTTGATAGGGCTGGTGCTATTGACAACATCAGCTCCATCATGGGCAAGGATCTCGAGGTCACCAAGGTGGGCGACAAAATCGTTGTGAAGTTTGCTTACCAGCGTGAAATTCACCTGGCTGGTCCGGGTTACCTGACCCTTAAATACGACGGTCAATCCAAATGACCTGCAGGCATGAAGGCTGCGGAGCGTGAATGATGGGCTGGTCGCGTTGCAACAGCGTTTGCAGCATCAGTTTACCAATGCGCCACTGTTGAACCAGGCGGTCACGCACCGCAGTTTTTCGGCAGACCACAACGAACGTCTGGAGTTCCTGGGTGATTCTGTTCTGAATCTGGCAGTAGCGGACCTGCTGTACCAGCGTCTGGGAGCGTTGCCGGAAGGGGATTTGTCCCGCGTGCGTGCCAATCTCGTCAAGCAGGACACGCTCCACCAATTGGCGGTCGCTCTTGGGCTGCCGGAGGTGATTCGGTTAGGTGAAGGTGAAGTTCGCTCGGGGGGGCAAAAACGCCCGTCGATTTTGGCCGATGCCCTGGAAGCCCTAGTTGGCGCTGTGTACCTGGATGCCGGATTCGTCGCCGCACAAAATCTGGTGCACCGCTTGTTCAAGGCTGTAGAAATCAATCCGCACATGGATGCGATCGGCAAGGACGCCAAGACCGAGTTGCAGGAATGGTTGCAGGGGCGAAAGATGAAGCTGCCGATTTACCGTGTCGTTGGTACGCTGGGTGTTGCCCATAAACAGACCTTTGATGTCGAGTGTGAAATCACGGAATTCAATATGACTGAACGAGGCATTGGTGGTTCTCGCCGTGCAGGTGAGCAGGCTGCTGCTGCGGCTATGCTGCAAACACTCAAGGCAAAGGCATCCTGATGAATGCTCCTAAAAAGATAGCTGTCCACGAATATTTGGCGGGGTCTGAAAGCCAAAATGACGTTGAATCCATGCTCAAGAGCATGCGTGTGGCGCCAGGCTCGGGTACCACAGTACTAGGCCGGCACTGTGGTCTGGTTGCCATTGTGGGCAAGCCCAATGTAGGCAAATCCACCTTGCTCAACGCGCTGGTCGGCCAAAAGATCAGCATCACCTCCCGTAAGGCACAGACTACCCGCCACCGTATCACTGGCATGCGGACGCAGGGTGCCAACCAGTTTGTGTTTGTGGATACGCCGGGATTTCAGACGCTGCATGCCAATGCGTTGAACAAGTCGCTTAACAAGACAGTCGTGGGGGCTGTGGCCGACGTTGACCTGATTCTGTTTGTAGTTGAGGCAGGCAGTTTCACGCCAGCAGATGCGCGCGTGCTGGCTCTTCTGGGCAAGAACATTCCAACCCTGTTGATCGCCAACAAGCTCGACAACGTGCACCGCAGAGGTGATATTGCACCGTGGCTGCAGACCATGCAGGAGAAGCACAGCTTCGCCGAATTCGTTCCCATGTCGGCCAAGAATGCAAAAGACGTTGAGCGGCTGCTGGACATCTGCGCGAAGTATCTGCCCGAGCAGCCTTGGTGGTATGCCGAAGATGAACTCACTGATCGCAGCGAGAAGTTCCTCGCCAGCGAGTTGGTACGGGAAAAACTGTTTCGTCTGACAGGGGATGAATTGCCTTACACCTCGACAGTCATTATCGACAAGTTCGAAGAGGAACCCCCACAAAAGAAGGGCCACAAGCGCCTGCTTCGCATCGCCGCCACCATCGTGGTGGAGCGGGATAGCCACAAAGCGATGGTGATCGGCGATAAAGGTGAGCGCATCAAGCGCATTGGCATGGAGACCCGTGTGGAACTGGAAAAACTGGCAGATGCCAAGGTGTTTCTTGAGCTGTGGGTGAAAGTGCGTTCAGGCTGGGCTGATGATGAAGCGCGGGTGCGCAGCTTTGGCTACGAATGACCGTGATACTGCTGCGTGGCCTCCAAGCGAATCTCTGACGAACCTGCCTATGTGCTCCATCGTTATGACTGGAGTGAGTCCAGTCTGATTCTGGATGTTTTTACCCGCAACCATGGGCGCATTGCCCTGGTTGCCAAGGGCGTGAAGCGCCCCAGTTCCAGTTTCCGACCAATTTTGTTGCCTTTGCAGCCTCTGCACATTGCTTTTGGTGGCGATGCAGAAATACGTACGTTGAAGGGGGCTGAATGGATGGGTGGGTACGTTATGCCTTCTGGTGACGCGCTGATGTCGGGCTATTACCTGAACGAACTGCTCCTGCATCTGCTGGCGCGAGATGATCCACACCCAAGACTGTTTGATATCTATGCCAACGTCGTGCAGGTCGTCGCGTCGGAACATGGCGAGGCGCTTCAGGCCGCGCTACGCACCTTCGAGTTGCTGCTGTTGCGCGAAATTGGGCTGTTGCCATTGCTCGACGCCCAGACCATGACGCTGGCGCAACTTGATGAAGAAGCCCGTTACAGCCTTGTACCAGAAGGCGGATTGCGACGCGCCAATTCCGGAGATCGCGCCAGCCTGAGCGGCGAACAGTGGGCTGCCTTGCAGCAAAGCCTGGGCGATGATGCACCTTTTACGACCACGCTGCGCGCCTGCGCCGCTGTGATGGCGGAACTGAAACCTCAATTGCGCACATTGCTGAATTACCATTGTGGGGTGGGAACTTTGCGAACCCGGCAAATGATGATCGATCTTCAATCGCTTTAGAGACATGACATCTGCACACCGTACATCCCTGTCCGTCAACCTGAACAAGGTCGCCCTGGTGCGCAATACGCGTCACCTGGGAATCCCTGGCGTTACCCGCGCGGCCACGTTGTGCCTGCAAGCCGGAGCGAATGGTATTACTGTGCATCCTCGGCCAGACGAGCGGCATATTCGTGCTGGCGACGTACGGGAGTTGTCGGTGCTGATGAGGGCCTGGCCTGATCGAGAGTTCAATATTGAAGGCAATCCCTATCAGAATCTGATGGATTTTGTACGGGACCTGCGTCCGCATCAGTGCACTTTTGTGCCGGACTCCGAAGGGCAATTTACCAGTGATCATGGCTGGGATTTGCCTTCTGAAGCGCAGCGCCTTGCTCCCCTCATTGCTGAAGCACAGGCGTTGGGGGTACGTGTGAGCCTCTTCATGGATGCCGATGCCCGTTCCATGGCGGCCGCCAAAGTGGTGGGTGCAGACCGGGTGGAGTTGTACACCGAGCCCTTTGCCGCCGCTTGGGGAAGCGTTCAGCAAGAGGCGCAACTGGCGCGTTTTGCGCTTGCGGCACAGGCCGCACTGGACGCGGGTTTGGGCGTCAACGCTGGCCATGATTTGAACAGGGACAACCTGACCACCTTCTTGAAGCGGGTTCCTGGCGTGCAGGAGGTGTCCATTGGCCACGCCCTGATCGCAGATGCACTGGAAATGGGTTATGCCGCGACCATTCGTGACTACCTGCGTTGCATTGATGAAGCGTTTGCTGCCGGCAGTCCCGGCTGAGCTTTGCTGCCTCCAGATACAACCACCACCACCAACATGATTTACGGCATCGGTACCGACATCTGCGATATCCGCCGTATTCGTGCCAGTCTGGAGCGCCACGGCGACCGTTTTGCGCAAAAGGTGCTCAGTGAAGCCGAGTTCAGTACCTGGAAGGCGCGAAGCGCACGCTGGCCTGAACGGGGGGTGCGGTATCTGGCTACCCGGTTCAGCGCGAAGGAGGCGTTCAGCAAGGCGATTGGTCTGGGCATGCGCATGCCCATGACCTGGCGTCTGTGCGAAATAGCAAAACTGCCACAGGACCACGCCAACGCCGGCAAGCCCTGCATCGTGCTGCATGGTGGCCTCAAAGACTGGTTTGATGCCCAGGGACTCACAGCGCATGTGAGCGTGACCGACGAGACAGACTATGCCGCCAGTTTCTGTGTTGTGGAGAAAATTGGCATCTAGCCCTCATGGAATATGCGTAATAAGCTATCATGTTTATAGCAATTGCCGGTCTTTTTCTTCCTTCAATGAACAACATCTCAACTGACTGATATGACGCAGCACGCTTCTTTGATCATCGATATCGCTGGCCTGGACCTCACCGCCAAAGACCGCCAGCGCCTCAAACACCCGCTGGTCGGCGGCATCATTTTGTTTTCCCGCAACTGGCGCAATCGCGAACAGCTGTCCAGCTTGTGCCGTGACATCAAAAATGTGCGTAGCGATCTGCTCATTTGCGTCGATCACGAAGGTGGCCGCGTGCAGCGTTTCAAGACCGATGGGTTCACCCACTTGCCACCGATGCGTGCATTGGGCGAGATGTGGATGAACGACGGCCGCGGCGGGGAGGGTAGCGGTGCCATGCGCGCCACCAACGCGGCCACGGCCTGTGGCTATGTGTTGGGCGCCGAATTGCGCGCCTGTGGTGTTGACCTGAGCTTCACACCGGTGCTGGACCTGGACTTTGGCGAAAGCAGTGTGATTGGTGACCGTTCCTTCGGGCGCGACCCGCGTGTGGTCAGCCTGCTGGCCAAAAGCCTGATGCATGGGCTGCAGATCAGCGGTATGGCCAATTGCGGCAAGCACTTTCCCGGGCATGGCTTTGTGAAGGCTGATTCGCACATAGACATCCCGGTTGATAAACGCAGCCTTAAGGCTATCCTGGCTGATGATGCCGCCCCGTACGGCTGGTTGAGCACCACGCTGGCCAGTGTGATGCCGGCCCATGTGATTTATCCCAAAGTGGATTGCCGCCCGGCAGGGTTCTCGCCGAAATGGCTGGGAGACATCTTGCGCAGTCAGTTGGGTTTTTGCGGGGCGATTTTTAGCGACGACCTGTCCATGGCAGGCGCCCGCCTGATTGACGGTCACCAAGTCAGCTACACCCAGGCCGCCGCGGTGGCGCTGAATGCAGGGTGCGATCTGGTTCTGCTGTGTAACCAGTCAGTAGATGGTGGACAGGCCGTGGACGAACTGCTTGACGGCATGACGGAGGCGCTGCTGCGAGGTCAGTGGCAGTCGCTGGATGCCAGCGAGGCGCGCCGGATGGCGCTGCTGCCGCAAACGCCTGTGCCTGAATGGGATGCATTGATGGTGCAGCAATCCTACATGCAGGCGCTGGATCTGATTCCGTGATGCCCCCATGGCAGCACCGGGCTCCCTGACTGGCTGGACGCGCTCGGCGCTGATCTTTGTTGTCTTGACGTTGGGCGTGCAACTGACGCCAGGCTTGAGCGACTATTGGCGGTTTTCACGCCCGGCTTTTGAGGCAGGTGCCTGTTGGCAGCTGGTCACATCCCAATGGGTTCACGTGAGCACGCAGCATGCGGTGGTCAATGCCGCCGCCATGGTGTTGATGCTGCTGGCTTTTGATCAACTGGTTGGGTGGCGTATCCAGGCTGTTTCGTTGCTGGGAGGTTATCTGTGTGTGGCCATCACGATTGCCGTGGACCCAGGCTGCACCTCCTATGCGGGTGCCTCGGGCGCTTTGCACGGGTTGTTGGCCGGGAATGCGCTCAGTGTCCTGGTTGGTCCTCCAAACCAGGCAAGAGCCACTTCTGCCAGGAAAGATTCATTGAACGGGCGCCAGGTTGCCATACGTTCATTGGCCCTGGTCGTGCTGCTCATCCTGGCGGTCAAATTGTGGCTGCAGCACGGTGCAACAGCCGATGCACCCGTCGGATGGCTCGGATTCGTGACCTATTACCCTGCACACGAAGCGGGGAGCCTGGGTGGGATCATCACTTCGATGCTGATGTCAGCGCTGCGCGGTGCCTCGTTTGCGAAGCATCACGCCAGTCAGAGCAAGAACACTTAGGGCCAGCAGATCCATCCATTCGACCGAACCACCCCCAGACGTTGCGGGGGCAACTACCGTTATGCTGACCTCCTGAGCCACGCCATAGAGTGCTCCATCGAATGGTGCAATAAAAAATGTGTAGCTGCCTGCCGGTTGTGCGTTGGTCCAGTTGAAAGCGCCTGTTGATGTATTGAACGTTGCGCCTGTAGGGAGGCCAGCGACAGCGTAGGTAACAGCGTCACCATCCGCATCGGTGGCGGTTGCGGTAAAGCTCATATTGCCGCCAAGGACGACAGCCTGCGTAGAAATAGGGTTTAGCGTTGGAGCGGCATTGGCCTGAACGGTGACCCAGCTGTCCGTTGTCCGCGCGTTCATGTCGGTGGCCCTGAAACGGAACACAAACGTGGCTCCCGTCGCAGTTACTCCCACTGGTACTACGAACGATGCGTTTGGAAGGTTTGCATTGGCGATACTCACCGTCGGGGCCGGGACCTGGGTCCATTGCACGCTAGCGATGGCACTCCCGTTCGGGCCGGGCGCGGCCACGCCAGACAGGTTAACGGTGGCTCCGCGCGCCACTGGGTTGGCGGGGCTCGCTGACGCGCTGGTAACGGGTGCGGCATCAGCAAGAGTGAGGGTTACAGCGGCATCGGCATCCAGCAGACCCGTACCGCAGGCGAGGCTGTTAACCTGACCGCTAGCGCAATAGGTGCCCGGCGGGTGTGGACGCGCGGAGTTGGTCAGGCGTGACAACACCTCGTCGGGCGTGATCCCGGGTTTGATCTGATACAGCAAGGCTGCCACACCGGACACGTGGGGTGCGGCGAAGCTCGTACCAGCCTCAGCTGCATACGTGTCGGCCGAGGGCGTTGTAAGGCCAGAGTTGGAGGTTGAGTAAATGGCGCCGCCATCGCCAGGTATGTTGTTGGACCCGACACCACCGCCCGGCGCACTGATTGCGGTTCCAGGACCGATATTGGCGTAGTTGGCGTTGTCTCCTAGCCGGGTATGGGCTGTCACCGCAATGACGCCAGCGCAATTGGCAGGTTGTCCTATCGACAGGTCCCCGTCGTTACCCGTTGATGCGATGACAATAGCTCCACGAGCGCGCACGGCCGTGACGGCGTCTTGATAGGTTTGCAGGCAGACACCGCCGCCGCCTAGACTCAGGTTGATTACCTTGGCAGCATGAGTGTTATTTGGAACGGGCGGAAGAGAATCTCCGGCAGCCCAACGCATGCCGGCGGCGATGTCGGAGACGTAACCGCCACAGACACCGAGCACCCTAACCGGCAAAATTCTCGCACTGTACGCGACCCCGATCATCCCGATGTTGTTGTTACCAATTGCACCAATTACGCCCCCTATGCGGGTGCCGTGCCAGCTTGAGTCCGCAATGGGGCAATCCGATGTGGCGGTGGCGACCCAATCCCCAGGATCGCTGGCGTCGCTGTCACGTGGTGTACCGTCATTGGCGGTTGTTGTTGCGCCGCCAGGATCTGCACTTACGAAGTCGTAGCCTGGAAGAACGATGTTGGCTGTCAAGTCGGTATGCAGTAGATAACCACTGTCGAGCACAGCGACCACCACGCCTGACCCATTCACGGGCGCCATACCGGAAGCGAATCGATCCCAAGCGGCTGGCAGGTTAGCGCCACCCACTTCGACGTCAGGGCTTTTTAGATTCCACTGTTGACCCGCGAAGGCGGGGTCGTTGATTGTCAGATGGGGGTATGCCCGCTCATCAATCTCGGCGTACTCCACGCGCGGGTCTTGTTGCAGTTGTTTAGCAATCGCGGACAACTCGGCCCTGTTGAGTTTTTTGTTCGTCAGTGCCACATGGGTTTGTGCCGTGATTGATTTCAGATAGTTCAGCTCTACGGGTCCGGCGTTGATCGTTGGCATGCCGCCAGAGACACTGAGCGCTTTGATGTGACCATGGGCCAGTGTTGCGCTGAAGGCACCGACTTTATCGGTAGCTTGATCTTTGAATTTCACAATTAACCGGTTCATCGGCGCTTCACCAACCATGGGTCTTTTCGGTAGTGAGTTACCCAGGACAGACTTCTTGCTTGAGAGGGGCGTGAGTTGCGCTGTAGCGATGACCGACACTGTCGCAAGTGCAGTTGCAACGGCCAAGGCCGCCATGCGGTTCAAATTGGACACTTGATTCTCCTCACTGATTAGCTTTCATTTTCCGATCGATTTCAACGCTACGCACAACGGGCACATCGCGCAGCCGTTGCAGAACTTGCGCGATGGTTTGACCTTGAAGCGGCTGCACACCATAGACATGGCTATCGTTGGAAATCGGAGCGATGTAACTGAAACGGGCCTGGGTCAAGCGCTGCATTTCCAGCAGGAACTCACTGCTGGAAAACGGAACACTTTGATTAAACGTTACGATGACTCGCTCTGCCTGTGCAGAAGGTACCCCGGCGTTCGGCGGTATTGTTGATGTCGATGAAGCCGGGGTGGGCAAGGCGTTGCCTTGAACACAGGCAGCAAGAAAAACAGCTGTGCAGCTACCCAGGCAAATGACATGAATCCGCGAGATGGATTTGAAAGCGCTTGACAGTCGCATGAGTAGATGGGGTGATGCCAGTCACACAGGTTTCAGGGGAGAAAGCATTTGCCCAGACACCCCGGCAATTTGTCATGAATCATATCGGAGCGCACCGGCTATTGTGTAAAAAACAGGCAGACTTGTTATTATTACCCGACATCAAGCCTGATTGGCATCTGGCCCTTATTGGATATGCGTAAGCAGCTACATTAATGATAGCAGTTCAGTAACAAAATGTGCCTGCAATGACTCAGAGCGCGTTGTACCCTGACTCTCTTGCACGATTCATGACGCGCACATGCCGCCAAACTAATCCGGCAAGTGTTGTCAGCCTAATCAGACCCGGGACCAAAGGAGTTCGGAAGGTCCATCGTGCCGAGGCAGATCTTGCCAGGTCAGGTACAGGCGAAGATCAAATTCGAGTTGATGGTAACTGGGCTCCATATGCGCGCACAGCTGATAGAAAGCCTTGTCATGCGCCTTCTCCTTGATATGGGCCAACTCATGAACGGTGATCATCCGCAGGAGTTCAATCGGCACATCCTTGAAGAGCGTGGCGATACGGATTTCGCGCTTGCTCTTGAGCTTGCTGCCTTGAACCCGGGATACCGTGGTGTGTGTACCGAGTGCGTACTGAATGACCTTGAGCTTGCTGTCAAACGCTACCTTTGAGAGCGGCTCGCAACTCCGCAGGAATTCATTCTTGAGGTCCATCACGTAGTCATACAGCGCCCGGTCCGTGCGTATGTCATGGGCGGCTGCGTATTTCTTGCGCAACAGCGCCGCCAGCCGGTCCTGTTCGATCAGCTCACGCACCTTCGACTGAACCGATTCGGAATACGCCGTCAGATACTTCAGCGTCTGCATGGGATGCTGCCCCTCAGCTCTCCCGGCGCAGGGCAGGAAACAGGATCACATCGCGAATGCTGGGGCTGTCAGTCAGCAGCATCATCAAGCGATCGATGCCGATGCCGCAACCGCCAGTGGGGGGCATGCCATATTCCAGGGCTCGCACAAAATCATGGTCGTAAAACATGGCTTCGTCGTCACCGCTGTCTTTGGCTGCCACCTGGGCATGAAAGCGTGCGGCCTGATCTTCGGCATCGTTGAGTTCTGAAAAACCATTCCCGAATTCACGGCCCGTGATGTACAGCTCAAAGCGCTCAGTCACTTCGGGGCGTTCATCATTGGCCCTGGCCAGTGGGGAAATTTCGGTGGGGTGCTCCATGATGAAGGTTGGCTGCCAGAGCTTTTCTTCCACGGTTTCTTCAAAATACATCACCTGCAGGCTGGCCAGCGAGCGGGTAGAGAGCTTGTCCTTGGCTTCCGACAGCCCCAGCTTGCGAAGGGCGTTCGTCAACCAGACGCTGTCATTCACGTTGTCCCCGGCATCAGTGTGTTTGCGGATGGCTTCGACAATGGTCAATCGTTCAAAGGGCTGGCTCAAGTCCACCGACTTGCCGTTGTAGGCCAGTTCCAGTGTGCCGACGGCTTTTTGAGCCACGTTGCGGATGATGGCTTCCGTGTAGGACATCAAATCAAGATAGTTCCAGTAAGCCGCATAGAACTCCATCATGGTGAACTCGGGATTGTGTCGAACCGAAATTCCTTCGTTGCGGTAGCTCCGGTTGATCTCGAAAACCCGCTCGAAGCCACCCACAATCAGCCGCTTCAAATACAGCTCGGGCGCGATACGCAGAAACATCTCCTGGTCCAGCGCGTTGTGATGTGTTTTGAACGGCTTGGCATTGGCGCCGCCGGGAATCGGGTGCAGCATGGGGGTTTCGACTTCCAGGAAGTCGTTGGCCACCATGAATTCGCGAATACTGCTGACTGCCTTGCTGCGCGCAACAAACCGCTTGCGTGCGGCTTCGTCAGTCATCAGGTCTACGTAGCGCTGCCGGTATTTCTGTTCCTGGTCAGCCATGCCATGGAACTTGTCGGGCATGGGTCGAAGGCTTTTGGTCAACAGCCGCATGCTGGTTGCGTGAATCGACAGTTCACCGGTCTTGGTTTTGAACAAGCGACCCTCAGCCGCGACGATGTCGCCCAGGTCCCAATGTTTGAAGTTGGCGTATAACTCGTCGCCAATGTCCTCACCCTTGACATAGATCTGAATACGCCCGTTTGAGGGGCCAAAAGAAGCATCCTGAAGGGTGCAGAAGCTGGCCTTGCCCATCACGCGCTTGAGCATCATGCGACCGGCCACTTTGGCAGTCGCACCCAACGTGGCGAGTTCGTCTGTGGTTTTGGCCTCGAAATCGTTGAACAACTCCCCGGCGCGGTGGGTTGGCTGAAAGTCGTTCGGGAATGCCACACCTTTGCCCAGTGCCTGTTGTTGACGCATTACCTTCAGTTTCTCGCGGCGCTCAATGATCAGCTGGTTGTCGTCTTGTGTTGTTTGGGGTGGGATGTGATCGGACATGAAAAGCCAGAAAAGATGGGGATGCGGCTTGCCGCACAAGGAGGACTAAAAGACAGATTTTAGGTTTTTGTTGCCCGGGATGGTCGGGCGCTATGATTCAACGCGCAATATCTTCAAATTCATGCTCTACCAAATCATTTCCCTGCTGCTCGAAGTCGTTATCGGACTGGTCGCTGGTGCCTGCCTGCTTCGGTTGTACATGCAGTACCAGCGCATTCCCATGTCTGCCCGTTCAGGCAATCCGCTGGGCAGATTTGTTTTTGCCTTGACGGACTGGCTGGTCTTGCCGTTGCGGCGTGTTGTTCCGTCTTTGGGGCGATGGGATATGGGTAGCCTGGTTGCCGCTTCTCTTCTGGAGCTGATGCAATTCCTGATTCTCTGGCTATTGGCGGGAGCGGCTGGCAGCCTGGCTACCATCCCGATTCTGGCGGCGTTTGGTCTGGCCCGGTTGGCCCTTTCAGGTATGACCGGATTGATCATCGTGTACGCCGTACTCTCATGGGTGCAGTCCCGCAACGTGCTGTCAGACATTATTGAGCGCCTGTGCGCGCCACCCCTCATACCGATTCGCCGCGTCGTGCCCTTGGTGGGTGGGGTCGACCTGTCTCCGCTGGTGTTACTGGTGCTGCTTCAGGTCGCCTCGATTGTGCTGGGCGCCATCCAGGGCGCTGTGCTGCTCTAGCAACTGGTTCAGGCGGTCAACTTACCGCGTCGGCCGGCTGGCGCTGCAGTATGGCAAGCGTATTGGCCACGGTCTTGCGCAGTTCCCGGCGATCACAAATGAAGTCAATGGCACCTTTTTGCTGCAGGAACTCGGCTCGCTGAAAGCCTTCGGGCAAGGTCACGCGAACTGTTGACTCGATCACCCGTGGTCCGGCAAAGCCAATCAGCGCTTTGGGCTCGGCAATCACCACATCCCCCAAAAATGCAAAACCGGCGCTCACGCCACCCATGGTGGGGTCGGTCAGCACGCTCACGTAAGGCAGGCCTTTTTTGGCCAGGCGCGTCAGGGCCGCATTGGTCTTGGCCATTTGCATGAGAGACAGCAGGCCTTCCTGCATACGCGCTCCCCCGGTAGCGGTGAAACAGATGAATGGCACTTTTTGCTCGATGGCAGTCTCTACGCCACGCACAAAGCGCTCCCCCACGACGGAACCCATACTGCCGCCCATGAACTCAAATTCAAAGCAGGCCGCCACTACACTGATGCTGTGCACGGCACCGCCCATGACCACCAGCGCATCAGTCTCACCGGTGTTGTCCATGGCTTCCTTGAGGCGCTCGGGGTATTTGCGGCTGTCCTTGAACTTGAGCGCATCTACAGGCAGCACTTCCTGACCGATCTCGAACCGGCCCTCGTTGTCCAGAAACACGTTGAGCCGCGCACGGGCACCAATGCGGTGGTGATGGCTGCAGGTAGGACAGACGTTCTGGTTTTGCTCCAGATCGGTCTTGTACAGCACCGTTTCACAGCTCGGGCATTTGATCCACAGGCCTTCAGGCACGCTACGCCGGTCGGCCGGGTCAGTGTGCTGGATTTTCGGGGGAAGCAATTTTTCAAGCCAGGACATATTGAATTCCTCGTAAGCGCATCAGTTGAAGGCCGGGTCAGGACAGGGCTGAATTATGAATCCAAAGCGGCACGGATTTCACGCAGGAAATCTCCCGCAACCTGAACCACGTTGTCTCGGGGCTGGTTGTCAATCAGCTGGATGATTTTGCTGCCAATCACCACGGCGTCGGCAACCTTTCCAATGGCTTTGGCGGTCGCCGCATCGCGGATGCCAAAGCCCACGCCAACCGGCACACGCACAAACTGGCGAATGCGCGGCAGCATGGTTTCGACCGCCGCCGTGTCGAGCGTGCCGGCACCGGTGACGCCCTTGAGCGACACGTAATAGACGTAGCCGGTGGCGATGCGGGCAATTTGGGCCATGCGCTCGTCCGTACTGGTGGGGGCGAGCAGGAAGATCAGGTCCAGACCCGCAGCCTTGAGCTCGGCAGCGAATGCCTCGCATTCTTCAGGCGGGTAATCCACTACCAGCACGCCATCCACGCCTGCCGCCGCCGCGTCGCGCACAAACGCGCTTTGGGTAGCCTGGGTTGCGGCGTGCTTCTGGTTGTAGCGCTCAATCGGGTTGGCGTAGCCCATTAGCACCACGGGCGTAGAGGAATCCTTCTTTCGGAACACACGCACCATCTCCAGCACATGCACAAGGCCAATGCCAAAGGCCAGGGCCTTGTCGCCCGCCCTCTGGATAACCGGGCCATCGGCGCTGGGGTCAGAGAAGGGCACGCCCAGTTCGATCACGTCGGCACCTGCGGCCACCATGCCGTGCATCAGATCGGGTGTAATGTCAGCGAATGGGAAACCAGCTGTTACGTAGGGAATCAGCGCCTTGCGGTTTTGTACCTTCAGTGTCGCCAGTGTTTTGGCGATGCGGTTCATTTCACCACCTGCACAGTCTGTTCAATATTCATGGCGCCACCTTTGATGGCCTGGCCCTTGCAACTTGGCCTGCAGTAGAAATCAGCGTTGCTCAAGTCAGCCACCGTGCCAATGTCCTTGTCACCGCGGCCAGACAGGTTGACCAGAATGGATTGATCGGCGCGCATTGTTTTGGCCAGTTTCATTGCGTAGGCCACAGCGTGACTTGATTCAAGGGCGGGAATGATGCCCTCGGTACGGCACAGGTAATGGAATGCTTCCAGCGCTTCCTTGTCGGTGATGCCCACGTATTCAGCACGACCCATGTCCTTGAGAAAGGCGTGTTCGGGGCCGACGCCCGGGTAGTCCAGACCCGCGCTGATGCTGTGTGTCTCTGTCACTTGGCCATTATCGTCCTGCAGCACATAGGTGCGGTTGCCATGCAGCACACCCGGGCTGCCGCGCTGCAGCGAAGCGGAGTGTTTGCCGCTGTCCATGCCTTCGCCCGCAGCCTCCACGCCGATGAGGCGCGTGTTCGCGTGGTTGATGTAGGGATAGAAGATACCCATGGCATTGCTGCCACCGCCCACGCAGGCGATCACCGCGTCAGGCTGGTCGGTCTTGCAACCCTGGGCTTTGAGCATCTCCGGCATCTGCACCAGGCATTCCTTGCCGATCACGCTCTGGAAATCCCGCACCATCATCGGGTAGGGGTGCGGGCCGGCCACCGTGCCGATGATGTAGAAAGTGTTATCCACGTTGGCAACCCAGTCGCGCATGGCCTCGTTGAGGGCATCTTTCAATGTCTTGCTGCCGCTCTCGACCGGTACCACGGTGGCACCGAGCAACTTCATGCGGTAGACGTTGGGGCTCTGGCGCTTCACGTCTTCACTGCCCATGTAGACCACACATTCCAGGCCGTAGCGGGCACAGATGGTGGCCGTGGCTACGCCGTGCTGGCCGGCGCCGGTCTCGGCGATCACGCGCGGCTTGCCCATGCGCTTGGCGAGCATGGCCTGGCCGATGGTGTTGTTGACCTTGTGCGCGCCGGTGTGGTTCAGGTCTTCACGCTTGAGGAAGATTTGGGCACCACCCATTTCGCGGGTCATGCGGTCTGCGTGGTAGACCGGGGAGGGGCGACCGACGAAATGCGCCAGCTCGTATTCAAACTCGGCGATAAACGCCGGGTCATTCTGATACCTGGCGTAGGCGTCTTTGAGTTCGTTGATGGCGTGGGTCAGCGTTTCAGAAACAAAACTGCCACCGTAAATTCCGAAATGGCCTGATGCATCAGGCTGTTGGTACTCTTTCATTGGAAATTCCTGCAAGTTGCCTGTCTGCTGCACGAACGGCGGCGACGAAGCGGTTGATTTTGTCGGCGTCCTTGATGCCCTTGTTACCAGGACCATCAAGCTCGACACCGGAACTCACATCCACGGCCAGAGTTTTACAACGCGGCCGCACCTGCAAAATGCCGTCGGCCACGTTTGCAGCACTCAGCCCACCACTCAAGACGAGGTGAGCGTTGACGCTTGGAGGAAGAAGTGACCAATTGAATGCCTTGCCGCCGCCACCATAACCCTCGACGTGGGCGTCGAGCAATATGGCTTGGGCTTTTGAGTAATCTTGAGCGTATTTTACGAGGTCAAAAGATGCCACACCATCCCCCAGTGGAATTCGCGCGGCGCGCAGGTAGGCGCGCGCGCCGTTCAACGTCGCCTGCTGGCATTGGTCAGGTGTCTCGTCACCATGAAATTGCACTGTGGAACCCGGTATATATGCGCAGGCAGCTATTATTTCCGTAGCGGCCGCATTGACAAACAGCAATACCGGTGTGACGAAGGGCGGCAACCGCCGGGCAAGTTGAGCGGCGCGCTCAATCGGAATGTGGCGCGGGCTCTTGTCGTAGAGTACAAAGCCGATGGCATCGGCTCCTGCGGCAACGGCAGCGTCCACATCCTGCTCCCGCGTCAGGCCGCAAATCTTGATCCGGGTACGTATTGAGTTCATGGCAGTCCATCATACGCAGGCGTGCGGTCCGGCAGGCCCCAGTGGGCTTCATAGCGGGGCCCGAGGAAGTAGAGGCCGTCTGGGGAAAAGGTGGGCGCAGCAACATCCCGGTTACGGGCTGCAAGAACCTGATTCATCCATTCTGGCGGGTATTTCCCCTGGCCAACGGTCACCAGGCACCCCATGATGTTGCGAATCATGTGGTGCAAAAAGGCGTTAGCTTCAAATTCGAAGCGCCAGTAGGCACCCCGGCGGGTAATGTCGATGCGTTGCAGGTTCTTCACGGGCGACAGGGCCTGGCAGGCAGAGGCTCGAAACGACGAAAAATCATGCTCCCCCAGCAGATGGTGGACAGCCTGTTGCATGGTCCCCATATCCAGTGGCCTGAAGCTCCAGCCTGTGCGACCCGCGTCTATGCTGGGGCGAACGGGTGATTCCAGCAGGATGTAGGCATAGCGGCGTGAAATGGCACTGGCCCGGCAATGAAACGCGTCAGGCACCACCTGTGCCCACTGAACGGCAATGTCACGCGGCAAATTGGCATTGGTGCCGCGCACCCATGAAACGGGCTCACGCGTTGCTTCGGTGTCGAAATGAATGACCTGCATGAGGGCGTGAACACCAGCGTCCGTCCGGCCAGAACATAACGTGGAAACCCTGCTGTCGGTGAAGCGGCCAAGTGCAGCTTCCAGCTTGTCCTGAACAGTGAGTCCTGACAACTGGCTTTGCCAGCCCTGATATGCCTGCCCGTTGTAACTGATGCCTAACGCCAGCCTCACGGTGATTTCAAGTACAGGCCGCCGTCAAAACAGTCAGTTCAATTCGTTCAAGGCGAGCTGTGCGCGTGACTTGACATCGCCAGAGGCTTCTGCAATCACTTCCTCAATCAGGGCACGGGCGCCATCACTGTCACCAATCGCCACGAACTCCTCAGCCAAGGCCAATTTGGTTGCCAGGGGGTCTTCGGCTTCTGCGCTACGGGGCGCTGAGGTTCCTTCAGTCGAGTCGTCCAGATCAAGTGAGAGTGACCCCAGATCAAATTCGAGCATGCCCGGCTGGCTGGCTGCCGCCTCTTTGGGAGCGGGTGTATTCAGGGCAGCAGGTTCTGTCATGCCGAAGCTGGTTTGGGCTTGCCGTGCCAACTCTGCGTTCTCCTGCTCGATGGTCTTGTTGCCGGAATCAAGATCCAGGTCGGGCAGGTCAAAGTGAATCGCCCTGGCATCATTGCTGGCGGGAGGCTGGGTTACTGCGGCCATTGACTCGCTCGGCAGGGCGAGATCGAGGCTTGGCATGGCAGGCATGGCATCAACCGCCTGCAGGGGGACTGTAGGATGATGCTGCGTGCTGGTAGTCTCCGAAATGGCTGCCGGCGCCGAGTCTTCCAGTGAAAAATCCAGATCCAGATCGAGGTCAACCGCACTGGGACTCTCTGCCTGATTGACCTGAATAGGCAGCGTCAACGTGCTGGCAGAGAAGCTGCTGCCAGTTTCAAACGGAATGGGTCGCGACAGGGTGCCACCAGAGGTTGGCTCGCCGCCCGGTTTGTACAACTCGTTATTGGGGTCAATACCCAAGCCGAGTTCACAAATGCGTTCCCACGCCGGGCCTTCGCCCTCAGTGAGTTTATGGGCCTGATTGGCAATCGTCTCAAAGCCCTTGATGTCCTGACGTTTGGCGTAAATCTCAAGGAGTTTTTGGTGAATGGCAATACGTCCGGAATTGGTCCGCAGTGCTTCTTTCAGAATTTCCTCGGCCTGCAAATCCCGGCCGTAAGCCAGGTAAACGTCGGCCTCTGCCACAGGATCCACGTCATCGGCGGCTTCCAGTTGGCTGGGTGAATACACCATGGATGAACCGGTCAGACCGCCATCCTTGGTATCTACGCGTTGTCCGCCACTGGCGCCAAAGAAAGAGTCAGGCTGCAGGCGGCTTTCAAGGTATGCGCTGTCGACCTGCGACACATTCTTGCGCTGGCGTGCCCGGTAGAAGGCGAAGCCGGCCAGCAATGCGATCAGGCCACCCGCACCGGCTGGAACCAGCGGATTCTCAAGCAGTTGATCAACCAGACCGGGTTCAGCAACAGGAGCTGGCACAACCACAGGTGCTTTTGCCACCGGTGCGGGAGGAGCTGGTGATACAACGACTGGCTCCGGACTGCTGGCCATCGGTGCTGCCGGGGCAGAGGCGGCGGGCGGAGTTGTTATTGCGACAGGAGCCTGGATTGCAGGTGCTGCGTCTGTGGTCTTTGCGGCACTGGCAGCCTGGCCGGCTGGCACAGCGCTGGAAGCTGCGCCAAGTTTGCTGAGGTCCTTGATATTCTTTGCGATCTCGGCCGCGCGTTCCGCAGCTTCTTTTTCAGCACGTTCCTTTGCCAGTTTGGCTTCGGCTGCCTGTGCCTGGATCGCTCCTTTGGAGAGTGTCAGCTTGTCAGGAACTGCGGCGGCAGGCTTTTTGTCTTCCACCTTGGCTTGTACCGACCCACTGGCCTGGCGATCCGCCGCACTCACCTGCGCGGCGGGCGCATTGGTGGCGAGCTTCCTGCGGAACTCGTTGAAATCCTTGCTTTGCGCAAGGACCATCTGAGAGGCTTCCTGAGGCGTCGTCGACTGAATTTGCTCGGAACCCGGCACCTTGACTACAGCGCCAGCCTTGATGCGGTTCATGTTCCCATCAACAAATGCTTCAGGATTCGCCTGGAGCAGGGCAACCAGCATCTGATCCAGCGAAACGCTGGATGGTTTGGTGGACGCAGCAATCTTGCTGGCAGTGTCGCCAGGCTTGACCGTGACGCTTTTGGCACTATCGCCCGGCTCGGCGGGTGTTGCAGCCTTCGCTGGTTTGACAGCCGCCGGGGGCTTTTCTGCTTTGGCTGGTGCCGGCGCTTTGCTCACCGCGGCAGGTACAGCGGCGCGTGGCGCAGCGGTTGACGCTGTGGCTGGAGCAGGTGCGGGCGATGCAGCAGGAGTCTGGGCTGGCGTGGGTGCTACCGCTGCAGGCTGCCGCATGCTGGCGGGGTCAAACAGCATCGTATAGTCGCGAACAATGCGGCCGGTGGCCCAGTTGGCTTCAAGGATCAGGTCTACAAAGGGCTCGTTAACGGGGCGATCACTGCTCAGTCGCAAATATGCCCGACCGTCCGACCGTCTTTGCAGCGAAATCTGGACACTGGGCATCGCAGCGTTGTACTCCATGCCGGCTGCACGGAATGCGTCGGGAGATGCCACGTTGGCTTTCAACGAAGCGGCTTCCTCGGCGTTGATGTCAGGGATGTCAACCTCGGCGCGCAATGGCTCCCCCAAAGCCGACTGAACGGTGACGCGACCTAACGATAGTGCCAATGCGCCGGTTCCCCACAGGCCCAAAAGGGCGGCAGCAGAAGCGGCAATGGCGGTTTTTTGCCAGCGATGTGACTTAGCGATCAATTTATTAGCCTCCGATGTTCGGGCGACTGGCAATTATTTCTCATTACGCGAACAAACGCCTCGACACTCAAAACGTGAAAAGTACCTTAACATCAATATGTTAGCCTGACAAGCTCATAAAGCTTCTAACTTTGAGCGCATATTAATCAAGGGGCTCAAGGAGGTGTTCTGATGTTGTCAATCGACAACGCCGGACGACCCGTCAAATACTGGCTGGCAGTTGACGAGGCCGGGTTTCACGCATTAAGCAGAATGCGCAGCATGCGACGTAACGGTTCGGCGGCACCCCACAGCAACTGGTCGCCAATGGTGAACGCGCCAACATAGTCGGGGCCCATGGCCAGTTTGCGGATGCGGCCGACCGGAATGGTCATGGTGCCCGTCACGGCGACAGGCGTCAGATCAACCAGCGTGGCTTCTTTCGTGTTGGGCACCACTTTCACCCATTGGTTGTCGGCGGCGATCATGGCTTCAATGTCGGCCACAGGCACATCCTTGTTGAGCTTGAAGGTCAGCGCCTGGCTGTGGCAACGCATGGCGCCCACACGCACGCAGAAACCATCCACCGGTATGGCTGCAGAGTCGAAACCTGCGCCCTGGCCCAAAATCTTGTTGGTTTCGGCGCCGCCTTTCCACTCTTCCTTGCTCATGCCCCAACCGGCTTCGTCCGGTTGTTTCCCGATACCCAGATCCTTGTCGATCCACGGAATCAGGCTGCCGCCCAACGGTGCGCCGAAGTTGGCAGTCTCCGCCGCGGTGAGGGCTTGCTGCTTGGCCAGAACCTTGCGGTCAATTTCCAGAATGGCGGACTTCGGGTCATCCAGCAGCGGCCGGACTTCCGCGTTGAGGGTGCCAAATTGGGTCAGCAACTCGCGCATGTGCTGGGCGCCGCCGCCCGAGGCGGCCTGGTAGGTCATCGTGGTCATCCACTCGACCAGGCCTGCTTTGTAGAGGGCACCGACGCCCATCAACATGCAGCTCACCGTGCAGTTGCCGCCAATCCAGTTGCGGCCACCCTTGGATAGTGCGTTCTGGATGACGGGCAGGTTCACGGGGTCCAGAATGATGACGGCGCTGTCGTCCATCCGCAGCGTGGACGCGGCGTCAATCCAGTGACCGGTCCACCCTGCGGCGCGCAATTTGGGGAATACGTCGGTGGTGTAGTCGCCGCCCTGGGCCGTGATGATGATGTCGCACTTTTTCAATGCGACAATATCCATGGCGTCTTTGAGCGTGGACTCGTTTTTCGCTTGCGCCGGGGCTTTACCACCGGCATTGGAGGTCGAGAAAAATACGGGCTCGATCAGGCCAAAATCGCCTTCGGCCTGCATGCGGTCCATGAGAACGGAGCCGACCATGCCACGCCAGCCGACGAGCCCTACTAAGTTACCAACTTTCATCACATTACCCCTTTTCAAACTGGAAATACAAAGGATTTCAGTTGCCCGGCTCGTCTGGCCGGGGAGGGCGCGACGAACCGGGCTGTGTCAGCCTTTAATGGTTGTCGTTTTGGTGGAAGACGCGCGCACAACCTGTTCCTGCCCAGCCAAGCAGGCCGGGTTTTGGAGGGAAAAGGTCAGGTCGCGATGCATGGTTTTATTGTAATCCATACGTTTACAGCGCCCTGACAACTGCCTCACCCATCTCGCGGGTGCTGACCTTGCGTGTGCCTTCGCTGTAGATGTCTGCCGTGCGCAGACCCTGTGCCAGCACGTTCTTGACGGCGGACTCGATGCGGTCGGCCGCGCCCGCCTGGTTTAAGCTGAAGCGCAACATCATGGCTGCGCTCAAGATGGTGGCCAGCGGGTTGGCAATGCCTTTGCCGGCAATGTCGGGTGCGCTGCCGTGGCTGGGCTCATACAGGCCCTGATTGCTGGCGTTCAGCGACGCCGAGGGCAACATGCCGATGGAGCCGGTCAGCATGGCGGCCTCGTCGCTCAGAATGTCGCCAAACATGTTGCCGGTGACCACCACGTCAAACTTCTTCGGTGCCTTGACCAGTTGCATGGCGGCGTTGTCCACGTACATGTGGTCCAGCGCGATGTCCGGGTATTCCTTGCCGACCTCGGTGACGATATCTTTCCAGAACTGGAAAGTCTCCAGCACGTTGGCCTTGTCCACGCTGGTGACGCGACCTTCCGTTCCGGATGCCTTGCGTTTGCGCGCGGCCTGGAACGCCACATGAGCAATGCGCTCGATCTCGGGGCGGCTGTAGCGCATGGTGTCAAAGGCCTCCTCAGCACCCGGGAAGTGGCCATCTACCGCCGTGCGGCGACCGCGCGGCGCGCCAAAATAGATGTCACCGGTCAACTCGCGAATGATGAGGATGTCCAGACCCGCGATCAGCTCAGGCTTGAGGCTGGAAGCACCCACGAGCTGCTCATAACAAATGGCGGGGCGGAAATTGGCAAACAGACCCAGGTTTTTGCGCAGGCCCAGAATGGCCTGCTCGGGGCGCAGCGGGCGGTCCAGCTTGTCGTACTTCCAGTCGCCCACGGCGCCGAACAACACGGCGTCGGCTTCCTTGGCCAGTTTCAACGTGGATTCGGGTAGCGGGTGTCCATGCGCCTCATAGGCGGCGCCGCCGACCAGCGCGGTTTCCATCTCGAACTTCAGGTCGAGAACATTCAACACCTTGACCGCTTCGGCCACGATTTCGGTACCAATGCCATCACCTGGCAGAACTGCGATTTTCATGATTGCTATTAAATATATAGCTACTCACGCATATTTCATGCGGTCTGAGTGCCAATTTGGTTGGTAAAAAGTCAGGTATTTGTGGTGTGGGCCAGCCAGGGCTTGGTGGCCAGTCGCTCGGCTTCAAAAGCCTTGATCTTGTCGGACTGGCGCAGCGTCAGTCCGATGTCGTCAAAGCCGTTGATCAGGCAGTATTTGCGAAACGATGCGACGTCAAATGGCAGCTCTTCACCGGCGGGCTTGACGATCACCTGACGCTCCAGATCGACCGTGAGCTGGTAGCCGGGGAAGGCCAGCGCTTCGTCGAACAACTGGCCCACTTGCGCTTCGCTCAGCACGATTGGCAGCAAGCCATTCTTGAAGCTGTTGTTGAAGAAAATGTCGGCGTAGCTGGGCGCGATGATGGCCCGAAAGCCGTACTGGTCCAGTGCCCAGGGTGCGTGCTCACGGGATGATCCACAACCAAAATTCTTGCGAGCCAGCAAGATAGAGGCACCCGCGTAGCGCGGCTGGTTCAGCACGAAGTCCGGGTTGGGCTTGCGGCTGGTGGGGTCCTGGCCGGGATAGCCCGCATCCAGATAGCGCCAGGCATCAAACAGGTTTTGCCCGAAGCCGGTCTTGCGGATGGACTTCAGAAATTGCTTGGGGATGATGGCGTCGGTATCGACGTTTTCCCGATCCATGGGGGCCACGAGGCCCTTGTGTACAGTGAATTTTTGCATGACGGGTTATTTCTTCTTGACGGCGCCTTCGATGGACTCGCCTGCTTTTTGCAGATCCTGGCCCATGCCTTTGACCGTGTTGCAGCCCATCAGGCTCAGCGCGACAGAAACAGTCATTGCGGTGAGGAATGCTTTCATCTCGTTATCCTTCATGCGAATTTGCGGATATCAACAAAGTGGCCGTACACAGCCGCCGCAGCAGCCATCGCTGGGCTGACCAGATGGGTACGCCCACCGGCGCCCTGGCGGCCTTCAAAGTTGCGATTGCTGGTGGAGGCACAGCGTTCGCCGGGTTCCAGACGGTCGGCGTTCATGGCCAGGCACATGGAACAACCCGGCTCGCGCCACTCAAACCCCGCCGCCTTGAAGATTTCGTCCAGACCTTCCCGTTCGGCCTGCTCTTTCACCAGCCCGGAGCCGGGGACGACCATGGCCAGCTTGATGTTCTTGGCCACTTTCTGGCCCAGCTTCTTGACCACGGCGGCGGCTTCGCGCATGTCTTCAATGCGGCTGTTGGTGCAGGAGCCGATGAACACTTTGTCCACGTAAATGTCGTCCAGCGCCTTGCCGGGCTGCAGTTCCATATAGACCAGCGCGCGCTCGATGGCGCCACGCTTGTTGGGGTCTTTTTCCTTGTCCGGGTCGGGCACACGGTCATCCACGCCCAACACCATTTCAGGGGACGTACCCCAGGTGATCTGGGGGATGATTTTGGCGGCGTCCAGTTCCACCACAGTATCGAAAGTTGCACCCGCATCGGATTGCAATGTTTTCCAGTACGTCTGGGCCTGTTCCCATTCAACACCGGTGGGGGCCAGCAAACGACCCTTGAGGTAATCGATGGTTTTCTGATCCACCGCCACCAAGCCAGCCCGCGCACCCGCTTCGATGGCCATGTTACAGACCGTCATGCGGCCTTCCATGGATAGCGCACGGATGGCCGAGCCGGCAAATTCGATGGTGTAGCCGGTACCGCCCGCAGTACCTATTTTTCCAATGATGGCCAGCACGATGTCCTTGCCGCCACAGCCTTTGGGGAGCGTTCCCTCGACCTTGACCAGCATGTTCTTGGCCTTTTTGGCTAGCAGGGTCTGGGTGGCCAGTACGTGCTCCACCTCGCTGGTACCGATGCCATGCGCCAGCGCGCCAAACGCGCCGTGCGTGGAGGTGTGCGAATCGCCGCAGACAACGGTCATGCCGGGCAGCGTTGCGCCATTCTCGGGGCCGATGACGTGCACGATGCCCTGGCGTTTGGACAGGAACGGAAAGTAGGCGGCCGAGCCGAATTCGCGGATGTTGGTGTCCAGCGTGGTGACCTGTTCGCGGCTGATCGGGTCGGTGATGCCGTCGTAGCCCAGCTCCCAGCCGGTTGTGGGGGTGTTGTGGTCTGCCGTGGCCACGATGGAGCTGATGCGCCACACCTTTCGCCCGGCCTGACGCAGACCCTCAAATGCCTGCGGGCTGGTGACTTCGTGCACCAGATGGCGGTCGATGTAGAGGACGGCCGTGCCATCTTCTTCGGTGTGGACGACGTGTTCGTCCCAGATTTTGTCGTAAAGGGTGCGACTCATGTAATGGATTCCTGTGGAGGACAGATTTTATGCCCCTTGCAAAGAAAAACCCCGGCAGTGCCGGGGTTCTTTTATGGGGCGCGACTGGCTGTGGCTTATCGCTTGGCCAGAGGCAGCACTTGCCGCTGTGTCGAGCCGGTAAATAGCTGACGCGGGCGGCCGATCTTGTATTCCGGGTCACCAATCATTTCGTTGAGCTGGGCAATCCAGCCGACGGTACGCGCCAGAGCGAAGATGGCTGTGAACAACGACGTGGGGATGCCGATGGCGCGCTGCACAATGCCAGAGTAGAAGTCGACGTTCGGGTACAGCTTGCGCGAAACGAAGTATTCGTCTTCCAGGGCAATCTTTTCCAGCGCCATGGCCAGCTTGAACAGAGGGTCATTCTCCAGTCCCAGGGCCGTCAGAACTTCTTTGCAGGTTTCCTGCATGAGCTTGGCACGTGGATCGTAGTTCTTGTAGACACGATGGCCAAATCCCATCAGCTTGACGCCAGAATTTTTGTCTTTCACCTGGGTCATGAACTCGCCGACTTTGCTGATGCCGCCCATCTTCTGGATGTCTCCCAGCATGTTCAGGCACGCTTCGTTGGCGCCACCGTGAGCTGGGCCCCACAGGCAGGCTACACCGGCTGCAATGGCTGCGAACGGGTTGGTGCCAGAACTGCCGCACAGGCGAACGGTTGAGGTCGAAGCGTTTTGCTCATGGTCAGCGTGCAGCACGAAAATTCGGTCCAGTGCGCGCTCGATCACTGGATTGACGGTGTAATCCTCGCACGGTGTAGCAAACATCATGTGCAGGAAATTGCCGGCGTAGCTGAGATGGTTCTTGGGATACATGTAAGGCTGGCCAGCGCTGTACTTGTAGGCCATGGCCACGAGTGTCGGCATTTTGGCAATCAGACGAATCGCCGAAATATCGCGGTGCTCGGGATTGTTGATGTCCGTGCTGTCATGGTAGAACGCTGACAGCGCCCCCACCAGCCCGGTCATGATGGCCATGGGGTGTGCGTCACGACGGAACCCGCGCAGGAAGAACTGCATCTGCTCGTTCACCATGGTGTGGTTGGTCACTCGCTTGGTGAACGCGGCTTTTCCGGCGGCGTTTGGCAGGTCCCCGTACAGAAGCAGGTGGCAGGTTTCCATAAAATCGCAATTCACTGCCAGCTGTTCAATTGGGTAGCCGCGATACAGCAATTCTCCTTTGTCGCCGTCGATGTAGGTGATGGCCGACTGGCACGACGCCGTGGACAGGAAGCCCGGGTCGTAGGTAAACATGCCCGTTTGAGCATACAGCTTGCGAATATCCACGACGTCAGGGCCCACATTGCCCTGATAAACGGGTAGTTCGATGCTGGGGCTGCCGTTACTGAACGACAGGGTGGCTTTGTTGTCAGCTAGTTTCATTTTTTCCCTTTCACCGGTTTTCTCTCAACATGCTCAAAACTTCACGTACATCTGCCCGATCAAGTTCTGCCTGAACCTGAGCAAGCGTTTTTCGTGCCAGGTGCACATCCAGCAGATCGTTGTCGCTCAGATCCATCAGATCCGTTAAAGCCCGGCCTTGCGCCATGGTCAGGCTTTTCTCGAATCGCTGAAAGAACCGCTCAATGAAAAGGTCGTTTTCCAGCAAACCGCGTCTGCAACGCCATTTGAGCTTGCTGAGTTCACGCTCTCCAATGAGTACTTCGGTCACTGGTCGATTTTCTGTAATGCTCAAACGGTTCGCAGAACCATCATTTCCTTGATCTTCCCGATGGCCCGCGTCGGATTCAGTCCTTTTGGGCACACATCAACACAGTTCATGATGGTGTGGCAGCGAAACAGGCGGTACGGATCTTCCAGGTTGTCCAGACGCTCGCCCGTGGCCTGATCCCGGCTGTCCGCAATGAATCGGTACGCCTGCAACAGCCCGGCGGGTCCGACAAACTTGTCGGGATTCCACCAGAAGCTTGGACAGCTCGTGGAACAGCTGGCGCACAGAATGCATTCATACAGGCCGTTGAGCTCCTCACGCTCTTCGGGTGACTGCAGGCGCTCCTTCTCGGGCGGCACTTCGTCGTTGACCAGGTAGGGCTTGATCGAGTTGTACTGCTTGAAGAACTGGGTCATGTCTACGATCAGGTCGCGGATCACCGGCAGGCCGGGCAGGGGCTTCAAAACGATCGGATCCTTCAGCGTGCGCATGTTGGTCAGGCAGGCCAGGCCGTTCTTGCCGTTGATGTTCATCGCGTCGGAGCCGCAGACCCCTTCGCGGCACGAGCGCCGGAACGTGATGCCAGGGTCCTGCGCCTTGAGTTTCATCAGCGCGTCCAGCAGCATGCGTTCGCTGCCGTCGAGTTCCACCTCGATGGTTTGCATGTAGGGCTTGACGTCTTTGTCCGGGTCGTAGCGATAGATCTGGAAGGTGCGCTTAGTCATGTCAATCTCCGGTACGGGTTAGAACGTGCGAGTCTTCAGTGGAACGCTTTCCACCGTGAGCGGCTTCATCTGCACGGGCTTGTAGCTCAGGCGGTTGCCCTCGCGGTACCAAAGCGTGTGTTTGTGCCATTCGGTGTCGTTGCGACCATTCGGGTACTGTGCCGAATCGCTGTAGTCGTTGACAGTGTGGGCGCCACGGCTCTCATGCCGGGCCGCCGCTGACACGATGGTGGCCTGCGCTGCCTCGATCAGGTTCTCTACCTCGAGAGCTTCAATACGTGCAGTGTTAAAGACTTTCGACTTGTCCTGCAGGTTGATGTTTTCCACGCGTTTGCGCAGATCGGCGATCTTCACCACGCCTTCATCCATGCTGGCCTGGGTTCGGAACACGCCAGCATGCTTTTGCATGGACGCGCGGATATCGTTGGCTACGTCCTGCGCGTACTCGCCGCTGCTGGCGTTGTCCAGGCGTGAAAGTCGGGCCAGCGTGGTGTCCGCAGCATGGGCGGGCAGGGGCTTGTGTACCTTGTTCTTGTTGTTGAACTCAACGATGTGGTTGCCGGCTGCGCGGCCAAACACCAGCAGGTCCAGCAACGAGTTGGTGCCCAGCCGGTTGGCGCCATGTACGCTGACGCAGGAGCATTCGCCGACTGCGTAAAGACCGTTCACCACTTCGTTGTGAACGCCGTTGTTCTGAATGACCACCTGTCCGTTGATGTTGGTCGGAATGCCACCCATCTGGTAGTGAATGGTCGGCACCACGGGGATGGGCTCGCGGGTCACGTCCACATTGGCAAAGTTGTGGCCAATTTCATACACCGAAGGCAGACGCTTCATGACCGTGTCGGCACCGAGGTGGTCCAGCTTGAGCAGCACGTAGTCCTTGTTGGGACCACAGCCACGGCCTTCCTTGATTTCCTGGTCCATGCAACGCGACACAAAGTCACGCGGAGCCAGATCTTTCAGCGTGGGCGCATAACGCTCCATGAAGCGTTCGCCATTGCTGTTGATCAGGATCGCGCCTTCGCCGCGGCAGCCTTCGGTTAGCAACACACCTGCGCCGGCAACGCCGGTAGGGTGGAACTGCCAGAACTCCATGTCTTCCAGCGGGATGCCACTACGTGCGGCCATACCCAAACCGTCACCCGTGTTGATGAAGGCGTTGGTGGAAGCCGCAAAAATGCGGCCTGCGCCCCCGGTGGCCAGCAAGGTGGTTTTGGCTTCGAGAATGTGAACGTCACCGGTTTCCATTTCCAGCGCCGTGACGCCGACCACATCGCCGTCCGCGTCGCGAATCAGGTCCAGTGCCATCCACTCGACGAAGAATGCCGTTTTGGCCTTGACGTTCTGCTGGTACAACGTATGCAGCATCGCGTGGCCGGTGCGGTCAGCTGCGGCACAGGCGCGCTCCACGGCCTTCTCGCCGTAATTGGCGGTGTGGCCACCAAACGGGCGCTGGTAAATGGTGCCATCCGGATTGCGGTCGAACGGCATGCCCATGTGTTCCAGGTCATAGACCACCTTGGGTGCTTCGCGGCACATGAACTCGATGGCATCCTGATCACCCAGCCAGTCGGAACCCTTGACGGTGTCATAGAAATGGTAGTGCCAGTTGTCGTCGTTCATGTTGCCCAGCGAGGCGCCGATGCCGCCTTGAGCGGCAACGGTATGTGAGCGTGTGGGGAACACTTTGGAGAGAACCGCTACGTTCAGACCGGCACGTGCCAGTTGCAGGGACGCCCGCATGCCGGAGCCGCCAGCGCCGATGATGACAACGTCAAATTTTCTTTTGGATACGGAGTACGACATGTATGAAAGCCTCTGGTGATGTAGTGCTTAAACGCGCCACAAAGCCTGAATGGCCCAACCCGCGCAACCCACGAGCCAGACGATGGTGAAAACCTGAAGGGCCAGGCGCAGCGAGACGGGTTTGATGTAATCCATCCAGATATCGCGCATGCCCACCCACACGTGGTACAGCAGGGCCACGATGACAGAGAAGGTCAACACCTTCATCCACTGCGCCGAAAAGATGCCGGCCCACTTGTCATAGCCGATGGGACCCTTGCTGAAAACGACCTGCGCCAGAACCAGCAGGGTGAAAAGAGCCATCAGCGCTGCGGTGATGCGCTGGCCCAGCCAGTCGCGCAGACCGTAATGCGCGCCGACGACGATGCGTTTGGAGCCGTAGTTGACAGACATGGTGTGCTCTTTCTTCTAATACAGGCCGAACAGCTTGAGCGCCAAGGCGAGGGTCAATACCACGCTGGCAATCAACGTGAACGCTGCGGACGATTTACCGAATTCCTTGCTCACCGCCGCGTGGCTGGTATCCATCCACAGGTGGCGAAGGCCCGCAATAAAGTGGTGCAGGTAGGCCCAGATCAGCGCCAGTGCAACCAGCTTCCAGATGAAGCCGGGCAGACCCAGCATGCCCACATTGAATGCGCCTTTGAACCTGGCAAACGAAATCTCGGAAGAAATCGAGTTGTTAAACATCCAGATGATGAAAGGCATCAGGATGAACATGATGGCGCCGCTGATGCGGTGGAGGATGGAGACAATGCCCGCGATGGGGAGGCGGTATGTGGGGAGGTCTGTGAAGGCGTTGATGTTACGGAACTCAGGCCGCTTCTTCGTTACGCTTGTCGCTAGTTCAGACATACTTGGCTTTCATTGTTATGGAGTAACTACCCGGTAACTGACAAACACGGTTTGCTGCCAAATTCTATTGCAACGCAGCATGGAACGTGGGTTGCGAAACAGCAGATCAACTTTATTTCGGGGAAACGGGCCTGTTCTTGAGATCGGTTTCCTGCACTGACCAACACTTTGCACTTTCTGACTGACATGGGGGTTACTGTTGCCGTTCTGGGTTGGGGATCAGCTCAAGGTGTTGTGGTAATGGTGCGTATCGGTTCGGTAGTAGCCGCGACGCAACTCCATGGGTACGTCTTTGTAGGTGTAAGCGATGCGTTCGACGCTCAGCAAGGGTGTTCCCTGCTTTACTTTCAATAGCTGCTCACGCCCGCCGGTAGCGGGCTCGGCGCGTAATTTCTCTTCAGCGCGAACCATTCGAACATTGAATTCGGTCTCAAACAGTGCGTAGGTCGGACCCTGGTAAGTGGCGAGTCGCTCGGCTGTCAGGCCCTTGAAGGCAGAGGCCGGCAGCCAGATGTCTTCCAGAACCGTGGGTGTCCCGCCAAAACTCAACACCCGGCGGATCTGCAGCACGGTGTCGCCGGTGCGAAGTGCCAGGGCCCGGGCCACTTCGGCGCTGGCGCGAGCGCGCCGACACTCGATGATGTCGCGCTGGGCGGGGCCTTCGCTGCCGGGGGCCCCGCTATCGGGCACGAGCTTCAGGAAACGGAACTGCACCTGCTGCTCGGCATGGGTCGCGACGAACGTCCCCTTGCCCTGCCGACGAACCACCAGGTTTTCAGCGGCCAGTTCATCAATGGCCTTGCGAACGGTTCCCTGGCTGACGCGAAACCGGACTGCCAGCTCCATTTCGCTGGGAATGGCTTCGCCGGGTTTCCATTCGCCAACCCGCAAACTCTGCAGGATCAGCCCTTTGATCTGCTGATACAGCGGGCTGAACGCCGGCGTTTGGGCCATACCTTCCGAGACGCCCGCACCTCCCCCCGCACTGGCGTTTTCGCTGTGGATGAGTAGTGGAGGGCGCATGCAGGAACAGGCAAAAATTGGAGTTTCAGCGATGACGCGAAACTGACGTAATCATATCTTATATAAGACATAAGATAAATTGACGACCTAGGGTTTTCCAGAGTAAACTCTGACAACTTTCTGCGGGGCTTTTCATCCTGTTTGACTGCCTCCCAGTACCCGTTTCATCACACTTCCTGGAGTTCCCGCCATGAGCAAAAAACCCGTCCGTGTTGCCGTTACCGGTGCAGCTGGTCAAATCGGTTACGCCATTCTGTTTCGCATTGCCTCGGGCGAAATGCTGGGTAAAGACCAGCCGGTGATTCTGCAGTTGCTGGAAGTTCCGGTTGAGGGTCCGCAAAAGGCGCTCAAGGGCGTGATGATGGAGTTGCAGGACTGTGCATTTCCGCTGCTGGTGGGCATGGAAGCTCATGGTGACCCAATGACTGCGTTCAAGGACGTGGACTACGCCTTGCTGATTGGCTCGCGCCCCCGCGGCCCCGGCATGGAGCGCGCCGACCTGCTGGCTGCCAACGCCCAGATTTTCACCGCGCAGGGCAAGGCCCTCAACGCCGTGGCCAGCCGCAACGTCAAGGTGCTGGTGGTGGGCAACCCTGCCAATACCAATGCCTGGATCGCCATGAAGAGCGCCCCCGACCTGCCGCGCACGCAACTTCACCGCCATGATGCGCCTGGACCACAACCGTGCCTTGAGCCAGATCGCCTCCAAAACCGGCAAGGCCGTGGCTGATATCCAGAAAATGGCTGTGTGGGGGAATCATTCTCCCTCCATGTACCCTGACTACCGCTTCGCCACCATCAATGGTGCCAGTGTCAAGGACATGATCAACGACCACGACTGGAATGCCAACACCTTCCTGCCGACCGTGGGCAAGCGGGGCGCCGCCATCATCGAAGCCCGCGGTGTATCTTCCGCGGCTTCTGCCGCCAATGCAGCGATCGACCACATGCGTGACTGGGCGCTGGGCACCAATGGCAAGTGGGTCACGATGGGCATCCCGTCGGACGGCCAATATGGCATTCCCAAAGACACCATGTTCGGTTTCGCTGTTACCTGCGAAGGTGGCGAATACAAAGTGGTGCAAGACTTGCCAATCGACGAATTCAGCCAGACCTGCATCAACAAGACATTGAAGGAACTGCAGGAAGAGCAAGCCGGGGTTGCGCACCTGCTTTGATTGACAGGTTGATGGCCAAGCATCCGCGCGACGCCCTGATGGGTGCCCAGGCATCTGCCGGTTTTTTGCCGGTGTGTGACCATTACAGCGGCGTTGAAGTTCGGATGCGCAAAAGCCTCGAGTTGCAGGCTGCCATGACGGCTGAGTTCGGCACCTGTGTTTTTGATGTCACGCTTGATTGCGAAGACGGCGCGCCTGTGGGAGGTGAGTTCGACCATGCCAATATGGTTGTAGCCCTTGCCAATCATGCGCAGATAGCTATAAAAAAAGTAGCGAAACCAGCGGTGGCATCCACCAGCCGGGTGGCTGTGCGTGTGCACCCGGTTGATCATCCGGTGTTCGAACAGGATGTGGAGACGGTCGTTGGCAAGGCCGGTCAAGCGCTGTGCCATTTGATGATTCCCAAAGTCGAATGCGTCGCAGATGTAGACCGGGCAGTCAAAGCCGTGGATCGCGCGTGGCCGGGTCCTGCTGGCAGCAAACTTGCGTTGCACGTGTTGATCGAGTCACCTGCTGCGGTGCACCGGGCGTTTGATATTGCAGCGCATCCGCGAGTGCAGTCCCTCAGTTTTGGTTTGATGGACTTTGTATCTGCCCACGCTGGGGCGATTCCCGCGGACGGTATGTCGGTCTCCGGGCAGTTCACCCACCCGCTGGTGGTACGCGCCAAGCTGGAAGTTGCGTCGGCCTGCCATGCCCATGGCAAAGTGCCCTCGCATTGCGTGGTGACGGAGTTCAAGGACGCCGCCGTGCTGCAGTCCGCCGCCCGTCGTGCAGCGCGCGAACTGGGGTACCAGCGCATGTGGAGCATTCACCCGGACCAGATTCGGCCCATCCTGGCGGCGTTCACGCCGGATGAGCGCGAAATTGAAGTAGCTTCAGAAATCATCGAAAAGGCCGAAAATGCTGAATGGGCCCCGATCAGCTTCGAAGGGCGGTTGCATGACCGCGCCAGTTACCGCTATTTTTGGCAAACTCTGGAGCGGGCGCACCAAACGGGTCGCGCCTTGCCGGCCGGGGCTCAGGCCTATTTCGCGACCGGGGTGCACTGATGGCGACTCTTCAATACCAATACATGCCAGGTGAATGACGATGAACAAACAATATCTTGCATTGATTTTCTCGGTGGTGCTGCCACTGTGCGGGGTTGTGGCGGCTCAAACCCAGCCGCCTGTGCCATCCAAAGCCGACCCAAAGACCAGTCGCAAGGAGATCCGCGTGGCGGCCCGAAACATTGCAGCCGAGGTGAGGGCGCCTTTGACGCCGGGCGAGTTGGAGATTGCCCAGCGTGTGCATGTGGGCAATTTGCCCTGTGAGCTTGGTGGTGCTGTGGCATTGCAGGCCGATCCTGGAGCACCAGGCTTCTTCAATTTGCGCGCGAAAGGCGTGACCTATCGTGTGTCGCCCGAGGAAACAACCACCGGCGCCATCCGTCTGGAAGACAAGGCGGCCGGGGTTGTCTGGCTCCAGCTGGCGAACAAGTCCATGTTGATGAACCAGAAACTGGGCAAGCGGATCCACGACGAATGCATGAGCCCTTCACAAGAGTTGGTGGCACAAGCCATGCTGAAGGCTCCACCAGCGAGTGTGCTGGATGCCAAACCCGTAGCCCAGACTGAAGGCGCTACCAAATAAATAGCTTGTCACGCATATCCAATGCGGGCTGGAGCCATATTTCATTCATAAAAAGGAGTAAATAACCATGTTGCAAGCCTACCGCGCCCACGTTGCTGAACGCGCCGCCCTCGGTATTCCGCCTTTGCCCCTGTCTGCCAAACAGACGGGAGAGGTGATCGAGCTGCTGAAAAACCCGCCCAAAGGAGAAGAAGCTACGCTGGTGGACCTGATCACGTATCGCGTCCCTGCCGGTGTGGATGATGCTGCCAAGGTCAAGGCCAGCTACCTGGCCGCAGTGGCGCACGGCACTGAAAAATGCGCGCTGATCTCGCGCGCAAAAGCCACCGAACTGCTGGGCACCATGCTGGGCGGCTACAACATCAGCCCTCTCGTTGATTTGCTGGACGATGCCACTGTGGCCGCTCAGGCCGCCGAAGGCCTGAAGAAAACCCTCTTGATGTTCGACCAGTTCCACGATGTCAAGGAAAAGGCCGACAAAGGCAATGCCCACGCCAAAGCCGTACTCCAGAGCTGGGCTGATGCCGAGTGGTTCACCAGCCGTCCCGAAGTGCCGCAATCCATCAAGCTGACCGTGTTCAAGGTGGCTGGCGAAATCAATACCGACGACCTGTCACCTGCGCCCGACGCCTTTAGCCGCCCTGACATCCCGCTGCACGCCCTGGCCATGCACAAAAACGCACGGCCTGGCATAACGCCTGAGGAAGATGGCAAGCGCGGTCCTGTCAAGTTCATTGACAGCCTCAAAGCCAAAGGCAATCTGGTGGCCTACGTGGGCGACGTGGTGGGCACGGGCTCCAGCCGCAAGTCCGCCACCAACTCGGTGCTGTGGTTCACCGGTGAAGATATTCCGTTCGTGCCGAACAAGCGCTTTGGCGGCGTGTGTCTGGGCGGCAAGATCGCTCCGATTTTCTACAACACCATGGAAGACTCGGGCGCGCTGCCGATTGAACTGGACGTGAGCCAGATGAACATGGGTGACCTGGTGGAGTTGCGTCCCTATGAAGGCAAGGCACTCAAGGACGGCAAGGTGATTGCCGAGTTCAAGGTCAAGAGTGATGTGCTGTTTGACGAAGTGCGCGCCGGTGGCCGCATTCCGCTGATCATTGGCCGCGGCCTGACCGCCAAGGCCCGCGAGGCGCTGGGTCTGCCCCTCAGCACCCTGTTCCGTCTGCCGCAAAACCCGGTGGATACCCACAAGGGTTTCACGCTGGCGCAAAAAATGGTGGGTCGTGCGTGTGGCCTCCCAGTCGTCAAGGGCAACCAGCAGGGTGTGCGCCCCGGCACCTATTGCGAACCCAAGATGACGTCTGTGGGCTCACAAGACACCACCGGCCCGATGACCCGCGACGAGCTGAAAGACCTGGCCTGCCTGGGCTTTAGCGCCGACCTGGTGATGCAGTCGTTCTGCCATACCGCCGCTTATCCGAAGCCTGTGGACGTGAAGATGCATCATGAGTTGCCGGACTTCATCAGCACCCGCGGTGGTGTTCCACTGCGTCCGGGCGACGGCATCATCCACTCCTGGTTGAACCGCATGTTGCTGCCCGATACCGTCGGCACCGGCGGCGACAGCCATACGCGTTTCCCCATCGGCATCAGCTTTCCTGCGGGTTCCGGTCTGGTCGCGTTTGGTGCCGCTACTGGCGTGATGCCACTGGACATGCCTGAGTCGGTGCTGGTGCGCTTCAAAGGCAAGATGCAGCCCGGTATCACCCTGCGCGATCTGGTGAACGCCATTCCGCTGTACGCCATCAAGGCAGGCTTGCTGACGGTGGCCAAGCAGGGCAAGAAGAACATCTTCTCGGGCCGCATTCTGGAAATCGAAGGATTGCCCGATCTGAAAGTGGAACAGGCGTTTGAACTGAGCGATGCATCCGCCGAGCGCAGTGCCGGTGGTTGCACGGTTCATCTGAACAAAGAGCCCATCATCGAATACATCAACAGCAACATCACGATGCTGAAGTGGATGATTGCCACGGGTTACTCCGATGTGCGCACCATCAACCGCCGTATCAAGGCGATGGAAGCCTGGCTGGCCGACCCGCAATTGCTCAAGGGCGATGCCGATGCCGAATACGCCGCCGTCATTGAGATCGACCTGGCAGACATTCATGAGCCTATCGTGGCCTGCCCGAACGACCCCGACGATGTGAAAACCCTGTCTGAGGTAGCCGGCTCCAAAATCGATGAAGTCTTCATCGGTTCCTGCATGACCAACATCGGCCACTTCCGCGCGGCCTCCAAGCTGCTCGAAAACAAGCGCGACATCCCCGTGAAGCTCTGGATGGCGCCACCCACCAAGATGGATGCCAAGCAGTTGAGCGAAGAAGGCCACTACGGTGTTTTGGGTTCCGCCGGTGCGCGCATGGAAATGCCGGGCTGCAGTCTGTGCATGGGCAACCAGGCGCAGGTGAAAGAGGGCGCAACCGTGTTCTCCACATCCACGCGCAACTTCCCCAACCGCTTGGGCAAGAACAGCAACGTGTATCTGGGTTCTGCCGAATTGGCCGCCATCTGCTCCAAACTGGGGCGCATTCCTACCAAGGCCGAATACATGGCTGATATGGGTGTTCTGACGGCTGCCAGCGACAAAATCTACCAATACCTCAACTTCGACAAGGTACAGGACTACACCGACGCTGCCGCCTCGGTAAAAGACAGCGTTACTGTGTAGGTCTTTCACGCTTTTCTTCAGGCCCCTGCAACCCCGGTTGCAGGGGCCTTTTTGTTTTGGCTACGGGATAATTACGTCCATGAACGCCCTGCAATCCATTCCGCTGTCCCTTCAAACTGTTTTGCTGCTGGTTGGCAGCAATGTCTTCATGACTTTTGCCTGGTATGGGCACCTCAAGAATCTGGCCACCAGCCCCTGGTATATCGCAGCCCTGATCAGTTGGGGGATTGCACTGTTTGAATACCTGCTTCAGGTTCCGGCCAACCGGATCGGGTTTCAGCAGGCCGGGTTCAATGTGGGCCAACTGAAGATATTGCAGGAAGTGATCACGTTGACAGTTTTTGTCCCGTTTGCCGTGGTCTTCATGAAGGAGCCCCTCAAACTGGATTACCTGTGGGCTGCTCTGTGCATGGTGGGCGCCGTCTATTTCATTTTTCGCGGCACGTGAGCAATTTTTGTGTTGGATGCTCAACTGCTCTGAAGGCGGCGGTTACACTCCCCGCAGTCACCAAATCGTCATCAGACGGTCATATTATTTCCCTGGAGAGAGCCATGCTGTTTGCCAAATTGCTGCCGCGCGAAGGCAATTTTTTTGAAATGTTCAATCAGCATGCCGACAAGATTGTGGAGGCAGCGCACGCCTTCTCCAAGCTGGTGGCGAACTACAGCGATACCCACTTGCGCCAGAAGTACAACCAGGACGTGGACAACGCCGAGCGGGCGGCAGACAGGGTGACCCATGACGTGAATAAGGCGATTCACATCACCTTCATCACGCCGATTGATCGTGAGCAGATTCACTCATTGATCAACACCATGGACGATATTGCTGACCTGATTCAGGATTCAGCCGAAACCATGGCCTTGTATGACATCCATCACATGACGGACGAGATCGTGCGCCTGACGGATGTGAGCGTGAAGTGCTGCGAACGTGTTCGCGACGCGGTTGGCCTGCTGTCCAAAATTGCAGACCACGCGACCGCCGAGGCAGCGCTGAAAACCTGCGAAGAAATTGACCAGCTGGAGTCAGACGCTGACCGCATCATGCGCAGCGCCATGAGTAAACTTTTCCGGGAAGAGCCCGATGTGCGGGAAGTGATCAAACTCAAGGCGATCTACGAATTGCTGGAAACCATCACCGACAAGTGTGAAGATGTGGCCAATGTCATCGAGGGCATCGTCCTCGAAAATTCCTGAGGTCCGGGCGCCATGGTTTCGGCTCAGGTCGGGTTGTGGGTGGTGATTTTGCTGGTGGTGCTGGCACTGATTTTCGATTTCATGAACGGATTTCATGACGCAGCCAATTCCATTGCAACGGTGGTGTCAACGGGTGTTTTGAAGCCGGGGCAGGCCGTGCTGTTTGCAGCCATCTTCAATTTTGTCGCCATTTTTGTTTTCCAGCTGACCGTGGCGGCCACGATCGGCAAAGGATTGGCGCAGCCCGGCGTGGTGGATGTCCACGTGGTGTTTGGCGCCCTGGTGGGCGCCATCAGCTGGAATTTCATCACGTGGTATTACGGCATTCCCAGCAGTTCCTCGCATGCGCTCATTGGCGGGATTGTGGGCGCGGTGATATCCAAGGCTGGTGCTTCGGCTTTGGTGTTCGCCAGTGTGATGAAAACGGTGGTTTTCATCTTTGTCGCGCCATTGCTCGGCTTTGTGCTGGGGTCTGTCATGTTGATCGCGGTGGCCTGGACTTTCCGGCGCGCCACGCCCAGCCGGGTCGACCGCTGGTTCCGGCGCCTGCAACTGGTATCGGCGGGGGCATACAGCTTGGGTCACGGCGGCAACGATGCACAAAAGACCATCGGCATTGTCTGGATGCTGCTCATCGCCACCGGCTACTCGGCAGTGGGGGACAAAGCCCCACCAAGCTGGGTGGTGTTGAGCTGTTATTCAGCCATTGCCCTGGGTACGCTGTTTGGGGGCTGGCGCATTGTCAAAACCATGGGTCAGCGGCTGACCAAGCTGAAACCAGTCCACGGGTTCTGTGCCGAAACCGGTGGTGCCATGACGCTGTTCATGGCTGCCATTCTGGGTATTCCCGTATCGACCACGCACACCATCACGGGCGCGATTGTGGGGGTGGGGGCAACCCAGCGCGCCAGTGCGGTTCGCTGGGGGGTAGCCGGTAACATCATCTGGGCCTGGATACTGACGATTCCTGCCAGTGCTTTTGTTGCTGCGATTGCATACTGGATCAGCCTTCAAATCTTCTGATGCTATAAAATATATAGCTACTCATGCATATCCGACGAGGGCTAGAGGCATATTTCACTGTGAAATTTTGCGCGCTTCCTCGATTTGGTACTCAAAGTAGTGCTGGAAGCTGAAGACAATCGACGACATCAGCACGGTGGTACCGATCAGCAACGAAGCAGCAATGGCACCAATGGTCAGCCAGTTGGTACTTCCTGATGGCGCATCCACCGGCGCATCTGCGTTGAAACGGGCGTTCCACTTCTCGGCAGGCATCAGCCCGTAAACGATTGCTGTCAAGGCGCAACCTGCAATGGTAAATCCCAGCAACGGAATCAACAGCCAGCTCCAGGTGTCATCCACGCCCAGGTTTTGCATGCGCTGCACGCCATACAGGCCCAAAGCAGTGGGGATGGGCAGCATCCAGCCCAGCAAGTCACCAAAGCCCGCCAGATAAAAACGGTGAAGGCCCAACGGCCCACCCGCAAAAGCGAGCCATGCCGCTACGGTCTTGTTTTTCATCGGGCTATTGTGGCGCAGGTGTTGAGTCCCCCGGGCCGAGTGCTTTTTCCATCAACACGACGTCCAGCCATTGGTCGAACTTCCAGCCGCAGGATTTGAGGATGCCAACGTGCTCAAACCCCAGCGAGCGGTGTACGCCAACCGAACCGGCATTGCTGGAGTCGCCAATCACGGCGATCAGTTTGCGGATGCCTACCCGTTCAGCCTGCGCTGCCAATTCGGCCAGCAAGGCACGTCCAATGCCCTTGCCGTGGACGCCCGGCGCCAGATAGATCGAGTCTTCTGCCGAAAAACGGTACGCCGGGCGGGGTTTGAACCATGTGCAGTAGGCATAACCGATCACTTGCCCTGCCTCTTCGGCCACGATGAACGGTAATCCTTTGGCAAGCACATCTGCGCGGCGGCTGGTCATGTCCGCCACGGAGGGAGGGTCGACCTCGAAAGTACCGGTGCCATTGAGCACATGGTGGGCATAAATGGCGGTGATGGCTGCTATGTCTTCATCACGGCTGGGTCGAATCATGGTCATGTGTATCAATCGCGATATAATAGAGAGCTTTTCAACGTGTTTCTGGCCGGGTGGTCATGTTACGTGTCTCAACGTTGAAATAAGGTGGAAAGTAATTTTCGCCACCCCCAAAGGATAAATCATGGTCGTCATTCGACTCGCCCGTGGCGGTGCAAAAGCACGCCCGTTCTTCAATATTGTCGTTGCTGACAAGCGTACCCGCCGTGATGGCCGCTTCATCGAGCGCATCGGCTTTTACAACCCGATCGCCACGGCCAACGAAGAAAGCATCCGCATCGCCCAGGACCGTCTGACCTACTGGACTGGTGTGGGTGCGCAAGCCTCTCCTACCGTGCAACGCCTGATTGACCAAGCCGCCAAAAAAGCGGCCTGATCTTTTGTGATGCTGTCCGGCCTCGAAGCCGCTGAATTGCCAGCGGATGCCATCGAAGTCGGGCGCATCGCGGATGCCTGGGGCATCAAGGGCTGGTTCAAGGTCTTGCCCTACAGCGCCTCGCCCGAGGCGCTTTTTTCTTCCAAGCTCTGGTATTTGCTGCCTGCCGAGAAAGGTTCGAAAACCTTCACCGGTGTGCTCAAGCTATCTGTCCGGGAAGCTAAAGAACATTCCGATACGGTGGTTGCCACGGCTCAGGATGTGGATGACCGCAGTACTGCAGAAGCACTTCGCGGTGCCCGTATTTTCGTGGCCCGGTCGGGCTTTCCCACTGCTGGAAAAGACGAATATTACTGGGTTGACCTCATTGGTCTGGACGTAATCAACCGGGAGGGCATCCCGCTTGGGCGTGTCAAGGAATTGCTCTCCACCGGCGCCCAGACCGTGCTGGTCATGGATTACGAGCAGGATGGCAAGCCGCAGGAGCGCATGATTCCTTTTGTTGCGGCGTATGTCGACGACGTCGACCTGGCCGCGCGCCGGATCGCGGTTGACTGGCAAGCCGACTACTGAGCCCGCTGTCATGCGGTTCGATGTTGTCACACTGTTCCCCGAGCTGTTTGCACCGTTTCTGACTGCGGGCGTCACGCGACGTGCTTTTGAGTCGGGTCAGGTGAACGTTCAACTCCAGAATTTGCGTGACTTTGCCGAGGGTAATTACCGGCGAGTGGATGATCGCTCTTACGGCGGTGGTCCGGGTATGGTCATGATGGCCGAACCGCTGGCGACATGCCTGGACAGCATCCAGTTGGCGAGGGGTAACCAGGCGCCGGTCGTGCTGTTTTCACCTGTTGGCAAACCACTGAATCACGGTACGGTCCAGCGATGGGCGCAGAGCGACGGTGCCGTGTTGATTTGCGGCCGCTACGAAGGTATCGATCAGCGCTTTGTTGATGCGCATGTGACCGAACAAATCAGTCTGGGCGATTTTGTGCTGTCGGGCGGTGAAATTGCCGCGATGGCTTTGCTGGATGCGGTGGCCCGCCTGCAGCCCGGTGTGCTGAACGACGAAGGCAGCCATCAGCAGGACAGCTTCAACCCGGCGCTGGACGGCTTGCTGGATTGTCCGCACTACACCCGTCCGGAAGAGTGGCGGGGCGTTCCAGTGCCGCCGGTTTTGTTGTCTGGACACCACGTTCAAATCGAGCGTTGGCGCCGCGAGCGATCCCTGGAACTCACCCAGCGAAACCGCCCCGACCTGATCGCGCTGGCCCGGGGCAATGGCCAACTCAGCGCCCAGGACGAGGCGTTCCTGGCCAGCCTGCGGGTTACAGAAGACCACTAATCTTGCTATAATGGAAGGCTAACTGATCCTCTGCTCGGCCGCCCTGATGTCAACAGCTCAGGGCATTTGCGTGTCAATTCCGGCACTGGCGCGAACAAGATCCATTGAGGAAATCATGAACCTGATCCAAACTCTGGAGCAAGAAGAAATTGCCCGCCTCGGGAAAAATATCCCCGAGTTCTCGCCTGGTGACACCGTTGTCGTGAGCGTCAATGTGGTTGAAGGTAACCGCAAGCGTGTGCAGGCTTATGAAGGCATCGTGATCGCCAAACGCAATCGCGGCCTGAACAGCGGCTTCATCGTACGCAAAATTTCCAGCGGCGAAGGCGTGGAGCGTACGTTCCAGACCTACAGCCCGCTGATCGCCGGCATTGAAGTCAAGCGTCGTGGTGATGTACGTCGTGCCAAGCTGTACTACCTGCGTGACCGCAGCGGCAAGTCGGCCCGTATCAAGGAAAAACTGCCAGCGAAGAAGACGGCTGTCGCGTAAAGCCCGACTGCCTGTCACGGAGCCGCCACAAGCAGTTGCTTTGGCGGCTTTTTTATTGCCTAACCGTTGTGTCCAAACCAGACGTCATCACACCGCTCTCGAAGCTGCCGAATTTCGACCCGAAACGCATTCCGGTGATTGGCGTGGATGCACATTTGCCCGCAGTTGCCGAGTCGTCATTGACGCCGGATTCGTTGCGGCAGCGGTTTCTCCAGCCGCCTGCCTGGGAGCCAGAACTGCTGGCCGAACGGAAGTTTGCAGACCGGCCGCCAATGAACGCGTCGGTATTGATCCCCATTGTGATGCGGGATGTGCCCACAGTGCTGCTCACGCAACGTACGGCACACCTTTCCACCCACTCGGGTCAGATTGCCTTTCCTGGCGGCAAACAGGACGAACAGGATGCCGACCTGTATATCACCGCATTGCGTGAGACGGAGGAGGAAGTGGGACTGGCACGTGATTTTGTGCAAGTGCTGGGTTCTCTTCCGGTCTATGTCACCGGCACATCGTTCATCATTTCACCGGTAGTAGGACTGGTTCGCCCCGGATTCACGCTCACGCCCAACGCGGATGAAGTCGCCGATGTGTTTGAGGTACCGCTGGAGTTTCTGATGAATCCTGCCAATCATCGACGCCATGCTTTCGAGTGGGAAGGTGTCCGGCGCGAGTGGTTGTCCATGCCTTACCGCGACGCCTTTGCCGAGCGCTTTATCTGGGGCGCCACCGCAGGCATGCTCCGCAATTTCTACCGGTTTCTGTCGGCCTGACGCCTGGTCGGCTGGTTATGATGTTTACATGAGCTTTCTTGCCATTCTTGTAGCCCTGTTGATTGAGCAGGCGCGGCCTCTGACCAGCGGCAATCTGGTGCACAACAATGTTCGGGTTTGGGTGCGGTGGACGGCCAGGAATTTTGATGCAGGGCAGCAATCGCACGGCTGGCTCGCCTGGGGTTTTGCCGTTCTGGTGCCCGCGCTGGTTACGCTGATTGTGCATTGGGTTCTGGTCGTCACGCTGGGCTGGCCGGTGGCCATTGTCTGGAACGTGATCATTCTCTATGCGACGTTGGGATTCAGGCAGTTCAGTCACCATTTCACTGGCATACGGGATGCGCTGGAGGAGGGTGATGAGGAACTGGCACGTACCCTTCTCGCGCGCTGGCAGCAGATTGATGCCAAGGATCTGCCCCGCAGCGAGATTGTCCGCCAGGTGATTGAGCACTCTGTGCTGGCAGCGCATCGCCATGTGTTCGGCGTACTGGCGTGGTATTCCGTGCTGGCGGCCCTTGGATTGGGTCCCGCAGGCGCCGTGTTCTATCGGTTGAGCGAATTTGTGGCGCGCTACTGGAAGCACCACAGCAATTCGCTGCGCCAACCAGTGAGCGGAGCCCTGCAAGCCGTATCGGTTGCCGCGTGGCAATCTGTTGACTGGTTGCCCGCCCGCATCACCGCATTCGGTTTTGCCGTGGTGGGCAGTTTTGAAGACACCATCGACAACTGGCGCAACGCCGATCAGGGCAGGGGCAGCGACAACGATGATGTCATCCTCGCTGCGACTGCCGGCGCAGTGAACCTGAATTTGCGCCCTATGTTTGTTGGTGATCCCCCGCGTCGGGTCGAGCGCAGATCGGCAGCCAGAGTTGGCCAAACCCCTGAACTCGCCCATCTGCGAACGATTGTTGGTCTGGTGTGGCGAACCGTTGTCATGTGGATGTTGCTGCTGGCTCTGCTAACACTGGCACGTCTGCTGGGATGACGGCTTCTTCATTCTTCAGCCCGGTTGTGGCGGGGCTTGTTCCGTATGTGCCGGGTGAACAGCCTCGCATCGACAACCTGGTCAAGCTCAACACCAACGAAAACCCGTATCCTCCTTCGCCGAAAGTGGTGGCGGCCATTACTGCCGCTGCAAGGGAGGGTCTGCAACTCTACCCTGACCCTCAGTCGCTGGCGCTCAAATGTGCCATCGCCGCGCATCATGGACTGGAAGTGAGACAGGTATTTGTGGGCAATGGGTCTGACGAAGTGTTGGCCCATGCGTTCTTCACGTTTTTCCAGCATGGGTCAGCCTTACTGATGCCGGACATTACCTACAGCTTCTATCAGGTGTATTGTGGACTGTATGGCATACCGTTCGAGCTTGTCCCACTGGATGCAGGCTTGCGCGTCAGTGTGCATGCTTTTGAGCCTGCAGTTCAGCGTGAGGTGGCTGGCATTGTCGTCGCCAACCCCAATGCACCGACCGGAATCGGTTTGCCTGTGTCCGAGATAGAGAAGTTGCTGCAGATGCTCCCGCATCGCGTGGTGCTGGTGGACGAGGCCTACGTGGACTTTGGTGGCGAAACTGCCATGGGGTTGATTGCGAAATACCCCAATCTGCTGGTGGTGCATACGTTGTCCAAGTCGCGTTCACTCGCCGGGCTGCGTGTGGGTTTTGCCTGCGGACAGGCATCCCTCATTGAAGCGCTGGATCGTGTGAAGGACAGCTTCAATTCCTATCCGCTGGACCGGCTTGCCATCGCTGGGGGTGTTGCCGCCATGGAGGACCGTGCCTACTTTGAGTCAACAAGGCAAACCATCGTCGAGACCCGGATAACTCTGGTGAGACAACTTGAAGAGCTGGGATTTGACGTGTTGCCTTCCCAGGCCAATTTTGTGTTTGTGAGGCATTCACGGTACGACGCTACGCAATTGGCCGTGGGTCTTCGCGCCCGCGCCGTGCTGGTGCGGCAATTCAAATTGCCATGTATTGAGCAGTTTCTGCGCATCAGCATTGGCACACCAGCACAGAGCGCTACGTTGATCGGTGCCTTGCGAGAGTTGCTGGCCGCCTGAGTCCGTGTCGGGAAGGGCGAATATCAGTACCTGGACTGGCTTAATTCTGCAAACAGGTCACTATAGATTTTGTAGCGATTTGCGCTTATTCCATGAGGGCTGAGGGTGGATTTTTCTGTCTGAACCGCTGACATCACACCGCAACCCGGTTCATGCAGGTGGGTGCAGTTGTAAAACTTGCAGTTGGCTACATGGGGTTTCAGATCGGGCATGTAGGCGGCTAGCTGAGCCGGATCAATATGGTTCAAGCCGAACTCCTGGAATCCGGGTGAATCGATCAACGCGGTGGTTTTTTCTGGATCCACCCAATACCAGGTCGTACTGGTCGTCGTGTGCTTTCCGGAATTCAATGCATGGGAGATCTCGCCAGTCTGGGCCAATGAACCAGGCGCCAGCAGGTTGATCAAGGTGCTTTTGCCAGCGCCGGACGGCCCGAGCACCAGCGTGGTTTTCCCCTTCAGGTGCTTGAGCAGGACCTCGCGATCCACGTCTCCCGAGCGCTTGAGAGACAGTGGCAGCACGCCATAGTGCATGTGTCGATAAGGTAGCAACCATTCCCAGGCGCGGGCAAACGGCTCTACCAGATCGCTCTTGTTCAGTGCAATGATGGGCGTGATGTGCTCGGCCTCCGCGGCAATGAGGGCTCGCGACAACTGACTGCTGGAGAACTCGGGCTCTGCCGCAATCAGAATCAGAACCTGATCCAGATTGGCGGCGAACGACTTGGTGCGAATTTCGTCCTGCCGATAAAACAGGTTGCGTCGCCCCTCGATTTTCTCGATCGTTCCCTCGTCCTGGCTGGCTTGCCACAATACGCGGTCACCCACGACAGCCTGGCTTTTTTTACCGCGTGAATGGCAGATGAGGCGTTTTCCTTCATGGGTTTCAACCAGAAAATGACGCCCATAGTTGGCCACAATCAGACCTTGGTCGAGCGTAGCGCGCTCAATCAAAAAAGGACTCCCAGGCATGTGGTCTTCCGTACTGAGCTCAAGAGTACGTTCATGTCGCCAGCGCTTCAACCTGGGTTGCACAATCAAAGTCGGTCACCGACAGACCTCCCACATCATGGGTGTTGAAGCGCACCACACAGCGACCGTAGTGGACCGACAAGTCGGGGTGGTGGTCCTGCACATGGGCAATGAACGCCACGGCGTTGACGAAGGCCATCGTCTGATAGTAATTTTTGAAATTGAATGCTTTCTCAATCGCCAGAGAGGAGCCATCACCGGTCAGTGTCCAGCCCTCCAGTTTCGCCAGGTTCGCTACAATTTCAGTAGCTGTCAGCGCACGTCTGGCAAGGGCTGACCAGTCTTTTTTCTTCAAGGTATCGGCCATGGATTACCTGTGAGCTTCGAAGGAAGCTGCTGGCGCCATACGCGACAGGCGCTCGGATGCTGGTGGGTGCGAATAATAAAACCTGACATACACCGGGTCGGGCGTGAGCGTTGATGCGTTGTCTTCATACAGCTTCAACAGTGCACTTGACAAGTCCGGGCCACCGGTCTGTGCGACGGCGTAAGCATCGGCTTCAAACTCATGCTTGCGCGATAGCTGCGCGAACAATGGGGAAATGAACAGGCTGAACACGGGCACCACCATCAGGAACAGCAACAATGCCAACGCATCATTGGGCATATCCATGTTGGGCTGAACACCCAGACCCGTGTAAAACCAGGCTTGGGTCGCCAGCCAGCCCAGCAGTGCAAAGCCCAGCAGGCTCAAGGTGAAGAGCGCCAACATGCGCTTGATGATATGTTTGTGTTTGAAGTGTCCCAACTCATGTGCGAGCACAGCATCCACTTCAGGCGGTGATAGCTTGGCCAGCAGGGTATCGAAAAAAACGACCCGCCGGGAGGCACCAAATCCGGTGAAGTAGGCGTTGCCGTGTCCACTGCGTTTGCTTCCATCCATTACGAAAAAACCTTTCGCCGCAAACCCGCAGCGCTGCATCAGGGCCGTCACACGCGCCTTCAGGTTTTCGTCTTCCAGTGGCTTGAAAGAATTGAACAGCGGCGCAATAAAAGTCGGATAGATCAGCAGCAGAAGCAGATTGAAACCTGTCCAGACACCCCAGGCCCATAACCACCATCCCGGGCCGGTAGCGCCCATCAGCCACAGAATCAGTGCGGCCAGCGGCAAACCTATGAGCGCGCCAACGAGGCTGGATTTGACCAAATCGGCCAGCCATAACTTCATCGTCATTTTGTTGAACCCGAAGCGCTCTTCAATAACGAAAGTCTGGTACAGCGTGACTGGCAGATCCAGCAAGCCGCTGATCAGCGCAAACGACGTCAACAAAGCGAGTTGCTGGGTAAGGCCTCCACCCAGCCATGCCAGCAAAGCCTGATTGAGCCAGGAGAGGCCGCCCAGAAGGGTCCAGCACAACAGTACGACGGACCCAAAAGCCAGTTCCAGCAAGCCAAAGCGGGCTTTTGTGATGGTGTAGTCTGCCGCCTTTTGGTGGGCGGCTAAAGATACCGTGTGGGCAAATGCGGCCGGAACAGCGTGGCGGTGGCTTGCCACATGGCGGATTTGCCGGGAGGCCAGCCAGAGTTTCAAAACCAGTCCGAGAAGTAGCGTGATGGCGAACGCAAGCGTCAAGGCGGACGAAGCGGTGAGTGTGGCAAAAAAAGAAGCATTCGAATCAGTCATGGAGCACTAGTTTAGGCCATCGGCGACAATGTGCCCCATGGCTGAAACAACACCCCAACTCCCGAAATCTGATCAAAACCTGATCTGGCTTGATTGTGAAATGACCGGGCTTGAGCCCGACGTGGAACGCATCATCGAAATTGCCGTGATCGTGACCGGTCCCAACCTGGAGCCCCGCGTGGAAGGGCCGGTTCTGGTCATTCACCAGTCCAACGAGCAACTGGACAAGATGGACGCCTGGAACAAGGGTACCCATGGCAAAAGCGGACTGATTGACAAGGTCAAGGCGTCAACCCTGGATGAAGACGTCGCGCAGGAGCAATTGATCGCGTTCCTGAGCCAGCATGTGCCCAAAGGCGGCTCTCCCATGTGTGGCAACAGCATCGGGCAAGACCGGCGGTTTCTGGTGAAGTACATGCCGAAGCTGGAAGCTTTTTTTCACTACCGCAATCTGGACGTCAGCACGCTCAAGGAACTGTCCAAGCGTTGGCGGCCGTCGGTATATAGCTCGTTCAAGAAGCAGCAAAGCCACACGGCGCTGGCCGATGTTCACGAGTCCATCGATGAGTTGATGCACTACCGGCAACACTTCCTTAAGTTGGAGGATTAGGTAGAAACCCGAATCCGTGCCATAATTCAAGGCTGCACTGCAAACAGTAGTGCGTTTGCACATCTCCCTTCACACACAGGGCTCGCAGAAATGAGCTCCAAGCGCCGGTCAGACCGGCGCAGGTTCCGTTTGATGGTTGATGTTTTTTAACCATTAACGGAGCAGCCGCCTATCCGGTGGCACTCGCGTGTGAGAAATACATGACTGACGCTTTTGAAGTGACAGGCGACTTTTCGTCTGCCGATTCCCTTTCCCATGACTCTAATCATTCCGGCGATGTCTTCGCCGCCGGAAATTCTGTTGAATCCAATGATGTTGTGCAGGATGTAATTCCTGCTGCGCCCAACGGGTTTCAGAAATTGGGCCTGCGGCCTGAGCTCCTGCAAGCCGTGCAGGACCTAGGTTTCACAGAGCCAACCTCGGTTCAAATCAAGACAATTCCCCTGGCGTTGCCAACGGATAGCAAAGCTGGTGAGGCGAAGCGCTTCATTGACTTGATGGTTTCAAGCCAGACCGGCAGTGGCAAAACTGCCGCATTTTTACTGCCTGTTCTGCACACGCTGTTGATGCAGGAAGAAGAAGCCCAAGCCAAAGAGCGTGCCGATTTTGAACAAGCGGTTGCTGATGCAGCAGCCAAAGGCGAGGCTCCGCCAAAACGGCCCAAGCGCAAGGACCCTACCAGCTCCCGCAATTTCAAGGCGGCTGAACCCGGCGCGCTGATTCTGTGCCCAACCCGTGAACTGGCCCAGCAGGTCGCGCATGATGCGATTGACCTGGTTCGCCATTGCCGTGGCCTGCGTGTTGCCAATGTCGTTGGCGGCATGCCGTACCAGCTGCAAATTGCCAAGCTGCAAAACGCCAATCTGGTGGTGGCTACGCCGGGTCGTCTGCTGGACCTCCAACGCTCCATGCAGCTCAAACTGGACAAGGTTCAGTTCCTGGTGGTTGACGAAGCTGACCGCATGCTGGACCTCGGCTTTGCCGATGACCTGGCTGAAGTGAACCAGCTCACCATTGAGCGCAAGCAGACCATGATGTTCAGTGCCACGTTGGCCCCCCGCATTCAACAGCTGGCAACCCGCGTGATGCGCGAACCACAACGGGTTCAGATTGATACACCGCAGGAAAAGCACCAAAACATCAAGCAGATCCTGTTCTGGGCCGATACCGCGCAGCACAAACGCAAGCTGCTGGACCACTGGCTGCGTGATACCACCATTAATCAGGCCATCGTGTTTGCCAGCACTCAAATTGAGTGTGACGGCTTGGCCAATGACCTGCAGCAAGACGGTTTCAGCGCTGTGGCCCTGCACGGTGCCCTGAATCAGGGCCTGCGCAACCGTCGCCTGATGGCGCTGCGCGAAGGTCATGTGCAAATTCTGGTGGCGACCGACGTTGCTGCTCGCGGTATTGACGTGCCCACCATCACCCACGTGTTCAATTTTGGCCTGCCCATGAAGGCGGAGGACTACACCCACCGCATTGGCCGCACAGGTCGGGCTGGGCGTGACGGCCTTGCCGTGACCTTCGCCGAGTTCCGTGATCGCCGCAAGATTTTCGACATTGAGTCCTACAACCGCCAACCGATCAAGGCCGAGGTCGTGCCCGGTCTGGAACCCAAGCAGCGCATGCCGGATGCTCGCCCTGCCGGAAATTTCGGCGGCCGCGGCAGCCGTGGACCCAATGACAGTCAATCACGGGATCGTAAATTCGGTGGAGGCGGTGGCAACAGTGGTGGTCGTTCGGGCGGCTTTGGTGGTGGTGACCGTGAAGGTTTCAGCTACGAACGCAAAGGCGGTTTCAACGACCGCTTTGCGGGTGGTGGTGCCCGTCATGAGTCTGCCCCACCGCGCGGGGACTTTGCTGCGCCTCGGGGAGACTTCGGTGCCCCTGCACGCAAGCCGGCCTTTGGAAAACCGATGGGCGTCAAGCCGGGCAACGGTGGCAAGGTATTTGTGCCGCGCGACGCAAAAAAGAGTTTCTCCAAACCAGCCAGGTGAAATTCCCAGCCAAAAAAGGAACCGACAGGTTCCTTTTTTCATTGAACCAGCTCAACGCGGACCGGAACCGAATTCGGCATAACCGTACAACCGCTCGGGCGGCATGTTGAGGATCATGGTCTTGTCGGCCACAGTGCCCGTGATCGAATAATTCGGCTCAGCCGTGTTTCTGCGAATCGACGTGTGTACCGGTTTGCCAGCTGGATCCGTAATGGCTGCAACCATGGGCGTATTGGCGTTTGAACTACGCTTCACCACCACGGCCAGTTCACCGGATTTGAGTCTGACAAAGTCCCCCGGCGGGTAAATACCAAACTCCTTGATAACCGCCATGGACAGGGGGCCGCCTTTGTCTTCGCGGAACAATTGACGGGCAGCTTCCTGAGTTGTCAATGCCGGACGTATCAGGCGCGGACTGATTTTTGCCATAAAGACGTCCGCCACCCGCAAGGCCACCGCCAATTCCGAGGGTTCTACAAGTCCCTTCGGGTAACCGCTTCCATCGGAACGTTCATGATGCTGTTCTACCGCGTTCAACCATTCAGTATCCGCGACGCCCATTTTCCTGAGCAGTTCGACTGCCTGGACTGGATGCTTTTCAATCGCGGCCTTTTGCTTGTCTCTCATCGGGATATCCTGTTTGGCCATTTGTCCCTGCAGCGCCACAATGGGAAGGTTCATGGTGAGAGCCGCTTTGACCAGACTCATGGTTTTGGCTTCCGCCCATTGCAGGCGTCGTGAGATCAGCAGGCAGATCAAAGCAGTGTGAATGGAGTGGCTGTAGCCATAGTAGAAAAGCTCGGCCTTCTCCTGACGTACCGTACGATAGATTCCCACGTCGGGGTCCAGATCAGTCAACTCAACAATCTGTCTGGCAAACTGTTCCATCCGGTCAGGAAAGTCAGTGACAGTTGGCAGTTCCCTGATCAGAATTTCAAGCTGGCTGATGGTGCTGTCCCAGCGGCCAAACAAATTCGGGGCATGTTTCGGCGTGGCGAAGCCGTGGGCAACCAGGCCAGCCGCAGCGCGAATTTCTTCCACATCCACAAACGCACCGCGCTGCAGCAATGCCTGGAGCTGCTCCTCGCTGCTGACGACATGGCCACGACTGAGCAACAAGCGCCCCTCGGTATCGCGCACATTCCATGGCAGTGGCGCACCCAGCTCCACTTTGTCATGCGGCAGTCGAACCATTTTCATGGGCGTCATCTTGCACGATTTTTCGGACTGCGAAACGCAAATTTGGACTGTCTTTCCGAAAAAGCCGGGATTCTGGATAGCATTCTGTTCATATGGAAACCCCAATTCAGGCCGATTACCTTGTCATCGGCAGCGGCATTGCCGCTGCATCGGTAGCCTACTTCCTGGCACCACATGGGCAGGTTATCCTGCTGGAGCGGGAGGTACAGCCCGGCTACCACTCCACCGGCCGCTCGGCAGCCCTTTTTTTCGAAAGCTATGGTACGCCGCAGGTTCGGGCACTCACGCAGGCCAGTCACGCTTTTTTTAAGCATCCACCCGCCGGGTTTGCTGAATACCCCATTCTTTCTCCCAGAGGCGCGCTGATCGTAGCCAGGCCCGGAGATGAGGTCTCCCTGGAGGAGCACTGGCGAATACTGCATGGCATGGCGCCCAACGCCCGGCTGCTGGACACGCGGCAAGCTTGCGCCCTGGTGACCGTGCTGCGTCCGGACCGGGTAGCGGGCGCAGTGTATGCACCGAATGCCTTTGACATGGATGTCCATGGTTTGCATCAGGGCTACCTGCGGGGTGTGCGATTGCAGGGCGGAAAACTGGTGTGCCAATCGCCTGTCCAGACCCTGCAGAGGGAGGCAAACCGCTGGTGCGTACGGGCCGGTGGCCGCACTTATCAGGCTCCGGTTGTCATCAATGCTGCCGGGGCTTGGTGCGACGAAATTGCCGCTCTGGCGGGGGTCGTGCCGCTGGGACTGACTCCCAAACGCCGTTCCGCTTTTGTCTTTGCACCTCCCCCGAATGTGGATTGCACGTCGTGGCCGATGTGTATCGGCGCAGATGAATCCTGGTACCTCAAGCCTGATGCGGGTCAGTTGCTGGGCTCGCCTGCCAACGCAGATCCGGTGCCACCGCAGGATGTACAACCTGAAGAACTGGATATCGCGCTGGGAATTCACCGGATTGAAGAAATGACGACCTTGCAGATACGACGGCCCAGCCGCACGTGGGCCGGACTGCGCTCATTTGTGGCCGACGGTGACCTGGTGGGTGGTTATGACGGCCAAGTCCCGGGCTTTTTCTGGATTGCCGCCCAGGGGGGGTATGGCATACAGACCTCTGCCGCAATGGGGGATGCATGTGCGGCGTTGGTGCGCCGTCAGCCGTTGCCAGATGCCATCGCCAGATTCGGGCTGACTGCGGACATGCTCAGTCCGGCGCGGCTACGTCAGGTAACCAACTGACCCGTCAGATGTGGCCGACTACATGCGGCGTATGCCGCATGTGCAGTGACAGCCCCAGTGCAGCCATGTGGTTGCTGTTGCGACTGAGTATGCTTTCGGACAAGGGAAGAAACTCTTCTTCTTCAAATCTGGCATGTGCCTTGTATTTGGAGACCAGTTGTTCAATGGATGAGGGGTCCAGGTTCGCTACCTGTCCCTTGGCCAATTTCTTGAGCTGCGGCTCCAGATGCGACCACAGAAGCTCAATGTCGCGGTGTTCCTGTGTCAACCGTTCCACCAGGTTCTTTACTTTGTCGCGCTCGGCTCCCTTGACGGCGCTTTCCAGTACGGCCGGAAACAGTTCGCGCTCCTCTTCAGAGTGGTGTTCATAAACTGCAGCCCGGAAGAATGCCACGGTGTCTTCTGCGATCATGCGGGCGCGGGCTGCTGGGGCGAGTAGTGCTGGCAGTTCACCAAAACTATCCAGGTGGTTCAGGATACCCACGTGGCAGTGGGAAAAGTTGGTTAGTGGTGCGTCGAAATTCAGGTCGGTGGGGTTTGTGGTCACAGTCGGTCACCTTTTCAGGGAATCAGCAAGCAGTCAATATAGAGCCACAAGCAGAGGTCCTTTTTGACCTGCATCATGTTTCCAGGCATTGTGGTGGAGAGGAGGAGGATCGAACTCCCGACCTTCGCATTGCGAACGCGACGCTCTCCCAGCTGAGCTACCCCCCAACAATGGATGGCATATTAGCAGTTTGAGACAGGAATGGGTAGACGTGGAAGCTCCTGCATTTGTGCCAAGATCAGGCTCTGAAAACCGTTTCATCCAGAAAGGAATCGGACCATGACAAACTACAACCCGGTCTGGCTGGACCACATGTACAACAACCGGGCACTGGTTCCGGAATTTGCGGTTCACATCGAACGCTGGCAGCGGGACTCCGCGCGGGCCCGAGCGCAATTGCCATGCGCACTGGACGTGGCTTACGGCAGCGGCCAAAGCGAGACGATGGACATATTTCCGCCCGGGGAGGAGGCAGGGCGCAACCCGGCGCCGGTGCTGGTCTTCCTGCATGGGGGGTATTGGCGCAGTCTGGACAAGGCGGACCATTCCTTTGTGGCACCCGTTTTTGCCCGGAAGGGCGCCTGTGTCGTGGTGCCCAACTACGCGCTGTGTCCTGGTTCGCCATCCGGGCCAGTGACCGTTCCATACATCACCATGCAGATGGTCAAAGCCCTCGCATGGGTCTGGCGCCATATCTCGGCGCATGGTGGAGACCCTGGTCGAATTACGGTGGTGGGTCACTCGGCGGGTGGCCATTTGGCTGCCATGCTGCTGGCATGCAAATGGCCTTCGTATGAGCGGGACTTGCCAGCTTGTCTCGTAAAAAATGCGCTATCGATTTCGGGCTTGTACGAGCTGGAGTCGGTGATGCATACGCCGTTTCTGCAAGACTCTCTCCACCTCACCCCGGAACAGGTTGCCATGACTAGCCCGGCCTGGTTGCCCCATCCATCTGTCGTGGATGGTCGCGGGATTCTCTATTCTGTGGCGGGTGGCCAGGAAAGTGCTGAATTTCTGCGGCAAAACCAGTTGATTCGTACCGCCTGGGGCCTTCAGGTGGTCCCCGTTTGTGAAACCTTGCCGGGCCTGAACCACTTCAGCATTCTGGAGGCACTGGTTGCGCCCGCACATCCCCTGCATCACATGGCAGGCGACTTGTTGTTCAACTAGCCTGTCCGCCGTGCATCAGGTTCCCGGGTCTCGTATGGTGGACTCCACCACCCAGCGTTTCACTACCGGTGGCGAATCCCCGATATGAAAAGCCAGCTTGCGGTCCCGCAAGGCGACATCGGCTGCAGTAAGGCGTTCGAACCGTCGCAGATGGTCAGTCCATGATTCATCAACGATCTGCTCGACAAAACGACCCGGGTCGCCGATATCGCGCAGCAGCTCCCAGGACAAGGCACCGTGGCTCAAACGGCTACGCCGGCTTTTCTGCATCAGGACCCGGAAATCTACTGCCTTTGCGGGATCTATCTGGTATTCGATGGTAGCTACCACATGCCCGGTTTCAGGTGGGGTGTCGGCTATTGGTACCTTGAACTGGTTGGAGGGTGTCAGGTCTTCCTCTACACCGGTGACGGGCATCAACCGGTTGGCCAGCAGCATGGTGATGGCACCCGTCGCTGAGGCTATCAACAGGCTGGTCTGTACCGTGCCGAGCGTGGCAACCTGGCCCCAAATGGCTGCCCCCGCAGCACTCGCGCCCATGATGGCCATCTGGTACATCGACATGCCGCGTGCCCGCACCCAATCTGGCAAGCCCATCTGGGCCGACACACTCAATGAATTGGCCGTGGTAATCCAGGCCATCCCAGCCGCAAACATGGCGGGCACCGCAACCAGAGCATCAGTCGAAAAGGCAACAACGGCCATCGCCACTGCCTGCAGGGTTGCCCCCCTGGCCACCAAACCGTCACGTGACCACTGCTGACGCAAGCGGGGCAAAAACAGCGCCGCCATGATGGCACCGGCACCCATGCTGGCCAGCAGTAACGTGTAAGTACCCGCGCCACCACCTTGCAGGCCACGTGCCACCAAAGGAAGAAGGGCAATCAAGGCTGTGGAATGAAAGAAAAACAGGGAAATCCGGACCAGGACGCCCTGCAGATGGGACGATTGCCCCACAAACTGCAAGCCCACACGCATGGCACTGAACAGCTTTTCCCGACCCAGCGGTTGGTGAGTCGGTGCGCGATGCCAGCGAGAAATGATCCACGCGGCCACCAGTGACAGCGCCGCATTGAGCATGAAGACGTAGGCACTGCCCAGACTGGCAATCAATGCGCCAGCCAGTAGTGGTCCCACGATACGTGAGGCATTCATTGAAATGCCGTTGAGCGCCAGCGCCGCCGGTAACTGATGCCGCGGCACCAGCTCTGGCACGATGGCGGCAAATACTGGCCAGCGTAGCGCCAGACCGATACCGTTGGCAAAGGTCAGAGCCAGCAGCAGTGTTGGCGTCATCACATCTGCCAGAATGGTGATGCACAGCAATATCGCCACGACTGCCACCCAGAACTGGGTGATCAGAAAGAAGCGTTTGCGATCCAGGATGTCTGCCAGCGCGCCGCTGGGCAGTCCGAGCAGAAAGACGGGCAGGGTGGACGCCGTTTGAACCAGTGCCACCCAGATCGGCGAGGTGGTCAGCGAGGTCATCATCCACGCAGCTGCCACGTCGTTCATCCACATGCAGATGTTGGCGGCCAGCCAGGTGAACCACAACATCCGGAATACCGGCAAGCCTAGCGGTGCCAGTGGCGATGCGGTAGCCGGATGGTGGCGTTTACCCGGCACAGGTTCGGAATCAGGCATGCGGCGGCCTACATCAGCAGGTGTTCACCCGCGTTGTCTCCGCCCAATGTGACGTAGTTGACCTTGCGTATGTCCATCAGCTTTTTGCCACCGGCGTAGCTGATGGAGCTTTGCACGTCCTGCTCCATCTCGATCAGGGTGTCGCGGAGTTTGCCCTTGATGGGCTCCAGAATGCGTTTGCCTTCGACGTGTTTGTATTCGCCCTTGTTGAAATCGCTGGCCGAGCCGTAGTACTCCTTGTACAGCTTGCCATCTACCTCCACGGTCTGGCCCGGACTTTCCTCATGGCCTGCGAACAGCGAGCCGATCATGACCATGGTCGCACCAAAACGGATGCTTTTGGCGATGTCGCCGTGGTCGCGGATACCACCATCGGCAATGATGGGTTTGGTTGCCACGCGGGCGCACCATTTGACGGCCGACAATTGCCACCCGCCCGTGCCAAAACCGGTCTTGAGTTTGGTGATGCATACTTTGCCTGGACCGATACCTACCTTGGTAGCGTCAGCACCCCAATTTTCAAGATCAATGACTGCTTCAGGTGTGGCCACGTTGCCCGCGATGATGAACGTCTCGGGCATTTTTTTCTTCAGGTAGCCAATCATTTCCTTCACGCTGTCGGCATGGCCATGAGCGATGTCGATCGTGACGTATTCGGGAATCAGACCCAGCGCCAGTAGTTGGTCAACGGTGCCGTAATCCGGCTTTTTTACGCCCAGCGAAATGGATGCGTAGAGTCCCTTGGCTTTCATGGTCTGGACGAACTTCACGTTGTCCAGATCGAAACGGTGCATGACGTAAAAGTAGCCGTTTTGCGCCAGCCAGACGCAGATGGATTCGTCCACCACGGTCTTCATATTGGCCGGTACCACCGGCAAACGAAAACGCCGACCGCCAAGTTCTACGCCGGCGTCACACTCCGAGCGGCTTTCCACGCGGCATTTGCGCGGCAGCAGCAAAATATTGTCGTAATCAAAAATTTCCATGATGTCTCCAAGCTCCAGAAGGCTGTTGTGAACAGATGAGCGCTTGGACTGCGGCCGGCCAAAAAAACCGGACCACAATTGCTTGGGCCCGGTGATTGATTCTACCCGTGTATGGACATTACGACACCGACCCCGGCTTCCCGGGCTTTCTACAATGCAGGCATGTTCCCTGAAAGCACCCAAGATTCCCCGCTGTTGCACAACCTGAACCCCGAGCAACGCGCTGCGGTTGTTCTGCCGGCGGAGCATGCCCTCATTCTTGCGGGCGCGGGTTCGGGCAAAACCCGTGTCCTGACGACCCGCATCGCCTGGCTGCTGCAAACCGGGCAGGTGTCACCGGGTGGTGTGATGGCGGTGACATTCACCAACAAGGCCGCGAAGGAGATGATGACCCGCCTGTCGGCCATGCTGCCGGTGAATGTGCGTGGCATGTGGATTGGCACCTTCCACGGGCTGTGCAACCGGTTTTTGCGCGCGCACTACAAGCTCGCCAATCTGCCGCAGAGTTTCCAGATTCTGGATACGCAGGACCAACTGAGTGCCATCAAGCGTCTGCTGAAGCAGTTCAACATTGACGACGAGCGTTTTCCTCCCAAGCAGATGCAATGGTTCATCAGTGGCTGCAAGGAAGATGGTTTACGGCCCAACATGGTTGAGGCGCGTGATGATGAAGCCCGCAAGAAGGTAGAAATCTACCAGTTGTACGAAGAGCAGTGCCAGCGTGAAGGCGTGGTCGATTTCGGTGAGTTGATGCTGCGTTCCTACGAGTTGCTGCGCGACAACGACCCCATCCGTGAGCATTACCAGCGCCGCTTCCGGCACATCCTGATTGACGAATTTCAGGACACCAACAAACTGCAATATGCCTGGATCAAGATGCTGGCGGGCACTGGCGCGCACGGCTCCGCGCTGGAAGAAGCCAGTTTCAACCCCACCGGCAGCGTGCTGGCTGTGGGGGACGATGACCAGAGCATTTACGCTTTTCGTGGCGCTCGGGTGGGCAATATGGCTGACTTTGTGCGCGAGTTTGGCGTGAAACACCAGATCAAGCTGGAGCAGAACTACCGCAGCTACAGCAACATTCTGGATGCGGCCAACGAACTCATCAGCCACAACAGCAAACGTTTGGGCAAAAACCTGCGCACCGATCAGGGCCCGGGCGAGCCGGTGCGCGTGTTTGAATCCACCAGCGACTTTGCCGAAGCCCAGTGGATGGTGGACGAGATGAAGCAACTGGTGCGCGACGACGTGGAGCGCAAGGAGATTGCCGTGCTCTACCGCTCCAATGCGCAGAGCCGTGTGATTGAAACCGCGCTGTTCAATGCTGCCATGCCGTACAAGGTCTATGGTGGCCAGCGGTTTTTCGAGCGAGCCGAGATCAAGCACGCGCTGGCCTACCTGCGCCTGCTGGAAAACCCCAACGACGACACCAGTTTCCAGCGGGTCGTCAACTTTCCGGCGCGTAGCATTGGACCCCGCAGCATCGAGCAGTTGCTGGATGTGGCGCGCGCCACGGGTTGTTCGCTGCACGATGCAGTGAGCGCTATGAGCGGCAAGGCAGGGGCCACTATCGGCGCCTTCGTGGCCAAGATGGATGTGCTGCGTGAGCAGACGCAAGGGCTGACGCTGCGCGAAATCATTGATTTGGTACTGGATCACAGTGGTCTGATCGAGCACTACAAGGCCGACCGGGAAGGCGCGGACCGCATCGAAAATCTGGAAGAGCTGGTCAACGCGGCAGAAAGCTTCGTCACCCAGGAGGGTTTTGGCCGTGATGCGGTGGCCTTGCCGGTGGACGAACTCGAAATCATTGCGCCCGCGCCGGATGCCGAGACGGGCGAAACCCTGTCGCCGCTGGCGGCCTTCCTGACCCACGCGGCGCTGGAGTCGGGCGACAACCAGGCGCAGGCCGGCCAGGACGCCATCCAGCTGATGACCGTGCACTCCAGCAAAGGTCTGGAGTTTGACTGCGTGTTCATCACCGGCATGGAAGAAGGCCTGTTTCCCCACGAAAACTCCATGAACGATCACGATGGTCTGGAAGAAGAGCGTCGGCTGATGTACGTCGCCATCACCCGCGCGCGCAAGCGGCTGTACCTGAGCCATTCGCAAACCCGCATGCTGCATGGACAAACCCGGTACAACATCAAGAGCCGGTTCTTTGACGAGTTGCCAGAGTCGGCGCTGAAGTGGATCACTCCGAAATCACAGGGGTTCGGGTCGGGCTATTCAGGTGCTATTAATTCAGGAGCTGGTCACGCATATGGAATGAGGGCTGGAGGCACTTTTGGACGTGATTTTTCAACATTTCCCAGTCCTCCGGTGCCGGTGCAGAAAGAAGCACCAGCCCATGGCTTGCGCGCTGGCATGAAGGTGTTTCACAACAAGTTTGGCGAAGGCTCCGTGGTTACCCTCGAAGGCACCGGGGATGATGCCCGCGCCCAGATCAATTTCCCGCGTCACGGCGTGAAGTGGCTGGCGCTCAGCGTGGCCAAACTGACGCCGGTGCCCTGAAATTCGCGGTGACGGGAACTCCGTAGCCGCAGACAGGGTCCCAGAAGCCCATGCGCATTCGTTGTGAAGGATTTCAGATGAAAACACTTTCGGTTTTGTTGACAATTTTGACTACTGGCGCCGTATTTGCTGCGGACGTGCCCACAGTCGTGGTGCCCACTGTGGCGGAGCGCATCAGCAACGCGCGCGGTGCGATCAAGACCCAAAACTGGCGTGCGGCGCTGGCCGAGCTGAACGTTGCGGTCAAGGAGGAGCCGCGCAATGCCGACGCTCACAACCTGTTGGCCTACAGCTACCGCAAACAGGCCAGGCCCGATCTGCCCAAGGCGTTTGAGCACTACAACATTGCGCTGAAGCTGGACCCCAAACACCGCGGTGCGCACGAGTACATTGGCGAAGCCTATTTGATGGACAGGAAGCCCGCCGAAGCTGAGCGGCATCTGGCTGAACTGGAGAAGATCTGCGGCAACAAGACCTGCGAGGAATATGCGGATCTGGCGCGTGCCATTGCCGACTACAAAGCGAAAAACAAATAGTCGGACAGGTGTTCAGTTGCCGGGGCTGGCCGGGTGGACCTGACCCGGTTTGTCTTCCATATAGCCCTTGCCGTCTTTCACCCCTTTTTTGCCCATCACCTGCCAGGCGGTCTTCTGGTTCACCAGGCGCGCGAGGTACTCCAGTTCTTCATCGGTGTGGTTGATGGCCTTGGCGGGCGTCAGGTAACGGCCCTCTTTGGGCGATGCTTCACCCCAGAACGCCTGGTGGTAACTGGACCGGCTCAACACGCTGTCCCCGCGGGCTTCCATGTCCACCGTACCGTAGCAATTGCAAAAGTAGCTGCGGTTGTCCTGATTGGCAAACACTTCGGTGTAAACGCCTGTGCCGCGAATGCCTGCCGTGAGGGTAGGTGTCACGATCTGCCGGCTGAGCCCGCGGCCCCATACGCTGGCTACTGCACCGGTGAGCAAACGCAGCAGGCTGACGGCATTGAGTGTGTTGCCGCGCTCAACCTTGAGGCGTGAGTTCTGCCGGACGTGAAAGGAGGAGTTGCCCAGCACGAAGATCAGGTTGGACAGTGGGCCTGTCACGATCTCATCACCCGTCTGGATGATTTGCTGCGGCAGCAGGCGTGCGCCGTTGACGAGGGCATCGCCCAGCAACTCCACAATGTTGCTGCGGGATTGCGCCTGGGCAGCTTCATAACCCCCCATGGCCGCCCAGGCTGCGGCCGCCTGAATGAAGCTGCGCCGCTGAAACCACGACACCTCGGTTTCTGTGCGGTTCATCAAGACATGGTCACTCATGGCACATTTCCTTCCGGGGTTTCAAAACTGGCCTGGTAGGTGAAGTAGATCGATGTAAAAAACATGGCCGCCATCAGCATGGCTGCTGGAAACATGGCTATACCGGCGATTTCGGGGCCGCCAATCAGCGTTGCAGACAGCGTGACGATCACTCCCGCCAGCAGGAATATGGCCAGCCAGGCCAGTCCGAATACCAGAAAGGCCTTGAAATTTCGCAGACAGACTACGCCGCTGAAAAACAGGCTCTTCACGGGTGGCATATCGTGCCAGTACACCAGCGCGGGCGCGTGCCAGAAAAGCATCGACAACGGCGTGTATAGGATGAGGGCGATCCACATGGCGGATTGAAACGCAGGTTCCATCACCATCTCCCGCGTGAAGGAGCCACCCAGCAGATAAAGCCGGGCGAACTGCCCACCATCGGCCAGGGCCGAGGCACCCATCACCAGCAGGACGCCCAGCGCATAGATGACCCCGAGCATCAGCATCGCACGCGTCTTGGTCGTGCCCGCGCGAAATGCGCTGACCATGATGGATGGCATCGGGAACTTGCCCGCTTTGGCTTCACGGGATGCTGCCATCAGGCCCAATGTGCAGGCGGGAAGGAGAACGAGTGCCAGCACACTCCCCAGATACGGCACGATGCTCAAGACCGAAACGATGGCCATGAACATGAAAAACAGGCCGGACAGCGCCAGCGGCTGCCGGAAAAACGTCCGTATGCCCAGCTTGACCCATTGAGCGCCTTCAGAGGCTGGAACGATATTCAGTTTCATTGGGCGATACAGTCAAATGTGAGCGGCATGGCCAGCCGTTGTCGCAGCACCCGCTCAAAATGGGTGGGGTCGTGGGCCTTGAGCATGGAAGCCTCTCGTGGCAAATAGAAGTCCCACAGCCGGGAAATCCAGAAGCGCAGGGCTGCGGCCCTTGCCATGGCCGGCAACAGTTGTCTCTCGGCCGCGGCCAGTGGCCGCACTGTCTCGTACGCAGACAGGAAGCGGCTGGTGCGCGTGATGTCGGCAACGCCTGTGGGCAGGTCTACACACCAGTCGTTCAGGCATACGGCAATATCAAACAACCACGTGTCCACACCCGCGAAGTAGAAGTCAAAAAAACCGGTGAGCCGGGGCAGCCCCTGGCTGTCCAGCGCCTCTGGGTTCGTTTCAAACATCACGTTGTCGCGAAACAGGTCCGCGTGGATCGGCCCGCGGGGCAGGGCCGCGAACGCTGACGAGGCCGCAATGTGATTTTGGTAAGCCAGTTCGGCCCGAAGCAGTGTCGCCTGGGGTTCCTCCAGAAAGGGCAGCACCACGGGCACGGTCTCGTTCCACCAGGTCAGACCACGCAGATTGGGTTGCGCCATGGCGAAGTCCCTCGCTGCCAGATGCATGTTGGCCAGCGTGCTGGCTACGGCCGCGCAATGTTCGCCAGAGGGCGCCAGTTCACTTTTCCCCCGCAACCGGTTGACCACTGCGGCAGGCTTGTCCACCAGTTTGTGCAGGATGTCGCCATCGCGGTTGGCTGCCGGATCAGGAACCGGGATACCGCTTTGGGCCAGATGTTTCATCAGACGCAGGTAAAACGGCAATTGCTCGAAGGTCAGTCGCTCAAACAGGGTCAGCACGTAAGCGCCCTGGTTCGTGGTCACGAAATAATTGGTGTTCTCAATGCCACCTTTGCAGCCTTCCATAGTCTGCAACTGGCCCAAGCCCAAGGGTTCGAGAAATTGTCTGGCCTGCTCGAACGAGACCTCTGTGTAAACCGCCATGAATCCGCCAGCCTGTTGTCAGAAACCCAGAACTTTCCAGACACGCGTGCCGCCACGGGCATCTGCCTTGGCGGGCAGTACTTCGTAGCGGGGCATGCCCCCTTTGGGCTGGACCTGGATACTTTGTGTTTCGCCGCCCAGCCGGGTCTCGTCAATGGTGGCACCACTGTCCTCGATGCGGATGGTTTGCCCCAGCTTCTCCCGGCGGGTAGCTATTGGCTCCTTGCCAACGGCGCTTGTGGCAGCAGCTGTAGTGGCAGTGCCAGCCGGCTGGGCCCAGCCGGCCGGCATGGCGGCAATGCCAAGCAGTACAACGAAGGGGGATAAAAGGGAGGGCAGAAGGTGTGCAATGCGCATGACCGGATTGTAGGTCCACCCGCATCCCGCTCCGGGAAGGCAAAATGCCCCTATGACGACCCCCAAAACCCTGCTGCTGGTGGATGGATCCAGCTACCTGTACCGCGCCTTCTTTGCCGGTGGTGACAGCATGAGCACCACGTTGCCCGATGGCACTGTGCAAAAGACCGGTGCCATCCGCATCGTGATCAACATGATGCAAAAGTTGCGAAAAGACTACCCAGCAACTTTTGGTGCTTGCGTATTTGACGCCAAAGGCCCAACGTTCCGTGATGCCATATACCCGGAATACAAGGGGCATCGTGCCCCCATGCCCGACGATCTCAGGGCTCAAATTCCTGCCATCCATGAGGTGGTTCGCCTAATGGGTTGGCCGGTACTGGATGTGCCGGGCGTGGAGGCAGACGACGTCATTGGCACGCTTGCCGTAGCGGCTGCACGGCAGGGTATTGAGGTGATCGTGTCAAGCGGCGACAAGGATCTTGCCCAGCTGGTGAATGAGCACATCACCATCATCGACACCATGAACGACCGGCGTCGTGACCTGGCTGGAGTTGAGGCCGAGTTCGGCGTGCCTGCGCGGCTGATGGTGGATTTTCAGACCCTGGTGGGCGATGCGGTGGACAACGTACCCGGAGTGCCCAAGGTGGGCCCCAAGACTGCGGCCAAGTGGCTGCAGACCTACGGTTCGCTGGATGCCGTGGTGGCCAATGCCGACAAGATCACCGGCGCAGTGGGCGACAACCTGCGCAAGTCGCTGACCTGGCTGCCGACCGGACGTCAACTACTGACCATCAAGACTGACTGTGATCTCAATGGCTGGGTCCCCGATCTGCCTGCTATGGATTCAATAGCTGTTGGCGCACAAGATACGGGGGCTTTGAAGGTTTTTTACGAGAAATATGGGTTCAAGGGGCTGGCGAAGGCGCTGGGTGGCGACACCGCTGTCAGTTCGGAGTCCGTTGCAACCAAGGCGATTAAACGCAGTTCCGAGCCCGGTCTGTTCGATGAGCCTGAGGAACCCACGACGCCTGCAGCGTCTCGTGCTACGTCGCTAGCGCTGGCTTACGAAACCGTGCTGACGTGGAAAGCCTTTGATGCCTGGCTGGCAAAAATCTGTGCGGCTGATCTAGTGGCGCTGGACACAGAAACCACCTCGCTGGATGAGATGCGTGCCGAAATCGTCGGCATCAGTTTCAGCGTGACTCCGGGGGAGGCAGCCTACATTCCGTTGACCCACGACTACCCGGATGCGCCCGCGCAATTGCCGCGCGACGAGGTGCTGGCCAGACTCAAACCCTGGCTGGAAGACGGTACCCGGAAAAAGCTGGGCCAGCACGTCAAATACGACCGCCACGTGTTTGCCAACCACGGCATCGAGGTTCGGGGTTACGCACACGACACCATGTTGCAAAGCTATGTGCTGGAGGTGCACAAACCCCACGGCCTGAGCAGCCTGGCGGAGCGTCATCTGGGGCGCAGCGGCATCAGCTTTGAAGACCTGTGCGGCAAGGGCGCGCACCAGATTTCGTTCAACCAGGTGGATATCGCCAAAGCAGCCGAGTATTCCTGCGAAGACTCGGACCAGACGCTGGATGTGCATTTGGTGTTGTGGCCGCAGATTCAGGCCAGCGACAAGCTGGGCTTCATATACCAACTGGAGATGGACAGCAGCGAAGCGCTGTACCGCATCGAGCGCAACGGTGTGATGATTGACGCGCCGACTTTGGCTACGCAAAGCCATGAGCTGGGCCAGCGCATCATGGAACTGGAGAAGCAAGCGCATGAACTGGCTGGTCAACCCTTCAACCTGAGTAGCCCGAAGCAGATTGGCGAAATCTTTTTTACCAAGCTCGGCTTGCCAGTAGTTAAAAAAACCGCTACGGGCGCGCCCAGCACCGACGAAGAAGTGCTGGAGAAGCTGGCCGAAGACTTCCCCCTGCCGGCCAAGATTCTCGAACACCGCGGCTTGGCCAAGCTCAAGGGCACGTATACCGACAAGCTGGCGCAGCTGGCCAATCCGCGCACCGGGCGCGTGCACACGCACTATGCGCAGGCGGTGGCGGTTACGGGGCGGCTTTCCAGCAACGACCCCAACCTGCAGAACATTCCCATCCGCACGGTAGAAGGCCGCCGCGTGCGCGAGGCCTTTGTGGCCCCTGCGGGCTGTGTGATTGCCAGTGCCGACTACAGCCAGATCGAGCTGCGCATCATGGCGCACATCAGTGGAGATGCCGCGCTCTTGCTGGCGTTTCACGACGGTATGGACGTACACCGCGCTACTGCGGCCGAGGTGTTTGGCGTCGCCACCAGCGAGGTCACCAGCGAGCAGCGGCGTTACGCCAAAGTCATCAACTTCGGGTTGATCTACGGCATGAGCGCCTATGGGCTGGCGCGTAACCTGGGTATCGACAACACGGCAGCCAAAAACTACATCGAGCGTTACTTTGACCGTTACCCCGGTGTGAAACGCTACATGGACAACACCCGCCAGCAGGCCAAGGCGCAGGGCTATGTGGAGACCGTGTTTGGCCGTCGGCTGTACCTGCCGGAGATCAATTCACCCAACGGGCCGCGGCGCAGTGGCGCCGAACGTGCCGCCATCAACGCACCCATGCAGGGCACGGCGGCCGATCTCATCAAACTCAGCATGGTGAAAGTGCAGCAGGTGCTCGACGCCGAGAATCGGGGCACCAAGATGATCATGCAGGTGCACGACGAGTTGGTGTTTGAAGTGCCTGACTCGGAAGTGAAATGGGTAAGGCACGAAATCCCCCGCCTGATGGCAGGTGTAGCGCACCTCAAGGTTCCCTTGCTGGCCGAAGTGGGCGTTGGCTCCAATTGGGACAAAGCGCATTAAGGCTCCCTCCCAACAGTCTGGGCCTATGTGAAATTGCTATCGAAAGTGCTGATTTCTGCGGACACTCAATTCATTTGACGGCTAGGTCGGTTTTCGAAGCAGCGCGCCACTGATCGTATTGAACCCCAGTGATCAGGAATTCGGTCTTGTACAGAAAAGGTCCGTATTTCGACATCTGAAATGCAATGCGCGCAGCTTGTGAATCACCTTTGTCCGCCAGACGGGACAAACCCAGGAATGCCTCGATCCAGTGGTTCCGTTCATAGGCTTCCATGGCTTCAGCAAATTGCGCCTGAGCGGATGAGGTGGTATTTTGAGCGAATCCCGCGACCGGGAGCAAAACACTAGCGCAAAGCATCATTGCAGGGCCATATTTGAGAAATTTGCTCTGACCCCGGTACGGTTTGACAGGTTTTTTCATGAATGTTCCCCCAAAATGAGCGTCGCCAAACGGTATTTGGTCGTCGGCAACGCGGTTGCAAATTTGATATGGATACGGTCAAGCCACTCTCAAATGAGGTTTGCGCTCTACTAGAGCAAAGATCGCGGGCAGCATGGCTTCGGTCGCCCGTCTACCCTCTTCGACCAGGTATGGCATCGCATCGGTATCGAAGAGACCCACCCGGCGCTGAAGTTGCGGGGTGACACGTAACAGACACATGCCCCCTGACTGGGCTGCAGCCAGCCTGGCGCGCATCAAGTTGTTGGTCATGGACGAAGTGACTTGGGCCAAAAGTCTGGACGGACCGTTCACGCTATACGGCATGGGCGCATCAAAGCCCAGCGCGATGACTGCCTGAGCATCACTGGCGGCACTGACCGGCAAAGGGTCCGACACGAAGCCGTCAATGACCCTTCGGCCTTCAATCTGTTGAGGTGCGAACATGAAGGGCATGGCGATGCTCGCACGAAGCGCGTCCACCAGGCCACCCTGGTGAATGACGACAGCGTCCCCAGTGGCGGCATCGGTCGCCGTGACCCGGAGGGGCAGACGTAGATCTTCCAGACGGGCATCACCGAACGCTGTTCGAAGCCGAGCCAGAATCAGGCGGTCGTCCCGCATCGCGAAGTCAGCATCGAAGCGACCCAGGCGAGGCCACATCATTTTGGGAATGGCAAGCCAGCGTCGCTGCTTCGTCACTTCGGCTGTCCAAAGGCTTGTCGCAATCTGAACCGCGTCGGGTGACGCGTGGCCAAGCGATATAAGCGCGCCAAACAGGGCTCCAGCACTGCAGCCCACGATCAAATCCGGTGCCACGCCTTCGCGTGCGAGCACCTCTACCATGCCCAGCGCTGCGATGCTGCGCACGCCGCCACTGCCCAACACCACTGCCAGTTTGGGTCGCGTTTCATTGGGCATACAGGCCTCCCTTTTGCTGGTCCCTGCTCGAGGGATGGCCTGCACCATGCCACGGGAGCCATCGCCGCAGACGGGCACTTAACGTTGAGACAGCGCATTGAGAGTCTGAGCTCAAGGACGTCTGGGCAATAACCAGACCGTCTTCATGGAGGTTGGGTGTGCAGCAAAAATTGCATTTGCGCATCAGGGCGAGCATGGACTGGTTATTCGCCAGCACGTCGCCCTGCAACCAACGAAGGCCAGCGTCTGCAGCCGTGCTGGCCAGTGCCTGCATGGCACGGCCTCCCAACCCGCGGCGCTGCCAGCTTTCGTCCACCACCACGGCAAACTCCGCGCTATCGCCCGACCCCTCTTTGTTCACGAAGTAGCGCGCGTCGGCAATGATCAGCTCATGACCATTGTGTGTCGTGGTCATGACGAACGCTACGTGTTGTTCATGATCCACGCACGTCATCCTGTCCAGCCACTGTGCAGGAATCTTGTTGACGGCGCCGTGAAACCGGTTTCGTCGAGCTGAAGGTGACAGTCGCGACATCAGGTTGCCCAGCAAAGGACTGTCTTGTGGCAACACAGGGCGCAAGGTAATTTTTGCACCGTCCTTCAGGCGCCAGACATCAATCTGTGCAGTTGGATAGTGGCACCCGGGTACGGGTCTGCGCCTTTCAGACCACATGGTGGAGCAGTCTTGGCTGTATGAAATTGGGGCATTTGCCAGATGGTTTTTCACTTCATCCCTCCTTTTTCTTTTAGTTCGCCAGTTGCTGGGGCAAAGGCAGATGAAGGCGAGAGTAGGGGGCGGGCGAAATGCGGGATACGGTGTCAGTACCTATTTTTCGGATTGCATCTACGTAAAAAACGCACAGAATTTTTCAAGCGTATACGCCTGGTTGACGTCTAAGATTTCATTGAACGTGCTGGGCATAGCTGGGGTACGATGTTTCAAAGGGAGGATGCTGATGTCGAGCCTATTGCTGGAACGCGAGAAAACTCTTGAAAAGATGCGTTCTGCGCTATCACAAGCGCGCCAGGGTGCTGGTCGAACCTTGCTGCTTTCCGGGGAGGCAGGCATTGGCAAGACCACGCTCGTTGACCATTTTGTCCAGGAACAGCAGGTTGGTAGTTGTCGGGTGCTATGGGGTGCGTGTGATTCGTTGTTTACGCCGCGAACGCTAGGCCCACTCGTCGATGTTGCAGCCCAGCTTGATCCATCAGTGCTGCGGGCTATCGGTGCGGATAACGCAACGGCGATTTTTGCCGCTTTTCTTGCTGACTTGAGCGCGTCGCCCACGCTCACCGTGATCTTGTTTGAGGATGTTCATTGGGCTGACCACGCCACTCTGGACTTGATCAAGTTTTTGGGCCGCAGAATCTCGCGAGTCCCGGCGTTGCTGGTATTGACTTATCGCGACGATGAACTGCCGGTCGGCCATCCGTTACTCGCAGTTCTGGGAGAGCTACCCGGTTCGCAGGTGGAGCGGTTGCCCCTTGCTCCGCTATCTAGGCAAGCAGTCCATCAGCTTGAGCTGGGAAGCGGCAGGGCATTTGCGGGCCTGTTTGAGAAGACCAATGGAAATCCGTTCTTTGTCACCGAGGTCCTGGCTTCGGCAGGCCAGGATGTGCCACGCAATGTTCAAGACGCGGTAATGGCTCGGCTGCGGCATCTATCCGTCTCGTCAGTGCTGTTATGTGAAAGGGTTAGCGTGACGCCAGGACATGTCGAACTGGCCCTCGTGAGGCATGGACCAGAGGGCGCTGGAATGAACATTGACGATGCTATAGATGAATGCGTCAAGGTCGGTGTTTTGCAGATCCATGGGGATACCGTCCGTTTCCGCCATGAACTGGCACGTCTGGCAGTTCATGAGATGCTTCTGCCCCAGCGACGACGCAAATTGCACGCCGACGCTTTGCAGGCTTTGCTGAACGACCCCGGCGTAACAAGGGCGCGTTTGGTGTACCACGCGGCTCAGGCGGGGCAGGTGGACAAGGTGCTCCAGTTTGCACCGCTGGCGGGTGCAGATGCGGCCCGCCTGGGCGCCCATCGGGAGGCGGCTGCGCACTATGGTGTAGCGCTTTCTCATGCGCAATATGCGTCATTGCAGGTGCAGGCTGAACTCAACGAAAAGTGGTCCTACGAAGCTGGAATATCTTTGACCATCAACGATGAAGTTCTGGCCGCCCGCGAACGGGCGGTTGACTTATGGCGGCGGTTGGGCAACAAAGAGCGTGAGGGTCTGAATTTGCGCTGGTTGTCGCGTCTGTATTGGTATCGCGGCGAAAAAGAGCAGGCTGACGCTTTGGCAGCCCAGGCGATTGAAGTGCTGGAGAGTATTGATCCGACAGCCGAACTGGCGATGGCTTACAGCGTGCGTTCACAGATGTACATGCTGACGTCGAATTACGAGCCCGCCTTGACATGGGGCAAACGCGCATTGCAAATGGCAATTGACATGGAGGCCACTGAAGCCCGGATTCATTCTTTGAACAACCTCGGCAGTACGCTGCTGATGTCGGGGCAAGCCGGCGGTGAAGCCTTGCTGGAGGAAAGCCTGGAGCGCGCGTTGGCGGGTGGCTTTCACGAGCAGGCTGCACGGGCCTACACGAATTTGAGTTCATCCATGATCCTGCAATGTCGTTTTGCGGAGGCCGAGCGGTTTTGCCAGGAGGGCCTCAATTTTGATCGTGAGCATGACCTGGATTCATGGACCTACTACCTGATGGGGCTGTATGCACAACTGGCGGCTGAGCGCGGGCAGTTTGCTCAAGCCCAGGAACTGGCAATGGAGGCGCTGGCCGTTCCCGCGCAAACAGCCGTCATGCGCTGGCCGCCCAGTCTGGCACTGGGTATTGCCCGTAGCCGCAGCGGCGAGCCAGATGCCATGACCCTGCTGGAAGACTGCCTGTCCACCAGCCTCGCAGTCGGGGAGGCTCAATTGATTTTGCCCACCTGCCGCGCCCTCGCCGAGGGCTACTGGTTGCGAGGTCAAATGGAAATGGCCCGCAGCGTTGTGGAGCAGGGGTGGGCGCATGGATGCAAGGCGGACGACCCCTGGTTGACCGGGCAACTGATGGTGTGGGGCCATCGATTGGGGCTCAACTTGCAGGCAGGGAGCCCGGTCGCAGCCATTTACCAGCTGGAAATGGATGGTCATGTGTTTGAAGCGGCCAGCCAGTGGGAATTGCTGGGCGGGCGTTTCGAGCAGGCCGTGTGCCTGATGCGATGCGGTGGTACACATTTGCAGCAGGCCGCCGACCTGTTGCCGCAGCAAGGTGCTCACCTGGCGCTTGACCTGACGCGCACAGGCCCGCACGCAGGGGGTTCGTGGCATCAAGCGTGGTCCATACGCGGCCGCGAGGGACAATGACTCGGGGTTGACAGCCCGTGAACTGCAGATTTATGAGCTCCTTGCCAATGGCATGAGCAATGCGGACATATCGAACCGTCTTAACCGATCTGTGCGAACAATCGAGCACCATGCCTCCAAAGTACTGGCCAAGCTGGGTGTCCGATCGCGTGCTGATTTGCGAGGGTTGCCAGCTTCACCATTGGTGGATTGAGGTTGTACGGGTTTACCCGATAGATAACCCTGCGCTCCAACAGAACTTCCCATCTTGCCTAGACTCAGACCGGTTGCATTTTCAACCCTCTGGAGACTTTCCATGCTGCGCGAAGACCTGAAATCTGAATTCAACTCCCTGGTTCCCGGCCAGACCACCGAGCAGGGCGCCACACGCCGCACGGCGCTCAAAGTGGCGCTGGGTGTTGGCTACGCCGCTACAGCCATGCCCATCATGGCCCAGACGGCCATCAAGACATCGTCGGAAGGTCTGAAAACCGGCGAAGTAAGCTACGACGTGGGTGGCTTCAAGGTGCCGGCCTACTTCGCTGCGCCTGAAGGCAAGACCAATCTGCCGGTCGTGCTGGTCATTCAGGAAATTTTTGGTGTGCACGAGTACATTGCCGATACCTGCCGGCGTTTCGCCAAGGCCGGCTATCTGGCGATCGCGCCCGAACTGTATGCCCGCCAGGGCGACCCCACGAAATACGGCGAGATCGCCAAGCTGATCGCGGAAGTGGTGAACAAGGTGCCCGATGCCCAGGTGATGGCTGATCTGGATGGCGCCGTGAAATGGGCTGGCGCGAATGGTGGCAACCGCGACAAAGTGGCGGTTACCGGCTTTTGCTGGGGCGGGCGCATCACCTGGCTGTACGCGGCGCAGGGCCCGGTCAAGGCAGGTGTGGCCTGGTACGGCCGCATGGTGGGCACGCCAAATGACCTCATGCCGAAAAACCCGATCGACCTGGCTGCCAGCATGAAGGCGCCCGTGCTTGGCCTGTATGGCGAAAAAGACGGTGGCATCCCTCTTGACACGCTTGATAAGATGAAAGCAGCTTTGGCCACGGGTAACGCTGCGTCCAAAGCCGCGCAGTTTGTGGTGTACCCTGACGCTCCGCACGCGTTTCATGCCGACTACCGGCCCAGCTACCGCAAGGAAGCGGCCGAAGACGGTTTCAAACGCTGCATTGAATGGTTCAAGGCGAACGGCGTGGCTTGAGTTGACAATACCGGCTTGGTGCCACGAGCCGCCGAAAGGCGGCTTTTTTATTGATGTTTTTGGGCTCTGGCCCTCTTGGAATATGCGTAACCAGCTATGACTTTAATAGCAATTGTGATGGGTACCCTGGCTGCTGGCATTGGCAGTGTCTGGCTGGCGGCGTTGCTGAGCTTTGGCGTGCTGGCCCGCTACACGCAGCACATGCTCAGCCTGGCAGCGGGCGCCTTGCTGGCTACGGCCTTCATGCACTTGCTGCCAGAGGCGTTTGAAAGCCAGGCTGGTGCCGATGATTTATTCATGACGCTGCTGATTGGCCTGGTGTTTTTCTTCCTGCTGGACAAGGCCGAGCTGTGGCACCACGGACACGAGCACCATCATGACAGCGGCAGCTCGGGTCATCACTCGGGGCATGACCACTCCAGCCACGCCGACCACGATGCAAATGGCCACTCGCACGCGGCGACTCCGGTCAAATCCGGCAGCTGGGCGGTCCTTACCGGTGACAGCGTGCACTGCTTTGGTGACGGCATTCTCATTGCTTCGGCCTTCATGGCTGATGTTCGGCTGGGTGTGATCGCATCACTGGCCGTGCTGGCTCACGAAGTCCCTCATCACATGGGCGATTTGATGGTGCTGCGCTCGGGTTCCAGCAACAAACAGATGGCGCTGGTCAAGGTTTCGCTGGCTGGTGCCGTAACGGCCCTTGGCGGACTGGCTGGCTTCTGGCTGGTGGAGCAGTTGCAGGATTACCTGCCGTACTTTCTGGTGGTCGCCAGCAGCAGCTTTGTTTATGTGGCGCTGGCCGACCTGATTCCGCAACTGCAAAAGCGATTGACCGCTCGGGAAACCGCCACGCAGGTTGCCTGGCTATTCGCCGGCATTGCGCTGGTGACGGTGGTGAGTGGTCTGGCGCATGGGCATTGACTCCGGCTCTTGGGGCTGATTGGCCTCTGCGCGCGCTTATTGCACCTTGGCGGTTGTGGTCACCGGGCCAGCTAGCACCTTGCCCGGCGTCAAGTTGTCAACCAGTTCCAGCTTCAGGGTGTAGTCACCAGCCGGAGGTGACAGCCAGACTTCGGTCTGACCTTCCACAAAATCAAGTTCCACCGCTTTGGAAGCATCTTTTGGGATGGCGGTCAGTCTGAAATGGCCGGTGTCTTTTTCCTGTTGCGATACGTGGGCTACGTTGAACGCAGACGCATGAAATTGCACGCGAAAGGGTGAGTTGACAACCGGGCTGGCCACTGCCACGGCGATGCTCTTGACGGACAGGCTTTTTGGATCCACGTCGGTTTTTCGGATGACCGTGATGGTGGTGGGCTTGCTGTACACGAAATGGGGCAAGTGCTTCTCTTCTCGTTAGCCAGTAACATGCGCAACGTGTAAGTGCCTGGCGGCAGCGTCAGCACGGTTTCCATCTGGCCCTTGCCAAAGTGGATGTACTGGTCGTTGAAGGGCAGTGCTTCCTTGAAATTCAGGGGCAGCGGGCGATTCACCAGTAAATGGTGATGCCCGCTTTTGGCGCGTGCGGCCTTGGCGATGGGTGCCAGTCCCCACCCGCCGGACAGTCCAAACTTCACCAGATAAGGAGTCTCTATTTTGTCGCCATTTTTCAGGTTGGTGAAATAGGCCTCTGCTGTCAAACGGGGCAGGGCAGCCTGCCGGGGATGCAGTGCAGGGCTGGACGTTGCAATTTCTGTTTGGGCCAAGGCTGGCAAGTGCCCTGCACACAGGCACAGCAGCGCGAAGGCTGTGCGACGAATGGATGTCGACAAATGCATTGAAAAGCTCCCTGATTGCCAACCGCTGGCCTCCATATTCGAGCAGTTTCGAAGGCCACTCAAGGCGACCGTCTAGCGTCCCAAATAGGGTGTATATAAATAAGGTATTACTTTAGCTGAATTCTGTAACCACATGATTCAATTGTTGTTTTAGTCATACAAATCAAGAAGGTTCTCGGCAATAATGGCATGTATATTGCACTTGTCTTTAACGTGTTAACCATGCTTTATCCCTATCAGCATTCATGACTTACACCGTTGTCGTTTACCTCCATCTGATTGCGACGTGTGCATCGATCGGTACGATTGTGATCACTGACTTGCGCCTGATGGCTAAAGTGCTTGGTTACCGGGTCGTTATTCCGAGGCCCGAGCGTTTCGAGACGGTGATGATTTCTGTCGCCTTGGCTTTGCTCTACCTGACGGGTGCCGCTATTGTCTGGATGGGATTGGAGAAAAATCCTGCCTACCTTAGCAATGGAAAGCTGCAAGGGAAACTGGTCTTGGTGGGCTTGCTGACGGCAAATGCCTTTATGCTTCACCGGCAGGTTTTTCCGATACTGGGACGATCCAGGCCCGTGTCGCGCTGGAGGCGGAGTGAGTGGGCTCAGGTGGCTTCAGCGGTATCCTTCTCAAATAGCGCATGGTTTTTTTGTGCCTTTCTGGGCATTGCCAGAATTTGGAACAACACTGTGTCCGTGTGGTTTGTTTTGTCAGTCGCCGTGGCGGCTTGGTCGGTGGTGTTCGTCATCGTGAACGGTGTGTTGCTCATGGCCTCCCGAGATGCCCCGAAAGAGCGCCCCGACTGGATTGACTCTGTCAAAGCGACTTTGAGCGATTTCGCCGAAATCAGCGACAGGACTCCACTGGTGCAGTCTTCCAAGCCTCGTCGGCAATCGGGGGCGATTGCCCGTTCCCCGACTAGTTACCGCGATGAACGTTCTAAGCACTTGAGGCCCGACTGACAACCACGAGGTTTTTGCTTCGACGATCTTCCCTCTTTTCCCGCGACGAGCCGTTTATTCACTGATCGGAGTTTGCTTAACCTCCAGCTTTGACAGGGATTTTATGGGTAGTTAAATCAATCGTTTGATTTAACTGATATAGTTGTAGACATGAACCATGTTCTGCAACATTCAGATGCGCGTCCACTGGACAGTGCTGGCAGTGGAGGTAACGGCCATCCGGGCGATACCAAAGGTCATCGCAGCGATGGTATCGAGGCGCGCAACCGCCTGCTGGATGCGGCGTTGGTGCTGTTTGGCGAAAAAGGCTTTGCCAAGACATCCACCCGGGAAATCGCTCTGGCGGCGCAGGTGAACATTGCCTCGATCAGCTATTACTTTGGTGACAAGGCAGGGCTGTATCGCGCGGTGTTCATTGATCCACGCTGCAATCCGGGCTCGGATTTCACTCTCTTCGATCAGCCGGATATGGGGCTTGCGCAGGCATTGCGGGCCATGTTGATTGGTTTTACCGAGCCGCTGAAGCAGGGCCATCTGATACAGGCCTGCATGAAACTGCATTTCCGCGAAATGCTGGAACCCACCGGCGTCTGGCGCGACGAGATCGACTGCAGCATCAAGCCCGCCCACTCGGCACTGGTCCGCGTGCTGTGCCGTCATATGGGCGTCACCGAGGCTGATGATGATATTCACCGTCTGGCGTTTTCCGTGGCTGGGCTGGGCATGATGCTTCAGATTGGCAGCGACGTGTTTGCCGCTATCCGGCCCAACTTGATTGCCTCACCGGAAGCGATTGACCATTACGCCGACCGGCTGGTTGATTACGCGCTGGCCATGGTCGCCGCTGAAACCGGTCGACGCCAACAAATTGCCTCTGCCGAAAAATAAAATGACCATGAAATTCCTGCCCTTGATCGTTGCCAGTTGTGCTTCCTTTGTGCTGGTCGGTTGCGCGACGCAACAGCCTCCTGCTGCGGCTGCGGCTTTCACCCTCCCGGAGGGCTGGCAGGCACCTTTGCCTCATCAAGGCGATGTGGGTTCTCTGGCCCAGTGGTGGCAGCGGCAGGGTGATCCTGTTCTGGTGGAACTGATTGATGCCGCGCAGACGGTCAGCCCATCGATTGCGCAATCCTTGTCGCGCATTGAAACCTCGCGCGCGAGCCGCGTGGCGTCAGACGCCGCGCTGGGCCCGCGACTGGACGCCTCTCTTTCTGCCAGCCGTGGTGTGACCCAGCCAGGTGTGCCACTGGCCACCAGTGTGCAGGGTGGTTTGCAGGCATCGTGGGAAGTGGATCTGTTTGGCGCCAATCGCAGTGCAAGCAATGCTGCACAAGCGCAGTTTGAAGGCAGTCAGGCCCAGTGGCATGACGCCCGCGTATCGATTGCGGCGGAAGTGGCCAACCTTTACTACAGCTTGCGCACCTGCCATCAGCTGCTGGCAGTTACCCAGGCGGATGCGCAGTCCCGTCGCGAGACTGCTCGCCTGTCCGATATCAGCGCCAAGGCCGGATTCACAGCGCCGGCCTTGGCTGCGCTGGCGCGTGCCAGTGCCGCAGAGAGCAACAGCCGCGTTACCCAGCAGCAGGCGCAATGTGATCTGGACACCAAGGCCATGGTTGCCCTGACTGCAATTCCAGAGCCTGCTTTAAGGAAAAAACTGGCATCAGCCCTCGCCAGACCTGCGCAAGCAGCTCCTGTTTCTATAGCAAACGTGCCTGCACAAACAGTGGCTCAGCGCCCCGATGTATTTGCTGCGGAGCGCGAAGTTGCTGCCGCCAGTGCGCAAGTGGGGGCTGCCCAGGCACAGCGTTACCCGCGCCTGAGCCTGAGTGGTTCCATTGGCGCGCTACGCTACACCACGGGTGGTGTGAGCTCAGACCTGACCACCTGGTCCATCGGACCTGTAGCCCTGTCCCTGCCCCTGTTTGACGGCGGCCAGCGTGCCGCCAACGTGGATGCGGCGAAGGCGCGCTACGTGGAAGCAGCTGCCTTGTACAACAGCAAGGTTCGTCAGGCTGTGCGCGAAGTGGAAGAGGCATTGGTCAACCTGCAAAGTACAGACGCGCGTCGTCTGGATTCAGAGACCTCAACGCTTGGCTACAACGAATCGCTGGCCGCCACCCAGGCTCGTTATACCAATGGCATGGCCAGTCTTGTGGAGCTGGAGGATGCCAGACGCACAGCGCTGGCCGCGCAATCCGCACAGGTTTCACTGCAGCTGGAGCGCAATCGCGCCTGGGTTTCGCTTTACCGCGCCCTGGGTGGTGGATGGACACCAGGCGCACCTACGCTCAACACCCAATAAATCAATACAAACATCAACTGCCAAAACGTTGCACACCATGAACCGTCCTCCATTCAAACCATTGACCCTCGGTCTGATCGCCGCCCTTGTCATCACAGCGGGAGCCTTTGGCCTGTATGCATCGCGATCCAGCGCAGCGGATGCGACCAAACCAGCTGCGGCTGCTCCGGTTGTGTCGCAGAAACCGGCGCTCACGGTCAGCATCACGCAGGCACACATCGGTGTGCTACCCATCAAACTCTCGGCCAACGGCAGTGTGCTGGCCTGGCAGGAGGCCAGTGTGGGTGCTGAAACCAATGGGTTGCGGGTGCAGGAATTGCACGCCAGCGTGGGTGACAGCGTGAAGCGCGGCCAGTTACTGGCCACTTTCGCGGCGGACAGCGTACAGGCTGATGTGGCGTTGGCCCGTGCCGCTGCGGCCGAAGCTGCCGCCAATGCCGCAGAGGCAACTGCCAACGCAGATCGTGCCCGCACCGTTCAGGGCACCGGCGCGTTGAGCGCGCAACAGGTGAACCAGTATCTGACTGCCGAGCTGACCGCCAAAGCGCGTGTGGAATCTGCGAAAGCGCAACTGGACTCCCAGCAACTGCGCCTGCGGCACACCCGCGTACTGGCGCCAGACAGCGGCATTATTTCGGCACGTAGCGCCACAGTGGGCTCGGTGGTGGGAAATGGCACCGAGCTGTTTCGCCTGATCCGTCAGGGTCGGCTGGAGTGGCGTGCCGAAGTGACGTCGGTTGAATTGGGCCGTATCGCAGCGGGCACTGGTGTGGTGGTGACCTCTCCCAGTGGTGCACAGTACAAGGGCAAGGTTCGCATGGTGTCGCCTACGGTGGACGCGGCAACCCGCAACGGTCTGGTCTATGTGGACCTGCTGGGGCCTGTGACTGCCGGCAAGGCAACGCCTGGTGATCTCAAGCCGGGCATGTTTGCCCGGGGTGAGTTTGAACTGGGCAGCTCGGGTGCGCTGACCGTGGTGCAGACGGCCGTGGTGGTGCGAGATGGCTTCAGCTATGTCTACCGCGTGGGCCCGGACAACCGCGTTGCCCAATTGAAGGTGCAGACTGGCCGCCTGCTGGGTGATCAGGTCGAAATCCTGGGTGGCCTGAAGCCCGAAGACCGCCTAGTCGCCAGTGGTGCCGGTTTCCTCAGCGACAGCGATCTGGTGCGCGTGGTTGACGCCGCGCCTGCAGCTGCTAAATAAGGAGCATTCCAGATGATGAATGTTTCCTCGTGGTCGATCAAAAACCCGATTCCGGCGGTGATGCTGTTTGTCATGCTGACATTTGCCGGCGTACTGTCCTTCAAATCCATGAAGGTACAGAACTTTCCTGATCTGGAACTGCCTACCGTCACCGTGTCGGCTTCGTTGCCCGGTGCTGCGCCTGCGCAGCTGGAAACCGAAGTCGCCCGCAAGATCGAAAACGCCATTGCACCGCTGCAAGGTCTGAAAAACATTTACACGAAGGTGCAGGACGGTGGTGTCACCATCACCGCCGAGTTCCGTCTGGAAAAACCCACGCAGGAAGCCGTGGACGATGTGCGATCAGCCGTGCAGGGTGTGCGCAGCGATTTGCCTTCGGATGTGCGCGATCCGGTGGTGAGCAAGATCAATCTGTCGGGCTCGCCCATTCTGGCGCTCACCATTCGCTCGGCGAACATGGATGACGAGGCGCTGAGCTGGTTTGTGGACAACACCGTGGCGCGCCGCCTGCTGGGTGTCAAGGGCGTGGGCTCGGTAGTTCGGGTGGGTGGTGTGAGCCGTCAGGTGGATGTGGCGCTGGACCCCATGAAGCTGCAGTCGCTGGGCGCTACGGCAGCCGATGTATCGCGCCAGCTGCGCCAGGTGCAAACCGAGAGCGCAGGTGGGCGTGCCGATCTGGGCGGCAGCGAGCAGCCCATGCGTACCCTGGCCACTGTGAAAACGGTGGAAGAACTGGCGCGCCTGGAGTTGACGTTGAGCAACGGCCAGCGCGTGCGTCTGGACCAGGTCGCCACGGTGAAAGATACCGTGGCCGAGCCGCGCGCATTGGCGCTGCTCAATGGCGTGCCGGTGGTGGGGTTTGAAATCACCCGCAGCAAAGGCGCCTCTGAAGTGGAGGTCGGGGCCGAAGTACAGCTTGCGCTCAAGGAGCTGAAAGCGCAGCACCCTGATATTGAGCTGACGGAAGCCTTCAATTTCGTGAAGCCGGTGGAAGAAGAGTTCGACGGCTCCATGACGTTGCTGTACGAGGGTGCCATTCTGGCGGTGATCGTGGTGTGGCTTTTTTTGCGCAACTGGCGCGCCACGTTTGTGTCGGCAGTCGCTTTGCCCCTGTCGGCCATTCCGGCATTCATTGGCATGTACTACCTGGGCTTTTCCATCAATGTGGTGACGCTGCTGGCGCTCTCGCTGGTGGTGGGTGTGCTGGTGGACGACGCCATTGTGGAAGTTGAAAACATCGAGCGCCACCTGAACATGGGCAAGACACCTTTTCAGGCGGCCATGGAGGCAGCGGACGAGATCGGCCTGGCCGTAATTGCTACCACCTTCACACTGATCTCGGTGTTTTTGCCCACGGCCTTCATGAGCGGCATTCCCGGTAAATTCTTCAAACAGTTTGGCTGGACGGCGGCACTGGCCGTATTTGCCTCGCTGGTGGTGGCACGGGTGCTCACGCCCATGATGGCTGCCTACATCATGAAGCGCAGCCCGCGCGAGCACAAGGAGCCCTGGTGGATGCACCGTTACATGATCTGGAGCGCGTGGGCGTTGAAACACCGATGGATCACCATGGGCGCGGCGGGTGCATTTTTTGTCGGCTCCGTCATGTTGATTCCGCTGTTGCCCACTGGCTTTGTTCCGCCGGATGACAACTCGCAAACCCAGGTGAACATTGAGCTGCCTCCCGGCTCCACGCTCGCCCAGACACGGGTGGCCGCGGAGGCGGCGCGTTTGCTGGTTGCCAAGGTTGATCACGTGAGGAGCGTTTACACCACGGTTGGCGGTGGTGCAGCAGGGACTGACCCCTTTGCGCCGCAAGGTGCATCGGAAGTGCGCAAGGCGACGCTGACGGTGTTGCTGGACGAACGCGGTCAACGCCCGCGCAAGCAGGGTATCGAGAACGATATTCGTACAGCCATGTCGGATCTGCCCGGTGTGCGTAGCAAGGTAGGGCTGGGCGGCTCGGGTGAAAAATATCAGCTCGTGCTCACTGGCGAAGACCCGCAAGCGCTTGCCACTGCCGCTGCTGCGGTGGAGAAAGACCTGCGCACCATTCCCGGCCTGGGCAGCATTGCGTCCAGTGCCAGCCTGATCCGCTCCGAGATTGCCGTGCGCCCGGACTTTGCCCGTGCAGCGGATCTGGGTGTGACCAGCAGCGCCATCGGCGAGACGCTGCGGATTGCCACGGTGGGTGACTACGACGCGGCGCTGTCCAAGCTCAACCTCTCGCAACGTCAGGTGCCCATCGTGGTCAAGCTGGAAGATGCCGCCCGCCAGGATCTGGATGTGCTGGGCCGTCTGGCCGTGCCGGGCGTCAAGGGCCCGGTGATGCTGAGCCAGGTAGCCACGCTGGAGATGACGGGCGGCCCTGCGGTGATTGACCGCCTGAACCGTGCGCGCAACGTGAACTTTGAGGTGGAGCTGTCCGGTGCGCCGTTGGGCGATGTGACGGCGATGGTTGAAAAGCTGCCGTCCATCCAGAACCTGCCGGCCGGCGTGAAACAGCTGGCGCTGGGTGATGCCGAAGTGATGGGTGAACTGTTTGCCAGCTTTGCCCTGGCCATGCTCACTGGCGTGCTGTGTATCTACATCGTGCTGGTGCTGCTCTTCAAGGACTTTTTGCACCCGTTCACCATTCTGGCTGCTTTGCCGCTGTCGCTTGGTGGCGCGTTCGTGGGGCTGCTGATTGCCGACAAGAGTTTTTCGATGCCGTCGCTGATCGGCCTGATCATGCTGATGGGCATTGCCACCAAGAACTCGATTCTGTTGGTGGAATACGCCATCGTGGCACGTCGCGACCATGGCATGAGCCGCTTTGACGCGCTGCTGGATGCCTGCCACAAACGTGCGCGCCCCATCATCATGACCACGCTGGCCATGGGCGCGGGCATGCTGCCGCTGGCCATGAGCTTGGGCGCTGCAGATTCGAGCTTTCGCAGCCCGATGGCGGTTGCCGTGATTGGCGGGCTGATGACGTCCACGGTTTTGAGTCTGTTGGTGATTCCTTCCGTGTTCACCGTGATGGACGACTTTGAGCACCTGATCCGGCGCCTGTCAAACTGGGTCAGGCGCAAGCCCGCTCACTGAGACCAGGCTTGAATGCGGTACATTGTTGCGGCGCCCACTTGCAAAGTGGGTGACGAACAACAAAGGAGACAGCATGGCCTTATCGGACATCGAGATCGCGCAAGCATCCACTCTCAAACCCATTCTGGCGCTGGCCCAGGACCGGCTGGGCATTCCACCCGAAGCGCTGGAGCCCTACGGCCACTACAAGGCCAAGATTGACCTGGGCTGGCTGGACAAGCAGTCGCACCGGCCCGATGGCAAGCTGGTGCTGGTTACCGCAATCAGCCCCACGCCGGCAGGCGAGGGCAAGACCACCACCACCGTTGGCCTGGGCGATGCACTGAACCGCATCGGCAAGCGCGCCGTGATTGCGCTGCGCGAGCCGTCGCTGGGCCCGGTGTTTGGCATGAAGGGCGGCGCCGCAGGGGGTGGCTATGCGCAGGTGGTGCCGATGGAAGACATCAACCTGCATTTCACCGGCGACTTCAACGCCATTGCGCTGGCGCACAACCTGCTGGCCGCGCTGATCGACAACCACATTCACCACGGCAACACACTGCGCTTTGATTTCCGGCGCGTGGTCTGGCGCCGCGTGATGGACATGAACGACCGCGCGCTGCGCTCCACCGTGATCGGGCTGGGCGGGCCGGGCAACGGCTTTCCGCGCGAAGACGGGTTCGACATCGTGGTGGCCTCCGAGGTGATGGCCATCTTTTGCCTGGCCACCTCGCGCAAGGATTTGAAAGAGCGGCTGGGCAACATCATCGTGGGCTACACCCGTTTGCTGGAGCCCATTCGCGCGCGTGACCTGCAGGCGCACGGTGCCATGGCGGCGCTGCTGAAAGAGGCGATCAAGCCGAATCTGGTGCAGACGCTGGAGAACAACCCGGCCATCATCCACGGCGGCCCGTTTGCCAATATCGCCCATGGCTGCAATTCCGTTACCGCCACCAAAGCGGCGCTGAAGCTGGGTGAATATGTGGTGACCGAGGCCGGCTTCGGTGCTGACCTGGGTGCTGAAAAATTCATCGACATCAAATGCCGCAAGTCCGGCCTGCGCCCAGATGTGGCGGTAGTGGTGGCCACATTGCGCGCCCTCAAACACCATGGCGGCGTGGACGCCAAAGACCTCAACACCCCCAACCTGGCCGCGCTGGAAAAAGGCATTGCCAACCTGGAGCGGCACGTGGACAACATACGCCACCGCTATGGCTTGCCCTGCGTCGTGTCGATCAACCACTTTACGTCCGACACGCAGGAAGAGCTGGACTTGCTGCGCCGCAACATGGACCGCCAGGGTGTGCCGGTGGTGGTCGCACGCCATTGGGCCGATGGCTCGGCTGGCGCAGAAGAGCTGGCACGTATGGTGGTGAAACTTGCCGAGTCAGGCACGGCCAACATGCGGTTTGTCTACAACGACGAAGACACCTTGTGGGAGAAGATGAAAGCCATCGCCACCAGGGTTTACGGTGCATCCGACATTTCGGCAGACTCGTCAGTGCGGGCCAAAATCCAGAAGCTGCAGGAAGATGGTTTTGGCCACTACCCGGTGTGCGTGGCCAAGACGCAATATTCGTTTTCGACCGACCCCAAGCTGCGCGCGGCACCGTCGGGCCACATGGTCAACATCCGCGAGGTGCGACTGGCCGCCGGCGCGGAGTTCGTGGTGATGATCTGCGGCGACATCATGACCATGCCGGGCCTGCCCAAAGAGCCGTCGTCCATGCGCATTGACATTGATGACGACGGAAAGATTTCAGGGTTGTTTTAGGCCTTTTATAGTGCTTTTTAGGCCTCCAGCCCTCGTGGAATATGCGTGAATAGCTATTAAATATATAGCAACTAGGGTGCCACGATCTGCAGCTTGGGGAAGTAACTGCGGTAGCGCACAACGTCCCGCGTCAGCAGTTGCAGGCCGTTTACCAGTGCATGGGCGCCGATATAAAAGTCGGGCATCGGCGACGTTTTGGCACCCAGCGCACCACGGTAAATCTTGAAAGCCTGGCCCGCCAGAAACGCGGCGTCCCACGGCAAGGCTTGGCGCACCAGCGGTAACGCGACCAGCGCAGCCTCCAGGTCCGAGGCGCGCTCAAAGCGCGGGCTGACCTCGGCCAGGATGATCGGGTTGATGACCAGCGGCGCCTGCTGGCCGCAGCGGTCCAGTTGCTGCAAAGACCACTCACACCACTGCGGGTCGTCGGCCAGCACATCGATCAGGATGCAGCTGTCCACCAGCGTGCCGGTGACGGCGGGCGTAACCAGATAACGTGCGTCAGGCTCACGCACCTCGCGTTTTGTGCTCGGCATGGCGGTCAACCCCGCAGAAAGGCCATGAACTCGTCTGTGCCCATGCCCTTGAACTCGCTGGCGTTGGCGCTGCCCCGCACCCGCTCAAACGCGGCTCGCAGGCTGGCGGCAGGCTGCGTGACCGGGCGAATCACCACCTCACCATTGGCGCGCACTTCAAACTCCACCTCGCTGTGCGGATGCAGCCCCGCCTGCTCGCGAACCGACTGCGGAATGGTGACCTGACCTTTGCTGGTGATTTTCATGATTCTTACTTTTAATGTAAGAATCTTACTTCTAGCTGAATACTTAAGCAAGTGCATAGCCGTTGTTGACTACCGGACGGGGATAAATTTCCTTAGGTCTGTACAGTTGGGCTGTTGCCAACGCTAAGTGATTGATGCGCATTAGAAATTCCAAAACATATGGCCATGTCGCCTAGCAACGCTCAAATTTATTTCGCGGTTTTAAATGAGTAATCAAAGTTAGAGCAAACTGAATATGTCACGTATCTTTTTCTCAGGAGTCGTACTTCCAGAGCGTGCGCCACTCAGCGTCAGCAACGTGCATTCGCAGATCGTTGGACCGACGGGCGCGGTGTACGCGTCGTTGAGTCTCAATATTTGGCAGAGCCAGATCACGGTTGCCGTCGAAAGCGACGAGCCGAACGTCTTCACTTTGCGCAACCTTGTGCGTTCTGAAACAGAGTTTGTTACTAGCGTGGCAGGGTTCCTGATGGGGTACGGTTACGACATCGAGATAACGAAAGCATTTGATGAGAGCTTGGCATCAACACAGATCTTTGGTATCGACATTCCAGTCCTCACTGATCGAGCAACTGGTAGAGACCTCGGAGCGCTTGTTAATGCCATCTTTCCGCTCTGCTTCGGCGGCGAAGCCATATTCCTACGCCGTTGCCTTGCGGATCTCTCTTTCGCCATAAAGCGCCTCGACGACACCGCCTTTTACTGCTTTCGAGCGCTTGAATCACTGAGGCAGTCCTTTGACACCAACCTGTCTGAATCGGAGCAATGGAAGGCCATGGCCCAAGCGGTAGGGTCTTCAAAGGAAGACATGGAGCCGTTGCGCGCCCATGCCTTTCCAGCGAGACATGGAATCCCTAAGCCCCTAAGTGATGAAGAGCGCCAGAGCTTGTTTTTGTACACATGGAACATCGTTGAGAAGTACATTGATTACAGGTTGGTCAAAGTAGGCTCTGCTCCCGTCTTTTCTAATACCGCGCCATAGGTGTTCGTTCTTTGCAGAAACAATTTTCTTGAATTCAGTAGAAATATAGCCTTAGCCCTTTTCAGCTATGCGTGAGTAGCTCCTATATCCATAGCAATTGGCCGCGTGAAGGTTTTTCCTCCAACCCGATCGGGCCACCTCCGCAGGCGTGTCGGGTGGCTGCGACGGGGCAACGAAGCTGTTCGCGGCTCCCACCTAATCCGCGCGCCAAAAGCAGCGTTAATGCAGTAACCTCAAACAACAAACCCAGCCGCCCGCGAGATGCGAAGTGGACACGACGCGGACGCCCGGCACGCTCGCCAGCCAACTCAAAAAGTGTTTTCAGCCCCTGAGCAAACGGCCGCGAAGGATCGCTGCACCACTCGCTCCAGCTCCCCGCATACAGCGCGGTGCGGCCCAACCCGGCCACTTCCATCGCGATGATGTTGGGCACGGCGCTCACGCCGCTGCCGCAGTGGTGCACCACGGTGGCGGGGTCGCGCCCGCCCAGCAGGGCTTCGAACTCGGCGCGCAGCTGCGCGGCGGGCTTGAACTTGCCGTCTGCACCGATGTTCTGCGCGAACGGGCGATTCAGCGCGCCGGGCATGTGCCCGGCCACGGGGTCCAGCGGCTCCACCTCGCCTTTGAAGCGCGGTGTGCCGCGGGCGTCGATGATGGTTTGCACAGGGCGCCCCAAGTTGTTTGCTACTGTTTCAGTAGCTACCAGCGCAGTCTTGGTGGCGGCTAGAGCGTATTTTGAGGGCACAAAAGCTGACTTTTCCGCACCGGAGCTGATGGCGCCGCCGCCCGCCTGCCAGGCCTGCAAGCCGCCGTCGAGCACGGCCACGTTGTCGTGGCCCGCCCACTTCAGCATCCACCACAGGCGGCCGCAGTAGTTGGCGCCCTGGCGGTCGTACACCACGGCCTGCATGCTGTTGGTGAAGCCCACGCTGCCCAGCCAGGCGGCAAAGGTTTCGCGCGAGGGCAGGGGGTGGCGGCCACCCGATGCGGCATCCGGCTGGCCTTTGGCGCTGAGCGCTGTGTCCAGATGCACATACACCGCGCCGGGGATGTGAGCATCGTTGTATTGCTGCTGTCCCAAGGCGGGGTTCATCAAGTCAAAGCTGCAGTCAAAAATCATCAACGGCGAGCCTTGCTGCCGAAGGGCGGATAACTGGTCCACAGAAATCAGGGTCGTGTACATGGGTCAAAACCTTTCTTCAGTGTTCTTCGCCCGGCGGGTTGGGCAGGGCGCGGGCGCGCAGGGCGGTGGCGGCCAGGCCGCTGGCCACGATGACCACAATGCCCAGCCAGCCGATCAGCGCAATTTTGTCGCCAAACAGCAGCAGGCTGTAGACGGACGCAAACACGATGCCTGAGTACTGCAGGTTGGCCACCACCAGGGTGGAGCCGTGGCTGTAGGCGCGGGTCATGCACAACTGGCCCGCCGCCGCCAGCACGCCAATGGGCACCAGCCAGGCGGCGGCCTGCCAGGTTACCTCGGCCCAGGGCGTGAGGTCGGTGAACAGCAGGCCGATGCCGCCTGCCACCGCCGAGCCTGCCGCGAAATAAAACACCGTGCGTGCCTCGGGCTCGCCCACGCGGCCCAGCGCGGTGACCTGCAGGTAAGCCAGCGCGGCGCCCAGCCCCGACAGCAGGCCGATGACGCCTGCGAACAGCTGGTTCTGGTCAATGGTGGGGCGCAGGGTGAGCACCACGCCAATGAACCCGGCCATCACCGTGGCCAGCAGCGGCCCCTGGCGCTCGGGCTTGCCGTAAAGAATGGCTCCGCCCACGATGAAGGCCGCAATCCACACGCCGCTCATGTAGTTCAGCGTCATGGCGGTAGCCAGCGGCAGGTGGGCAATGGCGTAGAACCAGGCGCCTAGCGACAACACGCCGGTCAAGCTGCGCCAGGCCTGCATGGCTACCACCGGCGTGCGGACGGAAATGCCGTTGGCCCGCATCACGACGCCCATGAAGATCATGCTGACGATGCCGCGGTAAAACACCAGCTCGGTGGTGGTGAAGCTCTCCGACGCAATCTTGACGCCGACCCCCATGGTGGCGAACAGAAACGAGGCCAGAACCATCCAGAGTGCTTGCATGGGGGGAAATATATAAGAAAAGTGCCCCTAGCCCTCATTGGCTATGCGTGAGCAGCTATTAAATTGATAGTGATTCCATGCGGGCGCGATACCACTCGTGAAAGTGCTGCATGCCGTCTTCCATGGGGCTCTGGTAGGGGCCGACCTCGTTGTCGCCGCGCTGCATCAGTGCCTTGCGGCCGGCGTCCATGCGCAGCGCGATTTCGTCGTCTTCCACGCAGGTTTCCATGTAGGCGGCCTGCTGGGCTTCGACAAACTCGCGCTCAAAAGCTGCGATTTCTTCCGGGTAATAAAACTCCACCATGTTCATGGTTTTCTGCGGCCCCATCGGGTGCAGCGTGGACACCGTCAGCACATGCGGGTACCACTCCACCATGATGTGGGGGTAGTAGGCCAGCCAGATGGCGCCAAACTTCGGTGGCACGCCATTGCGGTATTTCAGCAGGGCGTTTTGCCAGCGTTCATACACCGGTGAACCGCCCGAAGCATCGGCCTTGCCCAGCCGATTGGCCACACCGACCGTTTGCACGGAATAATGGTCTTTGAACTCCCAACGCAGGTCGTCACAGGTGACAAAACTGCCGAGGCCAGGGTGAAACGGGCCGACGTGGTAGTCCTCCAGATAAACCTCGATGAAAGTCTTCCAGTTGTAGTTGCACTCGTGCATTTCCACGCGGTCCAGCACATGGCCGGAAAAATCGAGGTCCGCCAGCGGGCCCATGCCGGCCAGGTCAGTGGCGACGGGGCGGCTATTGTTTTCAAACAGCAGGCCGTTCCACTCCTGCAGCGGGTAGTTGTTGAGGTTCAGGCAGGGGTCTTGCGGGAAGTGCGGTGCGCCCAGCAAAGACCCGGCCGGGAGTGACGGGCCAGTGCCCGAACCACCTGCACTGTAAGTCCAGCGGTGCAGCGGGCACACGATGTTTCCTCCCGCGCTGCCGGGCCGGGTGGCGTTCAGTGACCCTCGACCTTTCAGCATGACAGCCTGTCGATGGCGGCACACATTGGAAATCAGCTCCACGCCGGTGGGCGTGCGCACCAGCGCGCGGCCTTCGCCTTCCTGAGGCAGGGCATAGTAGTCCCCAACATTGGGTACTGCCAGTTGATGACCCACATAACGCGGGCCGTTCTGGAAGAGGGTACTTTGCTCGCGCTGATACAACGCGTCGTCAAAATAGCTTGAAACTGGTAGTTGGCTTGCGGCCGGCTGCAGTTGAAGACTTAAATCAGACATGGGTGACCTGACCTAAAGACTCCCCACAGGGAGGGTGAGAGAGGGGACCGGCCAGGCCGGGAGAAAGAGGGCTGATTGTAGCCGGGGCGGCCCCTTGGTAGGGCCGTGTCAGCCCAAGGCCCCTGCCGAAGTCTAAAATGAACGGTTTGCAACTTTCACCTGTCTATGCCCAAGGCTTCTCCTTCACCAGCTGCGCTCCCCATGCCCGCCACCTATGAGGCGGCGTTGCAGGAGCTCGAAAAGCTGGTCGGTCAACTCGAATCCGGCGACATGCCGCTGGAACAACTGCTCAGTGGCTACCAGCGCGGGGCCGAACTGCTCCAGTTTTGCCGCGACAAGCTGGAAGCCGTTGAAAACCAGATCAAGGTGCTGGACGCCGGCATGCTCAAGCCATGGACACCCGAGTGAAAACCGCCACGCTGTTTGATCTGCGTTCCTGGAGCGCAGGCTGTCTGGATCGCGTGGAACGCGCGCTGGAACGGTGGGTGACCGCAGACGCACCGGCTGGCCTGGACCATGGCGCTCCGGCGGAGCTGGTGGAAGCCATGCGCTACGCCGTGCTGGATGGCGGCAAACGGTTGCGCCCGTTGCTGGTGCTGGCATCCTGTGAGGCGGTGCAGGGAAATGAAGGCGCTGCGATGCGAGCCGCCTGCGCCACCGAACTGATCCATGCGTATTCATTGGTCCACGACGACATGCCGTGCATGGACAACGATATCCTGCGCCGCGGTAAGCCCACGGTCCATGTCAAGTTTGGCGAGGCTACGGCGCTACTGGCAGGCGACGCCCTGCAGGCGCTGGCGTTTGAGCTGCTCACGCCGGAGGATGCAACTTTCCCGGCGGCCATGCAGGCGCAGCTGTGTCGGCTGCTGGCCCGTGCGGCCGGCAGCGCCGGTATGGCCGGCGGCCAGGCGATTGATCTGGCCAGCGTGGGTGAGCGCCTGAGCGAACGCCAGTTGCGCGACATGCACGAGCTCAAGACCGGTGCCCTGCTGCAGGGCAGCGTCATGATGGGTGCGGCCTGCGGCAACCCGACTCAGGCCGAAAAAGCGGCGCTGGAAAACTACGGCGCGGCCATGGGGCTGGCGTTTCAGGTGGTGGACGATATTCTGGATGTCACTTCAGACTCGGCTACCCTGGGCAAAACGGCAGGCAAGGACGCTCTGCAGGACAAGCCAACCTACGTGTCCATTTTGGGGCTGGAACGTTCACGTGCCCATGCACAGGAACTGCTGGCCAGGGCTCTGGCCGCGCTGGATGGCAGCGGCTTGTCTCATGACCGGACACAGGCCCTTCGCGCACTGGCCGACATGGTGGTCAATCGCGCCCACTGAGAACAACAAAAACTATGTCAAAGACTTCCTATCCGCTGCTCAAAGCCATTCATGCCCCGGCTGATTTGCGCAAACTGCCGCGTACGCAGCTGGGCGCGCTTGCCACGGAGCTGCGCGCCTATCTGATCGACAGCGTATCCAAAACCGGCGGTCACCTCAGCTCCAACCTGGGCACGGTGGAGTTGACGGTTGCGCTGCACTACGTGTTCAACACGCCTGACGATCGTGTGGTGTGGGATGTGGGCCACCAGACCTACCCGCACAAGATCCTCACCGGGCGGCGTGACCGCATGGCCTCGCTTCGCCAGCTGGGTGGCCTGAGCGGGTTTCCGCAGCGGGTGGAAAGCGAATACGACGCCTTTGGCACGGCGCACTCCAGCACCTCCATTTCTGCCGCGCTGGGCATGGCCCTGGCGGCCAAGATCAAGGGTGAAGACCGGCACGCCATCGCGGTGATTGGTGACGGTGCATTGACAGCTGGCATGGCGTTCGAGGCACTCAACAATGCTGGCGTGGCTGACTGCAATCTGCTGGTGATACTGAACGACAACGACATGAGCATCAGCCCGCCAGTGGGCGCGCTTAACCGGTATCTGGCGCAACTGATGAGCGGTCAGTTTTATTCTGCGGCGAAAAACGTGGGCAAGACGGTGCTCAAGGGCGCACCACCCCTGTTTGAACTGGCCAAGCGCATTGAAGAGCACGCCAAGGGCATGGTGGTTCCGGCCACGCTATTCGAAAAATTTGGCTTCAACTATGTCGGCCCGATTGATGGCCACGACCTCGATTCGCTGATTCCCACGCTGGAAAACATCAGGCACCTCAAAGGTCCGCAGTTCCTGCACGTGGTGACCAAAAAAGGGCAAGGCTACAAACTGGCCGAGGCAGACCCGGTCGCCTACCATGGCCCGGGCAAGTTTGACCCGGCTGTGGGCCTGCAAAAACCCAGCACACCGGCGAAGCAAACCTTCACCCAGGTGTTTGGCCAGTGGCTGTGCGACATGGCCGCGAAAGACCCGCGTCTGGTGGGCATCACGCCCGCCATGCGCGAAGGCTCAGGCATGGTGGAGTTTGAAAAACGCTTCCCCGCCCGCTACTTTGACGTGGGTATCGCCGAGCAACACGCGGTCACCTTTGCCGCCGGGCTGGCCTGCGAGGGCTTGAAGCCCGTCGTGGCGATTTATTCCACCTTCCTGCAGCGAGCCTACGACCAGGTGATCCACGACGTGGCCATCCAGAATCTGCCTGTTGTGTTTGCGCTGGACCGTGCCGGTCTGGTGGGCGCAGATGGTGCTACCCATGCGGGGGCGTATGACATACCTTTTCTGCGCTGCGTTCCCAACGTCAGTGTGGCCTGCCCGGCCGACGAGAACGAGTGCCGCCAGCTGCTTACTACCGCATTCGAGCAAGATCATCCCGTCGCCGTGCGTTATCCGCGTGGTGCTGGCGTCGGTGCCACGGTTGAGGCGGGACTGCAACCGCTTCCGTTTGGCAAGGGCGAGATCCGGCGCAGGGGCTCGGGCCTGGCCATTCTGGCTTTTGGCACCATGCTCCACCCCGCGCTGGAAGTTGCGGAAAAGCTGAACGCTACCGTCGTCAACATGCGTTGGGCCAAGCCGCTGGACGTGGAGCTGCTGCAACAGGTGGCGGCAGATCATGATGCTTTGGTCACTGTCGAAGAAGGTGCACTGTTTGGGGGCGCCGGCAGCGCGGTTCTGGAGGCCCTGCAGGCCGCCGGGATTCAAAAGCCTGTGCTTTGCCTCGGCCTGCCAGACACCTTCATCGAGCATGGAGACCCCGCCAGACTGCTGGCACTGCAAGGGCTGGATGCTGCCGGCATGGAAGCCAGCGTACGCAGCCGTTTTGGTGCATTGCTGCAGGGTCAGCGGGCCGCGCTCAAGGTTGTGGCCTGAAATATTTTCACGGGTCGTGTGAGGCGGCTTTCAAGGTCGCTTTCAGTTTGCTGACTATCCGCAAAGCGTGCTGTTTTTCAAGGGAAAACCCGCCCCGTGGCGCCTCAAAAGCGTTTCTACAATCGCGTTTGACTCTTATCAGTCTTCGTGCGCCCAAAAGGCAGACGAATTGATCAACACAACCTCTCGGAGTGAATTACATGGATCGTCGTTCCCTAATTAAAAACGCCGGCATTGCTGGTGTACTGGCTGCCGGTGTTGCACCTGCAGTTCATGCACAGGCCGCCGCCATCCGCTGGCGTCTGGCTTCCAGCTTCCCCAAGGCGCTGGACACCATCTTTGGTGCTGCTGATACGTTTGCCAAAAAAGTGGGTGAAATGTCGGGTGGCAAGTTCACCATCACCACGCACGCTGCTGGCGAGCTGATGCCTGCTTTCGGCGTGGTGGACGGTGTGCAGAATGCCACCGTTGAAATGGCCCACACAGCGCCGTATTACTTCTTTGGCAAGGACGAAACCTTTGCCCTGGGTTGCGCGATTCCTTTCGGCCTGAACAGCCGCCAGATGACGGCCTGGATGTACCAGGGCAACGGTGGCAAGCTGATGGCCGAGTTTTATGCCAAGTACAACATGGTGAACTTCCCCATGGGCAATACTGGCGCTCAGATGGGCGGCTGGTATCGCAAGGAAATCAAGTCGGTCAAAGACGTCAAAGGCATGAAGATGCGCATTGGTGGCTTCGCTGGCAAGGTGTTTGAGCGCATGGGCGGCGTGCCACAAAACATCCCTGGCGGCGAAATTTATCAGGCGCTGGAAAAAGGCACGATTGACGCCGCTGAGTGGGTAGGTCCATACGATGACCAGAAGCTCGGCTTCAACAAGGTCGCACCGTTCTACTACTATCCCGGCTGGTGGGAAGGTGGTCCGCAGCTCGACCTGTTCGTCAACGACAAGGCTTTCGCTGGCCTGTCTGGGGAAAACAAGGCCATCATCGAGTCTGCAGCTGCTTATGCGCACACGGAAATGCAGGCCAAATACGATGCCAAGAATCCGGGTGCCCTCAAGCAGCTGGTGGGTCAAAAGGTCAAGGTACTGCCATTCCCCAAAGATGTGCTGGACCTGGCATACAAGGAAGCCATGGCGCTCTACAGCGAGCTGAGTGCCAAGAACCCCAACTGGAAGAAAGTCTACGAAGACTACGCCGCATTCCGCAAGGACGAGAACCTCTGGTTCCGCTTTACCGAAGCACGTTTCGACAGCTTCATGCAGGCGCAAAAGCTGTAATCAGCCAGCGCACTGCAAAAAAAGCCCCGCGATGCGGGGCTTTTTTTATGGGGCAAATTTCTGACCTCAGTGGAGCAAGTTGTACTCGACGATGTAGAAGATGGCGCCGGCCAGATAGCCAATCAGCGCCAGGCCGCTGATCTTGCGCACATACCAGATGAAGTCGATTTTCTCCAGCCCCATGGCGGCCACACCAGCGGCTGAGCCAATGATGAGGATGGAGCCACCCGTGCCGGCGCAGTAGGCCATGAACTCCCACAGGAAGCTGTCGGGCGGATACTGCTCCAGGCTGTACATGCCCATGGATGCCGCTACCAGCGGCACGTTGTCCACCACGGCACTGACCAGTCCGATCAGCATCACGATGACGTCCTGCCGGCCCACCGTTTTGTCCAGCCACTGGGCAATGCTGGAGAGAATGTGGGTGTGCTCCAGCACCGCCACTGACAGCAGGATGCCGATGAAAAACACGATGGAACTCATGTCGATACGTGTCAGCGCGCGCGCCAGCGTCAGGCGCTGCTTGCGCAAGTCTTCTTCCTGGCGATGCACCAAGTCACCGACCAGCCACAAGATGCCCAGACCAAAGAGGATGCCCATGAAAGGCGGCAGGTGCGTGACAGTTTTGAACACCGGCACCAGCACCAGAATGGCCAGACCCAGGTAGAACATCAGGTTGCGCTCGAAAGCGGTGGTCTCGAAATTCTCGTCTTGTTCCATGCGTTGGGGTGCAATAACCGGGCGGGAGCCCAGAACAAAACTGGTCACAGCCAGCGGCGCCAGCAGATTGATCAGGGAGGGAATGAACAGCCCCTTCATGATCTCCACGGCAGTAACCTGCCCGCCAATCCACAGCATGGTGGTGGTGACATCACCAATGGGCGTCCAGGCGCCGCCCGCGTTGGCGGCAATCACGATGATGCCGGCAAAGAACAGGCGGTCTTCGCGTTTGTCCAGCAGTTTTTTCATCAGGGACACCATCACGATGGTGGTGGTCAGGTTGTCCAGGATGGCGCTCAGAAAGAACGACACAAAGCCGACCATCCACATCAGGGTGGACAGCCTGGTGGTCTTGATGCGTGAGGTGATGACCTCGAAACCATTGTGTGCGTCCACCACCTCCACGATAGTCATCGCACCCATCAGGAAAAACACAATCTGCGCTGTGCCCATGAGCGATTCGCCCAGATGCTCACTGACCAGATGCGCGTCGCTGCTGGCCATGGCGTAGATGGTCCACAACAGGCCTGCGCCCAGCAGTGCGGAGGCAGACTTGTTGACCTTGAGCGGGTGCTCCAGGGCGATGGCCGCGTAGACCAGTACGAAAATGACGATAACCAACGTGAGCATAAGGTGTTTCCTGAAATCAGAAGGCCTTCCCGGAAGGCCTTTTCATGGGGAGAAAGTGCAACCGGTTAAGGTTTTTTCTTCTTGGCGTCCTTTTCCGCCTCCTCCAGCATGGCTTTCATGGGGTCATCGGCCTCAGGCTCCTTCGCGTCGGCTGGCTTGGGGTCGGCCAGCGGGTCAGCACTGGCTTGTGCACCGCTGGCAGGCGCAGCGGCCGGGTCGGCTGCGGGATTGGCAGGCTCTTCGGCGGCCGGCATTTCCAGCTGCTGCATGATCTGGTCAGATGTCAGCGACTCGGCTTTCTGGATGCCACCAGTTACCAGCACGGGGAATGCCATTACCAGTGCCAGCATGATCAGTTGCAGGACGATGAAAGCAATCGAACCCTTGTAGATTTCTGCAGTCTTGACCGAAGGTATCAACTTGCCGGTGACCCGGTCCTTATAGTCAAACTTGGCGGCCACACTGCGCAGATAAAACAGCGCAAAGCCGAAAGGCGGCGTGAGGAAGGACGTTTGCAGGTTCATCGCAATGATCACGCCAAACCAGATCATGGCCTGATCCGGCGTCATGCCCGGTACCAGACCTGGCAGGATCTTTTCCGCTACAGGCGCGAGCAGCGGAATGATGATGAAAGCGATCTCGAAGAAGTCGATGAAGCACCCCAGGATGAACACCAGAATGTTCACCACAATCAAAAAGCCCCAGGCACCGCCGGGCATGTCCTTGAACAGATGCTCCACCCAGATGTGGCCGTCAGCGGCATTGAAGGTAAAGCTGAATACCGTGGAGCCAATCAGGATGAACAATACAAACGAGGCCAGCTTGGCCGTGTTTTCAAGAGCCTGTTTGGTCAGGGCCAGGCTCAACCGGCGCTTGCCCATGGCCAGAATCAATGCGCCCAGTGCGCCCATGGCACCGCCTTCGGTAGGCGTTGCGACACCCAGAAAAATGGTGCCCAGCACCAGAAAGATCAGGATCAGCGGGGGCATCAGCACGAAGGTCACCTGCTCCGCCAGTTTGGACAGCAGGTGCATTTTGGTGACGTGATTGATGATGGCCAGCGCCAGTCCGGTCAGCGACGCCAGCGTCATGGACAGGATGACGATTTCATCCCCGGCCGACGGTACGGCGCGCTCCAGCCAGCGCGTCATCAGGCCATCGTGAACCTGTGACCAGGAATAACCAACGGCGGCGCAGATCAGCACCAGCACCAGTAGCGACCGGTGGCCAGATTTGCCGTTGTCTTCCTTGTACAAAAGGGCTTCAGGCGGCAAGGCGGGCACCATGGCCGGCTTGAAGATGGCCACGGCCACGATAAACAGCACGTACAGGCCCACCAGCAGCAAGCCGGGAACCAGGGCACCGGAGTACATGTCGCCCACCGAGCGGCCCAACTGGTCAGCCAGCACGATCAACACCAGTGATGGCGGAATGGCCTGCGCCAGCGTGCCCGAGGCGGTGATGGTGCCGGTGGCAATGGTTCGGCTGTAGCCGTAGCGCAGCATGACGGGCAGCGAGATCAGCCCCATGGAAATCACCGCAGCAGCCACCACGCCGGTGGTAGCGGCCAGCAGCGCACCCACCAGAATCACGGCAATGGCCACACCACCACGCACGGGGCCAAACACCTGGCCCACGGTTTCCAGCAGGTCCTCCGCCATGCCGGATCGCTCCAGGATGATGCCCATCAAGGTGAAGAAGGGAATGGCCAGCAGCGTGTCGTTCTGCATGATGCCGAACACCCGCAGCGGCAGCGCCTGAAACATGGCGGAAGGGAAAATGCCGGCTTCGATACCAATGAAACCAAAAGCCAGGCCGGTGGCAGCCAGGCCAAAAGCCACCGGGAAACCGGTCATCAGCAGGGCAAACAGCCCCAAAAACATCAGGGGCACAAACTGTTGTGCCAGAAAAGTGGTTTGCATTTATTTTTCTCCAGCCAGCAGGCGTGCGGTTTGCGCTTCGAGTTCTTCGAGCTTCTTCTGGTCATCCGATTTGGATTCTTCGCTGCTCAGCACATCCGGGCCATTGCCGGTGAGGAATGCAATGCGCTTGATCAGCTCGGATACTGCCTGCATCATCAGCAAGGCAAATCCCAATGGAATCATGGCGTAGGCGGGCCAGCGAATCAGGCCGCCTGCGTTTTGCGACATTTCACCACTGGCCAGCGCCTGGGTGAAGAAGGGCCAGCCCAAGGCGATGGTGATCACACAGAAGGGAATCAGTACCAGCACAATACCCAGCACGTCAATCCAGTTGCGGGCGCGGTGGCTCAACTTGGAAGAGATGAAGTCGATGCGCACGTGTGAGTTTTTCAGGAAACCGTAACCTGCGCCCAACATGAAAACGGCGGCAAACAGATACCACTGAATCTCCAGCAAACCGTTGGAGCTGCTATTGAAGAACTTTCGCACCAGCGCATTGCCAGCGCTGATCAGCGTGGTGGCCAGAATCAGCCACATGGTGAATTTGCCAACCCCGGTACTGATTTTGTCAATCAGCCGGGATAGCGATAGCAGAGGGGTCATGTTGTCTCCAGAGAATTGAACCGATAGCGGGTTGAACCGATACCAACCGATACCTATAGCGACTGAGGTTAACGTGTTGCGGCTGAGAAATACCTGACAGCAGTGCGTTTTATCCTAGGGTAAATACCAGTGCCATTTATTTTCGCGCAAGCCAGGCGGCGCGGTGTGGGTGAAAATACGGATGTCAAGCATCATGCACAAGACCATTACCCCGTCGGTTGACTCACCCGCCCTGCGACATGCCAGCGGCGAGTTGCTGTCGCTGGCGCTGATGGATGCGCGCAATCACACGCTGTACCTGATGTCCCAGTACGAGCAGGCGCTGGGTACGAAGCAGTTTCAGGTGCCATTTTTCCCGGAGCTCAACCCACCGCTGTGGGAGCTGGGGCACATCGGCTGGTTTCAGGAATGGTGGATAGCCCGCAACATGCAGCGCCATCGTGGTGCAGGGTGTGACCCCTTCGCTACCCGGCTGGCGTCGATTGAACCCCAGGCTGACAGGTGGTGGGATTCGTCCAACGTGGCACACACCACCCGATGGAGCCTTGCGCTGCCAGGGCTGGCCGACATCAAGTCTTACTTGATGGATACGCTGGAAACCAGCCTGGAACTGCTGGAAAAAGCTCCCGACGATGATGACGCACTGTATTTTTTTCGTCTGGCGCTGTTCCATGAAGACATGCACGGTGAGGCCCTCATTTACATGGCCCAGACACTGGATTTGCCGCTGAGCCTGAGCGTGCCGGGCCCCTTGGCGGTGCGTGAGCCTTTGCTGGTTCCTGCCACGCGCTGGCAGCTGGGAACCGCCGGCGGCAGCGGGTTTTCTTTTGACAACGAGCGCCAGGCGCACGAGGTGCATGTGCCGGAGTTTGAAATTGACGCCCAGGTGGTGACCTGGGCGCAGTTTGTCGAGTTTGTGGATGACGGTGGTTACGACCGGCCCGAGTTGTGGCAACCGCAGGGCTGGGAGTGGCTGCAGAAAGAGGGCCGCCGCGCACCGCGTTATGTGGACCAGATCGGTGTGGCCAGCGGAGCGGTGATGCAAACCCGTTTTGGCACGCCCCGGCGCATGCTGGGCGGGCAACCTGCCATGCATGTGACCTGGTGGGAGGCAGATGCGTGGTGTCGCTGGGCAGGGCGACGGCTGCCGTCTGAAGTGGAGTGGGAAGTTGCCGCCCACAGCGCAGAGCGGCGGGGCTTTCGCTGGGGAGATGTGTGGGAATGGACTGGCACCACGTTTCGGGCCTACCCCGGATTCTCGGCAGACCCGTACCGCGACTATTCCGAGCCGTGGTTTGGCACACACAAGGTCTTGCGCGGCGCATCGTTTGCCACGCGTGCGCGGATGAAGACACCCAGGTACCGCAACTTCTACCTGCCTGAACGCGATGACATTTTTGCGGGGTTCCGGTCCTGTTCGCTATAAAAATAATAGCTAATCACGCATATTGGATAAGGACTAAGGGCCTTTTTGACCCTTCTTTTTCCTGAAATCCCACCAGGGCAGCACTTCCCTCATGGACTGTATTTCACCACTGTGCGAGGGGGTGTAACCTGCGGTTGCGGTCAGTTGCGCCTGCCAGCGCGGGCTCTTCAGCACGGCCAACAAGGCCACGATGGCGGGCTCTTCCAGCGCGGACTTGAGGCACACCAGGTGGTAGTTTTCCTGCACCAGCGGCACGAAATCAAGCCCCTTGCCGCGTGCCGCCAGCTCAATGCCCAGGCCCACATCCGCGGCGCCAGAGGCTATCGCCTGTGCCACCGCCGTGTGGGAGGGCTCTGTGTGTTCATAACCGTTGACATCAGATGCCTGCAGGCCATTTTGTGCCAGCAGTTCATCCAGCACCACGCGGGTGCCCGTGCCCAACGCACGGTTGACGAAACGTGCGGACGTTCGTTTCAGGTCTGACAGTGCGTGCAGGCCCAGCGGGTTCCCCGGCGCGACCATCAGGCCCTGCGTACGCTGGGCAAAACCAATGATCTTGTGAAGGCCGGGTTGTAGCAGCGGCTTGTAAACCCGCTCGGCCAGTGACCCCGGTGCAGGGTGCTGCAGCGTGTGAAAGCCAGCCATCACGCAGCGTCCTTCGTTCAGACCCCGGATCGCATCCACGCTGCCGCAGAACCGAATGTCCAGATGCAGCTGCGCGTCGCCCGGACCAGTCGGGTGATCAGGATCGACTGCCAAGGCATGTTCGCGCAGCGCGGCCAGCGCGTCGTCATGGCTGGCGTACAGCGTGACCACGTGGGCGTTGTCGTCAAACGCCACAGCAAAAGCGCGCTCCAGATCACTGCGCAGTGACTCGATTTGCGGCGCCAGCCGCGCTTGGGCCTGACGCTCGGCCCACATCAGCTTGGCACCAAATTCGGTCAGGCGGGCAGATTGCCCCTTTTCCCAGATGATCAGTTCATTGCCCAGCTCGCCTTCCCAGCGTTTGAGTTCACCCCACACGTGACGGTACGACAGGCCCAGCGCACGGGCACCGGCGGAGATGGAGCCCTCGCCAGATACCGCCTGCAGCAGGTCAATCAAGGGGTTGCGAATCAGGGCTGGGCTGCTGTCGCGGCCAAGGGTGTAGTGAAACTGGAGCCTATGCACGGCGCTTCATATCGCAGGTGATTGATGGAGCGCCTACGATACATGAAGTTATGTCTACGTTTACCGAAAGCGCGGCTACAGCGCTGCAACTGATCACGTCATTCGATCCCGTCTTGCTGTCCATCGTGGGCCGCTCCATGGCTGTGAGTGCTACCGCGTGCGCGCTGGCCTGCGGGGTGGGGCTGGTGCTGGGTGCCTGGCTGGGAGTTGCCCGCTTCCCCGGGCGGCTGGGGGTGCTCGCGGTGCTCAACACCTTGCTGGCTGTGCCCTCGGTGGTGGTAGGGCTGGTCGTGTATTTATTGCTGTCACGTTCTGGCCCGCTGGGTTTTCTGGGGTGGCTGTTCAGCTTCAAGGCCATGGTGATTGCGCAGGCTTGCCTGGTTTTACCCGTGGTGACGGCGCTGACGCGCCAGGCCGTGGAAGACGTGGAGCGTGTTCATGGCGAACAGTTGCGGTCTCTGGGCGCCGGGCCGCTGCTGCGCAGCCTGCTACTGGCCTGGGACGAGCGTTATGCGCTGCTGACTGTGCTGATTGCTTCTTTTGGCCGTGCCATTTCCGAAGTGGGTGCGGTGATGATTGTGGGCGGCAACATCGACGGATTTACCCGCGTCATGACCACCGCCATTGCGTTGGAAACCAGCAAGGGCGACCTGCCACTGGCGCTGGCGCTGGGGCTGATTCTGCTGGGCGTCGTGCTGGTACTCAACGCGCTTATTGCCGTGGTGCGGCGCTGGCGTGAAGACGTACAGGGCAACCTGCTTGCAGCGGCAGGGAGTGCGTCAACATGAGCGCGCTGTTTGAGCTGCACGCTGTAGACGTGCGGTTCGGGCAAGTGACGGCCCTGACAGGTGTCAATCTGACCATCCACCCCGGTGAGCGTGTCGCCCTGCTGGGCAGCAATGGCAGCGGGAAAAGCACGCTGTTGCGCCTGTTGCACGGGCTTTGCACGCCAACCGGTGGCGTGTCCCGGCGCGATGCAGCGGCGCATCAAGCCATGCTGTTTCAGCGGCCCTACATGTTGCGCACATCTGCCCGGAACAACGTTGCGCTGGGGCTTTGGCTCGCCGGGCAGGCCTGGGGCGATGCGCGCACGCGTGCCGGGCAGGCACTGGAACGGGTGGGTCTGGCTCATGTGGCCTTGCGCAATGCGCGCACGCTTTCCGGCGGGCAGCAGCAGCGCCTGGCTTTGGCGCGTGCCTGGGTGTTGCAGCCCGATGCCCTGCTGCTGGATGAACCCACTGCCAGCCTGGACCCGCATGCCAAGCGGGAAGTGGAGGCGCTGATGGACGAGTTCGCCAGGGGCCACAACGCCAAACCCATGACCCTGATTTTTGCCAGCCACAACCTGGGTCAGGTGAAGCGCCTGGCCAGTCGGGTGCTGTATCTGGAGCAGGGGCGGTTGCTGGCTGATTTGCCGGTGAATGATTTTTTTAACGGCCCGCGCCTGAAAGAAGTTTCGGAGGCGGCACATCTGTTTGTCAAAGGAGAATCAACATGATTTTTCATATGCCTTTTAAGGCCCGAGCCATCACCAGATATGCGCTGATAGCTACTATTTCAATAGCATCTACGGTGGCATCTGTGACGGCGTCTGCGCAATCCATCGTGGTGGCGTCGACCACTTCCACCGAGCAGTCCGGGTTGTTTCCGTACCTCCTGCCTGAGTTCAAAAAAGCGACAGGAATTGATGTGAAGGTGGTGGCGCTGGGCACCGGCCAGGCGCTGGATATGGCTCGCCGGGGAGACGCCGATGTGGTGTTTGTGCATGACCAGGCAGCCGAAGAAAAATTTGTGACTGAGGGTTTTGGTGTGAAGCGCCTCCCGGTGATGTACAACGACTTTGTGCTGATTGGTCCCAAGGCAGACCCGGTTGGCACCAAAGGCAAGGACATCGTGGAGGCGCTGAAGAAGGTTTCGGCGGCTAACGGAAAATTCATCTCGCGCGGCGACAAGAGCGGCACCCATGCGGCCGAGTTGCGCTTCTGGGGCCAGGCTGGTCTGACAGACAAGATGGGCACCGGCTACCAATCGTGTGGCTGCGGCATGGGGCCGGCGCTCAACATTGCGTCCAGTGGTGGGGCCTACGTGCTGGCGGACCGTGGCACCTGGCTGAACTTCAAGAATCGGGGCGATCTGGTAGTGTTGGTAGAGGGCGACAACAAGCTGTTCAACCAGTATGGCGTGATGCTGGTCAACCCGGCCAAACACCCTCAGGTCAAAGTAACTGAGGGGCAAAAATTTGTGGACTGGATCGTGTCAGCGCCAGGGCAGGCCGCGATTGCCGGCTACAAAATTGGTGGCGAGCAGCTGTTTTTCCCGAACGCAACCAAATAAAGAACAGATGGTCCCCAAGTGCAGGGCGGGCGGGTCAAACCCAGCCGGCCTTGCGGAACTTGCGGTACAGCAGCGCACATGAGATGACGATGGTGCCCAGCGCCAGCGGGTAACCATAGGCCCATTTCAGCTCGGGCATGTGCTCAAAGTTCATGCCCCACAAGCCTGCGAAGGCCGTACACACCGCAAAAATACTGGCCCACGCGGCCAGGCGTTTGGTGATTTCACTCTCTTCAATCGTCGCCATCGCCAGATTCACCTGAATGGCAGTAGCAATCGTGTCGCGGATGGTGTCGATCAGCGAGTTGATGCGCGAGAGATGATCGGCCACGTCGCGGAAATAGTCCTGCACGCCCGAGCACATTTGCGGAACCCGGCCACCGTGCAGCTTGCTCACGCCTTCCAGCAAAGGCGCAACCGCATGTTTGAGCACCATGACGCGGCGCTTGAGCTCGTACAGCCGCTCGATGTTCAACCGGGCCGTTCCCTTGGTGAAAATGTCCTCTTCAATGTCTTCCAGCTCGGATTCAAACTTGTCCAGAATGGGGAAGTAGCGGTCCACCACCGCGTCCATCAGCGCGTAGAGAACAAAGCCGGAGCCATGTTTGAGCAGCTCGGGCTCGCGTTCGCAGCGCTCGCGCACACCCAGAAAACCGTGCTGGCTGCGGTTGCGCACCGACAGCACATAGTTGCGGCCGGTGAACACGTTCACCTCACCTACGCTGAGTTCTTTCAGGTTGCCGGGGACCGGCTCCACCAGGTGCAACACGGTGAACAGTGAAGTGCCGTATTCTTCAATTTTTGGGCGCTGATGACCGTGATGGGCGTCTTCGACTGCCAGTTCATGCAGGCCGAACTCCTGCTGCATTTCTTCCAGTTCGGCAGGCGTTGCGTCCTGAAGCGCCACCCACACAAAGGTGTCGTCGCGCGAAATATGGTCGCTGATGTGGTCGACTTCAATGTCAGCCAGTTTTTTGCCGTCTTGGTACGCAACGCAGTTGATCAGCATCCAGCCCCCTGAAAAGGAGGTGGTTCAGTGCTGAGTGGCCAACCGTTTGGTACGGGCCCGGATGTTCAACGCCTCAACCACCAGGGAAAACAACATGGCAGTGTAAACGTAGCCTTTGGGGACATGCACGTCAAACGCTTCTGCAATCAGCAATGTGCCAACCATGGTGAGGAATGACAGTGCCAATACCTTGATGGATGGGTGCCGGTCTACAAAATCGCCAATGGGTTTGGCTGCAAACATCATCACGGCAACCGAGGCTACGACTGCAGTCACCATCACGCTGATGTTGTCCACCATGCCCACGGCGGTGATCACCGAGTCGAGCGAAAAGACAATGTCAACAATGCCGATCTGGACAATGGTTCCCCAGAACAGGGTGGCGCCGGTTTTGACCGTATCCGCTCCAGCGCTTTCTTCCTTGGTTTGATGGGCTTCGACTTCCAGAAAAATCTCATGAGTCGCCTTGTACAGCAGAAACAGGCCGCCTCCCAGCAGGATGAGGTCCCGGCCACTGATCTCCTGCCGCAATATCGTGAAGAGCGGCTCGGTCAGCGTCATCACCCAGGAGAGGCTGAACAGCAGGGCAATGCGCGAGAACATCGCAAAACCCAGCCCCAGGCGGCGCGCCAGATCCCGCTTGTCGGGCGGCAGGCGTCCCACCAGAATGCTGATGAAGATGATGTTGTCGATGCCCAGCACGATTTCCAGTGCGGCAAGCATGAAAAACGCGATCCAGATGTTGGGGTCCAGCAGAAAGTCCATAACGTATCCAGTCGGTTTGAAAGCCCGAGAGTTTAAGGCCGGGGAGGCGAAAAGCAGCTTTTGACGAGCGGGTATCCACAGCCCGGAAAAGGCTTAACCCAGAATTGCCACGCCCTTGACCTGGGCATAAACGACATGTCCAGAAGCCAGTGCGGCTGCCAGTCCCAACGCGTCTGCTGACTTGCGGGTGATGCGGGCCAGCAGCGGCGTGCCTGTGGCGTCCAGGCGTACCATCACCTGGCCGGGACTGTCGTCCACGATAGCCGTGACCGCGACCGGCAGGATGTTCAGAATGCTGGTGCCAGTTTGAGGCGCCAGCGTCAAGCTGACATCACGCGCCTGAATGCGGATGCGAAGCTGCCCGCCCACGGCCAGCGCCTGCTGGGGCACGCTCAGACGACCGCCGGGGAAATCAGCCAGCGTCAGGTGGTAGGCCGGCTCGTGGCCACTGATGGTGGCGTGCACGATGGCGCTGGCGGCCTCACCATGAGCCAGCGACAGGTCCAGCCGGGTCATCAACTGGCTGGTGGGGCCGCTTTCTGTCACCCGGCCTGCATCCAGCAACACCAGATGGTCTGCCAGCCGGGCCACCTCGTCACTGGCGTGACTGACGTAGATGATTGGAATGTGCATCTGGTCGCGCAGCTTTTCCAGATAGGGCAGTATTTCCGCCTTGCGCTTCGCGTCCAGCGAGGCCAGTGGTTCATCCATCAGCATCAATTTGGGACTGGTCGCCAGCGCCCGTGCGATGGCGACGCGCTGGCGCTCTCCGCCGGAGAGCGTGCCGGGTCGGCGGTCCATCAGGTTCGTTAGTCCCAACAAGTCCACTACCTGCTCGAGTGGCACGCGCTGTTGGGCAACCGGGACACGCTGGCGACCGTAATTCAGGTTTTGCGTGACTGTGAGATGCGAGAACAACCCCGCATCCTGAAATACGTAACCCACCGCCCGCTGATGCGTGGGCACAAAGATACCGTGTGTTTCATCCTGCCAGATTTCGCCGTTCACCTCCAGGTAAGCGTCGGTGGCCCGTTCCAGGCCGGCAATGGCCCGCAGACAGGTGGTCTTGCCCGAGCCCGACGGACCATACAACGCGCTCACCTGATCACCGGGCAGATTCAGGTCCACGTTTAGCGTGAAGCCCTGGGGAGCCGTGCCAGCACGGACCACTTTCAGGCGGGCCTTGATTCCCGCTTGCTGATTGTGGAGGGTCATGACAAGGCGCCGGGTTTGCCAGAGCGACGTTGCCCGGTCGGGTTCAGCATGTAAAGAGCCAGCAGTACGACAAACGAGAAGACCACCAAGCCACCCGCCAACCAGTGCGCTTTCGCATATTCCAGCGCTTCCACGTAGTCATAGATCTGAACTGATACCACGCGTGTCTGACCGGGTATGTTGCCGCCCATCATCAACACCACACCAAACTCGCCGACGGTGTGCGCAAACCCCATGACTGTCGCCGTGAGGTAGCCCGGCCTGGCCAGCGGCAGTACCACGCTGAAGAAGGTATCCAGCGGCGAGGCGCGCAGTGTGGCGGCAGCCTCCAGTGGCTGGTCGCCAATGGCTTCAAACGCATTCTGCAAGGGTTGCACCACGAAGGGCAGGGAATAGAGTACTGAACCCACCACCAGGCCGGCGAAGGTGAAAGGCAACAGACCCAAACCCAGCGCCTGCGTCAACTGGCCCACCGGTCCATTGGGGCCGAGTGTTACCAGCAAATAGAAGCCAATCACCGTGGGTGGCAGCACGAGCGGCAAAGCGACCACAGCACTGGCCACACCTTTCCACGCCGAATGCGTGCGTGCCAACCACCAGGCCAGTGGCGTGCCCAGCAATAGCAGGATGACCGTGGTCAAACCCGCCAGCTTCAACGTGAGTGTGATGGCGGACATGCCTCAGTCTAAAGCGTTAAAGGGAACGTTAAAGCGCGTAGCCAAACGCCCGGATCACCGTGCGGGCTCTTTTGGTTTTCAGGAAACCCATCAACGCCACAGCCGCCGGGTTGCCTTTGCCGTGGTTAAGTACCACGGCATCCTGGCGCAATGGACTGTGGAGGTCGGCCGGCACAACCCAGGCTGAACCGCTTTTGATCTGCCCCTGCTGCATCACCTGCGAGAGCGCCACAAAGCCCAGCTCGGCATTGCCGGAGGATACAAAGCTGAAGGTCTGGCCAATGCTTTCGCCCTGAACAAATTTGGCGCTCAACCTGTCCTGCAGGCCCAGCCGGGTGAGAGTTTCCATGGCGGCAGCGCCGTAAGGGGCGAGCTTGGGTGCAGCCAGCGCCAGTTTGTTGAAGGTGCCGGTTTTGAGAACCTGCCCCTGCGCATCGACGAAGCCGGGCTTGGCCGACCACAACACCAGCCGACCCGTGGCGTAGGTGAAAGCCGTGCCAGGCACGGCATCACCTTCCTGCTCCAGTTTGCGAGGTGTTTCGTCGTCAGCCGACAGAAACACATCAAACGGCGCACCGCTCTTGATCTGCGCATAGAACTTGCCCGTGGCGCCAAACGAGAGGGAGATCTTGTGGCCGGTGTCCTTCTCGAAATCTGCCGCAATGGCGTTCATCGGTGCGGTGAAGTTGGCTGCCACGGCCACCTGCACAGTTTCGGCATGGAGCGTGGTGGACAAAGCCAGGGCGATGAAGGTGCCGATGGGATAGTGAAAGTAGCGATACATGGTAACTGCGTATGTTATGACGCTCTTGCCCTGAACTTGTTTGTTCGCCTCAGCTCCTCTAATTTTTTGAGGAGTTGCAGGCCGGCTGGAGCGTGGTTCTCCACACGGTACCTAATGAAGCAGTCATCAGGTCAGCACATGGATGCTACAAATTAAGGAGCTACTCACGCATATTCCATCAGGGCTAGGGTCTGTTTTTATTGCCCAATTTGCGGTAAACCGTGGCCCGGCTGATGCCCAGAGCCAGCGCGGCCTGCATCACATTGCCCCTGGCCTGCGTCACCGCCTGATGGATCATCGCGGTTTCCACATCCCTCAGGGGCAGAGGCGGCTTCGTGGCCACGCCTGTTGGCGCGGCGTTGGGAGATCCTGTCGCCCGGCTCGCGACCGCATGCAGCCGCAGCCCGGACCACAGCGGCACTTCAACCGGCGTTCGCTGGCCAGAGGCGCGCGGCTGCGCGCCGTCAAACAGCAACTCAAAACTCATCGCAAACAGGTCACTGCAGTGGATGCGGGTGGTGAGCGCTGAGGTGAGATGCGGAATCATCTGCCGCGCGGCCGAGTTGGCGCCAGTGACCCAGCCATCGGGGTCCAGGCAGATCAGTCCGTCGGTGTCTTCGTCGAGGTTGTGGCCAGGCCAGTTGATGCGCACGGTCAGGTCATGAGGCTGGTTCAGGGTCAGGGCGTTTTCAATGCTGCGCGCGGAGTGCATCACCAGGTGTTTGAGTTCGGGCCGCTCCACCGCGTCGATGCCGGTCAGGTCCAGCATACCCACGCAGTGCCCGTCTGGACCAAACAGCGGTGCGCCCGCGCAGCTGTAGGACGCATTGGCGTCAAAAAAATGCTCGCCGCGGTGCAGCCACACGGGCTGCAGCTCAGTCAGCGCCGCGCCAATGGCTGTGGTGCCAACCTTGCCTTCTGATAAATCCACGCCAATGCGGCTGATGACCTCGGCGCGCCGGTCATGGCGGTCCACCGGGCCGTTCACATCCACCACCACGCCGTCGGCGTTGGTGAGGATGGCAAAGTACCTTGTGGCGGCCACCGCGCGGCCCAGCTGGCCCAATACGGGGCGGGCAGCGGTCAGCAGGGTGTGGTTGGCTTCCTCAATGCGACGCAGGGCCTGGGCGGGTATCACGTCAAAGCCCACCGTTTGCTGAGGACGGTGGCCATTGACCAGGCAGCGCCGCCACGACCGCTCGATCCAGGGCTCCGGCAGCAGCCCTGACATGGGCTTGTCTTCCCGCAGGACGGCCTGACGCGCCCGGTCGATCTGGAGCAGGCGCTGGGCGGCGTTGGCTGCACTGGGGGCGGGATGGGCTACTGGCTGCATATCGGAATTAGACCTGATTCTGCTTGTTTCAAATTGAGAATTTCATGCGCCCGACCAATCCCGACTAGGGTTCTCCCTAGGTACCTGACGCCTGACTCGTCCAACAATGCCTATGTTACTTATTTCATAGGCAAGGCGCTTCATAGGCGTCACTACCCACAGGAGAGACACATGCAAAAGGTGTTGCACATCAACCCGGACAAATGCACCGGCTGTCTGCAGTGCGAAATGGCTTGTTCGTTCGAGAACTACGGCACGTTTGCCACCGCCAAATCGCGCATCAAGGTGTTCGACTTCCACCATACGGGTAAAAAAGTGCCCTACACCTGCACCCAGTGCGACGAAGCCTGGTGCCTGCATGCCTGCCCGGTGGAAGCCATCACCATGAACAAGGCCACAGGCGCCATGGAGGTGAATGAAGCGACGTGCGTCGGCTGCAAGGTCTGCACCATTGCCTGCCCGTTTGGCACCATCAACTACGTGGAAGAAACCGGCAAGGTGCAAAAGTGCGACCTGTGCGGTGGCGAGCCGGCCTGCGCCGATGCCTGCCCCACTGGTGCCATCACCTTCATCGATGCCAACTGGACCGGGCTTGGCAAGATGGCCGCCTGGGCTGACAAGCTTGGCAACCAACCCTCAGCTGCTTAAGGAGACGACTATGTCCTGGACTGGAAAAATCCTTCGTGTCAACCTGACCACCGGCTCCATCAAGGTCGAACCGACCAACATGGACTGGGCGCGCGCCTATATCGGCTCACGCGGCCTGGGCACCAAGTACCTCGTGGAAGAGGTCAATGCCAAAGTCGATCCGCTGTCTGCTGACAACAAGATCATCTGGGCTACCGGCCCGCTGACCGGCACCATGGCCAGCACGGGCGGGCGCTACACCGTGATCACCAAGAGCCCGCTGACCGGTGCCGTGGCCTGCTCCAATTCGGGCGGCTACTGGGGTGCCGAGTTCAAGATGGCGGGCTGGGACATGCTGATTTTTGAAGGCAAGTCACCCAAGCCGGTGTATCTCTACATCAACGACGACGTGGTTGAACTGCGTGACGCCGCCCACCTGTGGGGCAAGAGCGTGTGGGAAACCGAAGAGACCCTCAAGAAGAGCCTGCAGGATCCGCTGACCCGCGTGTCCAGCATTGGCAAGGCTGGTGAAAACGGCGTGCTGTTTGCCAGCGTGGTGAACGACCTGCACCGCGCCGCTGGCCGCTCTGGCGTGGGCACCGTGATGGGCAGCAAAAACCTCAAGGCCATTGCCGTGCGGGGCACCAAAGGCGTGGGCAACATCAAGAACCCCAAGGCGTTCATGGCGGCCGTGAAAGCCGGCAAGAAAGTGCTGGCGGAAAACGGCGTCACCGGTCAGGGCCTGCCGGCGTATGGCACGCAGGTGCTGATGAATGTGATCAACGAAGTGGGTGCCTTGCCTACCCGCAATCACCGCGACAACCAGTTCGAAGGCGCCAAGGACATCTCGGCTGAGGCGATGGCAACGCCGCGCAAGACCGACGGCAAGAAGCACCTGGTGACCAATCAGGCCTGTTTTGGCTGCACCATTGCATGTGGTCGCATCAGCAAGATGGATGAAAACCACTTCACCATCGTCAACAAGCCGCAATACCGTGGTGCATCTGGTGGTCTGGAATACGAAGCGGCGTGGGCGCTGGGTGCGGCCAATGGCGTGAACGATCTGGAGGCGCTGCAATACGCCAACCTCCTCTGCAACGAAGAGGGCATCGACCCCATCAGCTTTGGCACCACCGTGGGCGCCGTGATGGAACTCTACGACATGGGTGTGCTCACCAAGGAGCAGATTGGCATCGAGGCACCTTTTGGCTCAGCTCATGCGCTGGCCTTCCTGACCGAAGAAACCATCTACGGCCGTGGCTTTGGCAAGGAAATTGGCCAGGGCTCCAAACGCCTGACAGCCAAATATGGTCACCCCGAGTTGAGCATGAGTTCCAAGGGCCAGGAATTTCCAGCCTATGACGGTCGTGCCATTCAGGGTATTGGTCTGGCCTATGCCACCTCCAACCGGGGCGGTTGCCACCTGCGTGGCTACACCATTGCGTCTGAAATTCTGGGTATCCCGGTCAAGACCGATCCGCTGGAACACGAAGGCAAGCCTGACCTGGTGAAGGCTTTCCAGGATGCCACCGCTGCGTTTGACTCATCCGGCCTGTGCATCTTCACGACCTTTGCCTGGGGCCTGCAGGACCTGGCACCACAAATGGCGGCGGCCTGCGGTGATGAGTACACCGTGGATGAGCTGGCGAAGATCGGTGAGCGCATCTGGAACATGGAGCGGGAGTTCAACAACCGTGCCGGCTTCACCGCCAAGGACGACAGTCTGCCCCCACGGCTGACGACCGCCGCGGGTGCCTGCAAAACCGGCCCGGCCAAGGGCAAGGTCAACATGCTGGCCGAGATGATGCCCAAGTACTACGCTGCACGTGGCTGGGATGCCGAGGGCAGGCCAACCGCTGCAACCAAGGCGCGACTGGGCCTGTAAACAACCTGCACGCCACCTGTGAAAGCGGCTCATGAGGGCCGCTTTTCAATTTTTGGAGATACTTTCATGCACCACGTCATTCTTGGAGCTGGCCCCGCCGGCGTCATCGCTGCGGAGACGATTCGCAAACACGCTCCGGCCGACACCATCACGCTGGTGGGCGATGAAAAAGAGCCCCCGTATTCACGCATGGCCATTCCCTATTTGCTGATGGGCCATGTGCAGGAGCGCGGCACCTACCTGCGCAAAGGCGCTACCCACTTTGCCGACCTGAAGATCAATGTGGTTCAGGCTCGCGCCAAACAGGTAGATGCCGCCGCCAAAACCGTCAAGCTGGACAACGGCATCACCGTTGCGTTTGATACGCTGTTGCTCGCTACCGGCTCACAGCCTGTGCGGCCCCCGATCCCCGGCATTGATGCGGCTGGTGTCCATCCCTGCTGGACACTGGAGGACGCCAGGGCGATCATGTTGCTCGCGACCAAAGGCGCGCGTGTGCTGCAACTCGGTGCCGGCTTCATCGGCTGCATCATCATGGAGGCACTGGCTGCACGTGGTGTGCACCTGAGCGTCGTCGAGATGGGCGACCGCATGGTGCCGCGCATGATGGGCCCCACTGCAGGCGGCATGATTCGTGACTGGTGCGAGGCCAAGGGCGTTGAGGTTTTTACCGGCACCCGGGTGGAGGCCATCGAGGCGGGTTCACCGCTCAGCGTGCGCCTGTCCAACGGCAAACATGTGTCCGCTGATCTGGTGATCAGTGCGGCAGGTGTCAAGCCGGCCATCGGTTTTCTGGAAAACTCCGGTGTGACCTGCCTGCTGGGTGTGCTGACGGACGAGCATCTGCAAACCAACGTGCCGGGTATTTACGCTGCCGGTGACTGCGCTGAAGCCTTTGACAAGGTCAGTGGCAAAACCATCGTCAGTGCGATTCAGCCCAACGCCGCCGAGCAGGCCCGTGTGGCTGCGCTGAACATGGTGGCATTTGGCCGCGGTACTGCGCCGCGCGCGGAGCTCAAGGGTGTGACACAAATCAACGTGCTCGACACACTGGGCCTGATTTCGACCAGTTTTGGTGACTGGCAAGGGGTGCCCGGCGGCGAGCATGTCGAGTTGACCGACAAAGCGGCTGGCCGACACCTTAGCCTGCAGTTCAAGGACGATGTCATGGTGGGCTGCAACAGCGTGGGCTGGACCGACCATGTGGGCGTGATGCGCGGCCTGGTGGAGGGGCAAATCCACCTTGGCGCCTGGAAAGAAACACTCAAGACGGACCCGACCAAACTGATGGATGCCTACCTGGCCTGCGCCCAGGGGCAGGGTGAGTGGTGCGGTGCACAGGATCAGCGCAGGCGCTAAAGTGGCGAGATGAAAATCACGCTCAAGCTGTTTGCTTCGCTGACGGACTACCTGCCGCCCGAGGTCAAATACACCAACATGCTGGACATGGATGTTGCGCCGGATGCCAGCATCATGCAGATCATCGAGCCGCTGTCGCTTCCCGAAAAAATGGTGCACCTGGTGCTGGTGAATGGCAAGTACATCGATCCCGACAAACGCCGCAGCACTACGCTGGCCGAGGGTGATGTGCTGGCGATCTGGCCACCCATTGCGGGTGGTTAGGCCGCGAGACAGCGCACCAGTTCATGCAGTCTTTTTACGCCGAGCGCTTCGAGCGCGAGATGGGTTGCACCGAGGCCGACTGGCTGACGTGGCTGCCCAACGCCATAGGGGATTACCACTGGAAATTGCAGGACCATTCGGCTGGTGTTCGCATCGGCGATGGCGCTCTGGGTCTGACCTGGCGAACCGGCGAGCCGCGTGTGATTGCGCTGGTGCGCATGCCGCGTCTGCATGTGAGTTTCCGGTTTGCCGGGCTGGACGAAGCGCAGCGTTATGCGTTCATGAAGCGGTTTGATCTGTACATGCAGCGTGGAGGTGGATAAATGCTGCCGTTTTAGATGCCAAATTGGCCTCCAGCCCTCGTCCATTATGCGTGAGTAGCTATAAAAATAGTAGCGGACTTGATGCCGGCAAGGGTAAGCAGCAGCGAGCCAAACAGATGCACAGCCGCTGTGCCCAGCGCCAGCGCGTAACGTTGCTGCTGCAGCATGCCCACCACTTCGGCCGAGAAGCTGGAGAACGTGGTGAGCGCCCCCAGAAACCCGGTCACCAATGCCAGCCGCCAAACAGGGTCCAACTGCGGCAGAGCCTGAAACACGGCCACGCAAACGCCCACCAGGTAGCCGCCAATCAGGTTGGCCGCCAGCGTGCCCCAGGGGATCATGCCGCCGGGGCTCAACCACAGGCCCAGGCCCCAGCGCGCCAGCGCGCCCACGCTGGCACCGCTGCAGATGGCGATGACGGACCACATGCGCCTAGTTTCCCATTTGTTGCGGCAGCCAGGTGACGATGCCGGGGAACACATAGATCAGTGCAACGGCGGCACACATCAGGAAGAACATCGGCATGGTGACTTTGGCAATCCAGGGCAGTTGTCGCCCCGTCATGCCTTGCAGCACAAACAGGTTGAAACCCACAGGCGGTGTGATCTGCGCCATCTCCACCACGAGCACCACAAAGATGCCAAACCAGATGGGGTCGATGCCGGCGGCCTGCACGGTGGGCATGAGCACGCCCATGGTGAGCACCACCATACTGATGCCGTCCAGAAAGCAGCCCAGGATGATGAAGAACACCGACAGTGCAAAGATGAGCTGCGCCTTGCTCAAACCCAGTGAGGCGATCCACTCGGCCAGATGGCGTGGCAGGCCGATGTAGCCCATGGCCAGCGTCAGGAAGGCGGCGCCCGCCAGGATCAGCGCGATCATGCAATACAGGCGGGTGGCGCCCATCAATGCATCGCGAAACGTGGGCCAGTTCATGGAACCCTGCAGGCTGGAGAGCACCAGCGAGCCCACCACGCCCACGGCCGCAGCCTCGGTAGCGGTTGCAATGCCCGAGTAAATGGAGCCGAGCACCGCTGCGATCAGCAAGACGACCGGGATAAGGCTGCGCGAGCTGGAGAGTTTTTGAATGAACGTGGTTTGGCCATCTGCTGCGGGTACCTGGCCGGGGTTGCGTAGCGCCCAGAACATGATGTAGCCCGAGAACAGGCACGCCAGCAAAATGCCTGGTAGCACGCCTGCGATGAACAGCTTGGAGATCGAAACCTCCGCTGCCACGCCATAAACGATCATGATGATGGAGGGCGGGATCAGCAAGCCTAGCGTGCTGGCACCGGCCAGCGTGCCAATGACCATGTGCTCCGGATAGCCGCGCCGTGTGAGCTCGGGCAGCGTCATCTTGCCGATGGTGGCGCAGGTGGCCGCGCTGGAGCCCGACACGGCTGCGAAGATGGTGCAGCCGATCACGTTGGTGTGCAGCAGGCGCCCGGGCAGGCCCTGCACCCAGGGCGCAAGGCCCTTGAACATGTCCTGGCTTAACCGCGTGCGGAAAAGAATCTCGCCCATCCACACAAACAGGGGCAGGGCGGTGAGCGTCCAGCTGCTGCTGGAACCCCATACGGTTACGGCCATGGCGTCGCCCGCCGGACGGGCCGAGAACAGCGTCACGGCCATCCAGGCAACGCCGGTGAGCGTGAGGCCGACCCAGACGCCACTGCCCAGAATCAGCAGCAGGGCTACCAGCAGGGCGGCGGTTATCGCGAGATCATTCATGGTGTCTATTCGTTGCGCAAGGGTTCGTCGCTGCCGAGTTCGACACGTTTGCCGGAAATTTCACGAAACAGCTCATCAACGAAAGCGATCGCCAGAATGACGGTGCCCAGGGCCATGGCCAGCTGCGGAATCCAAAGCGGTGTGGCGTCGCTGGCCGTTGACACGTCGTTGAAAGCGCGGGATTGCCAGACCAGCCGGCAGCTGTAGTAAGCGATCAGCGTAGCCAGCGCCGAAGCAAACGCCAGTGCCCACAGTGACAGACCTTTTTTGAAGTTGCCTTTGAGTGCCGCCAAAAGCAGGGTCACACGGATGTGTTCACCGCGCTTGAGGGTGTGCGCCAGCGCCAGAAAGCCGCTGGCGGCCATCAGGTAGCCGGCGTAGGCGTCGGTGCCGGGCAGATGGAAATGCAGCTGCCTCCCCATGATCGACAGCAATACCATCACCAGCAGGCCCACCAAAAAAAGCGCTGCCAATGCGGCAGCGCTGTTGTAGAGGGCGTCCAGCGCTTTGCGCATGTGCGGCTTCTGAATGTTCAGGGTTTGTTGAAGGCGTCAACCAGTGCCTTGCCTTCGGGGCCAGCTTTTTCAAGCCATTCCGTGAGCATCACATCGCCTACTTTTTTCATGTCGGCCTTGAGTTGGGCCGATGGGGCCACGATGTTCATGCCGTTGGCCTTGAGCTTGTCCAGCGACTCGGTGTTGGTCTTCTTGGAGGCAGCCAGGCCACGCACCTCGGCGTCTGCGGCGGCTTTCATCAGTGCGGCTTTGGTCGGCGCATCCAGTGCATCCAGGGCTGCCTTGTTGACGATAACCGCGTTTTTGGGCAACCAGGCCTGGGTGTCATACCAGTACTTGATGTGTTCATAAGTCTTGGTGTCAAAGCCGGTGGAGCCCGACGACATGTACGACTCGATGACACCCGTGGCCATGGCCTGAGAGAGCTCGGCAGCCTGCACGGTCACGGGCTGTGCGCCCACCAACTCCGCAATGCGGGCTGTGGCCGGGCTGTAGGCGCGCCATTTCACGCCCTTCAGGTCAGCGCCAGAAGTGATGGGCTTCTTGACGTAAATGCCTTGCGGAGGCCATGGCACGGCGTACAGGAGCGCCATGCCCTGTTCGGCCAGCTTCTTCTCCATGAACGGCTTTTGGGCCTTGTAGAGCTTCATGGCTTCGTCATAGCTGTCTGCCAGGAAGGGCAGACCGTCCGCACCGAAGAGCTGCCATTCGTTCTGGAAGTTCGCCAGCAGGATTTCACCTGCCTGCGCCTGCCCGCCCTGCACGGCACGCTTGATTTCGGGGGCCTTGAACAGCGATCCATTGGCATGCACGGTGATCTTGAGCTTGCCGCCCGTAGCTTTGTCCACGTCATTGGCAAAGTCAGTCAGGTTCACGGTATGGAAGTTGGTGGCGGCGTAGCCAGCGGGCAAATCCCACTTGGTTTGGGCCAACAGGGATGTGCTGGCCAGGGTCAAGGCGACGGCGGCCGTAGTGGCAGACAGGGAAAACAGGCGACGTTTCATAAAAACTCCGGTTGGGTTAAGTGGCGAAGCAGGTAGCTAAATGTAAGACGCAATTGCAATTGGGTGATTGGTGTTTTCCCTAAATGTCAACAAATTGTTGATAAATTGTTATTCAACTACCTACAATTCAACCGTGCAACAAAGATGCCAAACCGGAGACCACTGATGGCCAAAAAACCTGTCCTGCCTGTTCCCGCCGCCAAGGCGGTTACCTCTCCCAAGGCTGGCGTGGCAGCGTCACCGCCCATTGTGTCGTCGGCGCATCTGGTGTCGCCCCGCAGTGCGGAAATGAGCGAGTTCGAGTTTGGCCTGATCGTGGCGGGTAACGCCTTTCACCGGTGGATCGTGCACTGCATGAGTGCAGCCGGCCTGAAGGACCTGATGCCGCTGGATGTGCTGGTGCTGCACCACGTCACGCACCGGGCGCGCGACAAGCGCCTGGCCGACATCTGCTTCATCATGAACGTGGAAGACACGCACCTGATCAACTACTCGCTCAAGAAGCTGCAGAACCTGGGCGTGGTGGTGTCGAGCAAAAGCGGCAAGGACGTGACCTATTCTTCCACCGACGGGGGGCGCGAGTATGTGGAGCGTTATCGCGCCATCCGCGAATCGTGTTTGATCAATGCATTGAATGCGGACGACGGACTGAACCGCGATATTGGTGAGCTGGCGCGCCTGCTACGGCTTCTCTCCGGCATTTACGACCAGGCTGCACGCTCGGCTGCATCACTATGACAACAAAAAATTCCCGCTGGCAATTCTGGATCGACCGTGGCGGCACATTCACCGATGTGGTGGGCAAGCGTCCCAATGCCGACGGCACGTTCACGCTGGTCACGCACAAGCTGCTCAGCGAGAACCCCGAGCAGTACAAAGATGCGGCCGTGGCGGGCATTCGCCACCTGCTGGGCTTGAAGGCTATGGAACCCGTCACACCTGATCTGGTGGAGTGCGTGAAGATGGGTACCACCGTCGCCACCAACGCGCTACTGGAGCGCAAGGGCGAGCCCACGCTGCTGGTCACCACACGGGGCTTTCGTGATGCGTTACGCATTGCCTACCAAAACCGGCCCCGCCTGTTTGACCGCAACATCGTGTTGCCCGAGCTGTTGTACAGCGCTGTGGTGGAGGCACAGGAGCGCATGGGTGCTCATGGCGACGTGGTTCAGCGGCTGGATGAGGTGCTACTAAAAAAAGAGCTAACTACTCAATATCTACGTGGGCTAAGGAGCGTTTCTATTGTATTTATGCATGGTTACCGCTATACCGACCATGAAAAGACCGCAAAGCGCATTGCGGCCGAAGTGGGGTTTACGCAGATCAGTACCTCGCATCAAACCAGCCCGATGATGAAGTTTGTGAGCCGGGGCGACACGACAGTGGTGGATGCCTACCTCTCGCCCATCCTGCGCCGTTACGTGGAGCAGGTGGCGGGCGAGATGCCGGGCGTGAAGCTGTTCTTCATGCAGTCGTCTGGCGGCCTCGCCGATGCCCATGCGTTTCAGGGCAAGGATGCGATTTTGAGCGGCCCGGCGGGCGGCATTGTGGGCATGGCCCGTACGGCAGCCATCGCGGGCCACGAAAAAGTCATTGGTTTTGACATGGGGGGCACGTCCACCGATGTGTCGCACTATGCGGGTGAGTTCGAGCGCGAGTTTGAAACCCAGGTGGCGGGCGTGCGCATGCGTGCACCGATGATGAGCATCCACACCGTGGCCGCAGGTGGTGGTTCGATCCTGGCGTTTGATGGCGCACGCTTTCGTGTCGGCCCGCAAAGCGCCGGTGCCAACCCCGGCCCGGCCAGTTACCGCCGGGGCGGCCCGCTGGCCGTGACCGATGCCAACGTGATGGTGGGCAAGGTGCAGCCCCGCTACTTCCCCAAGGTATTTGGTCCGGGGGGCGATGCGTCGCTGGACGATGGGGTCGTGCGGCAGAAATTCGGCGCGCTGGCGGTGCAGATCGGACGCCCGGCGGAAGAGGTCGCTGAAGGATTCATCAACATTGCCGTGCAGCAGATGGCGAACGCCATCAAGAAGATCTCTGTGGCGCGTGGTTATGACGTCACCCGCTACACGCTGCAATGCTTTGGTGGTGCGGGCGGACAGCACGCTTGCCTGGTAGCGGACGCGCTGGGCATGACCCATGTCTTTGTGCACCCGCTGGCCGGTGTTCTGTCGGCATATGGCATGGGGCTGGCTGACCAATCCGTGATTCGCGAGCAGTCGGTTGAACTGAAGCTCAATACCGCAGCGCTGCCGGATATAGCCACCAAACTGGACGCATTGGCCGCTTCGGCGCAAGGTGAGCTTATGCGGCAGCAGGTCAGCAGCGGCAGCATATCCACGCATCGCCGTGTACATGTGCGTTATGAGGGCAGTGACTCGGCGCTGGTCATTCCGTTTGGCGACGAGTCCGTGATTCGGGTTGGGTTTGAGGCCGCTTATCGCCAAAGATTTGCGTTCCTGATGCACGGTAAGGCACTGATTGTGGAGGCGGTTTCAGTGGAAGCGGTCATTGCGGGCGATGCACCCGCCGAGCCCCGCCATCCCACTCACGAACTCCGCGAAGTGCCGCGCCGCGAAACAGTGAACATGTATTCTGGAGGGCAGTGGCACGAGGCCGCACTGGTGGTGCGTGAGGACTTGCGCCCGGGTGACATCATCCCTGGCCCGGCCATCATTGCCGAGAAAAATGCGACCACGGTGGTAGAGCCCGGCTGGGAAGCTTCCTTGACGGCTTTTGACCACCTGGCCCTCGTCAGACGTGCGCAGCGCGCTATCAAATTTGCATCGGGAACCACGGCAGACCCGATACTGCTGGAGGTGTTCAATAACCTCTTCATGAACATTGCCGAGCAGATGGGGCTGCAGCTGCAGAACACGGCGCACTCGGTGAATATCAAGGAGCGGCTGGACTTCTCCTGTGCGCTGTTCGACGCCCGGGGCAACCTGATCGCCAACGCCCCGCACATGCCGGTGCACCTGGGCTCCATGGGTGAGAGCATCAAGACAGTGATACGGGAAAACGCGGGCACCATGAAGCCGGGCGACGTTTATGTTCTGAACGACCCGTACCATGGTGGAACACATTTGCCCGACATCACGGTGATTACGCCCGTGTACCTGAACACAGACGGGACGGGTGAGCCGACCTTTTACGTGGGCAGCCGTGGGCACCATGCCGACGTGGGTGGCACTACGCCAGGCTCCATGCCACCGTTCTCCACACGCATTGAAGAGGAGGGCGTGCAGATCAACAATGTGAAGCTGGTGTCCCAAGGCGTATTGCAGGAGGCGCAGATGCTGGCACTGCTGGGCAGTGGGCAATACCCTTCACGTAACCCGCAGCAAAACATGGCCGACTTGAAAGCGCAGATTGCCGCCAACGAAAAAGGCTTGCAGGAGCTGCGCAAGATGGTGGACCAGTTTGGCCTGGATGTGGTGCAGGCTTATATGGGCCATGTGCAGGACAACGCTGAGGAGTCGGTACGCCGGGTGATCACACGCCTGAAAGACGGCGGTTTCACCCTGTCGCTGGATAACGGCGCACAGATTCAGGTGGCCATTCGCGTGGACGCGAAGAACCGCAGTGCCGAGGTTGATTTCACCGGTACTTCTGTCCAGCAAACCAACAACTTCAATGCGCCCACCGCAGTGTGCATGGCGGCGGTGTTGTATGTGTTTCGCACGCTGGTCAACGATGACATCCCGCTGAATGCGGGCTGTCTCAAGCCCATCAAGGTCATCATTCCGGCGGGTTCGATGCTGAACCCGAACCCGCCAGCTTCCGTGGTGGCGGGCAATGTGGAAACATCGAGTTGCATCACCAATGCGCTATACGGCGCGCTGGGTGTGATGGCTGCAAGCCAGTGCACCATGAACAACTTCACCTTTGGCAATGCACGCTACCAGTATTACGAAACCATCTCGGGGGGCTCGGGTGCTGGCGCGCTGATCGACAATACTGGAAAAGTCATTGGCGGGTTTAACGGAACGAGCGTGGTGCAAACTCACATGACCAATTCGCGCCTGACGGATCCCGAGGTGTTTGAATTCCGCTTTCCGGTGCGGCTGGAAAGCTATGAAATCCGGGAAGGCTCAGGCGGCGCTGGCCATTGGCGGGGTGGCAATGGCGGTGTGCGGCGAGTGAGGTTTCTGGAGACGATGACCGCCAGCATCCTGTCCAACGGACGCAAAGAGGGGGCATTTGGCGCGGCAGGCGGGCTGCCGGGCCAGGTCGGCATCAACCGCGTAGTCCGCGCCACTGGCCAAGTGGAAGAATTGGGCCATATTGGCCAGGCGGACATGTTGCCCGGCGATGTGTTTGAAATTCATACACCTGGCGGTGGAGGCTTTGGATCACCATGATTGAAAACTACCGTTTTCTGGCACGTTATAACCACTGGTTCAACGAGCGGCTTTTTGAGGCTACCAGGCAACTGAATGATGAGGAACGAAAGCGCGACCGTGGCGCTTTTTTTGGCTCGATTCACCAGACACTGAATCATCTGGTGTGGGGCGATACCGTATGGCTGGGGCGCTTTGCCCGACAGGGCGTTGATTTTCCGTCGCTGAAACCTGAACTCTTGACGTTGCCGGCGAATGCCCGGCATGACTCTGAATTGTTCAATGATTTTGAGGCCATGCGGGTGCACCGGGACCAACTGGATGCGGCCATCGATGCCTGGGTGGCCGACATGCCCCCCGATTTCCCCGAGCGCATCATGCGCTACGGCAACACAAAGGGCGTGCAGCGGGAGCATCCCATGTGGCAGGCCATGTCGCATTTCTTCAACCATCAAACGCATCACCGCGGCCAGGTCACCACGTTGCTGATGCAAGCCGGCATTGACCCCGGCGTGACGGATTTGATTGCGTTGGTATAGGAAATTAAAAACTGCTGGCAAATTTGATCGATAACGGGAATTTGTCACACAACGGCAACTGCAAATTCACCAGACTGACTTGAGCATTGTTTACTATCCTTCATGCATTGCTGTAGCGGCAGTTGTCGGCTACAGCACTGAATCGGCAGGCTCAAAATTCAGGGAAATATATGTTGTTATTTGTTAATCTTGTTGTTGTCGTCATGGTTGTTTTCTTTGCGCTTGCCATTTCATCCAGCGGTAAAGCGGCTGAGACCAAGGTTGCGGTGGATGAGCCCCCTGAAACAAAGAAAAATATCGCTGAAACGATGGTGACGGAACGCTAGTCATTATTTAGCGTAACCCTGCTGGTTTGTCAGACGGCAACAAAAAGCCCGCTTCAGCGGGCTTTTTGTACAGCTGGAAGTCAGATTACTTCTTGGCTGCGCTGGCGGCTGGCTTGGCAGCGTCGGCTTTGGCAGCAGGTTTCTCTGCTTTCTTGGCTTTGGCTTCTTCCTTGGCCTTCATGTCAGCTTCTTTTTTAGCTTTCTTTTCCTCAGCAGCTTTTGCCTTGGCAGCAGCCTTGGCCTTCTTCTCTTCTTCAGCCTTCATCTTGGCTTCAGCTTTTGGATCGGCTTTGGCTGCAGCAGGAGCGGCGGCGGGTGCTGCGGTGGCTGCAGGCGCTGCAGCAGCGGCCGGCTTGGCCATTTCAACTTTGGCGGCTGGAGCGGCAGGAGCACCTTTGTAGCTGGCACCGCCCACAGTCACGCCTTCAGCGGAAAATTTGGCTGCATTGGCTTCACCGATGCCTTTGACGCGCTCGATGAAATCGTTCCAGTCCTTGAAGTTGCCTTTTTTGCGCTCGTCAAGAATTTTGGCGGAAATACCGGGGCCGATGCCCTTGATGCCATCGAGTTCGGCGGCGGTGGCTTTGTTGACGTCTACAGCTGCGAAAGCGGCCGCAGCGTACAACATGGCCACAATGGCCAGAATTTTCTTCAACATGGGGAAACTCCAAAAGGTTAAAAATCGACAGACACCCAAAACCCTCTCCGGTCATAGGTCAGCTTCTCAACGGACGGCTTGGGGCGGCCGTTGACGCGGGATACAAGAATAGCTAAGGGGAAACCCTTGATATGCAGCTTGAGCGCAGGGCTCAGAGCTCTTCCACGCGCCGCGCAGGGTAACTGTCCCATGCCTGACAGCCCGGACATTGCCAGAAATGCTGCTTGGCTTCAAAGCCACAAGCCGCGCAACGGTAACGCGTCAGCGGTTTGACGGCATGATCCAGCGCCCGTTGCACCTGTGGGTGAAACTGCTCGTGCTCGAGCTTTTCGCCTGCAATCCATTTGGCTGCCGCAACCAGCGAAGGCTCACGCTCCAGGTGACGAACGTACCAGTCACGTGCAGTGGCTGAGGGGCCCTGGCTGGCGGCTTCCAGCGTCACAATGCCGCCCAGAACATCCATGGATGGCACGTGGGCATAGCTGGTCTTGAGCAAATCCAGAATGCGGTCCGTCTGATGAGTGGCGATGGCAGCGTCTGCCAGCGGGCCTGCGATCAGTGGCAGGGCGGCAGGTGATGCCGCTACGGCCTCTTCCAGTATGGCCAGAGCCTCGTTGGGCTGGCCTGTTGCGTGGAGCAGATGAGCCAGGTCCAGCCGGGGACGTGGGGCGGTAGGGGCAGTCTGCACGGCTTGACGCAGCAGTGCCTGCGCCTTGTCTGGCTGCTGGCTGGCGGCCTGTTCACACAGGTAGTGGGCCAGGCGACCGCTGAAGCTGCCATGATCGGAGTTCTCGAGTTTTTGCGCAACTTCGGCCGCGCGGGTCCAGTCACGCGAGCGCTCGTAGTTGGCCAGCAAGGCAAGGCGCGCCTGCGCCTCAAAACTGGTACCTTCCAGCTTGAGCAGTGCCTCTTCGGCCCGATCCAGCAGACCGGCTTTCAGATAGTCCATTGCCAGCGCATGTTGAGCCCGATGCCGGTCGGCTTTGCTCAGGTCACCCCGGGACAGCAGGTGCTCATGCACGCGCACGGCCCGTTCGTACTCGCCGCGACGCCGGAAAAGGTTGCCTAGTGCAAAGTGCAGTTCCGATGTGTCGGGGTCGCTTTGAACGGCCTCTATGAAGGCATCAATCGCCTGGTCTTGCTGCTCATTGAGAAGAAAATTCAGACCTTTGAAATAGGCCTTCGGTGCTTGTCGGTTTTCTATGCGCAGCTGACGCAAATCCAGGCGGGAGGCCAGCCAGCCCAGGATGAAGGCGACGGGCAAACCGAGCAATAGCCAGCTGATGTCAAAGACCATGATGCGGCGGCATGATCAAAGAGGAGTCCTGCGTGCTGTCGGGCGGTGCTTCGCGATAAGCCCTGGCTGCCCGACGGTTTTTCCACCACCGGGGCGCCATGCCCAGAATACCCACTGCCAAACCCGCAGCAAAGGCCGTCAGCACGACCAACACCAAAGGTGTGCGCCACTGGGTGCCAAAGAAGAAGTGCACCGTCGCGTCTTGCTGGTTATTCAGTGCAAACGCAAAAAGGGCAAAAAAAATGGCTGCCTTAAGTAACCACTTAAGCAACCATACGAACTGTTTCATTTTTATCCCTCATGACGAGGCGATTCTAGCGAGTCAAATCAGATCAGCTGCTTTTCTTGCCTTCGATCTCGGCAGTGCGTTCATCCACGGCTTCTCTCAGCGCCTTGCCGGGTTTGAAATGTGGCACCCGCTTTTCAGGGATGGCAACACTTTCACCATTGCGTGGGTTACGGCCCATGCGGGGTGGCCGGCGGTTGACTGAAAAACTCCCGAAGCCGCGAATCTCGATGCGATGACCACGCACCAGTGCATCGTTCATGGCGTCCAGAATCGCCTTGACGGCAAATTCAGCGTCGCGATGGGTGAGTTGACCAAATCGGTTGGCCAGTTCTTCAACAAGGTCTGATCGTGTCATGGCAGATGTGGCAGCTGGAATCAAAAGCGACCGGCGTGCAGGGCACGGTCGGTCGCTTTTTTTTCAACTGGTTAGTCGATCAATCAGTTGTTATCGAGCTTGGCACGCAACAGGGCACCCAGGCTGGTGGTACCAGCGTTTTCACGGGCAGACTGTTGGCTCAGAGCCGCCATGGCCTCGCCCTGGTCAGCAGCGTCCTTGGCCTTGATGGACAACTGGATGTTGCGGGTCTTGCGATCCACATTGACCACCACAGCGGTCACTTCGTCGCCCTCTTTCAGCACGTTGCGAGCGTCTTCAACGCGGTCACGGCTGATTTCGGAAGCGCGCAGGTAGCCGATGATGTCTTCACCCAGGTCGATTTCAGCGCCCTTGGCATCCACGGTCTTGACCTTGCCGGTCACAACCTGGCCCTTGTCGTTGATCGACACGAAGGTGGTGAAAGGATCGGAGTCCAGCTGCTTGATACCCAGGGAGATGCGCTCGCGGTCCACGTCCACAGCCAGCACCAGAGCCTCGACTTCCTGGCCCTTCTTGTATTCGCGCACAGCGGTTTCGCCGGGCTCATTCCAGGACAGGTCAGACAGGTGCACCAGGCCGTCAATGCCAGCAGCCAGACCGACGAACACGCCGAAGTCGGTGATGGATTTGATCGGGCCCTTCACGCGGTCGCCGCGCTTGGTGTTCTGTGCGAACTCTTGCCATGGGTTGGCCTTGCACTGCTTCATGCCCAGGGAGATACGACGCTTGTCTTCGTCGATTTCCAGAACCATGACTTCGACTTCGTCACCCAGGGCAACGATCTTCGAAGGTGCAACGTTCTTGTTGGTCCAGTCCATTTCGGACACGTGCACCAGACCTTCGATGCCGGGTTCGAGTTCCACAAACGCGCCGTAGTCGGCGATGTTGGTGATCTTGCCGAACATGCGGGTACCTTGGGGGTAGCGGCGGTTCACGCCCATCCATGGGTCGTCGCCCATCTGCTTCAGACCCAGGGAAACGCGGTTCTTCTCGGTGTCGAACTTCAGGATCTTGGCAGTGATCTCTTGACCCGCAGTCACCACTTCGGAAGGGTGACGGACACGGCGCCAGGCCATGTCGGTGATGTGCAGCAGGCCGTCGATACCGCCCAAATCCACGAATGCGCCGTATTCGGTGATGTTCTTGACAACACCTTGAACTACGGAGCCTTCTTTGAGGTTTTGCATCAGCTTGGCGCGCTCTTCGCCCATGCTGGCTTCCACCACGGCGCGGCGTGACAACACGACGTTGTTGCGCTTGCGGTCGAGCTTGATAACCTTGAATTCCATCGTCTTGTTCTCATACGGAGACAAGTCTTTGGTGGGACGGGTGTCAACCAGCGAGCCGGGCAGGAAGGCGCGGATGCCGTTGACCAGAACGGTCAGGCCGCCCTTGACCTTGCCGCTGGTGGTACCCGTGACAAACTCGCCGGATTCCAGAGATTTCTCCAGGGACATCCACGAAGCGAGACGCTTGGCGGTGTCGCGGCTGACGATGGTGTCGCCGTAGCCGTTTTCCATGGCGACGATGGCCACGGATACAAATTCACCTACTTGAACTTCGAGTTCGCCCTTGTCGCTTTTGAATTCGGACAATGGAACATAGGCTTCGGACTTGAGGCCGGCATTGACCACGACGAAGTTGTGTTCGATGCGAACGACTTCAGCGGTAACAACTTCGCCAATACGGGTTTCCGAGCGTTTTTGTGACTCTTCAAATAGGGCTGCGAAAGATTCTGACATTTGTTTATGCGGGTTTAACCGCAGGTTAATTCGCGGTTTTGGCCGCGGGGTTTCGTTGTTGAACCACACAACCGGTGCGCTTGATGCGCGAGTGGAGCTGTGTGGGCCGCGACAGGCGCCATGGACGCCTGTCTTTTAGCAGTTGCCCGGATCGGTCCTCAGACCTGTCCGAATGGCTGCTTGTCCAGCCACCAGTCCAGCACGTCATTGACAGACTGTTCGACTGTCAAATCCGAGTTGTCCAGCAACCGGGCATCTTCTGCTGGCTTGAGAGGGGCTGTGATTCGGGATGAATCCCTAGCATCACGGGCTTCCAGGTCAGCGCGAAGAGATGCGAGTGTAACCGAAATTCCCTTTGAAATCAACTGTTTATGGCGCCGCTCCGCCCGCCGGGCAGCACTGGCTGTCAAATAAACTTTCAGGGGAGAGTTGGGGAATATCACGGTGCCCATGTCGCGACCATCGGCCACCAGGCCCGGAAGCCGGCGAAAACTGTGCTGCAGATCAATTAGAGCCAGGCGAACCTGGGGCAGGGCGGACACTTTGGAGGCATTCATGCCTGCCTCCTCGGTACGTATGGCATCGCTGACGTCCACGCCGTTCACCACGACCCGCCCGTCAGTAAACTGGATGGACAGGCTTTTCACCATGTCTGCTATGGCTTGTGCATGATCTGTGTCCAGCGCCAAATCTGCTTCGCCCGCGGCCCTGGCCGTGATGCGATAGAGCGAGCCGGAATCCAGAAAGTGGTAACCCAGCCGTTTGGCCAGTACCGCCGCCAGCGTGCCCTTGCCTGAAGCCGTGGGGCCGTCCACGCAGATCACCGGAATGGCCTCCACAGGGATTTTCACCACAGAGAACAGGGCCTCGAAGTAATCCGGGAAGGTCTTGGCGACACACTTGGGGTCCTGGATGCGAACCGGCAGTCCGCCCGGGTTAAAGGCGGCCAGCGAGAAACACATGGCCACCCGATGGTCGTCATAGGTGTGGACGCTGGCTGCCCGCCATTGATGAATGGACACAGGTGGCGTGACGCAGATGTAGTCCGCGCCTTCTTCCACCGTGGCGCCAAACTTGCGCAGTTCGGTGGCCATGGCGGCTATGCGGTCGGTTTCTTTCACACGCCAGCTGGCGATGTTGCGCAGTGTGGTGGTGCCGTCGGCATATAACGCCATGACGGCCAGCGTCATCGCCGCATCGGGGATGTGGTTGCAGTCCAGGTCGATAGCCTTCAGCGGCCAGGTTCCGCGCCGGATGTGCAGCCAGTTGGGGCCGCTGTCAATCTGCGCCCCCATCATCTGCGCGGCTTCCATGAAACGGATGTCACCCTGAATCGAATCGGCTCCTACACCTTCAATTCGGATGCCATTTTGACCTTCAGCGCGCGTCGCTATTGCACCGAGCGCTATGAAATAGCTAGCAGATGAGGCATCTGCTTCGACATGAATCTCGCCAGGTGACTGGAATTGGCAGCCTGCGGGGATGGTGAACCGCTGCCAACCGTCCCGCACTACGGCAATGCCAAAGCGCGCCAGCAGGTTCAGCGTGATTTCAATGTAAGGCCGCGAGATCAGCTCGCCCACCACCTCGATCACGATGTCTTTTTTGGCGACCAGTGGCAGCGCCATCAGCAGGGCTGTGAGGAACTGGCTGGACACATCGCCACGCACCTTCACCGGCGCATCCAGCTTCAACGCGGGTTCGCCAATGCACATCGGCGGGAAGCCGTCCACACCGAGGTAGGTGATGGCGCAACCCAGCTGGCGCAGCGCGTCCACCAGGTCTCCAATGGGCCGCTCGTGCATGCGCGGTACGCCGTGCAACTTGAAGTTGCCACCCAGCACTGCCAGCGTGGCCGTCAGGGGCCGAATCGCTGTGCCGGCATTGCCCATGAACAGGTCTGCCTCCCTGTTGGGGAGCTGGCCATCTAGCCCGTCAATGGCTACCGTGGTGCCGGTTTGCCGCACGCCGCAGCCGAGCTGGCGCAGGGCGTCGAGCATCACGCGGGTGTCGTCCGAATCCAGCAGGTCGTGCAGTGTTGTCGTGCCACGGCTCAAAGCTGCGAGCAACAACAGCCGGTTTGAAATGCTTTTGGAGCCCGGCAGCACCACCGTGCCTCCCGCGCTGGCCAGTGGCGGGATGTCAAGAAACTCGGTAGCGAACATTACTTTTGGTTTTTGGACATGGTCCAGTTGGCGCGGGTGAGGCTGGCCTGATCAATCATGCCTTCCAGCGCCTCACCATTTCCGCTGGAGATCATCAATTCAAGCGCCTGCAGGCTGCGTTGAAATATTTTGGACTGGGCCAGCAACTCTTCGCGGTTGGAGATCATGATGTCACGCCACACGTGGGCATCGCTGGCCGCGATGCGGGTGAAATCGCGAAATCCGGGGCCGGCGAGAGACAGGTAGTCCTTGCCGTTCGGTTGTCCCGCAATGGCGTTCACCAGCGCAAATGAAATCAGGTGTGGCAGATGGCTCACAGCTGCAAACGCTGCGTCGTGGGCCTCTGGCGACATGGTGACGACCCGGCAACCCAGACCCGACCAGACATCAATGGCCTGCTGCACCTGGGCGGGCAGCGTGCGTTCGATCGGCGTGAGGATAACCTGCTTGCCGTGGTAAAGATCTGCGTCGGCATGTTCGACACCAGATACCTCGCGGCCAGCTATAGGGTGGGCGGGTACAAATGAACCGACGTGCTCGCGCAACGAACGTCGACCAGCATCAATCACATCGCGCTTGGTTGAACCGACATCCATGATCAGCATCTTGGGCGTGACCAGATGACGAATGGCCTTGAACGTGGCTTCCGTTGCTGCCACAGGCACAGCGATCAGCACAATGTCAGCGCCGGATACGGCAAGCAGGGCAGAGGGAGCCTCCACGTCGATCACGCCCATCTGTCGTGCCCGCTCGGTGGTGGATGGTGATTTGCTGTAGCCCACGACCCGTTTGACCAATCCCGCGCGCTTGAGGGCCAGCGCAAATGAGCCGCCCATCAGGCCGCAACCAATCAGCCCGAGTTGTTCAAACATGCTGTTTCCTTGTTATGTCGAATTGCATCAGTTGCCTACGGGGTAGGTTCCCAGTACCTTATAGAACGCGCACAGACTCTGCAACTCTTTCAGGGCGCTGGCTACATTGGGCTGGGAAGGGTGTCCCTGAATGTCGATGTAGAAGTAATACTCCCACTGACCGGTGCGGGCAGGCCGTGATTCGAATCGCGTCATGGATACGCCATGCGTCTTGAGTGGTACCAGCAGATCGTGAACGGCGCCCGGTTTGTTGGGCACCGACACAATGAGGCTGGTGCAGTCGTTATTGGATGGTGGCGGCGTGCCCAGCGTCTGTGGCAGGCAAATGATGGCGAAGCGGGTACGGTTGTAGGCGTCATCCTGGATGGCGTGGGCTGCGATGTGCAGGCCAAACTGGGTAGCGGCGCGCTCGCTGGCAAGTCCTGCCCAGGCCGGGTTGGTCGTCGCCAGACGGGCACCTTCCGCATTGCTGGACACCGGGCGGCGCTCGGCATGCGGCAGGTGTTTGGATAGCCAGGCCTGACATTGGGCCAGCGCCAGCGGATGGGCCAACACCACTTCAATGCCTTCCAGCGAATTCTCCAGACGCAGCAGGTTATGCCGAACCAGCAGCGTGACTTCACCAATGACATGGGTGGGCGAATGCAGGAACAGGTCCAGCGAACGCGTCACCACCCCTTCAGTCGAATTTTCAACACCGACGACGCCAAACTGCGCGCTGCCTGCGGCGGTGGCGTGGAAGACTTCGTCGAAGTTGGCGCAGTACGTCAGATCGGCTGCACCGCCGAAAAACTCGATGGCGGCCTGTTCGCAAAATGTGCCTGCTGGCCCCAACACGGCCACCCGCTGCGGCGCTTCCAGTGCCAGACAGGCGGACATGATTTCGCGCCAGATGGCCGCCACATGCGGATTCTTCAGCGGCCCGGGGTTGGCTTGCTGGATCTTGTCAATGACCTGCGCCACGCGGTCAGGCCGAAAAAAAGCCGTTCCTTCGCGTTTTTTGACCTCGCCGACCTGCTCGGCGACCAGCGCGCGGCTGTTCAGCAGCGAGAGCAATTGCTGATCAATCGCGTCAATCTGGACGCGCAAATCAGCCAGATTCGGCAAGGGCGTGGCGGGGTTGGTCATGTATCAGTTTTGATTTGTTCAGGCTTGCGTTTGCTCGAAATCGCCCATGTAGGCTACCAGTGCCTGCACGCCTTCAAGCGGCATGGCGTTGTAGATGCTGGCCCGCATGCCACCAACGGATTTGTGCCCTTTGAGTTGCAGCAAGCCGCGAGCTTTGGCGCCAGCCAGGAATGCATCGTTTCGGGATTCGTTGCGAAGGTAGAAAGGCACGTTCATGCGTGAGCGGCAGTTTTTGTCCACCCGGTTTTCATACAGCTGCGACTGGTCAATGGCCTGATACAGCAGGTTTGCTTTGGACAGGCTGCGCTGTTCCATGGCTGAGACGCCGCCCTGGCGCTTGAGCCATTGAAAAACCAGGCCCGCCATGTAGATGGCATAAGTGGGTGGCGTGTTGTACATCGACTGGTTGTCGGCAACGATTTTGTAATTGAAGGCGCTGGGACAAATGGCCAGTGCATGGCCCAACAGATCTTCACGCACCACCACCAGTGTCAGGCCGGCCGGCCCCAGGTTCTTCTGGGCGCCGCCAAAGGCCAGTCCGACGCGGCTCCAGTCCACCGGACGCGATGCCACGTGGGATGAAAAATCAATGACCAGTGCCGCATTTGAACCCAGCGCCTTGAGATCGGGCAGCGTTTGAAACTCGACACCGTGAATGGTTTCGTTGGTACAGACATGCACATAACTGGCGTTGTCGTGCAGCTGCCAGCCGGAGGCTGGCGGGATGCTGGTGAATTTGCCAGCCTCACCACTGGCTGCAACATGCGCCAGACCGTACTTGCCCGCTTCTTTGTACGACTTGTCGCTCCAGCTGCCGGTCACCACGAAATCAATGGTGCCAGCCGTCCCTTGAGTTGCCCGCAGCGCGCTGAGGTTCATCGGCACGATGGCATTTTCAGCCAGTCCGCCGCCCTGCATGAACAGGATTTTGAAGTGGGCGGGAACGACCAGCAGCTCACGCAGATCGGCTTCGGCACGCTCGTAGATCGAAATGAATTCCTTGCCGCGGTGGCTCATCTCCATCACGCCCATGCCGCTGCGCTGACCGTTCGCGTCCGGCCAGTCCAGCATCTCGGCGGCAGCCTGCGTCAGCACCTCAGGAGGCATGGCGGCCGGGCCGGCCGAGAAGTTGAAAGGGCGTTGCATCAGGCTTTTTATGTATCAAATAGGGCCTTGGCCCTTTATTTATATGCGTAAGTAGCTATAGAAATAATAGCAATCAGATTCATGGCAACTAGACGGCATCAGCTTCACCAGCGTCGTCTGAACCGTCATCAGGCACATCTGCATCGGTCGGGTTGGCATCGTTTTCCACAATGCGCTGCAAGCCGCTGAGTTTGGAGCCCTCATCCAGCCCGATCAGCGTTACACCCTGCGTCGCGCGGCCGAGTTCACGAATCTCGCTCACACGGGTGCGCACCAAAACCCCTTTGTCGGTGATCAGCATGATCTCGTCATCTGCATGCACCAGCGTAGCAGCAACCACCTTGCCATTGCGCTCGGACTGCTGGATGGCAATCATGCCCTTGGTGCCACGGCCATGGCGGGTGTATTCGGTGATGCTGGTGCGCTTGCCGTAACCGTTTTCGGTGGCGGTGAGCACGCTTTGCTGTTCGTCCTCGGCCACCAGCATGGCGATCACGCTCTGGCCGTCGTCCAGCATCATGCCGCGCACGCCGCGCGCATTGCGACCCATCGGGCGCACATCGTTTTCGTCAAAGCGCACGGCTTTGCCACCATCGCTGAACAGCATCACATCGTGTTTGCCGTCGGTCAGCGCTGCACCAATCAGGAAGTCCCCTTCGTCCAGATTGACGGCGATGATGCCGCCCTTGCGCGGGTTGTTGAATTCGTCCAGCGCGGTCTTCTTGACCGTGCCCATGCTGGTGGCCATGAACACATACTGGTCCGCCGGGAAGCTGCGCTTTTCACCGGTGAGTGGCAGCACCACGTTGACCTTCTCGCCTTCCTGCAGCGGGAACATGTTGACGATGGGGCGCCCGCGCGAGCCGCGCGAACCCTGAGGCACTTCCCAGACCTTGAGCCAGTACAGGCGGCCGCGGTTGGAGAAGCACAGGATGTAGTCGTGTGTATTGGCAATGAAGAGCTGGTCTACCCAGTCGTCTTCCTTGGTGGCCGTGGCCTGCTTGCCGCGACCGCCGCGCTTTTGCGCACGGTATTCACTCAAAGGCTGACTCTTGATGTAGCCGCTGTGAGACAGTGTCACCACCATGTCGGTTGGTGTGATCAGGTCTTCCGTAGACAGGTCAAACGAGCTGTGTTCCACCAGGCTGCGACGTGCGCCCAGCTTGCTCTGGCCAAACTCCTGCTTGATGGCGGTGAGCTCTTCGCCAATGATGACGGACACGCGCTCGGGCCGGGCCAGGATGTCCAGCAGATCGTCGATCTCGGCCATCACCTCTTTGTATTCGGTCACGATCTTGTCCTGCTCCAGCCCGGTCAGGCGTTGCAGGCGCATTTGCAAAATTTCCTGGGCTTGCGTGTCAGACAGTCGGTAAAGCCCGTCGCCACCCATGCCAAATTCTTTTTCCAAACCGTCAGGGCGGTAGTCGTCGGCGTTGATCGTGCCGCCATCCGCACGCGTGCGGGTGAGCATCTCGCGAACCAGTTTGCTGTCCCAGGGCCGGGTCATCAACTCGGCTTTGGCTACCGGTGGCGTTGGTGATTCGCGGATGATGCGAATGAACTCGTCGATGTTGGCCAAGGCGACCGCCAGGCCTTCCAGCACATGGCCGCGCTCGCGAGCCTTGCGCAAATTGAAGACGGTGCGCCGTGTCACCACCTCGCGGCGGTGCTGCAGGAAAACCTCGATCAGGTCTTTCAGGTTGCACAGCTTGGGCTGACCGTTGACCAGCGCCACCATGTTCATGCCGAAGGTGTCCTGCAGCTGGGTCTGCTTGTAGAGGTTGTTCAGCACCACCTCGGGCACTTCGCCGCGCTTGAGTTCGATCACCAGGCGCATGCCGGATTTGTCCGACTCGTCCTGGATGTGGCTGATGCCTTCGATCTTCTTCTCATGCACCAGCTCGGCCATGCGCTCCTGCAGCGTCTTCTTGTTGACCTGGTAGGGCAGTTCGTCAACGATGATGGCCTGGCGCTGGCCCTTGTCGATATCTTCGAAATGGCAACGCGCACGCATCACCACGCGGCCGCGACCCGTCCGGTAGCCGTCCTTCACGCCGTTGATGCCATAAATGATGCCGGCGGTGGGGAAGTCGGGCGCGGGCACAATTTCCATCAACTCGTCAATCGAGGCCTCCGGGTTGCGTAGCAGGTGCAGACAGGCGTCCACCACCTCGTTGAGGTTGTGCGGCGGGATGTTGGTGGCCATACCCACGGCAATACCACCCGAGCCGTTGACCAGCAGATTGGGCAGCCGGGTAGGAAGCACCAGCGGTTCCTTTTCGGAGCCGTCATAGTTGGGGCCGAAATCGACGGTCTCCTTGTCCAGATCGGCCAGCAACTCGTGGGCAATCTTGGCAAGGCGGATCTCGGTGTATCGCATGGCCGCGGCGTTGTCGCCGTCGACCGAGCCGAAGTTGCCCTGGCCGTCCACCAGCATGTGGCGCATGGAAAAATCCTGCGCCATGCGCACGATGGTGTCGTACACCGACTGGTCGCCGTGTGGATGGTATTTACCAATCACATCACCCACGATACGTGCCGACTTCTTGTAGGCGCGATTCCAGTCGTTGTTGAGTTCGTGCATGGCGAACAACACCCGGCGATGCACGGGCTTGAGGCCGTCGCGCGCATCGGGCAGTGCGCGACCCACGATCACGCTCATGGCGTAGTCGAGATAGCTCCGGCGCATTTCCTCTTCAAGACTGATGGGCAGGGTTTCTTTTGCGAACTGGGTCATGAAAAGGGGCTTTGCGACGGAAAAAAGTCAATTTTACGGGCAAGCTGATGTCGCTAGCCTGCAACACATCATCCCATGTGCGGTTTTGTCCTACGCCGGATTACGTTCGACACGCTTGTGTAACCTGTTGTGTATGGCACAATAGTACGCATGCACTGGGTGGCGGTCATCCGGAGCGCACAATCCGCTCGCAGCGACGCTGCGGTTTTTTCCCCCAAGAGGAGAACTATGAAGAATTTGAATAAAGTGGCAATGCTGTTTGCTACCGCCGCTCTTGCAACGGCTGCTAGCGCCCAATCCATCGACAACTGGCGCAATGCTGGCAGCGAACTCGTCTGGAAGAATGCAGGTAGCGAATTGTGCTGGCGTGATGCCAGCTGGACGCCAGCTACGGCTGCTGTCGGCTGCGATGGCGCCATCGTGGCTCCAAAAGCAATGGCACCAGCTCCTGCCCCCGCACCAGCTCCTGCCCCCGCACCAGCCCCTGCCGCCGTGGCTCCAAAGCCAGCACCAGCTCCCGCACCTCCTCCTCCCCCAGCAGCCACCAAAGTGACCTACGCTGCTGACGCTTTCTTTGACTTTGACAAATCCGTGTTGAAGCCAGAAGGCAAAGCCAAGCTGGATGATCTGGTTGGCAAGGTCAAGGCCATCAATCTGGAAGTCATCATTGCCGTGGGTCACACTGACTCTACCGGTGCAGATGCCTACAACCAGAAGCTGTCTGTGGCACGTTCTGAAGCTGTGAAGGCTTATCTGGTGTCCAAGGGCATCGAAAAGAACCGTGTTTACACGGAAGGCAAAGGCGAGAAGCAGCCAGTTGCTGACAATAAGACCAAAGAAGGTCAAGCCAAAAACCGCCGCGTCGAGATCGAAGTGGTTGGCACCCGTACGAACAAGTAATCTTTACTTGGTTCCATGAGTGGTCTCGAAAGACCACTCCAGCAAAACCCCGCTTTGGCGGGGTTTTGCTTTTATGGGCCGGGTTAGCGCATGCGTTACCCGAAGCGTCAGAGTGGTTGCCATGTTTTGTTGATAATCCAGTTATGACTACCACTTTGAATGTCGACCCGGCCGAGCTGGCCAAGTTTTCTGATCTGGCACACCGCTGGTGGGACAAGGACAGCGAATTTCGCCCGCTTCACCAGATCAATCCCCTCCGTCTGGACTGGCTCAATGGCTTGTGCCCGGTGCAGGGCAAGCGCGTGCTGGACGTGGGTTGTGGGGGCGGCATTCTGGCCGATGCCATGGCGCGCAGGGGCGCTGAAGTGCTGGGGGTCGACCTCGCCACCAAACCCCTGAAAGTAGCACAGCTGCATGCGCTGGAAGCCCAGACACCGAACGTGCAGTACCGTGAGGTTAGTGCCGAAGCGCTTGCCGCGGAGCAGCCCTCAGGCTTTGACGTGGTGACCTGCATGGAAATGCTGGAGCATGTCCCAGATCCTTCGTCCATCGTGCGGGCCTGCGCCACGCTGGTCAAACCTGGCGGATGGGTGTTTTTTTCCACCATCAATCGCAATCCCAAGTCTTTTCTGTTTGCGATTGTCGGGGCCGAGTATGTACTCAACCTCTTGCCCCGGGGAACCCACGAATACGCCAAGATGATTCAGCCCAGTGAACTGGCGGCCCACTGCCGCGCGGCGGGGCTTGATCTGCGCGATACCCGGGGCATGGAGTACAACCCGATCACCAAACGCTACTGGATGAGTGGGGACACCAGCGTGAATTACCTGTTTGCCACGCAAAAGCCAGTGGATGCGACTACGTGAACAAGGGCTCTCATCGATTCAGCGACGTTCAGGCCGTGCTGTTTGACCTGGATGGCACCCTGATCGACAGCGCACCTGACCTCGGCGCCGCCGCCGACAAGCTGCGTACCGACCGCGGTCTGCCGCCTATTCCACTGGAGCGCTACCGCCCCATGGCAGGCGCCGGGGCGCGCGGCATGCTGGGTGTTGCGTTTGGCATGACACCCGATCATCCCGACTTTGCCGTGCTGAAAGAAGAGTTTTTTGTGAACTACGAAAACTGCATGACCCAGCGAACGTTCGCATTTGATGGCGTGCGGGAGCTGATCGATGCACTGGTGGCCCAGAGCCTGCCCTGGGGTGTGGTGACCAACAAGGCTTCACGCTTCGCGCTGCCTCTCACAAAGGCCATGCCGTTGTTTTCTTCGGCTGGTACCGTCGTGTGTGGTGACACCACGCCCCACGCCAAGCCACATCCCGAGCCCCTGTTCGAGGCCGCCCGTCGCTTGGGGCTGGACCCGGCGCGCTGCCTGTATGTCGGTGATGATGAGCGCGACATTGTGGCTGGTCTGGCCGCCGGCATGGGTACCGTGGCGGCTACTTACGGCTACCTGGGGCAGGGCACTGATACCGCACATTGGGGTGCCCACGCGGAAATTCGTGCGGCAAATGAGCTTTTATCCCTGTTGGCAGGCAGTTGACGCGCTTTTGCCCTCTTGCAATTTCGCGCAATGGCCTAAAATCATGTTCTGGGGCTGCACTGGTTTCGACGTGGGTTCGGACGCGGTGTGGTGCATGTCGAGCTGAATGCGCTCGTAAAACAGATTCAAACAAACTAACTGCAAACGACGAACGTTTCGCACTCGCTGCTTAATTGCCAGTGAGCTTTACAACAGCAGGCCGATGGGCTGGGCAAGGGGTTTTTAGCGCAAGTTAAATGCTCCCGGCTGTAAAGATAATTTCATCGGCTGGCTCCGGGCTGGGTACCTTAACCCGGGGCGAGAAAATAGGGTGCTGGCGTCTTGTGTAGCGTGCGACTGCGCGACACAGGTGGCGAGACTTAAATCAGACCGCTAAACATGTAGATCTGCTCGAAGAAGGCTTGCGGACGCGGGTTCAAATCCCGCCAGCTCCACCAATAGCGCAAGAAAAAGCCCAACCGGCAACGGTTGGGCTTTTTTTATTGTTCAGTCTTCAGACTTCAGCGCAACCCGGCCACCCGGCTATCCAGCGGTGCCGAGAACGAGTCGTGCTGCCAGGCGGAATTCGAGTTGTCAAAGGGTCGCGAGTCAGAGCCAAAATTGGAGTCATTCCCGAAGGCAGAGTCACCCGGATTGGACAGGGCCGGCTTGTTGGTTCGACGGCGGGTCACGGTGGCTTGAAGGTTGGCGCGGCTCGCGTTGAACTGTGATTCATAACGCTCGCGTTCACGATCAGCGGCCATGGCTTCCTTGTCGGCAATGAAGCCGCTGCGGATTTCCGAGACACTGGGCATATGATCCGGATCGACAACCCAGTAACCTATGCGGCTTTGCGTCAGCAGCGTGTGCTTCAGTGTCTGGTTGCTGAGTGACAGGCCCAATGGGCCGGGTACGTCCACACAGCCAATCACCACACCTTCAGCGGTGCAAATGGTGAAGGTGCAATACACACCACTCAAGAGTTGAAACCAGTGCTGGCCCTGGTCTTTCTGAGTGGGCATCGTGAAGCGGGTGACAGGCATTTTCACCATGACATGGTGATCGAGGAACGCGCGAACCAGCCAGCGCCAGACACGCCGTTCCTTGCTGTTGACCAGAGACCGGACCGTGAGTGGCCACTGGCGCGGAATGCGGCGTTTGGCGATGGCAACCCGCTTCACCCACCAGGCATGGAGGAGCCCACCCACGGTCAAGCCCGCGAGTAGCGCCAATCCTATCCAAACCCATAATGAGTATTTATCCATGTGTGGAATTCCCAACCTTTGAAAAAAGTGTAACTAGATTTCCTTCCTGTGCGGCACGGCCGGGTGTGAGTTAATGCCATTTAGAAGAACTTTTGCACAGATTGATCCCCAATCCGGCCAGTTTGCGATACTCAAATGATGCAATTGCAAGACATTCTTTATTCCCAGGGGTTTGGTACCCGACGGGTCTGTGCCGGGCTGATTCAGCAGGGTTTTGTTCAAATTTATGATCGAAATATGCCACCAGCCCTTGTGGAGTGTGCGCAGGCAGCTATGGAAGTTGTAGCGGAAGGTTTGCGGTTTCGGGTGCAGGGCGCAGACTGGCCATACCAGGAAAAAGCCTATCTGATGCTGAACAAGCCCACGGCGACTGAATGTTCGCAAAAACCTTCAACCTACCCGAGCATCTACACCCTTTTGCCATCGCCATTGCGGCTACGGCCGCAAAAAGGGGCGGTGCAGGGCGTTCAGGCAGTGGGGCGGCTGGATCAGGACACGACCGGGCTGCTGTTGCTGACCGATGACGGCAAGTTCATTCACCGCATGAGCTCCCCCCGGCATCATGTTCCCAAAGTCTATGAAGTCACCACCAAACACCCACTGGACGACCGCCAGGTGAACCAATTGCTGGAAGGGGTGGTGCTGGATGATGACCCCAAACCCGTGCGGGCAGCGGCTTGTGAGGCGGTAGACAGCCACCATCTGCGGCTGACGCTCACGGAGGGGAAATACCATCAGGTCAAACGCATGGTGGCGGCAGTCAGCAACCGGGTGGAGGCGCTTCACCGGTCTCAAATAGGTGGTTTACGGCTGCCGGATGATCTGGCACCGGGGCAGTGGCGCTGGCTGAACGAGGCTGATCTGGCGCGTATTTCGGGATGACAGGCTTCTAGCTGCCATCACTCCGAAGTAGTCAATCCAGTGGTGCCAGAAATTCTGCAATCGCTTGCGGGGTGAGTTGCGTCTGATCCCGGTGCGGCGAGTGTCCGCAGCCCTGCAGTGGCAGGCGCGTAATTTGCCCCTGTGGCAGAGGGATCTGGTCAATTTGAGCCATCGTCCCGTAGGGGTCATCAACGCCCTGAATCGCCAGCACCGGTGCGCTGATGTGGCGGCAGTCTTCCCGGATATCAAAGGATCGAAACGCCGGGTTGAGCCAGGCGTCGTTCCACTGCCAGAATGCGCCATCCACATCGGCGTGATACCGCGCCAGACGCTGGCGCAGACCATTTGATTTGTCCTGAAAGGCATCGCGCGCCTGCGCAATGGACTCAATCGATACATCTTCGACCATCACGTGTGGCGCCATGACAATGCACGCCGCGACGGGGAATCGGCTGGCGTAAAGCAGGGCAATGCTGGCCCCGTCAGAGTGCCCCAACAACACGGGACGCGACGCGCCCAACCGGTCCAGCAGAGCCGGCAACATGTCCCAAGCCTCGCGGTGCAGGTAGTCAGGCGGCAGTTTTTCCGGGGCGGGGGAGGATTGCCCGTAGCCACGGCGCGAATACACCCAGCCCGAGCGCCCGGTAGCCTGGCAGACCGCGGCAGGCCAGTCCCGCCACATGGCGACGGAGCCCAGTCCCTCGTGCAAAAAGACGACAGGTTGTCGTTGTGGTGCCCGTGATTCCTCGGGAGCCGATACAGACGTTATCTCTAGCTGTACGCCATCCATGGTGATCAATGCCATACCCTCATGTTACGGCAGCCGCAGACCATGGCTACACTAGCGTCATGACACATCAGCGGGACATGATTCGCACGGGGTTCGCCCCTTTTCAGCGCGCAGCAGTTGCTACTCTATTGATAGCTGCCTGCGCATATTCGACGGGGGCCGGAGCCCAAAATCAATGTGAAAAGCCACTGTATTTCACGTTTGAGACCGGTAACATGGACGCCGCGCCCCTGATCGCCGAGGTGCTGGCCCGCCAAAAGGTCAAGGTGACTTTTTTTGCCGCCAATGAGCGCACGCGGGTGGGTGATGGCAGCCTGGGCAATCACTGGGCGCCCTGGTGGAAAGCACGGGCTGCCGAAGGGCATGAGCTGGCGTCGCTGACGTATGACCGCGTTGTCTGGCGCGGTGATGTTCCGGGCTTAGAGCCTCGTTTTCGCGTTCAGCCAACCTCTGGCGCACTGGAGGGTCGTGAATTCACGTGGGATGCCAAAAAATACTGTGAGCAGATTGCCTATGCGGCGGAGCGCCTGCAGGACCACACGGGTAAAAAGCCGCTGCCCCTGTTCCGTGCACCCACGGGCAAGACCTCACCCCGGCTGCTGAACGTTGCCCGGGCGTGCGGTTATGAACATGTGGGCTGGTCGGCGACGGGCGTTTTGGGTGACGATTTGCCCAGCGAAAAATTCAGCAATGAAGCGTTGCTGAAGAAATCTCTCAAGGACATCAAGCCGGGCGACGTGCTGGTGGCGCATCTGGGTACCTGGTCGCGCAAGGACCCCTGGGCCCCGGCGGTGCTGGAGCCGCTGATCATGGGCCTGAAAGAAAAGGGCTTCTGTTTTGAGACGCTGCGCACGCATCCCGCGTACAAAGACCGGATAGCGGCAGCACCGAAATAACCCCATTGCGCCTGCGGGTCCTTGCATAGCAGTGGTTTGTCAGGCCTGGGCGTTGCGCGTTATGCTTGATCCATGAACCTGTTTCTTGATTCCTTCTGGCGGGCGGTGGCTTATTGCGTGCGTCCCCGGGTGATCGCGCTGTCTTTCCTGCCGCTGATCCTGATGGTGGCGGTGGCGCTGGGCTTGGGGTATTTCTTCTGGGAACCCGCAATCGACTGGGTGCGCACCGCGCTGGAAGGCTCCTCGATGGTGAACAACGTCTGGGGCTGGTTGCAGGGCATTGGCCTTGGTAGCCTCAAGACGGTTCTGGCGCCGCTGGTAGTCATTTTTCTGGTCACACCGGTCATCGTGGTGGTATCCCTGCTGGTGGTGGCCGTGCTGATGACGCCGGCGCTGGTTTCGCTGGTGGCTGAACGTCGCTTTCCTGCTCTGGAACGCAAGAAGGGCAGCTCGACGATTCTGGGCGTGTTCTGGTCGCTTGGCTCCACGCTGCTGGCACTCATCGCACTGATTATTTCCGTGCCGTTGTGGCTGGTGCCGCCCCTGATCCTGATTTTGCCGCCGTTAATCTGGGGGTGGCTCACCTACCGGGTCATGACTTTTGACGCCCTGGCTGGACACGCCAGCAAGGAGGAGCGCCGGGAACTGATTCGCAGGCACCGGGGCTGGCTATTTGGCATGGGTGTGATGACCGGTTATCTGGGCGCTGCGCCCAGTCTGGTGTGGGCGTCAGGTGCGCTGTTTGCCGCTGCCTTTGTGGTGCTGGTGCCGCTGGCCATCTGGATTTACACATTGGTATTTGCGTTTTCATCGCTGTGGTTTTCGCATTACTGCCTGGCGGCACTGCAAGCCTTGCGGGCTGAGTTAGCTACTCCGGTGGCGCCAGCCGTTACCCCGGGCAAACCGCTACCATTGCGGGATGACTCCATCTTCACCGATACCTTTATCCCCTGAGTCTGATCAGGTCCGCATGCCCCGTTTCGGGCTGATCATCGTTGGCGACGAAATCCTCTCGGGTAAACGTGCCGACAAGCACATGCCCAAACTCATCGAATTGCTGAGTGCGCGGGGCCTGCAACTGGACTATGCCGACTATGTGGGCGACTCACGCGACCGCATCACTGCCACGCTGGAGCGGGCGTTTGCGTCTGGTGACGTGGTGTTTTCGTGCGGAGGCATCGGCGCTACACCGGATGACCACACCCGCCAGTGCGCAGCCATCGCCCTCGGCGTTGAACTGGCCCTGCACCCCCAGGCCGAGGCGCTGATTCGCGAACGCATGCAGGACGTTGCGAGGGAGCAGGGTACCGTCTACGAACCTGACCGCCCCGACAACATCCACCGGCTGAACATGGGCGTATTTCCAGTGGGTGCACAGATCATTCCCAACCCGTACAACAAGATTGCAGGCTTTTCCTGCCGGGGTCAACAGGCGGGCGCAGTTCACTTCGTGCCGGGCTTCCCGGTGATGGCCTGGCCCATGATGGAATGGGTGCTGGACACCTGGTACCAGCCGCTGTTCCAGAAGGGTACCTGGGTGGAGCAATCGGTCATCGTTTTTGGTGCAATGGAGGCTACCCTGACGCCCTTGATGGAGGACATTGAACGTCAATACGAGGGTGTCAAGGTATTCAGCCTGCCCAGTGTGGATCATCCGGAATATGGTCGGCATATCGAGCTGGGCGTCAAAGGCAATCCCAGCGCGGTCGGACAGGCTTATCCGGCGCTGCTGGATGGTTTGCGCAGGTTTCAGGCAAAGCTGGGCCCAGAGTTGGTGCGTTAATGTAGGATGCACCATAATGGTGCAATTGCCTTTTGCACCAAATGCATGCACGGAGGTGCGACTGTCTTTGCCTTCGCCGAATACTTCAATTTCGATTGATCAAGTCACCCTGAAGTCAGGGCAAAATACGTGATTGCACCAATGTGGTCAGCCGAGCCGGATTGGCACAGAAACTGCATTCCGAGATAACAAACTTTTTACAACCAGTCCCAACAGGAGTATTTGATGGCCAAGACCGTCGCAGACGTGATGAAGATGGTGAAAGAGAACGAAGTCAAGTTTGTTGATTTCCGTTTCACCGATACCCGTGGCAAAGAGCAGCACGTCACCGTGCCTGTGTCCCACTTTGACGAAGACAAGTTCACGGCCGGTCACGCATTTGACGGGTCGTCCATCGCTGGCTGGAAGGGCATTGAAGCGTCCGACATGCAGTTGATGCCTGACCCCAATACCGCCAACATCGACCCCTTTTTCGAGGAAACCACGCTTTTCCTGCAGTGTGATGTGGTTGAGCCCAGCGATGGCAAGGCTTATGACCGCGATCCACGCTCCATCGCCAAGCGCGCTGAAGCCTACCTCAAGGCATCCGGTATTGGTGATACGGCTTATTTCGGGCCTGAACCCGAGTTCTTCATCTTCGACGGCGTGCGCTGGAGCAATGAGCCTGGCAAGGTCATGTTCGAAATCGAAGAGTACGAAGCGCCCTGGAACAGTGGTGCCAAGCTTGAAGGTGGCAATCGTGGTCACCGCCCCACCGTCAAGGGCGGCTACTTCCCTGTGCCTCCAGTGGACAGCACACAGGACATGCGGGCCGAGATGTCCCTGATTCTGGAAAGCCTGGGCGTACCGGTCGAGGTGTTTCACCATGAGGTCGCAGGTGCAGGTCAGAACGAAATTGGTACCCGTTTCAGCACGCTGGTCCAGCGCGCTGACTGGACCCAGGTTCTGAAGTACGTGGTGTGGAATGTGGCCAATGCCTACGGCAAGACTGCCACTTTCATGCCCAAGCCCTACGCTGGCGATAACGGCTCCGGCATGCACGTACACCAGTCCATCTGGAAAGATGGCAAGAACCTGTTTGCCGGCGACGGCTATGCCGGCCTGAGCGATTTCGCGCTGTACTACATCGGCGGCATCATCAAGCATGCCCGTGCGCTGAACGCCATTACCAACCCCGGTACCAACAGCTACAAGCGCCTGGTGCCCGGCTTCGAAGCCCCGGTCAAGCTGGCCTACAGCTCGCGCAACCGCTCGGCATCCATCCGCATTCCGTTTGTGGCCAACCCGAAGGGTCGCCGTATCGAAGCGCGTTTCCCCGATCCTTCAGCCAACCCTTTACCTGTGCTTCTCCGCCCTGATGATGGCGGGTCTGGACGGCGTGGAGAACAAGATCCATCCGGGCGAAGCTGCTACCAAAGACCTCTATCATCTGCCACCCGAGGAAGATGCCAAGGTACCAACCGTTTGCCACAGCCTCGACCAGGCGCTGGACTACCTCGACAAGGGCCGCAGCTTCCTGACCAAAGGCGGTGTGTTCACTGATTCCATGCTGGATGCCTATATCGAGCTCAAGATGGCTGAGGTGACGCGTTTCCGCATGGCGCCGCACCCGGTTGAATACGATATGTACTATTCGCTGTAATTCGATACAGCATGTTGCTGAAAAAGGACGGCTTAGGCCGTCCTTTTTGTTTGTAGGGGAATGGTAAATTTTGATAACGTCTCCATATAACGCATACTTGGTCAGCAGTCCCTGCATTCTTTTGATGCGCGGAGTTTTCATGAAATACGCTTTATTCATCCCATTAGCCGCTACTTTTTTGGCAACCAGCAGTTACTCGCAGGAACCGATATATCGTTGCGGCAACGAGTACACCAACACCAAGCCAACGTCGGAGAAGACGGGGTGCAAGCTGCTGGAGGGTTCCAACGTCACCGTGATCCAGGGCACCAGGCCCAATGCCACCGCACCGGTGCGTGTGGCCAATGCCACCCAGTCGTCCGCACCCCCGTATTGACTCGGGTGACCAGAAATCACGGGATTCGGATGCACGCCAGATTCTGGAGTCCGAGCTCAAAAAGGCAGAAGCCCGGCAGGCCGAGCTTCTGCGTGAATACAACAATGGTGAACCCGAGAAGCAGGGCGGAGAAGCCCGCAACCACCAGAAGTACCTGGACCGCGTGGCGGAGCTCAAAGCCAGCCTGGCCCGTAACGAAAGTGATATTGCCGGTATCCGACGTGAGTTGGGACGTTTTCCTGCGTCAAAATAGGCGGCTTGAACAAGCCTGCTTCGTCGGCTCCGGCCGTCACTTCATCTTATCCCCGATTCCAGTCGTTTGACCTGCTGGCCACGCTCGTGGCTGTGGTGCGCAACGATGGTGCGGTGTTGTTTGCCAATGCCGCGCTGGAAGACGCGCTGGGTACGTCACGGCGCACGATTGAGGGCTCTCATTTTCCTGACAACTTTACCGAGCCTCATCTGCTGATGAACGCACTGGAGGGGGCCGGTGGCAACGAGTTTGCTGCCTTGCGTTACGACGCGTGGCTCAAGCGGCTGAACCATGAGCCGGTGCCGGTACACGTGATCGTGACGCAAACGGAGTCGCCGGGCCAGATCATTGTGGAGCTGTTGCCTCTGGAGCAGCAAACCCGCCAGGACCGCGAAGAGCGGCTGGCCGATCAGGCGCAGGCTAATAAGGAGTTGATCCGCAATCTTGCGCATGAAATCAAGAACCCATTGGGTGGCATTCGGGGCGCTGCGCAACTGCTGGAGATGGAGATTGAATCCAGAGGCTTGAAGGAGTACACGCAGGTCATCATTCACGAGGCGGATCGACTGCAAACACTGGTGGATCGTTTGCTGGCACCTCATCGCAGGCCGCACCTGGTGGGCGACGTGAATATCCACGAAGTCTGTGAGCGCGTGCGGTCACTTATCCTGGCGGAGTTTCCCAAAGGTCTGCAGGTGGTGCGTGACTACGACACATCCATTCCGGAGTTCCGGGGGGACCGCGAGCAATTGATTCAATCGGTGCTCAACATTGCCCATAACGCCTGTCAGGCGCTGGTGGAACGCATTGCGGCAGGTGATGCGCGTCTTACTTTTTCCACTCGCGTAGCGCGACAAGTGACATTTGGTAAACAGCGCTACCGGTTGGCACTGGAATTGCATGTCATCGATAACGGACCGGGCATACCCGAGTCAATCAAGGACCGTATTTTCTATCCGCTGGTGTCGGGCAGGGAAGGTGGTTCGGGATTGGGCCTCACACTGGCTCAGACCTTTGTGCAACAGCATCATGGTTTGATCGAGTGTGAGAGTGTGCCGGGACGTACGGATTTCAAATTATTGATACCGCTGCCGTGAGAGGTTCACGGCAGCAAGACCAGGGATAACCAACGACATGAAGCCGATTTGGATCGTAGATGATGACCAGTCCATACGCTTCGTTCTGGAGAAGGCGCTGCTGCGCGAAAACCTGCCTACCCGCAGCTTCACCAACCCGCGAGATGTGCTGGCGGCACTGGATTCGTCCTCAGACGAGGAAGGCCCGCAAATCATGGTCAGTGATATTCGCATGCCTGGGGGCTCAGGGCTGGAGTTGCTGGACAAGGTAAAGGCCAAGCACCCCGGCTTGCCGGTGATCATCATGACGGCTTTCTCCGATCTGGACAGCGCCGTGTCAGCGTTTCAGGGCGGTGCTTTCGAATACCTACCCAAACCATTTAATTTACCGAAGGCCGTGGCGCTCATTCGCCGCGCCGTCGAAGAAAGTCTGCGCGAAGATGTAGCGCAGGAACGCACAACTGCTGCGCCAGAAATGCTCGGCCAGGCGCCGGCCATGCAGGATGTGTTTCGAGCGATTGGCCGTCTGAGCCAGAGCAACGTGACTGTGCTGATCACTGGAGAGTCGGGTTCGGGTAAAGAGCTCGTGGCGCGCGCATTGCATAAACATTCTCCGCGCGGCGATGCGGGCAACAATGGTCCGTTTGTGGCCATCAATACGGCGGCTATCCCCAAGGACTTGCTGGAGTCTGAATTGTTTGGGCATGAGCGGGGTGCATTCACTGGCGCGCAGACCATGCGGCGTGGGCGCTTTGAGCAGGCCGATGGCGGTACGCTATTTCTGGACGAGATCGGTGACATGCCGTTCGACTTGCAGACCCGTCTGCTGCGTGTGCTCAGTGACGGGCACTTCTACCGCGTCGGTGGTCACTCGGCCGTCAAGACCAATGTGCGCGTCATTGCTGCTACCCACCAGGACCTGGAGCAACGTGTTCGCGAGGGGGCGTTCCGGGAAGACCTGTTTCACCGTCTCAATGTCATTCGCCTGCGCCTGCCGGCCTTGCGTGAGCGGCGGGAAGATATCGCCATGCTGACACGTCACTTTCTGGGTGTGAGCGCGTTGCAACTGGGAATTGAGCCCAAGCGCATTTCCGATGCGGCCCTGGTGCGCCTGAGCACTTTTTCCTTCCCGGGCAATGTGCGTCAGTTGGAGAACATCTGCCACTGGCTCACTGTTATGGCGCCTGCCCAGCTGATCGAGCCGAAGGATTTGCCTCCGGAGGTACTGGCTGCATCTGAAGAAACGACCAGTTCGCCAGCGCCCGATGCTGTTTTGACTGCAGGTACGACCAATGCCGCGGGTTTTATCTCGCCGCCAGTTGTTACCAGGGTCACGGCGGCGAGTGCACCTGCGGAAGCGGGAATCACCGCGGCTGCGACGCCCGTCGCAACTGAGCGGGGTTTGCATGATGCCGGTTGGGAGCAAGATCTCGAAACCGAGGCGCTGGAGCTTCTGGTCAGTGGCCGTCCGGACGTGTGGGATGCGCTCACACGTCGTTTTGAGTCCAGGCTGATTCATGCAGCACTACAAAACACCCGGGGGCGCCGCATCGAGGCGGCGCAAAAACTGGGCATTGGTCGCAACACCATTACCCGCAAGATTCAGGAGCTGGGCCTGGAGTAAATCAGTTCTTCTAATGTTTTCTGAAATTAAGTAATAAACGTGTTTGATGGCCGGCAGCTGCGCAAAATGGGTTTCCGTATTACCCATTACCGGAGAGTCCCATGCGCATCGGCGTTCCAAGGAAATCAAAAACCATGAATACCGGGTTGGCCTGACCCCTGCCAGTGTGCGTGAACTGGTGGCGCAGGGCCACCAGGTTCTCGTTCAGCGTGATGCCGGCAGCGCCATTGGACTGGAAGATGCGCAGTATCAGGCGGCAGGTGCCGAAATCGTGAATGCGGCACCTGCCGTGTTTGAGCGCGCCGACTTGGTGGTGAAGGTCAAGGAGCCTCAGCCGCAGGAATGCGCGATGTTGCGACCGGGTCAGATTCTGTATACCTATCTGCATCTGGCGCCTGATCCCCGGCAGACGGCAGCGTTGATCAAATCAGGTGCGATATGCATAGCGTATGAAACGATCACCGGGCCTGGAGGCGGTTTGCCGCTTTTGGCGCCCATGAGTGAGGTGGCTGGCCGTATGGCGATTCAAGCCGGAGCAACCCATCTCGAAAAGTCTCATGGTGGCCGTGGCCTGTTGCTGGGCGGCGTACCGGGCGTGGCAGCGGGCCATGTTGTGATCCTCGGTGCGGGTGTCGTCGGCAGCAACGCGCTGCAGATGGCGGTAGGCCTGGGCGCGCGGGTGACGGTGATCGACAAAAACATGGACCGTCTTCGTGCGCTGGACCTGGTCTTCGGTAACCGCATCAGTACGCTTTACTCGACGGAGTCCAGCATTGAAGACGCGGTGCTGGATGCCGATCTGGTTGTTGGCGGAGTGTTGGTGCCCGGTGCTGCAGCCCCCAAACTGGTCACCCGGGCACACATTGCCCGCATGAAGAAAGGCTCCGTGGTGGTGGATGTGGCAATTGACCAGGGTGGCTGCTTCGAGACATCCCACGCGACAACGCACGCCGAGCCCACTTATATGGTGGAAGGTGTGGTGCATTACTGCGTCGCCAACATGCCAGGTGGCGTAGCGCGTACTTCAACCTTTGCCCTGAACAACGCCACGATTGGGCATGCGGTGGCGCTGGCCAATAAAGGGTGGCAGACGGCGCTGCGTGACAACCCGCATTTGCGTAACGGCCTGAACGTCTGCAAGGGCCACGTCACCTATGAGGCAGTGGCACGCGAACTGAATCTGCCATTCGTGAGCGCTGACGGCCTGCTGGACTGATGGTGCTCACCCGAGGGTCAGTACCACGGGTGCGTGGTCACTGGGGCGTTCATTTTTTCGCGGATTTTTGTCAATCTGGCAGGCTTTTGCCAGAGGTCTCAACGCCTGACTGATCAATATGTGATCGATACGCAGGCCACGGTTTCGGCGAAAGGCGAAGTCACGGTAATCCCACCAGCTGTAGCTTTTTTCAGGTTGCTGAAAAAGCCTGAATGAATCATGCAAGCCCAGCGCGACCAGTGCGCGCAGGTGGTAACGTTCCTCTTCCGTGCAGTGAATGGTGTCTTTCAGCGCAACAGGATCCCATACATCGGCATCGTCAAACGTGATGTTGAAGTCACCCATCAGCACCAGATTGGGGTGAGTGAGCAGTTCACCGCGCACCCAGTCTCGCAGTCCCTTGAGCCAGTTCATCTTGTAATCGAACTTGTCGCAGCCTGGCTCCTGCCCATTGGGGAAATAGCCCCCAATGACACGAATGGTCTGCAGTGTGTCGCTGTCCAGCGCGAAAGTGCCGCTGATGACCCGTGACATGTCATCGGAAAACCGGGAATGTTCTTGACCACATCGGTAGCTGGCGTGCGCGACAGCAATGCCACGCCGTTGTAGGTTTTCTGGCCAAACCACTGTGCCGAATAGCCGGCTTGCGTGAATGCATCTGCCGGAAATTTGTCATCGGTCATTTTGAGTTCCTGCAGCGCCAGAACATCGATCGGGTTCTGGGCCAGCCAGTCCAGCACCTGAGGCAGACGGACGGTGAGTGAGTTGACGTTCCAGGTGGCGAGTTTCATGAAATGGCAGATGAAGTGATCGATTTGAGGCAGCTCGTCGCAGCGTCATTATTCCACCCCCATGCAGCTGCGGTTTCCCGCGCATGAACGGTTAAGGCTGTGCAACGAAAAGAGCCCCGGCTTCGCATGCGAAACCGGGGCTCTTGAGACTGTGCCTGTCGTCAGCAGAGAATTAGGCCGTGCCCTTGTCTTTAGCGAACCAGGAATCTGTTGCCTTCCGTTCCCACTCCGCCAATTGCTTTTCGGCCTCGTCCTTAGCCACGCCATAGCGTTCCTGGATTTTTCCAGCAAGCTGGTCGCGACGACCTGCGATAACGTCGAGATCGTCATCAGTCAGCTTGCCCCATTGCTCTTTCGCCTGCCCAGTGACTTGTTTCCAGTTACCTTGAATGCGGTCCCAGTTCATGAGAATCTCCTTGAATGCGAATAAAAAAATTCAGCCCGGTATTAATGACCTGATTTAAGGACGGATGGTGATTTCGTTCTTGACCATCTTCACGCCGCTCACGCCACGCGCAATGTTTTCTGCGGTAACTTTTTCAGTTGCATTCTTGGCGAAGCCTGACAACATGACGACGCCGTTTAACGTTTCAACACTGATCGCCGCGGCATCGACCTGTTTGTTTTCGACGAAACGTGACTTGATGAGTGTGGTAATACCGGCATCGTCGACATAGGCGCCAACAGTTTCCTGCCCGCGGGTGACGGCACAACCGGTGGCAGTGAGCAGTGCGATGGCGGTAGCGATGGCGAGTAGTGGGGTTCGAATTTGCATGGTAAATCTCCAGTAGAAATGATTGATCGAAAAAGCTTGACTGGGTGGTGATGAGCCCCACCACCCATGGGCGGGAAAATGATGGTCCTTAGCCAAACCGATGAATGAACTATATGAGCGCTGGTTCCCGGTAGCCATCGGTGGTTGGCTCGTGAATGTGTAGGACATGGCCGCGTGCCGGCGTCGCAATGTCCAAGGCGGTTAGCCGGGGTTAGTTGCTTCAAACGCTCGTCGTTGAGTCCTGTAGGAGCAGGACTACCCTGAAAGCCGGTTGCCGCTGATGGCGACCCGCATTGCCTGAGCCGAAGATCACTCTGTGCTCGCCGGTTGAGCTGCGTGGACCACGGTGCCCGCAGTTATGTCAACCACGTACAAGACCTGATCTGTTCAAAACTTCGAGGAGAGCCGCATGAGCTTGGGAACCATACTGTTGATTATTTTGATTCTGATGTTGATCGGTGCCATGCCGAGCTGGCCGCACAGCAGGAGTTGGGGCTATGGACCCAGCGGCGGATTGGGATTGGTTGTGATCATCATTCTGATCTTGCTCGTAACGGGGCGGCTGTGATCGGTGACTCCTACCGATTAGGTCGACAAACCATGCGGAAACCGGCTTTCCGCACCTGAGCCAAAGTCCGCCAGAATGGCCACTGCTACCAACCTGCTGCGATTGAGCCGACTACCGGGTTTTTGCCTGGTCGTGTTGTTTGGTACCACGGGCTGCGGGAGTCTGCCGACCATCGTTCCTGACCTGGCTCAACATGCGGACACACGCATGCAACTGAAAGGCTCACAGGGACCGTTATCTGTAGTGCAGAGCAAGGTGATCCTGGAGCGCCTGGCCAGCCGTGGCCAGGAAACCAATATATTTGATCGCCATCTGGCACTCGAGGAAGCCATCGCTGGCAGTCCCTTGACCACTGGCAACCAGGTTGTACTGCTTCAGGATGGCCCGGCCACCTACCAGGCCATGCTGACAGCCATCATGGCGGCTCAGGATCACATCAATCTGGAGACCTACATTCTGGATGATGACGAGGTGGGTCAGCGGTTTGCCCAGGCACTGCTGGAGAAGCAGCAACAGGGCGTTCAGGTCAACCTCATTCATGACGGTGCAGGTACATTCAGCACTCCGGCAACATTTTTCAAGCGGTTGACCGACCAGGGGATCAACGTGCTTGAGTTCAACCCCATCAATCCTTTGACGGCGCGCAAGGAATGGGAGTTGAACCAGCGTGATCACCGCAAGTTGCTGATTGTCGATGGACTTACGGCCTTTCTGGGCGGTATCAATATCAGCAGTGTGTATTCCGGTGGTTCGTTTAGCCAGAGTTCACGTGTTCCAAAGGACGGTAGCCTCGCCTGGCGCGATACAGATCTGCAACTGCGCGGATCTGTGGTCGCCGAATTTCAGAAGCTGTTTCTAGCAACCTGGGAAAAGCAAAAGGGATCACCATTGCCGGCGAAAAACTACTTTCCACCTTCAGAGAATGCCGGCCACGAGGTAGTACGGGCCATAGGCAGTTCACCTGACGAACCTTTCAGCCTGATCTATGCCATGCTGCTTTCGGCAATCGGCAGCGCTGAAACCAGCATACACCTGACCAATGCCTATTTCGCGCCAGACCCACAGCTGCTTGCAGCGTTGAAAGCGGCAGCCGCGCGCGGGGTTGATGTGAGGCTGATCCTGCCCAGCCAGACCGACTCATGGCTGGTATTTCACGCGGGGCGTGGCTACTACACCCCTTTGTTGCAGGCTGGGGTAAAAATATATGAACGCCGAGGTGTCATTCTCCATTCCAAGACGGCACTGATTGATGGCGTGTGGGCAACGGTAGGGTCAACCAATCTGGACTGGCGCAGTTTTTTGCATAACGATGAGTTGAATGCGGTCGTTTTGGGCGCTGAATTTGGCAACCAGATTCAGGCTATGTTCGAGAAGGATCTTGCCGCTTCCGATGAGGTCACACCAGAAAAATGGGAGAGCCGCGCATTGAACCTGCGAGTCAAGGAGTTGTTGGCCCGGCTTTGGGAGTACTGGTTGTAGGTCGTGCCGCGTTAGCGCCGCCGGTGTATCTTTACGTCGACGCTCATTCCAAGAAAGTCCCCCGGAAATCCGACCCAGGAGCCACTTACGGGGGATGCCAGGCTGGCGTGCCGCGCTACGCCGACGCGAATCAAATCAGTGCGGTCAATCAGGTTGTTGGTTGGATCGAAGGGAATCCACCCGGCGCCAGGCAGATAGACTTGTACCCACGCATGGGTGGTGCCGGTTGTGGCAACAGGCAGTGAGCCGTCGTCAAGCCATGGGGTGTACAGATAGCCAGAAACAAACCGCGCAGCATAACCAAGGTGGCGCGCTGCTTCGATCATCAACGTAGCAAAATCACGGCAGGTGCCGCTTCGGAGTTCCAGCGTGCGATGCGGTGTCTGGACACCTTCCTCGAACCGTGGCAGATACTGCATGCGGCTACGGATGAATTGCGTCAGGTTCACCAGCAGCTGGCGTGAACCAGTCTCACCGGTACTAACCGAGAACTGTGTCGCCCATGCGTTGATGATGCCATCCGGATCGTTGTAGTACGGACTGATGTAATGTGCCAGCACCAGCCGCTCTTCGTCGTTGTATGCGAATGGATAGGTTCGTGCGTGAGGGCTCAGGGGAAAGTCCAGTGCGGGCGTACCGGTGTGTTCGACAGAAAAAGAACACACCACCTTCAACTCAGTGGCAGGACTTTGTGGCTGAACAAGCGCGACAGAGTTGGAATAAACGTCCTGTATCAAGCGGATATCCTGCGGGGCAGGGGTCACGGTCATATCCGTTGCCAGTACCCTCAGGTCATGACTGTCTCGCGGTCGAAACAATACACGGTGCTCGCCAAGCGCCACCATCTGAGCGTAGCGGTAGTGCGTGGTGTGGGTGATATCAAAAAAAACTGACACGTCTGTAATCTTGAAACTGTCCGCCAGTTGAGCTAGTGAGAGAAAGCTGGTTTCTGCCTCATGGAATCAGCTTACAGGACCGGGCCTTTCGTCTTCGTCTGTTGCATCAAGGACATCAGCATCTTCATCCACGATTGAGGCGGTACCTGCGCAGCGGCTGTAGCTACTATTTGGGGTATCAGCCCAGCGAACAGGGCCGGTGTGAGAAGCCAGCGCCACGGCTGGCTCCTGACAAATAGCACCCCCATCACGGCAGCGCCAGCGACCAAGCCGACCGGATGACGTTGTGCCAGCGGTTGAATCACTGCTTTGACCGTGTCTGCCGCTGATATGCAGACAAGACGCAGAGGATGAACTGCCCACCAGACATTGAGAGTCTGAAGCAGGACTGGCGCGCCAGGGATCGATTTCAGACCGTCAAACCATGCTGGCGCAGAAATACCCTGCGCGGTTTTCGAAAGACTGCTATGTGGGTCTGAGTGTTCGCGCATCGCCTGGCACAGTCGTTCGCGGGACATTGCCAACCGCTCTGAGGCCGTAACCAGATTGCTCATGATATCGTCGCTTCCCGCAGCATGGCCATGTCGGCCTTTAACTGCCGTCGCAGGGCGTCAAAAGCAGTTTCTTCCGGCCGCTCCTTGATCGCTATCAGGCACCACGTTCCCAGCCCTATGGGCAATATCGGTGTGACGATCAGAGCCCACGGGGTTTGGTTGCCGGCTGCCGGGAGCACTGCCCATATCATCGCGGCCACACCCACCAGAACTGCTGCTACAGTAAAAGAGCAAATTGCCATGATGCCCAGCTTGGCACGACGCTTCCAGATACTGGATGCATTGCTGACCTCGGCTGAAGCAAGACCAGCGTAGGCCTCAGCATGATCTATCAATAGCTGCGGTCGTGTTGCGATCAGGTATAGCAGTGCGGACATGGTGAAATAGACGCGTAAATGAGTCTTAGCCGCGATGACCAGATCGGCTGATCAAGCTCACCAATGCCATTAGCGCTGCTCCAGTCGCAGCGGCGATGAGCATGGCTTTCACCGGTTCATCCTTGATGTACTGCACCGTGCCATCAGCTGTATCCCGGGTTTTTTCCCGCAAGTGTTGTGACGTCGCGCGGACACCATTCACTCCACGCTGGGCCAGTGCACTGACCTGCTCGGAGGCCCGGTTCAGCATGGGTTCTGCCTGATGCCGTACCTCCTGCATGGCCTGCGCCAAACCATCGACCGCCTCGTTTGCCAGGCGTTGAGTAGAGCGGATGGCCTCGTCTGCGGTTTGGGTCACCTGATCGGTGAGGTTGTTGGAAGGTTCCTGGGGTTTTTTTGCAAACATGATGGTTCCTTTTTTTGGAGGTTGAGTGAAGTTGAGCGTGAAGGCAACAGGCGGTTTAGTGTGATGTCAGCTCTTTTTGAAAAGGCCCAACAAAAAACTGGCAACAGCCAGTACTGCAAACACAATGAAAAGGATCTTGCCTATTTCAACAGCGCTGGCAGCGATGCCGCCGAAGCCGAACAGGGCAGCGATCAAGGCAATGACAAAAAATACAACGGCATAGTGCAGCATGGGGTGACTCCTGGTGGGAAGAGCGTTGGACCGCCCTGATGACCATGCAAGTTTGGACGTTCGCTGCATCCATGGCGATAGGTGGCCCGGATGCAATCGTGTCAGTCGAGAGTCTGCATTGAAGTAGGACGTTGCTGACAGTACTGAGGAATGGAAGCAGACTTCGGCTTAAGTGTGAACGGGTTCGTGGTTCTTCTCTAGCGACGGCAGCGGAAGAATGGCTTGTACCGTGGTGCCGTTTCCTGGTGAGGAAAACACATGGAGGGCCCCACCTTCGGACTCAACACGAAAACGCATGCCAATCAGGCCGTATTTGGAGTCGGGCTTTTTGGTGGTATCAAAGCCAACACCATCGTCGCGAACAGAAACTTCCACGTGGTTTTCATGCTCGCTCAAGTTCACCCAGACATGACGAGCCTGAGCATATTTGGTGATGTTGGTGATGGCTTCCTGAACCAGCCGGTAGACCATCAATTCCGCATCGACATCCAGATCAACAGGCTCCAGCGCACATTGAACATCGACGCCCGAGTGATCGGCAAACTCTCTTGCCAGAATCTCCAGCGTCGCAACCAACCCCAGGTTGCTCAACGCAGATGGACGCAAATCTTCGATGATGCGTCGACCCAACGCAATACCGCTATTGAGGGTTCCAACCAGATGTGACAGCAACTCCAGTGACTCAGGCGTCGTGCCAGTGAGTCGGGACCGGATACGAGCCGCATCGAGCTTGGCCGATGTGAGCAGTGAGCCCAGATCATCGTGCAAATTGCGTGCCAGACGGTTTCGCTCGTCCTCGCGCGCGGTGACCAGATGCTGGGTCAATTCCGTCAACTGAGCGGTACGTTTGGCGACTTCCGTCTCAAGCCGGTCGTGCTCGACCTGGGCGCGTTGTTTGAGCTCCAACTGGTGACGCACGAGCGCTGCTGACTTGCGCAAATACAGCAAGAGTGCCAACAGGCTGATGGCGCTCAAGGCGGCGACCCCCACCCGGTTGAGACTGAGGGTTTTGACCAAATCGCCCCGGCTTGCAGCCACGTTTTGCGACTGATGTGCCAGTAGCTTCGCACCTACTTGACGGATAGCCTCCATTTTTCCTTGCCAATATCGCTGAGGACCAGTTCCAGCGCCGCCCTGTCCCGACCTTCGTCGTGCAGACGGATCGTCAGTGCGAGCTCGGACATCTTGGCATCTGTGAGCCCACGCAATTTCGCCAGCATGTCTCTTGCTGCCGGATCCGCGCTGTAGTAGGGCTCCAGTACCGTGAAAGATTCGTCGATATGTTTGATCGCTGTTTGATAAGGAAGAAGGTATTCCCTGCGGTTGGACAGCAGATATCCCCGCTGACCCGTTTCGGCATCCAGAACGCTCTGGGAAAGGCCCACGATGCTCACCTGTGCTGTTTGCATGGCTGAGATTTCGCGCATGGCGGCGACGGCCTGCCAGTAGGACCCTTCGCTGATGAACAGCATGGCTACGGCGGCGAGGCAGGCTAGCGGAAATACAAACCGGCCTGGGTTGACGACCTTGAGAACTTCCATTTTGAGACCGCCCGTCAAAGTGTGGGATCATGCAGCATGAAACTGCCTGCTACATCATGATTCGAATTGCCATTGTTGACGACCATGCCATGGTTCGTGCTGGCCTGCGTCAGTTTTTCGCTGACCAGATCGATTTCAGCGTTGTCGCTGAAGCGTCGAACGGTCGGGAGGCCCTTGACATCGTGCGCAAGGGCGAAGTGGACGTGATCGTGATGGACATTTCCATGCCTGAGCACAGCGGAGTTGATGCACTGGCGGCCATCAAGGCGCGCGCGCCCGATTTGCCGGTGCTGATTCTGAGCGGTTTTGCAGAAGAGCATTACGCCACAACCCTGCTGCGGCAGGGGGCCAGTGGCTACCTGAACAAGGACTGTGATCCCGAAGAGATCGTCAAAGCGATTCGTACGGTTTGCCGCGGGCGCAAGTACATCACTGCTGGAATTGCAGAGCGTCTTGCCGACGGTTTGACTGGTGGGGGTGACAAGCCACTTCATGAGCAATTGTCGGATCGGGAGTTGCAGGTTTTCCTGCGTCTGGCCAAGGGTGAGACCATCGGTCACATGGCCGTGAGCATGTCGCTCAGTGTCAAGACGGTCAGCACTTATCGTACCCGGGTCATGGAGAAAATGAAGCTTGAGTCGAACAGCGATCTAACTTATTACGCTCTGAAAAATGGTTTGATGCAGTAACCACAATCAGGTCAGTTGTGCGGGGCCGCTGTTACCTGCTTCGCCCAGTGCCAGCTGGTTGCAGTACAGGATCAGGGCATCAATTTCGTCTGACTTGTCGAATACCCTGTCAGCACCGAGTTCAAGACATTTACGCCGTATGTCCTTGGTAGCGTAATTGCTCAGGACCACGAGTGTATGTCGTTGCGCGAGTGCTTTGACTGCGCTCAACACACCCAGACCAGAGCCACTTTTCAGAAAAATATCGACGATCACCAGGTCGTATTGATTGTCTGCCTGCGTCAACCACTTGACCGCAGTGGCTTCATCCTCGGCTGTTCCCACCACCCTTACGGGTGCGAGTTCCTCCAACGTGGCGATGAGGCTGTCTCGAATGACTGGGCTGTCCTCAACGAGGTAGGTTTTGAGTGGGAGCACGGGCTTGAGAGGCTGGGGAAATGAAAGATATGACAAGACGTAGAGGCTACTGCTGAGTGTGCTCCCAATTGGAACGCGACACCATGAGCTTCAGGCCCGCGTCTATGTCGGACGATTCCTACAAGCCCCCGTGTAGGACATCTACTACCGCTTCTGGCGGCGCAGTCTGCTTTCTGCTTTCCGTGCTGCATCCCATACTGGGTTATCCCAAAAAAGAGTCGTGCCCAGCCACGTTTTTCTTTGAGGAATATTCATAACCCATTAAAGGATGCATCCATGAAAACAGTATTGAAAACAGCGTTGACCTTGAGCGCCCTGGCAGTAACCCTTCACGCTACCGCGCAGGTCACTTTTTACGAGAACGGCGGCTTTCAAGGGCGGTATTTCACAACCCAGAATCAGGTAAAGAACTTCGAGCGCTATGGCTTCAACGACAGGGCTTCATCGGTTGTTGTTCTGCGTGATCGTTGGGAAGTTTGCCAGGATGCGGGATACCGCGGTCAGTGTGTTGTCTTGCGGCCCGGTCGTTACCCTTCGCTGGCCGCGATGGGCATGAATGACCGCGTTTCATCGGTACGTGCAGTGAGTGCGAATTCACGCGTTGACGACAACCGCTATGCACCACCGCCGCCCATGCCGGTATATGACAACCATCGTCGCCCCAATGAACGCTTGTACCGGGCTAACGTGACTTCTGTGCGCGCCGTGGTTGCGCCTAACGAGCAACGCTGCTGGATCGAGCGTGAACAGGTCACACCGCAACGAAGTGGTTCCAACGTGCCAGGTGCGATTGTTGGTGCCGTGATTGGCGGCATTCTGGGCCATCAGGTCGGTGGTGGACGGGGCCAGGATCTGGCCACCGTGGGTGGCGTGATCGCAGGTGGCGCCGTGGGTGCTACGGTGGGTCGGGATAGCAATGGACCAGCAAGCACCCAGGACGTCCAGCGTTGTACCAGCGTCCCCAGCCAGGCTCGCCCTGAGTACTGGGACGTGACCTATAACTTCCGTGGCCAGGAGCATCACATCCAGATGACCACACCTCCGGGAACCACCGTGACCGTCAATCGCCAGGGTGAGCCGCGGGCCTGATTCTGGCGCGGGCAGGAGCGCCCACGTAGGACATCTACTACGGTGAATGGCGCCCTCGTCCGCTTTCCCACTGGCCATGCGCGGCCCATACTTGACTTGGTCCCTCAACCCACTACCAAAGGTTTCCAAATGAAAAGCTTCAAAAATTACTCCTCCATTGCCACTGTTGCCATGACGCTGTTCGTGCTGGGCGGCTGTGCCGGGATGACCGCGCAAGAGAAGGGCACTGCAACAGGTGCCGTTATCGGTGGTGTTGCCGGCAACGTTCTGTGCGGTGGTCTGGCTTGCACGGGCGTCGGCGCTGCTGTCGGTGGCGTCATTGGCCACGAAGTCACCAAGCCCTAATCAAACCCGGAAAACCCTAGAGTCGCACCAGTGTGACAAAGCTGTAAGGCAATCCACTAGCGGCCACATGGGACTCGCGTGACGTCTCCTGCCACTCCGGGCCAAACACCGGAGCAAAGGCATCACCCTCAAAGTCTTGTGCTATTTCGGTGATCACTGCGCGATGGGCCAGTGGTAATGCTTCGGCATAGATTTGCGCGCCACCGATAACCCAGACCTCGGTGGGTGTGGGCGACGTTTGCTCGCAAAATAAGAGCGCCTCATGCATGTTGGGCGAGGCCTGAGCACCATTTTCTTGCCATAAAACCTGCCGTGTGATGACCAGATTGGTCCTTCCCGGGAGTGGCCGGAACTTGCGCGGCAACGAGTCCCAGGTCTTGCGACCCATGATGACCGGGCAACCCGCCGTCATGCGTTTGAAGTACGCCATGTCTTCCGGCAGATGCCACGGTAACGTGCCGTCGCGGCCGATGACGCCATTGGCCGCACGGGCAAATATCAGGTTCACGCGCATGATCGAATACGTCAGACTGCTACTGCGCCCTTGATGGCGGGATGACATTCGTAGCCGAGCACTTCAAAGTCATCAAATTCATATTCAAAGATCGAAGCAGGCTTGCGCTTGATGTTGAGCGTCGGGTAAGGGTAGGGCGCACGGTTCAATTGCAGGGCCACCTGCTCGTGGTGGTTGCTGTAGATGTGGCAATCACCGCCTGTCCAGATGAAGTCCCCCACATCCAGATCGCACTGCTGCGCCACCATGTGGGTGAGCAGCGCATAGCTGGCGATGTTGAAGGGAACACCCAGGAAGATATCGGCACTGCGCTGGTACAGCTGGCAGCTGAGTCGCGCCTTTTCACCCGGCACGGTGGAGGGGGCCACGTAGAACTGGAAGAACGCATGGCAGGGCATCAGCGCCATCTTACTCAGGTCAGCCACGTTCCATGCGCTCACGATGATGCGTCGTGAATCGGGGTTGGTTTTGAGGGTTTTGATGACTTCTGCGATCTGGTCGATATGTCCGCCGTCGGGCGTGGGCCAGCTACGCCACTGCACGCCGTACACCGGACCCAGATCACCATCCGGCTTGGCCCATTCATCCCAGATGCTGACGCCACGTTCCTTGAGCCAGTTATTGTTGCTGCTGCCCGTCAGAAACCACAGCAACTCCTGAATAATGGACTTCAAGTGGACCTTCTTGGTGGTGACCAGGGGAAAGCCCTCGTTCAGATCGAAGCGCATCTGGTAACCAAATACGCTTTGGGTACCTGTTCCAGTGCGGTCAGTCTTGGAGGCACCAGTAGAGAACACGTGGCGCATGAAGTCTTCGTATTGGGAGCGAATGGGGTGAGATTGGGTTGGCTGAAGCATGTTGGGTAATTGTCGGGAATCGCTGTACAAGTTTATCTTCGGATCACCCGTCCCGGGTTCATCAGGTTATGCGGGTCCAGTGCCCGCTTGATGGCCTGCATCATTCCCAGTGCCACCGGCGATTTGTGATGGGCCAGTTTGTTCACCTTGAGGCTGCCCACGCCATGTTCAGCGGAGATGGAGCCATTGAACCGGGCCACTGAATCAAACACCAGCGAGTTGACCTGTTCCTCATGGTCACGCAGGAAGGCCCGGTCATCTGAGCCTGATGGTGCCTGTACGTTGTAATGCAGGTTGCCGTCACCCAGATGGCCGAAGTTGACCAGACGTACGTCCGGCACAGCCTGTTGCAGCAGTTGGTCCGTCACCCGTACAAACTCGGGGATGCTGGATACCGGAATGGAAATGTCGTGCTTGATGTTCAAGCCCTCCTGAGCCTGTGCCAGCGGGATGCTCTCCCGGATGTGCCACAGCGCGGCCGCCTGGGCGAGGTTCTCCGCTACCACCGCATCCATCACGCAACCCTGATCCATGGCAGCTTCCAGCAGACGCTCAAACTGTTCACGGGCATGGGCTTCCGACTCGTGGTCGGAGTTTTCCAGCAGCACGCACCACCCGGGTTCTGTCGGCAGGCTGGCAGCGGCGTCCAGAAATGGAACACGCAGCTGCGGGAATTGGCGGGCGACGAGGCTCAACGCAAACTGGCCCATCACCTCAAAACCTGTCAAACCGGCGCCCAGATGCTGGTGGGCCAGCCCCAGCAGGGTGACAGCGTGGCCCAGCGATGGCACCAGCGCCCAGGCTGTGAGCTGCGCAGCAGGCAGGGGGTAGAGCTTCATGGTAGCCGCCGTGATGATGCCCAGCGTGCCTTCGGAGCCGATGAACAGGTCACGCAGGTCATAACCGGTGTTGTCCTTACGCAGACCGCTCAGGCCATGCCAGATCTCCCCCCGCGCGGTGACTACCTCCAGTCCCAGACACAGGTCTCGCGTATTGCCAAAACGCACGACCTGGGTGCCACCGGCGTTGGTGCCCAGATTGCCACCGATGGTGCAGCTGCCCTCGGAAGCCAGACTCAAGGGGAATAAAAAGCCAGCCTCCCGGGTCTTTTCCTGCAGCGTTTGCAGCACACACCCTGCCTCCACGGTGATGGTGAGGTTGGCTGAGTCAATGGTTCGCACGGTATTCATGCGCTGCAGGCTCAGCACGATCTGCAGACCTGAATCGTCAGGCGTTGACCCCACTACCAGGCCCGTGTTGCCACCCTGAGGCACGATGCTGACTCCGGTCGCCGGCTGATGCTTCATGCACAGGCGAACAATTTCTGCTACCTCTTCTGTAGCGCCTGGTCGAACAACGGCAAGGGCTTTGCCATGATTTCTCTTGCGCCAGTCAAGCTCCCACGCACTCAGGTCGCCATCGGCGAGGACGTTGCCAGGCCCCACCACGCGCCGCAGGGCATCCAGTAGTTCCAGCGTGGCGGTCATGATGCCGTCGCTGAAACAGATGTGGCGTCAAGGCGCGCATGACGCTGGCGCAGCCGGATATGCAGCACACATGCCACGAACAGCGCCACGCAAAGTACCACTTCCGCCATGGCCAGCCACGAGCCGGGTGGCCGGTCACCGTACGCGCGGACGACCCCTTCAGCAAAATAGATCCAGACCAGCAGGCTGACCCAGCGGTAGGTGTACATGCGGTTTTTCAGCAAACCCGCCAGTGGTATGCACAGCGGCAACACCTTCAGGGCCAGCCACGAGCCTCCCGGGCGCACAGGGGCCAGGAGCAACTCCCAGACCAGTCCGAGGATGATCAGGCCCAGGAGGCTGCCCACGGCGAGCCAGCGGGTCAAGTCCACGGCCTTGTCTTTTTGAGTGTTGTTGAGGTTCGTCATTGCAGTGGCATCATAGCGGCCATGCGCCTATTTCAGTCATTGCCGTCCCGAGCCGCGGAGTTCTACCAGGATTTGCTGGTTTTCCCATGGAAAAACACCGCGCTGACCCTGCGCGAACGTTTCCGTGAAGATCGCCTGGGCCTTACGGCCAGCAGCCTGACCTTCACAACGACCATTGCCCTGGTCCCCCTGATCACAGTGGCGCTGGCGGTGTTTTCAGCCTTTCCCATGTTTGCCAAGTTTCAGGACGTGCTGCAAAAATGGCTGGTCGATAGTTTGATTCCCGACAATATTGCGCGTCAGGTGCTGGGGTATCTGACCCAGTTTGCCGGCAAGGCCAGCCGGCTGGGTGTGGCAGGGGTGGCCGTGCTGTTCACTACGGCGCTGGCGCTGATCCTGACGATTGACCGCACGCTCAACAACATCTGGCGGGTGCGCCGGCCGCGTGCGCTGGCGCAACGCGTACTGGTGTATTGGGCTGGCATGACGCTGGGGCCGCTGTTGCTGGGTGCCAGCCTGACCATGACGTCTTACGCCATATCGGCCTCTCGTGGCCTGGTGGGAGTGGTGCCGGGGGGTATTGGGGTTCTGCTGGACTTTCTGCAGTTTGGCCTGCTGGCCGGGGGTGCTGCAGCGCTGTACCACTACGTGCCCAACACCCAGGTGAAATGGAGTCATGCCTGGGCGGGCGGATTGTTTGTTTCCACCGCCATGGAACTGGCCAAAAAACTGCTCGCGCTCTATTTGGGCAAGGTGCCGACCTATTCCGTCGTTTACGGTGCCTTGGCGACAGTCCCGATTTTGCTGGTGTGGATTTACGTCGCATGGGTCATCATGCTGCTGGGTGCCGTCATAGCGGCCTACCTGCCCAGTTTGCTGGCCGGTGTGGCCCGGCGATCCTCCGGTCCGGGCTGGCAGTTTCAACTGGCGCTGGAGATGCTGCAGCAGCTGCACCAGGCGCGGTCTTCAGAACAGAAGGGCCTGACCATTGCGCAACTGGCCGCCGCGCTGCGTGTGGATCCCTTGCGGCTGGAGCCCATCCTGGAAGCCCTGGGCCTGCTGGACTGGATCGGACGGCTTGACGAAGAACAACCCGGGCGCGATGCCCGCCATGTTCTGCTGGCTGACCCGGACGCAACGATGCTGGAGCCGCTGATGGACAAGCTGCTGCTGCATCGCCTGCCATCTACCCGGAATTTATGGGAAAGTGCCCGTTGGGCCTCTATCCGATTGCGTGACGTGCTATGAATTTCATATCTTGACCTTACCGGTCCAGATATCCCTGTACATCACCCAATCTCCCATGAAGCTGTAGAGCGGGCGCTTGAAACTGGCCGGCCGGTTCTTTTCAAAACCGAAATGACCAACCCAGGCACATCCATAGCCGCACAGAAGGCCGTAAAGGAAATATTGCGGCTTGCCGGTGATGAACAGCATCGCCAGGCACACCAGTGCCAATGAACTGCCCAGAAAGTGCAGGCGCCGGCAGGTGCGGTTGCTGTGTTCAGTGAGATAGAACGGGTAGAAGTCGGCAAAACTCAGGAAGGTTTTGGGATCAACCGGTGTCGCGCTGCCGGCAGTGGTGGTGTTCATGGCTTGTCTCCTGTGTCTGCTGTTTGCTGACCGTCCATGGTGGTCTGTTGCAGTCAGCGCAGTTTAGGCCAGAGCGAAGGGTGCGCGCAAGAACCCCCTGAAACGGGCGCGACCGCCGCGTGTGGGTGAGGCCGTCAACCGGTAGCCCGGGAAACGCTGCAAAAACCGCCCCACAGCGACGCGGCCTTCCAGTCGGGCCAGGCTCAGACCTGCACACTGGTGCACGCCAAAACCGAAAGCCAGATGCCGGTTGTCTTGCCGGTCGAGTTGCAGTTCATTGGGCAACAAAAACTGCGCGGGGTCGCGGTTGGCCGCGCCAATACACAGCGTCACCAGCGCGCCCTGGGGCAGCGCAAAACCACCCACGGTGCAGGCTTTGACGGCCCGGCGGTTGCCCAACTGGTTGGATGACTCAAAACGCAAAAACTCGTCAATTGCATGTGCCAAACAGGACTCCAACCGTTGCGAATCAGGCGTGAGCAGCTTCGTTTTTGATAGCAAATCTGCTTTCTGGAGAGGCCACTCCTGCAGGCAGACCAATGCATTGCCAATGAGGTTGGTGGTGGTCTCATGACCAGCGTTGAGGATGAAGACGCAGTTTTGTAGCAACTCGGCTTCACTGAGCCGCTCGCCCGGCGCCTCGCCCTGAATCAGCCGCGTCAGCACATCATGTTCCGGGTCGCTGGGATGCTTGCGGCGCTCGGCTACCAGCCCGGTAAGGTAGGAGGTGAAGTCGCTGACGCTCCGGTTTCCCAGCGCCAGTTGCTCTGCACTAAGCCGTGGCTCGAGGGCGCCCAGAATGGCCAGCGACCAACCCCGCAGCGGCCCGCGGTCCGCATGTGGCACGCCCAGCAGGTTGCCGATGACTTCTACCGGAATCGCAGAGGCAAAGTCTTCAATCAGGTCACCGTCGCCGCGTGCCCCGATGGCGTCCAGCAGGTTGTCCACCAGCGCGATCAGGCCTGGCTCCATGTCCGCAATGGCGCGGCGGGTGAGGGCACCCATGATGAGCTTGCGCACCCGGGTGTGCAACGGCGGGTCGTTGAACACCAAACTGGTGGTGTGGTGCTGGAACAGCGGCGAAGGATGAGCCGGGTCATAAGGCGGTACGTTGTATTTGGGCGAGAACTCCACCCGCTTGTCCGAGCTGAAGGTCTGCACGTCGCGGTACACGGTGACCAGATCGGCATAACGGGTCAACAGGTACGAGCCGTCCGGCATCTGGCGGATGGGCTCCGACGCCCGCAGTTCGTCGTACACCGGGTAGGGGTTGGCGTAGAAGTCGTCAGGCAGGTCACGCAGGTCGAGGGAACGGGCTATGTCCTGCGCTCGCTGGGGCGACATCGGTGGCGTGATGATCATGTCGCCAGAAAACTGCGGATCGCAAACAGCGTCTCGTCGGGCGCTTCGCCCATCTGGTGATGGCCCACCGGCAGCGTGACGGTTTGGACCTTCTTGCCCGACTCCATGGCTCGGGTGATCAAACCCCGTGCGGCCGCAGGCTGGGTCATCTGGTCCTGCCCGCCGAGCAGGAACAGAACCGGGCACGTGATCCGGATGATGGCGATTTCACCGTTTGCATAGCTGTCGCACGCCTTGAACCCCCGGTGAAACACATTGACGGCCGTGTTGCTGGCCAGTACACGCCGGTTCAGCGCCAGCGAGCCGCCGTACACCCAGGTGCCCGGCCCCAGCGCGGAGGGTGGCGCGGCCAGCGTGGAGCGGGAAAACACGTTGATCATCTTCATGGCTTTCTCGGGCTCATTCAGCGACGCTTCCAGCAACTGAGGTGATACCTTCATCGGAAAAGCTGTGCCCACAAGTACCAGATGACTGACCCGGTCATTCAGGTTGGCCGCAGCCTCCAGCGCGATCAGTGAGCCCCAGCTATGGCCGACCAGGGCTGCACGCTTCACACCGGCTGCATCCAGCAGCGCACCCACAAAGGCTGCTGCTTCCTCCGCCGATGAAGGGGCTTCGCCCGCGCTGCGGCAGTGGCCGGGCAAATCCACAGCCAGCACATTCCAGCCGTGGTTGGCCAGGTAGCGGGTCTGCAATATCCACACGCTGTGGTCATGCAAAACGCCGTGGATGAACACGACGGTGGGTTTGGCGGCGTCAAAAGACTTGCCACCGGTGTAGCAATAGGTGGTGTGGCCGTTAACCTGCAGTTCCATCATGCCCCCGCTTTCTCGCCAGCCTTTTCAGCGGCCTTTAGCGCGCGCTTCAGGTCGTCGATCAGGTCATCCGCGTCTTCCAGCCCGATGCTCAGGCGGATCGTGCCCTGCGTGATGCCACCGGCAGCCAGTGCCTCATCCGTCATACGAAAGTGGGTGGTCGTCGCCGGATGAATCACCAGGCTGCGGCAGTCGCCCACATTGGCCAGATGACTGAACACCTTGAGCGTCTCAATGAACTTTTTCCCCTGCTCGCGATTGCCCTTCATGTCAAAACTGAAGACCGAACCCGCCCCGCGCGGCAACAGTTTTTGCGCCAGCGCATGGCTGGGGTGTGACTCCAGCAACGGGTGCCCTACGCGCGATACAAACGGCTGGCTGGCCAGAAACTCCACCACCTTTTGCGTGTTGCGCATGTGCCGCTCCATGCGCAGCGACAGCGTCTCGATCCCCTGCAAAATCAGCCAGGCCGAATGCGGGCTCAAGCAGGCGCCAAAGTCGCGCAGGCCTTCGCGCCGTGCCCGCAGCAGAAATGCGCCCACGGTGGATTCTTCGGTGAACACCATGTTGTGAAAGCCCTCGTACGGTGTCGCCAACTCGGCAAACTTCCCGGACGCGGCGTGGGCGTGCGCCCAGTCGAAACTGCCCGCATCCACCACGACGCCACCAATCACCGTGCCATGGCCGCTCAAGAACTTGGTGGCTGAGTGATAAACCAGATCGGCACCGTGCTCGAAAGGTTTCATCAGCCACGGCGAGGTGAGCGTCGAGTCCACCAGCAGCGGCACGCCCGCTTCATGGGCTAGCGCGGAGATGGTTGGAATATCCAGCACGTCCAGTCCCGGGTTGCCCACGGTCTCGCCAAAGAACAATTTGGTGTTGGGCCGCACGGCTGCACGCCAGCCATCCACATCGCCGGGTTTGACGAATGTGGTGTCGATGCCAAAGCGGCGCATTGTGTAGTGCAGCAGGTTTTGCGAGCCGCCATACAGTGCGGTAGAGGCCACGATGTGTGAGCCCGCGCCCATCAGCGTGGCAATGCACAGGTGCAAGGCAGCTTGACCACTGGCGGTCGTGATGGCGCCAATGCCACCCTCCAGTGCCGCCATGCGTTGCTCCAGCACCGCATTGGTGGGGTTGCTGATGCGCGAATACACGTGGCCAGCGCGCTCCAGGTTGAACAGGGCCGCTGCGTGGTCGCTGGACTCGAATACAAACGAGGTGGTCAGGTGGATGGGCACAGCCCGTGCGCCGGTGGTCGGGTCGGGGGCGGCACCGGCGTGGAGTGCCAGCGTGTCAAAACCGGGATCAGAGTAGCCGGGCATAGGAGCTTTCCGCGTTGTTGGGCTGCCCGGGTAAAAGCTGACTTGACCCGGATGCCGGTAAGGGGTTGAATGACGATATTGTGGGCTATATTCAAAGCGTGCTGAAGAGCCAGTGCCGCCACCCGTTTGATGAGGAGAACAACATGAAAGTCAGTGACATTCTGCGCGTCAAGGGAAATACCCTCTACACCGCCAACCCGGACGAGCCCCTGTCCCGGGCGCTGGACTTGATGGCCGATAAGGACATCGGATCCCTGGTCGTCATGGATCATGGTGACCTGGTGGGCATGCTGACCTTCCGTGAGGTCATCCAGACTGTTGTGAAGAACGGCGGCGCCATCGGCACTACCGTGGTTCGAACCGCCATGGATGACGCCCCGTTGACCTGTACCGCCGAGACGGAACTCGACGAGGTGCGCCGCATGATGCTGGAGCGCCACGCCCGCTACATGCCGGTGATGGACAAGAAAATGCTGATGGGGGTGATCAGCTTCTATGACGTGGCCAAAGCCGTGGTGGACAGCCAGAACTTCGAGAACAAGATGCTCAAAGCCTACATCCGCGACTGGCCGGGTGGTGACGAGGCGGAGCAGGCCTGAAGGGTGAAGGACCGCTGCGACCGCACGTCAATCGCTGGAGGATGGCAGATCGATCAACGGCGAGTAGTTGGTCAGATTCTCGGTTAATTCTTTGAAACGGGCATGCACCTGAGGCATGATGGCCCGGTAGACAACCCTCAGCACAGTCACTTCGGCCCGGTCCGAATTGATCCGGGTGACAAAGGCGTCATTGTCCATGTACCGTTTGACAATCTGGATGGCCAGTTGCGTTGCCTCCGCGCCAACCCAGTCAAGAAACTCGGCTGGAACCCGGTGGTCGTTGCGCCGGATCAATTTGCCGACCAATTCATCAAGAGCCTCTATGGCTAGTGCTTCTGCGCGTTGGGCCGGGTCGCCGCCCACTGGCGGGATGGTACTGGGTGCTCGCCGAAATCGATATCCGTCCATGTTGTTTTCCCCGAAGGGTCATCGGGATCCTGTAAGCAGTTTTGGTAAAACAGCCTGCACTGTAGATTTTCATTCTAGAGTCTTCAAACAAAAAATAGTACGTTCGTGCTGAAAACCCACGGAAAAAGGTAAACGATGTGGCGTCGCCGCGTCCGGAACTCTTTACCCCATGCTGGCGTGAATCATCTCCCTCACCCGCGGATAGATCTGCTGGTTCCACTTGCGACCGCTGAACACACCGTAGTGCCCGACGCCCGTCTGCACGTGGTGGGTTTTCATGTAGGGGCGGATGTTGCTGCACAAGTCCTGCGCCGCTACCGTCTGGCCTACCGAGCAGATATCGTCACGTTCGCCCTCGACCGTCATCAGGGCGGTGCGGCGGATGGCAGCGGGGTTCACGATGCGGCCCCGATACGCGAGTTTGCCCAAAGGCAGGTCGTAGGTCTGAAACACTTTTTCCACCGTTTCCAGGTAGAACTCGGCTGGCAAATCATTCACTGCCAGGTACTCGTCATAGAACACGCGAATGACATTGGCTTTTTCGATATCACCATCCACCAGATGTTGATACAGGTCCTTGAACGACTGTTTGTGCCGGTCCAGGTTCATGCTCAAAAATGCACTGAGCTGCACAAAACCGGGATACACGCGGCGCATGTAGCCCGCATGCGGCATGGGCACGTGGCTGATCAGGTTTTTCCCAAACCACTCAATCGGCTTACTGGTGGCCAGCGTGTTCACGCCCGTGGGGTTGACGCGACAGTCCACCGGCCCGGCCATCAGCGTGAGGCTGCGCGGCTGGGCCGGGTTGTCGTCTTCGGCCATGATGGCGGTGGCGGCCAGCGCGGCCACGCAGGGCTGGCACACCGCCACCACGTGCGTGCCGGGGCCAATGGCCTCGGTGAACTGGATCATGTGGTCGATGTAGTCGTCCAGCGCGAAGGGGCCGTGTTTGAGCGACACGTCACGGGCGTTGTGCCAATCGGTGATGTAGACATCGTGGTCCTGCAGCAACGTGCGCACGGTTTCGCGCAGCAGCGTGGCGAAATGGCCTGATAGCGGTGCTACCAACAACACGGGTGGCTGGAAGGGCAGGTCAGCAGGGGCTTCTTTTTTGAACCGCAACAGCGTGCCAAATGGCAGGCCGAGGACTTTCTCTTCGGTCACGGCCAGCTCGTGTTCCCCCACTTTGACCGAGGTGATGCCGTAGGCCGGCCGCGAGTGGGTCAGCCGCAGGCGCGAAAACACCTCCATGGAGGCGGACAGTTTGCGCAGGAAATTACCTTCGGTTTTGCTGAACCAGAGGTTTGCGCTGCTGCTTTGCGCTAAGAGCCGCAAGGGCGACATCAGGTCGGACTGGGATTGATAGGCCTGATAAAGCATGTTGTTCCTGACGTGATGCGGATATCACTTCAACAGGCAAGTTACGGGCCAGCCCGTCGCAGGCATGAGCGGGTTGGCACAACCCTTGCGGGTAAGCAGCATCACTTTCCGGTTTGAGGAGTAGCCCGTGGCCAAAACTGTCCTGACGATCAGCAGCAAAAATTACGGCGCGTGGTCCCTGCGCGGCTGGCTGCTGGCCAGGCTGGCCGGGCTGGAGTTCACTGAAAAAGTCATCTCGCCGGATGACCCCGCCATGAAGGCCGAGATGTTGCTGCTCTCCAGCAGCATGCTGGTGCCTTCGCTGCAACACAACGGCATCAAGGTGTGGGACACGCTGGCCATTGCCGAGTACCTCAACGAGATCAAGCCCAAAGCCCAGTTGTTGCCGGCCGAAATCAAGGCACGGGCGCATTGCCGCGCCATTTGCGGCGAGATGCATTCGGGCTTTGCGTCGATGCGGTCTTCGCTGCCGATGAACATCAAGGCGCGTTTTCCGGCATTCAAGGTGTGGTCCCGGGCGCAGGGCGATATTGACCGGGTGCTGGAGATCTGGAAGGAATGCCTCGCAACCTATGGTGGACCATATCTATTTGGGAAGCAGCCCACCGTAGCCGATGCCATGTATGCGCCCGTGGTCACGCGCTTTCTCACCTACGACGTGGCCATCGACAAGGCCAGCGCAGGCTATTGCAAACGCATCATGGAGCTGCCGGCTATGAAGGAGTGGATTGCGGCCGCCAAAGCCGAGCCCGACGAAATCGACGAGCTCGACGCGGAATTCTGAGCCTATTTCCAGGGGGTAGGCGCGGGAATGGCGCACACCGGCTCCACATCCACTGACTTGAAATCAGCCGGCCCCACGATCTCCAGGTATTCCATGTCGGGTGAGTAGTCGAACAGATAGTGGCGAATGCCGGGGCGTTGGTGCACCACGTCGCCGGCCTCTACCAGCGTCTCCTTGTCTTCGTACATGAAACGCGCCCAGCCCTTGGTCATGATCACAATCTGGAAATCTGCCTCATGACGGTGCCAGCCTGTGCCTGTTTCTGGTGCCATGTTCGCCTTCACAAGGTGCGCGATCACTTTGCCGTGCGTGGCTTCGGCAACACCCAGGTCGCGGTAGAGGAAAAAGTCGCGCAGGCCGCCCGACACAAATTCGGTATCGCCCGGTTTGACATGAGAGAACTTGGTAGTAGTGCGGTCCAGCATGGGGTGCTCCTTCTAGAAAAAGAAAAGAAATGGATTGGTGCAGTGCAACAACTAGCAGGAAACGTTCCAGCGGAAAAGCAAAATGGCCGCATTTTTTTCGGTGCACAGGCATCGTCTGGGATAATCGGTTGCATGAGCGGCAACACCTTTGGCAACCTATTCGCAGTCACCAATTTCGGTGAATCCCACGGCCCGGCCATTGGCTGCGTGATTGACGGCTGCCCGCCGGGCATGGCCCTGAGCGAATCCGACATTCAGCCCGATCTGGACCGCCGCCGACCCGGCACCTCCAAATTCGTTACCCAGCGCAACGAGCCCGATGCGGTAGAAATCCTGTCTGGCGTGTACGAGGGCAAGACCACCGGCACACCCATCTGTCTGCTGATCAAGAACACCGACCAGCGCAGCAAGGATTACGGCAACATTCTCGAAACCTTCCGCCCCGGCCATGCCGACTACACCTACTTCCAGAAATACGGCATTCGGGACCCGCGTGGCGGTGGCCGCTCCAGCGCGCGCCTGACCGCGCCCATGGTAGCCGCCGGTGCTGTGGCCAAGAAGTGGCTGTTTGAGCACTACGGCACCTTGTTTCGCGGCTGCATGACGCAAATGGGCGATCTGCCCATTGGTTTCGAGTCGTGGGACCACGTGCCCAACAACCCGTTTTTTGCACCGGTCGCCGATGTGTCGGCACTGGAGACCTACATGGAGGCGCTGCGCAAGGCCGGTGACTCGTGCGGTGCACGCATCCGCGTGATGGCCTCCAACGTGCCCGTGGGCTTGGGTGAGCCGCTGTTTGACAAGATGGATTCCGATATTGCCTACGCGATGATGGGCATCAATGCGGTGAAGGGTGTCGAGATTGGCGCCGGTTTTGCCAGCGTCGCGCAGCGCGGCACCACGCACGGCGATTCACTCTCGCCACAAGGGTTCAAGTCGAACAACGCGGGTGGTGTGCTGGGTGGCATCTCCACCGGGCAAGACCTGGAGGTGAGCATTGCCATCAAGCCCACCAGCTCAATCATCACGCCACGCGAGTCGATCGACATGAACGGGCAACCGACCGAAGTCATCACCAAGGGTCGCCACGACCCCTGCGTGGGCATCCGTGCCACGCCCATTGCCGAGGCCATGCTGGCACTGGTGGTGATGGAACACGCCTTGCGACATCGCGCCCAGTGCAGCGATGTCAAACCGTCGCTGGCGCCGATCAAGGCATCGGTCTGACGCCAGCCGGATGACCACTGCACCCGGCCGCCTGGCGCCTTTTGCGGCGTTGTCGGCCAGCTATTTCGCTCACGTTGGTTTCTTCAATCCCTACCTGCCGCTGTGGCTCAAGGACTTGGGGCTCAGCTTGCTGGTCATCGGTATGCTGACGTCCGTGCCCGCAGCCACCCGGCTGTTTGCGCCCTACGCTTGGGGCACCCTGAGCGACCGCACCGGCGAGCGCGTGAAATTGCTGCGCTGGGGTGCCGGCGTCGCGCTGGTTGCGTCGCTGGGCTTGTGGCTGAATGCTGGCACTGCGTGGCTGGCTGTGGTCTTGTTGCTGATGTTTTCCTGCACCAGCGCGATGTCGCCGTTGAGCGAAGTGGCGATTGCGCAGGCCGTGAGCAAAAACGGCGTGCTGGATGTGCGGCGTTATGGCCGCGTGCGCTTGTGGGGGTCGCTTGGCTTCATGGTCACCGTGTTTGTGGCGGGGGCCTGGTTTGACCACTTTGGCGTGCGGCATTTCCCGATGTGGACGTCGCTGACGCTGCTGGCTGTTCTCACCAGCACCTGGTTTCTGCCGGACCACAAGGAAGCCGCGCACCCCGGTGAAAAGTCGCAACCGGTCTGGCCGATTTTGCGACAGCGGCCGGTGCGGTGGTTTTTTGCAGCGGCGTTTTTCCACGTGCTGGCGCACATCAGCATCAACGTGTTTTTCTCGCTGTATCTGGATTCGCTGGGGTATGACAAAACCACCATCGGCCTGATGTGGGTGGTGTCGGTGCTGGCGGAAATTGGCTGGTTTTTCACGCAGGGGCGATGGCTGCCCCGCCTCAGCCTGCCGGGCTGGCTGGTTCTGGTGGGTGGCGTGGCGGTTTTCAGAATGGGGGTTACCGCGGCCTTTGCATCCAGCGTGGCCGTGCTGGCGGTTGTGCAGACGCTGCACGCCATCACCTTTGCGGCGCACCATTCAGTCAACATGGCCTTGTTGTCGCAGCACTTTCCTGGCCGGCTGCGGGGCCGGGGGCAGGCCCTGTTCACGGTGGTGGCCTACGGCACCGCCGGGGTGCTGGGCGGCTTTCTGGGCGGGCTGCTCAGCTCTGCCTGGGGGCTGGCCAGCGTGTTCTGGGCGGCCATGGTGTGCGGTTTGATTGGCACCTTGTGTGCCCTCAGGGTTTGGCAACTCCAACGCCTTCGGCCTGGCGCAGCGGGTTAAAACCAGTCACCAGCATGCTGGCCACCAGAATCAGCGCGCCACCTGCGTAGAGGGCAGGGCCGGTGGCTTCGTCCAGAAACAGGATGGCCCACATGACGCCAAAGCCGGTGATCATGAACGTGGAACTGAGTGCCGCCACCGGCGGCACATGCCGCATGATGCGCATGTACATCCAATAGGCCAGCCCGGAGGTAGTGGAGCCCATCAGCGCCACCGCGGCGACAGCTTTCAATGTGAACGTGGCCTGCGGCCAGTCGTATACGGCGCCCGGCAGCAGCAACACAACTGCTGTTGCATGCATGCCCGCCGTGATGGTGAGCGGCTCCATGCGGGTGATGGCGCGTTTGAGAAAAGGTGTGGATATGCCGGATAGCGCCGAGCCGCCGATGCACACGATGGCCGACGTTACCAGCGTGGGCGTGGGCTGCACCGGCCCCAGCCGCACCACCAGTGCCGCCCCGGCAAAGCCCACCAGGCAGCCCAGCAGTTTGCCGGGCGTGAGCGTTTCTTCCTTCATCCAGGCAGACGCAAAGGCGCCAAATAGCACCGATGTCACCGTCAGCAAGGCGGCATAACCCGCTGGCAGATGCAGCGCCGACCACGAATAGAGCACGTGCGGCCCGGCCACCGCCAGAAAACCCAGCAGCAGCAATTCGCGCCAGTGCTCCCACGGCCAGCGGTGCTTGAGCACACGCATGATGATCACCAGCACCACGGCCGCAATACTCATGCGCATGGCTGCCAGCAGGTTGGGCCCCAGCACCGGCGCGGCGAGGCGGGTGAGCATGAAGGACGATCCCCACAACGCAGACAGCGCGACGAGCTGCAAAAAGTATCTTGTTTTCATGCGGGACTGGAGATTGAGGTCAATTTAGCATCGAAACTGGCCTCCAGCCCTCTGGAACATTGCGTAAAAAGCTATTAATTTAATAGCATTCTGACGGTTAGCCGTCTGGACGCGGATGACTTCTGCCGGCACTAGAAATCTATAGCCAGAGGCTCTGGAAGTTTGTCATCAAGATAGATGCTGTATTCATCCCAAATACCTTCTCCGTAGTACTTGTCGCACAGTGCTTCAATGTCATCGAGGGTGATAAACAGGGTACTGAACATCACGTCGTAGAAGAACTGCTCAAGGGTACCTTCAGATTCGTCGCCTTCGTAGTGGTAGCCATGTACCCAAACCCGCCTGCCAGCGTATTTCTCTTCAAAGGCTGCCCTGCGTCGCTGGTACTCCGCCTCTTCGTACTCGTCGTCTGTCAATTTGCGCAGGTGGTATGCATTCCCATGCATGGGGTGTGTCGGGTCCAGCTGCAAATCTATCGTCTGCCATTCGTTCGTTATCTGGTTCACAACGTTTGCAAGCTGCCTGGGCGTGATATCCCCCTCCCAGTGAACGACATCAATGCAACGGGACGTTCCAACATCCCCGTCCCAAATGCTCGCGCTGTGCTTCATTGCTTTTGCATTCATACCGTACCTTCTCCAATTTTGAAATGACAGCCTATGCCGGATCCTGACTTGATGCAGCGCCATGGCGCAAGTCTAACAATGCCACCCGCGCGATAGTTGCGGGTAGCGTTGGGCAATAAAAAAACCGGCCAGCAGGCCGGTTTTTTCAAAACTGAGATGCAGACTTCAGTAGCGGTTGCCACCGCCACCATAGCCGCCACCGCCACCTTCGCGACGGCCACCGCCACCACCACCACCACCAAAGCCGCCGGTACGCGGTTCCATCGGGCGGGCTTCATTGACCACCATATCACGGCCATCGATTGATTTGCCGTTCATGCCGCTGATGGCCGCCTGGGCTTCCGCGTCGCTCGACATTTCCACGAAGCCGAAGCCCTTGGAGCGGCCGCTGTCGCGGTCCATCATGACCTTGGCCGACGAGACGGTGCCAAAGTCGGAGAAATTCTGTTGCAGGGATTGGTCGTTAACCGAATAGGAGAGGTTGCCGACGTAAAGTTTCTTGCCCATTTTGGGATCTTTCAAAAATGTGTACAGATGGACCGGGCTTCCATGGCCGGAAATCAATCCGGCCCCTGGAGACCCAAGTCATGGGTTCGGTCGCGGAAGGGGAATAAAGAGACCGGGGGTAAAGCTCGCCGCTGGGGGAGTTTGACGACCGGGAGGGCCGGAACTATCGGCCAGTAAGGTGCGGGGGCGGCGTGTAAGGTGCCGCAGACCGTGTCAGACTACAACTGCTGCAAAGGTAAGCAAAATGCAGCAATTGGTTTATTTTACTCCCGATCAAGGCGTCACGTCCGGCTATTTGTGCACCAGACCAGCCCATCAGAGTCGTTGAGACGGGAACTATTCCGGTGTGCTCGTCCCGGTAGGCTCATGCAGCCTTGCCTTTGACAGCAGTTCTGTCAGCAGGTTGGTGGCCTGATTGAAAGCGCCATCTGAAGAGATATCAGCTCGAACTTCATCGAATCGCTTTTCCCTGATTTTTTGAAGAATTTCGGCTGCGATGCGGTGGAAATCATCATGCGCGGCCCGAATTTCATCGTGACGCCTTGAAGGCATCAGCCGATGCCCTTCGTTGTCGAGCCAGTTCCCGAACTGACATTTGTGGCTGTCGCCGGCCGTCGTCACATCAAAAGCTGCTTTGCCGTTCAGGTAATCCCTGAAGTGCTTGCGCCAGGCTGAGTGCGCCATGAGCGCGGCCTCTATTTCAAACTTCATTCCCATGACGATGTCCCCTTGGTAGCTCGGGCGTTGTTCGGCTGGATTCTGGCGCTAACCCTGTTCTGTGGATACGCGATCAAATAGACCTCAAGGACAAGTATAGGGAAGGCCAATTCGGCAGGCCCGGACCTGCCTTAGTCCTGCACAAATACTGTCGCAATGAATTGCCTTCAGGAATATCCCGGTCATTGGCCAACAAATGCCTCGAATCGCGTTTTCAAGCGCCAAATCCGGCCTTGTCCCTTGTGGGATATGCGTGAGCAGCTATTAATTTTGTAGTGCTTTACTCAAGGCAAATGCATTGCAGGCTGGCGTGTGGGCGAGGCCAGCGGCCCGGGTATCCGTTCTCCGGCCCACGCTCGCGGACTGCTGTTTGTGGTTTGCTTATGTTGTTGCGTTAACGACTGGGCTGGCGCGTGCGCTCTGTGGCAGCCGCGAATGGGGCCTGCGCCCGGATACCCAAGCCACTGGCCTGGGGTAGTCGTTGGTATTTTCGTGACGGTGCAACTGCCACGGATGAGGAAATTCAGTTATAAATCAATCACTTAAATAAATGCCGGGAGGCTGAGATGGCGCAAGGCGACTTTGTTCATAAGACAGGTTTCACTTCTACAACACGTTATCCTGTATGAGCTTCCTGTCGCCTATGAGCCGCGCGGAGGTGAGCCGCTCCGGATGGTTGTTCGCCTCGTTCCTTATCGGACCCATGGCACTCCTAGTCATCTTCTGGTGGCAGGTGTATCTCACCTTCGATGCCGTCATGAAGGTATTGCCTGTAGCCATTTCATTGGGCTCAGTTTTCGGTTGGCTGATGTACCGGCGGTCTGTGTGGCTGGTGGCGCGTGGCCTTCATCCGTACTTCAGCATTAGCCAACGCCTGCCGCTGAAGAATGTCGTTGCGGGGTTCCTGGGAGTGATTCTGACTACGTGGGGATGGGGCTCGTTCTCTTAGCGCTTGGTGCTTCCCAGCACGGACATCCAAAAACGATCATTCACAATCAGCGAAGTCAAGGATTGCACGCGCAAGTGCTTGGGGTGTCCCACGCAGGTTGAGTTATCGAATTGGGTAGGTGCTGATCATGTTAACTTCTGTGCGGAAGGACTGAGCTTCCGCCCCCGTGTTGGTGAACAAGTCCAAATCCGTGGAAGGTTCGCCGACATCGTTCAATATGTGCTGGAACTGGATAGAGTGCGCGGATAGTATGGCGGTCAACACCGACGTCCTCGCGGCAGGCTGTTGTCGCCCGCCTCTATTTCGCTGGTTACTTTTACGCTAATGACCGCTCTGCGGGGCGTCGCAAAAGCTGGCAACGCGTCTCTAGTTGCAGTTTCCAATGAAAAGGTGATTCTTGCTAAAAAAGTGCCTCTAGCCCTCGCCAGATATGCGTAAATAGCTCCTATATCAATAGCAACTCATTCCAAGAAAAGTGTTTCCCAGACCCGACCAACCATCTCCGTAGGCGTGCCGGGTGGCTGCGTCGGGGGAACGAAGCTGTTCGCGGGCCCCACTTAATTCGCGTCCCAAAAGCAGCATTAACGCAGCAACCTAAAAGCCACCAAAACAGCCACCCGCGAGATGCGAAGTGGACACGACGCGGACGCCCGGCGCGCTAGCCAAAAGCCGAAAAGCGCGACCAAACGCAAAGCGTCAAATCAAATTCCGCATAGCCCGAGCCGTCTCCTGCAGCACCGGCAACACCCGCGCCACAGCGTCTTCGCTGCTCTCGTGGCCCATCGGCATGGACACGTTCAGCCCGCCCACCAGATCACCATGCCGGTCCAGCAGCGGCACGGCGATGCCACGGTGGTTCAGCTCCAGTTGCTGCTCCGAGATGGCCCACCCGTTGGCGCGGATTCGTGCGAACTCCAGCGTCAGCCGCTCCTTGCTGGTGATGGATAGTGATGTGTAGGGCTTGAGCGTTTTGTCTTTCAGCCACTGTTCGAGTTCCTGTGCGTTGCCCATGGCCAGCATCAGCATGCCCGCCGCCGTCACCTGCGCGGGCACGCGGGCGCCCAGCACAAAGCCGGTGTTCATGGACCGGGTGGTGCCGTTGCGCGCGATGTAAACCGTCTCGTCGCCGTCGAGCACGCTCACATAGGCAATCTCCTGCGTGCCGGCGGTGATGCGCTGCAAAAACGGCTGCACGATGCGCGGCAATCGCGCCGATTCCAGATACGACTGTCCCAGCCGCAGCACGCGCGGCGTCAGCCAGAACAGCTTGCCGTCGGTGGCGATGTAGTTCAGGTGCGCCAGTGTCAGCAGGTAGCGGCGCGCGGCGGTGCGCGTCATGCCGCAGCGCTCGCCCGCCTGGCTGGCCGTGAGGCGGGGGTGCGCGTCGTCAAACGCCTCGATGATGGACAGGCCTTTTTCCAGCCCGGCGATCCAGTCGCGCTTGTCCAGTGGGGTGGCGGGGGGTGAAACCAGGTGCATAGATCGGTGGCTGAATAAGGCTGAATTCTGACGCGGCGCGCCGGGCACTGGATGCAGGGGAAACCCTCATTCCGTGCGATTAACGAACATTATTGATCGATGATCGATCAATATGCGAAAAATACTGCTTTTAACTTAAGAGCTTGGTTGCTAAAGTTCGCTCCATTCAAACAAAAATGATCGATCAGCGAACAAATATGCCCCACTCGGCTCTGTCTTCCCCCGCCATCTCCGGCACCACGGATGTCTACCTGATTCTGGGTGACCCGGTGGAGCAGGTGCGGGCGCCCGAGTCGTTCAACCCCATCTTTGCCCGCATGCGCATCGATGCCGTGCTGGTGCCGGTGCATGTGGCGCCCGAGAACCTGAATGCCTTTGTCAAAACGGCGTTCATGGCGAAAAACATCAAGGGCATGTGGGTCACCATCCCGCACAAGGCGCCCATCATGGACGTGCTGGACCGCTGCGACGAGCTGGGCCGTATCGCCGGAGCCGTGAACGCGGTGCGCCGCAATGCCGACGGCCAGATCGAAGGCGGCCTGTTTGATGGTGAAGGTTTTGTGGCGGCGCTGGATTACTTCAACATTGCCCACGCGGGCAAGCGCGTGCTGATTCTGGGCGCAGGCGGTGCGGCGGCGGCCATTGGCGCGTCGATGGCCTGCACATTGGCTGGTTCGCCGGTTGGCGCGAGTGCCGAAGTGGCTTTTTATGACCCTGCTGCGGGCAAGGCGCAGGCTGTCGCTGCCCGCATTGGCGCATCGGCGCGGGCACGGGTATTCACGGTGGACAGCAGTGACCCGGCGGGTTTTGATGTGGTGATCAACGCGTCGCCGCTGGGCCTGAAGGCTGCCGATCCGCTACCCTGCGACGTGTCACGTATGGAGCCGCATGCTGCCCTGGTCGATATCCTGATGAAGAACCAGCCGACACCTCTTGTACGTGCAGCCCGCCAGCGTGGGCTGGTGGCGCATCCGGGGTTCGAAATGATGATTCAGCAGACGCATCTGTACCTGGATTTTTTTGGGTTTACAGAAGCCGCAGCCAGAATTCGGCGCGATTCGGATTTCCTGCGTGAACTGATTTACCCCACCGAGCTGGTCGGCGAGATTCGCCAGCCTGCCGCTACAGAATTTCCAGAGCGAGGAGTCGACGCTATTGGAAGCATTTCCCGACTCGTTACCCCGTAACCCTTTTCTTTTTTTTACCACCCGAGGAGACAAACCCATGACAAAACGATTTACTCTTAAAATGATAGCTGCCTGCGCAATAATGGCGGGGGCTGGAGGTGCATTTGCACAGTCAACCATCAAGATTGCCAACATCGTTGAACTGTCTGGCGGCGGTGCATCGGCCGGTACCAACTTCAAGAACGGTGTGGAACTGGCCGTCAAGGAAATCAACGCAGCGGGCGGCATTCTGGGCAAGAAGATCGAGACCGTCACCACCGACACACAGAGCAACCCTGGCGTGGCCAAGGGTCTGACGCAAAAGGCGATTGACAACGACGTGTTCGCCATTTTTGGCCCGGTGTTCTCCGGCTCCATCATGGTCAGCATGGCTGAAAGCCGTCGCGCTGAAGTGCCGAACTGGACCGGTGGCGAGGCTGCTGCCATCACCCAGCAGGGCAACCCCTACATCTTCCGCACCAGCTTCACGCAGGCAACCGCCATGCCCAAGGTGGCCAAGTACATCGCCACCAAATCCAAAAACCTGGCCGTCATTTATGTGAACAATGACTTCGGCAAGGGCGGACTGGACATGATCAAGAAGGCGCTGGCTGGCTCTGGCACCAACATCGTGGCCGAGATCTCGACCGACGCTGGCCAGGTGGACTTTTCGCCAGCCGTGCTGAAAGCCAAGAACAGCAATGCAGACGCCGTGTTCGTCTACTCGAACGAAGAAGAGTCTGCTCGTGCTTTGCGCGAACTGCGCAAGCAGGGCTGGACCAAGCCCATCATCGGCGAGACCACGCTCACAGGCCAGAAAGTGATCGAGCTGGCTGGCGATGCCGCCAACGGTGCGGTGGCCCACGTTGGCCTGACGGTGGATGCGCCCAACCCGCTGATGCTGAAGTTCAAGGCCAGGTTCTACCAGGACTACAAGTACATCTCCGATCACAACGGCATCAAGGGCTACGTGGGTGTCTACACCATGAAAGCGGCCATTGACAAGGTTGGCAAGCTGGATCGCAAGGCCGTGGCTCAAGCCATGAAGGGCCTGACGATCAGTGCAGCCAAGTACCCCGGCGTGCTGATGGATGTGACGTTCGATGCCAACGGCGACCTGGACCGCGAAAGCTACCTGGTTGAAGTGAAAAACGGCAAGCAGGAAGTGGTGGCCGTTCTGCCTCCCCTGAACCCTGTCAAAAAATAGGGTCTGGTATTCAGCCTGTTGTCTGCGACATGCAGGCAATGGGCTGGCGTCGCCCCGAATCGAAAAACAACCCGCAGGAGACTTCCCGTGACCGACTTCCTCCAACTCTTCTTCAGTGGCCTGGCCACCGGAAGTATCTATGCTCTGGCGGCGCTGGGTTTTACCCTGCTCTGGCAGGCGGCTGGCACCATCAACTTCGCGCAGGGTGAGTTTGTGATGCTGCCCGCGTTTGTGATGCTGGGCTTCATCTCGATGGGGGCGCCGTTTTTGCTGAGCTTTGGCCTGACGGTGATTGTTGCCGTGGTGGTGCTGGGCTGGCTGTTCAAGCGCGGTCTGGTGGACCCGCTGTTCAAGTTCGGCATGATGCCGATTGTGGTCGCCACCATCGGCTTGAGCATCGCCATGCGCAACGGTGTGCGCGCCGGGTACAGCGCCGAAGCGCATCCATTTCCCAGCCTGTTTGCGGACAAGCTTTTCAACATTGCGGGTGTCACCATCACGCTGGCCGACGTGGGCACACTGGTGCTGGCCTTGCTGCTGGTGTTTGGCACGCAGGCCTTTCTGGCCAAAACTGTTACGGGCCGGGCCATGCAGGCCGTGGCTCAAAACACCGAGAGCGCCTCGGTGCTGGGCATCAACGTGCCACGCATGATTTTTTATACCTTCGCCATCAACGCGGTGCTGGCCTGTGCTGCAGCCGTGCTGGTCACGCCGACCTATCTGGCCAAGTTTGACATGGGCGAAGGCCTGGGCAACAAGGCATTCTTTGCCGCCATCATCGGGGGATTCAACAACTCGCGCGGTGCGCTGCTCGGTGGCTTGATTGTGGGCGTGTGCGAGAACCTGGCAGCTGCCTACATCTCGCCTGCCTACAAGGACGCGGTGGCGCTGGTGATCTTCATGATCGTGATTCTGTTCAAGCCGCAAGGGCTCTTGGGCAGAAAAGAAGAGCGCAAGGTCTAAGGGGAACACCATGAAAAAGAACGCTCTCATTGCCATGGTGGTCAGCGCTGCGCTGCTGTTGCTGGTGCCGCAATTCCTCAAAAACTACGGCATCTACCTGCTGACCTACTGGCTGGTTTTTGTAATCGCCACCATGGGGCTGAACCTCACCGTGGGTTATGCGGGGCAAAAGTCCCTCGGGCAGGCGGCCTTCTTCGGCATCGGCGCATACACGGTGGCCATCCTGCTCAAGGCCGGCATCAGCTGGTGGCTGGGGCTGCCTGCGGCCGCACTGCTATGCTTTGTGGTGGGCTTGGGCCTGGGCTTTCCTGCACTGCGGGTGCAAACCATTTATCTGGCGTTTGCGACGCTGGGTTTCAACACGGCTGCGTGGCTGATCATGCGCAACGAAGAGTGGCTGACGGGCGGCACCTTCGGCATCAACAACATTGTTCGCCCCGGCCTGTTTGGCTACTCGCTGGAAGGCAACCTGGCCTACTACTACCTGGTGCTGGCATTTGCCGTGGTGTTGGGCGTGCTGCTTCTGGGCTTGCTGCGCAGCCCTTGGGGAAAGGCGTTTACTGCGCTGCGAGACAACCCGATTCGCGCCGAGAGTCTGGGTGTGGACATTCGCAACTACACCTTGCTGAGCTTCGCTATCGGCGCGGCCTATGCGGGTGTGGCGGGCGGCCTGTTTGCCTCGCTGGTGCAGTTTATTGAGCCCGCTCCGTTTGCCGTGGGTGCGTCCATCATGATGTATTTGATGGTGGTGGTGGGTGGCCCGGGCTACTTCCTCGGCCCTGTGCTGGGTGCTGCGGTTGGCGTGGTGGTGCCGGAGTGGCTGCGCGACGTGCCGGGTGTGGCGGACTGGTATCTGCCGCTGTTTGGTGCGGCGGTGGTGCTGCTGATGATCTGGCTGCCCGAAGGGTTGCTGAGTCTGCCAGACCGTATGAAAGCAAAAAAGCAGGCGAAAGAAGCCAGTGCAGCCCGCATGGCGTCTGCGCAGGCAGCTAGCAAATCAGGAGTTGCATCATGAGCGCACTGCTAAAAGTAACTGATCTGAAAAAATCCTACGGCGCCATCCAGGCCGTGGGTGGTGTGAGTTTTGAAGTGCAACCCGGAGAAATCTTTGGCGTGATTGGCCCCAATGGTTCCGGCAAGACGACCCTGTTCAACAGCATGCTCGGGCAGATCACCCCCGACAGCGGCCAAATTGAACTCAAAGGCGAGAACGTCACCCAGTGCGGCCCGATGGAACTCAATCGCAAGGGGGTCGGGCGCACCTTCCAGACGCTGCAGGTGTTTGGCAAGATGACGGTGCGCGACAACCTGATCGTGGCTGCGCAGGAGCATCAGGGCACGATGTTCAGCCGCATGTTTGCGCCGGGAGACTCCGGCCTGGGTGCCAAGGCGGACGCGCTGATTGACCGCTTTCGCATCCGTCATGTGGCGGACAAGAAGGCCGGTGAGCTGAGCTACGGCCAGCAAAAGCTGGTGGACATCGCCATGGCTTTCATGAGCGAGCCCGATCTGGTGCTGCTGGATGAGCCCTGCGCGGGTGTGAACCCCAGCCTGGTGGGCGGCATCAGCACGCTGCTGAAAGATTTGAACCGTCAACCCGCTGGTACCAAGAAGAGCAGCTTTGTCGTCATCGAACACAACATGGACTTTGTGATGGACCTGTGCCACCGCATCATGGTGATGGTGGAGGGCAAGGTGATGGCCATTGGCACACCGGAAGAGATTCGTGGCAACAAACAAGTGCTCGACGCATACCTGGGAGCCTGAACATGACAACCTGTATTGAATTTGACGACGTGGTGGCGGGTTACAAGGATTTCATGATCCTGAACAACCTGAGTTTCAAGGCGGCGACAGGCTCCATCACCTTGCTGCTGGGTCCCAATGGCGCGGGCAAATCGACGGTGCTGAAAACCCTGTTCGGGTTACTCAAGCCGCGTCAGGGCCGCATTCTGCTGGACGGCCAGAGCGTCGCTGGGGCCACGCAAAAGGAGCTGCTCGCCAAAGGGATCGCCTTTGTGCCGCAGGGCCGCAACCTGTTTGGGCAGCTATCGGTGTACCAGAATCTGGAACTGGGCGGCATCACGCTGGGCATGAAGACCACGCATGAACGCATCCCCGAAGTGCTGGAGTTTTTCCCGCGGGTGAAGCAGCGCATGAATTCCATGGCATCTGCGCTGTCGGGCGGTGAGCAGAAGCAGCTGGAGATTGGCCGCGCGCTGTTGCTGCGTCCCAAGGTGATCCTGATTGACGAGCCGTCCATTGGTCTGTCGCCGCTGGTGGTACAGGATGTCTTCAGGCTGCTTCGCAAACTGGCGGATCAGGGAACCACCGTGCTGATGGTGGAGCAAAATGTCAAAAGCGCGCTCAAAATCTCTGATGAAGCGATCGCGCTGGAGTCCGGTCGGCTGGTGTTGCAAAAGCCGGCGTCCGAACTGCTGGCAGACCCGAACATCGAGCGGTTGTTTCTGGGCGGCGCACATGCGGCTGCACCGGCGGCAGCGATGGCCTGACCTGGCTGCACTCTTGACCATTGAATAGGGAACCAACAGGATGAACGCAAACAACATGGCCAGAACCGTCGTTGCAGACCGCGAAGAAATTGTCGAAGGCCCCAACCCGCTGGGGCTGGAAGGCATCGAGTTCATCGAATATGCCACTTCCAAACCCCAGGCACTGGGGCAGGTGCTGGAGACCATGGGGTTCCGGCCTGTGGCGCGCCATCGCTCGCGCGAGGTGCTGTTGTACCGCCAGGGGGACATCAACATCATCGTCAACGCGCATTCCAGTGGAACCGCGTTGACCGAGAAGCCGGTGATTGCCGCCGTTGCGCTGCGTGTGCGTGATGCGGGGGCAGCATACCGTCGTGCGCTGGAGCGCGGCGCCTGGGCCGTGCCGGTGCATGTGGAAGTGATGGAGCTGAACATTCCAGCCGTTCATAGTGTGGGCACCAGCCGCATCTACTTTGTGGATCGGCACAAGGAGTTTTCCATCTACGACGTGGACTTCACGCCCATCCCTACGGTGGACCAACGCCCCCCAGCGATTGCGGGCCTGCATTTCTTTGGCATCGTCCAGTACATCGGCAACGACCGGACCGAAGACTGGACCGAGTTTTATTCAGCCCTGTTTGGCTTCTCTGCCTTGCCAGCAGAAGAGCGTTTTGGCATTTTGCCCAAGGGCCGGATTCTTCGCAGCCCGTGCAACAGCTTCTACCTGCAACTGATCGAGCCCGAGCCGGGCGTGCTGGATGTGGAGGACGACGAGTGCCTGCAGCGCATGGGTCTGGGAACGCCGGATGTGCAGGCGACGGTCGCGCAGTTGCGGCAACGTGGCGTGGAGTTTGTGGCGTCCAAGGGGGCGCAGCTGGACAGCCGCGGTGCATTAACCCGCACAGTCATGGGCAGTGTGATGTTCGAACTCGTTCATGATGAGCGGAGCTAAGCCATCATGAGCCAGTTCGAAGGCAATATTGACGATTTCGGGATGGACACCATCTCGCTGGCAGGCCCGCTCAAGGGCAAGCTGGATGCGATTCGCGGCGCCGGGTTTTCGCAGGTGATGCTGCTGGCTCGGGATCTGGTTCAGCACCCCAACGGCTGGCAGGCTGCGGTGCAGGAAGTCAAGGACAGCGGGTTGCGTGTGACCGGTTTCCAGGTGCTGCGCGACTTTGAAGGTTTGTCGGGTCACTTGCACGAATACAAGATCGACATCGCCAAATCGATGCTGGAGATGTGCCATGCCCTGGGTTGTGGCGTGATGCTGGCGTGTTCGTCTACGTCTACCCACGCGACGGGTGAAACATCGGCCTTGGTGCGTGACCTGCGCAAGCTGGCGATGCTGGCGATTCCGATGAACATCAAAATAGCGTTTGAAGCGCTGTCGTGGGGTCGTACCATCAATGAGTTTCCGCAGGCTTGGGACATCATCTCGCAAGCCGATATGCCCAACCTCGGGTTGGGATTTGATTCGTTCCATATGTTCGCGACCAAGACCCCACTGGACGAACTGGAAATGCTGGACCCGGACAAGATTTTCCTGGTGCAGCTGGCAGATTTCATGTGGAATGAAATCAAGACGGTGGAAGAACGCATCAGCACCGCGCGCACCTTTCGTGTGTTTCCCGGAGAAGGCGTGCACAGTGAGGCGCTGGCCGAATTGGCGTTGAAGTTGCACCAGATGGGTTACCGTGGCGACTACAGCTTTGAAGTCTTCAATGACGACTACCAGCAGATGCCGCTGGCGACTGTCGCCCAGCGTGCGCGCAGGTCGGCATTGTGGCTGGGCGAGGGTGTTTTGCGCCGTTCGGTGCCGTTGCCCAATAAGATCCGGTTGCGGCGGTGATTGATGAGCAGTATTTTCGAGGGTTTCCTGTCCTCATCTGAAGGCTTGCAGGCGTTCGGGGATCGCTCGTTTGTGCAGGCGATGCTGCAGTTTGAGGCGTCACTGGCCCGGGCACAGGCTGCGGTTGGGCTGATTCCCGAATCATCGGCCCAATCCATCATTGGGACCTGCAAGGTCGATCTGTTTGACACGGCAAAGATCGTGCGTGAAAGCGCACGCGCAGGCAGTCTGGCCATTCCACTGGTGAAGAGCCTGAAGGAAACGGTGGGTTTGTTTAACCCCTCGGCGGTGGCCCATGTGCATTTCGGTTGCACCAGCCAGGATGCGATTGACACTGCCATGGCTCTGGTTACTCGGGACGCGCTGGATTTGATCGAGGCCGACGTGAGCAAGGCCGTGAGCGCGCTGCTGGAACTGGGTGCTCTGCATGCCCACACCCCCGTGCTGGCACGCACGTTGATGCAGCCCGCGTCACTGACCAGTTTTGGCTTCAAGTGCATGGGCTGGGCTGCACCGCTCCGGCGCAGCCTGCAACGACTGCGCGTTGCGCGGCCAAACGCCCTGAAATTACAGCTGGGTGGCACGGTGGGCACACTGTCGGCTATGAATGGCAAAGGGGCACGCGTCAGTGAACTGATGGCGAAAGACCTGAAGCTGACAGCGCCCCAGATGTCGTGGCATACGCAGCGCGATGAATGGGTTGCGCTGGGTTGTGAGCTGGGCCTGCTGACGGGTAGCCTGGGAAAAATCGCCCGGGATATTGTCCTGATGAGTCAGGCTGAGGTGGGCGAGGTGGCCGAACCGGTGGAGCCGGGCCGGGGCGGGCCGTCCAATATGCCGCACAAGCACAACCCGGTGGCGTCGATGGTGGCCATCGCGGCATCGCAGCGTGTCCCCCAGCGTGTAGCGGCCCTGCTGGCCGTGATGCCACAGGAGCATGAACGTGCGCTGGGCGCCTGGCAGGCCGAGCTGGCCGAATGGCCTCAACTTGTCATATCAGCCCACGGCAGCGCGCGGGCGCTGGCTCAGGCCCTGCCGGGTCTGCAGGTCGATGCCCACAGGATGCGGGGAAACCTTGATGCGGTGCGAGCCACGTTGACCAAGGCGACCGCAGACGAGTGGTTTCATCCGGGTCTGGCCAAACACGCCGGTGAACTGGCGCTGGCGCAATTGCAGTTGATGCGTGAACCGCTCTAGTCGATTTCAGCATGACAGCGCCCCACACGCTTGAAATCAGGGAGTCTGAGGTCGAGATTTCTGCCATTCGTGCGCAGGGTGCGGGTGGGCAGAACGTCAACAAGGTTTCCAGCGCAATTCACTTGCGCTTTGATATTGCGGCGTCCAGCCTGCCGGATGACGTGAAGGCCCGGCTACTGGCGCTGCGTGACGGTCGCATCACGCAGGAAGGTGTGCTGGTGATCAAAGCCCAAAGCCACCGCACGCAGGACATGAACCGGCTGGATGCGTTTGCCCGTTTGCACGAGTTGGTGAACAGCGTTGCCATGCCGCCCAAGATGAGAAGGCCAACCAAACCGACCTACGGTTCAAAGCAACGAAGGCTCGAAGGGAAAAGTCAACGCTCCGAGACCAAGGCACTCAGAGGCCGAGTTACAGATTAGAGACCAGATGGCGGCGGCAACATGCGTCGCAGTGCTTCAAAGAACAGGTCGGACTGTTCGCGTTCGCCTTGAATCTGCGCGGCTACATGAGCGGCTAGCGTCGCATTCACGGGTACCAGCGGCCGGCCGGTGGATGCCGCAATCACCTGATGAACGCAGGCACGTTCCAGGTAATACAAGTCGTCATAGGCCCAGGCCATGCTGGGTCCCGCCACGATCACGCCGTGGTTACCCAAAAACGCAATGTCCTTGCCCAGCATCGCGTGTGCAATGCGTTCACCCTCAACGTTATCCAGGGCCAGCCCGTTGTATTGGGCATCAATAGCGATGCGCCCCAGGAATCGCATGGCGTTTTGACTGAGCGTAGGATCCAGCCCGCGGTCGGCCGTCAGCGTGAGCGCAGTGGCATAGGGCATGTGCGTGTGCAGCACGACGGCGTGCCCGGTGATCTGGTGAACCGCGGCGTGAATGAACAGGGCTGTAGGCTCAACGCGACGACGGCCCTCAAGAACGTTGCCTTTGGCGTCAATCAGCACGATGTCATCGGGGCCGATTTCGCTCCAGTGCAAACCGCGCGGGTTAATCAGATAGCGCTCAGATCCATCGGGCAATGCCACGCTGAAATGGTTGCAGACGCCTTCGGACAGGCCATGATGCGCGGCGGCACGCAAAGCCAATGCGAGGTCCTCCCGCAGGGTTTTCAGTATGGTTTCGGTCATCGATGGCTTGTTGGTCATGACAGGGTACTCAGGCGGCGTAGTCACTGACGGGCACGCAGCTGCAAAACAGGTTGCGGTCGCCATACACGTTGTCTACGCGGCCAACAGGTGGCCAATACTTCACGTGCTTCAAGGTTGATAGCGGAAATGCGCCTGTTTCCCTAGAGTAGGGCCTGTTCCACGCTTCTTCCATCAGGGAGGCCGCAGTGTGCGGTGCGTGTTTTAACGGGTTGTTGTCTTGTGGCCATTCACCTTTTTCGACTTTCGCGATCTCCTGGCGGATCGCGATCATTGCGTGGATGAAGCGGTCCAGCTCGTCCAGTGTTTCACTTTCGGTGGGTTCGACCATCAAGGTGCCAGGAACCGGAAAGCTGAGCGTGGGGGCGTGAAAGCCATAGTCCATCAGTCGCTTGGCCACATCTTCCGCCGAGATGCCGTTGGCGCCTCCACTGGACTCCTTGAGCGGCCGCAAATCCAGAATGCATTCATGCGCCACGTTTCCGTTTGCACTCGCATAAAGGGTAGGGTAATGGTCCTTGAGGCGGGCACTGATGTAGTTGGCGCTCAAAATGGCTACTTCGGTTGCCTGTTTCAAGCCATCCGGCCCCATCATGCGGCAATACATCCAGCTGATGGGCAGCACGGCCGCGTTGCCCAATGGTGCCGCGGATATCGCCCCCACGCTTGTCGCTGCTGCGCGTACTGCGCTGCCCCCCGAGGGGGCCGTGCCTTGCTTGGGGCGGCCCGGCGCGGCGGCGCACGCTTCGTAGGTCGCATGACCGGGCAAATAAGGCACCAGATCGGCCACCACACAAACAGGGCCGACACCCGGGCCGCCGCCGCCGTGCGGAATGCAGAAGGTCTTGTGCAGGTTCAGGTGACTCACATCGCCGCCAAACTCACCGGGCGCAGCTACGCCGACTAGCGCATTCATGTTGGCGCCATCCACATACACCCGGCCACCGTGGCTGTGAACTAGTGCGCAGAGCTCCTTTACCTGGGTCTCGAATACGCCGTGCGTGCTGGGGTAGGTGATCATCGCGGCGGCCAGATTGGCGCTGTGTTGTTCACACTTGGCTTTCAGGTCGGTCATGTCCACGTTGCCACTGGCATCGCAGGCGGTGACGACCACCTGCAGGCCCGCCATCTGCGCGCTGGCGGGGTTGGTGCCGTGGGCACTGGAGGGAATCAGGCAGATGGTGCGATGCCCCTGACCCTTGGCGTTGTGAAAGGCCTTGATCGCCAGCAGGCCGGCGTATTCGCCCTGTGAGCCTGCATTGGGTTGCAGGCTGATGCCAGCGTAGCCCGTGGCCTGACACAGCCAGGCGCGCAACTGCTCGTCCAGTTCGACATAACCCTGCATCTGAGCGCGTGGTGCAAAGGGATGGATATTCGCAAACTCCGGCCAGGTGATGGGGATCATCTCGCTGGTGGCATTGAGCTTCATGGTGCAGCTGCCCAGCGGGATCATGCTGCGATCCAGTGCCAGATCTTTATCCGACAGGCGCCGGATGTAACGCAGCATGCTGGTCTCGGAATGGTGCGTGTTGAATACCGGATGCGTGAGGTAGGGGCTGGTGCGCCGCAGTGCTGCGGGTATCAGCAGTGTTATTCCCTTCTCGAAAGCATCGAACGACGGCAGGGTTTGGCCATCTTTAGCAAAGATGGACCAGATCAGTTCCACATCGGCTCGTGTGGTGGTCTCGTCCAGCGAAATACACAGGTAATCTCCGAAGTAAATTCTGAGGTTAGCCCTCATGGACAGTGCGTGAGAAGCTATTGATTCTGTAGCATTTCCAGTATTCAGGGTGATTGTGTCGAAGGCGCTGTCCTGCTTCGGCGCATGACCCAGCTGCGCCAGTCCCTGCGCCAGGATGGCGGTGTAGGTTGCCACACGTTGTGCAATGCGCTTGAGACCTGCGGGGCCGTGGTATACGGCATACATGCTCGCCACCACAGCCGGCAAAACCTGCGCGGTGCAAATATTGGATGTGGCTTTTTCACGGCGGATGTGCTGTTCGCGGGTCTGCAATGCCAGCCGGTACGTGGGGTTGCCATGTACGTCCACACTCACGCCCACCAGCCGCCCCGGCATGGAGCGTTTGAAATCATCACGGCACGCCAGATAGGCGGCGTGCGGGCCGCCATTGCACAGTGGCATGCCAAAGCGCTGCGTGGTCCCCACCACAATGTCAGCACCCCACTCGCCGGGCGGTACGAGCAGGGTGAGCGCCAGCAGGTCGGCCGCGACGATGAAGGCAGCCTGTTTGGTGTGGACTTTTTCCACATCGGCTCGCAAGTCATCAATGCGGCCACTGGTGGCGGGGTATTGGCCCAGCACAGCGAAATAGTCCCCAGCCAGTGCCGCATCCCACTCCGGTGCTGAATTGGCCAGCACCACGGCAATGCCCAGCGGCCGGGCGCGGGTCTGAATGACTTCAATGGTCTGGGGATGGCAGTCACCGGCCACGATGAAGGTGTTGCTCTTGCTTTTGACGCTGCGCTTGGCTAGCGTCATGGCTTCTGCTGCTGCCGTGGCTTCATCCAGCATCGACGCATTGGCGATGGGCATGGCGGTGAGGTCGCACACCATGGTCTGGAAGTTGACCAGCGCTTCCATACGGCCCTGCGAAATTTCGGCCTGGTAGGGCGTGTAGGCGGTGTACCAGGCGGGGTTCTCAAGAATGTTACGCAGGATGACGCCCGGGGTGTGGGTGTCGTAATACCCCTGACCGATGAAGTTCCTGAATACCTGATTCTTTGACGCCATGGCCTTTAGTTCAGCCAGAGCCGCTGCCTCGGAAATGGCCGCCGGAATGGCCATGGCACTGCGGCGCGCAATCGAACGCGGCACGATGCCATCAATCAACTCGCGGCGTGAAGCTGCGCCCACAGTCTTGAGCATGAGGGCTTCATCGGCCTCGCCAATGCCGATGTGGCGCGCGATGAATTCAGTGGAATTTTCGAGTTCGGTGAGCGTCGGTGTCATGGTCAGGCGTTGGCAGAGAAGGTGGTATAGCTGGTTTCGTCCATCAGGGCGTCAAGTTCTGCCGGGTTGGAGAGTTTCACCTTGAAGAACCAGCCCGCGCCAAGTGGGTCCGAGTTGGCGAGTGAGGGATCAGCGCGTAGCGCCTCATTCACCTCGGTCACTTCACCGCTGACCGGCATGTACACGTCGGCTGCTGCCTTGACCGACTCCACGACGCCTGCGACGTCCTTGGGCTCAAAGGTCTTGCCCACTTCGGGCAGGTCCACAAACACCACGTCACCCAGCGCGTCTTGCGCATGGTGGGTGATGCCCACGGTGGCGATGTTGTTTTCAATCGTGAGCCATTCGTGGTCTTCGGTGTACTTGATCATGATTTCTCCAGTGATAAATAGGAAGTGGGGAAAAGGGAGTGGGGGAAAAGTTGGGTTTAGCCGCGGAAATAGCGATGGGGAACAAACGGCATGGGGGCAATTTCCATGGGAACGGGCTTTCCGCGCACGATGGCGTTGATGCGCATGCCAGTCGTTGCAAGGTTTGCGTTGACGTACCCCATGGCCACAGGTTTGTCGATACTGGGCCCAAGGAGCCCGCTGGTGACTTCGCCAATACGATTTCCTGCCGTGTCCTGCAGTTCGGTGTGGTCCCGCACGGGGATGCGTTCCAGCGCTACCAGCCCGACGCGTTTGCGGGTCAAAGCCCCTGGGTCCCCGGCAAGCTGCGCCAGTATTTTGGAGGCGCCCGGGAAGCCGCCTGCCCGCGCGCCCCCGGTACGACGCACCTTTTGCATGGCCCAGTTGAGTTGGGCCTCCACGGGCGTGGTGCTGTCGTCAATGTCGTTGCCATACAGGCACAGGCCCGCTTCGAGCCGCAACGAATTGCGAGCGCCCAGGCCAATGGGCTTGACTTCGGGTTGCGCCAGCAGCGCATGGGCCAATGCCTCAGCCTGCATTTCATGCACGGAAATTTCGAATCCATCTTCACCGGTGTAGCCGCTGCGGGTGACAAAACATTCGATGTGTTGTGATGATCCGGCTTTGGGGCCACCAATGCTGACTTTGGAGCCACTCATGAAGACCAGTTTTTCAATACCTGGTGAGAGCCGTTGCATCACGGTGATGGCTTGTGGGCCTTGAAGAGCCAGCAACGCCATCTGGGGCAGGGGAATCACGTCGCAACGTAATCCGATGCGTTCCTTGATGTGGGCTATATCGTCCACCTTGCACGCACCATTGACGATCACGAAAATGTCGCCAGAATCTCCACCGCCATTGGCAGCGTCGCGCTTGATGAACATCAGGTCATCGATGATGCCGCCGTGGTCATTGAGCAGCAAGCCGTAGCGCTGCTTGCGAACCGGCAAATCAATCACATCCACTGGCATCAGCGTCTCGAACGCCGCGGCTGCATCGGGCCCAACCAGACGCAACTGGCCCATGTGGGACACGTCAAACAGGCCAGCGCCAGAGCGGGTGTGGAGGTGCTCAGCCATCAGGCCGGAAGGGTACTGAACCGGCATGGCGTAGCCGGCAAACGGCACCATGCGGGCGCCCAGTGAGACGTGCAGGTCGTGCAGCGGCGTTTTCAGAAGAGAGTCAGCAATATTCACGGAAGAGGTCGTCAAGGAGAGCTCCAGAGGGCAAGTCGTGTGTCATGGCCTAAAAGCCATGGGCTGCCCCCGCTGTCCGTTGTACCTGAGAGATTCACCGCGGTCAGAACGCCGGATGGCGCCTGTCGTGGCTTGCTCCTTCGGTGGGCTGCATCGGATGCAGCCTCTCTCCAGTGGGGAACGTCTGGTTTTCGGGCTTGCACCAGACGGTTGTCAGTCCTTTTGCCTGAGCGTTCATACCGCTGCAATCAGCCCGTACTGCGCCTTCGGCGGCGTTCTCAAGGGAACGCTCTCTCCTGACGTTGCGGATTGTATATCGAACTTTTTGCCACGCCAAAGCGGACGTATTTGATAACTGAAACGACAGCCCGGTTACCGCTACAGCCGCGACCGAACGTAATCCACATGCTGGCGCAGTGTGTAAACGCGGTCCGAGAAGTCGAGTGGAAAACGCGTCTTGCCAATTTCAGCCTCAATGGCATCCAGCCGGGCGAGGGCGGTATTTTTTTCCTCCGCCGAGAAGGTGCGTGAGGTGAGGTCTTTTTCCAGAAACTTCAATTCGCCATAACGGCGGAACAGGCGGTTTTTCTCTTTCCACTCCAGCATGGCCGGCAGCACCTTGAATACGGGAACCAGAATGGCGACCAGCGGGATCAGCATCAGGATCAGCCGCTGCACGAAATTGGCCAGCCAGAACGGAAGGTAACGCTGCAGGAACGGGCGGCCATTCTTGAAGTAACGATCAGCTTCCTCCGCCAAAGGGAAGTCAGTGGCTTTGGGGCTGGGAAATTCACCGGGCCGGTTCAAGAGGCTGGGCTGCCCGTGCGTTTGCTGTGCAGCTTCCAGCAGCAGATACGCCAGCGCCGGGTGCAGGCTGTCGGGAATCACCAGATTGGCGGTTGTTGCGAGCAACTGCACATCCTGTGCGGGAATATTGCGCCCCGGATCGACAGACCCTCGTTTGAGAATGACGGGCTGGAAGTAGGGAAAGCGCCGGGCCAGGCCTTCCACATGATCGAGCGAGGCCAGACGGATGGTCGGGTTTTCCAGTAACTGCTTCACGGCAGCGGCTTGCGGCGCAGCAACCATGATGACGGCGTCCAGTTCGTGTTGTACCAGCTTGCCGGCAGCACTGACGCCGCCGGCATCAACCAATTGGGTGTTGTCCAGTGACTGGCCAGCACCATCGACCAGACCGTATGTGGTCAACAACTCGATGGCCAGCTTTCGGTTGCCACTGCCTGCAATACCCACGGCAATTTGTTTGCCTTTGAGTGCACTCAGGCCTTTTGATAAATCCAGCGTGTGCGAAAAAATCCAGACAGGTTCGTAGGCGACAGTGGCTAGTGAGCGCCGGGGCGTCTCGTCGGCATCTTTTTGTGGGTCCAGCGACAAAAAACCAAGACCCCCTTGCACAAGACCGGCAGAAACTGCGCCTTCATTGAGTCGCTTCAGGTTTTCGACGGAACCGCTGGAGGGCAACAAATCCAGCGTGATGCCGTTGCGCTTGAGGATTTCCTGGTACTTGAGACCAAACTGGTGGTAGGCCCCATCGGCCGCACCGGTGCTCATGGTCAGGCGCCGGGGTGGGTCCGGGCTGACAAACTTGATGACGGCCCAGGCGCCAAAAACCACCAGAGCAACAACAACGATGGTCAGCAACAGGCGTTGCCGCGGAGTCAGAACGGGAATGACCATGGCCCGAGTCTAGCGGGCACACGCATGCTACGGACCCGGGAAACGCGAATGCGCTTACATCCCCGCGTAGTTCGGTCCACCACCGCCTTCGGGCGTTACCCAGACGATGTTTTGCGTGGGATCCTTGATGTCACAGGTTTTGCAGTGCACGCAGTTTTGCGCATTGATCTGCAAGCGGTCGGTGTTGTCGTCGTTTTTCACAAACTCATAGACGCCTGCCGGGCAGTAGCGGGCTTCAGGCCCTGCGTACCTGGCCAGATTGATGCTCACGGGCACTGATGCATCTTTCAGTGTCAAGTGTGCGGGCTGCTGTTCTTCGTGGTTGGTGTTGCTGATGAACACGCTGGAGAGGCGGTCAAATGTCAGCTTGCCATCGGGCTTGGGGTAGACGATGGGTTGGCACTCGGCCGCGGGCTTGAGGTAGGCGTGGTCGGGCTTGTCGCGGCGCAGCGTCCAGGGCATATGGCCGCGCAGCACAAACTGCTCGAAGCCATTCATCAGCGTGGCGGTGGTCAGGCCGTACTTGAACCAGTTCTTGAAGTTGCGGTCTTTGTTCAGCTCGGTGTGCAACCAGCTTTTCTCGAAGGCCTCGGGGTAAGCGTGCAGCTCGTCGTGCTGGCGGCCAGCCACCACGGCATCAAACGCCGCCTCAGCGGCCAGCATGCCGGTCTTGATGGCAGCGTGGCTGCCCTTGATGCGGCCCACATTCAGGTAACCCGCGTTGCAGCCCACCAGTGCGCCACCCGGAAAAACGGTTTTGGGCAAGGCATTGATGCCACTGGCATTGATGGCACGCGCACCGTACGACAGGCGCTTGGCGGTGACTTCGCCCTTGTCGTTCTCCAGGTAATAGCGCACGTTGGGGTGTGTTTTCCAGCGCTGGAATTCTTCAAAGGGGCTGAGATAAGGGTTGGCGTAACCCAGGCCGGTGACAAAGCCCATCGCCACCTTGTTGCCCTCCAAGTGATAGAGGAAAGCGCCACCATAGGTATCGTTCTCCATGGGCCAGCCAGCGGTGTGCATCACAAAACCGGGCTCGTGGCGGCTTGGGTCAATCTCCCACAACTCCTTGATGCCGATGCCAAAGCTTTGCGGGTCGCGGTCTTCGTCCAGCTTGAACCTGGCGATGAGCTGCTTACCCAGATGACCGCGCGCACCTTCGGCAAACACGGTGTATTTACCCAGCAGCTCCATGCCGATCTGGAAGTTCTCCGTGGGTTCGCCGTCCTTGCCGACGCCCATATTGCCTGTGGCCACGCCCTTCACAGAACCGTCTTCGTTGTAAAGAACTTCGGCAGCGGCGAAGCCGGGGAAGATTTCCACACCCAGGGCTTCAGCCTGTTCGGCCAGCCACTTGGTGACAGAGCCCAGACTCACGATGTAGTTGCCTTGGTTGTGTGCAAACGGCGGCAGAAACATGTTGGGAACACGAAAGCCCGACTTTTCGCCCAGGAAGAGGTAGGCATCGTCGGTCACCGGCTGGTTCAGCGGAGCGCCCAGTTCTTTCCAGTTGGGCAACAGTTCAGTCAGCGCCCTGGGGTCCATGATGGCACCGCTCAGAATGTGCGCGCCGGGCTCGGAACCTTTTTCGAGAACGACCACTGACACATCGTTGCCTTTTTCAGCGGCCAGCTGCTTGAGGCGAATTGCCGTGGCCAGTCCACCCGGGCCACCACCCACAACGACGACGTCGTATTCCATGGCTTCACGGGGGCCAAATTGCGCGATGATTTCGTCGTGGGTCATGTTCTCTTCTTCGGTGATGGGAGTGAGAGTGATTTTATGCGGGACTGAACTGTTGCAACGTCATAATGGAATGATCGATTCTGATTCGTGGAGATTCTCTAAATGGCTTACAGCATTGACCTTTCCGGGCGTGTCGCCTTCATTACAGGCGCTTCCAGTGGCCTGGGTGCCCAGTTCGCACGCACCCTCTCTGCTGCGGGTGCCGCGGTGGTGCTGGCCAGTCGCCGGCTGGAAAAACTCAAGGAATTGCGTGCCCAGATTGAAGGTGAGGGTGGTGATGCACACGTCATTGAACTGGACGTGACCGATCGCGACTCCATCAAGTCCGCCGTGGCGCATGCCGAGACCGAGGTAGGCTCAATTGACATTCTGGTGAACAACTCCGGTGTGAGCACGACCCAGCGCATTCAGGATGTTTCGGAGGAAGATTTTGACTTCATGTTCAATACGAATGTGAAGGGCGCTTTCTTTGTGGCGCAGGAAGTGGGCAAGCGCATGTTGGCCCGCGCGCGAGGTGCCGCACCGGGCAGCTTCACCGGTGGGCGAATCATCAATATCGCATCAATGGCGGGCCTGCGCGTGTTGCCGCAAATCGGTGTGTATTGCATGAGCAAGGCCGCGGTCGTGCAGATGACCAAGGCGATGGCGCTGGAGTGGGGCAAGTTCGGTATCAACGTGAACGCTATATGCCCGGGTTACATCGATACCGAGATCAATCACCAGCACTGGAAAACCGAGCAGGGCCAGAAGCTGGTGCAAATGCTGCCGCGAAAACGCGTGGGTCAGCCCAAAGATCTGGATGCACTGCTGGTCACGCTGTGTTCGAACGAGAGTCACTTCATCAACGGTGCCGTGATTGCGGCTGACGATGGTTTTGGTATCTAGACCGGCGTGCTGACGGGCATAGTGGCCGGCCTGGCCGCCGGCGCCCTGTGGGGGCTGGTATTTGTTGCGCCCCGCATGACGCCAGGTCTGTCATCGGTTGATCTGGCTGCGGGCCGCTTCATCAGTTACGGTGCGGTGGCGGCGCTGGTGATGTTGCTGACCTGGCGGTCACACAAGTTGCCCACAGTCCGCCAGGCAATGGCTGCCCTGGGCATGAGTCTGCTGGGATTCACAGGGTATTACCTGTTGCTGGTGTTGGCCATTCAGCATGCGGGAACGGAGGTACCCACACTCATCATCGGTACCATCCCCATCTGGGCGATGTTGTTGGGCAAGCCCCATGGTCTGAAATGGTCGCCCCTGATTCCGGGGCTTTTGCTGACCTCCGCAGGTCTGGTGCTGATGATGCACGTCATGAGCGCTTCGCAACCAGTCGTTGCGGGTCATGCTGGCACCCATTTCTGGTGGGGTGTCTTGCTGGCCGTAGCCGCTACGGTGTGCTGGACGGCCTATGCCATTTTGAACACCGCGTGGCTCAAGCGCCATCCTGAGGTCAATGCCACCGAGTGGGCCAACTGGCTTGGCGTCGCAACCGGTGTCGGTGCCGTCATCCTCTGGCTGGTGGCTGGTTCATCATCAAAAGAGCTCCTGGCCCTCGACAGTATTGCGTGGGCAGCTATTATTTGCATAGCGACTGGCGTGGGGTCGGCCTGGCTTGCAACGATTCTGTGGAACATGGCCAGTCAGCGTTTGAGCGCCAGTTTGTGCGGGCAGATGATTGTCAGTGAAACCCTGTTTGCCCTGATCTATTCCTACGCTTGGGACGGCCAGTGGCCCACGGCCATTCCGCTGGTGGCCTGCGTGTGTTTCACGCTGGGCATTCTGGCTTCCATCCGCGCGCACCGCTAACGCACGACGCGATAACTGCCCGCATGGGCCTTCAGCCATTCACCCGCCAGCGTCTGCGCGGCCGGTTGCAGGTACTCATGATTTGGGTGGAAGTCGTGGCGGAAATACTGCAGCAGCGGACGGGTACTGCGCCAGACCATGCCGTCCTTGCCGAGGAAGAACGTCGCAGCGCCCCACCATGTGCCGGGCTTGAACAATGAACCGTCCCGCCACAGGTTGTGAATGGTCTGGCGAGTGGCATCCACTGCAAACAGCACCAGCACATACAGGTACCAGCGGATACGCCAGCGGTAGTTGCCGCCCAGCGCCTGATACAGGTCGAACGCCACGGCGCGATGCTCGGTTTCTTCAGCCGCATGCCATCGCCACAGTGTGCGCATGCGGGGTTCTGCTGCATCGAACCAGCTGCCATAGCGCAGCGTGCCGTCTGCAAACACCGCCGTGCAATGTTCGAATGCCGCCGTGATGGCCAGCAGGTGCAGGGGGCCTACTTTTTGAGCGCGTCCGTATTCAATCCGCCGCGTGGCCCTGTCCTGCCAGCGGTTGACCAGGCCTTGCTTCTCCAACTGTTCGTTATACAGGCCATGGACGTGGCGATGGGTGGCCTCCTGGCCAATGAACTGGGCAACGTCTGCGCGCAGGGCCGCATGTTCGGGCGTATCGGGCAGCAACGCCAGGCCTTCGCGCACAGCGTCGATGAACGACTGCTCACCCACCGGAAAACTCATGGACAGCGCGTTGTAGTACTGACTGCGAAAGGCGTCACCGCCGTGCCAGTGGCGGTCAAACCCCTGGCTCAGATCGACCTGCAGTTTTCGGATTGTCAGTGTGGTCATGATTTCTGTTTGGGCACGCGGCCCAAAAGATAGAACTCGGGGTTGGGCATCATGTTGCTGAACGACGCCATCCGGTTGGACAGGCCAAAGAACGCGGTGATGGCGGCAATGTCCCAGACATCTTCATCGTCAAAACCGTGCGCGTGGAGGGCCGCGAAGTCGCCATCGTCGATCTCATGTGAACGCTGACACACCTTCATTGCAAAGTCGAGCATGGCGCGCTGGCGGGGTGTGATGTCGGCCTTGCGGAAGTTCACCGCCACCTGATCGGCGACGAGTGGCTTTTTTTCGTAAATGCGCAGCAGGGCACCGTGCGCAACGACGCAATACAGGCACTGGTTGGCCGCACTGGTGGCGGTGACAATCATCTCGCGGTCCCCCTTGCTCAAGTTGCTGGTTCGGCCCACTGACTCGGGCACCATCAGCGCATCGTGGTAGGCAAAGAAGGCACGCCACTCGGCTGGGCGACGCGCAAAGGCCAAGAATACGTTGGGCACAAAGCCCGATTTCTCCTGAACCTCCAGTATCTTGGTGCGGATGTCTTCGGGCAAGGTGCTGAGGTTGGGCAGGGGGTAGCGGGGCACAGAATTGGGAGTATCGCTGGACATTGGATTGGGCTATAGATTTAATTGATAAAACTAAATTGCTCGATAGATGTTGAGTATCTACACTGACCCTACCAGTCTATTCCAAACAACCCAAAGGAGATAAGTGTGTCTACCGAAGCCAAATGCCCGTTCCACCACGCTGCCGGGGGCGGCACCACGAACAAGGACTGGTGGCCGAACCAGTTGCGCGTGGATCTGTTGAACCAGCACTCCAGCAAGTCCAACCCGCTGGGCGAACCATTCAACTACGCCGAAGAATTCAAGAAGCTGGACCACAAGGCCCTGAAGGCCGACCTGGTCAAGCTGATGACCGATTCGCAAGGCTGGTGGCCGGCCGACTTTGGCCACTACGGCCCACAGATGGTGCGCATGGCCTGGCACAGTGCCGGCACTTATCGCACCATCGACGGTCGCGGGGGCGGTGGCCGTGGACAACAGCGTTTTGCCCGCTGAACTCCTGGCCCGACAACGTGAACATCGACAAGTCGCGTCGCTTGCTCTGGCCCATCAAGCAGAAATACGGCCAGAAGATATCCTGGGCCGACCTTTTCATCCTCGCCGGCAACGTGGCGCTGGAGTCCATGGGCTTTCGCACCTTCGGGTTCGCGGGGGGCCGTGAAGACGTCTGGGAACCGGACTTGGATGTGAACTGGGGCCCGGAGATGAAGTGGCTGGGGGTGGACCCTAAGGAGCGCATTGGTGACACGCGCGAGCTCAACGGGCCTTTGGGGGCCTCTCACATGGGCCTGATCTATGTGAACCCCGAGGGCCCCAATGCCAGCGGCGACTACATGCTGGCGGCCAAGGACATCCGGCAGACCTTCTACCGCATGGCGATGAACGACGAGGAGATCGTCGCCTTGATCGCTGGTGGTCACACCTTCGGCAAGGCCCACGGTGCTGCCCCAGAGTCGCACAAGGGCCCCGAGCCCGAGGCTGCTTCCATCGAAGCCCAGGGCCTGGGCTGGAACAGCAACTATGGCAGCGGCCACGGCAAGGACACCATCTCCAGCGGCATCGAAGTCACCTGGACCAAGACGCCCGCGCTGTGGAGCAACAACTTCTTCGAGAACCTGTTCAAGTACGAGTGGGAGCTGGAGAAGAGCCCCGCCGGTGCCAAGCAGTGGGTGGCCACGAACGCCGAGGACATCATTCCCGACGCGCACGTCAAGGGCAAGTTCCACAAGCCCAGGATGCTGACCACCGACCTCACGATGCGCTTCGACCCCGAGTTCGGCAAGATCTCCAAGCGTTTCCACGAAGACCCGCAGGCCTTCGCGGAAGCCTTCGCCCGCGCCTGGTACAAGCTGACCCACCGCGACATGGGTCCAAAGGCCCGCTACCTCGGCCCCGAAGTGCCGAAGGAAGACCTGATCTGGCAGGACCCGCTGCCCGCCGCCAGCCACAAGCCGGGTGCGGCCGATATTGCCGACCTCAAGGCCAGCATCGCCGCCGCCGGCCTCTCGGTGGGTGAGCTGGTCTCCGTGGCTTGGGCTTCCGCCTCCACGTTCCGTGGGGGTGACAAGCGGGGCGGCGCCAACGGTGCGCGTATCCGACTGGCACCGCAGAAGGACTGGGCTGTCAACAAGCCTGTGCTCAAGACCCTGGCCAAGCTGGAGGACATCCAGAAGGCCAGCGGCAAGGCCTCGCTGGCCGACGTGATCGTGCTGGCCGGCGTGGTGGGTGTGGAGCAGGCCGCAAAGGCTGCCGGTGTGGCGGTGGAAGTGCCCTTCGCTGCGGGCCGTGTGGACGCCACGCAGGCCCAGACGGATGTCGAGTCCTTTGCCGTACTCGAGCCCGTGATCGACGGTTTCCGAAACTATGGCCGTGGCAAGGACGGCACGCCGACAGAAACCATGCTGGTCGACAAGGCCCAGATGCTGACTTTGACCGCGCCCGAGCTGACCGCGCTGGTCGGTGGCCTGCGCGTGCTGGGTGCCAGTGCTGACGGCAGCCAGCACGGCGTGTTCACCGACACGGTCGGCGCGCTCTCCAATGACTTCTTCGTCAACCTGCTGGACATGGGCACGGTGTGGAAGGCTGTGGATGGTGAGGGTGAAGTGTTCGAAGGCAAGGGTCGCAAGACTGGTGCGGTGAAGTACACCGGCACACGCAACGATCTGGTGTTCGGCTCCAATTCAGTTTTGCGCGCCTATGCCGAGGTCTATGCCAGCGCGGACGGCAAGGAGAAACTGGTCAAAGACTTCGTCGCCGCCTGGACCAAGGTGATGAATCTGGATCGCTTCGACCTCTAACCACACGCCGGGACGCAACATGCTCGGGCTGTAACTGCAAAAAGCCGCGGCTACGGCTGGGGCGGGCAGCCCTGCAGGCAAAAACACGCTCTACGCGTGTTTTGTGTTTTTTATACAGTCAAATTGGCCCTTAGCCTTAGTGAAATATGCGTGAGTAGCTACTAATTTAATAGCATTTCAGAAATATCACTCACCCTGCAATGCCGACCCGGGCAGATTTGACGTGCATCAACCCCTTCCAGCCAGATCAGTTGCAAGCTTGACATCAGCTTGTAGCCCCATGATGAGGGTACGGCGGTACCCATCATGAAACTTGCACTTTTGTCTGACATACACGCGAATTTGCGCGCTCTGGATGCCTGCGTCGCGCATGCCACTTCGGCGGGAGCCTCCCGGTTTGCACTGCTGGGCGATCTGGTTGGGTATGGGCCGCAGCCCGTCCAGGTGCTGCAGCGGGTGCGTCTGCTGGCCAGTGCAGGCGCGATTGTCCTTAAGGGCAACCATGACGAGATGGCAGTCAATCCACCCTCTACCGCCCAGGCGCTGGGTGAAATTGGTGCGGCCTGGACCCATGCACAACTGACCGCGGCCGATCGGGCGTATCTGGAAGCGTTGCCTCTGTCAGACACGCAGGGTGCCGTGCACCTGGTGCATGCCAGCGCCAACGCCCCGCAAAAGTGGCAATACGTGATCAACGAGCAGCTGGCCGCGGCCAGTCTGGACGCGGCTTGCGAAGACCCGGCTGTGCGCTATGTCTTTGGGGGGCACGTTCATGAGCAGACGCTGTACTTCATGACGGCGACACACAAGCTGATGCGGTTTGCGCCGACTCCCGGTGTTCCGATTCCGCTGCCAGCCAGCCGCCGCTGGCTCGCAACAGTCGGATCGGTGGGCCAGCCGCGCGACGGCAAGACACAGGCCATGTATGCGATGTTTGACCTGGCGCGTGCCGAGTTGACGTTCCACCGGGTTCCCTATGACCACCTCGCGGTTGCCGCCGACCTGCGGGCTGCCGGATTGCCCGAGTTCTTCGCAAAACGGATGGAGGAAGGGCGATGAAAATGCTGGAGCCCGGAGCCCATATCGATGGGTTCACGATAGGCGAATGTCTGCACGCTGGCGGCATGGCCCATATTTACCGCGTGCAGTACACCGATGAATCCATGCGGGAGCCCTTTCCCATGGCGATGAAAGTACCCCGCATGACGGGAGGCGATGGGGCCGAGAACATCGTCGGCTTTGAGGTGGAACGGCAGATACTGCCTGCGCTGACCGGTTCGCACGTTCCGCGCTTTGTGGCTGCGGGCGACCTGGATCAGCTGCCCTATATCGTGATGGAATACGTGGAAGGGCAGACCTTGCAGCACCGGCTGGACGAATCCGGCGAGCCCGTGTCGCCGGCCGAAATTGCCCGATTGGGCGCCGCTGTTTCGCAGGCCGTGCACAGCCTGCATTTGCAGAATACCTGTCATCTGGACCTCAAGCCGGCGAATGTGTTGATGCGCCCCGATGGCAGTGCCGTGCTGCTGGACTTCGGGCTTTCCTGCCATGCGCATTACCCCGACCTGCTGGCTGAAGAAATGCGTCTGGCTGTAGGTTCTCCGGTTTGGATTGCCCCGGAGCAGGTAGTAGGCGTGCGTGGCGACCCGCGCAGCGATATTTTCGCCGTGGGGGTGATGCTGTATGAATTGGCCACCCGCGAATTGCCATTTGGTAATCCACAGACCAAGGGTGGCATGCGCCAGCGGCTGTGGATGGACGCACCACCGCCGCGCAAGTGGCGGCCAGAGTTACCCGAGTGGCTGCAGGAAGTGATCTTGCGTTGTCTGGAGAGTGAGGCGGCGAAACGTTACCCGTCCGCCGCACATCTGGCGTTTGACCTGTCCCATCCTGATCAAATTCAGGTGACGGAGCGGGGAGGCGAACCCAGTCGACCGGCTTCCTGGCACACTTCAAACGCTGGCTTCGCGCGGCGGGCATGCACTATGAACCCAGCCCCCTGCCATCGCGTCAGATCGATGAAGTGCCCATTGTGATGGTGGCCGTTCCGCACTATGAAGTCAGTGACGCCACGCTGTACTCGTTGCGTCAGGCGGTATCCCGGTCATTGGGTACGCGGCCCGGAGCGCAGCTGGCGTGCGTCACCGTGATTGATGCAGGGAACTCCTCCACCAGCGATGCAGCGAACAGCGAGACGGCTGTGCACCGCCGCTACCTGGGCATGTTGCGCCAGTGGGCCCAGCCGCTTGACCTGAGCGGTCGGGCGGTCTCGTTCCACGTTCTCGAATCTGGTGATGTGGCGCAGGCGTTGCTGCGTTATGCGGCCGGCAATCACGTGAGCGTCATCGTGATGGGCGCGGCCACGCACGGTCTGCAGATGCAGCGGTTGCTGGCCACGGTGCCCATCAAGGTGGCGATGGACGCGCCATGCACCGTCATCCTGGTGAAGCAGGCGCTGCCGTTTGAGCAACTGGCTTCAGCCAGTCCGGCTTGATCGCGATACAGCACGACTTGTCACAGGCACTTACCCGGCGAGCAGGCGATGCACCAGGTCTGCCGCGGTGGATGCCTTGTATTTGCGCATCAGGCGCGCACGGTACACCTCCACCGTTCGGTGACTGATGCCCAGTGCACGGCCAATCTGCTTGCTGGTGAGACCATCCATCAAATGCGCGGCCACCTCGCGCTCGCGGGCAGTCAGGCCGGTTTTCACCGCGCGGCTGGCGCTCAGGTCCTCGAAAGTCCAAATGCCGGCCTCGTGGGGCGATTCCCGGTTCAGCGCACGTCCGGTGACATGGCACCAGAAGGTCTCGCCCTTGAAGCGTCCATCCACACGTTTCATGATGCGGTCGTCGGAGTAAGTCCCGTTGCGGTTCAGAATGGGCGCGATGCGTGCACCGGTTCGCTCGAATTCGTCTGCGCTGGGATACAAAACCTGGAAGGATTGCCCCGTGAGCCGTTCCGGCGTGGTGCCAAACATCTCACAGACATGCTGGTTGCAGTCCACAATGGTGCGATTGCGGGAGAGCACCAGGCCAACCGGCGCCAGATCGAAGGCAAGGTGGTAGTCAATGTCCATATTTCAGAAGCTATCAGGGTTCTACTGTACGAAAAACTACGTATATGGTTACGTAGTATCGTACGGGAATTGATTCATCAAAGGAGATCGCTCAAGTGAACAAGATATACCCAAGCGCGGCCAAGGCGCTCGAAGGCGTCCTCAAGGACGGCCAACTGATCGCCGTGGGCGGCTTCGGCCTGTGCGGCATTCCCGAAGCCCTGATCGACGCCGTGCGCGACAGTGGCGTGAAGGACCTGACGGCCATTTCCAACAACGCGGGCATCGATGACTTCGGCTTGGGCAAGCTGTTGCAGACGCGCCAGATCAAAAAAATGATCTCCAGTTATGTCGGTGAAAACAAGGAGTTCGAGCGCCAGTACCTGGCTGGTGAGCTGGCGCTGGAGTTCACGCCGCAGGGGACGCTGGCCGAAAAGCTGCGTGCCGGTGGCGCGGGCATTCCGGCTTTCTTCACCAAGACCGGGGTTGGCACCATCGTGGCTGACGGCAAGGAACTGCGTGAGTTCGAAGGCGAGACCTATGTGATGGAGCGTTCGCTGGTGCCGGACGTGGCGCTGGTGAAGGCCGATATCGCCGATCGTTCGGGCAATCTGCGTTTCAACCTGACGGCACGCAACTTCAACCCGGCCGCCGCCATGGCGGGGAAGATCTGCATCGTCGAAGTGGAGCGCATTGTCGCCACCGGCGAACTGGCGCCCGACGATGTGCACCTTCCGGGCATCTACGTGCACCGCATCGTGCACAACCCCACGCCCGAGAAGCGCATCGAGAAGCGCACCACCCGCGACCGCAAAGTTTGAGGAGCACGAACATGGCTTGGACCCAAGATCAAATGGCCGCACGCGCGGCGCAGGAATTGCAGGACGGTTTTTATGTGAACCTCGGCATCGGCATCCCGACGCTGGTGGCCAACTTCGTGCCCGACCACATCGAGGTGTGGCTGCAGAGCGAGAACGGCATGCTGGGCATCGGCCCGTTTCCGTATGAAGACGAGGTGGACGCTGACCTGATCAACGCCGGCAAGCAGACCGTTACCACCATCAAGGGCTCGTCGATTTTCGGCAGTCACGAGAGCTTCGCGATGATCCGCGGTGGCAAGATCAACCTGTCCATCCTGGGCGCCATGCAGGTCAGCGAGAAGGGCGACTTGGCCAACTGGATGATCCCCGGCAAGATGGTCAAAGGCATGGGCGGCGCCATGGACCTGGTGGCGGGCGTGAAGCGCGTGATCGTGCTGATGGAACACGTGGCCAAGAAGAAGGACGGCACCGAGGACCTGAAGATTCTGCCGCAGTGCACGCTGCCGCTGACCGGCAAGGCCGTGGTGGACCGCATCATCACCGATCTGGCCGTGATGGATGTGACGCCCGAGGGCCTCCAGGTTGTGGAACTGGCACCCGGCGTCACACAGGAAGTGTTGCAGTCGAAAACCGGTGTCAAGCTGATCTGACTGGCGCGATTTGCAACTCGGAAAACAAAAAAAGGCCCTGAAGGCCTTTTTTGCTGGGTATCAAAATTCTTGGAGCGGGTGATGAGAATCGAACTCACGTATCGAGCTTGGGAAGCTAGCGTTCTACCATTGAACTACACCCGCATGGCTGCATTTTACTTGATCAGGTGATGGCCTCGCCAATGTCTGTGTTGCTGCACGATTTTTAGTAAACCGTTGCGATGAAAATCGATACACATCAGCATTTCTGGCGCTACCGGCCACCTGACTTTCCCTGGATCAGCGAATCGATGCTGCTGCTTCGTCAGGATCGCATGCCGACGGATAGTCTGCCTGAAATGCGTGCCTGTGGTGTGGACGGCATCGTTGCGGTCCAGGCGCGTGGGTCGTTGGCAGAAACAGATTTTCTGTTGCAACTTGCCGCGCAGGAACCCCGCATTCTGGGCGTTGTGGGTTGGGCGGACTTGTCCGCAGAAGGGCTGGGTAAACAACTGGAGCAGTGGGTCGGTCAGACTGCCTTGAAGGGGTTTCGCCATATCTTGCAGGATGAGCCAAATATGGCAACCCTGATTGAAAGCGCGGCATTCAACCGGGGTGTTTCCCTGCTACAAAAAGAGCGGTTCGTTTACGACGTTTTGTTATTTGGCCATCAGCTGCCCGCTGCCGTGGACTTTTGTCGGCGTCACGATGCGCATTGGCTGGTGCTGGACCATGTTGGCAAGCCAGCCGTTCGGGATTGGGGCGGCAACGCGCAAGTGGAGGAGGACTGGTCCGCCGCCATTCGCGAGCTCGCAGTCATGCCGCATGTGATGTGCAAACTGTCTGGACTGGTTACCGAGACTGATTGGCAGAAGAACGGTGGGACCACGTCCGACGATGAGCGCGTGATCCACACCTGTTTTGATCTGGCTCTGGAAGTCTTTGGACCCGAACGACTGATGTTCGGATCGGACTGGCCTGTTTGTGAGCTGGCAACTGGCTATTCGTCTGTCCATTCAATCGCCCAGACATGGGCCACAACCCGTTTGAGCGAATCAGGGCAGGCAGCCTTCTGGGGCGGCAACGCCGTGCGCACTTATAGCCTTTTGGCCCCCAGCAAAAGCGCCCTTGATTCGCCAGTTACTTGAGAATGTCTCCTACGCAGAGGTACTTGATTTCAATGTAATCATCCATGCCGTAATGTGAACCTTCACGGCCCAGACCGGACTGCTTCACACCGCCAAACGGCACATGTTCGGTCGCCAGAATGCCCACGTTGATGCCCACCATGCCGTATTCCAGCGCTTCGCTCACGCGGAATATGCGGCCCACATCGCGGCTGTAGAAATAACTTGCCAGGCCAAACTCGGTGTTGTTGGCCGCCTCAATCGCTTCCTGCTCCGTCTTGAACCGGAACACGGGAGCAAAAGGACCAAAGGTTTCTTCACGGGCGCACAACATGTCTGCCGAAGCCTCTGATACAACGGTTGGCTCAAAAAACTGCCCTTGCATCTTGCTTCCGCCAACGGTCACCTTGCCGCCCTTGGCGATAGCGTCAGCCACGTGTCGGGATACTTTGTCGACTGCCGCGTCTTCGATCAGCGGGCCCTGCATCACGCCGTCTTCGAAACCATTGCCTACCTTCAGCGCTTTCACCTTGGCTGTGAACTTTGTGACGAACTGGTCGTACACACCGTCCTGCACATAGAAGCGGTTGGCACAGACGCAGGTCTGACCCGCGTTGCGGTACTTGCTGAGCATGGCGCCTTCTACTGCGGAGTCGATGTCGGCATCATCAAACACGATGAACGGGGCGTTGCCACCGAGTTCCAGCGACATCTTTTTAACCGTGGGTGCGGACTGTGCCATCAAAATGCGTCCGACTTCCGTGGAGCCGGTGAAGCTGATGTGGCGCACCACATCGCTGGCGCAAATCACCTTACCCACGGCAATCGAGTTGTTACCGTCGGCTGTGATCATATTCAGCACACCTGCCGGAATGCCCGCGCGAATGGCCAGTTCAGCCGCGGCCAGTGCGGTCAGCGGCGTCAGTTCGGCAGGTTTGATGATCACCGGGCAACCCGCTGCCAGAGCGGGCGCCACCTTGCGCGTGATCATGGCCAGTGGAAAATTCCAGGGTGTGATGGCAGCACAAACACCGATGGGTTGCTTGAGAATCATCAGGCGGCGGTTATTGTCAAACTGGGGTAGGGTTTCGCCGTTGACGCGCTTCGCCTCTTCGGCAAACCATTCGACAAAGCTGGCGCCGTAAGCCACTTCACCTTTGGCTTCGGCAAATGGCTTGCCCTGCTCAGCGGTCATGATGCGCCCCAGGTCTTCCTGGTTGGCCATGAGCAAATCAAACCATTTGCGCAGAATGATGCTGCGCTCCTTGGCTGTTTTTGTACGCCAGGCAGGCCATGCCGCATTGGCAGCCGCAATGGCGGCTTCGGCATCTGCGGGGCCCATGTTGGCGACGTCCGCCAGTTTGCGGCTGTTGGAAGGATCAAAAATATCAAAGCGGCTGGTGCCAGCCACCCACTGACCGTTGATCAGGGCGTCTGTCTTGAGCAGGGTAGGGTCTTTGAGCAGTGAAAGGGGAGATGTTTTCATGTCCATGGCAGTAGATCTCTTAAAGTGTTGAGAGCAGGCGCATCAGTACACCAGACCAACTGGCTAGATTAATGCGTTTTTCCGATTGTCGCAGGACCACTGGACGTGCCCCTCACAGGGCCATTTCAGTAACGCGGGGTGAGTTGCTGTTGCGTTTCAGTGCTTGATCATGACGTGTCGGGCGCAGCTGTAGTCTTCCAGTGCGTAGACCGACAGGTCTTTCCCGTAGCCGGAGTGCTTCATGCCGCCGTGTGGCATTTCGGACACGAGCATGAAGTGCGTGTTAACCCAGGTACAGCCGTACTGCAGGCGCGAAGCAATGTTCATCGCAGCACCAACATCACGGGTCCATACCGAGCTGGAAAGTCCATATTCCGAATCGTTTGCCCACGCGATCGCCTGTTCAGTGTCCTTGACACGGGTGATGGATACAACCGGCCCAAATACTTCACTGCGCACGATTTCATCGTCCTGCCTGGCGCCGGCCACTACGGTCGGCTTGTAAAAGAAGCCTTTGGTCCCGGTAGCACTTCCGCCCGCGGTGATTTCCGTGTGGGAAAGCTGGCTGGCGCGGTCGACGAAGCTGGCCACACGGTCGCGCTGCCGGGCAGAAATGAGCGGGCCCATCTCAACGCCGGGTTCCTGCTGGGTGCCCACCTTGATGGAAGACACGGCGCTACTCAAGTCGGCCACCAGTCGCTCGTATACCTTTTCACCCGCATACACGCGGCAGGCCGCCGTGCAGTCCTGTCCGGCGTTGTAATAGCCGAAGGTACGCAGGCCTTCCACCACGCTGGAGATGTCTGCATCGTCCAGAACAATCACGGGAGCCTTGCCACCCAGTTCCAGGTGGGTTCGCTTGATGCCGCGTGCAGCGGCTTCCATGATCTTGCTGCCAGTAGACACATCGCCTGTCAGTGAAGCCATGCGGATGCGCGGATCACGAATCAGCGGTGCGCCCACCGTGTCTCCCCTGCCGCACACGATATTGACTACGCCGGGCGGCAGTATGCCCGCCAGGATTTCACCAAAACGCAGTGTCGTCAGCGGCGTGTTCTCCGAGGGCTTGAGTACCACCGTATTGCCCATGGCAATAGCCGGCCCCAGCTTCCAGGCAGCCATCATCAAGGGGTAGTTCCACGGTGCAATGGACGCCACGACGCCAAGCGGGTCGCGGCGAATCATGCTGGTATGGCCGGGCAGGTATTCACCCGACAGCGAACCCATCAGGTTGCGAATGGCACCTGAGAAAAAGCGGTACACGTCAGCGATAGCTGGAATTTCATCATTGCGCGCTGCGCTCAGGGGTTTGCCGCAGTTGAGTGACTCCAGCGACGCCAGCTCATCGCCATGGGCCTCCACCGCATCGGCAATTTTCAGCAGATAGGCGCTGCGATCGCGCGGGGTCAGCGCCGCCCATGCCGGAAAGGCGGCACTGGCGGCATCCACCGCCTGCCGCAGCTGATCGGCGCTGGCTTCACGCACTTCGCAAAGTACTTCACCAGTGGACGGGTTGAGCACACTTTCCGCGCGCCCTTCACCGGTGACGGCAACGCCATTGATCATGAGTTGAGTAGGGAATCTTTGTGCGGCCATGGTATTGCCTCAAATAAAAAGTGAAGGACAGGTGAACAAAAAAAGTTAACGATGGCCCGGGCTGGCGTCGCCTTCACGGGTGAGCCTCCAGGCCAGCAAAATGAGTGGCATGGTGATCAGCATCACCAGCAGCGCGACGACATTGGTGATGGCCACTTCGCGCGGCCTGCTGAGTTGATTCAGCAGCCAGATGGGAAGAGTCTTTTCACTGCCCGAAGTAAACGTGGTCACGATCAATTCATCCACCGACAGCGCAAAGGCCAGAATGCCTCCGGCGAGCAGTGCAGTGCCCAACTGGGGCACCACCACGTAGCGCAGCGTGGTCAGCGTATCGGCTCCCAGATCCATGGACGCTTCGATCAGCCTGGCAGGCAGGCGCTTCAGCCGGGCAACCACATTGTTGTGAACGATCACTACGCAGAATGTGGCATGGCCAATCGCAATCGTCCAGAATCCCGGGTTGACCTCCATGAGTCTGAAAGCGGCCAGCAAGGCAATTCCAGTCACAATGCCTGGCAGCGCAATGGGCAAGATCAGCATGGTCGTGAAGGCATCTTTGCCAAAGAAGCGGTCGCGATTCAGCGCTGCCGCTGTCAGTGTACCCAGCACCATGGCAATCACCGTGGCCATGGCCGCTACCGACAGTGACAGGCCAATTGCCTCCTGAATATCCTTGCGCTCCCACGCCCGCACAAACCAGCGCAGGGTGAGGTCGCTCAGTGGAAATGTGTAGCCACTCTCATTTCCGTTGAAGGCATAGAGGGCGATGAATACCAGCGGCAGGTGAAGAAAGGCCAGTCCGGCATACGCAACCAGACGCAGCAGGTAGTCAGAGCGCATTGAAGGCCCCCAGACGCCGAGCCATGGCCAGATAAATGGTGATCAACACAATGGGCACGCAGGTGAATGCGGCGGCCAGCGGAATGTTGCCAATCGTTCCCTGCAGCGTATAGACCATGCCACCGATGTAGAGCCCCGACGGCCCTACCAGTTGAGGAATGATGTAGTCACCCAGCGTGAGTGAAAACGTGAAGATGGAGCCTGCCACGACACCCGGAAATGCCAGCGGCCACAAAACCGTGCGAAACGTCTGCCACGGGTGTGCGCCCAGATCGGCCGAGGCCAGCAGCAAATTGGCCGGTACGCGCTCTATCGACGCCTGGATGGGCAAAATCATGAATGGCAGCCAGATGTAGGTGAACACCAGGAACCGCCCGAGATTGGAAGTCGCCAGCGTGTCGCCACCAATGACGGGTATGCGCAGCACGAATTCGAGAGCGCCCTGAAGCCCCAGTCGATTGAGCACCCAGTAGATCACGCCACCCTGCGCCAGCAGCACCGTCCATGCATAGGCCTTGACGATGTAGCTGGCCCACATGGGCAACATCACGCCGACATAAAAAAATCCCTTTTCCCACGGCCTGGCGTAGTGCGCCATGTAATACGCCATCGGAAAACCAATCACGACGGCTCCCAGCGTGACGGCAATGGCCATGCCGAGCGTGCGCAGCACAATGTCCAGATTGGCGGGCACGGCGAGACTCTGGAAGTTTTGCAGAGTCGGTTCGATCAGCACCGACATGCTCATCTCGTCAAACGTCAGCAGGCTTTGTGCCAACAGTGTCAGGAGTGAGCCCATGTACACCACGCCAAACCACAGCAGCGGCGGAGTGAGTATCAGCAGCAGCGTCAGGTTGCGTCGCCGAAACAGCAGGTTGGACAGCCATCTGCGCAGGCCAACGTTGACCGCACCCAGCGGGGGAAGGGCGTGGGCATCAGGCATCGAGAGCCACCATATGCTGTTCAGACCATTGCAACAAAACCCGCTGGCCCGCAGCCAGATGGGCCGGCTGGGCGCCTTGCGTCTCGCTCTCGTTTTGCAGCGTGGTGATGACGTGCCCGTTTGCGCCATCACCGACCTGCACCTCAACCCGCTGGGTGGCGCCCAGAAACTGCACGGCTATCACGGTGCCTTCTGTCTGAATGCTCCCTGTTGTGCTGGACGCGCCAGCAGGCAGCAGGCTGATATTTTCCTGGCGTACAGCAAACGCCCGTTCATTGCCCGTGAGGGCTTTGGCAAGAGTGCCAGCTATCACATTGGAGCTGCCGACAAAGTCAGCCACAAACCGCGTGCGGGGGCGGTGATACAACTCGCGTGGCGTGGCGACCTGTTCGATCTGCCCGTGGTTGAAAACCGCCACCCGGTCTGACATCGACAGCGCTTCGCTCTGGTCATGCGTCACGTACACAAAAGTGATGCCCAGCTTGCGGTGCAACAGCTTCAGTTCCACCTGCATCTGTTCACGCAGTTTGAGATCCAGTGCACCCAGCGGTTCATCCAGCAACAGAATACGCGGCCGGTTCACCAGCGCACGCGCAAGCGCCACGCGTTGCCGTTGCCCACCTGAAAGCTGTGCGGGGGTGCGCTCGCCATGGTCGGGCAGCGCGACCATGGCCAGGGCATCACGGGCCAGCGCGTGACGATCGGCTTTGGCCATTTTGCGTACCATCAATCCGTACGCCACGTTGTCCAGCACATTCATGTGCGGGAACAGCGCGTAGTCCTGAAAGACAGTGTTCACGTCCCGCGCATAGGGAGGGGTGCCAGACGCTTCCTGCCCAAACAGCGCCAGACTGCCGCTACTGGGCTGCTCAAAGCCCGCCATCAGCCGCAGGGAGGTGGTCTTGCCAGAGCCCGAAGGCCCCAGCATCGAGAAAAACTCGCCTTCTTCCACCTGGAGGCTTACGCGGTCCAGCGCCTTGACCTCTCCGTAATGCCTTGAAACCTGATGAAACTCGATGGCGACGGGCACTCTCAGCTTACCTTCCGCCCATGACCGCGATGTAGTCCAGCGCCCACTTCGAATAGGGAACACAGGTGCCCTGTGTTGCGCACTTGCCTTCCGGGGTTTTCCAGAATTTGATCTTGTTCAGGTCGTCATATCCATTGATCTTGCAGAAGTCGCTGCCGCCCGGTGCTTTGGCCTTGCAGGCGCCGGGTGTCACCGGCACTGTGCCGAACCACTCTGCCAGAGGCGCTTGCAGTTTGTCGCTGAGGGTGTGCTCCATCCATTTGTAGGCGCAGTTCACGTTCTTGGCATCGGTGTGCAGCATGGTGGTGTCAGCCCAGCCGGTCGCGCCTTCCTTGGGAATTACCGAGGCAATGGGTTTCTTCTCACCTTTCAAGCTATTGACCATGAAACCCCAGGAGCCGGAGGCCACTACGCCTTCGTTCTTGAAGTCGGTCATCTGCACGGTGGCATCGTGCCAGTACCGGTGGGCCAACTTCTTCTGGCCCCGCAGCAGTTCCAGCACCGCTGCATACTGCTTCTCATTGAGCTCATAGGGATCCTTGATTCCAAGTTCAGGCTTCTTGCTCATCAGGTACAGCGCTGCATCGGCGATGTAGATGGCGCCGTCAAAGGCCTGCACACGACCTTTGTTGGACTTGCCGTCTGGCAATGCCTGCTCCTCAAACACCACGGACCAGGAGGTGGGTGCCGTTTTGAACACGTCGGTGTTGTACATCAGCACATTGGGGCCAGACTGGTAGGGCACACCATAGTGTTTGCCATTCACCGTGTGCCAACTGGCGTTTTGCAGGCGCTTGTCCACATTCTTGTAGCTGGGCACCAGGCCAATGTTGACTTCCTGCACCAGTTTGGAGGCAATCAGGCGTCCGCTGGCATCGCCAGAGGCAGTGACCAGATCATGGCCGCCGGCCTTCATCAAGGACACCATTTCGTCCGAGGTTGCGGCCGTCTTCACGTTGACCTTGCAACCAGACTGTTTTTCAAACCCGGTCACCCAGTCGTAGGCCTTGTCGGTTTCCCCGCGCTCGATGTAGCCCGCCCAGGCGATGATGTTGAGTTGTCCTTCTCCCTTGCCCAAGGCGGTGGGCGGTGCTGCAAACGTGGACGCTGCGGCGATGGCGGTCATCAGACCGGTTAATAGAGCACTGGGTTGCAACATGAAAACTCTCCTGTGGCGTTGAGGGCGTGGCCTGCGGGTGCAGGCTTGAAACAGCTGGACGCATGCGCTTTGTTGTTCAGCTTGAAGGCGATCTTAGGTAATGCTGATTCACTTAACCATACCGGCTTGCCAATACAATCTATCGGAAAAACAGAAATCTCTAGCGATTGAGCGCCAAATTAGTGGTTTACCCTAGGCCTCAAACTCGTGCTGGTCGTGTTTCCCCCCTTAAACGGCCCGAAACAGGGCTCAAACAGCCGAAATGAGCACATCTTTCAAGAGCATTCGGTATTTCATAGCAGTCGCTGAATCGGGCTCCATATCTGCCGCCATTCATGAGCTGGGGGTGTCGCAATCAGTCGTGTCGCAGGCCATTGCGCAGATTGAGGCCGACCTGGGCACGCTGCTGTTTGAACGCCGGGCGCGGGGCATGTCGCTTACCCACGCGGGGCACCAGTTTTTGCGCCATGCCCATCAGATTGAGGTGGCCATGCGCAATGCGCGCGACGCGTTGGCCTCCCGCCCCCATACCGTCACCGGCAGCCTCAACATCGGCGTGACCAGCCTGATGGTGGGCTACTACCTGCCATTCCTGCTGGACCGATTCCGGCGCGTGTTTCCACGGATTCAGGTGCAGATCACCGAAGACCGGCGCGACTATCTGGAGCATTTGCTGATCAGTGGCGAACTGGATGTCGCCCTGATCGTGGTCTCCCAATTGCAGAACCGCCAGGCGCTGGAAACCGAAACCATTCTGCGGTCCGGCTGGCGGGTGTGGTTCCCGGTGAATCACCGTCTGGCGGTTGAAGAAAAGATCGAAGCCACTGAGTTGGCCCAGCAGTCGCTCATCCTGCTGCAGGTGGATGAATTGGGTGACGCCACCACCGCCTTGTGGAATGCAGGCGGCGTGGACCCCACGGTGTTGATCCGCACGTCTTCGGTGGAAGCCGTGCGTAGTCTCGTGGCCACAGGCGCAGGCTGTTCTGTGCTGCCTGACATGTTGTATCGGCCGTGGTCTCTGGAGGGCGACCGCATTGAAGCCCGACCGCTGGCCCACACCCTGCCGCATCTCGAAGTCGGGCTGGCCTGGCGTAAAGGTGCTGTGTTGCCCGAGTCGCTGAGCAACTTCCTTACCGCCGTGCGCCCCACGCTGGAAGGGCATGTGCTAGGCGGCGGCACGCTCCTGCGCTGATGCCGGGGCCGCCAGACTACGGGCCGGCGATAATACAAAGCTGTATTGAAACCGCCCGAAGAACTACTGATATGACCACGCCTGTAATGAGTGTCGCTGACATTCGCAAGACCTTCCTCGACTTCTTTGCCTCCAAAGGCCACACCGTGGTGGCCAGCAGCCCGCTGGTGCCCGGCAACGACCCCACGCTGATGTTCACCAACTCGGGCATGGTGCAGTTCAAGGACGTGTTTCTGGGCACCGACAAGCGCAGCTACGTGCGCGCCGCATCCGTGCAGGCCTGCCTGCGCGCTGGCGGCAAACACAACGATCTGGAAAACGTGGGCTACACCGCGCGCCACCACACGTTCTTCGAGATGCTGGGCAACTGGAGTTTTGGCGACTACTTCAAGCGCGATTCGCTGAAATGGGGCTGGGAGCTGCTGACACAGGTTTACATGCTGCCGCCAGAAAAACTGCTGGCTACCGTCTACATCGACGACCAGGAGGCCTATGACATCTGGACCAAGGAAATCGGCCTGCCTGAAGACCGGGTGATCCGCATTGGTGATAACAAGGGCAAGAAATACGCATCTGACAACTTCTGGATGATGGCCGATACCGGCCCGTGCGGCCCCTGCTCGGAAATCTTCTACGACCACGGCGCCCACATTCCCGGCGGCCCCCCAGGCAGTCCCGGTGAAGACGGCGACCGCTTCATCGAAATCTGGAACCACGTGTTCATGCAGTTCGACATGCAGCCCGACGGCAGCCTGGTCAAGCTGCCCGCGCCGTGTGTGGACACCGGCATGGGCCTGGAGCGCCTGGCCGCCATCCTGCAGCACGTGCACAGCAACTACGAAATCGATATTTTCCAGGGCCTGATTGCCGCCGCCGCCCGCGAAACAGGTTGCGCTGATCTGGGCAATGCGTCGCTGAAGGTGATTGCCGACCACATCCGCGCCACCGCGTTTCTAGTGAGCGATGGGGTTATCCCGAGCAACGAAGGCCGCGGTTACGTGCAGCGCCGCATCATCCGCCGGGCCATCCGCCACGGCTACAAGCTGGGCAAGAAGACGCCGTTTTTCCACAAGCTGGTGGGTGATCTGGTCAAGCTGATGGGCGAGGCCTATCCCAGACTGGCTTCTCAAGCCGAGCGCATCACCGAGGTGCTGCGCGTGGAGGAGGAGCGATTCTTCGAGACGTTGGAAATTGGCATGGAGATTCTGGACACTGCCTTGGCAGGCGACGCCAAAACGCTGCCAGGCGACGTGGCCTTTAAGCTGCACGACACCTATGGCTTTCCTCTGGATCTGTCAGCCGATGTGTGCCGCGAGCGCGGCGTGTCGGTAGACGAAGCTGGCTTCCACGCCGCCATGGAGCGACAAAAAGCCGCAGGCCGAGCCGCCGGCAAATTCAAGATGGACAAGGCGCTGGACTACACCGGCGACAGCAATGACTTCGTGGGCTACGACAGCCTCACGCAAGCTACCAAAATCGTAGCACTCTACGCAGACGGAGCGAGGGCTGAGGCCCTGAATACAGGTCAAAACGGCGTGATTGTGCTCGACACCACACCGTTTTACGCCGAATCCGGCGGCCAGGTGGGCGACGAAGGCGCCATCTTCAATGACGCGGCGATGTTTGAAGTGGGCGACACGCAAAAGATCAAGTCCGATGTGTATGGCCACCACGGCGTGCTGAAGACCGGTTCGCTCAAGGTGGGTGATTCTGTGACGGCCCACGTGAACGCCACGTTGCGCGCCGCGAGCATGCGCAACCACTCGGCCACGCACCTGATGCACAAGGCGCTGCGCGAGGTGCTGGGCACCCACGTACAGCAAAAGGGCAGCCTGGTGAACGCCGAGCGCACGCGGTTTGACTTTACGCACAACGCGCCGGTTACCGACGAGCAGATTGTTGAAATCGAAGCGCTGGTAAACGGCGAAATTCTGGCCAACGCGGCCACGCAGTCGCGGCTGATGGACATCGAGGCGGCCAAGCAAACCGGCGCGATGATGCTGTTTGGCGAGAAATACGGCGAGGTCGTGCGCGTGCTGGACATCGGCACCACCACCGAGCTGTGCGGCGGCACCCACGTGCAGCGCACGGGCGACATCGGCCTGTTCAAGGTGGTGGCCGAGGGCGGCGTGGCTGCGGGCGTGCGCCGCATCGAGGCGGTGACCGGGCAGGGCGCGCTGGCGTATCTGCAGCAGCTGGAGAGCACGGTAAACCGCGCTGCCAGCACGTTCAAGTCGTCACCGCAGGAGCTGCAGGGGCGCATCACCCAGGTGCTGGACCAGGTGAAGTCGCTGGAGAAGGAAATTGCCGCGCTCAAGGGCAAGCTGGCCTCCAGCCAGGGCGACGAGTTGTTGTTGCAGGCGGTGGACGTCAAGGGCATCAAGGTGCTGGCCGCGAAACTGGAAGGTGCCGATGCCAAGACGCTGCGCGACACCATGGACAAGCTCAAGGACAAGCTGAAAACCGCCGTCATCGTGCTGGCCGCCGTGGAAGGCGACAAGGTGCAGATCGCCGCGGGCGTTACGGCCGACAGCGTGGGCAAGGTCAAGGCCGGTGAGCTGGTGAACTTTGTGGCCCAGCAGGTGGGCGGCAAGGGCGGCGGCAAGGCCGACATGGCCATGGCGGGTGGCACCGAACCGGGCAAGCTGGCTGGTGCGCTGGCCAGTGTGCAGGGCTGGGTGGCCGGAAAGCTTTGAGCAGGCCTGACCGTAGCCGCTATAAATATGATAGCTTGTTACGCATATACCATAAGGGCAAAGGACTGATTTGGCTTCAAGATTTGCCCGATTTTTTGCTGTCCTGAGTGTGGTCTTCGCCGCGCTGGCGGCCAGCGGCTCAGCCCGGGCGCAAGGTTACGAAGTGCGGCCCTGGCCCGCAAATAAACTGGTTCCCGGTCTGGAAGGTGCCGACCTGAACGGTCAGGCATGGCGGCTGTCCAGTCTGCGTGGCAAAGCCGTGCTGATCAACTTCTGGGCCAGCTGGTGCGAGCCCTGTCGCGCCGAGATGCCATCGCTGCAAACGATGGCCGAGTTTTACGGGCCGGACAAACTGGTGGTGCTGGCCGTGAACTTCAAGGAAGGCGTCACCACGGCCCAGCGCTTTGTGCAGCGGTCCAAACTGCAATTGCCCGTTTTGCTGGACCCTTTTGGTCAAACCGCCCGGCAGTGGGGCGCCACCGCGTTCCCCACCACCATCCTGATCGGTGCCGACGGCCGCGTGCGCGGCATGGTGCGAGGTGAGGTGGACTGGCTAAGCCCGGAAGCCGCCAAAATGGTCGAACCCCTGCTGGCCCGATAATCCAGCCTGCCACCTCGGTGCATCTTTACTGCGCCGACAGCAACGTTCCCCCACCTATCCGGAGTTCTCTATATGACCACCGTTCATGCCCTCGCACGCCGAAAATTCCTGCAAAAATCGGCTGCAGCCCTTGCAACCTCTGCGTTGCCAGCTATCAATTTTGCACAAACTGCTGCGCCAGCTGCTTCGGCCGAACGCCAGTTTTCGCCCCAGCCTGGCAACTGGCGCACCTTTGAAGTCACCACCCGGGTTGACATCGTCAAGCCGCAGGGCGCAACCCGTGTCTGGCTGCCGATACCGTCAGTCAACTCGGACTGGCAGCAGTCGCTGGAAAGCGGCTTCTCCAGCAATGGCCAGACCCAACTGACGGATGACGACAAATACGGCGCGCGCATGCTCTACGTCGAATTTGCCGAGAATCAGCCCCAGCCGTTTGTCGAATTGACCAGCCGCATCCAGACCCAGAACCGCGCCATTAACTGGACCAGCAAACAAGCCATTGCGGAAGACGCCGCCACGCTGAAATACTGGACGCAGCCCACCAGCCTGTTGCCCACCGACGGTATCGTGCGCACCACCGCGATGGAAGCCACCAGGGGCGCCAGCACCGATGTCGAGAGAGCCCAGAGGCTGTACGACTGGATCGTGGCCAACACCTTCCGCGAACCCAAGGTCAAGGGTTGCGGCGAGGGCGATATCAAAACCATGCTGGAAACTGGCAATCTGGGCGGCAAGTGCGCCGACCTGAACGCGCTGTTTGTCGGCATGAACCGTGCGCTGGGCATCCCCGCGCGCGACGTGTACGGCCTGCGCGTGGCACCCAGCGCCTTTGGCTACAAGGAACTGGGTGGGAACTCAGCGAGCTTGAAAGGTGCTCAACACTGCCGCGCCGAGGTTTACCTGAAAGGCTACGGGTGGGTGGGCATGGACCCCGCCGACGTGGCCAAGGTCATGCGCCAGGAAACGGCCGAGTGGATCAAGTCGCCGAAAAATGCCATCGTGGCGCCAGTCAACAAGGCGCTGTTTGGTGGCTGGGAAGGCAACTGGATGGCTTACAACGTGGCCCACGACGTAAACCTGCCCAACTCGAAAGGCCCTCAACTGGGCTTCTTCATGTATCCCACAGCGGAAAATTCCGGGGGACGCCTGGACTCGTACGCACCGGATGACTTCAAGTACCAGATCACGGCCAAAGAAATAAAGGCCTGATCGATCGTCAGCAAGACCGCCGCGACTAGAAGTGCGGTGGCAGTTCGTCTCGCAGGTTGCGGGGAGCGCCTGCGCCGCCAGTACCTTCCGGCGTCTGCTGCCGCAGCGCGGTGATTTCACGAATCAGCGCATCAATCTGCTGTTGTTGCCGCACGATGACCTTGTCCAGCTGATCCAGCTGGTCTTCAGCGAAGCTGGCCTTGATTTCCAGCTCGGTGATGCGTTGTTCGGTGTTGGTTGGGGATGTCATGGTGCTATGGAACAGAAGTTTCCGGCTTTACTTCAGGTAGGGCGAGTTGGAAAACGCGCACGCAGTCAGGACAAGCAGACTGGGGGCGGTCGCAGCCAGTGCGACAGGAATTGTGTCGGTTGAGAAGCGGCGACGCAAAAGAACCAGCGCCAGAAGTGGACTGATCAGGAATACGTACCAGCTACTGCGAACGTCGGCCGCGAAGAGGTGGGCCATGGGAGTGACGGCGTTGTATTTGTTCAGAGTGACCCGAATGCGTTTCCACTGATCAGAAGAAATCGGCGCTCCCGGTTTTTCCAGAAGTATTGCTTGTGCCTCCGGTGGCCAAGCGTTGGTGTTGATCAGGTGCCCCTGAGAATTTAGAAAGAAGGAAATGACTACTGCCGCTAGCAGCGAGGCGATGCCGAAAAAAAAAGCATAAACCAGTTTCCTGATTCTCCCCGTCTGGGTTTGCTTACTAAGCGTCAACTTTATGCTCACTCAAATCTTTTCGACGAAATCACAAGTTACGGACTACAAGCTACAACCAGACCCCGCGGTTCGGCATCTGTATCGTCGTCTCTGGCGTGCCACTGTCAACGAACGAGCCGATCAAGATGCTGAGCAGGCCGATGAACATGCTGGCGAAGAAGGCGGTCCAGAAGCTGGCGACCTTGAAGCCTTTGACCAGTCTGGATACCAGCAACATCATCAGCGCGTTGATGACCAGAATGAACAGGCCGAAGGTCAGCAGCGTCAGCGGCAGCGTGAGCAAGATGAGCAGTGGCTTGACGATCGCATTGGCAAAACCCAGCAGCAGTGCCGAGACGATCAGGGAGGATACGTTGGCGAATTTCAGACCGCTGAACACGTGGCTGGCCACCCAGAGCGAAAGCGCCGTGATACCCCAGTGGAGGAGAAACGGCGTCAGGTTTTGCAGCATGTCGGGGGTCCTTGGCAGCGAAAAGTTCAGCCGTAGCATACAGCCGTGCCGAAATCTGCTTTTTTTGACGTCGCCTTCGGTGAGCATGGCCCTTGTGCCCAAGCTTTGGCCCCGGTGTTTACCAGTAACCGCTACCGTTCCTACCTTCCATAAGTCGCCGTGAAGCTGGCTTTGCCCAGAAGATTGGCGCCAATCCCTTTGTTCAACACAAATGAATACAGCGCGGCGGTGCCGGTTTTGGGGATGCCGCCAGCCTTTTGAACGTCATCCACGGCGAGTGCGTACAGCGTGAACACATAGCGGTGCGGTTTGTCGCCCGCAGGTGGGCACGGGCCGCCATAGTTGCCGTTGACCCCGGTAGCGCCCGTATCCTGAAAGTCGGTGTTGCCCCCGTAGGCAGGCGCTGGCAGTGTGGCGGGTGAATTTCCGGCGCCCTGTGGCAGCCCTGTGGTGGTGGGCGGCATGTTGTATACGCCCCAGTGCCAGAAACCGCTGCCGGTGGGGGCGTCGGGGTCATGGATCTGCAGAGACAGAGACTTGGTTCCAGCTGGAACGTTGCGCCACTCCAGCGCGGGCGATACATTGCCGCCCGTGCAGCCGAAACCATTGAGGATGAATTTGTTGTCGAACGAGCCGGAGGCCAGGTCCGGGCTGGACAGCGTGAACGCCGCGCTTTGGGCGTGTGCGGTGGTGATGAGGCCGAGGCTGCTCATGGCCAGCGCAGCTACGAGCCTTGCCGTTTTGCTGGACGGACGCTTCTTCAATTGAACGGGTTTCATGGCTGATCTCCTGAATGAAAAGAGGGATGAGAAATGTCATCCAATTTCATAATAGTCCAAACCCCGAGAAGCCGCCTACTCGCGGTTGACGAGCAACCCGGCGCAAAGAATGGCACCCACGGCATACATCAGCCAGGTTGTTGAAATGGCGTAGGGAAAGAGCATCAGCGCAACGCCGATCCATTGGGTCTGGCGGCGTTCTACGCGCTTGCCATGGGCATAGGCCGCCATGCCGACCAGGCCAAACGCAATGGCGCCAGTCAGGTAGGCCGGGCTGGGCAGGCTCACGCCAAGGGACTTGATCAGCGAGGGGGTGTCCATGTGCAGTGAGGCAGGTGCCAGATTACCTGGATGCAAAGTGTGAGTTGACAAACGCTGCAACGTCCCTGAAAGCGTCCATTGCCTCGGGCAACTCGCTGCTCATTTGCATGAAGCCGTGGTTCACGCCTTCAAACATCGTGAATTGATGAGGCACTCCCGCCTGCGCGAGGCGCTGCACCATCACCACGCTGTCGTCACGCAAACAGTCTGCGCCTGCAGCGTTCAGGTAAATGGGGGGCAGGCCGCGCAGGTCGGCGTGCACCGGTGATACGCGGGGGTCCGTGGGGCTGACTGGCTCCCCGCTGAGGTAGTGCTGTCGAAACCAGGCCATTTTTTCGGTGGACAGCCCGAACTGGCCACCGCCGCACAGCCGGTGTGAGTCGGTCTGGTGATCTTCTGAAAACACGCCGTAGAACAGCAGCGCGGCATCGGGCAACTGCTCACCCGCATCGCGCAAGTCCAGCATCATGGCCATGGCGATGTTGGCGCCAGCCGAGTCACCCGCCACCAGCCAGGGTTGCACGGGTGCGCTAGCACGCAGTGTGCGCAGCGCCGCCACCGCATCGTTCAGACCGGCCGGGAATGGGGCTTCCGGCGCGAGCCCGTAGTCGATGCCGACCACGGTGAAGCCGGTGAGTTCGGCCAGCCGGGCCATGATGCTGAAGTGCGACTGGATGGTGCCCAGTACCCAACCACCGCCATGCAAATACAGCAGCGTGCCTGCGCGTGGATCCGCCTTGCGCGTCAGCCGGACGGCATCCATCGCGCGGCCTGCAGTGGGGAGGGTGAAATAGTCAATCAGGAATTGCGACTCGTCCACCCGGGTCCAGCGCGAAGAGGTGATTTTGTAAACGGCACGCGCCTCTGCAACTGGAATCAGCAAAGGGTTGGGCAGGTGGGCGTCTTCCTGCTGGATGCGCTTGAAGATGCGTTCCATGCTGGGTGACATGCGGGGCGTGTTTATGGTGTTGGCGGGGTTCATGATGCTCCAAAAATAATAGCTGCTCACGCATATTGCATAAGGGCTAAAGGCTATTTCGGCTGTTTCGTCTCCAGTATTTCTCGATTTCAACCGCGATGTAGACGATGGACGATACGCCGAGGCAAATGGCCAGTTCAACCAAACTCAGCGGCTGGGTTTTGAAAACAGGGTTCAGTGCGGGCACGTAAATGGTAGCCATCTGCAGCGCAAACGTCAGCAGCACGGCGCCCAGCAGTGGCCGGTTGGACGCGATGCCGATTTGCCACAGGGGGTCGCGTTCGGAGCGTATGGCCAGCACATGCGCCATCTGCCCCAGCGTGAGCACGGTGAACACCATGGTTTGCCAATGCGCATGCCCGGTGGACAGGGCCCAGGCCTGAACCCCCAGACACAGGCCGCCAATCAGCAGGCCAATGCCCAGAATATGCTGCCACATGCCGTGGGCAAACAGGTTCTCGGCGGGCGGCCGCGGCGGGCGCTGCATGATGCCGCGCTCGGCTGGTTCGGCGGCCAGCGCCAGACCGGGCAGCCCATCGGTGACCAGATTCACCCACAGAATATGAATGGGCAGCAGCGGTATGGGCAGCGCCAGCAGCGGCGCCAGAAAAATGGTCCAGATCTCACCCGAGTTGCCGGTCATGGCATAACGCACAAACTTGCGGATGTTGTCGTAGATGCGCCGGCCCTCGCGCACCGCCCCCACGATGGTGGCGAAGTTGTCATCCAGCAGCACCAGACTGGAGGCCTCGCGTGCCACGTCGGTGCCGCCTTTGCCCATGGCCACGCCAATGTCGGCGCGCTTGAGGGCGGGGGCGTCGTTCACGCCGTCGCCGGTCATGGCCACGTATTCGCCCAGCGCCTGCAGGGCTTCAACGATGCGTATTTTTTGCGCAGGGTCCACGCGGGCGTAAATCCGCACGCGCTGTACCAGGGCGCGCAGGGCCTCCTCGTCCAGCGCAGACAGATCAGCCCCGGTGAGCACGGGGGACTGTGCATCCGTCACGATGCCCAACCGCAGCGCAATGGCGCGCGCCGTTGCGGGATGGTCCCCGGTGATCATCACCGGCGTGACACCGGCTGCCATACATTCACGCACGGCAGCGGCAGCCTCCGGGCGCGGCGGATCTATCAAACCGATCAGGCCGACCATGCACAGCCCGCCTTCTACCGCCTCAATTTCGCCCCCGGCCTCGGGCAAGTGCTCATAACTGCGCCGCGCCACAGCCAGCACCCTCAAGCCCTGCGCGGCGAGGGCATCGGCCCGCGCCAGCCAGGCGCTGTGGTTCATCTGGGAGGGGCCGCCGGCTGCTGCAGTGCGCCACTCCACGGTGCACTGCGGGATGACCGATTCAGGCGCGCCTTTGGTGTAGGCCACATAGCCCTGTGGCGTGCGATGAAAGGTCGTCATGCGCTTGCGCACGGAGTCAAACGGCTGCTCCAGTACGCGGGGCCATTCGGTGTCCAGAGCCGCTTTATGCAGACCGGCGCCAGCGGCCACAGCGGTCAGGGCGGTTTCGGTGGGGTCCCCCTGCCAGCCACCATCTGCTGCCGGGGCGGCGTCGTTGCACAGCGCTACAGCGCGCAGCAATTCAGCGTGCAGGGGCCCGGGGAGGTTGGTGCCTGGCACCCAGACCGGTCCGCTGCCTTCTTCACCCGCCACGCCGCATTCGGCCTGCATGCGGTTTTGCGTGAGCGTGCCGGTTTTGTCCGAACAGATGTAGGTGACCGAGCCCAGTGTTTCGACCGAGGGCAGACGCCGGATCAATGCGTTGAACGTCACCATCTTGCGCGCGCCCAGCGCCAGCAGCACGGTGACCACGGCCGGCAGTGCCTCGGGGATGGCCGCTACCGCCAGGCTGATGGCCACCAGCACCATCTGCAGCGGTGCCTCGCCCCGCAGCACGCCCACCACCATGATCACCGCACAAATCGCCAGCACGGCCACTGCCACACGTTTACCAAAAGCGCTCAGGCGCCGCTGCAGGGGGGTGCTGCGGTCTGCATCGTCCTGCAGCAGCCCGGCCACTTTGCCCAGTTCGGTGGCTATGCCGGTTGCCACCACCAACCCGCGGCCGCGCCCATGGGTGGCTGTGGTGCCCTTGAACGCCATGTTCAGCCGGTCACCCAGTGCATGAACCATGCCCGCTGCTCCTGACAGCATGCCGGCGTGTTTGTCCACCGTGACCGATTCACCGGTCAGCGCGGACTCATCCACCTTGAGCTGGGCAATTTCAAGCAGGCGCACATCAGCCGGAACCTTGTTGCCCGCTTCCAGCAGCACGATGTCTCCCGGCACCAGAACGTGTGCCGGAACCTGCTGTACCTGCCCACTGCGCAACACCGTGGCCTGGGCCGCTGACAGACGCTGCAGCGCGGCCAGCGCCTGATCAGCCCGCCAGGCTTGCACCATGCCGATAGCCGCATTGAGCACGACAATGATCAAAATGACCAGCGTGTCCACCAGATCACCCACCACGCCGGAGATCACTGCCGCTGCGATGAGCACCAGGATCATGAAATCACTGAACTGATCCACCAGCAGTGACCAGATGCTGCGGCTGTCGCTGGCGGGCAGTTCGTTGGCACCGTGCTGGATGGCGCGCTGGCTGACCTGATGCGCCTGCAGCCCGTGAGCAGGGTTCACGCCGTGCAGGCGCGCAAGCTCGTGTGCGTCGTGCAGGTGCCAGTCGCCATCGGGCAGATGGTCCGGCGGTGCAGGATTGGGGTTTGCCATGGACGCAGTTTACGGCCGTGCGGGCTGTCTTCATGTCACCCCGGACCTTCGTGTAACCTCTGATTCCTGACTGGCTGTTTCAAAGGCTGCAGATTGACGCTTCAAATATCCCCAAATCAACGTGATACCCCGACTGCACAGCCGGGCGGGGTGTTGATGCGCGGGTTCCTCGCACTGTTGTCAACCGCCATGTTGAGCCTGGGGCATGCCGTCACACTGGATGCCGCTGCCCTGGCGCATGAGCCGGCTGTGGTCAGCAGTCTGCTGGAACAGGCCCAGTCCCTGGAGCGCAGCACCGACGATCTGGAAGGACCGTGGCAGGCCGCTACGCGCTACTGCGAGGCTTCGCGTCTGGGCAGTACCGAAGCGCAATACCGGCTGGGCATGTTGTTTGCATTTGGGCGTGGTGTGCCAGAAAGCCGCGAGATGGCGGCGTCGCTGTTTTCACTGGCGGCGCTGCAAGGGCATGCTGAAGCACAGAACATGCTGGAGACCATTCGCATCACCAGCGCCCTGCTGCCAGCGTGTGTGCTGGAGTCCGTGGTACCCGAGAAAGGCAGGGGTTCGAACGACTTTGCAGCGTCAGGTTCTGGCATAGACCGCTTTCTGCTCAACCTGCCCAAAAACCGGCGCTGGGTGGTTGATCTGGTGGGACCGCTGGCTCGCTGGAATGGTGTGGACCCCAAGCTGATTCTGAGCATCATTGCCACCGAGTCAAACTTCCAGATTCGGGCGAGGTCACCGAAGGCCGCCATGGGGCTGATGCAGCTGATACCCGAAACGGCGGAACGCTTCAATGTGAGCAACGCCTATAACGCCTCACAAAATATCAAAGGTGGGCTGGCCTATGTACGCTGGCTGCTGTCGTATTACCGCGGTGATGTACGGCTGGCGCTGGCCGCCTACAACGCGGGTGAGGGTACGGTTGATCGTTACAAAGGCATCCCGCCGTACAGGGAAACACGCCAGTATGTGCAGCGGGTGATGGCTCTTTATGGGCGGCCCACACATCCGTTTGATGGCCGGGCGGGCAAAGTCTCGCCGTCGTTGAAGTAGGTTAACGGTCAGTTTCGAACTTGCCAATGAAGCAGCCTCGCGTTCTGATCATCAGCCCGGCCGTTGCCAATGCCAACAATGGCAACTGGCAAACGGCGAGGCGCTGGTCCCGCATGCTTCGGCCGGCGTTTCACATCACCGCTGCACAAGCCTGGAATGGTGATCCATTTGATGTGATGCTGGCATTGCACGCGCGGCGATCTGCAGATTCGATTGCCGCCTGGGCACAAGCGCAAGGTGTGACGGCCAATGCCAGGGGGTTGGGTGTAGTGCTCACCGGTACGGACCTCTACCGGGACATTCAAACGGATGCAATGGCGCAGGCGTCACTGCGTTTCGCGAAACATCTGGTGGTGTTGCAGGAGTGCGGTCCTGATGCCCTGCAGCACACGCTGCGGCACAAAGTCCGCGTTATTTTTCAGTCTGCCGGTTCACGCAAACCGGTTCAAAAAACCAGGCAGCACCTGCGTGCCGTGATGGTGGGCCATCTGCGTGACGAGAAGTCCCCACAAACGCTGTTTGAAGCTGCGCGTATCCTCAAGGACAGTCCGGATATCCTGATTGACCACATTGGCGAGTCGCTGGATGCATCACTGGGTAACCAGGCCCGCGCAACGGCCGCAGCCTGTCCCGGCTACCGATGGCTCGGAGGCCTGTCGCATGAAACCACGCGAAGGCACATCCAGCGCGCACACCTGCTGGTGCACCCCAGCCGCATGGAAGGTGGCGCCCATGTGATCATGGAGGCGGTGTGCAGTGGCACGCCGGTGCTGGCTTCCAGAATTGCCGGAAACGTGGGTATGCTCGGGGAAGATTACCCTGGATACTTTGCGCATGGCGACGCTCAGGGGCTGGCTGATTTGCTGGTGCGCTGCCGTGAAGATCAGACTGCCCCGGACCCCGATACGCTGTATGCAAAACTTGAGGACCGCTGCGCCCGGCGTGTGCCCCTGTTTGCTCCGGAGACCGAGCGGGCGGCGCTTACCCGGTTGGTCAATGATTTGCTGAAATGAACAAGAACCAAAAGATGAAATCACCTCATGCAAATGCCTGATCAGCCCATTCTGAGAGATATTGTTCTGGTGGGCGGCGGTCACAGCCACGTGGGGGTGCTGAAGAGTTTTGGCATGAAGCCCATTGCCGGCGTGCGTCTCACGCTTATCTGCACCGACGTGCACACACCGTATTCGGGCATGCTGCCGGGCTATGTGGCCGGTCACTACGGCTATGACGATGTCCACATTGATCTGAGCCGCCTGGCTGTGTTCGCCGGTGCCCGCCTGTACCGTGACGAAGTCATTGGACTGGACCGGATCAACAACAAGGTGCTGTGCCGCAACCGCCCGCCGGTACCTTATGACGTGTTGTCCATCAACATCGGCTCAACGCCGCGGCTGGCGGACGTGGCCGGCGCAGCGGAGCACGTGGTGGCGGTCAAGCCGATCCGGCGCTTCAACGATCGCTGGCTGGCGCTGCTGGATCGCGTGCAGCAGCATCCGGGCAAAACCACTATCGCCGTGGTGGGCGCGGGCGCGGGCGGAGTTGAGTTGCTGCTGGCGATGCAGTACCGCCTGCGCAACGAACTGCGCGCGCTGGGGCGTAACCCGGATGAGCTGGTGTTCCATCTGTTCACCGACACAAAGGACATTCTCCCAACCCACAATCCCGGTGTGCAGCGACTTTTTGACCGCGTGTTGAATGACCGGAAGGTTGTCGTGCATCGCCTGGCAGCAGTCAATCAGGTGATGGCGGGCCGCCTGCAAACCGTATCGGGCGAGGTGATTGACGCGGATGAGGTCGTCTGGGTGACCCGCGCAGGAGGTGCTGCGTGGCTGCAGGACACAGGTCTTGCGCTGGACGCAGACGGGTTCATCCAGGTCTCGGACACCCTTCAGACGGTGACGGATCCCAATATCTTTGCGGCGGGTGACGTGGCCAGCATGGTGAACTTCTCGCTGGAGAAAGCAGGCGTTTTTGCAGTGCGCCAGGGCCCGCCACTGACCGCGAACCTGCGCCGCGTCGTACAAGGGGCGGCGCTGGCGTCCTATCACCCGCAACGTTCCTGGCTGGCGCTCATCAGCACGGGTGACCAACACGCCGTGGCATCGCGCGGCTGGCTGGGCTTCGCAGGAGACTGGGTGTGGACCTGGAAAGACTGGATTGACCGGCGCTTCATGCTCAGGTTTCAGGACTTGCCGTCGATGAATGCGGGTGGTACGTCTGCACCGCCCCCGATGCAGGATGCGGTGAAGCTTAGTCAGGATGAATCGCTGCAAGCCGTGTCGGCCATTGCCATGCGTTGCGGCGGCTGCGGAGCGAAGGTGGGGGCGACGGTGCTATCCCGTGCGCTGGGCAACCTGCACCCGGTGGACCGTGATGATGTGGTGATTGGCCTGAAAGACCCGGATGACGCCGCCGTGGTGCGTGTACCCCCTGGCAAGGCTATAGTGCATTCGGTGGACTTCTTCCGCTCGTTCATTGACGACCCCTATGTTTTTGGCAAGGTGGCCGCCAACCATGCGTTGGGCGACATCTGGGCCATGGGCGCCGAGGCGCAGTCGGCCACGGCCATTGCCACCGTGCCGCCAGGTCTGGAGTCCAAGGTGGAAGACGTGCTGTTCCAGATGATGTCGGGTGCGCTGGAGGTTCTGAACGAGGCCAATTGCGCACTGGTGGGTGGGCACACAGGCGAAGGCCGGGAACTGGCGCTGGGCTTCGCCGTGAACGGGCTGATTGACGACAACTCTGCCAGGATTATGCGCAAGAACGGCATGCAGCCGGGCGACGTGTTGATTCTGACCAAGCCCATTGGCACCGGTGCCTTGTTTGCCGCCCACGCCCGCCTGGCCGCAAAAGGCCGCTGGATTGATGCCGCGCTGCAATCCATGGTCGTCTCGAACCGCCTGGGTGCGAAGTGTCTCAGCGAATATGGCGCAACCGCCTGCACCGATTTGACGGGCTTCGGCCTGCTGGGCCACCTGCTGGAAATGACCCGCCCGTCCGGGGTGGACGCGGAATTGAGTCTTTCCGCGTTGCCGTTGCTGGAAGGTGTAGTGGAATGCGTGGCAGCTGGCATCGTCAGTTCACTGCAAAGTGCCAATGTACGGCTGCGTCGCGCGCTGCGCAATCAGGAAGCAATGGTCACACACCCGCGTTATCCGCTGATCTTTGATCCGCAAACTGCGGGTGGCTTGCTGGCGAGTGTTCCGGTTGATCAGGCGGATGCCTGCGTGGCGGCCTTGCGAAAACTGGGTTATGCCAGCACTACTGCGATTGGCCGCATTCTCGCGCACAGTGATGCCGTTGAGCCCATCATGCTCATCGCATGAGAGGAGGGGCTAACCCGCAACAGAAACCTGCGCCAGCCCAGCGTCCACGATCAGGTTTTGACCGGTGATTCCATCGCTGTCATCGCTGGCCAGAAACAGGGTCGGCCGGGCAACATGAACGGACTCCAGGCGAAATTTCAGGCATTGCAAATCAATGAATTTCTGATCTTCTTCCGGGTTACGCCACAGCGTCGTTTGCCGCTCCGTGACGATGGCGCCGGGCACCAGTGCATTGACACGGATACCGGCATCGCCCAGCTCGCGGGCAAGCGTTCTGGTCATGCCGGAGATGGCCGCTTTGCTGGTGGTGTAGCCTATCAGGTTAGGCCGGCCACGCATCCAGCTGATGCTTCCCATGTTGATGATGCTGCCACGCAGCCCGGCCGCCTTGAGTTGGCGCGCGACTGACTGGGCGGCAAAAACCTGGTGGCGCAAATTGATGTTCAGACAGTTGTCCCAGTATTCAGGCGTCAGTTCATCCAGTGAATGGCGATCATCCCGGCCTGCGTTGTTCACCAGCACCTGAATGGGGCCAAGCTTTTGCCCTACGCGCTCAAGCAGGGCCTGTAGTGCTGCAATATCCCGCACATCGCATGCTTCGTAGAAGGGTTCGCCCAGACCGGCTTGCGCCAGTTCAGCTACCAGTGCGTCGCCACCACCAGCTTTGGTGCCACAAAAAGCTACCCGACTGCCCTGTGCCCCGAACGCCCGTACCAGTTCAGCACCGATACCGGATGAGCCACCCGAAATGAAGACAGTTTTACCTTTGAGTGAAGGGTAGGCAGCGTAGGAGCCAGATGTCATGTTGATCATGATTACCAACCCGAAGGCAACACATCACGCAGGGCGACGACGCTGTGGGTGTCGATACTGCGGTGTGCTGCGATACCGGTGGCTACCGCGCGAAGGCCTTCTTCGAGCGTGACTTCAGCCGGCAGTCCATTGCGAATGGCATGTGCAAATTTCTGATGTTCCACGTAGGAGGCACCAAAATGATTTCCGGTGTATTTGATGCTCGTGTCCCAGATGCGGCGCACCGAGACGCCTTTGCCGCTGCTGGTGGTTTGGCCCCATACCTGGCGTGTTCCCCAGTCTTCCCGGCGCCCGTAGCGCAGCGTCAAAGAGGGCAGCAAGGATTCGAGTTTTCCTTCGTCTCCAACGATAACGATCTGTTCACTGTCCACCGAATTTTCGGCAAACATGCACAAGTCCAGCATGGCTCGGGCACCACTTGGATATTCCACAATCACGTAGGCGCTATCCAGAATGTCGGGCGTACGTCCTGCATAACTTTCGTTCAAGTGGTTGACCCGCTGTGCTCCGGAGGCATACACGGACACAGGCTTCTCCTGCAGTACCAGGTCCATGAGATTGAAGTAGTGGCAACACTTTTCAACCAGAGTCCCGCCGGTGTTGGCACTGAATCGGTTCCAGTCATCCACTTTGGGATAAAACGGTTCCCGGTGTTCGCGAATGGCCACTTGATGTACCCGGCCGACGGCCCCGGCATGCGTCATGCGCAGCATCTCCGCAACGGGTGGCATGTAGCGATACTCTTGCGCGACCCACACAATGGCCTGGCGGCCCGCGGCTAAATCCACCAATTCCAGGCAGTCTTCAACCCGGGTACAAAGTGGTTTTTCAATCAGGATATGCGCTTGTGTCTGGAGTGCTTCTCGCAGTATCTCTATGTGGGTGTAGTTCGGTGTCGAAATGACCAATGCATCAAACAGATTGCTTGCCAGCAATTCCCGATAATCATCAAAGACCTGCGGCTGCTGGTCAAGCAACGCCAGCGCCAAATCGCGGCTATGGGCATGTGGGTCAGCAATGGCGGTGACGATGGTCCCGTCAAGCGCCTTGATGTTTTCGATGTGTTCACGGCCCATGCTGCCGCAGCCGATGATGCCGTACCGGATTCTCTTGTTCATTGATTTCAACTTCAAACAGTCTTTCAACCCTTTAGACCACCCTGCGTCAGCCCACCGACGACGCGTTCCTGAAAGATGGCGATGAGCACAGCAATGGGAACAATTGCGACGATCAAGGCTGCACTGATGATGGGCCATGGGAAAGAGAACTCGCCCTGGTAAAGGGTGATACCAACGGGCAGCGTGCGCATGGATGCGCTGGAATTGAGCGACAGGGCCAGCAGGAACTCATCCCATGAGTTCACAAAAGCCAGAATGCCTGCCGTAAACACACCAGGCGCAGCAAGCGGGATGACGACTCGCCACAGTGCCCCGAGGCGGGTACAACCATCGATCATGGCGGCATTTTCCAGGTCTTTTGGAATGCTTTGAAAGAAGCTCACCAACACCAGCGTACACACTGGCAGATTCAGGACGATATAAGGCAAAACCAGCGCTGTGTAGGTGTTCAGCAGATTCAATGCCCGCATGGTCTCAAAGATGGGAACCAGCAGAGTCACCAGTGGAAACATGCTTGACGCGACTATCGCCGTCAGGATCAGTTGCCGATGCTTGAGGTTTAGCCGCGCAATGGCGTAGCCAGCCAGTGCCGACACAAACAGCGACGCGGCTGTGGCAATGAGCGCAACAGCCAGGCTGTTGCCAAGGTATTTCAGGAGCGGCTGATCGGTGAATGCCTGCACATAATTTTGCAGTGTGGGGTTGTGGGGCCAATAGGTGATGGGCTTTTGCACCAATTCGATTTCGGTCTTGAGCGAGGTTAGCAATATCCAGACCGCGGGAAAGAAGCCATTGACAACTACCATGGCTGCCGCAACGAACCTTAGACGGGGCGATGACCACCAGCCTTGATCCATGCCGGCGCTCATGCTGTACGTCCGATCCGGCGCAGATAGAAAGAGGTTACAACCATGGACAGCAAAAACATGCAAACGGCGAGCGTTGATCCGTAGCCCATGTCGAGGTACTCAATGGTGGTTTTGTGAATCAGCATGGCCAGCGTTTCCGTGGCATTGCCGGGGCCACCTTTGGTCATGGTGTAGGGGATATCAAACGTCTGCAATGCTGTGATGGTGCGGAAGATCAGGGCCACGACGATGCTGGGCATCAGCATGGGGATGGTGATCTGCCAGAACTGCTGCCATTTGCTGGCGCCGTCTACCTCTGCAGCCTCATACAACGACTTAGGGATCATCTGCAACCCGGCCAGCAGGATCAAAGCCATGAAGGAAGAGGTTTTCCAGATGATCGTGGCGCAGATGGCCGTGAATGCCCAATTTGGTCGCAGCAACCACATCGTAGGTTCGCTTTGGAGCGATAGCCGACGCATGACATCGTTGACAAAACCGTACTCGGTATGAAAGAACCACGCGAAGATGAGGCCTGCAAAACTCAGTGGCAGTGCCCACGGCAACAGCAGTGCCAGACGAACCGGCCATTTGTGCTTGAAGGGGAGATTGGCCAGCATGGCGAGGCCCAAGCCCACGACGAGGGCCCCTGGAACGGTAATCAATGTGATCAGAATCGTGTTGCTTGCTGCATTCCAGAAATCCCTATCTACCCATGCGTCTTTGTAGTTTTGCAAACCCACGAAGGCGAATGCCCCCGAACCACCTGATAAACGCAGGTCAAAGAAGCTGTTGTAGATCAACTTTCCAATCGGGTAGACCACAATCAATGCGATCAACAGGAAGGCAGGTGCCAGTAGTAAAACCGCCAACGTCTTTTCAGACGGATCCCGGATTTTTTCGAAAGCCACAATAAATGGTTGTGATTGGCGTGGACCCTTGCCGATGCAGAGAGATCGGCAGCGGCAAGGGCGGTGTGCCGGATTATCGCATCACGCGAGATAGTTTGCTGTCAATTTCTGCCACACCTTCTGCTGGTGTTTTGGTGCGGGCAAGGATGGCGCTGGCCGTCGTGCGGATAGCGTCGCTGACTTCGCCATAGCGTGCGCTGATCGGACGGGCCTGGCCAGCAATGACGACATTGGCAGCATCTTTGAACCAGGGTACCGCTTTGGTCACGTCGGCATCCGTGTAGACGCTCTGAATCGTTGGCAGCAACGAACCTTCCACAGCGAGGAACTTCGAAGACGAAGGAGAGGCCATGTACTGAACCAGTTTGGCTGCCTCCGGTTTACTCTTGCTGAAGGCGCTCACAGCCCACTGCCAGCCTCCCACGCAGGTTGCACTCTTGCCGCCAGCCACGGCGGGTAGTGGCATCACGCCAACTTTTCCCTTGACCTGGCTGTCAGCATCGTCTTTAAAACGATCCCAGGCAAACCCCCAATTGATGGCAAATGCCACTTGGCCAGCCTTGAACTCATTGACCGTGGCCGGCGTTGTCACCTCAGCTACATTCTTCTTGATCACGCCCTGATCGACCATCTTTAGCCATATATCCATGCCTTTGGCCGCGGCATCCTTGTCGAGCGTCATCTTTCCAGCGCCATCGTTGAATGCCTTACCCATACTCCAGTAGGGCAGAAGGAATGTGCAAACTGCGCCTTCAATTGGAGCACCCTGGATGCTGAGGCCCTGCAAATTGGGATTTTTCTCTCCGTCTTGAATCTTTTTGGATGCTGCGGCCAATTCGTCCCAGGTTTTAGGTTCCTTGATGCCGTACTTTTCAAGCAGGTCCTTGCGGTAGTACATGAACATGGCATCTGCAAATGCTGGCATAGCCGCCACTTTGCCGTTGACCACGTTCGCCTGGGCGTAAACCGGCAAGTAAGGTTTCATGGCATTGGGTCCACCAACGTAAGCGTCCAGTGGCTCAAGCCAACCCGCACCCAGGTATTGGGCAGGGTTGACGATGTCGATCAGGTAAATATCGATCGCGGAGTCTTTCGCGTTCAGCACCGTGCTCAGGTACTGGCGCTGCAACTCCGAAGTTGCACCACCGGTTTCGATGTCAATCTTGACATTGGGATTGGCTTTTTGATACTCGTCAAAGAGCTTGCGCATGAGGTCAGGGCGCTGGTTTTGCCCTCCCGAAAAAACACGCAGCGTGGTCTGCTGGGCGAACGTATTGCCCACCATAGAGGCGCTCAAGGCCACTGTGGCCAGGGTAGTCAAGCTAAGGCGTTTCATGTCAGTCTCCTAAAAATAATAGATTTCAAATCACTCAAACAAACGGGAAAGGAAAATTTGATCTGGCGGGCCTATCGGCATGCAACCCCGCTTTCTGCATCAAACAGATGCATGTGGGGTTGGCTCATATATACCGGCATGGTTGTGCCGGGCGTAGTGTTGAAACTTGCTGCACAACGGGCCACCAGTTCATTTCCTCCCACGTTGAAGGTGACCAGTGTTTCCGCGCCCAGCGGCTCGGTGAGAACGACATTGGCATTGACCGGGACGGACCCGTCCACAGGCGCCAGTCCAATGTTTTCAGGCCGGATTCCGAAGCTCACGCGCTTTACGCCAAGCGCCTTGCCGGCCAGACCCGATGGAAGGTTGAACGTGCTCGTTCCCAGACTGACCCGGTCCCCTGAGACCTGGCAGGGCACGAGGTTCATGGGTGGCGAACCTGTGAAGCCCGCAACGAACGTGGCCGCAGGTGTGTTGTAGATATTGCTGGGGCTGGCATACTGCATCGTCCTGCCCGCGCTCAAGACAGCAATACGGTCAGCGAGGGTCATCGCCTCAACCTGGTCGTGTGTTACATAGATGATGGTGGCGCCCAGACGTTGATGCAACTTCTTGATCTCGGTGCGCATCTCTCCCCGCAGTTGCGCATCAAGGTTGCTTAACGGTTCATCAAAGAGAAACACTTTGGGCTGGCGCACGATGGCACGTCCGATTGCGACACGCTGTCGTTGTCCCCCGGACAGGGCGGCAGGTTTGCGATCCAGCATGTGCTCGATTTTCAGCAGCCGGGCAGCGTCCATGACTCTTCTGTTGATCTCCTCTTCAGACGTCTTGCGCAAACGCAGGCCAAAGGCCATGTTGTCATACAGGCTTTTGTGCGGATACAGCGCATAGTCCTGGAACACCATTGCGATGTCCCGATTGCGGGGTGGTTCGTCATTGACGCGTCTGCCGTCGATCACCACGTCACCGCCGGTGATGGATTCCAGTCCTGCGATCATGCGAAGCAGGGTGGACTTGCCGCAGCCACTGGGGCCGACAAACACTACAAATTCACCATGGCGTATTTCAAGGTCAATCCCGTGAATGACGTTGTTTTTGCCGTCATACGACTTGACGACCTGTTTGAGTTCGACGCTGGCCATGTCAATAACCCTGGGACTGAACCACGATGTTCTGGGACCGGATGGTGGACAGAACTGCCGCGCAGTTACGCATCATCAGGCCCAGATCAGAGGCGCAGCCAATGTAGTCAAAGCCCGAGGTTCTGTAAATGGCTACGGCTTCGGGCGTGCCGCCAACTGTACCCACCGATTTGCCCACGGCATGGCAACGCTTGACGCCGTCAGCCATGAGTTTGACAACATCTTCATGCATCAGGTTGCCCGTGTGACCCATGGCTCCACTGAGATCGCCAGGACCGAAGAAGAGTGAATCAACGCCTGGCACAGACGCGATTTCCTCAATGTTGGCCATTGCTTCGGGTGTTTCAATCTGGAGGAGGACGCTGACCGCATCGTTTGCTACCTTGAAATAGTCTTTCACGGTACCAAAACGTGAGCCTCGGCTCATGCCCGCCATGCCCCGCACACCTTGAGGGGCGTATTTGGTTGCTGCGACGGCACGGCGTGCCTCTTCGGCAGACTGTATGTAGGGGAACATGAGGGTTTGAGCGCCTGCATCCAGCACCCGCTTAACCATAACCGCGTCATTCCAGGGCACACGTGTGATTGGCAGCATGGACGTACCAGCAATAGCCTGCAACATGTGGATCAAATCCATTTGATCCAGGGGCGTGTGCTCCATGTCTACCACGCCCCAGTCGAAACCTGCACAACCCATGGCTTCGGCGACGACCGGGCTGGCAGACATGATCCATGAACCAACGGCGTAACCACCGGGAAAGTCTTTTCGTGCAAGCAGGGCTTTGAAAGGGTTTTGCATGGTGTGGTTTCAAAAAATAACGGGCTCAGGAGTAGGTGCAGTCCCCTGAAGGAAGTCAAAATCGCAGCCTTCGTGCGCCTGGGTCACGTGGCGCTGGTAGAGCTGGGCGTAGCCGCGTTGATGGGTTTGCACCGGCGCTTTCCATTCCAACCGACGCTGTGCCAGGACATCCTCGCTCACATTCAGGTGCAGCCTGCGTTGAGCAACATCCAGTTCAATGGTGTCGCCGGTCTGGACAAGGGCCAGTGGTCCGCCGACAGCGCTTTCGGGAGAAATGTGCAGCACGCAGGTTCCGTAGTGGGTGCCACTCATGCGTGCGTCGGACAAACGCAGCATGTCTCGTACACCAGTTTTCAGGAGTTTCTTGGGAATGGGCAGGTTGCCCCATTCGGGCATGCCAGGTGCTCCGACGGGTCCAGCATTGCGCAGCACCAGCACGGTGTTTTCATCACAATCCAGCGACTCGTCGGCCATTGCTCTGAGCATGTCAGGCTGGTTGTCAAAAACGAGCGCCCTGCCTGAGTGCTTAAGAAGTGTTTCACTGGCGGCGCTGGGCTTGATCACGGCGCCATGTGGCGCCAGATTGCCATGCAGCACCGCCAGTGCGCCAGCAGGGCTAACCGGATTACTGAGTGGCCGGATCACGGTTTCATCCTGGACTTTTGCCGTTGCGATGTTGGCCATCATGGTTTGACCGGTGACTGTCAACGCATTTGCGCAAAGTTCGGATTCGATGGTTTTCATCAAGGCCGGCAAACCGCCAGCATAGTAAAAATCTTCCATTAACCGGTCACCACTTGGGAACAGATTGGCCAGAACCGGCACGCGTCGCCCCATCACATCAAGGTCAGCCAGCGTCAGCGCAATGCCGGCACGTCGGGCCATCGCAATGATGTGGACTGCCGCGTTGGTTGAGCCGCCCAACGCCATTTGCACTGCCATTGCATTTTGAAAAGATCCACGGGTGAGCAATCGGGATGGCTTGAGGTCTTCCCACACCATGCCAACGATGCGTTCGCCGCAATCGGTTGCCATGCGGATATGGGCTGAATCCATGGCTGGAATACTGGTGGAGCCTGGTAATGCCAGGCCCATTGCTTCAACCAATGCTGTCATGGTTGAAGCTGTCCCCATGGTGTTGCAGGTGCCGGGGGCCCTGGTCATTCTTGCTTCAAGCGCGACCAGTTCTGCAGCATCCAGCTTGCCCGCCTGATAGTCATCCCAGAACATGCGGGTATGGGTGCCGGCTCCAATAGTGCGGCTGACGCCGTTCTGAACATGGCGGTCATTGAGCATGGGCCCCGCGGGACAGAAAATGGTGGGGATGTCCATGCTGATGGCGCCCATCACCGTGCCCGGCGTGGTTTTGTCGCAGCCAGCCAGCAACACCGCACCGTCACAAGGCAGGCTTCGTAGCAGTTCTTCCACCTCCATGGCCAGAAAGTTACGGTACAGCATCGTGGTTGGTTTCACCATGACCTCGCCCAGGCTCATGGCGGGGAGCTCAACCGGGTAGCCGCCCGCCATCAGGATGCCCTTTTTGACACTTTCTGCACGCTCGCGCAGGTGGGCGTGACACGGCGAAAGATCGCTCCAAGTGTTGATGATGGCGACGATGGGCCGCTCCATCACGTCCTCGCGACGTACACCTTGCTGTTGCATGCGTTGACGATGCGCAAAGCCACGCATGCCATTGTCGGCAAACCAGCGACGGGAGCGAAGGTCGGCAAGTGACTTGATGGGTGTTTTCACTAATTGGCTAAATTTGTGTTAGCGCTAACATTAACAATGCTTGTCTAATTTGTCATCGTGATAAACCCTAAAAATTCATCTATATCACTTGAAGTTGACCCGGAATTGCCAAGTCGAAACCGCACCGGGCGCGGCCACGGGCGCGCGACGCAGGCTACCGTAGCCAAGCGTGCCGGTGTGACGACCATGACTGTCTCACGCTTCATGAGGTCGCCACAACTGGTTGCGCCGGAGACGGCGTGCAGGATTAGCGCTGCCCTCGCCGAGACGGGCTATACACCCAATAAACAGGCCGGCATGCTGGCCACCGGGCAGTCCAGCATGGTGGCGGCCATTATTCCGAGTATTGCCAGTTCCATTTTTGCCGAGTCGGTTCAAGGGTTGAGTGATACGTTGCAGGCACACGGTCTGGAGCTTTTGCTGGCTTCGACCAACTACTCACTTGAGCGTGAGGAGGAGCAGATTCGCGCAGTCCTGGGTTGGTCGCCGTCTGGCCTGGTGGTCACAGGACGGCGCCACAGTCCCGGTGCGTTGTCGCTGATGCGTCAGGCTCAGCGCAATGGGATGCCTGTGCTGGAAATATGGGACCACGATCCGACCGACAAAGCGTTTGCGCAGATTGGATTCAGCCACCGGGCGGTCGGTGCGCTGATGGCCACTTATTTGGTAGAGCGTGGTTATCGTGATGTGGTGTACGTGGACAGTGGCGTGCGCGAGGACTTCCGCGCCCATGAGCGCGGGCAGTCTTTTGCAGCAACTGCGCATGCAGCGGGAATCAGCGTGGCTGTTTATCAGGCCACCTCGCTGGAGCCGATGCAGGCCGGCCGGCTGGCGCTGCAAGCCCTGCAAAAAACCGGCTTGCCCCGCGCCATGGCCTTTGCCAATGACCATCTTGCTGCTGGTGCATTCATGCAGGCGTTTGATCAGGGAATTGACATACCGGGCAAAGTCGCGATGCTGGGCTTTGGCGATTTCCCCATCTCGAGCCAGTTGGGCGCAGGATTGAGCACAGTGAGTGTCAAACGCTATGACATCGGTCGCAAATGTGCCGAACTGCTGCTGGCCATGCAACAGGCGCTGAAGGCTGGGCGGATGATACTTCCGCAACATGAGGTGCTGCAACCTGAACTGGTTTGCCGCAGCTCCACCTAGCTGAGCGACTCAGGAGGCTGCGAGGACGTCCAGCTGCGCTTGCAATGCGTCGGGGATCACAATGCCATCGTGAGTAGCCTTGCGCTCCAGTTCAAGGCGGCGGGCTCCGGCAAGGCGAACACCGTCGTCCATCAACATCTCGGTGATCAGGCACTCCATGCGCTCATAGTAGACGTCGATACCAGCGAGCGCGCCCGGATCAATGACGATGAACGCCTGACCGAGTCGTGGTTGGTTGCCTTCGTCAACAAGTAGAGACGAGGCCTCGAATCCGAATTGCGCGCCGATGACGGCCGTGACCAGCAATTCCACAATCAGCGCCAGCATGGATCCCTTGGGGCTGCTCACGGCACCCACTGGCAGCATGGAGCCCGCCATGCCTGCTTTTGGATCTGTCGTGGGGTTCCCATCGATATCCAAAGCCCAACCCAGCGGGATGGGCTTGCCTTCCTTGGCGGCTACCATCAGTTTGCCACGGGCAACCTCACTGAGAGACAGGTCAATCATGAGCGGGTCGGTATCTTTCCGTGGAAAAACTGCCGCAATCGGGTTGGTTCCGAAGATGGGATGTTTCCCGCCGGCCGCAGGCATTGCCGCTGGTGAATTGGCAAATCCCAATCCAACCATCCCCCCGGCAGCAACGGCCCTGAGGTGATCAACGACGACGCCGCAATGGTGGCTATTGGTCACGCCGACAAAACACACGCCAAATTGCCTTGCAGTTTGAATGGCTTCCTGAATGGCCAAGTCGCATGCTGGAAAAGCCAGGCCCTGTTGGGCGTCTACCAGTATGGCAGCACCCTTGTGTCGGGTCACCGTGGCAACGGCTTGGCCATTCGCGCGGCCGTTGCGCAAATGGGTAGCGTATTGAGGCACCCGACTCAGCCCATGAGAGGCAAGGCCCTGGGATTCGGCAAGAACAAGTGCCTTGGCAGTGCTGTTGGCCATCGCTTCGCTGGCACCCGCTTTTCTCAAGGCAGTAGAAACCAATTCAGTTGCTGCGTGAATCGATAGATGTGCCATCAGCCCAGACTTTCCAGTACTTTTTGAGCAATCATGAACGATACCCGTTCGTTGGATTCTGCACTGACGCCAGATATATGAGGTGTGAGCAGCAGATTGGGGCAGTCCTCAAAACAGGCACTTGCAGGCATCGGCTCTGCATCAAATACGTCCAGTGCCGCGCCACCCAGATGCCCCGATTTGAGCGCACTGGCCAATGCCACGACGTCAACAATATGGCCGCGTGACGTGTTGATCAACACCGCTCCAGGCTTCATGGAAGCGATACGATCAGCATTGAATAGTCCACGTGTTCCGTCTACCAGCGGCACATGCAAAGTCACCACATCCGATTGGGTGATGACTTGCTGAAGGTTCGCACAGGTGGAGCCGTTCTGCCCGAAAACGGGATTGCTCGCGTCAAGCAGCGCATCAAACGCAATCACTTTCATGCCCAGCCCGTTCGCCATTCGTGCCACAAGCTGGCCAATGGAGCCGAAACCGATGATGCCGAGCGTTTTGCCTGATGTTTCGCGGCCATTGCTGAGAGCCGCTCGCGGCCACTTGCCGGCAATGACGGCTGAAGTAGACGTATAGGCACCACGCAACAGCATCATCGCGCTGGCAATTACATACTCGGCGACACTCAGGGCGTTGGCGCCTGTGGCAGGAATGACCTTGATGGATTTGGCCTCGCAGCCAGACACGTCGATATTGTCAAGTCCGACTCCCAGTCGCCCGACGACTTTGCAGCGCGCCATTCCGGACAGAAGTTCCCCGCGCACCTGCGTGAGGTTGCGGACAATCAATACATCACACGTCGATGCCTCCTCTAGCAGGCGAAATGGCTCCTTCTGCAATTGAGGATCGTAGAGCACGTCATGCCGGGCGCTGAGTTGCGCCACCGCACGCTCGTCCATGAATTCGCAGATGACGATTCGGGCCATGCGCGTGCGCTTTCAGGCTGACTCAAAAAGCCGTGTCAACACGAACTCGCGGTGGCCCAAAGCCTCGGCTGCTGTCAGGCGGCCGTTCGCCGTGCGCAACATGCACGCCAGGAGCTGGTCGCCTGCTTGATCCAGCGTGATCTCGCGTTGCAGCAAGCCTGACGTGTCCACGTCAACGTGCTCGCTCATCAACCTAACCGTGCGGGGATTCGCACATATCTTGATCACCGGCACGATGGGGTTGCCAATCACATTGCCTTGCCCGGTAGGGAAGAAGTGGATGGCGTAGCCGGATGCTGCGCACAAAGTGACCATCTCCGCGGCAGCACTGGAGGAGTCCATGAACCACAAACCGGGGTGCGTAGGCATTTCAGCCTTGTCGATCACGCCGTCAACCGTGCACTTCTTGCCGATTTTCTGGATGTTGCCAAGAGCCTTTTCTTCGATGGTCGTCAAACCTCCTGCGATATTCCCTTTGGTGGGCTGGGAGTCGGACAAATCGCTCGTTTTGTGGCGGTTGATCACGTCCTGGTAACGGTTGAACATGAACATGAACTGTTCCCGCACCTTGTCGTTGACGCAGCGATCAGCGACGATGTGTTCACCACCTGTCAATTCAGTGGTTTCGCCGAAGCACAGATAGTTGCCCAGCGGATGCAACTTGTCAAAGGCGTTGCCTACCGTCGGGTTGGCCCCACAACCCGATGTGGTGTCAGACTCACCGCATTTCGTGGAAACCCACAGTTCCGAGATACCGCAGACTTCACGCTGCTTCTCACTGGCCCATTGCACATATTCGCGTGCAGCTTTGCTAGCCCGCAAAATGGTGTCATGGTCGCCATGGCCTTCAATGCCAAAGCCGCAGACGGGCTTGCCTGTGCTGGCGATGCCTTCCACAACCTTCTGGGTCCAGCCGTCTTCAATGCCGATCACCACCACTGCTGCCACGTTGGGGTTGCAGCCAGCGCCGATCAGGGTACGGAAGTGGAGTTCAAGGTCAGCACCAAACTGCAGGCGACCGTAAGGGTGCGGTATGGCCATGGCACCCTTGATATTGTGAGCCACGGCTTCAGCTGCCGAGTTGGACAGATCGTCCAGCGGCAGGATGATGACGTGATTGCGAATGCCGACCCGACCGTTTTCACGCCGATAGCCGAGGAAAGTGGTGTTTTTGTCAATGACGGACATGATGGCTCCTTTTCTACCAGCGTTTTGTTTTGATGTTGTGGACGTGAGCATGCTGGCCTGTCTTGATGGGCGCCACGACCTTGCCCATATCGATGCCGTATTTCCAGACGGTATCGCCGACGACCATGTCCTTTAATGCGACTTTGTGCCCGATCGGAATATCCTGTTGCGCCTGAACGTTGATCATGCGATCTTCATCCATGATCCAGCCGGTCATTGCCGTGCCGGACTTCACACCTTCCACAACGACGACTGCCACGGTGTCTTTGGCGTCGTGCAAAACAAAGTGAATCATTGAATCGCCTTTCTCTCTGGTGCCTGTAAAGATTGAAAGTTTAGTGAGCGCGAAAACCCTGTCAATCAAGTCATATAAATGACTCAGATGTATAGTTGATGTTTTGACTCACATTGATTCAGGATGAATTCCAACCCGCTGGAGCTTGAGCCCCTTGCCAATACCGGAACTGGGCCACTGTATCGACAGGTGAAGCGGGAATTGCAGCGCCTGATCGAATCCGGTCGTTGCCGGCCCGGTCAGATGTTGCCCAACGAAACGACCATTGCCGAAGCGTTACAGGTCAGTATTGGTACCCTGCGGCGTGCTGTGGATGAGCTTGTCCACGAGCACGTGTTGGTGCGACGCCAGGGCAAAGGCACTTTTGTTGCACTGCATAACAACGACCGGTTCTTCTTTCATTTCTTTCACATTGAACCGCGTTCGGATCCGCAAGTCACAGACGGCTTGCAGTCACATCAGTATCCAGTAGTCGAGTGCATGGGATTTGAGAAGGATCGGGCTGGCGAGATTGAAGCTGCCGTATTGCGGATCAAGACGGGCGACCCGGTATTCCGGATTGACAACCGCCTGTCACTGGATGACAGGGCGGTGGTGCATGACCACATCACGATCTCTGCGCTGCTGTTCAGGGGTTTGACCGAAAAGCGTTTGCTGGACCGGCCCAGCACGATCTACAGCCTCTATCAGGCGGAATTTGGTATCACGGTGCTCAGGGCGCAGGAGCGGGCCCGTGCGGCAGCAACTGACCGATCTACTGCACGCATTCTGGGCGTGAACGTCGGCTTGCCGGTTATCGAGGTCCATCGGGTTGCGCTTACTTTTGGGGACAAACCTGTGGAATACCGTGTCTCAACAATCAATACGCAACATCACGACTATGTGAGTGTTTTGTCCAAAACACTTTAGGCCGGCGCCTGATCACCTGACAGGGTGTCGATACCGCTGAACAGACAGCCTGTCTGCCCGTTGCTTCCACCATCCCGGCAACCGGCCCTGCAAACATAACCCGTGCCAGCATGCGATGGCGGAGCCATCTCCGCAGGAGACGGATTGCAGCGCTGCATGTTTTCCGGCGAGGGGTTGGGGCTGGAGGCCGGCTGTCGCTGCGGCGAGATTCCCATACAGGCCAGCCGAGCCGTCTTGCGTGCACACACCGCCGGCAGCGTACACATTGGCATGACTGGTTGAACGCTGACAGCCATCTACCAGAATCAGGCCTGTCTGGTCCAGCGCCAGGCCGCTGGGCACCAGCCACGATGGTGCTCCAGCGTCGCTGGCCACAACGGGTATGTCACAGGCCAGGCGGGCACCACAGCCCAGCAGGGCTTCGCCGCGCTGCAATCCGGTCACGGTGTCAATCAGTATGGTGATGCGCCGCTTTTTGAGCGCCCGTTCGATACAGGATTGCATGGCAACGGGCAGGTTTGATGCCACTGCATTTCCATCCGTGATCAGTGCCACGGCTGCATGGGGCAGGCGATGGCGGATCGCCATGGCGAGTTCGATGGCGGTGATGTCGCCGCCGACAACCGCTACGCTGCGCGAGTCCTCTGCCGGCAATTCCGTCACACGGGGCCACAGCGCAGCAAAGGTCTCGGGCGGCCGGATAAACAGGCCGTGCTCCCGTGCGCCCGGCATCGACTGCTCCACACGACTGCGATCCTGGGTGAGGCCTGTGTTGATGGACAGCCAGTCGTAGGGCAGTTTGCTCCCGTCGTCCAGCAAAATGGTTTGGGCCTGTGCATCCAGTCCAGCGGCATGCCGCTGGACCCAGCGAATCCCGCTGTTGTGGATCAGGGGTTCCAGTGCAATCGTGCAATCTTCAAGCGGGTATTGCCCTGCAACCAGTCCGGGCAACAGGTACGCATTCAGGTGCCCGGGGTGCGGAGTGACCAGAGTGACCTGAACGCCAGCCACCGGGCGCATGGCCCATTGGGCCAGTACATTCAGGTGAGATTGGCCAGCACCCAGAAGAACCAGGTGCCTTTGGCCAGTGCCCGGTGGCACGGTCGTCGGGAAGGCGGTCATGCCCGCTATTGTTTCACGGGAACTGGCGGCACACTGCTGGCCTGCGGAGGCGCAAATGTGAGGGTCAGGTCACCGAGGTAGGCCAGGCTTGCGCTGCGGGTGTTGTCAGAGTCGGCGCCTACTGCAATGCCAATGAGTGGCGGTGTGGTGTCGGTTTCGTGCCCAAAGGCACGCCTGAAATCGGCAACGATGTCCCGCTCGTGGGCAATCCACTGCCCCAGTTGTTTTTCACCGGAGTCGAGCACGATAAACCGCAACCGTGGGGAGAACGCATTGGGGAGTTCGGTATTGGCCGGATAGAGGTGGTCCCACACGTAGCACAACGTAGCCGCAGGCAGTTTTTCCGGGCTGGCGGCTCGGGCCAGCCGCAGGACATTGCGTTCCAGGACCCCCAGTTTCTCCAGCGGCATGTCAAACAGCAGACATACCTTGAGGGCGGCGTCGTCACCGCCTTTTGTTCGCAGGTCTGCCGCCATCAGGGGCTGGTCGAGCCGCCATTGCCAGCGTAGAAGGCTGCCTTGCCCAGGTACAACGGGCACCAATTCATGCAGTGCGTTGCCATACGATTTGTCACTGGTCAGCCGCAGGACGCGCATGCCGTCAATTGAAACGACATCGAGCCGGGTGAGTGGTGTCTTGGCGTTTGGCAATCCAACTGCCCGCCATGGCGGTGGAAGGCTTTCAAGGCCTGAGGTAGAAAAAGGCTGCAATTTCTGCGCCCGGGCCACGGACGGGCAGATGAAGATGAGACTGGTGAAGAGGAGGCTAGCGACCCAGATCGTTAAGCGACCAGTCGTAGTCAAGGTGCGTGATTGAAACACTTTTAGCCTTTATTTTCTCGCGGTCCGCGCTCACATCGGCCAATTGTTCCGCGTATTTGGCAAATACGTCTTCCAGCTTTGAAAAGCCCTTGTTGCCTTTTTCAAAATCTTCACGGAACCACTTGAAGATCTGGCTGACTTCCAGTTTGCCATCAGCCATGCGGTTACGGGTGCGGTCGCCCAGAAATCGCACCATACCTTCTTCGAGCTGCGTGTCAAATCTGGCGGGCGTGAAGGCCTCGGGTGGCAGGGCGGGGCAGCCGATGCTGGCACAGTTCACGGCCACGTGAATGCGCGGCTCGTTGTAGCGGGGGCGCAGTTGTTCGTGCTCAATCCAGTCCAGATGGCGCTCTTCCCCCAGCAGCGTGAAGAACTTCTTCTTCCAGGCGGACTGGATGAGGGAGCCCAGGTCCTTGATGGACTTGAGGTCCGGGTACTTCGACAAAATATGCTGGATGGTGAACGCGTTGTAGGCGTTGGTCAGAAACACCATTTGCTGTTCGCGGGTCCATTTGTCAAAGTCTGCCCTGGGCACAGCGCTGAAGGCATCCAGCACTTTTTTGAACTCGGCCTTGTCTGCGGCAAAGGCTTTGTAGTTCACGCGGGACTGCTTGTTGTCGGACAGCCATCTCACATGTTTCTTGAGCAGAACATCCCAAGCGGCATATTGGTGGTCAAATGTGCCAGAAATTTGGCCAAAAGTGCCTCCAACCCTTGTCAATATTGCGCAAGCAGCTATTGAAACCATAGCGTTTCGGCGATTGAAGAATGTGGATTGCATGGCCTACCCCCGCTTCCAGGTGTGATATTTGGCTACCCATTCGAGCAGCTTTCTGGGCTGGTGCGCACGCTTCCATTCTCCAGCCGCGTACTTGTTGGCCTCTGCCAGGGTCGGGTAGGTGTGGATGGTGCCCAGAATCTTGTTCATGCCCAGCCCGTGTTTCATCGCCAGCACGTACTCGGCCAGCAGGTCGCCGGCGTGTGTACCAACAATGGTGGCGCCCAGAATTTTGTCTTTACCCGGCACGGTCAGCACTTTGACGAAACCGTGCGCTTCGCTGTCCGCAATGGCACGGTCCAGATCGTCCAGGCCGTATTTCACCATCTCGTAGGTAATGCCTTTTTCTTTGGCTTCCTGCTCGTTCAGGCCCACGCGGGCCACCTCGGGATCGATGAATGTGGCCCACGGAATCACCGAGTAATCGACCTTGAATTTCCTGAAGGTGCCAAACAGCGCATTCACCGCCGCGTACCAGGCCTGGTGCGCCGCGGTATGCGTGAACTGGAACGGCCCGGCCACGTCGCCTGCCGCAAAGATATTGGGGTAAATAGTCTCTAAATATTCGTTGGTGGTAACGGTGCGGTTGGTGGGAATGCCCAGGTCTTCCAGCCCGTAGCCGGTGAGGCGCGCCACGCGACCCACGGCGCACAGCAGGGCATCAAACTCGATGCGGACCTCCTGGCCCTGGTGCTCGACGATGATGGCTTTGACATCACCATTGACGTCTCCCGATTTCTCGCAGCGCAGCGCCTTGTGGCCGGTGAGCACCTGCACGCCATCGGCCTGCAACGAGGCTTTGGCCAGCGCAGACACCTCTTCGTCTTCGCGAATCATGATGCGCGGCGCCATCTCCACTTGCGTCACCTGGGCACCCAGGCGCTGAAAACTCTGTGCCAGCTCGCAGCCAATGGGACCACCGCCCAGCACGACGATGCGCTTGGGGATGTCGTCCAGCTTCACGAACTCATCCCACAGCGTGTCGCTGGTCACATAGCCCACGTCACCGATGCCTGGCAGCGGTGGCACAAAGGGCTGCGCCCCGGCGGCGATGACGATGGAGCGGGTTGTCAGCGTCTGCTTGCTGCCATCGTTCAGCGCAATCTCCACCGTCCACGGGTTCACAATTTTGGCGTAGCCTTGCAGCACCTCCACGCCCAGGCCGGTGTAGCGCTCCACGCTGTCGTGCGGCTCGATCGCGGCGATGACGGCATGAATGCGCTGCATCACCGCTTTGAAGCTGAAAGCGGGCTGTGCGTCGGCCAAGCCGTACCGCGTGCCGTGCTTCATCTGGTGCGCCAGCTTGGCGCTTTTGATGAGTGCCTTGCTGGGCACGCAGCCGTAGTTCAGGCAGTCGCCGCCCATCTTGTGGGCTTCGATCAGCGTGACTTTGGCTTTAACCGCAGCGGCAATATAGGCCGACACCAGCCCACCGGCACCACCGCCGATCACCACCAGATTGCGGTCAAAACTTTTGGGTTTGACGGCGTTCCATCGCGCATACACCTTGCGCCGCTTCACGTAGTCGAGCACTTTTTTAATCACCAGCGGTAGCAGGCCCAGCAGCACAAACGAGCCCAGCAACCCTGGCGAGAGGATGGAGCGCAATGAATCGATCCTGGCAATCTCGGTGCCTGCATTCACGTAGGCCACGGTGCCTGCAAACATGCCGAGCTGGCTGACCCAAAAGTAGGTCCAGGTCTTCATCTTGGTCAAACCCATCAGCAGGTTCAGCACGAAGAAGGGGATCAGCGGCACCAGACGCAGTGTGAAGAGGTAAAAACCACCTTCTTTCTCAATGCCTTTGTTCACCTCGTCGAGTTTCTTCCCAAACCGGCCCTCAATGCTGTCGCGCAGCAGGTAACGCGCCGCGAGCATGGCCAGCGTGGCCCCGATGGTGGACGCGAACGACACCACCACCGTGCCCCAAACCAGTCCGAAAATGGCCCCTCCCGCCAGCGTCATGATGACTGCGCCTGGCAGTGACAGGGCTGTGATCAACACATACATCACAAAGTAGGTGGCTATCACCATTGCCGGGCGCTGGCTGTACAGGTCGGCAAAACTGCTTTGTTGCTCCTTGATGAATGCCAGATTGAAAAAACGCCCAAGGTCAAACAAAAAGAAAAGGGCGATCAGGGCGACCAGCGCCATCAGGAGCAGGTTTTTTTTACTTTTCATGGGTTTCTTCAGTGTTTTTATGAAAACTGGCGCCAGCCCCAGCCAATACGCATGACGATAGTCGCCGCACACAGTGCAGCAAACACATAGGCGATTTCGGAAAAATGCTGTGGCCATAAACACATGGCCATGAAACACACCAGCGTTTCAGTAGCCTCGGTCAGGCCACCCAGAAAGTAGAACGACTTGCTGGGATAGTCCAGGCTGGTCATCCCGCGTTTGGTGGCCATGACGGCAAATGCCAGAAAGCTGGAGCCGGTCCCGATGAAGGCGGCCAGCAACACGGCTGCGGCCAGCGCATTGGTTTGCGGTTGCGCTACGGCAAATGCCAGCGGAATGGCGGCATAAAACAAAAAATCCAGCGCGATGTCCAGAAATCCGCCCGCATCGGTGGGTTGCTTCTGGCGTGCCATGGCGCCATCCAGGGCATCGCCCAATCGGGACAATAATATGGCTGCAGCCCCCGCCAGATATGCATGAGAAGCTATTAATATTGCAGCAACCAGGCCAATCATGAAACCAATCAACGTCATCTGGTTGGCCGTCAGCCCCACGCGCACGGCTACCCGCGCCAGGCGGTTGATGACGGGTTTGATCAAGGCGGTGGCGGCGCGGTCAAGCATGGCTGGTTTTAAAGGTGTGTGACATGCGCGGGGTCGGCCACATCGGATTCATCATGAGTCACCATTAGTACGGGAATCTGCCGTTTTCTTACAAGCGCGAATACAAATTGCCGCATGCGCTCCCGCAAGGCAGCGTCCAGCTTCGAGAACGGCTCATCGAGCAGCAGCGCCAGCGGGTCAGCCAGCAGAGCCCGCATCAGGGCCACGCGCGCCCGTTGGCCGCCTGACAGGGTGGCCGGGTCCGAATGGGCGAATTCAGCCATTTCAAGGTCTTGCAAACCCTGTTTCACCCGTTCCTCACGCTCAGCCGCCCTACCCGGAGGAACCGCAAAAAGCAGGTTCTCGCGCACGTTCATATGGGCAAAAAGCAGATCCTCCTGAAAAAGAATGCCCACGCGGCGCTTTTCAGTGGGTAGCTGGTCGATACGCCGGCCGTTGAGCGTGACGCGGCCTTCGAACGTCAGGCTTTCGTCCAATGTCCCGCACACCGCTGCCAGCAGGCTGGACTTGCCCGAGCCGCTGGTTCCCATGATCGTATGTATGACGCCGCCCGGCACGCTCAGGTGCAGCTCCTGCGCCAGCGTGCGATTGCGTGTGGCCAGCCGCTGAACGTTGATATCAAGGGTCATGAGGGGATTTAGGGGCGACGGGGAGGGTATCTGGATGGACAACGATAATACTGGTATAGATATTCACCGCGTTGTGTGGGTGTCTTGATCAGGAAAGCAGATGATGAAAAAACTCATGATGGCGTTGATGCTGGGCTTGCTTGGGCAGTCTGGCCTGGTGTACGCGCAGGCTGCTGCCTCCAGCCCTGCCAAAAAGGAACTCGTGGCGCGTGTCCTCACGCTTCAGATGCCGGCCATCGAAGGCATGGCGCGGGTTCTGGCGGAGCAGCCAGCCGCGCAAATGATGCAGCAGGCCAATATGGTGCTGCAGAACCGGATTGCGCCGGAAAAGCGCGAGGCGATGGGCAAGGAAATTCAGGCGGACCTGAAAAAGTACGTCGATGAGGCTGTGCCACTGGTGCGGGACCGTGCCCTCAAACTGGCCCCGAGCACCGTTGGCGCCCTGCTCGAAGAAAAATTCACCGAAGACGAACTCAAGCAGCTGCTGGCCATCATCGAGTCACCCATCAACAAGAAATTCCAGCAGCTTGGGGGTGACATGCAGAAAGCTTTGGCCGAGAAGCTCGTGCCGGAGGCCCGTGGTCTGATCGAACCCAAGATCAAGGCACTGGATCAGGCCATTGTCAAACGCCTGGGCATTCAGCCACCACCCGCCTCCGCGCCTGCGGCCCCCGACAAGGCGAAGGCACCTGCCAAAGCCGCCAGCAAATAGAGGAACAGGCAAGCACTCGCGCCCGGACTGATCAGGGGCCCGTCTCATGCTGGCTCTCCTTCAGAAACTTCTGGTTACGGTTTGGGTGTTTGCCGGCGTTGTCTGGGTTTCCTGGACACTGCCGGCTTCGCTCGCACTGGCGGTTGCCGGCCTCCTGCTGCTGACGCTGGGCCACGCGGTATTTCTCGCGGTTGAATTCATTGCGGTCTACATCGTCAATAAGCGCGACACGGTGCCGCACGCGGGCGTGGCCGCCATGGTCCGGGCCTGGGTGGGTGAGTCCATCATGGCGCCGCGCGTGTTTCTGTGGCGCCAGCCTTTTCGCTCGAATGCCATACCCGACTGGCTGGGTGGCGAAGGGGTGCGGGAAGCCCATGGGAAAAGAGGCGTGGTCTTCATCCATGGTTTTGTGTGCAACCGCGGTTTCTGGAACCCGTGGATGACGCAACTTCAAAAGACGGGACATCCCTTTGCGGCGGTGAACCTGGAGCCGGTTTTCGGCTCCATCAGCGATTACATCCCGGAGATTGAAGCGGCGGTTGTTCGCGTTACACAAGCCACTGGGTTGCCTCCTCTGGTGATTTGCCACAGCATGGGGGGGCTGGCCGTGCGGGCGTGGCTGCGCGCCAGCCATCGGGCAGGGCAACCCGATTCCCGCGTGCACCATGTCATCACGATCGGGTCTCCGCATCACGGCACCTGGCTCAGCCGTTTTGCTTTTTCTCCCAATGGCGAGGAAATGCGCCGGCAGGGCCAATGGCTGCAGCAACTCGCGCAGGATGAGCCCGAAGACCGTCTGAAGCGCTTCACGTGTTTCTATTCCAATTGCGATAACATCGTTTTTCCTGCTTCTACCGCCATGTTGCCGGGTGCAGACAACCGGCTGGTTACGGGAGAGGCACATGTTGACATGGCGTTCAATCCATCAGTGATGGGCCAGTCGCTGGCGATGCTCAACTCCGCAAACTGAAAGTTTCACGCGCATGACAGAAAACCTGTCGCTCACCTCCCTTCCGCTGTTTCCGCTGGGCACGGTGTTGTACCCGGGTGGGTCGCTGTCGCTGCGGATATTCGAGGTTCGTTATCTGGACATGATTGGCAAGTGCCACAAGTCGGGTGCGCCGTTTGGTGTGGTGTCGCTGACGGAAGGTTCCGAGGTGCGCAGACCGGGTGCCGCAACCGGCGGCGACGGTTTTGCGCATGAAACGTTTAACGCGGTAGGTACGCTGGCAAAGCTGGTTGACTTCGCCACGCCGCAGGCGGGCCTGATGATGATCCGTTGCGAGGGAACCCGGCGGTTCCGCATTTCCCGGCACGAAAAACTCAAGCACGGCCTTTGGGTGGCTGACATCTCGCAGCTGCCGGACGACCAGTCCATTGCCGTTCCCGATGATTTGAAGAAATCGGCGACGGCCCTTGGCAACCTCATCACGAAGCTGCGCGAACGTGATTTGCCCGCCAGTGAGATGCCGATACAGGCGCCCTATCTGCTGGACGACTGCGCCTGGGTGGCCAACCGCTGGTGTGAGCTGTTGACCATGCCGCTGGAGCTGAAACAGCGTCTGATGGAACTGGACAACCCGCTGGTGCGCCTCGAACTGGTGAGCGACATGCTGGAGCGCAACGGCATCACCAGCTGAAGAGCAAAGCTTGCCTCAGGGTAAGGTCAGGCGCAGCTGGCTCGCAAACCGCCGGGGCAAACCCGTCAACGGGTCTTCAAATTCAATCGATTGCGCCAGCAGCTGCAGCGGGTGGTCATAGTCGGCGTCCTCAGGCGTCAGCACGGGATACAGGCCATCACCCATGATGGGCATGCCCAGCGCCGCCATGTGCACACGCAACTGATGTCGCTTGCCCGTAACGGGTTTCAACTGATAGCGGGCCATGGTGCCTTTTGTTTCCAGCAGGCTGATGTGCGTCACGGCATTCGGCGGCCCATCTGCCTCGTGCTGCAGCATGAAATGACCGGCTTCCTCGATGCGGCTCTCACGCGTGAGCGGAAAATTCAGGTCGGTGCGCCACGGTGCAATGGCCTCGTAAGTCTTGTGCACGCTGCGCTTGCGAAAGAGCGACTGGTAGGCATCGCGCGTGGCGGGTTGGGTGGAAAACAGCACCAGCCCTGCCGTGTCGCGGTCAATGCGGTGGATCGGAATCAGCTCGTTTAGCCCCAGCTTGCGTTTGAGGCGCACCAGCACCGTTTCCTGAAGGTACTTGCCCGACGGCGTGACCGGCAGGAAGTGCGGCTTGTCCACGACAATGAGGTGTTCGTCCTGATGCAGGATGACTTCCTCAAACGGAATGGGCTCTTCTGTTTCAAGAGCCCGGTAGTAATACACGCGGATGTGGCTCTGAAAAGGGCGCGCCTCACTCACCAACGCGCCGAATTCATCCACCACTTCACCATCAGCCATGCGCTGCAGCCACGTCTGGCGCGGGATGGCCGGAAAGCGCTGAACCAGAAAGTCGGTGATGGTGGCCCACGGCCCTTCAGGCAAGCCCACACAGCTGGGGCCAACACCGTCGCGCGTGGGCAGCATGGTTGTGGTCAGCCGCGTCTCAGACCCGCACAAACACCACGTCCCACACGCCGTGGCCGAGCTTGATGCCGCGGTTCTCGAACTTGGTCAGCGGCCTGTAGAAAGGCTTGGGTGCATAGCCACCCAGCTCGGGGTGGCTGATGGTGGCGGTGTTTTTCAGCAGCGGCTCGTCCGACAGCACCTGCAAAATCTGCTTGGCATAGGGCTGCCAGTCGGTCGCGCAATGCAGGTAGCCGCCGGGCTTCAGGCGCGTGGCCAGTTTGGCGATCAGCGGGCCTTGAATCAGGCGGCGCTTGTTGTGCTTTTTCTTGTGCCAGGGATCGGGAAAGAAAATGTGCACGCCGTCCAGCGAAGCGGGCGGCAGCATGTTGTCCATCACCTCCACGGCGTCGTGCGAGATGATGCGAATGTTTTGCAGGCCCTGTTCGCCGATGCGCTTGAGCAGCGCGCCCACGCCGGGCTGGTGCACCTCGCAGCACAGGAAACGCGTGTCGGGCATCAGCGCCGCAATGTGCGCGGTGGCCTCGCCCATGCCGAAGCCGATTTCCAGAACCAATGGCCCTTTTTGGGGGTCATTTTGGCCCTCAGCCCCCGTGGAATATGCGTAAGCAGCTACCAAATCAATAGCATTTGGCTGGTAGGGCAGGATGAATTGGGGGCCCAGTTCCTGAAAGGCCTTGGTCTGGCCGGTGGTGGTGCGGCCGGCGCGGCGCACAAAACTCTTGATGGTTTTGGGGTAGGCCACATCCTTGGGGGCTTGGCCCTGTGCGGCGTCGGTTGATTCGGGGGAGGGGGGTGCTTCGTTCACGGGGGTGATTGTAAGGAGGCTGCTTTTGGGTTGGTCGGTCGTTGGCTGGCTGGCGCGAACAACCTCGTTGACCGTCGCAGCCACCCGACACGCCTGCGGATCAGTCTGTGTTCTGGCCAATTCCCTGATTAGCGAAGGGTCATACACGCAGAAATTTGCCTTCATGCGCCAGGCTGTTCTTCCATGTCCGTGACCGTGACGCCAACTGCGCGAAAGAAGCCCACGTTGACTGAGAGCTGAGGCACCTGACGTAAGCGTTAACGCATCCTGAACGACACGGTTGCGTAGCCATCGCTGCATCACCTCCGCACGTTTCCGCTCGAAGTCCTGCATCACTGCGGAAACCAGCGTGCCCATTGAAAGTGGAAGTAACATAACCGACCGGGTCTCGGAGCCACTGGTCAATGCGGATCCTGCGTCAACGGCTTGGAGAACGATAGCAGTCTTTTGATGTGACAAAAGCCTGGAGTTCAGCCGGAGCGATAGGTTAGGCTGTGCTCCTCAGCTTTGAATCGTTTGACTAGTTTGGCGGAGTTGCACCAAGCAAATCACGGTCAAAAAGATCAGTTTCTGATGCAGCATAAGGGCCCTTGTTTTCAGCCTTTGCTTGTTCCTGGATGCCAAATCAGGCGGAATTCACTGGTCAATTGGTCTTAAGCGGAACTCAATGAAACCCACTTCGAGGCCAGATTGATGCCAACTGATCAAAGGTCAGGCACCGATATGGCGTCAGACCTTTGGCAAGTGGGCAGCATCGAGACACCATGCGCGAACGTTCCGGACACCTCGTAGATCGATGCGATCGCTGACCGCTGGATACCGTGCGCATGAAAAGTCCTCAACTTGATCGAAGGGTTGGCCTGGAAGGTCCTGAACGAGGTCGGACTCAACGCGCCCACGTTGTTCAAAGGACTTTGAACCACGGCATCGAGCCAGATGCAGTTCTTGCATCACGGACGCAAGTTCAATGTCCAGAACGGTCGCTGCCCAGCAGGCCCCGTGATTCAGCTTTGGGCAACAGGCGCACCGCCGATCGGAAGACGCTGTAAAAGGCTAAAGAGCTGCGTCGAGGCAAGTGGATTCATGGTGACCTGGATGTGGTTCAGGTGCGTCCGAACTCATTTTTGGCCGCGAAGTGCAGCGCCAAAACGCGCAGCAACCTCAACTGTGAATGGCATTTCGTTGTCTCACTTGATTAGCACTGCCCCGTTAACCCGGCAGCGAAACCCGGCAGCCTGAATGAAGCACTTTGGCTCTTTCCGCCTACGCCTTATTCAACCTAGTTCAAGACGAAACTTGAGCAGTTCATTTTAAGCCGTGACGCAGATTGACGCAGAAAGGCACGGCCATATGCCTGAAAAAGGGCGGCTTTTTCTTTTCAGCATGTTGCTTGCCACGCCGTCACCCACACAGCCAGTGCCTCACCTACAGAGCCTGCTTGAACCCCCAACCCCAACACAGCCGCAGCCTCATTCAGCGCCCCCAGCGGATCACTCAAATCCAGCGCCTGCGCACCGTTTTGCTTTGAAAGTTTCTCGCCGTTTTCACCCAGCACCAGCGGCGTGTGCAGGTAGCGGGGCGTGGGAGCCCCAGCGCGCGTTGCAGCACGATTTGCCGCGCGGTGTTGTCAGCCAGGTCTTCGCCGCGCACCACGTCGGTGATGCCCTGCGCGGCGTCGTCCACCACCACGGCGAGCTGGTAGGCGAACAGGCCGTCGGCGCGGTACAGCACAAAGTCGCCCACCTGTTCCGCCACGTTTTGCTGCTGGTCGCCGAGCCGTCGGTCATGCCAGTCAATGGTTTGATTTGCTATTGAATCAATAGCTGGTTGCGCATATTCCACATGGGCTGGAGGCCTGTTTGGCACATAAAAGGCCGGAATATCCGTTCGCAAACGCCAGGCGCGTGCGGTGCGGCCGCCCAGCCCCGCGCGGCAGGTGCCGGGGTACACCAGCTCGCTGTTGGCGCGGTCTGGGTGAGCCGCTGCGTTCCAGCGCTGTCTCAATGTCTTTGCGGGAACAGGCGCAGGGGTAGGCCAGGCCTTTGTCGATCAACGTGTCCAGCGCTTGCCGATACAACGTTGTGCGGGCTGATTGCCACACCGGGGGTTCGTCGGGCATCAACGAGCAGGCTTGCAACTGCTGCAGGATGACCTGATCAGCGCCTGGCACGCAGCGTGGCGTGTCCACGTCTTCGATGCGTACCAGCCAGCGCCCGCTATGCGCGCGTGCGTCCAGCCAGCTCACCAGCGCCGCAACCAGCGAGCCCGCGTGCAGGGGCCCGGTCGGTGAAGGAGCGAAGCGGCCGATGTAGCCTGACACGATGCCGGGTCAGAGCGCCGCCAGCGCCAGCTCCAGTCCGGAGATGAACGCATCTTCCACCCGGTGCCCGAGGCACCAGTCGCCACACACGCCGATACCGGTTTTGGCGTCCCACAGGTGGCTTTTGCCCAGCGGCCGGATCGTCTGGGCATAGACCCAGCGGTGAGCGACAGCATGGGCCGGTTCGGCGCGAATGCCCGTCACTTCGGAAAAGGCTTTCAACAATTTGGCCTGTACGCGCTGCGGGTCGTCCTGCAGGTGTTCTTGTGACCAGGCAGCGCTGGCCTGCACGGTCCAGCGCTCGATGGGCTCGCGCCCCGGCTTGGATGATTCGCGCGCCAGCCAGGCGATGCGGTGGTGGGTGCTGCGTGCGGCGTTCCATTGCGGCCCCAGCGCGGACATGCCCGGCTGCATGGCTTGCGGAAACGCCAGCATCAGTGTCCAGCAGGGCGCCACCTGCACGTCGTCAATGCGCAGCGCCATTTCCTCCTGAATATCCGAGTTTTGCAGCAGCTCGCGCGCCTGGCTGGCGGGTATGGCCAGCAGCACGGCGTCAAAGCCGGGGAAGGTGTAGCGTTCGTGGCCTTTGTCTGTTTCGGGCCCGATGGCGTGGATCTGCCAGCGGTGGCCGGTTCCGGGGCCGCGCTCCAGCAGCGTCACGCGGGTCTCGGTGGCAATGCGGTGGGCGCTGGCCAGCGGTTGTGCCCACGCGCGCGCCAGTGCGTTCATGTCGGGGTTGGGCACCCAGTGCGGTTCGCGCGCCGGCAGGCCAGCGGCTGCAACACGACCCAGCTCGTCCAGGACACGCACGGTGTTGGCGCTCCAGGGTCTGCACAGCCCGGGCACGGTTTCCAGCGCCATGGCAAACCGGGCATCCCGCACGGTGAAATACTGGGTGCCGTGGTCAAAGGTGCCAAACGGGCTGCTGCGCGTGGCCATGCGTCCACCCAAGCCAGGGCTTTTTTCAAAAACCTTGACGTGGTGGCCCGCCTTCAAGAGCGTGCGCGCCGCTGCAATACCCGCCATGCCGGCACCGATGATGGCGATCTGACGGGCGTCGCTTTTTGGTTTGGTCATGAACTGCACTCCTGTTGTGGTTGTATGCCTTGCACTTTACACGGCCTTCGACCCCCTGCACGCCATTTCGCTAGGTTCCCCAGTGGCGCGACAGCAGGGCTTCCCGGGTTGCCGGAGTTTCCAGCTGCTTGAGCCACCACATCAGCGCGCGGCCCTGGCCTGACTGGGGGGTCTCGCGCCAGGCGTAGTGCACCCGCACCACCCGCTGGGCACGGGCCATTTTTTTGACGACCAGGCGCCCGGCCTCAATGTAGCCGCGCGCCATGCAGTGGGGAACAAAGCCGCCACCCAGGCCGCGCACCTGGGCATCCAGTTTGGCCTGCATGGTGGCCACGGTGAACACGTCCTGTCCACCCAGCAGCCCGAACGTCAGCCCGCGGCCACGCTGGATGGAGTCGGCCACCGCAACCGCGCGGTGCTGACGCACCAGGTCATCCTTGATCGGCTCATGCGCCGTGGCGAGTGGGTGGTGAGGTGCTACGGCGTATACAAAGCTCACGTCGCCCAGTGGCTTGCCATGAACGCCCGCGTGGGTGGTGGGGTCGGCCACGCCAATGGCCAGGTCAGCCTGGCCAGAGGTCAGTGCCTCCAGCGTGCCCGAGAGGGTTTCGTCACGCAGCTTGATGCGGGTGGGCGGGTTTTGCGCCAGAAAGTTGTCGCACAGCTCCATCATGGTGGATTTGGAGATGATGCCGTCCACCGCAATGGTCAGTTGCGGCTCCCAGCCGGTGGCCACGCGTTTGACGCGGTTGGCCACCGCGTCGATCTCTTCCAGCAGACGCGCGCCCTCGCGCAACAGCTCGCGTCCCGCCTCGGTGAGCTTGGCCTGGCGGGAGCTGCGGTCAAACAGCAGCACGTCCAGCGCGTCTTCAATCTGGCGCACGCGGTAGGTGAGGGCGCTGGGCACGACGCCAATGGCCCGGGCTGCGGCGGCAAAGCTGCCTGCATCCGCAATCGACTGCAGCATGGCAAGCGAATCAGGGGTCAGGACATCACGTGGCGTGCTCATAAGGGGTTATTTGATTCAAATAATTTGAATGATGCCATCAAACTGGCAGGTCTGTAAATCACTGTGTGTGACCTAAAGTTCATACCACTATGTTGACACTACGCAAATCAAACGAACGCGGCTATGCCGATCACGGCTGGTTGAAGTCATTTCACAGTTTTTCCTTCGCCGGCTATTACGACCCCAAGCACATGGGCTTTGGCAACCTGCGCGTCATCAACGAAGACCGCATTGCGCCAGGCACCGGTTTTGGCACCCATGGCCACCGCGACATGGAAATCATCAGCTACGTGCTGAGTGGTGAACTGGCGCACAAGGACACGATGGGTAACGTCAAGGGCATTCCTCCGGGCGACGTGCAGCGCATGAGTGCCGGGCGCGGCGTGCAGCACAGTGAGTTCAATCACGCCCCAAAAGACACCACGCATTTCCTGCAGATCTGGATCGAGCCCAATGTGACAGGCATCGCGCCCAGCTATGAGCAGAAGACGTTTGCCGAAGCCGAGAAGCGTGGCGTCCTGCGCCTGGTGGCCTCGCCCGATGGTGCACAAGGTTCCGTGACGATCCATGCGGATGCCCGTCTTTACGCCGGCTTATTTGACGATGACCAGTCTGCCCGCATGAGCCTGAATCCGCAGCGCAAAGCTTATGTGCATCTGGTTCGCGGCGAACTGGAAGTCAATGGCCAGATGCTCACTACCGGTGACGCAGCAATGCTTGATGGCGAAAACCAGGTGTCTCTGACGAATGGGAAAAACGCCGAAGTATTGGTGTTTGACCTCGCAGCTTAGTTTTTCTTTTTTCTCCTGTTCCTCCCTTCACTTTCAATAAAGGAAATTTCCCGTGATCGCTTCCCTTCAAAACCCTCTGGCTCTTGCAGGTCGTCTGCTGCTCGCGCTGCTGTTTGTCCCCGCTGGTATCAGCAAAATCAGTGGCTTCGCCGGAACCGTGGGTTATATCCAGTCTGGTGGACTGCCAGCCCCTCAGCTGGCCGCCGTAGTGGCCATCCTGGTGGAAGTGGTTGGTGGACTGGCTCTGGTCGCCGGTTTCGGCACCCGTATTGCAGCGCTTGCACTGGCTGCGTTCACGCTGGTGGCAACGTTTGGTTTTCACAACTTTTGGGCCGTGCCAGCTGACATGGCCATGATGCAGCAACTGATGTTCTACAAGAACATTGCTGTTGTCGGTGGCTTGCTGGTTCTGGCCGCACACGGTGCCGGTGCCTGGAGCGTTGATGCCAAGCGTGGCGCCTGAATTTCTTTCTTAACCCCCTTTTTCAAGGAAAATTATCATGACAAAAGTAGCCGTTGTATTTCACTCAGGTTATGGTCACACCCTGCGCATGGCGCAAGCCGTTGCGCAAGGTGCTGATGCCGAATTGATCACCATCGACGCCGACGGCAACCTGCCCGAAGGTGCCTGGGACACGCTGGCTGCCGCAGACGCTATCGTCTTTGGTTCTCCCACCTACATGGGCAGCGTGAGCTGGCAGTTCAAGAAATTTGCCGATGCATCCAGCAAGCCTTGGTACACCCAGGCCTGGAAAGACAAAATCTTTGGTGGCTTCACCAACAGCGCCAACGTGAATGGTGACAAGCATTCCACCCTGCACTATTTCATGACGCTGGCCATGCAACACGGTGGCGTATGGGCCGGCACGGGCCTGAACTACAACAACACCAAGGCTTCACAGCGCAGTGACGTGAATTACCTGGCATCCAGCGCAGGCCCCATGGCCCAGACGCCAGGTGATGCCAGTGCCGAAGAAATGAACGCCGGTGATCTGGAGACGGCCAGGTTGTTTGGCAAGCGCATTGCGGAAGTAGCTGGCAAGTTTCGCGGCTGATCGATTAAAGTGGCTCTTTCAGGAGCCAACATCATGGGCGTTCAACAGCAACTGACCGGCCAGGAAAAAGACCTGGGCGGTGGTTTCAAAGTCCGCAGGCTCCTGCCTTCTGCCAAACGGCAGTCGGTGGGACCATTTCTGTTTTTTGATCACTTCGGCCCGGTCACGGTTGTGCCCGGTGCTGGCCATGATGTCCGGCCGCACCCACACATCGGCCTGGCCACGGTGACCTACATGTTTGAAGGGTCCATCGCGCATCGCGACAGCCTGGGATACGTACAAAACATCGAGGCGGGTGCCATCAACTGGATGACCAGCGGGCGTGGCATCGTGCATTCCGAGCGGCAACCACTGGCGCTGAAAAACACCACTTACGTGAACCATGGCATTCAGCTCTGGGCGGCACTGCCGCGTGACCAGGAAGAGGTGGCGCCCAGCTTCGTGCACACGCCCGCGACTGCCATCCCTGTGGCGCAACTGCCAGGGGTGGAGGTGCGCGTGCTGGTAGGTACGGCCTTTGGCCATACCTCACCCGTAAAGGCTTTTTCAAACACTGTTTATCTGGATGTTGCTCTTGCTGCCAATAGCAGCCTGGAAATACCTGTGCTTGCTCAGGAACTGGCGGTTTACCCGGTGGACGTGGATGTGGAGATTGATGGCCAGCTCATTGCAGCCCATACGCTGGCTGTACTGACCCCGGGACAAGTGGCCAGCATTCGCAGTACTACGGCTGCGCGATTGATGATTCTGGGTGGTGATGCGCTGGATGGTCGCCGCCACATGTGGTGGAACTTTGTCTCCAGCCGCAAAGAGCGCATTGTTCAGGCCGCTCAGGATTGGGAGGACCAGCGCATGGGTAGCATTGACGGCGAAACGGAGTTCATTCCTCTGCCTGAGCGCAGATTCATGCCAGACTGACGCAATCGGCGAGAAATGGGCCAGCCGACCTTCAGCGGCTTGCTACCATCGGTGCATGAAGGTTCTCTCGTTACTTCCCTGGGCAGACTGGCTGGCCCTGTTCTCGTTTATCGCTGCCTGGATGGGCTACGCCTGGTTTGCCACGGTTTGGGGTTTCCGGCGACCTTCGCTTCTGGCTTCGACCAACCGGTACCGGCGCTTCTGGATGCTGCAAAGCACGGCGAGGGATCCCCGCGTGCTGGACGGCATCATTGTGCAGAGCCTGTCCACCAGCCCGTCGTTTTTTGCCTCGACGTCCATCATCATTACCGGTGGCTTGTTTGCCTTGATGGGTACCACCGACAAGGCGGCTGAGCTGGTGCGGGAAATTCCCTTTGCCCAGCAAACGCCGATTCTGGTGTTTGAACTCAAGGTTCTGGTGCTGGTGGCCATCTTTGTGTACGCCTTTTTCCGGTTTTCATGGTCGATGCGGCAATATACATTTGCATCGCTGGTTATCGGTTCCATGCCTGATCCGGAAGACTTTGCCACAGGTAAATTTGACCGCGAGCAGTTTGCCAACCGCGCCAGTGCCATGCTGGGCCTGGCTGCCGAGACCTTCAACAGCGGCTTGCGTGCGTATTATTTTTCTTTTGCAGCCATGGCCTGGTTCTTCTCGCCATTGGCATTCTTGATGGCCACCTTTCTGGTGGTAGCCATCCTCTACAGCCGTGAGTTCAGGTCTGACGTATTGCAGGTTTTGAACGACTGAGTGCGGCTGGACTCAGCGCCGTAAAAACTACAATGGACCCCATGTTTGTACACCTGCGCCTGCACACCGAATTTTCCGTCGTTGACGGTACCAACCGGATCGATGAAATCGTCAAGGCCGCTGCGGCCGATGGTCAGCCCGCATTGGCCATCACGGACCTGAACAACCTGTTCGGCGCCATCAAGTTTTACAAGGAAGCGCGGGGCAAGGGGGTCAAGCCGGTTATCGGTGCCGAGATCATGCTGGAAGGGCTGGGTGCCGACGCAACGGCCCTTTCGCGCCTGGTGCTGCTGGTACAGAGCAAGCAGGGCTACCTCAACCTGTCCGAGCTGATCGCCCGGGCCTACACGCAAAACGTGGTCAAGGCACAGGCCGTCGTCAAGCTCGCCTGGCTGCAGGAACTGGGTGAAGGATTGATCGCTTTGTCGGGCGCGCAGGCAGGACCCATTGGTCAGGCGCTGGTGCAGGGCGATGTGGCGCGTGCCCATGAGTTGGCATTGCAGCTGGGCAGCATCTTTGCACACCGGTTTTATATCGAGCTGCAACGTGCGGGGAGGGTGGATGACGAAGCGCACGTTGCTGCGGCTGTGCAGCTGGCGGCCCGCATGAAGCTGCCTGTGGTGGCCACGCATCCCGTGCAGTTCACACTGGAAGATGATTACGAGGCTCACGAGGCGCGCGTGTGTATTGCCGAAGGTGAAATTCTGGGCAACCAGCGCCGCGTGCGCCGCTTCACGCGGGAACAGTATTTCAAATCATCGGCGCAAATGCAGGCACTTTTTGCCGACGTGCCCTCGGCGCTGGCCAACACGCTGGAGATAGCGAAGCGCTGCAGCCTGACGCTGGTGCTGGGCAAACCCCAACTGCCGGATTTCCCGACGCCGGAGGTGGACGGCCAGCGCATGTCTCCCGAGGAATATTTTCGGTACGCATCGCATGAAGGCCTGAAGGCGCGCCTGGTGCATTTGTATCCCGATGCCGATCAGCGCGAAAAACAGCGGGAGCGGTATGAGGCGCGGCTGGAGTTCGAGATCGCTACCATTCTGAAGATGGGTTTCCCGGGCTACTTCCTGATCGTGGGTGATTTCATCAACTGGGCCAAGGCCAACGGTTGTCCGGTGGGGCCGGGGCGGGGCTCCGGTGCGGGTTCGCTGGTGGCGTATTCGCTGAAGATTACCGATCTGGACCCACTGGAATACAACCTGCTGTTCGAGCGATTCCTGAACCCCGAGCGGGTGTCCATGCCCGACTTCGATATTGACTTTTGCCAGGCCAACCGCGACCGCGTGATTGACTATGTGAAAGACAAGTATGGCAAGGAGGCCGTGAGCCAGATCGTCACATTCGGCACCATGGCCGCGCGTGCCGCCATCCGTGACGTGGGCCGTGTGCTGGACATGAGCTACACCTTTTGCGACGGCATCAGCAAACTGATTCCCAACAAGCCGGGAACACACATCACGATTGAAGGGGCCATCAAGGCCGAGCCGATTCTGGCCGAGCGGCTGGAAAAGGAAGATGAAGTCAAGACACTGGTAGCGCTGGCTCAAAAGCTCGAAGGCATGACCCGCAACGTCGGCATGCATGCGGGTGGCGTGTTGATCGCACCGGGCAAGCTGACGGACTTTTGCCCGTTGTATCAGCAGCCTGGCAGTGAGTCCGCCGTCAGCCAGTACGACAAGGACGATGTCGAGGCTATTGGCCTGGTGAAGTTTGACTTTTTGGGTCTGGCCACACTCACCATTCTGGAAATCGCCAAAGACCTGATCGTGAGCCGTCACAAGGGGCAGGAGAACTTCGCCTTTGAAGACCTGCCGCTGAACGACCCCAAGGTTTACAAGCTGTTCTCCGACGGCAAGACCGAAGCGGTGTTTCAGTTTGAAAGTCGCGGCATGCAGGGGATGTTGCGTGATGCCAAGCCGACGCGTCTGGAAGACCTGATTGCGCTGAACGCCTTGTACCGCCCCGGCCCTATGGATCTGATTCCCACGTTCGTGGCGCGCAAGAACGGCCGTGAAGAAATTGAATACCCGCACCCACTGGTGGCCGAGATGTTGTCCGAGACCTACGGCATCATGGTCTATCAGGAGCAGGTGATGCAGACCGCCCAGATTCTGGGTGGTTATTCACTCGGCGGCGCCGACATGTTGCGCCGGGCCATGGGCAAGAAAAAGGCCGAGGAAATGGCCGAGCACCGCGCCATCTTCCGCGCTGGTGCTGCCAAGAACAACATCGACGAAACCAAGGCCGACGAAGTCTTCGACTTGATGGAGAAGTTTGCGGGCTACGGCTTCAACAAGTCACATGCCGCTGCGTACTCGCTGCTGGCGTACCACACCGCCTGGCTGAAGGTGCATTTCACAGCGGAGTTTTTCTGCGCCAACATGACGGTGGAGATGGACGACACCGACAAGCTCAAGGTGCTGTTCGAAGATGCCCAGAAGATGGGCCTGTCGTTTGAACCACCCAATGTGAACCGGGGCAACTACCGGTTTGAGCCCGTGTCGGACAAGGTGATTCGTTATGGTCTGGGTGCCATTAAAGGCACGGGTCAGGCGGCTATCGACGCCATCATTTCCGCAAGAAGCGAAAGCGGTCCATTCAGCAGCCTGTTCGATTTTTGTGTGCGGGTGGACCGCAGCCGGGTCAACAAGCGTTGTATGGAGGCGCTGATCAAGGCCGGCGCTTTTGATACGCTGCAGCTCAACCGGGCGGCGCTCATTGCCTCGGTGGACCGGGCAGTGGATTTTGCCAACGCGGCGCAAGCCAATGCCAATCAGACAGGCCTGTTTGACATGGATGGCGACGACAGCCACGGCTCCAGCACGCAGGAGCCCGATCTGGTGGAGACCACGCCATGGGGGGTCAAGGAGCGGCTCACATTCGAAAAAACGGCGGTGGGCTTTTATCTTTCCGGCCACCTGTTTGATGAAGTGGCGCTGGAAGTGCGGCGCTTTGCCAAACGTCAGATTGACGACCTGATTGACACGCGTGAGCCGCAGTTATTGGCTGGTATCGTGACAGACTTCCGGGTGATCAATGGGCAGCGCGGCAAGCTGGCGCTGTTCAAGCTGGATGACAAATCGGGTGTGATTGAAGCGCGCGCTGACGAGGCACTGATCAATACACACCGCAATTTGCTGAAAGATGATGAACTGATCGTGGTGATGGGCAAACTCCAGCCAGACCGGTTTTCCGGCGGGATGCAACTCACGGTGAACCAGATATGGGACCTGGATCAGGCGCGATGCCGGTTCGGTAAATTCCTGCGCGTCGCGGTGAATGGCAAGGCGCCGGATGTGGCGCGCCTGCTAAGAGACTTTCCGGCCAAACGGGAAGTCACGGAGCAGGGCGAACTGGTGCGCGGCCTGGGTGTTCGTCTGCTGGTTTCGCGTCCGGGTGAGACCGGTGGCCTGGTGAGTGGCGTGACGGCCGAAATACAGCTGGGTGAGGGTGCCCGCTTCTTCCCGAGTGATGCGGCGCTGGCCGGATGGCGGGCTCAGGCGGACCAGGGCAAGGCGGCCATAGTTTACGAGTAATTTATATGCGAAAGGTGCTCCTGGCCCTTTCCATATATGCGTGACTAGCTATAAAAAATATAGCATCTAAGGCTTCGGCCGAAAAGTGATCACCATGACGGCAGGAACGCGGCCATCCACATCGCGCGGAAGCACCTCGGTTTTGTCGATCGCCTTCAACACCGCGTCATCCCACGATTTCACACCACTGCTTTTGAGCAGCGTCCTGGCAATGATGGTTCCATCAGGCGCAGCCCGTACTTCCACTTCTGCTGCCGGGTTGGTTGCGATGTCATCCGGATAGACAATGTTGGGGCGAACACGTGCCTGAATACGCCCGCCATAGCTGGCAGATGGTCCGGATGACTGTTGTGCAGTGCCGGTAGCCGTGGCGGCACCGGTAGCGTTGGCCAGCCCGGTGGCGCGCTGGATGTTGGCCTGACGTTGGGCTTCCTGCTTTTTCGCTTCGTCCTGGGCTTTCAGGGCCGCCTTGCGCTTGTCTAGTTCAGCCTGCTTTTCTTTCAGAAGCCTTTGCTGCTCAAGCTTCTCCCTGGCCTCCTGCTGCTCCTTCTTGAGGCGCTGTTTTTCCCGCTCCAGTGCAATGCTGGCGTCTGGTATCACGGGTGCTGTTTTTTTGGGCGGAGCAGGGACCGGTGGCGGCGCTGGCGGGGGTTCGACCAGTTTAGGTGCAGCCTGCTGGGGAACGGCGGACCACAACTCGGCTTCGGCCACCACCATTGGAGCATCACGTTTCCAGCTGATGCCCCAAGTCAGAGCGGCCAATAGCAGCGCGTGGGCCAGAATGGCCAGACCCAGGGATTTTGGCAGTCCTGCTGTCGGGGGTGGTGCAAATTCGAAGCGTTGAGCAGCGGCACGCATGTCAGTGCTCAATTCGCCAGCTGAACGGACAGCCCCACACGCTGGACGCCAGCTCGCTGCAGGGTATCCATCACCTTGACCACCGTCTCATACTTGATGTTGCGGTCCGCACTGATAACGACTGCAGAGTTGGTGGCACCACTCTGTGCCTTCTTGACCGCTGCGGCGATTTCGCCAATACGCACCTGGACGGTCTGGTCTTTCAGCTTGAGTTGCAGAGACTCGTTTTTCCCGATGATGATCTGAATCACCTGATCCGGCTGGCGCGCCGCCTTGCCCACGCTGGGCAGGTCGATGACGCTGGGCGTGATGAGTGGCGCAGTGACCATGAAGATGATCAACAGCACCAGCATCACGTCGATGAAGGGCACCATGTTGATCTCGTTGATGGTGCGTCTGCCACGACCCCGACTGACCATGGACGGCATGGATTTGCTCCTCTCAGCGATCCGGCGCGGGCTGCACGCTCACGCTGGTGCTTCGTTGCAGGATGTTGGAGAACTCTTCAATGAAGGTCTCCAGCCGGATGGCAATGCGGTCAATGTCGCGAGCGAAGTTGTTGTAGGCCACCACGGCGGGAATGGCAGCAAACAGGCCGATGGCGGTTGCCACCAGTGCTTCGGCAATGCCTGGGGCCACGGTGGCCAGCGTCACCTGTTGCAGCGATGCCAGCCCGGTGAAGGCGTGCATGATGCCCCACACCGTTCCAAACAAACCGACATAGGGCGATACCGAGCCGACCGACGCCAGAAAGGACAGGTTGATCTCCACCACGTCCATTTCCCGCTGAAAGCTTGCGCGCATGGCCCGGCGCGCGCCATCCATCAGCGTGCCGGTATCGGTCACACGGCGTTCCCGCAACTTCAGGTACTCGCGCATGCCGCTGGCAAAAATGCGTTCCATCGGGCCGGATCCCACGGTTTTTTTGGTGGCGACCTCAAACAGCTCTTTCAGCGTGGTACCCGACCAGAATTCACGCTCGAAGCCTTCATTCAACGCGTTCACCCGCTTGAGCGCAAACAGTTTGCGGAAGATGGCGGCCCAGCTGGAGACGGAGATGACCACCAGCAACAGCATGACCAGTTGCACGACCACACTGGCGTTGAGCACCAGGTGCAGGATCGATAAATCTTGGTTCATTTCAGGTTTTCCAGTACAGATGGCGGAATTCTCGCGGGCACCAGTGTGACCGCGTCAACCCACCCAATTCGAATCGTGCCTTCACACAGCAGGGCGGTATGCGCACCGTCGTGCCGCAGCAGGGCTTGTTGCCGTATTGTCATGGAAGCGCGGCCTCTCTCCAGCAGGGAAGCTGTAACAAGAAGTTCATCATCCAGGCGGGCGGGCAGGTGGTACTTCAATGTGGTTTCACTCACCACGAAGATGCCACCATGGGTCTCGCGCAGCCTCTGTTGGGCTACGCCCATGGAGCGCAGCCATTCGGTGCGCGCGCGTTCGAAAAACTTCAGGTAATTCGCGTAGAAAACGATGCCACCCGCATCGGTGTCTTCCCAGTAAACGCGAACCGGCCACTGGAAGTCACTCACGTCAGGGCCACCTTCAGTCGGGCAATGGCTTCCTGCAACTGCGCCATGGAGTTGGCAGTGGAGAAACGGATGAAGTTGCGCGTCTGGTCCGTGCCGAAATCGCGCCCTGGAGTAACCGCCACATGGGCCCGCTTCATCAGTTCGAATGCAAAGTCCCAGCTGTCCTTGATGCCCAGTTTTTGACACACTTTCGAGCAATCTGCCCACGCGTAAAACGCGCCATCCGGCATGACCGGTACGTCAAGGTCCAATGCATTCAGCGCAGGGATGAAATAGTCACGTCGAGCCTTGAATTCGGTGCGGCGCCGCTCGTATTCCGCCAGGCTGGCCGGCTCGAAACAGGCCAATGCAGCCATTTGTGAAACGGTGCTCGGGCAGATGAACAGGTTTTGTGCCAGGCGTTCGATGGTGCCGACCAGCGTCTCGGGCACCACCATCCAGCCCAGGCGCCAGCCGGTCATGTTGAAGTATTTGCTGAAGCTGTTGATGCTGATGATCTGGTCGTCCAGCGCCAGGGCCGTCTGGCCATACTGTGCGTCGTAACTCAAGCCCAGATAAATTTCGTCAACCAGGGTGACACCACCGCGCGCGCTGACCACTTCGTGAATTCGTCGCAGTTCGTCGGGGTGAATCGATGTGCCTGTCGGGTTGGAGGGGGAGGCCAGCAGCACGCCCCGCGTCTGTGCATTCCAGGCGGACTGTACTTTCGCACCGCTCAACTGGAACCGCTCTTGGGAGGTGGTCGGCACCAGTACCGCCTTGCCCTCGGCGACGCTCACAAAATGCCGGTTGCAGGGATAGCTCGGGTCCGGCATCAAAATCTCGTCACCCGCCTCAATCAGGGCCAGACAGGCCAGATGCAGTGCCGCTGAAGCGCCGGCCGTCACGACAATCCGGCTGGCCGGCACCGACGCGCCAAACCGGGTTGTGTACCACGCGCTGATGCGCTCACGCAGCGGCATCAAGCCGAGTGCCTGTGTGTATTGGGTAGTGCCATCCCGTATGGCTTTTTCAGCGGCCTCCTGCACCAGGGGCGGTGCCGTGAAGTCAGGTTCACCGATGTTCAGAAAGATCATCGGTGAGTCGGTGTGCACCACCGTTTCTGCCAGGCTTGACGCGGCCTTGGCAACCTCCAACACGTAAAACGGTTCGACCTTCTGCGCCCGGGCGGAGATTCTCATTGGGCTGATCAGGGCCGCGTTTTGCCGGAAGTGCGGTCGGCATTCACCTCAGCTGCGCGAAGTGTTGGGGCCAATCCGTTGAGAACCGCGTTCACGTACTTGTGGCCGTCGGTTCCACCAAACTCCTTGGCCAGTTCGATGCATTCATTGATGACCACGCGCCACGGCACGTCCAGGCAGTGTTTGAACTCGTAAGCCCCAATCCACATGACGCCGTGCTCTATGGGGGATATTTCCTCCAGCTTGCGGTCCAGCAGCGGGATGATCAGTGCGTCCAGCTCGGCCGCCTGTTCCACACATCCCCGAAGGAGCGCGTCAAAGTGGACAGAGTCGGCTTTGGGGAAGCCCGCCAGGTCGCGGGTGAATGCATCAACATCTGAAACGGCGTTACGCCCCACCAGGCTTTGGTAGAGTGCTTGCAGCGCAAACTCGCGTGCCCGGCTGCGGCTGGATTTGCTGGCAGCCTTGCGCGCGCCCGTGGCAGTCAGCCCCGTGCGGGACTGACGGGGAGGGCGCTTGGCGGCAGTGGCCGGCTTGAAGTCACTCATCAAATTGCTTCCATCAGATTGGCCATTTCCACGGCGACACGGGCTGCATCACGCCCCTTTTCAGTTTTTCGGGCAATGGCCTGCTCCAGGTTTTCGGTGGTCAGGATGGCATTGGCAATTGGCACCTGATAGTCCAGCGACACCCGGCTGACACCGGCGCCAGACTCGTTGGCCACCAGTTCAAAGTGGTAGGTTTCGCCCCGGATGATGCAGCCCAGCGCGATCAAGGCATCGTATTTTGATTTTTCAGCCATGGCCTGCAGCGCCACGGGCACTTCCAGTGCACCCGGCACGACCACATGGTCAATGTATTTTTCCCGCACGCCCAGCGCCAGCAATTCAGCTTTGCAGGCCTGTGCCAGCGCGTTGGTAATCGGCTCGTTGAAGCGGGCCTGCACGATGCCGATAGACAACTTTTTGCTATCGATGCGGCTCTCGGCGAAATCGGGTGTTCCCTTGTTGGCTCCAAACATGTTGTGGTCCTGTTGTTGATTGGGTTTAAGTGGTTGTTCCGGGGGTGAGATAGCCGGTGATTTCCAGGCCATAGCCCGTCATGCTGGGCATGCGCCGTGGATTGCCCATCAGCTTCATCTTGTGCACGCCGCACTCACGCAGTATCTGTGCGCCAATGCCATACGTGCGCAGGTCCATGCGGCCACGCTCCGGCCCATGGCTGGAGCGAGCAGTGCCTTCAAATTGCGAAAGCAGCTGGACTGCACTTTCTCCGCAGTTCAACAGCACAACGACGCCTTTTCCTTCTGCGGCAACACGTGCCAGCGATGCATCAAGGCTCCATGAGTGCATGGCCCGGTTCACTTCCAGCGCATCCAGCACGGACAACGGCTCATGCACGCGCGCGGGTACGGTTTCGTCCGCACCCCACGTCCCTTTGACCAGTGCAAGATGCACGCCCTGACCCGGCTTGTCCTGAAATGCATGCGCCACAAATTCACCATAGGCTGTTTTGATCGTGCGGGAGCCCAGTTTGCTGACCAATGACTCAACCCGGCTTCGGTATTCGATCAAGTCGGCAATGGTGCCAATCTTCAGCCCATGCTCAGCCGCGAACAGCTGGAGGTCTGGCAACCGCGCCATGGTGCCGTCATCCTTCATGATTTCGCAAATCACGGATGCGGGGCTGCAACCCGCCATCTTCGCCAGATCGCAGCCAGCCTCGGTGTGACCGGCGCGCATGAGCACGCCACCTTCGACGGCCTGCAAGGGAAAGATGTGACCGGGCTGCACCAGATCATCAGCGCGGGCATTTGGGGCAACAGCCGCTTGAACCGTACGTGACCGATCCGCGGCTGATATCCCCGTGGTCACACCTTCGGCAGCTTCAATGGAAACGGTGAAGGCAGTACCCTTTTTGTCGCCATTGCGCACGGTCATGGGCGGCAGTTGCAGACGCTCGCAACGCTCGCGCGTCAATGTCAGGCAAATCAGGCCACGACCAAAACGCGCCATGAAGTTGATGGCATCGGCGGTGACATGGTCTGCAGCGAGTACCAGATCACCTTCATTTTCACGATCCTCCTCATCCACCAGAATCACGATGCGCCCGGTGCGCATGTCGGCCACGATGTCTTCGACGGGGGAAATCGCCACGGGAGCAAGAACGGTCATTGCTGGTCTTTCAAAATGGTCGGGTTCGCGCTGAGCATGCGTTCCACATAACGCGCGATCAGGTCTATTTCCAGGTTGACTGGCGCGCCAGGGGTCAAACTGCCCAAAGCCGTGTTTTCCACAGTGTGGGGAATCAGGTTGATGCTGGCTTCGCAACCCGTCTCCAGATCCTGGATGCTGTTCACAGTCAGACTGACACCGTTAACAGTCAGCGAGCCTTTGTAGGCCAGAAACCTGGCCAGTTCACGCGGCGCGAGCACCCGCAGTTCCCAGCTTCTCCTGCTTGCGCAAAATGGGTTACCGAGCCGACGCCGTCAACATGGCCCGAGACCATGTGACCACCCAGCCGGTCATTGGCTCGCAGCGCCTTTTCCAGATTGACCTGACCCGTCTGACCAAGTCCGGCGGTTCTGGAGAGCGATTCGGCCGAAATGTCGATGGTGAATGCTGACTTGGCCGCGTTCAGCGACGTTACCGTCATGCAGGCGCCATTGAGCGCAATACTGTCACCCAAACCCACGTCGTCAAGATAACCGGCAGGGCACTCAATGGTGAGGCGCTTGCCGTGCGTTGAAGAGCTTCCCAAGGCGTGAACAGCGGCGATGCGCCCCACGCCGGTGATGATTCCGGTGAACATGGGCGTATTTTCGCAGGGAAATGCGCTGCTGGCAGCAGACAGGCTAAATGTTGGTGTCTAAAACTGGTCTCGCCCTGAAATTCGGGCGACGATGCGCAGGTCCGGCCCAATGAGTTCGGTTGATTTGAAGAGCAGTGGCACAGCCATGGAAAGTTCTGCCAGCGGCCCAAAATTGGCCATGTCCCGCCCCATGCCGATCAGCTTGGGAGCCAGGTAAACGACAAATTCGTCCACCAAGCCCTCTCGAATGAGTGAGCCGTTGAGCTTGTTGCCCGCTTCAACATGAAGTTCGTTGACTTCCCTTTTGGCCAGATCTGCCAGCATGGCCTTCAAATCCACCTTATCCTGGGTTTGAGCGGTCTGGCCAGGCAGGTAAATAACGGTAGCGCCCTGGGCTTCCAGAGCAGCTTTCTTCTCGTCATTCTGGACTGCGGCATAGATAAACAGTGCGCGACCAGCTATAAAAAAATGAGCAGCCAGAGGCGTTTGAAGGCGACTGTCCACCACCACCAGATGCGGTTGGCGTGGCGTGTTGACCAGCCGCACGTCCAGACGCGGGTTGTCCTCCAGCACAGTGCCAATGCCGGTGAGTACCGCGCAGGCACGGGCGCGCCAGGTGTGACCGTCAGCCCGCGCCGGCTCGGACGTAATCCACTGGCTGACCCCATTGTCCAAGGCTGTTTTGCCATCCAGTGACGCAGCAATCTTCATGCGCACCCACGGGGTTTTCCGGATCATGCGGCTGAAAAAACCGATGTTCAGTTCGCGGGATTCAGCCGCACCCGGACCGACCACAACTTCAATGCCGGCTGCGCGAAGACGGGCAAAACCCTGACCGGAGACCAGCGGATTGGGGTCCGCGATGGAGGCGACAACTCTTTTGATGCCAGCGGCAATCAACGCATCGCAGCACGGGCCGGTTCGGCCATGGTGGGAGCAGGGCTCCAGGGTGACGTAGGCCGTAGCACCAACAACCGAATGGCCTTGGGCGGCCGCATCGCGCAAGGCCATGATTTCGGCGTGCGGGCCTCCGACGGCTTGGGTGGCACCAAAGCCTATCCCGTTTCCGTGCTTGTCAACGATCACGCAACCAACCGTTGGATTAGGGGGAGTCACATTTCGCGCTGCAGTGGCTTCGCTGAGCGTTTGGTGCATCCAGTCAGTTGTTTCCTGGCTCATCGGTATTGTTGTCGAGAGAGATTTCTATCGTCATTGTGCTCGCAACGGGCTCACCGCCAAGGGTTGCAGGCTCCATGGTTGTTGTTTGCAACGATGACAGCGCGGAAGATACCCAACTACCGGCGGGTTGCTGGTCTTCAATCTGAAAGTGGTCGACAGCACCCATGGCAGAGACCCAGACCGTGATGACCAATACCGCAAGGCTGTTCCTGGGCACGGATTCCCGGTGAATGACCCAGTCAATTGTTGGCACAGCGCGGGTATCGACGTCCTGGCTCGTGTGGTAACGCAGTGGGTTCCAGCCCTGATCCACTCCGGCCGCCGCTGCATCATTCTGGACAAGCTGACGCGCTGGTTTGTCATCCCCGGACAGTGATATATCACTGGAAGAAAGTGGCTTGCGGAATGTTCCGCGGGCTTCCAATGCTTGCGCGGCAGGCAACGCTACTTCTGCGAGTTTCAACGCAGATGGCTGGGGCTGAACCCACCGAACCATCAGCGCAGATAGTTGAGCCCGGGTTGGCTTCTGAGGTGCATTTATATTATGGGCAAGAACATCCAGGACGATCAAATGCAGGCCCAAGACGATCAGGGCACAGGCCACCCCAAGAAACGTTTTATTGTTAGTCCGTGTGGCAAATCGTGGCAAACAAGAGGCGATGGCGTTCAATCCAAACTATCGCAAAAAATCTGAAATGTTGCGCGGAATTATTTAAGGCATTTTGGGTCGCTGCCTGACGGGGTTAGTGAGCCCGTATGCGTCTTGGTATAGGTACCGCACGCATCACCTGTCATGCTTCCCGTGGGGGTTGCAGTGACTGTGTAGGTTGAATTTGTCACGGCAAGCGTAATGTTGTAATTGGCGCCACCTGTCGCAGGTACCGCGCCAAACCTACTAGAAAAGGCGGCATTTACCGTACTGGTTGGAGTGTCTGAGTAGCGATTGTTTTCGGTGAAATAGCGTTCCAGCCACCCTTCGGCTTTGAGTACTTCAGCGCGTGCCTCGGCACGTTTGCCTCGGGCAACATAACTTTGGTATGAGGGAAACGCGATTGTCGAGAGCAGGCCAAGTATGGCCACCACAATCATCACTTCGATCAAAGTGAAACCTGACTCATTAGCGGTTTTTTTCATTCTGGCTCCGTGTTGGGCTGCTATTGGTTACGCAAAAGTTCGCGCCAAGTGAGACGCCCGTCATTGCATGCGCCGAAACGCTGTGTAGTAGCAATTCCACCACTGCCCAGCGCCGTCAGCGTACGGAACATGCACTGATTCTGGGGCTTTGGTGCCCAAGGCGGGTTACAGGTGTTTGGGTCAGGACACAACACGCATTCCGTCGCGGCCGCCGGGTTGCAAACGCAGTCGGGATCACCCGGCGTGCAAGCAGTGGTACTGGGCGGACGGTTGAAGCAGTTTGGGTGCCTGCGAAGACACCGCCTGGCGGAATACTTGAAGACGCCCTGAATATTCAAATGCGTTCAGGGTGAACCTCCAACCGCACCGTAGCCAGTTACGAGTGCCACACCAGGTATAAGGTTTGAAATTGGAGTTCCACTGATCGGGTTGATAGTCGCGTCATATGACGTGGCGTCATAACGGCATCCGTCGGAAGTGGGCTCCGGCGCCAGCGATCGCACGTTTACACGGTATCCACCTTCTGGAATAGGATTGAAGATCACGTTTTCTGACGAAGCGGGCAAGTCCAGATACCAACCTTTTTGGGTCGGATAACTCACAGCGTTTTGCGAGAAGTACCGATAGCCGCCAGAGGAGGTAGTTGTTTGCTGCACCAGATCGGTCTTGCCTGTTGTAATGGTGGTTGTTACACCGGGTTGATCGTAAATGCCGTAAATGGTCTGGCTGTAAGGCGCTGTCATTGGGTAGTCACCAGTTTCCAGTACTTTGCCGGTACCAAAAAACAGCTGGAATCCGCCTTGTGGGTGCGCGAATGGTACGATCGCTGTCGTGATGGGTTGCGCAACAGTGGTAGTGGTGACAGGTGGCCCTGCATTGGTAACCACAGTGGTTGCCTGATAGGAAGGAACGCTGCCTGTTGTCGCAACACCCCAGTTTGCCGGGTCAGAGTCTGACACGTTGAATTTCCAGACATTGCCCTTCAGGTCGCCCGCATAGATTACGTCAATGATGCCGTCATTGTTGCTATCAACAGTGGTTGGAGCTGCCAAACCATTATTGGGTCCCAGTCCTGCAGCACCCACCACAATCTTCTTGTAATGTGTGCCTGCGGTCCAGGTGGTGGCACTGGCGGTTGCAGGTCCGTCGGCAAACAGGATGAAAAGGGCCGCATTGCCGCTGGAACTGTTGTACCCGTTTCCATAGATGGCAGCCCATTTTCCGTTGGCCATGTAACCGGTCTGGGTAGGCTGCCCGTTCGAGCGGGCATTGGTACGACCGAGAATGTAGCCCATGTCTGCATCGGCGGTCTCAGTAAATTCCCACTTCACAACCGTTGCTGCGTCGGTATTTGACTCGGTCACAGACACTGGATTGGTGATATCAAGCGCAAACACACCCTTTGCACCCCGACCAAAGGAGCCGAAAAGATAAGTTTTCCACGTAGGTGTTGTGCCCGTCTTCATGTCTGCGGCCATGACGCTTCCGTCTGCATTCATGCGATCAATGCCCGTGCCCAGTGAAAAATCCTTGGCAGTGATAGCTGCGAGCTTGGAGTAGGGCGCGGTACCACTGGTGGTGTAGAGAGCGCGCGGAACGTAGGCGAGCAACTCGCTACCAGTAGCACCGTCAAATCCATGCACCATGCCATCATTGGCAGAAACGAACACGGCATTTCTCGCAGCGTTGCTGCTCCGGAACGTACCGTATCCGCCGCCGTAATCGGTATTGGTGTAACCAGCCGCTGGTTGGCCAATGTACCAAGGTGTCGAATTGACGATCGCGCCCAGCTTGGTTACTGGACGGGCGCGCAGGCCCACACTAGCGGCGCAACCAGTTGTAGCGGAAGTGCTGCCTGCGGCCACCTCATCGCACCCGCTACCACGTAGCCAGTTCAGTCGCGCCTGTCCTATTGCAACTGTGTTTGCTGCACCACTCGCTGGATTCGTTCTCAAGGCGCTTAGTTGGGCTGTCGACAGGTTCGTCCACCGGAATGTGACGGGTGCTGTGTCGGACATAGTGAATATTTTCCGGTTGGTGTTCCAACCGGAGCCAGCGACCTGCGTCGTCAGTACGGCTCCTGCATCCCAATCCTGGGTGCCTGAAACATTGCCATCGGGCTGAAAGCTAAAGCGGAGGAACTGGCCGCTGGCGTCCGCGTCAACCCCTGTGCTTGCATTTTTGATGCTGTGGGTACTGACGTAAACGTATCCACCCGCGGCAGTGCGTGATGAGGTGGCGGCTGCGGGAGCAGCGCCGCCTGCTTTCAAAATGGTCTGGAAAATCTGCTCGAGCGAGCGCTCCAACTGAGACGGGTCGATGGCAAAAAAGTACGTGTCGGGAATGCCGTCCCCCCCGGCGACGATGGTTCCATCCGTGTTCTTGGCGTCCCACGCATCGGCGATCAACGCGGTGCCAGGGGCATAGGGGGTTACCGGATATTTGTCCCGGTCAAAGCCCCCGTATTTGGCCGCGTAGTACAAGGGATCGCGCAGCGCGACGCCGGAAACCCCCAGCATGGAATAGGTGGCGGTAGTCTTGCCATTGCCAACCTGACAGGGGTTACATCCACCTGATGCGTTGAGATTGGTTGTGGGTGTCACCGAAATGTTTGCCGGGTCGACGTAGTAGAAGGTTTCAATACCGGAGTGAAAGTGAACGCCATCCTTGCTGGTGGCAGCTGTAGGCCCGGTTCCCGAGATGACATACCCAAAACCCTGCGGCTGGTTAGTGGACTCGAAGAATGTTTGAGTGGAAACCTGAATGTTGTTGCCAACCACTGTGTATTCAAGCGTGCCCCAGACGTCCTGGTCGTAGTCTCCGCCTTGTTCTGAATCCTCCCACTGCACGACGTACTTGCCATATGTAGGGGTCTGGGTCACCACCCTGAAATCGACCAGCGCGCCGCCTCCCTGGCCACTGCCAGTTATCAGCCGATACGCGGGCTGGATGATCACGAACTTGTTGGCATCGGTTGGCAGTGGCACTTTGATGCGTGGCGTACCAGTTGCGAGAGCCACCCCATAGGTGTCGACGCGAAATGCGCGCGTATTTGTCGCTGGAATGGTGAAGTCAGTGCGAATCGGTGTGGTGTGGGCTTGAAGGGCCAATCCGGCCATCAGATACCCACCACTGGTGGTGGGCGCCTCGGGGCATATGCCGCTAACCCCGGCCAGACTGGTGAACGACTTGTCGTTACATATCTGACTTGTGTCCGATGCCGTGCTGCCTACAGCCCATTTTGTCCCTGTTGCGTACAACCCTTCAGACGTACCAATCTGGTCGGTGCGGGTAGCCGCCGTGGTAGCGCCACTCAGGCCGTTTATGTCCGTCTGGGAACTCCATTGATCGATGTCATAGGAGGTCACGCTCGCGTTGAAGTTAACCACACTGGTGCGCCTGCAAATGGGGTCTCCAAAACTCGCTGTTGTAGTACTGGCAAACGGGTCTGACCAGGCCGCAACAGTCAATCCAATGGCCGTATCTTTCGCGCCAGCAGCGTTATTGAACGCCGTGGTCGGTGATATTTGTACTGTCGGGCTTCCTGGCACCTTGCCAACCAGATAGCGCAATGACTCAAGGTAAATCTCGCCCATGGGATTGCCCCAGCTGGTGCAATTCCCTTGAGTAATCGATGTCAATTGGAAGTTACATCCGTCACCTGCAATGTAGGTGCCATTACTGTAGTCGTATCCGTAAATTCGAAGTGCGTTTAGATTTTTGACGATGCCGTTGACAGCCGACTTGAACTGACCGTCGTCAAGGTCAACCTCATCTGTGAACGAGGCCACGTTCTTGCGCAAGACGCCACCAGAGATATTCTTGTCGAAACTGCCAGTCATCAGGCCAAAGGCGGCCTGATTGCTCTCGCCATATTTCTGCAACAGGCCTACTGGCTTATAGTTCCCCAGGGGGTACAGCTTGCATCGGGACAACTCGTCATCGGTAAACCCGGTTGCCGGTGCTGTTGCGCCATCCAGCCCCGTCTTACAAACTTCTACCCGAGCCGTATATGAACCAGCCGCATACCCGGTGCCAAGCCCATTGGTGACCCGTGAAGGGTTGTTTGCGCTGGCATTCAGACCCGAATTCGCAGGAACATTGCCATTAGTAGCGACTTTGTCTTCACTCCAATAGCACTGCCACCGCTCATTCGAATTCCACAAAGCGAAATTGCCGTTGGCAACCAGAATGGATGGCGTGGTGATGGCGCCGTGAGAATACTGCACAGCGCCATTCCGGAATGTGGCGTTGCATATGCTGATCTCTGTGACCGCGCTGAACGGCGTCAGTTTTCGGATATCGGACCCTGTGTAGTACTTCGCAAACGCATGGGCATCGGTAGGCAGGTGAGCACGCTCCAGAACGGTCAAAGACGTACCAGAAACAACAGAATCGTCAGTACTCCTGTAACCGCCATAAAGGATGCGCCTGACTACGTCCATGCGGGTGGTGGTGGCCCAATTCAGGAAATTACCGTGCCACTCACCCGTTCCGCCGCAATAAGTGGGGTCCGTCACAGCGCTTCCGTTTTCTTTGCGCTCCGGGACGAACCGATTGTTCGCGGTGTTGTAGGAATAGCAACGCTCATTGTCGAAATACCCGTAATAGCGGTAGCTATGTTTGTATTGCGTGTCAGGTGCACCGTCGCCATCCAGGTCCGAGTACTCGTTATAAGCTTTGTAGAAAAGCTGATGGTCTCTGGAGAGATTCAGCATGACCATGGGCGAACCCTTGGTCTCGGAAAGGTAAGGTGGCAATGCCGTAAGGTTGACTGCTTGCACTATTGGGGCAACCAGGCCAGCAACGAAGAGCGCAGCTACCTTGCCGATTTTGGTGGCCGTGGATAGCGTACGCCCAGAGAAAAACATTGTGCGTTCAAGTGTGTACATGGTTACTTGGCCTTCACAGAAATTTGCAACATAGCGCGGGTTGAAGCACTCGCGCCATAGCCGACAGCGGTCACACGATAGACGGTGGCCTCATACTTCGGGAAATACTCGATCAGATACCGGGGCTGCTGGGCTACCACCGGCAATGCTGCAGCGCCGGTATAGAAACCATAGACCACGCTGCCGTCCGAGTTGGTGGTGTTGTTGGTAGGAGCGGAATTGGTCCAGCTACTGGCCGTCTCCCAAACAGGCGAACCTGCATTGGGCATACACCGCCCATTAGGGCAGGTGGCGTCAAACGAGTTGCCCAGGTAAATCGGATCTGCCCGGCAGATAGTCGAAGCGACTGGGCATGCCGCACCGTTGGAGAGCTGGCTACGGATATCGTTTTCAGCATCTTTTAGTGCCGCCTCAGCAGCCTGAAACGCCAACGTGCGGTCCGATTCATTGCCTGCTATGCGTGCCGAGAACGTTGATCCCTGCATTGCGCTGATGGCAAGGCCACTCAGAATGACCAGGAAAATCATCACAATGACCAGCGATACGCCCGTTTGAAATTGTCGTGATGACGTGCCATTACGCACGAGAGAAGTCTGGAGCGTCTTCATGTGCTGGACCTGTTTCTAAGTCTGACGGTTGTTCTGAACGTGCGGTAGCTCTCCCCTGTCGCCGCAGCAATGGCGTTTCCATAGCAGTCGGTGTAGGTCGTGCCAGTGTCATTGCCACCCGGTTGTATGGATTTCGTCAAAACGCAGACATCAACCGCCAAGACCGCCGCCCACTGACTGGCAGCCGTCACAGCAGTGGCCGTTGATGCATTTTGAGCGGTGTTCGGGTCGGCGGCAGACGGTAGCAGGTAGGTGAACGCCAGCTGCTCGACGCCAGGTATCAATGGCTGCGATTGAAATGACGCTGCGCCGGCCGCAGGGGTGCGATCAGAGACACAGGTCAATTGCCCCATAGGCACGGTTCCGGTGGGCGTTTGAACGTTGGTTCGGGTGACGACGAAGTACGAGCGGATCTCGTTCACAACGGTTCCCGTTGTTAAGGTGATCGGTATTGCGCTCATTCCCACACAATCAAAGCCTTGATAAGTGGCGCCTGAAAGGCTGTAGGCATCTGTCTCGGCAAACAGGGCGATCGAGGCTGAAGGCAACTCGCCAGCGGGCGTTGCCGTCCTACAGGCCAGATCGGCCAGACTTGCGGGTGTGGTTGGATTGACGAACCCCAGGTCACAGCCAGTAAGTTTGTTATCGATTGGCCCTTGGGGCAAGTTGCTGGCGCCATCAACCATAACGAAGCCAGCGCTCTGGATGTACTTGCTAAGCAGATTCAGTGCGAATCGCCCGTTTTCTTCCATCTGAGATGTTTCGGTTGCCGCGTTGTAGGAGTTCTTGGAGTAGAGATATATGGTTGACCCGACAACGGCGAGCACCATGCCAATGGCTAGGCCGATGAGCAACTCTATCAACGAAAGGCCGCTGTTGAAGTAACGGCCTCCTGAACGTCGCGTGATGGTTGGTCTGCGCATGGGATTACGGCTCAATTGGGACAAGGTTGAATCTGCGGCACCGCACGCCTGCAGGGGCATTGGCTGCTGCAGGGCAGCAGTTACGCCAGGCAATATCTCCAGTGGTCGCATCTATGGTCGGCGTACACGTAGTTGAGGTCTGCAGGGCACCGGCAGAATCTACGAATTCCTTGTCCATAAACATGGTTGTCACCACCATGCCCCTTGCAGGGTCGCCTGTTACTTGAGCAGCGCCTCCCGGCAGGCTGGTCTGTGCTTTGCGTATGAAGTCGCCAATGTCATCTGCAGCAATTTGAGCAGTGGTACAAAAAGCACCCGAAGTACGGCAGTTGTTACTCACAGGCGCAGCCGCTTTGCCCGTGGCGTAGTCAGCCGTGTAAGTGTAATTGCCGTTCTTGGCACCAGTTGGGTTGGCCAGTATGCGCTCGGCGAGATCATTGGTGACCTCTGCCACACGATGGGTAGACCAGGCATTCTTCTGATAGGACAGTGCATTGAGCTGCAACCCCGCAATGCCCAGCAAACCGATTGACATGATCAATATGGAAATCAGCGCCTCGATCAGCGTCGCTCCTTCCTGCAGTTTTTGTCTGGGCACAGTAAGAGACGGTCTTGAATGGGTAGTCATGATCTAGAAGTTGGTGCAAGTGGTGTTGTAGGCAATAACCCTTACGCGCCCTGGCCGGCTGATGCAGACGCGACGGCCATACTTCGACTCGTAGGCTACGTCACTTGACTTTGCCCAAATGTCAAAGCTATGGGTATCCGTGGACAGGCCAACTGATCGGAAAATGATCTTCCCGGTAGCTGTCCTCACGAATCCCCGTTCGAGCGATGTTGGGTCAACGGCTGGCAGGGTTTTCAGCAATATATCGCTGGCGTTTCGCTCACCGTTTCCGTTCACATCGACAAAGGCTTGTATCTCATACTCGCCCCAGAACTGAGAGCTTTGGCAGGTGATGGCCGAGTTGCTTTTGGGGCAAATGACTACACTCTGATTTCTGGTGATGGCCTCGCTTCGCGCATAGTTCACAAGGCCCACAAATCCCTTGACGTCGGACGACAAGCGGTTGCTCACAATAAAGCTGCGCATCTCTGGCAAACCAATCGCCAGAAGAATGGCAAGCACCGTGACGGTCACCATCAATTCGATGATTGTCAGGCCACGTGACTTTTTGATTCGCCCTGATGAATACGCAGATTTAGCCATGAATAGAGTCTAGGCTGTACGCGAACGCCCCCGCAATGCCACTGGAGGTGTTGCAAATTACCACTCGTCGGAAATTTCTGGGCTTGAAGTAACAGGCTTTAACTCGACGCCTACCGTCGCACCTCATCCACCAGCGTCTTGAATTCGTCAATATCTTCAAAACTGCGGTAAACGCTGGCAAACCGAACGTAGGCCACTTTGTCGAGCTTCTTCAGCTCGCGCATCACCAGTTCGCCAATGCGGGTGGATTGGACTTCGCGCAGGCCCAGGTTCAATAATTTTTCTTCGATGCGCTCGATAGCGCTGTCAATCTGCTCGGTGCTGACCGGGCGCTTGCGCAGCGCCAGGTTCATGGAAGCCAGCAACTTGGCGCGCTCGAACTCTATGCGGCGACCGTCTTTCTTGACGATTGCCGGGAAATTCACATCCGGGCGCTCGTAGGTGGTGAATCGTTTTTCGCAGGAGCCGCACTGGCGGCGGCGGCGAATGAAGTCCCCATCTTCAGAAATTCGGGTCTCCACCACCTGGGTTTCCGAATGACTGCAAAAGGGGCACTTCATGGGTGCGAGCTTATTTGTAAACCGGAAACCGTGACGTCAACGCATGCACCTTGGCACGCACGGCATCAATATTGGCTGCATCCCTTGGATTGTCCAGCACGTCTGCAATCAGGTTTGCAGTCAGGCGGGCTTCTTCATCCTTGAAACCCCGTGTGGTCATGGCGGGTGTGCCGATGCGCACGCCGCTGGTTACCATGGGTTTTTCGGGGTCGTTGGGGATGGCATTCTTGTTGATCGTCATGTGGGCGCTGCCCAATACGGCTTCAGCTTCCTTGCCGGTGATCCCCTTGGAGCGCAAATCCACCAGCATCACATGGCTTTGGGTGCCACCACTCACGATGCGCAGACCGCGCTGCGTCAGCGTTTGGGCCACGATCTGGGCGTTTTTCAAAACCTGTTGCTGGTAAATCTTGAATTCAGGCGCCAGTGCTTCCTTGAAGGCCACGGCCTTGGCCGCAATCACATGCATCAACGGGCCGCCCTGCAAGCCGGGAAAAATGGCGCTGTTGATGGCTTTCTCGTGCTGGGTCTTCATCAAAATGATGCCGCCACGCGGGCCGCGCAGGCTCTTGTGGGTGGTGGAGGTTACCACGTCCGCATGGGGCACGGGATTGGGGTAGATGCCCGCAGCAATCAGGCCGGCATAGTGCGCCATGTCCACCATGAAGATGGCCCCCACGTCTTTGGCCACTTTGGCAAAACGTTCAAAATCGATAGCAAGAGAATAAGCACTGGCGCCGGCGATGATAAGTTTTGGCTTGGTTTCGTGGGCCTTTTTCTCCATCGCGTCATAGTCGATTTCTTCCTTGGCGTTCAGGCCGTAGCTCACCACGTTGAACCACTTGCCGCTCATATTGAGCGCCATGCCGTGGGTCAGATGGCCGCCCTCGGCCAGGCTCATGCCCATGATGGTGTCACCGGGTTTCAGGAAAGCGAGAAAAACGGCTTCGTTGGCAGACGCGCCGCAATGTGCCTGAACGTTGGCAGCCTCCGCACCAAAAATCTGTTTCACGCGGTCGATCGCCAGTTGCTCAGCCACATCCACGTTTTCGCAGCCGCCGTAGTAGCGCTTGCCCGGATAACCTTCGGCGTATTTATTGGTGAGTTGCGAACCTTGGGCAGCCATCACGGCAGGCGACGCATAGTTTTCGCTGGCGATCAGCTCGATGTGGTGTTCCTGGCGTGCGTTCTCAGCCAGGATGGCTGCCCAGAGTTCGGGATCAGTTTGTTCGACGAGGATGTTGCGGTTGTACATGGCGTTAAGAATTGAAAGGCGATCAAATTTGCCACTGAATGGCGCGTGGCAAGCATTGCCCAGGCGAACGGCTGATCACAATATCCCTGTGGGCTATTGCGGTGCGCTTCCCGGTGGTGTCCCACTTCCGCACCAAAAGCCGTTCCCGGTTTTTGGGCCTATCGCCAGTTGCGCACAGGGGGAGTTTAGCCGACGGCGACGCTGGAAATGAGTGCTTCGCGACACGCCCGAACGCGTGCGCGAACAGACAGGTGCCCGCCCGCCCGCGAAGCGGGGCGAGGTCAGGAGTTGGAGAGACTTGCCACCTTTTCGGGAGTAGCCTTGTTTTCCCGGAGTGCTTCAGGCTGGACAGGCGTGATCACAGGGGTTGCTGCGGGTTGCGGTGTTGCAGCCACTGGTAGCGAAACGGCCATAGGTCCCGAGGGGGAAGCGGTTTCGCGTGGTTCGGACAGGGGCACAGAGCGACCTGTGGCCACCATTTGCAGGCGGTTGTATTCGGCCAGTACTTTGGCGCCATACCCATCGTCGTGTTCCAGATTGGCCGCACCCACATAAAACTTCAACCCACCCTCAATGGAGCCGGCGCGCGCGATGCACTCCTGCAGCACCTTAACGCCCACCCTCAGGTTGGTCACGGGGTCAAAAGCAGCCAGTTTGCCGCCGAAGCCATCGTATTTGTCGCTGTGGATCTGTGTCATGACCTGCATCAGGCCCTGGGCGCCGACGGGGCTTTGCGCAAACGGGTTGAAGCCGGACTCAATCGCCATGATGGCCAGAATGAGTGTGGGTTCCAGTTTCGTCCGTTTGCCAATGTTGTATGCCTCCGCCACCAAGGCACTGAGTGGCTCTGGCGCGACCCGGTATTTTTTGCTCAGCCAATAAGCCACGGCGGCCTGCTGTTTGGGCAGATCCTGGGGGTCAGCGGCGGTAGCGCGATCCACCGCACCCAACTCCTGAATGGTTTCCACCGCTTCTGGCTGGCGTGACTTCAGCCAGCTGGCCAACTGCATTTCACCTGCGTCCCTGAGGTCGGGACGGGCAACGAGGGTAATGGTCGCAAAGATCACTGCCAGGCCAACGAGGGCAAAGCTGTTGTGTGTGATCTCAAAAAAACCATCAGCCACATCGGATGCAAAGGTTTTGAGGCCTTTGCTGATTTTTTCTGACGCTGTCATAGCTCTTCCTTCTTGCGCGAGGTCCTGTTCAATCACATCGCCAGGATGTCATTGCGCAAGCGCCTCGTTTGGGTTGGTACGCCATCAACTTACTGTCAAACTCCTTGAGAATTTGTGTGTCTGTTGACTATGCCGGGTTCGGCAGCGGTTCGGGTTAACCCTAGTTTTTGACTGGGTTGGACGGAGTGTAGGTTCGCTTTATATAGCAGTCAACTATATTAAATAGGTTTTATATTCTATATTTAACATGAATTTTCGAAAAGCCAAGGCGTGACGGGGGTTTGCGGCATCTTGTTCAGGCGGTTTCTCGGGCAGTATTTTGACAATCGGTACAGTTTTTCCGATTGAAAATCCAATTTGAAATTGCAGTTTTCAGTGCATAGACTTCAAAAGCCTGAGAGATCAGGCACGACGTCGGCAGTAGCCAGTCCCCATCGTCAGGTGGTGTTGATAAAGCGGCCCCGACGAATCTTGGGAGCAATCTCTTGCTTCCAGCGCACTGCGGGACGTCAAGCTCCCCTTTGCGGACCCAGACGGCACGGACCTCGAGTCAGCCGTCAAGCCCGGTCCGGCTGGCCTCGTGCCAGACCGCCGGGCTTTCTTTTTGGCAGGTTCCAATTTTTTACATTCATGGGATTGACCTTTGCCTTGCGCCATTGAAAACTCAAGGCATGGCAATCACAGCACTCAAACAAAACAGGTGGTTTCGGCGGTGGGCGTGGACTGCAGGGTCTGTGGCCGTTTTATGGGCTGTCGCCTGGCTGGGTGTTCCGCCGCTGCTCAAGAGCCAGCTTCAGTCGATAGCCAGCGAAAAATTGGGCCGCACTGTCACCGTGGGGGCTGTGGATTTCAAGCCCTGGACAATGGAACTGAAGCTGACAGACTTCGCCATCGCCACCCAGGATGGGTCAGCCAGCCAGTTTTCTTTCAAGCAACTCTATATAGATGCAGAAATCCAGTCCCTTGTGCGGCTGGCCCCGGTGGTGGACGCCGTCACGATGGATTCGCCGGTGATCAGGCTGACCCATCTGGGAGGTGGCAAGTACGACATTGACGATGTTCTGGCCCGTTTAAGCAAACCGGCGGATGAACCTCCCAAAGACCCCCACGCGGCCCCAGCCCGGTTTGCCCTGTTCAATCTGGCGTTGCGCAATGGCTCCCTGGACTTTGTTGATCGTACGGTCGACAAGACCCATGAACTGCGGGATTTGAACCTCAATGTCCCCTTCTTGAGCAACCTGGAGTCCCGCCGTGAAGTGACTACCGAGCCCAAACTGGCTTTCAAGTTCAACGGCAGCAGCTTTGATTCGACGGCGCAGACCACCCCGTTTGCCGAGACCCATAAAACCGATGCTGCCATCAAGCTGACTGGCTTCGATCTGAAGCCCTATCTGGGCTACATTCCGGCCAGCCTGCCATTCAAGCCACTGGCCGCCATCGTGAATGCCGATATCAAAGTGGCTTTTGAGGAGACCAGCAAACCATCCGTGAAAATCAGTGGCCAGGTGGACCTGCTGGGCGCCCGGGTGAGCGACGCCAAAGCGCTGGGTTTGCTGGCTTTTGATGCGCTCCAGGTCACGCTGGACGATGCACGCCCGCTGGAGCAGATCGTCAAAATCTCGCAGATCGAGTTGAAGGCGCCCATTCTCGACATTCGCCGGGACAAAGCCGGTCTGATCAATTTACTGCAACTCTCTGGCAGCCCGGACGCGGCCAAACCGGCCACCACCACAAAACCCCCCGCCTCACCCTGGAAGGTCGAAGTTGCCAAAGTGGTTTTGCGTGGTGGCGTTGTCAACTGGAGTGATGACAGCATGGCCTCGCCAGCCCGGCTGGCTCTGCAAGACTTGTCGCTGGATGCATCGGCGATAGCGATTCCGTTTGTCCAGCCGCTGCAGTTCAACGGAACAGCACAGGTGACCGGGCTGTCTGAAGCAAAAGGTGTAGCTGCCGCCGGTTCCCTGCTGAAGTTCAGTGGTACCGCGACCGATCAGACGGCCGACATTCTGACCAGCATTGATGGCTTGCCGCTGAACATTGCCTCACCCTACCTTGCCGGTTTCCTTGAGCCGGCGCTGGGGGGCAGCCTGAATGCTGAAATGGGTGTGAACTGGAAGGCGCCAGACGTTTTGCTGGACGTCAAGCAGCTCACCTTGAACGATCTGGGGTTGCAGCCCAAGGGCGCGCCAGGCAAGAAAACGGCCGCGCTGGCTTCCATCAAGAAACTTGAAGTAGCCCAGGCGCTGGTTGATCTGGGTAAACAGAGCGTGACCGTGGGCAAGGTAGCGATCACGCAGCCCAAAGTGACGGTCAACCGGGGTGAGGATAGACGCTGGATGTTTGAGGCCTGGCTCAAAGGTAACAGCAAGGCCAATGCAGACAGGGCCGTCCCTGCACCTGCTACCAACTCCGGCAAACCATCCCAACTCTGGGCTGTGGAGATCAATGAGTTGCTGCTGGACGGCGGCGCGATCAGCTTTGAAGACAGGGCGACGCCTGGCAAGCCGGTGTCGTTTGACGTGTCTGCTCTCAAGGTGCAAATGAAAAACGTCACGCCAGAAGGAAAGAAACCTTCGCCATTGACTGTGTCAGCCCGCATCAAATCGGCGCAGGGCGAACCGGGACAGGTGGACTACAAGGGCAGTCTCGGCTGGGCCCCGCTGGTCGCGCAGGGCAGTCTGCTGGTGAAGCAGTTGCCTGTGCATGCGTTTGAACCCTACTTCGGCGACGCCCTCAATGTAGAACTGCTGCGGGCAGATGCGGGGTTCAAGGGGAATGTGCGGTACGCCGAAGGTCAGGGTGGGCCAACCGCCAGAGTCAGTGGCGACGTGGTGCTGGAGGAGTTTCGGGCCAATTCAGTGGCCGCTGGCAAGACCGGGGATCTCAAGATCACCGAGGAACTGCTGAACTGGAAGGCGCTGAGCCTGCGCGGCCTGGATGTGGCGCTGGCGCCCGGTACTGCCACCACGGTGGATGTGAAGGAAACCGCGCTGACCGACTTTTTTGCCCGCCTGATCATCAACGAGACCGGGCGCATCAATTTGCAGGATCTGGTGAAGTCGTCCGAACCGGCTCCTGGTGCCGTCCCGCCAGCGGCGGCCACGGGCAGTGCTGCTCAACTTGCTACTAATACGATAGCTGCCAGCGCACCATTGACGGGGGCCAGTGGCCCAAATGGCACTCAAAATAGCCCTCAGATTGCCGGTCTGGCCCCGGTGATCAACATCGGTCCAGTCAGCCTGATCAATGGCAAGGTGTTCTTCTCCGACCGTTTCGTTAAACCCAACTACTCGGCCGACCTGAGCGAACTGACGGGCAGACTCAGTGCGTTTTCATCGGTAGCCGTGCAGGGTGCGCCACAACTCGCCGATCTGGAACTGCGCGGGCGTGCGGAGGGCACTGCATCGCTGGAAATTCTGGGCAAACTCAATCCACTGGCCAAACCGCTGGCGCTGGACATCAAGGGCAAGGTGCGTGACCTGGAACTGCCACCGCTGTCGCCCTACAGCGTGAAATACGCGGGCTACGGCATCGAGCGCGGCAAGCTCAGCGTGGACGTGGCCTACGTCGTGTTGCCAGACGGCACGCTCACGGCCAGTAACAACCTCGTCCTCAACCAGCTCACGTTTGGTGAAAAGGTGGAGGGCGCGCCCAACAGTCTGCCAGTGAAACTGGCAGTGGCGCTGCTGGCAGATCGCAACGGTGTCATCGACATCAATCTGCCGATCAGTGGCTCGATCAACGACCCGCAGTTCAGACTGGGGCCCATTATTTTCAAGGTGATCGTCAATCTGATTGTCAAAGCCATCACCTCGCCGTTCAGTCTGCTGGCCAGTGCCTTTGGCGGCGGCGGGGACGAACTCAGCATGGTGAGTTTTGCGCCGGGCAGCGCAGTGTTGACACCTGCTGCACAGACAGGTCTGGACAAGGTTGCCAAGGCGCTGGGGGACCGCCCTGCACTGAAAATGACCGTGGTCGGGACGTCCAGCCTGGAGGTGGAACGTGACGGCTACAAACGCGAGCGTCTCAAGAACCTGATGCTGGCTGAAAAGCGCCGCGCGGCGGTGGTGGCAGGCCAAAGCGCCACTGCAGTGGCGGCGGTAACGGATGCCGAGGCCCCGGCACTGCTGAAAGAGGTGTACAGACGCGCGGACATTCCCAAGCCGCGCAACCTGATCGGCATGGCCAAAGACATCCCGCCGGCTGAAATGGAAACCCTGCTGCTGGCCAGCATCAACGTGACGGAAGATGCGATGCGTGAGCTCGCCGTGCAGCGAGGGGTGGTGGTCAAGGATTACCTGGCCTCCAGGCAGTTGCCGGTGGAACGCCTGTTTTTGGGGGCTGCCAAGCCAGTTGCTGCGGATGGCAAATGGTCACCCCGCGCCGATCTGAGTCTGGCGACAAATTAGACAGTTTTGTTCATCCGGCTTTGGCTGAAGTGAAATACCGGCGAAAATAGCAGGTTGCAGGCTGCATTCAGGCTTGCCAACACCTAACTTGAAGCTCACCGTGACCTCGACTGCCCCAGCCAAACACAACGATATTCAACAGCTTGACAGACTGACCGGTGGCGCTTTCTCTGCGGCAACCTCGGGCGAGCGTGCCTCAAAAATCCGGGAATGGCTCAGCACCAACCCTTCAACGGAGCAGATGCAGGATGTCTTCAGGGAACTGAGCGCCAAAGACAAGGGTGCCGCCAAACTGCTGCGCGAAAAGCTCGACGACATCAAGCGCGCCAAAGGGCAGGAAGTGCTGGCGGCGGAGTGGGCGCAAAAAGCCCAGGCGCTGCTGGACCTGGCCAAACTCAATATTGCTGATGCCCTGGCCTGGCAGCGCGATGCCGCAAAAGCCGGTGCACCACTGAGCAAAGAACCACTTGCGACGATCAAGGTGCAACTGGCAGACCGCGTCAAGGTGATTGAAGACCTGCAGCATCGGGTGCAGGTGCAACGTGAGGCGGCCGTGCTGCTCGCCCAGCGCATTGAGGTGCTGTCCACCAAGCCATGGCGTGATGCCCAGGCCGTCTGGGATGCGTTGCGTGCCGATGTGGAGCATTGGCAAGCCCAGGCGGCCTCGCTGCAGGCAGATGCCAACTGGTCCAGCGTGGATGCGAAATTTCCGCCGCAACTGGACGCCTCGCGCGCCCAGTTGCTGGTGGTGTGGGAAGCGTTTCAGGGCGCTCTGGCGCAAGCCGTTGCCGCGGCCGAAGATGGATCTGCCCCACTGCCGCCGGTACCTGTATGGGCGGATGAGTTGCGCGTGGCGCGCGGCGTCGCGGTGGAAACTGCGCCACGCCCTCAAAAACCAAAAATTGATCCCGAAATACGTGCTCAGGCCTCATCCGCTGTGCGTGAGGTGCTATCAAAATTGGAGCTTGAAATTGCTGAAGGTCATGGCAAGGCCAGTGCCGGCGCCGCCGCAGCCTTGCGCAATGCGCTCAAGGAATTTGGCCGCCTGATTGATGACAAACTGGAAAACCAGGCGCACGCTGCACTGGCTGCTGCGGGCGAGCTGGAGGGTTGGCAGCGCTGGCGTGCTGATCAGTTGCGTGAAGAACTGGTCACCAAGGCGGAAGGGCTGCTCAAGCGCCCCGAAGGCCAGGCTATGGGTGGTCGAAAGATGCAGGACAGCCTGCGCACCCTGCGCGAGCAGTGGAAGCAGACGGACCAGGGCGGTGTGCCCAACCATGCGTTGTGGAAGCGCTTCGACGAGGCCTGCAATGAGGCCTACAAGGTGGTCGAGGCCTGGCTGGAAGAGATCAAGTCCGAAGCGGCCGAAAACAAGGCCCAGCGCCTGGCGCTGATTGAAGAGGTGAAAGCCTGGGCGGCTGACAACGCCACGGCCAAAGACGACGACTGGAAGGGTTTCAACCGCATCCTGCATCAGTTTGGCGACCGCTGGCGCGAAGCCGGCCATTTGAGCGAGAAGGCGTTTGCCGAGCTGCAACCCCTGTGGCTGGCAGCTATTGGCGCGGCTGCTGCTCCGCTGGAAGCGCTGCAGGCGCTGAGTCTGGAGCAACGCCGCAGCATGATCGAAGAGGCCAAAGTGCTGGGCGCCGCGCCGGTGCTGCGCATTGATGCCGTCAAGCACCTGCAGCAGCGATGGCAGGCCGAAGCGCACGCAGTGCCACTGGATCGACGCCAGGAACAGAAATTGTGGGATGCGTTTCGCAAGCCGATTGACGATGCGTTCAATCGCAAGACGGCAGAGCGTGAAAAGGCTGAGGCGGCGCTGGGCGAGCGTGACCGTGTGGTGCTGGATGCCGCGAAGGCGCTGGAAGCTGCCAATGCCAGTGGCGACGCGCAGAAAATTCGCAGTGCCATGAACGCGCTGGAAGCGGCTTTGCACGGTCAGGCACAGGCACAAGCCGTTGTGCAGGCCGCCGTGAAAGCCGAGCCAGCAGCAGCCGATCAACTGCCTGTTACAGAGCCAGGTTCAGCATCAAATGAGCCTGTAGCCCCTGATGGGATTGCGCAAGCAGCTACTGAAACTGTAGCAACTGCAGAGATGCCGATGGAGGCTGAATCAGCAGCGCCCGCTGCTGAACCGGTTGCCGCTCCCGCTCCACTGCCTGCCGCAGCACCGCGCAAACCCGTGGTGGCAGTTCGCGGAGACGACCGCCCCGGTATGCGAAAGGAAGAACCTGCGGCCCCCGGCCGTGGCAAATTTGGCGACCGCAAAGATGCAGGTCGCCCACCGCGTGGCCCTGGAGCTGGTGATCGCATGGGGCGGCCAGATCGCCCTGATCGTGGAGGCCGTGGCGACCAGTCAGAGCGCCCGGCACCCGGCGCGTGGCGCGAGGCGCCGCGTCTGGGTGACACGGCGTTTCGTGCCCAGCGCGATGCGCTGGAGCATGCCCAGCTGGCGCTCAAGAAACTGGCGGCTCAGGCCCACGGAGAGGCATTGGGCCAGTTGCTCACCGCGTGGGAAAAACGTGATCCAGCCTTGCTGCCAAACGCCCAGGAACTGGGCAATCGTGTGGTGCCCGCCACGCGAACCGCATGGAATCAAGCCTTGAGTGGTGCGCCAGCTGGCGAGGGTGCAACGGCCTTGTTGCGCCTGGAAATGGCGGCTGAAGTGCCTACCCCGGCAGAACACCTCAACGCCCGGCGCATGCTTCAACTGCAATTGCTCACCAAGCGCAATGACCCGGCCCCTGCCCAGACCTGGGGCCAGGACGTGGCCAGGGTATTGGCCGGCGGGTTTGACGGCGATCAGGCCCGGCGCCTGCAAAACGTCCTGAAGGTGCTGCTCAAACGATAGCCGCCATGAGCGGCAGTCGGCGCATGGGGGCCGACGGGTCTGTACCCAGACGAAGTACTTCGGCGCGGGGTGGATGGGCTTGCAAGTCCCAGTCACTGAGGACGATGCGTTGCAGGCCTGTACCCAGATCATGATCAGCCGGCTTGTGGGTGTGGCCATGGATCATGGTTTTCGCCTTTGCTGAGGTCAGCCAGTCCGCGGCGGCGGTTGCGTCCAGGTCGGCGTAATCTTCTTTTGCATGCTCGCGTTTGCGGGCCTCACTCTGGCTACGCAGATCGCGTGCGATGGTCCTGCGCTCTTCCAGCGGTTTTGCCAGAAAGGCCTGCTGCCACGCGTTGCTGCGCACCTGGGCCCTGAACTGCATGTAGGCGGTGTCGCTCAGGCACAGCGCATCACCATGGGTCAGCAGCCAGCGCTGATTGGCAAATTCCAGCGTGGTCGGGTCATCCAGCAGTTGTGCGCCGCATTGCGTCATGAGGGCAGGGCCCATCAGGAAGTCGCGGTTGCCGTGCATCATGAAAACGTCCAGCCGCTGGCTGGTCGACTGGATGACCTCCACACAGCGCGATTCGAAGCTGCGGGATGGGTCATCGGCCGCTGCCCGGTTCATCACAACATCATCGCCCACCCACACCTCAAACAGGTCACCCAGAATGAAGACGGCATTGGCAGGCGTACCAGCCATGTAGCGTTGCCATGCCTCAAAAGTGCCCGGCTCACCGGGTTGCAAGTGCAGATCGGAGATGAAATCCACTGCCTGCCAGTGGTCAGGCGCATGCAGCACCGGCCAGGTTTGAGCAGTGGTCATCGGCACCGAAAACGGTTGCCTTAAAGCGCAACCGCCTTTTCGATCACCACATCTTCATTGGGCACGTCATCGTGGTAGCCCTTGCGACCGGTTTTGACGGCCTTGATTTTGTCCACCACGTCGGTGCCGCTGATCACCTTGCCAAATACCGCATAGCCCCAGCCCTGTGCGGACGGAGCAGTGTGGTTCAGGAAGCTGTTGTCAGCGACGTTGATGAAAAACTGGGCCGTTGCCGAGTGGGGGTCGCCGGTGCGCGCCATGGCTACGGTGTAGTTGTTGTTCTTCAAACCGTTGTTGGCTTCATTGGTGATGGGTGCATCCCCCTTCTTTTCCTTCATGCCGGGCTCCATGCCGCCACCTTGCACCATGAAGCCGGGGATGACGCGGTGAAAGATCGTGTTGTTGTAGTGGCCCTTGCTCACGTAGCTCAAAAAGTTGGCCACGGTTTTGGGCGCCTTGTCGGCGTCCAGTTCCAGCGTGATGACGCCGAGGGTGGCAATGTGGAGTTCGACTTGTGGGTTGCTCATGATTTATTTCACCAAAGTGGTTGAGTTGACAAGAATGGGGGTTTTCGGAACATCCGAGGGAAAGGGGCCGCCTGCTCCGGTTGGCGTGCTCTTCATTTTATTGACGACGTCCATGCCGCTGACGACCTTGCCGAACACGGTGTAGCCAAACAGTTGCGGTGCGTTGACCAGATTGGCCCGCGGTGTATTTTCATACACACGGCCCTGGTACTCGAATTTCGGCACCGGGTCGCCAGGCGGAATCAGTGTGGGGTCTAGGAAAGCATTGTCTTTCACGTTGATGAAAAACTGGGCTGATGCCGAGTTGGGGTCATTGGTACGCGCCATGGCCAGCGTGCCCGCCACATTGCGAGGCCCGCCTTTGGCCAAAGCATCTCGCCCTTCATGCACCACAGGGGCACGTGTTTTCTTCTCGGCGTATTTGGCGTCGTAGCCGCCGCCCTGAACCATGAAGTTGTCGATCACACGGTGAAAGATGGTGCCGTCGTAGTGTTTGTCTTTCACGTACTGAAGAAAATTCTCAACCGTCTTGGGTGCCTTGTCGGGATACAGCTCCACCACGAAGTCACCTGCTGTCGTGGAAAACTTCACCTTGGGAGCGTCTTGCGCCATGACCTGGCTCATCGATAACGCAGTCAACAGGGCGCCGATCAACGCAAAAGCGGTACGGCGGCGGGCTGAAAAACGACTCAAATTCATCCAATCACTCCTTCAAAGAATATCTTCCAGCGGTCTCCCTGGCGAACCCAGTATTGGCGTTTGACGGGTCCAATCTGCGCGCCTTCGGCCACTTCACCAAATGTCACCACCATGGTGTCGGCGGCATCTTTCCAGCGCAGATACGAGAGGTCCTTGAGCTGGATCGGACGGCCACCCAGCTTGCTGACTTCGGTGCGCAGTGAGGGCGACCATTCATCCAGCGTCTTGCCAAAGCTGTTGAAATCCGGCGTGTAGAAGTCGAGGAGTTTGTTGATGTTGCCACTCGATTTGGTCTGTCGCCAGGCTTGCAGCACGTCCTCAAAGGGCTTGCCCTCTGCCCGCACGGTTTGAGCGGGTACCCATTGCAGATGGGTGGCTATCACAACGGGGGTGGTCCGGATTTCCACGGTGCGGATGATCCGGTCCAGGTCCGGGTTGGCCATCACCACGCAGCCATCCGTAGCCAGAGGCGCGCGCGCAAATTGGTCAGGCGGGGTACCGTGCAGCCAGATGCCGCCCCCTGTTTTCCCCCGCTTGCTGTCCAGCACGTTCGGATAGTTAATGGGCAAAGCCCCTGAACCATAAAAGTCTCGCAGGGTCTTGGGATCAAGGTTGCTGGTAATGAAGTAAACACCCAGCGGTGTGCGCAGATCTCCCTCGACGGATTTTTCAGCGCCAGACTTCCCTACAGAGACGTAGAAGTCAGCCACCAGCGACAGACCCGATGCCGTGTTTTCAAACAGGTACAGCCGGGCACGCGACGTGTCCACGGCAATGGCGTGTCTGTTACGGGAGGAGAGTGACAGGAACTGCGAAGGAATGCTGCCAGCCGGGGGACGCTCCCGCAGTGCCTTGAGCCGCATTTGCGATTCATCCCGCAGATCCGCCAGCGCAGGAGCAGCAGCCTGGGCGACCGCGGGAGGCACATCCCCCAGCGTTTGCAGCGGCCGGGTACGTGCAGCCAGCAAATCGCCATACACCAACTGGGCCAACAGGAACGTGGGGTAGTCGTTCACCAGGCCTTCGGCTTTGAGCAGTGCTTCGCGGTTCTGTCCCTGCGCGGTCAGGCGGTAAACCTCCATCAGTCGGGCTTCAGCGGCCCCCGCGACTGCGGCTGTAGCTGCAACGGATTTGGTGGCGATGGCTGCGCCGGAACGCGCGACAACAGGCACCAGCCGGACAGATTTATCCCGCGCCGACACCGATGCCGCAGCCGCCAGAAGCGCCGCGCCCATCAAGCAGAAAATCGGCAGGAATCGTCGTGTCATAAGTTATCGGACACCACGCCTGGGCCTGATGTCGCTCACCCGGTCTCTCAGGCCCCGGCGGTTTCCCGCACGATGACCCAACGGTCTCCCACCTTGACCAGATCAAGCGTCTTGCGACTCGAAACGGCCAGGGCGTCCGCTTTGTAGGATTGCCGGAACCTGGCGACGGCCTTGTCGCCATTCACCGAAATCACGAGGTTCTCCAGCGACACGCTGATGGTGGATTTGCCCACAATGCGGGAGCGGCGCTCTTCTTCCCATGCCGCACGCGACTGGTTGCCCGGTGGATCAAATGCCTTGCCGTAGGCGCCCAGATAGGCATTCATGTCCTTGCGGGCCCAGGCTGCGGCCCAGGCGCGTACCGCAGCCTCGGCCTCTTTGCTGGATTCACCAGACGCTGGTGCGGCGGCTGGAGCCGGCGGCGCAACAGGCGCCGCTACAACCGGCGCAGGGCTGGCCGGGCTCACAGCCGCAGCTGGCTTGGCTGCTTGCGCCACAACGGCAGCAGTCGGTGCGGGTGGCGTTGCCGCAGGAGCGGCGGGCGTTACAGCCGGAGCTGATGGTGTGATGGCAGCTGCAGGACGCGGCTGACCCTTCACGTTGGGCGTGAACAGTTCACGGATCAGTGCCAGCTTGGGCGGCACAGCCGTATTACTGTTGTCCAGCTGCAGGGCCTTGTTATAGGCCTGGCTGGCCAGACGGGCATAGACATCGCCCAGATTTTCATGAGCGGTCGCGTAGCTTGGGTTGGTGCGGATCGCCATCTCCAGCGCGGTGCGTGCCTTGTCAAACTGGCTCTGGCCGGCATACAGCACAGCCAGATTGTTGTAGGGCTCCGGCAACTCGGGGTAGTCTTCCGTCAGCTTGATGAACGTGGCAATGGCGTCGGCCGGTTTGCCGGAATCACGCTGGATCACGCCCTTGAGGAAGCGCATTTGCGGATCACGCGGTTTGGATGCCAGATACAGATCCGCCTTGGCCATGGCTTCCGGCAATTTGCCGGCGCGCACCAGCTGGGCGACGTCGCCGTAATCGTCAGCGTGGGCATAGGTGGTGGCCAGACAGGCCGCCACAGCAACCATCCGCATGCATTTCAGAATCTGGGTACGAGCTTGCTTCATAAAGCCTTTGAATGGATCTGTCTGGAAAGCCCTCCTGCCGGGGCTTTATACTGCTTTCCATTGTAGCTGAGGGGTGTGTTAACCCGGGCTCAACACCATTCGAAGTCGGTACCCCACACATCCATGAGTTTGCGCATCTACAACACGCTATCGCGTGGCCTTGAGTCGTTTACCCCCATTGAGTCGGGCCATGTGCGCATGTATGTGTGCGGCATGACGATTTATGACCTGTGCCACATCGGTCATGCCCGCATGATGATGGCGTTTGACGTCATCCAGCGCTGGCTCAAAAGCAGCGGCTACCGCGTCACCTACGTGCGCAACATCACCGACATTGACGACAAGATCATCAAGCGCGCGGTCGAGCGCGGCATCACCATTCGCGCACTGACTGACGAAATGATCCAGGCCATGCATGCCGACATCGGCCTGCTGGGCATCGAGACGCCCACGCTGGAGCCGCGCGCCACGGAGTATGTGCCGCAAATGCTCAGCCTGATCGGCCAGCTTGAAACCAGGGGCCTGGCGTACAAGGCCTCCAATGGGGATGTGAACTATGCGGTGCGCAAATTCCCGGGCTACGGCAAATTGTCGGGCAAGTCGCTGGACGAGTTGCGCGCCGGTGAGCGCGTGGCCGTGCTGGATGGCAAGGAAGACCCGCTGGACTTCGTGCTGTGGAAATCTGCCAAGGAATCCGAGCCCGAAGACGCCAAGTGGGACAGTGACGCGCTGGGCTACCACTATGGCAAAGGCCGCCCGGGCTGGCATATTGAATGCTCCGCCATGAGCTGCCAGACGCTGGGCGAAACCTTCGACATCCATGGTGGCGGTGCCGACCTGCAATTTCCACATCACGAAAACGAGATTGCCCAGAGTGAAGGCGCAACCGGCAAGCCGCTGGCGAAATTCTGGGTGCACAACGGCTTTGTGCGGGTGGACAACGAGAAGATGTCCAAGAGCCTGGGCAACTTTTTCACCATCCGCGAGGTGCTGGCGAAGTACGACGCCGAGACGGTGCGCTTCTTTCTGGTTCGCACGCATTACCGCACGGCGCTGAATTACAGCGATGTGCATCTGGATGATGCGCGTCAGTCGCTCAAGCGGCTGTACACGGCATTGGATTTGGTGTCACCTGCCGAGATAGTGATTGACTGGAGCAATCCATTCGCAGCGCGATTCAAGGCGGCGATGGATGAGGATTTTGGTACGCCTGAGGCGGTGGCCGTGTTGTTTGACTTAGCGGGAGAGGTGAATAAGACCCGGTCTTCGCAATCGGCGGGTCTATTGAAGTCGCTGGGTGGATGTATTGGTCTTCTGCAACGAGATCCCCGTGCTTGGCTTCAAGGGCGTTCCGACATCACTGTGGAGCTCAAGGGAAATGTGGCGTATTTCCATGTGGGCGACGTTGATGCGGTTGTAACTGACCAACTGACGGATTCACGAGTAGACCAACTCATCGCCCAACGCGCCGCCGCCAAAGCCGCCAAAAACTTCGCCGAAGCCGACCGCATCCGCAAGGAACTGCTGGATCAGGGTATCGTGCTGAAAGACTCGCCAACCGGCACCACGTGGGAAGCGCAATGAAAAAATGCCGAAAAATAGCAACTAAATTGCCCTCTAGCCCCCGAAAACAGTGCGATGGCAGCTACTAAAGTCATAGCGGATGCGGTGTCCACGCCGCACTACTGGGCAGAGGCCTGCAAACATCTGGTCAAGAAAGACCGGGTGATGAAGCGCCTGATTCCCCAGTTTGGCGATGCCTGCCTGCAAACCCGTGGCGACGCTTTCACCACGCTGGCGCGCAGCATCGTGGGGCAGCAGATCTCGGTCAAGGCCGCGCAAACCGTGTGGGACCGTTTTGCCAAACTGCCGCGCAAGATCACCGCGCCCAACGTGCTCAAGCTCAAGGTGGACGACATGCGCGCGGCGGGCCTGAGCGTGCGCAAGGTGGAGTATCTGGTGGATCTGGCGCTGCATTTTGACAGTGGCGCCATCAATGCCGAGGCATGGGACGGTATGGATGACGAAGCCATCATCACCGAGCTGGTGGGCATTCGCGGTATCGGGCGCTGGACGGCCGAGATGTTCCTGATTTTTCACCTGATGCGCCCCAACGTGCTGCCGCTGGACGATGTGGGGCTGATCAACGGCATCAGCCAGAATTATTTCTCGGGCGAGGTGGTCAGCCGCAGTGATGCCCGGGAAGTGGCTGCGGCATGGACGCCGTTTTGCAGCGTGGCAACTTGGTATATTTGGCGCTCTCTGGACCCCCTGCCGGTGGCTTATTAGGCGGGTGGGTGTTACAGTGCGGTCGGTTTGAGCCTTGAAAGGGGTTCGATACGAACGGCAAGAAGAAGGAGTACGTTGTTGGCTAAAAAATCATTTCTCGACTTTGAGCAACCGATTGCCGAGTTGGAGGGCAAGATCGAAGAGCTGCGCTACGTGCAGAACGAGTCTGCGGTGGATATCTCCACCGAGATCGACCAGCTCAGCAAAAAGAGCCAGCAACTTACCAAAGACATCTACAGCGACCTGACGCCCTGGCAAATCACCAAGATCGCACGCCATCGAGCGGCCCTACACGCTGGATTACGTCAACGAAATCTTCACCCACTTTGTCGAACTGCACGGCGACCGGCATTTTGCGGATGACCTGAGCATCGTCGGCGGCCTGGCCCGCTTTAACGGCACGCCGTGCATGGTGATCGGCCAGCAAAAGGGGCGCGACACCAAAGAGCGCGGCCTGCGCAACTTTGGCATGAGCAAGCCCGAGGGTTACCGCAAGGCGCTGCGCCTGATGAAGACAGCCGAGAAGTTCAAGATTCCCGTGTTCACGTTTGTCGATACGCCCGGCGCCTATCCCGGCATTGACGCTGAAGAGCGTTGCCAGTCCGAAGCCATTGGCCGCAATATTTTCGAGATGGCGCAGCTGGAAGTGCCCATCATCACCACCATCATTGGCGAAGGCGGCTCGGGGGGCGCGCTGGCTATTTCGGTGGGTGACCAGGTGCTGATGCTGCAGTATTCGATTTACTCCGTGATCAGCCCCGAAGGTTGCGCCTCCATCCTCTGGAAAACCTCCGACAAGGCGCAGGATGCTGCGGATGCGCTGGGCATCACCGCGCACCGCCTCAAGGCGCTGGGGCTGGTGGACAAGATCGTCAACGAGCCCGTGGGCGGCGCGCACCGCGACCACAAGCAGATGGCGGCTTTCCTCAAGCGCGCGCTGGGTGATGCCTACCGCCAGGTTAGTGACCTGAAGGTCAAAGAGCTGCTGGACCGCCGTTATGACCGGCTGCAAAGTTATGGCCGCTTTACCGACACCAAGGCCAGCAGCAAATAAGCTGGCGCGAAAACCACCCGCAGTCTTCCCATGAGTCAGTCACTGGCTGACGCTGTTTCCCGTTTCACGCCCGGGCTGCCCCTGTGGGTGGCCTTTAGTGGCGGCGCCGATTCCACTGCCTTGTTGCTGGCCTGCGCCGACAAATGGCCGGGGCAGGTGAGGGCGATTCACATTCACCACGGCTTGCAGGCAGCGGCGGACGATTTCGAGCGGCACTGCGTCGCGTTCTGTGCCGCGCACAACATCCCGATTACCACCCAGCGGGTAAATGCCGCACATGCCCCTGGCCAAAGCCCTGAAGATGCTGCAAGACGTGCCCGTTATGATGCTTTTAAGGCTCTAGCCCTTGTGGAATATGCGCAACCAGCTATTAAAAATGTAGCAAAACTCCAGGCGATGCACCTGGCCATTGCCCAGCATGCTGATGACCAGGTGGAGACCATTTTGCTGGCGCTCAGCCGTGGCGCGGGGCTGGCTGGCCTGAGCGGCATGCCTGCCACGTGGGAACGTGACGGTATCCAGTACCACCGGCCCCTGCTGGGGGTTAGTGCGGCAGACATCCGCACCTGGCTGGCTGATCGCGGTATCACTGCGGACATGCCACCGGGGCAGGGGTTCATCGAAGACCCCACCAACGCCGATGAGCAATTCACCCGCAACCGCATCCGCGCACGACTGTTACCCGCGCTGGAAGCGGTGTTTCCGCATTTTCGCGACACCTTCGCCCGCAGTGCTGCCCATGCGGCGCAGGCGCAGGAGCTGCTGACTGACGTGGCCCGGCAGGACCTGCTGAGGTTGGTGCAACCGGGCAACAGCGCGCCGGTTATCGATAAAGTCCGCCAACTCTCCCGCGCCCGTCAGGCGAACGCCCTGCGCCACTGGCTCAAAACGGCCCATGAAACGGTGCCCAGCGCGGCCCAGCTGGACGAACTGCTGGACCAGATTGCGGCCTGCAGCACGCGCGGCCACCACATCCACATCAAGGTCGGCGCCGGGTTTGTGCAACGCGAGGGCGCAGTGCTCGATTGGTACAATCCCTAGGTTTTGCTTCCCAAAAGCTTGAAAAAGCGCCTAGAAAACTGTACCCATGGCATTGATAGTTCACAAATACGGCGGCACGTCGATGGGCTCGCCCGAGCGCATCCGCAATGTTGCCAAACGCGTCGCCAAATGGGCGCGTGCAGGTCATCAAATGGTGGTCGTTCCGAGCGCCATGAGCGGCGAGACCAACCGCCTGCTCGGCCTGGCCAAGGAATTGGCCCCATCCAAGACCACAGACGCCTACAGCCGCGAGCTGGACATGCTGGCCGCCACCGGCGAGCAGGCGTCCAGCGCCCTGCTGGCCATTGCGCTGCAGGCCGAAGGCATGGAGTCGGTCAGCTATGCCGGCTGGCAGGTGCCCATCAAGACCAACAGCGCCTACACCAAGGCCCGCATCGAGTCGATTGACGACAAACGCGTGCGTGCCGACCTGGCCGCAGGCAAAGTGGTCATCGTCACCGGTTTTCAGGGGGTTGACGCAGCGGGCAACATCACCACGCTGGGTCGCGGTGGCAGCGACACCTCGGCCGTGGCCGTGGCGGCTGCCATGAAGGCCGCCGAGTGCCTGATCTACACCGACGTGGACGGTGTCTACACCACCGACCCGCGCGTGGTGCCCGAGGCGCGTCGCCTGCACACCGTCAGCTTTGAAGAGATGCTGGAGATGGCCTCCATGGGCTCCAAGGTGCTGCAGATCCGCTCGGTGGAATTTGCCGGCAAATACAAGGTGCCGCTGCGGGTGCTCTCCAGCTTCACCCCGTGGGATATTGATATTGCTGAAGAGGCCCGTTCAGGCACTTTGATCACTTTTGAGGAAGACGAGCATATGGAACAAGCCATCGTGTCAGGCATCGCGTTCAACCGCGACGAAGCCAAAATTTCTGTGCTGGGCGTACCGGACACCCCGGGCATTGCGTACCAGATTCTGGGCGCCGTGGCCGATGCCAATATTGACGTGGACGTGATCATCCAGAACGTCAGCAAGGACGGCAAGACCGACTTCAGCTTCACGGTGAACCGTGGCGACTACGCCAAGGCCATCGACATCCTGAAGGAGCGCGTGTTGCCCAAGCTGGGTGCGCACGAAGTGACGGGTGACGCCAAAATCTGCAAGGTGTCCATCGTCGGCATTGGCATGCGCAGCCACGTGGGCATTGCCAGCAAGATGTTCCGTTGCCTGAGTGAAGAGGGCATCAACATCCAGATGATTTCCACGTCCGAAATCAAGACCTCGGTGGTGATTGACGAAAAATACATGGAACTGGCCGTGCGCGCCCTGCACCGGGCGTTTGATCTGGACCAGCAACCGGCCTGATCGGCAGCCGCCGTTGCGGCTGGCCGTAGTCGTGAGATAATGGATTTATTGGAAACGTGACCGAGTGGCCGAAGGTGCTCCCCTGCTAAGGGAGTATGGGGTGTAGAGCCTCATCGAGGGTTCGAATCCCTCCGTTTCCGCCAATACAAAAAGCCACCCTCGGGTGGCTTTCTTGTTTGCGGTGCTCTTCAGGAGTCCACTGACGCACTCCACCGGTCGTCCCAGTTCTTCTGCAAATCGCGCCGGTCGCGTTTGGTGGGGCGGCCGTGTTCCAGGCTCTGGGCGGGCTCGGTGCCAAAGCGGCGCTGCTCGGCGGCCAGCGCCCGCAGCTTGATGCTATCGGCAGTTTCTTCATAAAGCTGCTGGGCTATGGGGGCGGAGCCGCGTTTGTCACTCACGCCCCGCACCATCACGGTTCGTGTGAAGGGGCCTTGACGCATCACCACCGTGTCGCCCGCTTTCACCTCACGCGAGGGTTTGGCTTCCTGATCGTTCACCGTGATGCGGCCTTTGCCGATGTCGTCTGTGGCGAGCGAACGGGTTTTATAAAAACGTGCAGCCCAGAGCCATTTGTCGATGCGGATTTTTTCCATTGATTGTGTTGGTGTGAGCGATGTTCAGGTTGAAGGCCGCAGCAAAGGCAGCCTCACGGTGGCGTCCAGGCCCATGACGCGTCCGTGGCTTTCTCGGTTTTCCAGCGTGATAGTGCCGCCCAGCGCCTGTGCAATGTCACGGCAGATCACCAGGCCCAGCCCCGAGCCGCTGTGCGCATGCCCCGCAGAGAATGGCTGGAACAGCCGCGACTGCAGCTCGGCACTGATGCCCGGCCCGCAGTCGGCCACGGTCAGCGCAGCATGGCGCTCGTCGGTGTCCAGCCGCACCGACAGATGGGAGCCTGCCGGGGCGTGCTTGATGGCGTTGTGCAGCAGGTTGCGAGCCAGTTCGCGTAGCATCCATTCGTGGGTGTGCACCGGGGCGGGCATGGTTTGAATCTCGAAGTCGATGTCTTTCTCGGCAATCAGGGGCGACATGTCCAATGCCACGGCGCGGACCACCTGTGCCAGATCGACCTCCAGCGTGTCGTCCTGCTCTTTCAACTGCTCCACTTTGGCCAGTGCCAGCATCTGGTTGGCCAGCACAGTGGCGCGCTCCACCGTGCCACTGATTTCGCCCAGTGCCTGCAACGGTTCCACATCACCGCGCAGGGCTGACTGCACCTGCACTTTCAGCACAGCCAGCGGCGTGCGCAGCTGGTGCGAAGCGTCCCGTACAAAGCGCTTCTGGTTGTCCAGCAGCAGTTGAAGACGTGCCATGACCTGGTTGGTAGCGTCGATCAGCGGGCGTAACTCGCGGGGTACAGCAGGGGCGTCAATGGGTGTCAGGTCATCTTGCGGGCGGGCCCGCAGCCGGGCGCTCAAATCACGCACCGGGCGGGTGGCGCGTTGCACGACGACCACGACGATGAGGGCAATCACGCTGGCCAGAATGGTTTGCCGCCACAGGGTATCAATCAGTATCTGACGGGCCAGCGTGCGCCGCAGCTCCAGCGTTTCTGCCACCTGAATGGTGGCCATGCCACGCCCGCGCTGGCTGGCCACAGGTTGCAACAAGACCGCCACGCGTACGGCATCACCGCGGAACTGGTCATCATAAAAGTCAACGAGCGCGGCGTAGGGTCCACGGTCGGGTATGTTGCCTCGCCATGCGGCCAGGTCGTGCTCGCCGTCGACAAGTTCCCCTTTGACATTGGAAATGCGATAGACCATGCGGCTTCGGTTGTCTGCCTCAAAGGCCTCCAGAGCCGCATAGGGTACGGTAGCGTGAAAGATGGCATCGGCCCCTTCACCCTCCACATCAAGCAGTTCACCGATTGATTTGGCCGATGCCAATAGCGTGCGGTCATAGGCGGTATTGACCGCGCTCAACGCCTGACGGTACAGCGTGACCGTGTCTACCAACACAAACAGGGCGATAGGTACCAAGATGCCAATCAGCAGGTACCGGCGTACTGAAAGGTTTTTATCTGCCACGTTGCCTCACCGCTTTATGACACCACACGTCAGGCACCTGACTTCAGCAGGTAACCCAGACCGCGCAGCGTCATCAACACAGCCCCCGTTTCTGCCAGCTTCTTGCGAAGCCGGTAGACCACGACCTCAATCGCCTCATAGTGCACTTCGGTCTCGCCGGGAAATACAACCTCAAACAGACGCTCCTTGGTGACGGCATGGCCGGGTTTGGCCATCAGGGCATGCATCAGGGCCAGTTCGCGTGGCGTCAAGTCCAGCACCTTGTGGTGGTGGTAAACGGCGCCGGTCGCTTTGTCAAAACGCAGTTGGCCCCACTGTGGTGATTCGTCCGCTGTATCGTTACCTGCGCCGGATCTTCGCCGGTACAAGGCCCGCACCCGGGCCTCCAGCTCATCCAGGTCAAAAGGTTTGGCCAGGTAGTCATCGGCACCGGTATTAAGCCCAACGATGCGGTCGCCTACTGTGCCACGGGCGGTAAGGATGAGCACGGGCGTATCCAGTCCCCCGCGTCTGGCCTGGGCCAGAACCTCCAGGCCGTCCAGACCCGGCAGGCTCAAATCCAGCAAGACAACATCAGGTTGAACCTGCCGCCAGCGCTCCAGCGCCTGCCTGCCGTCACCGCATAGCTCCACGGTCATGGCCTTTCGCGTCAGCGAGCGTTGCAGTGTGGTTTGAAGGGTAGGGTCGTCTTCAATCAGCAGAAGGCGCATAGGTGATCTTGGTAGTTTCCCTAGTGTTTTTGGACAGCCGATTGACAGGCTCCGCATGCATCATAGAACGGTTTATTAACCACGAGGAGACTCACATGCGTCGCGATACCTTTTTGAAATCCATGGCCGCCCTGGCTGCTGCGGGTGCAATGCCCATGCCAGCGTTTGCCGCAACCAATATCAAGATGATGATCCCTGCCAACCCTGGTGGTGGCTGGGACGGCATGGGTCGTGAATTCGGCAAGGCGCTGGTTGCCTCCAAGCTGGTGGATACCGTGCAGTATGACAACAAGGGCGGTGCCGCTGGCGTTATCGGCCTGGCGCAATTTATCAATTCAGCCAAAGGTGATCCCAATGCCTTGCTGGTCACCGGAGCGGTGATGGTGGGCGGCATCATTACCGGCAAGCCCGCCGTCTCCATGAGCCAGGTCACTCCTATTGCCCGCCTGACGGCCGAATACAACGTGTTCGTGGTTCCGGCAGACTCCCCACTCAAGACCATGAAAGATGTGGTTGCGCAGATGCAAAAAGACCCTGGTAGCGTGAAGTGGGGCGGCGGTTCGCGCGGATCCACCGAGCACATCTGTGCCTCCATGCTGGCAACCAAAGTCGGCGTCGACCCCAAGAAAGTCAACTACGTTGCCTTCCGTGGCGGCGGCGAAGCCACAGCGGCGATTCTGGGTGGCAACGTCACCGTGGGCGGCAGCGGCTATAGCGAGTTTGCGGAATACATCAAGGCAGGCAAGATGCGCGCCATTGCCGTAACGTCCGAGAAGCGTTTGCCCGGCATTGACATTCCGACCATGAAAGAGCAGGGCTACGAGGTGGTACTGGGCAACTGGCGTGGTGTGTACGCCGGCCCCGGCATCACGGCTGCACAGCGCTCGGCGCTGACCGACATGGTGATCAAAGCCACCCAGACAACCTCGTGGCAAGAGTCTCTGGCCAAGAACGCCTGGACACCGGTGCTGCTGACCGGCAAGGCCTTTGACGACTATGTGGACAACGAGTTTGCCAGCCTGCGCGGCATCATGCACCTCTCTGGAATGCTCTGATGAACCGGTTCGGTCCCTCACTGGGTCAAGGGCTGGTCGGCATTGGCGTTTTCGTCGTGGGTGCAGTCATGGCAGCAGGTGCTTTCATGATCCCCTCCGAGGCAGGCTATGCGGGCGTGGGACCGAACTTTTTGCCATGGCTGGTTTCCGTGATGTTGATGATCTGTGGGGCCTGGGTGTTGTGGGAGGCGCGTACCGGTGGCTACCGAAACATTGAGCAGCCCAGCGGTTCGGAACGCGGGTATTGGCCCGGGTTTGCATGGGTGTCGGCCGGATTGCTGGCCAACGCGGCCCTGATCACCACCATCGGTTTCATTTTGAGTTGCGCTTTGTGTTTCGTCCTGGCCGTTCGTGGCCTGCGCAGTGCAGATGCGCAAGGGGGGCAGGCCACGTCCACCGGAACGGCAGGGCAGATCGTGAAAGACCTGTGCATTGGCTTTGCCATAGCGGCGCCGGTGTACTGGATGTTTACCAAATTGCTGGCGATCAATTTGCCTGGCCTAACGTCAAGCGGGTGGATTTGATGGATTTGTGGAACCAGCTCATGCTGGGTTTTGCCACTGCGGCAACACCCGTCAATCTGTTGTGGTGTCTTGTCGGCTGTGCTGTGGGCACCGCCGTGGGCGTGCTGCCGGGTATTGGCCCTGCAACTGCAGTGGCCATGCTGCTACCCATTACCACGCAGGTGGACGCCACGGCATCCATGATCTTCTTTGCAGGTATCTATTACGGCGCCATGTACGGAGGCTCTACCACGTCCATCCTGCTCAACACGCCAGGTGAAACGGGTAGCATGGTCACAGCCATGGAAGGCAACAAGATGGCCAAGAGTGGCCGTGCCGGGGCTGCGCTGGCCACCGCGGCCATCGGTTCGTTTGTGGCGGGCACCATTGCCACGGTGCTGGTCACACTGTTTGCACCGCTGCTGGCCAAATATGCCGTGCGGCTGGGTCCGCCTGAATATTTTTGCCTGATGTTGCTGGCCTTTACCACGGTGAGCGCGGTGCTGGGTCGCAGCACGTTGCGCGGCATGGTGGCGTTGTTCACCGGGCTGGCGATTGGCCTCATCGGCATGGACCAGATTTCGGGACAAGCGCGCTACACGGGGGGCGTACCCGAACTGCTGGACGGGATTGAAATTGTTCTCGTTGCTGTCGGCTTGTTTGCGGTGTCAGAAGCTTTGTATGCCGTGTTATTCGAAGGCGGTACGACTGAGACGCAGAACAAGCTCAGCAGTGTTCATATGTCCAGGTCTGACTGGCGCCGGTCGTGGCCGGCCTGGTTGCGCGGCACGTTCATTGGTTTCCCGTTTGGCACCATTCCCGCCGGCGGCAGTGAGATACCCACCTTTCTCAGCTACGCCACTGAAAAGAAGCTGGCCAAAGACAAATCGGAATTTGGCACCAAAGGCGCTATCGAAGGTGTGGCAGGTCCGGAGGCCGCCAACAATGCGGCGATTACCGCCACGCTCATTCCTTTGCTCACTCTTGGCATTCCCACATCCAACACCGCGGCCATCCTGCTAGGGGCATTCCAGAATTACGGCATCCAGCCCGGGCCGCAACTGTTCCAGACGTCGGCTGCGCTGGTTTGGGCGCTCATTGCATCGCTCTACATTGGCAATGTCATGTTGCTGATTCTGAATTTGCCCATGGTGGGCCTGTGGGTCAAGCTGCTCAAGATACCCAAACCGCATCTGTACGCCGGCATACTGATATTCGCCACGGTGGGTGTCTATGGCATGCGCCAGAGCGCGTTTGATCTGGTGCTGCTGTATGTGATTGGCCTGATGGGTGTGGTGATGCGCCGGTATGACTTCCCCACAGCACCCGTGGTGGTCGGCATGATCCTCGGCCCCCTGGCAGAGGCTCAGATGCGCAATGCACTGTCCATCGGCGAAGGCAAGTGGACCGTGTTCCTGGAGCGTCCGATGTCGGTCACGTTGTTGATCATCATCGTTGCGGTGCTCGTGGTGCCGCGGCTGCTGAAGCGGCGCACGGCAGGATAGCTGCTATCAATAGAAATACCCGCCGCGGACACGCCGGGCGGGCATTCATTCAGATCCGGGCAAACGCCTCAGTGGCCGTCATGCCCTTTCTTTTTCTTCTTGCCGCGGCCATGGTCGTCTTCACGCATGCCGTGTTCCTGGCGGTATTGGGGTGCGTAGACATTGTTGTACCAGCCCTGCTGGACGAAATAGACAGGCTGACCACAGGCGTTGTACTTGTAGCAATGCTTGCGCCAATTTTTTTCATGACCGGGTGGCACGCGCAGATAGACGGGTTGCACCACAACCCCAACCGGCACCTGCTGAATGATCACGGGAGCGGGGTAAATGATGCGTGGTGGTGGCATATTGCCAATGTCAATGTGGCCATAAAAGCCGGGCTGTCCGACGGTGACGGAGACGCCCACATTGGTGGTGGCGCCTGCCGCGCTAGCGAGTGCAATTAATGCGGCTGTGGATAAGAACCGTTTGATAGGGATATTCATTTGTGGAGGAAAAAGGTGAAAAAGAAGAGAGGACAGGAGAGGCCCGAAAGTCAGCGGCTATTTTTTACCGCCACCATTTCCACCACCGTTACCGCCGCCGTTTCCACCACCATTGCCTCCATGTGATTCACCCGATTTGCCCGCGCCATTTGCCTTGGGGGTCGAATTGGCCATGGCAACGTGGGTAGTCTTCACGCCAGCCTTGCTGGTTTTGGAGGCGCTGACCAGTGAACCCAGCTTCACACCCATGGCATTGGCTATTTGTCCCCAGCCCATGCCGCTTTGGCGTTGCGCCAGGACGCCGTTCAGGGTGACGGAGCCGGTTTTGGTGGTAACCGTCCCGCCGTTCAAGGCCGCGGCCAATTGCTCGGGGGTCGGGTTGGCAATGCCCAGCTTGGCCAGATCTTCTTTGGCAAGGGCCAACGCGATGTTGATGTTCCCATAGCCCAGCTTGCCAGTTGCTGGTGTGAACGTGGCGGAAGGCGCGGCCGGATTGGTGCTGTCAGCGCCCGCAACGAGTGTGACAGAGGTGTCATCTCGCAGGCCGGCGATCAACGCCTCTGCATTCTTCTGCGAGCCTGCAAACTGGCTGTATTGGGTGGCCAGCTTCCTGGCCGGTGTTGTGGTGGTTTGCGTCGTGGTCGTTGGCGCCACGACAGGTGCAGTGGGTGTTGTTACTGCGACGGTTTGTGAGAGCGCCGGGCCGCTGATCAGCGCAATCGCGCTGGCTGCGGCCAGTGCGATGAGATTTTTTTGGGGGGACATGTTTGCAACGACTCCTTATGTAACGCGGCACATAGGCCACGACCCAATTTTAGTGAGCGCAAGCGAAAAATGGTGTCAGACAACTACCCGTTACATGCTCTTACACTGGAGGAATTCCTCAAACTCTGCCACGGGCACGGGGCGTCCAAACAGATAACCCTGGTAGGCATGGCAACCCTGCCTGGCAAGCACGTCCCGTTGTGCCTCGGTTTCCACACCCTCGGCGATAACCGACAGGCCCAGACTTCCGGCCAGGGCAACAACCATATTCGCGATGGCTGCATCGTTGGGGTCGATGAGGATGTCCCGCACGAACCCCTGATCGATTTTGAGTTGATCCAGAGGCAATCGTTTCAGGTAAGAGAGAGACGAGTAACCCGTGCCAAAGTCATCCAGTGAGAAACCGATGCCTTTTGCCTTCAGGGCGGTCATCTTGGCGATGATGTCTTCCACATTCGACGCCAGAACGCTTTCCGTCAGCTCCAGTTTGAGGCGTTGCGGATTGGCGCCGGTTCGATGGATAACGGCCAGCACCTGTTCAACGAAATCGCGCTGCAGAAACTGGCGGATGCTGACGTTGACCGATACGGTGAGGTGAGCGGTGTCTGCCCGGGTGGCCCATGCCGCGAGTTGGGCACACGCTGCGTCCAGCACCCATTGACCCAAAGGCAGGATCAGGCCAGTTTCTTCGGCCAGCGGGATGAACTCGGCTGGCGACACCAGAGCACGCTGGGGATGGTGCCAGCGCACCAGTGCCTCGGCACCCGTTGGCTGACCGTCACTCGCTACCTGCACCTGGTAATGGAGCACGAATTGCCCCTCCAGCACAGCCAGCCGCAAGTCCGCCTCCATTGCCGTACGGTTGGTGATCACAGACTGCATCTCGGGATCAAAGAAACGCAGCGTGTTGCGCCCGGCATCCTTGGCGCGGTACATGGCCATATCGGCACGCCTGAGAAGATCGTCGACGGTTTCATGATGACCGGCGAACAGGGTAACGCCGATGCTGGCGCTGCTGTGCCGCTCAAAACCGGCGAGTTGGTAGGTTTGTGCCAACGCGCCCAGAATTTTTTCACCCACGGCTTCGGCTTGCGTGGCGGCTTCCCGCGGGTTCTCGCTAAGCTCCTCCAGCATCACCACGAATTCGTCGCCACCCAGGCGGGCCACTGTATCGCCTTCCCTTACGCAAGCGCTCAGGCGCCTGGCGACCTGCTTCAGCAGCATGTCTCCCTTTTCGTGGCCGAGTGTGTCGTTAAGGTCCTTGAAGTTGTCCAGGTCGATGAACAGCAGGGCGCCATCACGCTGGTGGCGTGAACTGGCGGCCAGCGCCTGCTCCAGGCGATCAAGAAGCAGTCGCCGGTTGGGAAGACCCGTCAAAGGGTCAAAAAATGCCAGATTCCTGATTTCGTCCTGTGCCGCCTTGCGGGCCGTGAAGTCGGACAGCGTGGCAACATAGTGGCTGATGGTGCCTTCGTTCGAGCGCACGGCCGTGATGTTGAGCCATGCAGGGAAGAGTTCACCATTTTTGCGCCGATCCAGCACCTCGCCTTGCCAGACACCGAGACGCAGAATGCTGTCGTTCATATCCGCGTAAAAAGCTTCACTTTGGTGCCCGGAGCGAAGCAACTCATACGGGGTCTTGCCCACAGCTTCGTCAGTGGAGTAACCCGTGGTCTCGCAGAAGGCCCGGTTCACCCGCAGGATTTCCCATGCGGCATTGGCCACGAACATGCATTCCTTTGATTCAAAGGCGATGGCCGCAATCCTTAGCGCCTCTTCGGCCTCTTTTCGAACGGTGATGTCCTCATACATGCCAAGCAGCCCGAAGATCACGTTATCCGACCCTTTGAGTGGCACTTTGGACGTGCGCAGCCACATGGTCTCGCCACTGGGCAAGGTCTGGGGTTCGTCGTAGGAAAGCTTGGCGACGCCTGACGCCATGACGGCCCGGTCGTCGGCCCGGTAACGCTCTGCCTGGGCGGCCCGCCCAATTTGATAGTCGTCTTTGCCGACGACATCACGCGGGTGAGTCATCCCGGCGTCCGCAGCAAATGCCCTGTTGCACCCCAGGTAACGGAGGTCGCGGTCTTTCCAGAACACCCGGATCGGTGCGGCATCAATGATGGTCAGGAGCAGGTTTCGCGACGCGGCCATGGCTGATTCGGCCGCCTTGCGTTCGGTGATGTCACGTGCCAGCACAATGAAGCGGGGCTGGGTCTGGTCATGCTCCCCTTTGCGGGCAACCGACAGCTCAAACCATCGTTCCCCCTCTGGCAGCGAAAGCATAACTTCACGACCACCCACATGGCCTTTTTCCCTGGCGTCGCTCAACGCAGCCATGACGACCTTTGTCGCTTCGGGGGGGAGGATATCGGACACGTTTTTGCCGATCAAATCAGACGGAGGCGCCGCGACAAGTCCCAGTTTCGGTGAGCGATAGTCGTAGTGAGTGCCGTCGAGCCCGATTTCAAGCAGCAGGTCTGGAATCGCATCCAGAAGCGCCTGCACCCTGTCTTGTGCCTCGACCAGATGCCGGACCTTGGCCTTGATCTGCCATCGCAATACCAATGCAGCGATACCCAGCAAAACCACCAGTGCCCCCAGCCCACCCAGCACCTGCCAGATCTGGGCAGGTATCAGTGTTTTCGGGGTCTCGACACGCCATTTCTTCAGGATCTGGTAGTACTCGGAGTCCGGGTCCTGCTGCCACGCAGCCAGATGGCGGTCAATCGACGCCAGCAGGTCGGCGTTACGACCTGAGGCGGTGGCATAGAAGAGGCGCGACGGCTGAAAGACGATGGGGGTTTCGACCAGTTTGAAACGCGGCGCGTTGTATTCTCCAAACCGGTTGTTGGCGATGGCCGCATCGGCCTTGCCCGAGGCCACCAGGTCAAACACTTCAGTCAGGTTGGTGGCCGGAATCATTTGCACCTTGAGCCCGAAGCCCATCATCATCCCACTGAAGAATTCCTCCTGAATGCTGCCGCCCAGCACTGCCACGCGCTTGCCGTTGAGGTCAAAGGTAGAGCCAATCGCGGTTTCTGTACGGCTGTAGATCTGGGACCAGCTATACAGCGAAGGGGTTTTGTGGAAGTCAAATATCTGGTCACGCTGTGCGGAATAGGCGACATCGGGCATCAGATCGATCTTGCCGGCCTGCAGTGCGTCCAGGCACTCTTGCCACGCGCACGTGATGTACTCAAGCTGCCATTCTTCCCGGGACGCAATGCCCTGGAGCACATCGATCAGCAGGCCCGCGGGTTTCCCGGCCGGGTCTGTGAAGATCTTGGGCTCGTTGGGGTAAACGCCCACCCGCACGTCCCGTGCCTGGGCACCGCCCGCGAAGACGACGAGGCATACGCAGCAAATTGCGCCAAGCCATCGAATCAGCCCCAGTTGTTTCGATGCAATTGAGCTCAAGGTAATCTTTTTTCGGAATCACACCGGTCTGATGCAGTTGATCAGTTTATCGGAGTGGTAACCGGAAAACTTGATGCAGGGCAACCCCATGCCCGTAAATCAGGGCAATTCAAAAGCATTCGTCTGCAGGTTTCCGGGCACATAATGATTGGTGGACACATCACCCCATTGCCCAACAGTCCGGCTCCAATTCTCGATTGAGCTGAATTACGACATTGACCCGCCTGGATGCGATTTCATTTTCAGCATTCATGCGGCGCAGACCGCACACCAGACGGTGGTGAGCGAGTCGCTGGGGATCACACAGAACCTGCCGGTCAACCTGTACACCGACCCGGTGACGCACACCCGTTTCCTGCGGCTGAAGGCATTTGCAGGCCCTCTGTTGGTGCGCTACGACGCGACGGTGGACCTGAATCACCACACGGCGCTACCCGACCAGTTGGGCGAGGTGTTCGTAGCCAACCTGCCGGGCGCGGTATTGCCGTATATCTACCCCAGCCGCTACTGCCAGTCAGACAGGCTGCACCGGCTCGCGGTCAAGGAGTTTGGCCATTTGTGGCAGGGCTACAGCCGCGTGCAGGCGATTCGTGACTGGGTGTTGAATCGGGTCACCTTTCAGCCGAATTCGTCAACGGGCAATACGTCTGCTGTCGATACGCTGGTGGAGGAGGTGGGTGTGTGCCGCGATTTTGCCCATCTGATGATTGCACTGTGCAGGGCTGTCAATATTCCGGCGCGTTTTGCCACCGGTATTGATTTTGGTGCCGACCCGGTGCTGGGGCCGACAGACTTTCATGCCTACGTGGAGGTGTACCTGGGTGACCGCTGGTATATCTTTGACCCCTCAGGCGTGGCCATCCCGATGGGTTTTGTGCGCTTTGGCACGGGCCGCGATGCGGCCGACTCGGCGTTTGCCACGCTGTTTGGTGGCGTGCGCGGTGCCGCGCCGGTGATTCACATTGAGGCTGTGCCCAATGCGCAAGGCATGCTGGTCGTGCCGCAGCACGTTCCCTATGCCCTCTCCACCGACGGGCAAATGTCCGTTTAGCCGATAACCGACAGTTCCGTGGCGGGAATCACACTGGCGCCGCCGCGTGGCCATTCGACCAGCACGCCGTGGTCGGTCTGGCCCACTACGTAGCCATCCGTGCGCTCTACAGAACCACGGCGCACGTGGTTGACGCGCTCGCCGGCTGCAAAAACAGGGCTGGAAAAAAGGGACTTGAGAAAAAGGATGATGCTCATGGCTGTCTTTCAAACATTTGGAAGTGAATCGGGGTTCAGTGCGAACGCATCCACTGGCGTTCGCGGTACTCCAACTCGGAAACCGATTGCGATTGGGAAAGGTAGGCTTCAACAGCCCGCTGGTCGTCCCTGTCAGCATTGATATTCAACGCTTCACAGGCCGAGCGAACGGCGGACCATAGGAAAAAGAGGTGATTCATAGATGTGCTCCAAATATCAGGGATAACCCGTATTAGGGAATACCCTAGTATCGCACGAAATTGGTGCGATGCACCATGAAATGGCAGCTCTAGTGGGTCATTAGAGAGCTTTGCCGGGATTTGGGCCAAAATACAAGCCAAATTGGCCTTTAGCCCTCTACCTGTATGCGTGAGTAGCTATTAAATATATAGCAATTATTGCTTCGCACCCAGCGCCAGCGCTGCAGCACGTGACGCAGCCAGGGCTTTATCGTCTGCGGGAATCCGTGTCGGCCAGCCCGCCAGATGCTGCTGCGCCATCTCGCACAGCGCGGTGATCCAGGCGGGGTCGTCGTTCAGGCAGGGGATGTAGTGAAATTCCTTGCCGCCAGCGTACAGAAAGGCCTCCCGCGCTTCCATGGCAATTTCTTCCAGCGTTTCCAGGCAGTCGCTGGTGAAGCCGGGGCACACCACATCCACGCGTTTCACGCCCGCTTTGCCCATCCCGATCAGCGTGGGCTCGGTATAGGGTTGCAGCCATTTGGCGCGGCCCAGGCGCGACTGGAAGGTTACCTTGAACTGGTCCTTGTTCAAGCCCAGTTGGTAAGCGAGCAGCCGCGCCGTCTTCAGGCATTCGCAGTGGTAGGGGTCACCCAGATGCAGCGTGCGCTCGGGCACGCCGTGAAAGCTCATCACCAGCTGGTCGGGTTTGCCGTTTTGCATCCAGTGTTTTTTGATGCGTGCGGCCAGCGCGTTGATGTAGCCCGCGTCGTCGTGGTAGTGGTTCACAAACCGCAACTCGGGAATCAGCCGCGTGCGCGCTGCCCACGTGTAGACCGCGTCGAACACGCCGGCGGTGGTGGTGGCGGAATACTGCGGGTACAGCGGTAACACCAGCACACGGGTGAAGCCTTCAGCCTTCAGCGCATCGAGCTGCGAGGCAATGGACGTGCTGCCGTAGCGCATGGCGTAGCGCACCTTCACCTGGTGCCCGCGCTGGCCCAGCCAGCCTTCCAGCAGCTTGGCCTGCTTTTCGGTCCACACCTTGAGGGGCGAGCCCTCAGGTGTCCAGATGCTGGCGTATTTGGCTGCAGATTTGGCAGGGCGCGTGCGCAAAATGATGCCGTGCAGGATGAGCCACCAGACGGGACGGGGGATCTCCACGACGCGGTGATCACCGAGAAATTCCGCGAGGTACCGCCTTACGGCCGATGGTGTTGGCTCATCGGGCGTGCCCAGATTGCAGAGCAGCACGGCCGTGCCGGCGGCTTGACCATGCGAAAAGGGGGGTTCTTTGGCGAACGTGGGAGCAAGTGAAAAGGGCATGCAGTATTCTCCCGCACCTATGCTGGATATTTCAAAAGTCAGGGCAATTACGCTCGATCTCGATGACACCCTGTGGCCGATATGGCCCACCATTGAGCGCGCTGAGGCCGCGCTGGCGGCCTGGCTGACGCAGCGGGCGCCGGTGGCTGCCGGTGTGTTTGCGAACCCCAAGACCCGTGTAGCGATGCGCGAAGAAATCGTCAAAAGTCGCCCCGACCTGAGCCACGACATGAGCGCTCTGCGACGGGAATCGATCCGGCTGGCCCTGTATCGCTGTGGAGAAGATACGCAACTGGCAGAAGACGCGTTCCAGGTGTTTTTCGCGGAGCGCATGCGGGTTGATCTCTTTGATGACGCGCTGCCCGCGCTGGCGTTTCTGGCGCAACGTTTTCCCATCGTGGCATTGAGTAACGGCAATGCAGATGTGGGCCGGGTGGGAATTGGCGAGTATTTCCACGGCAGCTTGAGCGCCCATGAGTTTGGCGTGGGCAAACCTGACCCGCGGATTTTTCATGCCGCCGCCCTTGCTGCGGGCGTGACGGCAGCCGAAGTGCTGCACATCGGTGATGACGTTCATCTCGATGTGCTGGGTGCTCTGGGCGCTGGCATGCAGACGGTGTGGGTGAACCGGGGTGACCATATGTGGGCGCACGATGATCAGCCGCACCTCACCGTGTCGGAACTGGGGCAGCTCTGCGCCCGGTTCGTCACGCCGGTGTAATGCTGGTCCGGCACAATCCTCCACGTCTTTAACGTTCTTCAAACTCTTCCTGCCTGACCATGAACATCCCGCTCTCCTTTCGCCGGCTTGCACTTTCTGCTTTGGCCTTAACGGCAGTAGCACATTCGACCGTGGTGCTGGCTCAAGCTACGCCGACCACCTATCCGGAACGCCCCGTGAAGATCGTCGTGCCATTTGCGCCTGGTGCGGGCACCGACGCCATGGGGCGTCTGGTCGCGCAAAAGCTGGGTGAAGTGATGGGCGGTAACTTTGTAGTGGAAAACAAGGCGGGTGCGTCCGGGGCCATTGGCACGCAATACGTGGCCCAGCAACCGCCGGATGGCTACACGTTACTACTGGTGGCATCACCTTTCACCACCGTGGCCGCTTCGCTGCCGAGCGCCGGTTATGACCCGCTGCGCCAGTTTGCGCCCGTGGGAATGATCGCCAGCGGTCCGCTGGTCTGGGCAGCCAGCGCCAGTCTGCCTGCCAGCAACATGAAAGAACTGATCTCGCTTGCGAAACAAAAACCGGGTGCGCTGAACTACGGCTCGGCCGGTGCCGGGGGAGTAAACCACCTGGTGCTGGAGCTGTTGAAAGCCAAAACGGGCACCTACATCACCCACATTCCCTACCGTGGTGTGGCGCCAGCGACGATGGACATGATTGCTGGCCAGGTGCAACTGGTGACCGGCACGATCCCCGCGTTGCTGCCGTTCATCAAGGATGGCCGCGTCAAGGCGCTGGCCGTTACCAGCGCCAAACGCTCCAGTGCGTTGCCCGATGTGCCCAGCATGACCGAAGCGGGTTATTCCGGCATCGATGTGGTGAACTACTTTGCCCTGATGGCCCCGGCCGGCACACCGCCTGCGGTGATTGACCGCATCAATGCGGCCATCAACAAGCTGGTGGTGTTGCCGGAGGTGGTAGCCCGTTTCAAGGCCGATGCGGTGGAAGCAGCTCCCGGGTCGCCCGCGTTGCTCGGGCATTTCATTGAGGCCGACTATCGCGCCTGGCGCAATGTCGTCAGGACGCAGAACCTGAAAATTGAATAGGGGTGCGGCCAGTCGCCTGGCGCAGGTACCAGGTGACGGCGACAAAGCCTACCGCGGCCAGCAGCAAGGCGCTGTAGGCCGCGTGCACACCCAGCCAGTCGGCAGCAAAGCCCAGTACGGCTCCAGCCATCTGCGCGCCGAGTGTGAAACCCATCATCAGCAACGCTGACAGACGTGCCGCCTGGCTAGGCACGTGGTTGATCATCACCGCCAGCAGTGCCGGGAATACCACGCCATTGCCCAGGCCAAACAGGAAATTGCCTATCGCGTAGGCTGGCATCCAGCCGTGGTTTGGAAAAACAACGGCCAGCGCCAGACCAGCCAGAGCCAGCAGGTTCAGCCGCCAGAGTTTTTGCTGCAAAGTCCAGCTGCTGTGCCAAAAAGCCTGCCAGCAGCGCGAGGCGACCATGCCTGCAATGAAAAACTGCAGGCTGATACGGGCGGCGTTGGGGCTCAGATGCTGAACTTCGATACCGTAACTGACATACCAGAAATACTGTGCCCACTCCATGAAGCCACCCAGCATGCCCGCGGCCATGGACCAGGCCAGCACCGGTTTTCGCAGCAATTGCGCGTAGCTCATGGGTTGGGCGACCGCCGCAGCCGCCCGGCCCGCTGACGCCGGTTCCGGGTTCGCGGGTTGCGATGCGGGGGGCGGTACCGGCTTGTGCGACCAGAAGAGCACCAGCGCCGCCATCAGGGGGATGAAAAACAGCTGGTAAGGCAACCGCCAGCTGTCGCTGAAATTCTGCAAACCGATCACGACCAGCGGCGTAGCCAGATTGCCCGCGCTGAAGGCTACGTCAACCAGACTCAGTACGCGGCCGCGTGCCTGGGGTTCTGCATAAACCCGAGCCAGAACGCTGTGACCCAGTGTGATGAGTGCGGCCTCCAGAATGGCGATGAAGAAAAACCCCAGCATCAGCAGCCACACGTTACTGGCGAAAACGATCAGCAACAGTGCCAGCAGTGCAAGGCCGCAGTAGTTCAAAAACAGCTTGCGTGCCGCCAGCCGCTGGGCCAGTCGCCCGCCTTGCACGGCTCCCACAATGGAGCCGGAAGCCCATGCGGTCATCAGCCAACCCAGCGCCTGGTAGTTGCCCAACTCCTGTCGCAGCTCGGGTGTGACGCTGCCCAGAATGGCGGCAAACAGGCCCCAGCAAAACGCGGTGTAGATCACCACCCAGGCCAGGAATGGGATGCCCTGCAGGAATTCCTTGAGCTTCATGACGGGGACGTTTGCGTTACCGCCTGACCGGCTGCCTGCCCGGCGCGCACGGCACCTTCCAGCGTGGCAGGGTAGGGTCCAGCCACATAGTCGCCACAGGCCAGCAGCCCTGGCGCAATCTGCATGGGAGGGCGCTCCAGGCCCGGTGTGCAGGCGAAGGTGGCGCGCTTTTCCACCACGGTCTGGACGGGCTGCAAATTCAAGCCCAATTGTTGTTTCGCCTGCTCCAGCACCTGCGTCTGCAGCACGTCGCGGTCGCCCGAGCTGGCGCTGACGACAAATGCCAGCAGACCCGCAGGACCACCAAGCTGCCCGCGATCAAACACAAATTGCGCGGGCGCAGGAGTCTGTTGATCCGCATGGCTGCGCAGGGCCAGCATGGGGTGTGGCAGGGTCGCGCCGGGTGCATGGGCGTACACGGTGGTGATGGCCTCGAAGTGCAGCGGGTTGGTGATGTCGGCCCATTGATCCAGTCGGTTTGCTATGGATTCAGGAGCTGTCTGCGCACAATCGACGACGGCTCGGACCGCTTCAGGTGCCGAAACGGCGAGGATGACGGCTTCGAACGGCTCGTCATTCACCCGCCACTGGTTGCCAGCCGCCGCGATGCGTTCAGCCCGTGTCCCGAGCCTGACTTCACCGCCACGCTGGGTGATCCAGTCGGCGGCAGCCTGCGGGAACAGCGCCGACAAATCCGTTCGGGGTAGCAGCAGGTTGGAGCCTCCCCGCGCGCCAAAGAGCGAGTCGCGCAGCACGCGCAGGAGAACCTGGGCACTGGCGCGATCTGCGGGGGTGTTGAGGGCGGATACACACAACGGTTCGATCAGTTCTGCCATCACCCGGGGACTGACACGGCGGCACAAAGATGCCACGCTGGTTTGCGGTGAGCATTTGAACCCGGCCAGTTGCCAGCCGGTGCTGGCGGCCAGCAGCGACCACTTGTCTTTCAGGCTCCAGCCTTGCGCACCCAGCATGCCCGCGAGGGCGTCCCAAGGCGACGGCCAACTGGGCAGGGTCAAGCCACCACCGTCGGGGAATCGAAGTGTCAGCGGCAGACGCAGCAGTGCTTCATCGGGGTCCACGCTAACCTGACGCATCAGCGCCAGCGTTTCGGTATAGGCGCCGATCAGGATGTGCTGGCCGTTGTCCAGCGTGACCTCAGAACCGTCTGGTAGGGTGCTTTTTAGGGCTCTGGCCCGCCCGCCCAGTGTGCGGGATGCTTCAAAAACGATAGCTTGGTGCCCAGCTTGACTAACCGCCACAGCAGCGGCCAGTCCTGCCCATCCGGCTCCGATGATGGCAATCTTTTTCAAGCTCAGACTTTTCCCAAAGCCTGCACGCGCCAGGCCAGCCACAGCTTGCGAAGCGGGGTGAGGCTGACGCGCTGGTTCAGCACCGCAAAGTTGTCCCGCTCGATTTCACGCAGCAGCGTGCGGTAAATGCTGGCCATCATCAACCCCGGTTTTTGCGCGCGGCGGTCAGCTTCGGGCAACAGCGCGAAGGCCTCGTCATACAGGCCGTGGGCGCGCTGAGCCTGAAACGTCATCAGGGCCGCAAAGCGCTTGGCAAAGTCTTCGCTGTTGTCACCGGCGCCCTGGCGTTTCAATATTTCATGCGCCTTGACGTCAAACTGCTGAAGCTCATTCACCGGCAGGTAAATGCGCCCGCGCAGCGCGTCTTCACCCACATCGCGGATGATGTTGGTGAGTTGCAGCGCCTGGCCCAGCTTGTGCGCGTAAGCGGTGGTCTGCTCCTGCGTCTGGCCGAAGATATGCGCTGCCACCTCACCCACCACGCCGGCTACCAGGTGGCAGTAACGCTGCAGCGCAGGGAAGTCGAGGTAACGCGTCTGGTCCAGGTCCATCTGGCAGCCGTCAATCACGGCTTGCAGGTGGCGCTGTTCGATCTGATAGGGGGCGGTCAGCGGCATCAGCGCCTTCATCACCGGGTGGCTGGGCTGGCCCGCGAACGACTTGGCCACTTCGCTTTGCCACCAGGCGAGTTTGGTGGCGGCCACGCCGGGGTCCACCATCTCGTCCACCACGTCGTCCACTTCGCGGCAGAAGGCGTAAAACGCGGTGATGGCGGCGCGCCGCTCTTTGGGCAGGAACAAAAAGGCGTAATAAAAGCTGCTGCCCGAGGCGGCGGCTTTTTGCTGGACGTAGTCTTGCGGGGTCATGGGGCTACGTTCAAAGATGAGGAGTTGAAGACATTCGCAGGGCCCGCCACAGCAAGACCGGCAGGTCCAGCGCACCGATCTTGGGGCGTGTGCGCCAAGTCTGGAAGTTTAACGCCTCGATCTTGTCCAGTATGCGCAAACCGCCTTGCACCACCAGCCGCAGCTCCCAACCGGCCCGGCCGGGTATTTTCAGTGCTAATTGAGAGCCTTTTAGCATCTCAGCCCTCGCCGAATATGCGTGAGATGCTATTAATTTAGTAGCATTTTCTGACTGGCTGTCCGGCTGAAAATCGGCGTCGGTTACCGCAAACTGACGCATCGCCGCCTGGCTGACATACCAGCGGTTACGTGATGCGTCCACACGCACGTCCTGCCAGAAATTGATGAGCTGCAGCGCGGTGCAGATCTGGTCGCTTTGCGCCAGCGAGGCTTCGTCGTGGATGCCGTACAGGTGCAGCAGCAGGCGGCCCACCGGGTTGGCTGAGCGGCGGCAATAGTCGTGCAACTCGGCGTCATCGGCATAACGCCGCCCGGATGCGGTGAAGCGCACGTCCTGCACAAAGGCGTCCAGCAGATCCGCCAGCAGTTGGGTGGGCAGGGCGAATTCAGCCAGCGCACGGGCCAGCGGGGTGAAAACCTGAGACCAGCGACCTGATGGCGCCTTGCCCTCAGCCACGGCGAAAAGTTCATCCCGGTAGGCGGCCAGGTCTGCCAGCCGCTGTTCAGGCCTGGCGTCGCCCTCATCGGCGATGTCGTCTGCGGTGCGCGCAAACCAATAGATTGCGGCAATGGGTGGTCGCAGCCGGGGCGGGCACAACCACGACGCCACGGGGAAATTCTCGTAGTGACTCTGCGGGGAGGGCGGTGTTGGTGAACTGGACAAAGGCGTGTGGGGAAGCGGGTTTTGAATCGGGGTGGGTTGACAGGTATCGGTAAATACCCTATCTTACTAACCCGTTGGTCATTAATTAAATATTGCACCCCAATCGCAGGGCCGTTCTTCAGTCTAACTATTCATCTGCCATGTCGTCTATGTCACATCTTTTCAAGCGGACCGTGTCTCTCACAGCCCTTGCCGCGGGATTGTCCCTCTTCCTGGCCGCCTGCTCGAAACCCGCCGTTCAGGAGGAGCCCATCCGCGCAGTGAAGGTGTTCACGGTGGGAATAAGCGATTTTGATGCCTCCAGCGAGTTCGCAGGCGAGGTGCGGGCCCGGGTCGAGTCCCGACTGGGTTTCCGGGTCGCGGGCAAGATGGTCAAACGCCAGGTGGAGCTGGGCCAGCGCGTGAAAGCCGGCCAGGTGCTGGCCCAACTGGACGCGCAGGACTACAAGCTTGCGGCCGATGCCGCCCGTGCCCAGCTGGCTGCTGCTGCAACCAACCGCGATCTGGCCGCGGCTGATTTCAAACGCTACAAGGATTTGAAGGACCAAAACTACATTAGCGGTGCTGAGCTGGAGCGCCGCGAAACCGCGCTCAAGGCGGCCCAGGCGCAGTATGAGCAGGCGCAGGCCCAGCTGTCATCGCAGGGCAATCAGGCGGGTTACACGAGTCTGGTGGCCGACGTGTCGGGTGTGGTGACCGCCGTGGAGGCCGAGCAGGGGCAAGTGGTGTCCGCCGGCACGCCCATCGTGCGCATTGCTGCCGACGGGCCACGTGATGTGGTGTTCTCCGTGCCGGAAGACAAGGTGGCGGCGCTGAAGGTAGGCTCCCCGATAGCGGTGCGAGCCTGGTCGCAGACTGGCCAGTGGACTGGTGCCGTGCGTGAAATCGCTGCCAGCACCGACCCCGTTACCCGCACCTTCGCCGTGAAGGTGGCGCTGGCCGGTGCCGAGCCCCCGGCATTGGGCACGACGGTGTATGCCCAGCCCAGCGCGCTGGGCCATGCTGGCGTGAAGATCATCAAAATTCCTACCAGCGCGCTCAAACAGGATGGCAAGTCTTCTGCCGTGTGGGTGCTGGATGTGCCGACCATGACGGTGAGGTCCCAACTGATCACCGTTGCCACGGCCGATGGCAACGACGCGGTGATTTCAGCAGGTCTGGAGCCAGGCATGCAGGTGGTCGCGGCGGGGGTGCATGTGCTCTCACCAGGTCAAAAAGTCACTTTATATGCAGAAAAAAGGGCTCCAGCCCTTGTCAGCAGTGCGCAAGCAGCTACTAAAGTTGTAGCAGATTCCGGTGCAACACCCGCGGCGGTGCAGGCAGCTTCTTCTTCGTCCAAGTGAGCGCCGCATGACCCCGACACCTCCCGCCGTGCTGGCGAAGCCCAAAGAAAGCTTCAATCTCTCCAAATGGGCGCTGGACCATCCGGCGCTGACCCGCTACCTGATGGTGGTGCTGATGCTGCTGGGCTTTGCCGCCTATTTCCAGCTCGGGCAGGATGAAGACCCGCCGTTCACCTTCCGTGCCATGGTGGTTCGCACCTACTGGCCCGGTGCCACGGCACAACAGGTCGCCGAACAGGTAACTGACAAGATCGAACGCACGCTGCAGGAAGCGCCTTACGCCGACAAGATTCGCAGCTATTCCAAGCCGGGTGAGTCGCAGATCATTTTCCAGATCAAGGATTCTTCAAAAGCCGCTGACGTGGCCAACGTCTGGTACAGCGTGCGCAAGAAGGTGGGCGACATGCGCTTCACGCTGCCGCCGGGAATCCAGGGTCCGTTTTTCAACGACGATTTTGGTGACGTGTATGGCGTGATTTACGCGCTGGAGTCGGACGGTTTCAATTACGCCGAGCTCAAGACCTTTGCCGACGACGTGCGCCAGCAGTTACTGCGCGTGCCTGACGTGGCCAAGGTGGAGCTCTTTGGCGTGCAGGACGAAAAACTGTTCGTCGAGATTTCGCAAAAGCGGCTGGCCCAGCTGGGGCTGGACCTGAACGCGGTGCTGGCGCAACTGGGCCAGCAAAACGCGGTGGAATCGGCCGGCGCCATCCAGACGCCGCTGGACGTGGTGCAGGTGCGCGTGGCCGGGCAGTTTGAGGCCGTGGAGCAGTTGAGGGCCATGCCCATCCGAGGCAGCTCGGGCAGCCAGCTCAAGCTCGGTGACATTGCCGACATCAAGCGCGGTTATGTGGACCCGCCGACCGTGAAGGTGCATCACCAGGGCAAAGAGGTGGTGGCGGTGGGTGTGTCCATGGCCAAGGGTGGCGACATCATTGCGCTGGGCAAATCGCTGGCCGTGGTGTCGGCGCGCATCGGCCAGAGTTTGCCTGCAGGCGTCAAGCTGGTGCAGATACAGGACCAGCCGAAAACGTGTCCTCATCGGTCAACGAGTTTGTCAAAACACTGATTGAAGCCGTTGCGATTGTGCTGGCCGTGAGTTTCATTGCCCTGGGCTTTCATCGGCGCCCCGGCAACAACCCACTATGGAAACGCTGGTACATCGACATGCGCCCCGGGCTGGTAGTGGGCATCACCATTCCGCTGGTGCTTGCGGTGACGTTTCTTTTGATCCTGAAAGCCAAACCCCATGCACCGGTGGCCGGGGCTGACGGCCAGGGCAATGCCGGACCTCATGAAATGTTCGACACGCCGTTTTACAACACGTTTCGCCAATGTGTGAACTGGTGCGTCAAACACCGCTGGATCACGATTGGCGCGACGATCCTCACCTTCGCGCTGGGCATTGTGGGCATGGGCAAGGTGCAGCAACAGTTCTTCCCGGACTCCAGCCGCCCGGAGATCATGGTCGATATCTGGTTCCCGGAAGGCACCTCATTTGCTGCGAATGAAGTGACGGCCAAACGGGTTGAGCAGCGGCTGATGCAGGAGGAGGGTGTCGCTTCGGTCAGCACCTGGCTGGGTTCGGGTGTGCCGCGGTTTTACCTGCCGCTGGATCAGGTTTTCCCGCAAACCAATGTGTCGCAACTCATCGTGTTGCCGAAAGATTTGAAGGTGCGCGAATCGCTGCGGGTGAAATTGCCCGCCCTGCTGGCGACCGAGTTTCCGGAAGTGCGTGGCCGGGTGAAGCTGTTGCCCAATGGCCCTCCGGTGCCGTACCCGGTGCAGTTTCGGGTGATCGGGCTGGACCCTTTGGTGCTGCGCGAGCGTGCCGATGAAGTCAAGGCCGTGATGCGCCAAAACGCCAACACACGCGGCGTGAACGACAACTGGAACGAGTCGGTGAAAGTGCTGCGACTCGAAGTGGACCAGTCCAAGGCGCGTGCCCTGGGTGTCACCAGCCAGTCCATCGCGCAGGCCTCCAAAACCATCCTCTCGGGCACCAATGTGGGCCAGTTCCGGGAAGGCGACAAGCTCATTGACATCGTGCTGCGCCAGCCGCTGGACGAGCGCAATGCCATCACCGATATCGGCAACGCCTACCTGCCCACGGCGTCGGGCAAGTCGATTCCGCTGACGCAAATTGCCAAACCCGTGTTCACGTGGGAGCCGGGGGTGATGTGGCGCGAGAACCGCGATTACGCCATCACCGTGCAAAGCGACATCCGGGAAGGTCTGCAAGGCGCCACCGTCACCAATGAACTGCTGCCTGCGCTCAAGGCGGTGGAAGCCAAATGGGCAGGCCAGGGTTTTGCGGGTTACCGCATTCAGGTAGCGGGTGCCGTGGAGGAGAGCAGCAAGGGGTCTGCCTCCATCGCCGCGGGCGTGCCGATCATGCTGTTTGTGACGTTCACGCTGTTGATGCTGCAGTTGCACAGCTTCAGTCGCGCCATGCTGGTATTTCTCACCGGGCCACTGGGCATTGCGGGTGTGGCCGGTGCATTGCTGTTGCTGGGTCGGCCATTTGGTTTTGTGGCGCTGCTGGGCGTAATTGCCCTGATGGGCATGATCCAGCGCAACTCGGTGATCCTCATCGACCAGATTGAGCAGGACCGGGCCAGAGGCATTCCTGCCTGGGACGCGATTGTGGAGTCGGCGGTGCGGCGTCTGCGGCCGATTGTGCTGACGGCTGCCGCCGCCGTGCTGGCGATGATCCCGCTGTCACGCTCGGTTTTCTGGGGTCCGATGGCGGTGGCGATCATGGGCGGGCTGATTGTGGCCACCGTGCTGACGCTGTTGGCGTTGCCCGCCATGTATGCAGCATGGTTCAGGGTCAAGCGGGACGAGCCAGGAAACGGGTCTGTAGATGGTTACGCCAAAGGTCTCGCAGCAGGTTAAAATAGAAAGTTGACCGATTTCACAGGGGAGGTCCGCAAGACCTCCCCTTTTTATTTCAGTGCGCGGGTGGCGAAATTGGTAGACGCACCAGGTTTAGGTCCTGACGTCCGCAAGGATGTGGGGGTTCGAGTCCCCCCCCGCGCACCACTTGATGAGAGAACTTAGGAGAACGATGATGGCTGTAACTGTTGAAACCCTTGAAAAGCTGGAACGCAAGATGACGCTGACGCTGCCTGTTGGCGCGGTGCAGTCCGAAGTTGAAACCCGCTTGAAGAAACTGGCCCGCACGGTCAAGATGGACGGTTTCCGTCCTGGCAAGGTGCCCATGAACGTAGTGGCCCAGCGTTATGGCTATTCAGTTCACTACGAAGTGATGAATGACAAGGTCGGCGAGGCGTTTGCGTCTGCCGCCAACGAGGCCAGGCTGCGCGTGGCCGGCCAGCCCAAAATCACGGAAAAAGAAGGCTCACCTGAAGGTGAAATGGCATTCGACGCCGTGTTTGAGGTGTTCCCCGAAGTCAAATTTGGCGATCTCTCTACGGCTGATGTTGAAAAGCTTGATGCCGAGGTGACCGACGCCGCCATCGACAAGACGCTGGACATCCTGCGCAAGCAGCGCCGCACCTTTGCGCAGCGCGCTCAGGATGTGGCTGCCCAGAATGGCGACCGTGTCACGGTTGACTTCGAAGGCAAGATTGATGGCGAACCCTTCCAGGGTGGCAAGGCCGATGACTTCCAGTTCATTCTGGGTGACGGCCAGATGCTCAAGGAATTCGAAGAAGCCACACGTGGCATGAAGTCCGGTGAAAGCAAGACTTTTCAGCTGGCATTCCCGGCCGACTACCATGGCAAGGATGTTGCCGGCAAAACCGCTGACTTCATGGTTACAGTCAAGAAGATTGAGGCTGCCAACCTGCCCGAAGTCAATGAAGCACTGGCCAAGTCGCTGGGCATTGCCGAAGCCACCGTTGAAGGCCTGCGCGCTGACATCAAGAAGAACCTGGAGCGTGAAGTGAAGTTCCGCCTGCTGGCACGCAACAAGCAGGCCGTCATGGACGCCCTGGTTTCCAAGGCCGAACTGGATTTGCCAAACGCCAGCGTGCAATCGGAGCTGGAGCGCCTGGTGGAAGGTGCCCGTGCCGAGCTCAAACAGCGCGGTATCAAGGACGCTGAAAGCGCCCCGATCCCCGAGGACATGTTCCGCCCTCAAGCAGAGCGCCGCGTCCGTTTGGGTCTGGTGGTAGCCGAACTGGTCAAGGCTAACGAATTGCATGCCAAACCAGATCAGATCAAGGCGCATATTGATGAACTGGCCGCTAGCTATGAGAAACCATCCGAAGTGGTTCGCTGGTATTACGGAGATCCCAAGCGCATGGCTGAAGTTGAAGGCATCGTTATTGAAAACAACGTCACCAACTTTGTGCTGGGCAAGGCCAAGGTTACCGCGAAGTCGATTTCTTTCGATGAGCTGATGGGGCAGAACTGATCCTCAGTCAGTCTTGATTGGGGGCCTTTGGCCAATATGGGGCTTGTGCCGGACTTGAGGTTGCGGTAACAGGCCCCATTTTCATTACAGATGTATTTTTCTGTACAGTACGGATATCTTTGGAGACAACATGGGCTTTACAAATAGCGCGCAGGAAACACAGGGTTTGGGCATGATCCCGATGGTTATAGAGCAGTCTGGACGTGGTGAGCGTTCATATGACATCTATTCACGCCTGCTCAAGGAGCGCGTGATTTTTCTGGTGGGCCCGGTCAATGACCAGACCGCCAACCTCGTAGTGGCTCAATTGCTGTTCCTTGAGAGCGAAACCCCGGACAAGGACATTTCGTTTTACATCAACTCACCCGGTGGCTCTGTGTCGGCCGGCATGGCGATTTTTGACACCATGAATTTCATCAAGCCGGATGTTTCCACACTTTGCACCGGCTTCGCTGCCAGCATGGGTGCTTTCCTGCTGGCAGCCGGTGCCAAAGGCAAACGATTCTCGTTGCCAAATTCAAAAATCATGATCCATCAACCATCAGGTGGTAGTCAGGGACAGGCGACGGAAATCGAAATTCAAGCACGTGAAATTTTGAAGACGCGTGAACAATTAAACAAAATCCTGGCTGAGCGAACGGGTCAGCCACTGGACCGCATTGCACGGGATACCGAGCGTGACTACTATATGTCTGCCGATGAATCGAAAGAGTATGGGCTGATTGATCAGGTAATTGCCAAGCGGGCCTGATCCCGTTTCTGCGCAGCGATTGGGCTGTAACGGCGTTTTCTGTCTCGGAAATCGCCGTTTTTATTTGAGTATCATCTGGAATCTCATCGAAAAGGCGTTCCACCCATGGCCGAGAAAAAAGGCTCTTCCAGCGAAAAAACCCTCTACTGCTCTTTCTGCGGCAAGAGCCAGCATGAGGTCAAGAAGCTGATCGCAGGTCCTTCGGTGTTCGTATGTGATGAATGCATCGAACTTTGCAATGAAATCATCCGTGATGAACTGCCCGCTGGCAAGGAAACACGGGATGCGAAAGGTGAGTTGCCTACGCCAGCCGAAATCAAGGCCAATCTGGACAATTACGTCATTGGTCAGGAACCTGCCAAGCGCACGCTGGCGGTGGCGGTGTACAACCACTACAAACGCCTTCGCCACAAGGAAAAAGCGAAGAAAGACGATGTGGAGCTGGCGAAAAGCAATATCCTGCTGATTGGCCCTACGGGTTCCGGCAAGACGCTGCTGGCGCAGACACTGGCCCGCATGCTGGATGTGCCCTTTGTGATGGCCGACGCCACTACATTGACCGAAGCCGGTTACGTGGGTGAAGACGTTGAAAACATCGTACTGAAATTGCTGCAGAGCTGTAACTACGAAGTTGAGCGTGCGCAGCGCGGCATCGTTTACATCGACGAAATCGACAAGATTTCCCGCAAGTCCGACAATCCGTCGATTACCCGCGATGTGTCGGGTGAGGGCGTGCAGCAGGCTTTGCTGAAACTGATTGAAGGCACCATGGCCAGCGTGCCGCCGCAGGGCGGGCGCAAGCACCCCAACCAGGATTTTGTACAAATTGACACGACGAATATTTTGTTCATTTGCGGCGGCGCGTTCGCCGGGTTGGAAAAAGTCATCGACAACCGCACAGAATCTTCCGGCATCGGCTTTGGAGCAACGGTCAAAAGCAAGCAGCAGCGTAGCCTGACCGAGGTGTTCAAGGAGGTGGAGCCTGAGGATTTGATCAAATTCGGCCTGATTCCGGAGCTCGTGGGCCGCATGCCGGTTGTCGCGACACTGGCTGAGCTCAGCGAAGATGCGTTGGTGCAAATTCTCACAGAACCCAAGAATGCACTCGTCAAACAATATGGCAAGTTGCTGGCCATGGAGGGTGTGGATCTCGAAATTCGCCCATCCGCTCTGAAGGCCATTGCCAAGCGTGCCTTGGCCCGTAAAACCGGGGCACGGGGCTTGCGTTCGATCCTGGAGCAATCCCTGATCGATACCATGTTCGATTTGCCCAACACCGCCAATGTGGACAAGGTGGTGGTGGACGAGTCCACGATTGAAGAAAACAAGCCGCCGCTTCTGGTGTACCGTGAGGCCGCCCGGAAGGCTTGATTTGAAGGGTATTTGGACGGGTTTACCTGAACTCGCCATTGCCCGAGCGGTCAATAATGACTGGCCGCTTGAAAACACGGTTACACAGTCCATATTCAACAGGTAACTCTTTAAGGATTCCCATGTCCGGTCAAACCCAACTACCTGCGATTGCCATCGAATTGCCTTTGCTGCCTCTGCGTGACGTGGTGGTATTCCCACACATGGTCATCCCGCTGTTCGTGGGACGGCCAAAAAGCATCAAGGCTCTGGAAGCGGCCATGGAGGCCGAACGCCGCATCATGCTGGTCGCTCAAAAGGCGGCAGCCAAAGACGATCCGCTGGTGTCGGACATGTTTGATGTCGGTTGCGTCTCCACCATTTTGCAGATGCTGAAATTGCCCGATGGCACTGTCAAGGTGCTGGTGGAGGGGCAGCAGCGTGCGCTGGTCAACAAGATTGAAGAAGGTGAAACCCACTTCACCGCCAACGTCACGCCGGTTGAGGCTGACGCCGAGCCAGAAGGCAAAGCGCGTGGCAAGGCCAGCGAAATCGAGGCCCTTCGCCGCGCTGTGATGCAGCAGTTCGACCAGTACGTCAAACTGAACAAGAAGATTCCGCCCGAAATTCTGACATCCATCTCCAGCATTGACGATGTGGGTCGTCTGGCCGACACCATTGCCGCGCACCTGCCTTTGAAACTGGACAGCAAGCAGGCTGTGCTGGGCTTGTCAAGCATCAAGGAGCGTCTGGAGAACCTGTTTCAGCAGATCGAACACGAAGTTGACATTCTGAATGTTGACAAGAAGATCCGTGGCCGCGTGAAGCGCCAGATGGAAAAGAATCAGCGCGATTTTTACCTCAACGAGCAGGTCAAGGCGATCCAGAAAGAACTGGGCGAGGGTGAAGAAGGTGCTGACATCGACGAGATCGAGAAAAAGATCAAGTCTGCGAAGATGCCCAAGGAAGCCCTCAAGAAGGCCGAGGGTGAGTTGAAAAAACTCAAGCTCATGTCGCCGATGTCGGCTGAGGCCACTGTGGTGCGCAATTACATTGACGTACTGACTGGCTTGCCGTGGGCTGCCAAGACCAAGATCAAGCACAACCTGGGTAACGCCGAGACCGTTCTGAATGAAGATCACTACGGTCTGGACAAGGTTAAGGACCGTATTCTGGAATATCTTGCTGTACAGCAGCGCGTGGACAAGGTGAAGGCGCCTATCCTGTGTCTGGTAGGTCCTCCTGGCGTGGGCAAGACCTCGCTGGGGCAGTCGATTGCGAAGGCGACCGGGCGCAAGTACGTGCGCATGGCGCTGGGCGGCATGCGCGACGAGGCCGAAATTCGCGGACACCGCCGTACCTATATTGGCGCGATGCCGGGCAAGGTGCTGCAGAGCCTGTCCAAGGTTGGCACGCGCAATCCGCTGTTCCTGCTGGACGAAATCGACAAGCTGGGAACTGATTTCCGGGGCGACCCGTCCAGCGCATTGCTGGAGGTGCTGGACCCCGAGCAAAACCACAAGTTCGGTGACCACTATGTCGAGGTCGATTTCGACCTGAGCGACGTGATGTTTGTGGCTACCAGCAACTCCATGAACATTCCACCAGCTCTGTTGGACCGCATGGAAGTGATTCGCCTGTCGGGTTACACCGAAGACGAGAAAGTCAATATCGCCATTACCTATCTGCTGCCCAAGCAGCTGAAGAACAACGGTGTCAAGGAGTCTGAGCTGCTGGTAACGGAAGAAGCTGTTCGCGACATCGTGCGCTACTACACCCGTGAGGCGGGCGTGCGTTCGCTTGAGCGTGATTTGTCCAAGATCTGCCGCAAGGTGGTAAAAGGCCTGCAGCTCAAGAAGATGGAACCTCAGGTCAAGGTGACTGCGGAGAATCTCAACGACTTCCTGGGCGTTCGCAAATTCAACTACGGCCGTGCCGAGCAGCAAAATCAGGTGGGGCAGGTCGTAGGCTTGGCATGGACCGAGGTGGGTGGCGATCTGTTGACCATCGAGGCTGCATGATGCCCGGCAAAGGTGTGATCACCCGGACCGGTTCGCTGGGCGATGTGATGAAAGAGTCGGTGGAAGCTGCCCGTACCGTGGTACGCAGCCGGTCCCGCCGTCTGGGCATCAAGGACGAGTACTTCGAGAAGCGCGACATCCACGTTCACGTGCCGGACGGGGCAACACCCAAGGACGGCCCCAGCGCAGGCGCTGCCATGACGACCGCTTTTGTCTCGGCGATGACGGGCATTCCGGTACGCAGTGACGTTGCCATGACAGGTGAAATTACCTTGCGTGGGGAAGTGACGGCTATTGGCGGCTTGAAGGAAAAGCTGCTGGCCGCACTACGGGGTGGTATCAAGACGGTTCTGATCCCTGAAGAAAATGCAAAAGACCTGCAGGACATTCCCGAAAATGTCAAAAATGGTCTGGAGATTGTCCCGGTGCGCTGGATTGACAAGGTGCTGGAAGTGGCGCTGGAGCGTATGCCAACGCCATTGCCGGACGAAGAGCCCGTGGCAGCTTCGGGAGTCGATACGCCACCAGCGGCAGCACCTGTTTTGCAGGTGAGCGAATCGGTGAAACACTGATTTGTCCAGACGATTGAAAATTAGGCTATAATTTGAGGCTTGAAATGCGGGAATAGCTCAGTTGGTAGAGCGCAACCTTGCCAAGGTTGAGGTCGAGAGTTCGAGACTCTTTTCCCGCTCCATATTCCAGAAAAAGGGAAGCCCAGGCTTCCCTTTTTTGTCAGAAAAAATTGGCGCGATAGCAAATCGGTTATGCAACGGATTGCAAATCCGTCTAGCCCAGTTCGACTCTGGGTCGCGCCTCCAGATGCATTCTGGCTTTGAGTGCCTCGTCAGCATAAGTTGGCGGGGCATTTTTGTTTCACAATAGGCTAACGTGCCCGGGTGGTGAAATTGGTAGACACATCGGACTTAAAATCCGCCGCTTTCCTGCATAAGGGGCGTACCGGTTCGATTCCGGTCCCGGGCACCACTACACTTAGATGTCATGTCACGCCAAAACGCACCATTTGAAATCCATGTTCATGGCCAGGTACCCATGCGTACCGAGGTGACGTTTGAGCAGCTTCAGGACGCCCTCAAGCCGCTCTGGAAGTACGCGGGTGCCCGTTCGCTGGCCGACGGAGGTCGCAGCTCCTATGAAGACGAGCCCGGCATCAAGCTCGATGCCCAGGAGCACATGCTGCAACTGTGCTGGACGGTTCCAGGGGATGACGATTTTCGTCAGTCGCTGGACGAAATGTGCATGAACCTCAATGAACTGGCCCAGACGGGGGCAGCGATTGAAGTGACGTTTTACGACACCGACTTTGACGAAGAAGACGAGGATTCTCCCGATGAGTCCCGTGACGACTTCCTGATGCTGTTTGTTGGCCCCAACCCGGCCGCCATCATGCAGGTGCAGCGCGACCTGCTGGTGCAGGATGTGGTGAACATGATGGAGCGTCACTTTGATGGCTCTGAGCTGAGTGGCGTGGTGGCAGAAGTGGACAAACTGTTCGCCAAACGTTTTGACGCACTGGTGAGTTCACTTGAAATTGGCAAGCCCCCACGGGGTTTCGGCGGCGGGCATGGTGGCGGCACGGGCCACGGTGGTGGACGCAAGCCGCGTCACCTGCACTAGGCTCCCGGGCCGCAGTTAAAGCCCTGAATTGAAGGGGTAAAGCGAGGCACTTCAAGGGATCAAATAGTCGTTTAGCCCTCGTCAAATGGGCGTGGCGTGCTATCATTTTCTGAGCTCAATGGCTCAAGGAATGTCCCATGAATACGGCCGCTGCGATCCCTCCTGCACAAACAGCACCGCGCCCTGCGCCCGGGCGCCCGGAAAAGCTGCGTCTGGGTGATGTACTGGTTCAACAGCGCCTGATTTCTCAGGAACAACTGCAACAAACGCTGGAGTTGCAACGCCAGACTGGAAAAAAAGTAGGGCGCCTGCTCATTGAGAGCGGCGTTATTACCGAAGAGCTGCTGGCTAATGGTCTGGCGCGGCAACTGCGCATTCCGTTCGTCAATCTCAAGACATTTCCTTTCCGTGGCGATGTGGTCAAGCTGCTTCCCGAATCGGCCGCACGCCGGTTCAGGGCGCTGGTGCTGGAAGACAAGGGCGACTCCTTGCTGATAGCGTTGGCCGATCCGCTCGATCTCGCCGCCTATGATGAGCTGACACGAATCCTGAAGCGCAACATTGCAATTGCCGCGGTGCCGGAGAGTCAGCTTCCGTTGGCGCAGGACCGCCTTTACCGCCGCACGGAAGAGATCAGCGGTCTGGCTCGCGCGCTTGAAAAAGATCTGGGGGACGCCGTTGACTTTGGCGAACTGACGGCCAGCGTGGGACTGGAAGGGGCGCCCGTCGTGCGCCTGCTCCAGTCCATGTTTGAAGACGCCACGCAGGTGGGTGCGTCTGACGTCCATATCGAACCACAGGAGGCTGGCCTGCAAATCCGTGTCCGCGTTGACGGCGTGTTGCAGACGCAGACCCAGGCGGACAAACGTATTGGCGGTGCACTGGCGCAGCGCCTCAAGCTGATGGCTGGTCTGGATATTTCGGAAAAACGTCTGCCGCAGGATGGACGCTTCAGCGTGCGCCTGAAGGACACCACCCTGGATGTGCGACTGTCCACCTTGCCCACCAACTACGGTGAGTCGGTCGTGATGCGCCTGCTCAATCAGGGTGGCGGCATGCGGCGGCTGGACACCATTGGAATGCCTGTGGCCATGCTGAACCGGTTTCGGGATGTGTTGGGTCGTACCTCCGGCCTGGTGCTGGTGACCGGTCCGACTGGCTCCGGCAAAACCACTACGCTGTATGCGGCGCTGGCAGAAATTAACGCTGCAGAGCTCAAGGTGATCACCGTGGAGGATCCGGTGGAGTACCGCTTGCCGGGTCTTACCCAGGTGCAGGTGAACGACAAAATTGAACTGACCTTTGCCCGGGTTCTGCGCGCAACGCTGCGGCAGGACCCTGACGTGATTCTGGTGGGTGAAATGCGCGACGCCGAGACGGCCGAGATTGGCCTGCGTGCCGCCATCACCGGGCACCTGGTGCTGTCCACACTGCACACACGCGATGCCATGAGCACGCCGTTTCGCCTGCTGGACATGGGCGTGCCAGCGTTCATGGTGGCGACGTCTTTGCAGGCGGTCATCGCGCAGCGGCTGGTACGGCTGAATTGCGATGTATGCGCCGAGCCCCACGAACCTACCGCGCAGGAAAGTGCCTGGCTGGCCAGCATGCTGCCCGAAGGTGAAACACTGGTTGCCAAGAAGGGTCGGGGCTGCTCTTCCTGCAACGGCACTGGCTACGCGGGTCGCCAGGGTGTGTACGAACTGTTGGAAATGGACGCCGTGCTGACGCAGGCAGCCACCCGATCCGACCCTGCCGCATTCATGACGGCCGCGCGTGAACGCATGAAAGGGCACACGCTGGCATTTCATGCGCTGGAGCTGGTGCGCCAGGGGCGCACGTCACTGGCCGAAGCCTTGCGCATCGGCTACGACGCGGATTCACAGGATTAACCGACCATGGCGACCTTTGCATGGCGAGGGCGTAACGCCCGGGGTGAACTGGTTCAGGGGCAACTGGAAGCCGCTGGCGAAAACGCCGTTGCCGATCAACTGGTCTCGGTGGGTGTCTCGCCGGTTCATATCGCTACGGTCACCGAGGTGATTGAGGGGCATGGCGATTCCTGGTGGACACGCCTGAACCGCAAGACCATCAAGATTGAAGACATCCTGGTGTTTTCACGCCAGATGTACACGTTGAACAAGGCCGGCGTGCCGATACTGCGCGCGTTCGCCGGTCTGCAGGCATCATCCAGCAACCCGGCCATGGTGGACATGCTGAAAGACGTGCGCTCCGGTCTGGACCAGGGGCGTGAGCTTTCGGCCTCTCTGGCGCGCCATGTGGACGTGTTTGGTGCTTTCTATATTGCCATGATCCGGGTGGGCGAGATGACCGGTCGCCTGACGGAAGTGTTTCTGCGTCTGAATGAGCACCTGGAGTTTGAACGTGACGTGCGTGAGCGCGTCAGGCAGGCGATGCGTTACCCGATGTTCGTGATGATCGCGATGGGTATTGCACTGGTGATTCTCAACATCTTTGTCATACCGGTTTTTGCGAAAGTGTTTGCCGGTTTCAATGCAGAGTTGCCGCTGATCACCCGTGGGCTTCTGGGGTTTTCGGGCTGGATGGTGGACTGGTGGCCACTTTTGCTGGCTGCCGGCATTGGAGCCGTGGTCGTGGTGCGTGGCTACCTGCGCACGCCCGAAGGCCGCTATCGGTGGGACCGCCGCAAACTGAAGTTGCCCATCGTAGGCGACATTGTGTTGAAAGCCACGCTGGCGCGGTTTGCGCGCAGCTTTGCGCTGTCCAGCCAGAGCGGTGTACCACTGGTTCAGGCGCTGACGGTGGTGGCCCAGACAGTAGACAACGCCTATATTGGCAGCCGCATCGAACAGATGCGTGACGGTATCGAGCGGGGCGAAAGCATTTCCCGCTGCGCTGCTGCCACCGGTGTTTTCACGCCGGTGGTGTTGCAGATGATTGCGGTGGGGGAGGAGACCGGCGAGCTCGACTCCCTGCTGTTTGAAATTGCCGGCATGTACGAGCGCGACACCGACTACAGCATCAAGGGTCTGTCCGCAGCCATCGAGCCGGTATTGCTGGCTGTTATTGCCGTTCTGGTCCTGCTGCTGGCGCTGGGTGTGTTCCTGCCGCTGTGGAACATGGGTGCGGCCGCCATGGGTAAAGGTGGTGGCTAGACATGACGGGTCTTCCCGTGGTGCGCAGCCGGCTGCTGGAGTGGTCGCTGGTGGCCGCCGTGGTCATCGCGCTGGTGCTGGCATTTGGGTATTACGCTAACAGGGTCAGGGGTCAAGGCGAACTGGCGGCAATCCAGATGACGGTCGGCGCGTTACGTTCCACGCTGGCGGTGGAAGACCTCCGGCTGAAGGTACGCGGTGTATCACCACCAGTCGCGCTGATTCCGCATAACCCTTTCGAGTTGCTGCAACGGCGCCCCGCCAACTACCGGGGTGAGGCGTCCGACGCCCAGTCCGTCGAGGTTATGGCAACACCGGGTAGCTGGGTGTATGACCGCTCATGTGCCTGCGTTGCCTACCGGCCACTTGATGCGCGGTGGCTGGACAGTCCCAGTGGTGACGTGCTGCTGTGGTTTCTCGTGCTCGGAACTCAGGTTCAGAAACAGGCATCCAGCCACGGGCCTTTACAGCTTGTTGCCCGGGAGACCTACCACTGGCAGGGGCAACTGATCGAGTGACTGATTGGTCGTCTGGCAAGCACCCGGGTATTTCCGCCGTTTATTCGGCCTTTAGTTCACCAGATTCCAGCCGATAGTACGTTTGTACGTTCAGAAATACGTCAATCGGTAACCTTTTGGAGAAAGACATGAAGCAAGTTCAACGCGGTTTTACTTTGATCGAATTGGTGATGGTGATCGTGATCCTCGGCGTGCTGGCTGCCGTGGCGATCCCCAAGTTTGTGGATTTGAAGAGTGATGCCCGTACGGCCGCCTTGGGCGTCGTTGGCTGGTGCGCTCAGTTCAGCTGCCGCAATCAACTACGCGTTCACGCAGGTGCCGCCACTCCAAACGGTAACGCACCAGTGGCTTGACCTGCCAAACGTAGCGACGTCGATGCAAGGTGGCGTACCGGCTGAATATTCCATTACCGCGGCTGCGGTGGCTGCCGGTGCATCAGTGTCTTGTTACGCTCCAGTACGGTTTCGGGACAGCCATCACGACGACGTTCACGGCGATAGGTATTCTCTAAGCTGATTGCCAGAAAAGTCGATCCAAACTAAAGAAGGGCCTCTTGAGGCCCTTTTCTGCTTTTACAGAGCTGAAATTCGGCAAAAATAGTAGTGTTTTGGCCTCTAGCCCTCGTCAAATATGCGTGATTAGCTACTAATACAATAGCAAATGATCCTGTTGCGCAACCCGTCCGTTGACCCCATGAATTCCCAGCCGCCGCGCAAGCAGTCGGGCGGAGGGCTACGGGCGCGCGGGTTCACATTGATCGAACTGATCATGGTCATCGTGCTGGTGGGTACGGTCGCGGTGTTCGCCGCGCCCCGTCTGCTGGACCTTTCCGCGTGGAAGTTGAGGGCTTTTGCCGACGAGATGCAAAGCACCACATCGGCCATGCAGCGCATGGCGCTGACCCAGCGCAAGCCGATCATCGCCACGTTCTCGACGACGGGTGTGACCTACGGGTATATGGCAGGCGCAGCACTGTCAACGCTGAGTTGTCCGCCAGCCGTCTCCACCTGCATGAATGCCGCCTCGGTGGGCACCGCCACCTTCAATTCAGGCAATGCGGGTAGCACCGTCACGTCGCCCGCCAGCCTGGTGATCAGTGTGGTGGATGCCGCCAGCGTGACCCAATACAGCTTCAGTCTGGAAAACGACACCGGCCTTGTGAGGCGCTTGCCATGATGCGCGGCGCAAGAACACAGCGCGGTTTCACACTGATCGAACTCATCATGTTCATTGTGGTGATCAGCGGTGCGCTGGCCGGTGTTCTCACCATCTTCATTCAGGCGACCCGGGGCAGTGCCGACCCGCAATTGCGTCGGCAGGCCATGGCCATCGCGGAGTCGTTGCTGGAGGAGGTGCAACTGATGCCGTTTACCTATTGCGATCCGGATGATGCGGCGGCCGAAACGGCTACCAGCGCAGCAGGCTGCACGACAGCCGAAGCGTTGGGTCCGGAGGCGGGCGAAACCCGCACGGCCAGCCCGCAATTTGACAACGTCAACGATTACAACGGCTACACCATGGCTTCGGGCATTACCAGCATCACCGGCACCACCGTGCCGGGCTTGAGCGCCTACAGTGCCAGCGTCGGTGTGCAGGCTGCGGCGCTCGGAAGTGTGCCCGGCACTGATGCGCTGCGCATCACCGTCACGGTGACGGGGCCGGGTGGCACACAGGTCAAGCTCGAAGGCTGGCGTACACGATTTGCGCCCACGGCGATTTTCTGAAGTACGGACCATGCGATTGCTCCGTCGCCCCAGCCCCACGCGCTTGCAGCGGGGATTCACGCTGATCGAGACGATCATGGTGGTGGTGATCCTCGGGATACTGGCTGCGATCGTCAGCACATTCATTGTTCAACCCGTGCGCAGTTATCTGGACACCGTGGCACGTGTGGAACTGGTGGACGCCACAGACAACGCATTGCGTCGCATCAGTCGCGATCTGCGCATTGCCCTTCCCAACAGCGTGCGGGTGTCGACAACCGGTCTGACACTGGAACTGATTCCTACCACGGCCGGGGGGCGCTATTACCAGGATGACGCCACAACTGGTACCCAGCGTCTGAGCTTCGGTGTGGCGGACCCTGACGGATTTACGGTCATGAGCCCGGGCGTTACGCTCCGCAATGCTCAGGATCTGGTGTTTTACAACCTGGGCGAGGGCACAACAGAATCGGATGCTTATGCGCCGGCCAACACGGGTACGTCCAACCGCCGAACCTATTCCGGTGCAACCGGCCCGGCTACCGGGGTGATCGCCACGTCCGCGTGGGCTGCACTGCCCGTGGCGGCGCGCTCGCCGCCGTACCGATTTCAGGCCGTGGACCCGCCTGTGACGTACCACTGTGATGTGTCGGCGGGCACGCTGCGTCGCTACACGGGTTACGGGTTCAACGCCAGCCAGGTCTCACCACCCACTGGTGGCTCCAGTGCGGTGCTCGCCACGGGCGTGACCGCCTGCGCATTTGCGTACGAGCCCAATGTCGTTGCCGCCCGTTCCGGGCTGGTGGCCTTGAGTTTGACGTTGACGTCATCCGCCACGACGGGTGGTTCCGAGTCGGTCAGTCTTTATCACTCAGTCCATGTTGATAACCTGCCCTAAAACCAGATCCCATCAAGGGTTTGCCATGGTGTCTGCACTGTTCATTCTGGTGGTGCTGGCAGTGCTGGGTGCGGCTATGGCCACCATCAGTGCACGCCAGCAACGTGCGTCGGCCAGTGAACTCAATGCGGCACGAGCCTACCAGTCGGCTCGCACCGGACTGGAGTGGGGTGCCTTTTCGGTTCTGGTTCCCGCGCCACCTGCGGCGCCTGCTGCAGACGCGCCACCGGGCTGCTTTGCCACGACGAACCTGACGATGAGCGGTGAGCTGGCGGGGTTTGTAGTGAGCATCGCCTGCGCCAGAACGGGGCCCGTGGTTGACGGAGATATCTCACGAACTTTCTACCAGCTGCAGGCCACGGCGTGCAATGTGCCCACAGCGGGCTCCTGCGCGGCTACGCCGGCCAGCCCCTCATCAAACTATGTCGAAAGACGCCTTAGCTGGACCGTTGCACGATGAAGCTTTTACTCTGTTTCCCACTGCTGCGCCAACTGCGAATTTCTGCAGGATGGATGCAAACCATTTACAAGGTCACGATCACCACGATGCTGACTATGGCAGGCATCGGCCAGGCTGGCGCAGCTGTGAGTCAATTCAACTCTACCGGCGGAACATCAGCCACCAACGGGTTGCATATCTATCTGGAAGACACCACCAAGATACAGGTTCGGCGACTCAATAATACCGGGCAGGTCTATGCACCCAATGCAGTCCCGCCCAGTAACAGCCTGGACAATGGCGTGTTTTTGCGTGCCAACGGTCGGGTTTATGGACCCAGTCACACCGTCACCACGTTCAATCCAAACGGCGGGATGTACAGCACCTACTCAGTGGGTGCCACGACGCCCGCGAACCCTTCTTCTGCGGGTACACAACAAACAGTCAACCACAATTTTGGAGTCGCCGCAGGGCCACAGGTTTCAATTTTGTGGAAGTACACAACACCGTTTGATTTTCTGACGGCGGAAGTGACCCTGACAATCCCTACCGGTTACGCCGTGAGCGCGGCAAACCCGGTGAGGTACTACCACGCATTCGATACCTATCTGGGGGGCAGTGACAACGGGTGCGGCGTCACCTTTGTTGATGCCAACGGAAAACGGGTGGTTGGAACTTACCCGCCCACCTCCGGTACAACGTGTCCTTCCAGCACGAGTATTCCTGCAGGCGTATCCATCGTGGAGTCGTTTCGCGAGCGAAGCGGACTGACATTCTCGCGTTACTGCGCCTCCCTGTGGTCCAGCTTTTTCGTGAATGGCGGCACTAATTGCTCGGTATTGCAGACCGCTCAAATGAGCAACACCATTGCCACCACCTATCAGGACACGGGAATCGGCATCGAATACGACTTCACGTCTCCAGGCACCTACACCTTCAGTTATGACTTTGTGGTGGGTTCGCCATCCGTACCGCCGTACGACCATATTGAAATCCGGCATGACGGCAGTGGAACGCTGTGCCCTGAGCCTGTCGTTGTGTTGGCCTGTACCTCATCGGTCGTGCCATGCCCTGTAGCGAATATGGTCTACACCGGTAATCTGACTGGTGCGGTGACTACCACGCCAGCGGCTCCAGCAGTATCGAAAACACCTACAACATTTTCTGTCGGCGCAGCGGGTGCCATGGCAACGGTGAACCTTCAGGGAAGTGCACCGGGCGGCGCTTTCACCCTGGGCACCAGTGGTTTGAGCACGCTCCCGCTAAATGGAACCAGGTGCTGGAACACCGCAACCAGTTCCCAGAGCTGCTTGCTCACTATCGTGAGCACGCCCTGCGTCAGCAACTTCGAATGCATGGAAACCGGCGTGGCCTACAACAACCTGACCATTACGCCGTCTGCCCGCAACCCGCTGTACACCAAGCTGGCGGGGACCAATTTCCGGTTTGATGTGGTGGCGCTGCAGTCAGGAGGGGTGCAGGCGTCGAGCTACACCGCCGCGAGCAATGTCACCGTGGAACTGTTTGACGACAGCGCCGCGCCGGGCCCCGCCTGCAGTGCCTACACCAGCCCGGTGGCCAGCCAGAGCATCACCTTTGTGGCGGGTGACGGCGGGCGCAAGACTGTTACCACAGACTTCAATTTGCCCAATGCCTACCCCAAACTGATTTGCCGGGTGCGCGATACCAACCTGACCCCGACGGTCTATGGTTGCTCATCTGATGAGTTTTCCGTTCGTCCCACGGCACTCACGATCACATCAAGCGCCAATGCCGACAGCTCAGGTACCAGCACCAGCACCGCGTCACCCATCAAGGCGGGTAGCAGCTTTTCCATGACTGCTGCCAGCGCGGTAGCGGGCTACAACGGTACGCCTGCGGTGGGCACGCCGGCCGCCCATAGTGGGGCCGTCCAGAACGGCAGCATTTCCGGAGCCTTTGGTGCCGCGGCTGGTGCCACTGGCTCGGCGACCGGTACGTTTACCTATTCAGAGGTGGGGTATTTCAGATTCAGCGCCGCGAGCGTTTATGACGATACCTTCACGGTGGTGGACCAGTCGACGGACTGTACCAACGACTTTTCCAACACGGCTGTTGCCGGGAAGTACGGTTGCAAGTTTGGCAATACGGCAGCGACCAGTTATTTTGGCCGCTTCATCCCTGACCACTTTGCCATCGCACCGGGTTTGCCAGTGGCTGCATGCACCGTGCATCCTGCTGCGTCTGGCAGCTACACACCGGTTGATTTTTCCTATTTCGACCAGGATGGATTTGCCACGCCATTCACGCTGACTGCGCAAAATTCTGCGAATGGCACAACGCAAAACTACGCAGGTGGCTTTGCCCGGTTGGGGTTGACCACCTGGAGCAACTTTAGTTTTGGGACGGCTGGCGCATTGCCTTCTGGCTCGGCCCTGTCGGCTTCTGCAACGGCACCGACTGGCTCCTGGGTCGCAGGGGTTGCCTCAATCATTGCTCGGCACCGTGTATCGCGCCCAACGACACCTGCTGCCCCTACGAGCGTGGTGATCAATGCTCTGCCGGTGGATCCGGATGGCGTAACGCTGCCTTCAGCGACGGCCGTGGCCAGCGCTACAACCCTGCGTTTCGGCCGCCTGCGGCTGTCCAACGTATTGGGGCCGGACACCCGTGACCTGCGCATGCCGATCGAAGCCCAGTTCTGGAACGGGACTTCTTTTGTCAGGAACTTGGATGACAGCTGCACCACAGTACCTGCCAGTGCCTGGAGTTTCGGCAACTACGTGAAGAAACCTGCCGGGGCTGTTTTTTCACCTGTAGCCGTAGACAAAACCCTGGCAGGTGGAGGCAGCTCACTGCAAATCGCCAAACCTGCGGGCGGTCGCGTCACCTTTGATGCCAGCCTCAACCTGGCGACGACCGGGGCGGAAACGGCCGCTTCGTCGTGCCTGAAGAATCTGTCCCTGGCGACTCCCACCCGACCGTGGGCGCCAACTGTCACCACGTCCACACCCAGCCCGGCCCGGCCAAGCCTCCTGCACCTGGCCGGCCAATGGTGTGATGCAACGCCGACCAACAACCCGTCGGCCAGAGGTTCATTTGGTCTCTATCGTGGCGCAGAGTCTCTTATTTATCAGCGCGAAAACTACTGACGGCTGCCATTAGGTAGCTTTTAGGCAGCTTTTTTCAGGCTTTGAGGACTGAAATCCTCAGCAGAATCAACGAGAACACCAAACCTCTTGTTGGACATGCCTGCTCTCTTTCATAGCAACCCGCTTCGCTGGCCCTGGCGACCTCGCAAGTCATCAGACCAATTCGTGGTGTCCTGGATGGACAAAACCCTGTCCTATGTCAAGGCACGCGTCCGCAAAGAAGGTGGGTATGAGATTCAGCAGACCGGCGTGGAGCGTCAGGGCGCCATGGGCGACGAGGATTTTGTCCGCCGGCTGCAATCCATTGGTCTCAAGGGTGCCCGGGTACACGTGATGCTACGTCCCGATCAGTATCAGTTACTGCAGATTGAAGCGCCTGGTGTGGCGCCTGAAGAACTGCGTGCGGCTGCCCGATACCAGATCAGGGACATGCTGGATGTGCATGTGGATGACATCACGCTGGATGTGATGCGGGTTGGAGATGGCAAGCAGAAGGGTACACCCCATCTGTTTGTAGTGGCAGCGGCCAACGCCACCTTGCGCCAGGCGCTGGACTTGGGGCAATCAATGGGATGGGATATTCCAGTCATCGATGTGCAGGAAACGGCGCAGCGAAATCTGCAGAACGCACTGGCCAGCCGCAATAACCTGGTGGACCGGGCTCATGCGGCCCTGGTGCTGGGAGACGAACATCAGGCTGTTCTGACCATCAGCGCGAATGAGGAGCTTTTCTATTCGCGGCGGATCGAATTGCCGGCGGGCCTGATGAGCGGGTCGTGGAGTTTTTCCGGGGAAGCGGGTTTGTCCGTTGCGGGCGGTTTCACACCGGTGGGCGAGTATGTGCCGGACTACAGCGTTGATGGTGCTGCCTATGGCAATGACTATTCGGCAGCTACTCCAGGCAACGCCGGTCACGCTGTGTCTGATTCCGGCGATGGGGACAAGGCACAGCGGTTCCTGGTTGAAGTACAGCGATCACTGGATCTGTGGGACCGCTCATGGTCCAGCATGCCGTTGGCAAGCGTTCAGGTCTATGCCGGTGAACACAGTGATGAACTGGCCCGGTGGTTGACACGTGAACTGGGCCAGACGGTTCAACCCATGAACGTGCAGGAAATGTTTGGTGGATTTGAGCGCAGCGCGGCCAGTGAGCAGGCGCTGTGCTGGCCTTTGCTGGGCACGCTGATGCGCACCGAGAACCGCAAGCTGTGATGGCTGAATAACCATGCCTCAGCAAATTAACCTCTGCACGCCGATATTGCTCACGCAAAAACGGTACTTCTCTGCCCGGACGATGCTGCAGGCAGTTGCTGTGTTTGTGGTTCTGGGCGGTGTCTTGTGCACTTCCTGGGTTACGAGCCTGAATTCGGCCAGCGTCGGCTTCAAGGTGACTCTCGATGCCCAGGCGCCTGAAATGGCCAGTCTGCAAGCCGCCGTTGCGGCCAACAAAGCGGAAACCGGATCTGCGGAGGCCGCGCTGGAGCAGCAATTGCAGTCAGCACGTGCCGAGCGGGCTCAACGTCAGGCCATTCTGGCGGAATTGAGCCGTGGCAGTGTCAAGGACGGTCAGGGGCATGCCGCACGCCTGCAACTGGTGGCTGCCAGCATTCCTGCGCAAGTGTGGGTGACCGATGTAAAGGCAGACGAACTGCAACTCGATATCAGCGGCTTCACACTGGAGCCCGCTGCGCTGAATGCGTGGGTTGCCAGACTGTCTGCCAGTCCGTTGCTGCAGGGTCAACACCTTGCTGCGGTGAAAGTTGAAAAGGTCAAGGTTGACCCCGCATGGGTGGACAGTTCCACACAAACCGGTACGGCAACGCAGGTTGCGCTGGGCGCGCGGCGGCCTTTGTGGTCTTTCAGTCTTGTGAATGCCGCGACCAGTTCCCGGGAGAAACCATGAAGACCTGGTGGAAAACCCAATTGGCGCGTATTGATGCACTAACCCTGCGCGAAAGGGTTTTCCTGTTCATATCCATCCTGGCTGCTTCCATCGCGCTCGCTGATGTGGTGTGGTTGTCGCCCGCCCAAACGGCGCACAGCCAATTGAAACAACGCTTTTCGAAGCAGAGTACCGAGCTGGCCCGTCTGCGTGACGAAATGAAGGCAGAGGCCCTGAAACCGAGCCCCGCGAGGCTGGCGCGTGCAGAGCTGGCTCGCATCCAGGTCGAGACGGGGGAAATCAACAATCAGATCAGGCTGGCGACGGCTGCTGCCACACAAGGCACACCCCTGACACACGTGCTCGAGCAATTCCTGCGTCGACATGGTGGTTTGACGCTGGTTCGCACCACGACCCTTGTTCCGGAAGGCAACGCGGGAAAGACGGCACAAGAAGGGAGTGTTCCCGCCGGGTTAACCCGCACCGGGCTTGAGCTGACAGTTTCCGGTCCTTACGCGGAACTGGTCGGTTGCGTGCAGACCCTTGAAAAAGCCCTGCCCACCTTGCGATGGGGAAAAATGAAGCTGGCCAGCGATACCCAGCCACCGCAACTGAGTTTGCAGGTGTATGTATTCGGAGTCCAGCCATGAGTGCCCTGCAATTCCCGGCCTGGCTGCGGATGGCTGTGGCGATGCTGGTTGTGTCCGCCCAAGTGGCATGGACCGCACAGGCTTTCGCACAGATCCCGCGTGACCCTACCGTGCCGCCAGTTGCCGCTTTGCCAGAACTACCCGCATCCAGCCCCGCCCGCGTTGTCGACACCCTCGGACCGCTGTCGGTGATGGTTCGCGACGGCAAGTCTTTTGTGGTGAAGGGCACGCGACTGTACGCGCAAGGGCAGATGCTGGGCACGGCGCGTATCGAGCGCATTGCCGAGACCGAAATCTGGCTGCGGGAAGGCAAGCAGTTGCGCAAGGTACAGCTTTTTTCCGGCATCAACCGGCGCGTGGCTTCCGGCACATCGACTGCTGCAGTTCGGCCGTAAAGCATGCATTTCAAAGAAGAGAGAAAGACATCATGAACATGATCCTTGTATCCCCAGCCGTTTCATCCGGTGAACAGCCTTTGACTGCTCGCCATGCAGGGTGGCAAATGACCAGCGTTTGCATGGCGATGTTGTTGCTGTCGGGCTGTGCATCGGACCGCGCATTGCGAACGCCAGAGGTCGCTTCAGCTGTCCGCACCGAGCTCACCCCTGTCGAAACAAAACCTGTTGCCGTGCCCGCTCGTATCAGTGAGGCGCTGGCTGAACCCGCACCTCCAACGGTTGCCGTCGCACCCGAGCCCCGGCTGGACCTGCTTGTCAACAACGCGAATGCGCGTGAAGTGTTCCTGGCCATCGTGGCGGATACGCGGTACAGCATGCTGATGCATCCGGATGTAGCCGGCACGCTGTCCGTTACCCTGCGTGGCGTTACCGTCAAGGAGGCGCTGGAAGCCATTCGGGATGTGTACGGCTACGACTTCAAGATCGACGGGCGGCGCATCACGATTTATGCACCTACATTGCAGACACGCATCTTCACGGTGAATTACCCCCACGCCGAACGCCGGGGCAGCAGTGACTTGCGCGTGGCCTCAGGTGCAGCCCTGGTGGCCAACTCCAGCCCGGGTTCAAACGGCAGCAATGGTTCATCAGGTGGACAGCAAAGTTCAGGTCAACAGCCGGAAAATACGCGGGTATCGACAACCTCCAAATCCGACTTCTGGTCCGAGCTGTCTGACGCCGTGAAGGGTCTGGTTGGCGGCGGTCCGGGTCGCAGCGTGATCGCCAGCCCACAGGCCGGCATCATGGCTGTACGTGGCATGCCCGACGAGTTGCGGCAGGTCGAAAGATTTCTGAAAGCTGCCCAGATTGCTGTTGAACGGCAGGTGATGCTGGAGGCAAAGATTGTGGAAGTGGAGCTGCGTGACGGCTACCAGAGCGGTGTGAACTGGGCTGCTTTCGGCACGTCCGGTAGTTCAACGGCGGTAGCCGGGGTATTGGGTAGCGGGGTGGCATCGACCAACCCGCTTCTGCAGTCGGGATCAACAGTTTTGTCCGGCGTTGTACCCGTGCCATCTGTGGCTGCGGGAGGCGGGTTGTTCGGCCTGGCGCTGGCTACCAGCCGGTTCGCAGCCGTTTTGGGGTTTCTGGAAACACAGGGTGATGTTCAAACCCTTTCCAGCCCGCGCATCGCGACAATCAATAACCAGAAAGCAGTGTTGAAAGTGGGCAATGACGACTACTTTGTCACCAACGTATCGGGCGGGTCCACAACGGCGGCCACATCAAGTTCCTCGGCCAGCACGACCTTGCCCACGCTGACACTCACCTCATTCTTCTCCGGTATCGCGCTGGACGTCACGCCGCAGGTTGACGACGGCAACAGCATCATGCTGCACGTGCATCCGTCTGTATCCACGGTGACGGAAAAAACCAAGCAAATTGACCTGGGCAGCATCGGTAACTACCGCCTGCCGCTGGCTTCAAGCAGCGTGAACGAGACCGACACCATGGTGCGCATTCAGGACGGTGCGATTGTCGCGATCGGCGGCCTGATGCAGCTGGAATCCAATCGCAGCGTGTCGGGTGTACCGGGCACCTCCGGCCTGCCAGGGTTTTCGGCTCTGTTTGGCAATCGCGCCAACACGGGCCGCAAGAAAGAAGTGATCGTCTTGATCAAGCCCACGATCATCCGTTCCCAGCAAGACTGGGAACAGCAAAACAAGCTGGCCCGCTCCGCACTGGACGAAATGGATGTCGCCCGCAGCCGGATTGTCCGGCTGGACGGCTCACTGGACAAAACTTCTTCACGAGCCGCTGTGCAGTGATATGTACCTGAAGCATTTCTCGTTGCGTGAAGCGCCGTTTTCCATTACCCCGGACACGGCTTTCTTTTACCCGCATGAGGGTGCACAGGCCGCGCTCAATACCCTGCTCGTTGCATTGCGAAGCGGCGAAGGTTTTCTCAAGGTTGTGGGGGAGGTGGGGTGTGGCAAAACCGTGTTGTGCCGCCAGCTTCTTAAAACCCTGCAGACTGAATGTGTGACCGCCTATATCCCCAATCCGGACATGGAGCGCACCGACCTGCTGCTGGCACTGACCCGCGAATTGGGCGTGGCGCTACCTGCCACGACGGCGCGTCACCAGATACTGGATGTGCTGCAGACCTGTTTGCTGAAGCATGCCCAATCGGGACGGCGCGTGGTGGTGTGTATCGATGAAGCCCAGGCCATTCCACTGAAAACGGTCGAGAGCCTGAGGCTGCTGTCCAATCTGGAAACAGAAAAACGCAAGTTGCTGCAGATTGTGTTGCTCGGGCAGCCTGAGCTGGATCAAAAGCTGGCTCGCCCGGAAATCCGGCAGTTGCTGCAGCGAATCACATTCAGCGAATACCTGGGACCCATGGCTGCGCAACGGGTGCCAGCTTACCTGGCGCACCGCCTGGCAATCGCTGCACGCGATGATGCGACCGATCTGGCAGTGTTCGAACCACGCGCTGCAATGGCACTGGCCAGGCACAGCCGGGGCGTGCCTCGCTTGCTGAACGTGCTGGCACACAAATGCCTGATGCTGGCTTACGGCGAGAACGGGCACCGTGTTACGCCACGGCATGTACGTCTGGCCGTGGCCGATACGGGCGGTGTGAATGCAGTGGAAGCCTGGTGGCATAAGGCTATCAGTTTCCCTTTTGCCACAAGCGGTGTTCAACCCACCCAGGTGTTGCGGGTGCGTCCGCGGTTGAGTAACCATCTGCACACTGCAGGAGGTCTTCAATGAGCGTCATCAACAAGATGCTGCGTGACCTGGATCGGCCAGAACTTTCCAGATCGCACCTCGTTGCCGTTGCTGCTCCGGTTTCCCAAGGGCGTGTGTCAGACTGGATGCAGGGCACATTGAGCGTGGACATACCAGTGGCTGATCGGGCGCCTTCACGCAGAAGGGCCTTGTGGTTTGTGTCTGCCTTGACTGCTTTGGGCCTGGCTGCCATGCCCTGGTGGTCGGAACCATTCAGCCTGAGCCAGGCGACTGCGAAACCTGCCCCAGTGGCCCCGGTGGCAGTGGTTGCGTCCCAGGTCGCCGCGGGCGTGATAGCGCCCCTGCCGATCACACCTGCCTTGTCCGAAGCCTCCATCGATGCCCCCACGCCTGATGCGTTGGCTTTGCCGATGTCCCTGACCATGGCGGTGCAGATTGATCGTGTGCCAGTGCCGAGGCCTGTTGCCAAGCCTGACGTGCCACGCCAGACGGAGAGTGCAACATCACCACGACCAACCCCAGGTGAAATTCGGCAGGATGGCATTTCACTCGCCCCGACCCTATCGACGCCCGCTTCTTTGCCAGCCATTGACTCGCAGGTGACCCCCGTGCGACGGGAAGCAACTGCCCTGGAGATAACGGGGCAGGCACAACGACTGTGGAACAGTGGATCGCATGACGCGGCCATTGAACTGTTGAAAGACGCGCTCGCCGTCATGGAGCGTGCGGCAGGCTTCGACCTGGCACGTGCAGCGTCGGGCGATCTGATACCGATGGTGCGCGAACTGGCACGTATGGAACTGGCTGAAGGCCAGATCCGCCAGGCGCTGGAATTACTCAAACGGCTGGAGCCAGCGCTGGCTGGTCAGGCCGATTTGTGGGCCGTGCGAGCCAATGCAGCGCAACGACTGGGTTCACACCAGGAGGCGATTTACGCCTATCAGACTGCTTTGGCGCTTCGCCCGGGTGAGCCACGCTGGATGCTGGGAGCCGCGGTGTCCATGGCTGCCAGAGGTCAAACCGCTTCCGCGCTGGAGTTGGCCGAGAAGGCCCGGTTGACGGGAACCGTCAGCAGCGATGTCGTCGCCTACCTGAGGCAACTCGGTGTTCCGTTGAAAGACTAACGCTTCTCGTACTGCGTCTTCCCGAACAGGACTTCGCGCTCCTTGTCGCCGGTAATCGGTTTGCGCAAACTGGCGAGGACTTCAACACCACGTTTCACAGCCGGGCGGTTGCTGATCTTGTCAAACCAGGCCTTGAGGTGCGGGAACTCGGCCCAGTCGATACCCTGATTTTTCCAGCTGCGTACCCACGGAAAGATGGCGATGTCAGCAATGGAGTACTGGTTGCCCGCCATGAATTTGTGTGTGGCCAGCTGTTTGTTCATGACGCCATAGAGACGCCTGGTTTCGTTGGTGTACCGGTTGATGGCGTATTCAATTTTCTCGGGCGCGTATTGCCGGAAATGGTGGGTTTGCCCCAGCATCGGCCCCACACTGCCCATTTGAAACATCAGCCATTGCAGCACCTCAAATTTGGCGCGGTCGGACCTGGGCAGGAACTTGCCGGTCTTGGCGGCGAGGTACAACAGAATGGCGCCTGATTCAAATAGCGAGATGGGTTTTCCATCCGGCCCATGCGGATCAACGATGGCAGGTATTTTGTTGTTGGGGCTGATCTTCAGAAATTCGGGCGTGAACTGCTCACCCGCGCCAATGTTCACGGGAATGGCTTCCCAGTCGCGGCCGAGGCGCAGGCCACACTCCTCCAGCATGACGTGGACCTTGTGGCCGTTGGGGGTGGGCCAGGAATAGACTTGGATCATGAAAACCTCAAAAATAATGGCTTAAATAGCCTGAAAGCATTATGGGGTATGCGTAAGCAGCTATCAATACTATAGCTAATGTGCATAACGCCCATTGTCCCCGCCGCTCAGCAGCCGCGGGTGACGGGCATCTCGACGGCGCGCGGGTTGGCGGTGTACTTGCCCAACTCCAGCTTGGCGATGGAATTGCGATGCACTTCATCCGGGCCGTCGGCAAAGCGCAGGGTTCGGGCGTTGGCGTAGGCATAGGCGAGCGGAAAGTCACCACTCACGCCGCCGCCGCCATGAACTTGTATCGCCCAGTCAATCACGTCACACGCCATGGTGGGCGCCACCACCTTGATCATGGCAATCTCGGCCTTGGCGACCTTGTTACCTACGGTATCCATCATCCAGGCGGCCTTCAGCGTGAGCAGGCGAGCCATGTCGATCCTGCAACGCGCTTCCGCAATGCGCTCCTGGGTGACGGTCTGCGCAGCGATGCTTTTGCCAAACGCCACGCGGGAGGACGCGCGTTTACACATGAGTTCGAGGGCGCGTTCGGCCAGTCCGATGAGGCGCATGCAATGGTGAATGCGCCCGGGGCCGAGGCGCCCCTGAGCGATCTCGAAGCCGCGGCCTTCACCCAGCAGAATGTTGGAGGCTGGAACCCGCACGTTTTCAAACAGGACTTCCATGTGGCCGTGCGGCGCGTCGTCATAGCCAAACACATCCAGTGGGCGAACTACCTTGAGGCCCGGCGTGTTGGCCGGCACCAGCACCATACTCTGCTGCGAGTGGCGCGGAGCATCGGGGTCGGTCTTGCCCATGGTGATGTAGATGGCGCAGCGCGGGTCTCCCGCACCCGATGTCCACCACTTGCGACCGTTGATGACGTATTCATCGCCCTGGCGCTCGATGCGTGTGGCAATGTTGGTCGCATCGCTGGAGGCTACTTCGGGCTCGGTCATGGCGAAGGCCGAGCGAATTTTCCCTTCGAGCAGAGGCTTGAGCCAGCGTTCCTTGTTCTCCGTCGAGCCATAACGCGCAATGGTTTCCATGTTGCCAGTGTCCGGCGCGGAGCAATTGAACACCTCGCTGGCCCAGAACACGCGTCCCATGATTTCCGCCAGCGGCGCATATTCCTGGTTGGTCAGCCCGGCGCCCGAGTAGCCTGATGCGGCGGCGCTGTCCACTGGCAGGAACAGGTTCCACAAGCCTGCCGCCTGCGCTTTGACCTTGAGACCTTCGATGAGCTTGAGCGGCGTCCAGCGTTTGCCTGCGGCTGTATTGGCTGCGAGTTCCCGCGCAAACTCTGCTTCAGCGGGGTAGATGTGGTCGGCCATGAATTTCAGCACTTGTGCCTGAAGTTCCCTGGTGCGGGGTGAGTAGTCAAAATCCATGTGAAGCTCCGTCTGTTGTCAGGTTGGTTATCAGTTGTGGTGCTGGATGCGTACGGTCAGTCGGTCATGCCATCTGGGCGAAACGCCATGCCATTTGCGCCAGGGGTTTGACGCCTGCGGCAGAACTGGCTGCCTGTGCGCTGGACGCGGTACCGGCTTCGATGCGTTTGGCAATGCCCTGCAGGATGGCTGCGATGCGAAACATGTTGTAGGCCATGTAAAAGTTCCAGTCAGCCTTGAGTTCTTGTGGTGTCGTGAAGCCGGTGCGGTCGCAATAGGACTGGATATAGGAAGCCTCGGACGGGATACCCAGGCTGGCCAGATCAAGACCACCGATGCCTCGAAATGAACCCGGCGGAATATGCCAGGCCATGCAGTGGTAACTGAAGTCGGCCAGCGGATGCCCCAGTGTTGACAGCTCCCAGTCCAGCACGGCCAGCACCCGCGGCTCGGTCGGGTGAAACATCAGGTTGTCCAGACGATAGTCGCCATGGACGATGCTGATACGGTTTTCATCGCGTGCCCCTGCCGGGATGTGTGCGGGCAGCCACGCCATCAGTTGGTCCATCTCGGCAACCGGCTGTGTGATGGAGGCTACATATTGCTTGCTCCAGCGACCAATCTGGCGCTCAAAGTAGTTGCCGGGTTTGCCGTAGCCGGCCAGACCCTGTTCGGCGAACTTGACCTTGTGAAGCGCCGAGATCACGCGGTTCATTTCATCGTAAATGGCGCCGCGCCCGGACGGTGTCATGCCGGGGAGTGACTGGTCCCACAACACGCGACCCTGCACAAATTCCATGACGTAGAAGGCACGCCCGATGACGGACTCGTCCTCACACAGGCCGTACATACGGGCCACCGGTACATCGGTGCCATACAAGCCACTCATCACGGCGAATTCACGTTCCACCGCGTGGGCAGAAGGCAGCAGTTTTGCCACCGAACCGGGTTTGGCCCGCATGACATAACTTGTCGTGGGCGTGATGAGCTTGTAGGTGGGGTTTGACTGGCCTCCCTTGAACATTTCAACGCTCAGGGGGCCTTTGAATCCGTCGATGTTGTCTCGTAGCCAGGCTGTCAGGGCCCCTACGTCGAAAAGGTGCTTGTCCGTGACGGGACGGGTGCCAACAAAATGTTCAAAATTGCTCATGGATTGACAAGTTCAGGAGTCTGTTTCAACGATGCGCATCAACGCATCGCGGTTGCGCACAACCAGGCCCCCGGGTTCGATGCGGATGATTTCTTCGCGCTCCATGGCCTTGAGTTCCTGATTCACCCGCTGTCGGGATGCGCCCAGTAACTGGGCCAGTTCCTCCTGCGCCAGTTGCAGGCTGATCCGCATTTCCTGGCCATTGGACAGACTGGCGACGCCATAACTGCGAACCAGGTGAATGAGCTGTTTGGCGAGCCGTGCGCGCAAGGGCAGGGTGTTGAGATCCTCCACCAGGCCGTACAGCTGGCGAATGCGCCGGGCATGGAGCCTCAGCATGGCTTCGTACAACTCGACATGGGCTGCCAGAATTTTCTTGAAATCTGCTTTGGCCACGCACAGGATCGTACAGTCGCCATGGGCGTAGGCATCGTGGGTACGGCGGTCGCCGTCGAAGATGGCTACATCGCCGAACCAGATACCCGGCTCGACGTAGGTCAGGGTGATCTGCTTGCCCGAGATGGAGGTGGAACTGACCCTCACCGCACCTTTGGCGCAGGCAATCCATTCCTCTGGCGGGTCGCCGCGCGCTGCAATCAGTTCGCCGTCCTTGTATCGCTTGACGTATGCGCATCGGAGTATGTCGTGTCGCAGTGAAGGTGAGAGGGAGGAAAACCAGCGGCCAGAGTTGATCGCTTCTCGTTCTTCAATGGTAAGGATGGGCTCGTCCATGTTCTGTCTTGTCGGTGACTTTTGCTCGCGCCATTGTCGCGCCCGGGACCATCGCCTGGCTAGCGGGTTGTCACTTGGGTGTCTCAGGCCTGATTTGTTTGACACCCTCCTCGGCAATCACTCGTAGCGGGGTGGCTGTCTGGACAGAAATGCGGCAATGCCGATGCCGGCGTTGGCGTGATGCAGGTTGGCAACGAAGTGGTCCCGCTCCAGCTTCAGGTGATCCGGCAATGCGTTGTGTCCGGCCTGATTCACCAGTGCCTTGATGCTGGCCAATGCGTTCGCAGCGCGTCCACACAGCATGTCAGCCAATTCCAGTGCTGCGCTCAGGGCAGAGCCAGCAGGGGTGATCTGGTTGACGACACCCAGATCATGCAGGCGCTGTGCGTTGATGCGTTCGCCACACATCAGAAGCTCATTGACCAGCTGGCGGGGCAGGGCGTGCGTCAGACGCCAGCTGCCACCGCCATCGGGCGACAGGGCAATGTTGCTGTAGGCCATGACAAATATGGCGTCGCTGGCGGCGACGATGAAATCACAGGCCAGCGCCAGCGAGAAACCGGCCCCCGCGGCCGCACCTTCGATTGCAGCAATAACCGGCTTTGGACACGTGCTGATTGTCTCAATCCAGGCATGAAGCCCGTCAATACTCTCTTCCTGCACAGTGGGGGGGAGCAGCCGGTTGGCCTGCAGGCGCTGGAGATTGCCGCCCGCACTGAAGATGGTACCTTCACCCACAATAACGACGCTGCCAATGTCCTTGTTGTCTCTGGCATGGGACAAAGCGCGAATACCTTCCGCATAGATCTCCGGCCCCAACGCATTTCTGTGTGTGGCGTTGGCAATGGTCAGGATCAGGACGCGACCTTGCCGGGATTGTTGAAGTGTGGCGGTCATGATCCGATGCGGCCAGAACAGACGGTCAGAAGTCTTCTTCGTGCATCAGGCTCAAGCCGATGGCGCCACGCCTGCGCAGCCAGGGGCTGGGGCGGTAGCGTGGGTCCCCGTAGACCGTTTGCATATTGAAGAGGACTTCCAGAACGTTGGTTGGTCCATACAGGTTGCCCATTGCCAGAGGGCCGCGCGGATAGCCCAGCCCCAGCGTCACGGCAGTTTCCAGATCGCCGGGCGAGCAGATGCCCTGCTGGCACATGTCGGCAGCGATGTTCACGATGGTTGCTACCACCCGCTGGGTAACGAAACCACCGCTGTCCCGTATGACACTGACTGCTTTTCCATCACGTGCCATCAGTGCGTGAGCCGCCAGGCGCATGTCGGCGCGTGTGGCCGGGTTGGTTGCCAGAACCCGGCGTTTGGTGATGGTGTCATCCACCAGCATGTCGATGCCAATGGTTCTGGCTGGGTCGAGTCGTTCGACGACGGCCACGGTAGTGACGTCAAACCCCAGGGGAGCGACCAGGGTGAGCGCCTGAGGCGAAGGAGACGCACCGGTTTCAATTGCTGCCTCCAGATTTTTTAGCAGCAACAGCAGTTCGGCGCGTCTGGCCGCACGGGGAGAAACCCAGACGGACGGCATTTCGCCGACTTCTGGCGTAGCGGGCTCAGGCTCCATTTGGGCCACACCGTCGACATATCGGTAGAAACCGTCACCTACCTTTTTTCCCAGCACGCCACCCGCCAGCCGCTGTGCAGTGATCACACTGGGCCGGTAGCGTGGCTCTTCGTAATATTGGTGATAAACGGACTCCATCACCGGGTGTGACACATCCAGCGCCGTCAGGTCCATCAACTCAAACGGACCCAGTTTGAAGCCTGCCTGGTCTTTCAGGATTCGGTCAATCGTGGCAAAGTCGGCAACTCCTTCACTGACGATGCGCAACGCCTCGGTTCCAAAGCCGCGTCCGGCATGGTTGACGATGAAGCCGGGTGTGTCTTGCGCCTGTACGGGTGTATGTCCCATCTGCCGGGCATAGGCGGCCAGGGCATCGCAGACGGATGGATCCGTTTTCAGACCGGCAATCACCTCGACCACCTTCATCAAAGGGACGGGATTGAAAAAATGAAAACCGGCGAATCGCTGCCGATGCTTGAGATGCGCTGCGATTGCCGTGACGGACAGCGACGACGTGTTGGTTGCCAGTACAGTGTCCGTGCTGACGATGCCCTCCAGCTCGGAGAATAGTCTGGACTTCACCTCCAGCCGTTCGATGATGGCTTCGACAACCAGTTCGCAATCGGCTAACGCGTTCAGTGAATCTGCACAAGTCACGCGCGTCTTGTAAGAGCCCACTTGCGCGGCATCCAGTCTGCCCTTGACAGCCAGCTTGTCCCATTGGGAGAAGATGGACGCCCGGGCTGCTGTGCCGGCCTCACTTTGCATGTCGAACAGGATGACCTGACTGCCTGCCTGCGCGGCAATCTGGGCGATACCGCGTCCCATGGCGCCGGCCCCAACAATGCCGATTCTCGAAAATTGAATTGTCATATCCGGAATTATCACCGGCGCGGTGGCTGAATAGCCTCTGGAGCTATGCCAGAATCGGGTTCAACCATGAAGAAGTATCCAGTCAAGACGTCAGCCATTGGCATTCTGCTATTAATTGAAGCGATGAGCTGTTCGGCCTTGACGCTTGGCCGCGCGCGCGGTGCTGTCGTGTTGGGCCAGCCGCTGGATATCACCGTGCCAGTGCAGGCCGACGAGGGTGACGACCTCATGTCGTTGTGCCTGGAGGCAGAGGTTTTCTATGGCGATGTGCAGCAGGTGGCGGGCCGCATCACGCTGACGACAACCGCGGCCACCAGCAGGCAGGCCGCTGTAGTGAGGGTGCGCTCATCTCAGGCCGTCAACGAGCCTGTGGTAACGGCCAATTTGCGCGCGGGATGCACCCAGAAAGTTGCCAGGCGTTTTGTTTTCTTTGCAGACATGCCCAGTGACATAGCCTTGCCGCCGCAAGCCATTGCTCTTGTCCCCGCAGTGTCATCATCCCCGGTCGATGCAGGGGTAGTCCCGCCCACGGCAGCCGTTGGCCCGGCAGCTCCCCGCAGGTTGGTTGCTGCTGCCTCACCCCCTGTGAACGCCATTGCGCTGGCGGTAAAAGCGCGGGCTCCGCAGGCCGCTCCCGCTCCCGCGGCCATGGCAGCAGGTCGCCAGGCTGCGCCGAAGTTGAAACTGGTTTCAATTGATTCGCGCCAACTGAATGAGCTGGAACTGAAATTCACGCAGGAGTTGTTCACCCAGCCCGCCGAGAACGCCAAATCCGCAGCGGCCGCGATTGCCTTGTGGCGAGCACTTAACGCCCAGCCCGAAGACATTCTGCGAGACTGGCAGAGATTGCAGACGCTGGACAGTGACGTGAAGGCCTTGCGTGCGGCTACTGCCAAAAACGAATCGAATCTGGTCGAGATGCGGCAACTGCTGCAAGCGGCTGAGTCCGGGCGGTTTGCAAATGGATTGGTCTATGGGCTCGTCGCGCTGCTGCTGGCCAGTCTGGCCGGGATATTCCTGCTGTGGCGTCGCCAGAACCCCGAGAACCGGGTGTCCAATAGCTGGTGGCAGGGTGCAGGAGTCATGCAGACCCGGCAGGATGGCCTGGATGAGGTGATTTCGACACGCGCAGGCCCGTCCGCCCCTGGTGAGCTTCCCACACGTACAGAATTTGTGGACATCGATCTGGATTTGAGCTTTGATGTCCCCCCTTTAGAGCCTCCCAAGGCTATCCCCACTTTGACTGATTCGCAGGTCATACCGCTTGAGCGCGTGTCTTCCTTTTCTCCACCTACCAGCTGGACCGTGGACCGGGGGTTTTCGCCCAGTATGGTGAATGCGCTTCGCACCACCAACTCGGAAGAAGTGGTGGACGCGCGTCAGCAGGCCGATTTCTTTGTGTCACTGGGTCAGTACGATCAAGCCATTCAGACACTGCGAGAGCGCATCGACGGGCTTGGTGAAGCCAGCCCGCTGGTTTATCTGGACCTGATGCAGTTGTTGCGCAGACTGGGTCGCAGAATTGATTTCAACCAGTGCCGGGATCAGTTCAACCGTCTGTTTACCGGCCGGGTTCCGGAATACGCTTCTTTCGATGAAAAGGGCAAAGGCCTGGAAGTTTATGGCGAGGTGCTGGCCCATATCACCGCTGAATGGTCCTCGGGCTTTATTCTGGAGATTCTTGAGAGCTGCATTTTCCGCCGACCGAATGACGATCTGGGCCAGCCCTTTGATCTCCTGGCCTTTGAAGATTTGCTGATGTTGCATGCCGTGGCGACGCGGCTGGCATCGGACTCCCCGAAGGGATGACTATTCTGTTTGACGGGGTCAGCGCCGTGTGACCAGCCTTTGCAGACGAAGAAACCGGTAATTTTCGACTGATGTGCGGTTAGTTTGAGCCGGGCAGTGTGAGAGAATAAAAAAAAACGTGGGGAATCTCTTGAAACTCGAATCACGGGCGTTGGGTGCTGTATTGCTGTGCGCAGCTGTGGGTGCCAGCGCAATGACGCTTGGGCGGGTTCGCGGAACGGCACTGATCGGCCAGCCGCTTGACTTGAGCATTCAGGTCCAGTTTGATGGGGAGGAAAACGCGTCTTCACTTTGCATGGAGGCTGACGTTTTTCATGCGGATACCCGGCAGGATCCCGCTCGCGTCAAGGTGAGTGTCGGAACCACCCAGCAACCGCAGATGGCGACGGTTCGGGTGGAGTCTTCCCAGCCTGTGGACGAGCCCATGGTGACAGTCTATCTGAAGGCTGGTTGTGGTCAAAAGATCACCCGCCGGTACGTTCTTCTCGCCGACTTCCCTTCTGATCCCGCATCCGGCCCGATAGCATCTGCTCCTGTTGTTGCTGGTTCGGCACCTGCCCAGGTATCTGCCACTACGGCAGTGGAAACAAAGATTGGTTCGACTTGGGCAGAGGCGTCCAGGTCTGCGGAGCCGGCACCCAGGGCGCCTCAGAACGTTGTTGCCAAGCCACCCGTCGTCCGCAAAGTGAAACCACCGGCGGCTGCGCCCGTCAAAGCTGTCGCGGCGCCAGCCGAGAAAGCCGCGACAGTTGAAAAACAGCAGGCCGGGCGGGCTGCAGGGCAATCTCGTTTGCGCCTGGACCCGCTGGAAGTTCTTGCGGAGCGGGTAACCACGCTGGAGGCGGCCAAAGCAGCTTCTGCTCCGGCATCGGTGCCGGCTGACGATATTGTCAAGGATGCCATGCGCTTCCAGTCACTGGAAGGTGATGTGAAGGCGCTGCTTTCGCTGGCCGCCAAGAATGAGGCCAGTTTGCTGGAGATGAAGACGCGACTGCAAAAGGCTGAGTCCGAGCGTTTTGCGAACTGGCTGGTTTATGCGCTGATGGTTGCCATTCTGTTGTGTTTGGCTGCTATTTGGACGCTCTGGAGCCGGCAACGAACCCTGGAGTCGACCAAAGGTGACTGGTGGAAGGGTGGTGGCGATGCGGGCGCCGACAGGGCCGGTTCCATTCAGTCGGGGGTCGCACCCGTACTCAGGCCGGAAGCTTCGGGTGAAACGCCGAACGTATTGGACAGAAATATCCTGGCGGCCGGAGTGCCAGCGATTCCCCCTGCAAAGGCGCATAACCCCGTGTCTTCGGTGGATCTGCATCTCTCGGAAATCAGTGCGTCGACATTTGATACGTTGCTGCAGTCGGGCCCCGCTCCCATTCGCGGCAGCAAGCCCGGCGCATTGATCGGGGCATCAGGTCCTGGTGAGAGACGCGTCAGTCCCGATGAACTGTTCGATATCCGGCAGCAGGCAGAGTTCTTCGTGTCTCTTGGCCAGACAGATCAGGCCATTCGGGTGCTGGAAAATCACATTGCCGAGAACGCCGGGTCGAGTCCTGTTCTTTATCTGGATCTGCTCCAGCTATTCCATTCGTTGAACTTGAAGACTGACTTCAGACAGTACCGCGAAGACTTCAACTTACTGTTCAATTCCCGAATCCCCGAATTTGCACTTTTCAAACAGGAAGGTCGGGGCCTTGAAGCGTACCCGGATGTCCTGGCAGACATTTCTGTTCTGTGGTCCGCTCCGCAAGTGCTGCAAATACTGGAAGCCTGTATTTTTCACAACTCCTGGGACGACAAGGGACAGGCGTTTGATCTGGCAGCTTTCCGTGAGCTGTTGCTTTTGTATGGCATTGCACTGAGTGAGCACGAGGGTTCTGTCCGCGTCGGGTCTTCTGGCCAATCGGATTTCTCACGCATGCCATCCGCCAGCCAGGGAGTTCGATCAGGATTTGGCGGATTGCATGCGGATGCCTTTGCTCCCACCCGGCAAAGCGCTGGCAAAACCAGTCAGGATGCCAAAGGGGACCGATATCCGGTTCGCTCTGAACCATTGCCCAGTATTTATGCCGATGTCGACCTTGATCTGGATACAAGCCTCGACTCGTATCAGACACGTTCCGAGCCATTGCCCAGTATCTATCCCGATGTTGACGTTAATCTGGACCTTGATCCGGATGCGATCAATAACACTCGTCCGCCCAAAAATCCCAAGCCATAAGCCTGATGCTAGCGGCGAACCTGTAGAGCCGCCGGGTTGATGATGTTGGTGGGGCTGCCTTCAATGAAATGAATGACGTTGTCAAAAGCCGCGCCAAAGTACATTTCGTAAGTTTCCTGCTCGACGTAGCCAATGTGGGGGGTGCACACACAGTTTTCCAGGCGCAGCAGGGCGTGACCCTGAAGGATGGGCTCAGCTTCGAATACATCCACAGCCGCCATACCCGGGCGTCCACGGTTCAGCGCGCCCAGAAGTGCATCCGGCTCGATGAGTTCAGCGCGGGAGGTGTTCACCAGCAATGAGGTCGGTTTCATGCGCGCCAGGTCTTCGGTCTGCACAATGGCCCGGGTTTCATCATTGAGCCTGAGGTGCAACGACAGCACATCGCTCTGCGTAAAAAACTCGTCTCTGGACAGTGCAGCGTGATGCCCATCCATGACAGCACGTTCCAGAGAGGGGGCACGCCCCCAGACCATGACATTCATGCCAAACGCTTTTCCGTATCCGGCAACCAGGCGGCCAATTTTTCCGTAGCCCCAGATACCCAGTGTCTTGCCATGAAGTACGCTGCCAATGCCAAAATTGGCAGGCATCGACCCTGCCTTCAAACCCGACTGCTGCCAGGCGCCGTGCTTGAGGTTGCCGATGTAATGGGGAAGGCGACGGGTAGCGGCCATGATCAGAGCCCAGGTCAACTCGGCAGGAGCGATGGGGGAGCCCGTGCCTTCAGCCACGGCAATGCCGCGTTCGGTACAGGCCGCGATATCGACATGGCTGCCAGCTCGCCCGGTTTGCACAATCAGCTTGAGTTTCGGGAGTTTCTCGATCAGCTGACGCGACATATGGGTTCGCTCGCGAATCAGAACGACGATGTCAGCATCCTTCAAGCGGACGGATAGTTGCCCGATTCCCTTGACGGTGTTGGTATAGACCTTGGCCGGATAGGCGTCCAGCTTGGCGGCACATTTGAGCTTGCGAACCGCATCCTGGTAGTCATCAAGAATCACGACATTCATGCCACTATTGTGCCTTGGGCGGGCTGGTCATTCCATGCCCGGCACAAAGCGGGCCAAGCGGGTAGGATGGCGCTCCTGTTCTACTTGTTGAGGTAAGCCATCATGTCCATTTCAATGTCCTCTGCATCGCTGCCCATTTGTACGGCGATGCTGCGAAATCTCAGTCACTTTCTGGACAAGGCCCAATCTTTTGTAGATATCAAAAAATGTGATCAACTCGCGCTGACCCAGTACCGTCTGGCGCCGGACATGCTGCCGTTTACCAAACAGGTTCAGATCGCGTGCGACGCAGCCAAAAACGGTATAGCCCGGTTATCAGGCATTCAGGCCCCCAAATTTGAGGACAACGAAGTCACGCTGGCCGATTTGAAGGCCCGAATCCAGAAGACGCTGGATTACCTGGCCACTGTGCCTGGAAACTATCTGGATGGCACGGAGGCCAAAGAGATTACTTTCCCGGTTGGACGGGACAGCACCCGTACCATGAGTGGTGAGGCCTACCTCAAGCACTGGATGCTGCCAAATCTGTTTTTCCATGTCACCACAGCCTATGCCATCTTGCGGCACAACGGCGTGGATCTGGGCAAGCACGAATACCTGTTAGGCGCTGCTGCCTGAGCAGGCGGCCAGCCGGTCCAGCTCGGCGCAGACATCGGACATGCGGCCGGAGATAACCATCCGGCCGACCTGGCCGGGCTTCTGGCCAGCCTCCATCACCCGGACCACGCGCAGGCGTGAAGATGAGCGTATGAGGGGCGCAGACTTTGCCTGAATAGTGGCCCCAGCCTTCTCCGGATATGCGTGAGCAGCTATTGAATCAGTAGCAAATCCGGCGGCTGGGCGCACAGCAGGGCTTGGGCGTGCCCCACCACTCAGCCATTGAACGAAACCCTGAATGGGAGCCAAAATTCCGGGGAAGGCAGACAAAGCGATGCTCATGGTTCGTACCTCTTTGAAAATGAATTACATCAACATGGTGTTGCGAATCAGACCAACAGCCAGGCCCTCTATCTCGAACGGCTCGCCCGGTTCCACCACAATGGTCTGGTAGTCCGGGTTTTCTGGATGCAGCTCAATCAGATGCTTGTTGCGACGAAAACGTTTGACGGTGACCTCATCACCCAGCCGGGCGACGACAATTTGCCCGTTCTTCGCGTCTTTTGTAGCCTGAACGGCCAGCAGGTCCCCGTCCATGATGCCCGCATCACGCATGGACATGCCCCGCACCTTGAGCAGGTAATCGGGCTTGCGCTGAAACAGGCTGTTTTCGACGTAATAGGTTTGATCCACATGCTCTTGCGCCAGAATCGGGGAGCCGGCGGCTACCCGACCAATCAGCGGCAGTGCCAACTGGGCCAGACTGGGCAGCGGAAAGGAAAATTGTTTGATGCGTGACTCGTTGATGGAGCGAAGCGTTTCGCTTTTGAGGCGAATGCCGCGCGACGTGCCGCTGACCAGTTCGATGACGCCTTTGCGCGCCAGCGCCTGGAGATGCTCTTCTGCCGCATTGGCGGACTTGAAGCCCAATTCGGAAGCAATTTCAGCGCGGGTGGGCGGCGCTCCCGTGCGGGCAATGGCGCTCTGGATCAGGTCCAGAATCTGTTGCTGGCGGGCGGTCAGTTTGACCGGAAACTCTGGCAAGTCGCTCATGATCACTCCTTGGTCTGGGCATGGACCGCTGAAAAGCTGTCTTAATATCCAGTAACTGTATTTTTAACCAGTTTTTAAAAGAATGCAAGTGATGACCACAAATAGTCATAAAAAGATCGTCGTGCTGGGCACTGGGGGCACCATTGCGGGCAAGGCACAGGACGGGGCGGACAACATCGGCTACAAGGCCGGTGAGGTGGGGGTTGACCAGTTGCTGGCAGCCATTCCAGGCCTGCAACGCGGCCCTTGTCAGGTCGTGACCGAGCAGGTGGCCCAACTCGACAGCAAGGACATGAGCTTCGCTGTCTGGCAGCAGCTGGCCGCCCGGGTGCAGACCCTGCTGGCCGACGCCGACGTGCAGGGCATCGTCATCACACACGGCACCGACACGCTGGAAGAAACGGCTTATTTCCTGCATGCGCTGTTGGACCCTGGCAAGGCAGTGGTGTTGACCTGCGCCATGCGCCCCGCCTCATCAGCCGCGCCGGACGGTCCACAAAACGTGCTGGATGCGGTGGCCGTGGCAACGGCACCGGGCGCCCGCGGCGTGGTAGCCGTGTGCGCAGGCACCATTCACAGTGCCGTCGATGTGCAAAAAATGCACACTTATCGCGTGGACGCCTTCGGATCAGGTGATGCCGGCCCCATTGGCTATGTGGAAGAGGGCGTGGTCAGATTGGTGAGAAATTGGCCTTCAGCCCCTGTCAGCTATGCGCCAGAAGCTATCGAAAAGATAGTGAACCTGGCGGTCTGGCCATGGGTGGAAATTGTGATGAACTACACCGGAGCCCGTGGTGCCATCGTGAAAGCGCTGATGAACCAGCCCCAAAACAGCAGCGCTTCAGGCGATGAGCCCGTACTCAAAGGCCTGGTTGTTGCCGCCACCGGCAATGGCACGGTGCATCAAGACCTGGAAAAAGCTCTGCTGGAAGCAAAGCATAGCGGTGTCGCGGTAGTGCGCGCTACGCGTTGTCCCATGGGCCGGGTCATATCACCGCCGGATGCCCGCTTTCCTGACTCTGGTGGCCTGTCACCGGTCAAGGCGCGCATTGCCCTGATGCTGACACTGGCGGTGCATTCCTGATGCAGGTCAGATCAGGCCAAATCAGTTGCTCAGGGCCTGAAACGCACGGCTGGTGATCTCTTCCACGCTGCCAGTGCCGCTGATGGCGCGGTATTTAGGTGCGGCCGATGGCTCCGCCCTGGCCCAGTCAGAGTAATACGCCACCAGCGGGCGGGTCTGCGCGCTGTAGACGTCCAGACGCTTCTTGACGGTTTCTTCCTGGTCGTCAGGACGCTGAACGAGGAGCTCACCGGTCACGTCGTCCTTGCCTTCCACTTTGGGCGGGTTGAACTTCACGTGATAGGTACGGCCCGATGCGGGGTGTGAGCGGCGCCCGCTCATGCGCTCAATGATCGCGTCAAACGGTACGTCAATTTCCAGCACGTAGTCGAGCTTGACGCCCGCAGCCTTCATGGCATCGGCCTGGGGCAGGGTACGCGGGAAACCGTCAAACAAGAAGCCGTTGGCGCAGTCAGCCTGTGCAATGCGTTCTTTCACCAGATTGATGATCAGATCGTCACTCACCAGACCGCCGGACTTCATGACCGCGTCAGCTTGTTGACCCAGCGGCGTGCCCGCTTTGACAGCCGCACGCAGCATGTCTCCGGTTGAGATTTGGGGAATGCCGTATTTCTGGCAGATAAAGGAAGCCTGCGTTCCCTTGCCCGCGCCGGGTGCGCCCAACAAAATCAGTCTCATGGAGTTCCTCGGATCGAAAAATTCAGTTGTGCGCGGTCGGTTGGAACCCGATGCCCATGTCGCCACGCCTCTTCATTAGGACGAAGAATAGCACGTGCCACCTTCGGCTTCGCTTACGTCAGACTCCGTGGCGGTGGCTCATGCCTTGAACAGTATGCGAACCCGTTCCAGGTCTTCCGGTGTGTCCACCCCTGGCCCGGGTGCCCGGTGGGTGACATGCACGGCGATGCGGTGCCCATGCCACATGGCACGTAGCTGCTCCAGCGCCTCGACGATTTCAATCGGCGCGCGTGGCAACGTCGGGAAAAGCCGCAAAAAACCGGCGCGGTAGCCGTAAATGCCGACGTGGCGCAGTGGTGCCGCACCTGCCATCCCGGGGCTTGACTGTGCATCGTCCTGCCACCAGGCCTGTCCGGGAAAATCACGCGCGAAGGCAATGGGCGCGCGGCTGAAATACAGCGCCACGTTGTTCGCGTCCAGCACCACCTTGACGATGTTGGGGTTACTGAAATCATCCAGTGTCCCGATCGGATGCGCGGCGGTACTCATGCTCATCTGCGGGTGGTGCAGCAACAGGCTGGCCACGTCGCTCACCAGAGCAGGGTCGATCAAGGGTTCGTCACCCTGGACGTTCACCACGATTTCGTCGTCCCTCAGGCCGAGGATGTTGCAAGCCTCGGCCAGCCGGTCACTGCCCGACGGGTGATCGGTGCGGGTCAAAACGGCTTCGATGCCGTGAGCCTGGCACGCGGTGATGATTTCCGCGCTGTCGGCCGCGACCACCACACGGGAGTCCGTACCCGACATGACCCGTTGGGCCACCCGCACGATCATGGGCAAGCCGCCAATGTCGGCCAGCGGTTTGTTAGGAAGGCGGGTAGACGCCAACCGGGCAGGAATCAAGACGGTGAAGCGCATGGATCTACAGCCAGGGTTTCACAGCCCCAGTTCCTCATCCGTCAGCACGCGCGCTTCGTTTTCCAGCAGGATGGGAATGTCGTCACGCACCGGATAGGCCAGGCGCGCGCTGCGCGAGATCAGCTCGTGGTGCTCGCGGTCGTATTGCAGCGGGCCCTTGGTGACGGGGCAGACCAGAAGTTCAAGAAGTCGTGTGTCCATGGGGAGATGATAACTTTTGGGGCAAGGCATCCAGCAACTTGTCCAGCGCCTGCATGAAGGCGGGCTCCGGCGTGAACACCAGGGGTACTGCCAGTGCGTCGGGATGGTCTGGCCACAGCTTGACGGCGTCTTTTTCGGTACAAATCAGTGTGTAGGCCTTATCAGATGGGCGTGACCAGCTATCGAAATCATAGTGATCTGGCAGCGCAAGTGTTTTCGACAGCTGCAGGCCCTGAGCCCGCAGCATGGCAAAAAAGGCCTCTGGCTGAGCGATGGCGGCCACAGCCAGTAGTGGTGCGCTGGCCGTAGAAGCCAGTGCTGTTAGCGCGATGGGGGTTCCGTCGCTCTGCAATGCATGGGGGCTCAGAGCACGCGACGCGCGAAACCCCCGCGCAAATGCGGGGTTGGTCCCCGTGTGCAGCAACAGATCGACCGCCCGGGGCCAGGGCTCGCGCAAAGGGCCAGCCGGTAGCATGAAGCCGTTGCCTGCACCGCGATCATCAAATGCACAGATATCGATATCGCGATGCAGCGCGAGGTGTTGCAGTCCGTCGTCACACACAATCACGCCGGTTTTCGGGTACTTCGCCAGCAAGGCGCTTGCAGCTTCAAAACGGCTGCGACCCACAAAGACAGGAACGACAGACTCCCCGGATAACGCTCTTTTGATCAGCGCCGGCTCGTCGCCCACCTCCGATGCCGGGCTGCCGGTCTGGACTTCCCGGCAATCTGCCGTGCTTCGTCCGTAACCACGTGACACCACGCCCGGTCTCAGGCCTCTTGCCTGCAGGTGTTTCACCAGCGCCATCACGACCGGTGTTTTGCCCGAGCCGCCGGCGATCACATTGCCCACGACGATAACCGGGACGTTCACGCGACGGACGCTGAAAATACCCACGCGGTACAGCAATCGGCGCAAGCGTACCAACAAGCCAAACAGCCGGGACAAGGGCCACAGCACCCAGGCAATCAAGCCCCGGCGGGCCCAGGCATGAACCAGTGTTCTCTCGATGGCTGGCCGTGACGACCCGGCCATGGAGTTACTTTCCGCCGCCCTGCGCCGTTGACTGCGTGGCAAACGTGATTTGAACCAGGCCGGCCCGACGCGCTGCCTCCATCACGGTAACGACTGACTGGTGCTTGGCACTGGCGTCGGCGCTGATAACGACGACCGTTTCCTTGCCGGCCTTGGCGCCTTCAGCCAGCGCGGCGCTCAGCGTGGCCACGTCGCGGCCCGCCACGGGTACCTTGTTCACGCCGTAGGCACCATCGCTGGTGATGGAGACCAGTAATTCCTTGGGGTAATCGCGCTGCACGTCGGCATCGGCCACGGGCAGCTTGAGCTGGAGTTCGGTGAACTTGCTGTAAGTGGTGGACAGCATCAGGAAGATCAGGACCACCAGCAGCACGTCGATGAACGGAATCAGGTTGATCTCGGGCTCTTCGCGCGAGGAGGTTCCGCGAAAGTTCATGATTTGCGCAAGCTCACCAGGTGCCGCGCCAGCCGCTCGGAGGCCAGTTCCAGTGTGAGCAGATAGTAGTCCACCCGGGCCCGGAAATAGCGCCAGAAGATCAGCGAGGGAATGGCAATGATGAGGCCAAAAGCCGTGTTGTACAACGCTACGGAGATGCCATGCGCCAGTTGCGCCGGGTTGCCACCAGTGGCCCCCCCCGTACCAGACTGCGAGCCAAAAATTTCGATCATGCCCACCACCGTGCCAAACAGGCCCATCAGGGGCGCGGCCGAGGCGATGGTGGCCAGCGCGCTGAGGTATTTTTCCAGCCGGTGGGCCACTACGCGGCCGGTGCCTTCCATGGTGGCGCGCAGGTCAGTCTCGGTGCAGCGCGGGTTGGCATGCAGGGCCCGCAGGCCGCTGGACAATACTTCGCCCATGGCCGAATTACGCTCGAGTTGGGCGATCACCTCGGTGCCCGGAACGCCAGCCCGGGAGACTCCCAGTACCTCGTCCAGCAATTTGGGCGGCAAGACTTTGCTGGTTTTGAGGCTGATGAAGCGCTCAATGATGAGGGCCAGTGCCAGCACTGAGCAGGCGATCAGGGGCCAGATGGGCCAGCCAGCGGCTTGTATGATTGAAAACAATGGAAGTCTCCGCGCAGATGAGAAGAAAAGCCTAGCGATTATGGCCTACGCAGCGAGGCTGTCAGCGTCGGATGTAACCACTGGATGAGCAACAGTCCGGATACATTTCGACCACAGAAATTGTGGATAACTTTGTGAAGAAGTAGGGTGGCGACCGCCGCGAAGCCGCACCAAACCGTGGATGTGACAGATCGATTACATTTGAGGCGGTAAAAAATTCAATGAAATCAAAGGGTTATAACGTGGAATCACGCTTTGCAGGACATCGGACCCACACGGCGGCCGATCAGCGCCAGCGCCGTGTTTTGTGGAGTACTTGCCAGACAGCTGCGGCGGCAGGCTCCATTTGGCTTGGTGCCTCGAATGTCTGGCGCTGACAACATCAGTATGGGTGCGCGGACTTCAGGTGGGCGCGTCTGGGCCGTTGGCGCATTGTGTCGTGCCGTGGCTGATGCACTGGACGCCCGGTTCAACCCGGTGGTGGTGCGCGGCGAGATCACGGGTTTTTCACGCGCCGCCAGCGGCCATTGCTACCTGTCGCTGAAAGATGAGACCGGCCAGATTCGCTGCGCCATGTTCAAGCGCGCTGCCAGCCTGCTGGATTTCTCGCCGCGTGACGGCGAATTGGTCGAGGTGCGCGGCCGCTTGGGGGTGTACGAGCCGCGCGGCGACCTGCAACTGATCATTGAAAGCATGAGCCGCGCGGGCCAAGGCAACCTGTTTGAGCAGTTTTTGCGGCTGAAGGAAAAACTGGAAGGCGAGGGCCTGTTTGATGCCAGCCGCAAGCGCAGCCTGCCACTGGCGCCGCGTGGTATTGGTGTGGTGACGTCGCTGGGTGCAGCAGCCCTGCATGATGTGGTGACGGCACTGCAACGGCGGGTGCCGCACATCCCGGTGGTGGTGGCACCGGCGTCGGTGCAGGGTGCGGGCGCACCCGGTGAGCTGGTCAAGGCGCTATCAAATCTATATCTGCTCACGCAAGAGGGACGGGGGCTGGAGGCCGATTTTACTCCCAAAAAGGGCCTATCTGTACCTGAAACGGATAAGCCCGTGGTGGACGTCATCCTGCTGGTGCGCGGCGGCGGTTCCATGGAAGACCTGTGGGCTTTTAACGATGAACAGCTCGCCCGCACCATCGTGCGAAGCCCGGTGCCTGTGATCGCTGGCGTGGGACACGAAACCGATTTCACCATTGCCGACTTCTGTGCCGACCTGCGCGCGCCCACGCCCACCGCTGCAGCCGAGCTGGTGTCGCAGCCGCGTGACGTGTGGCTGGGTGCGGTGGACATCATGCAGGAGCGCCTGACCGATGCCCTGCAGCGTCATGTCGATACCCAGAGCCAGCGGCTGGACACCGCCACGGCGCGACTGGGGCGCCCGTCCGCGCTGGCGGCCCGCCAGCGTCTGGCGCTGGCGTCGAGCGCGCACCGACTGACCTTTGCCTCTCAACTGTTTTTGCGGCAGAAGAAGCAGGACGTTCAGCAACTACAGACCCGGCTGCCTGATCAATTGCAGCAGGGCCTGCAGCGCCAGCGTGACCGGCTGGACCGCGCCGGTGTGCGCCTGGGCCTGCTGGACCCCACTCTGGTGTTGCAGCGGGGTTATGCCTGGCTGTCCACCCCGCAAGGCCAGGCCCTCACTAGCGTGAGCCAGATGCGCACCGGGCAGGATGTGCGCGCCACGCTGGCCGATGGCTCGGTGGAGTTGACCGTTCGGTGACCGCTACCTGACCTGTAGGGACGGTGCGGGATAAAAGCAGTGCGGGCAGGGTTAAACAAAGTTCCTACAATCAGCGTTCTTTTCAGCGCTTTGACGAAAACAATCTTTCGAACAACCACCATCACGAGGAATCATGGAACATACCCTGCCTGCACTCCCTTACGCGATTGACGCTCTGGCCCCCAACTACTCAAAGGAGACGCTGGAGTACCACCACGGCAAGCACCATAACGCCTATGTGGTCAACCTGAACAACCTGCAAAAGGGCACCGAGTTCGAGAGCATGACGCTCGAAGAAATCATCAAGAAGTCCAGCGGCGGCATCTACAACAACTCTGCCCAGATCTGGAACCACACCTTCTTCTGGAACTGCATGAAGCCAGCCGGTGGTGGCGAGCCGTCCGGCAAACTGGCCGCGGCCATTACGGCCAAGTGGGGCTCCTATGCCGCGTTCAAGGAAGCGTTCGTGAAGTCAGCCGTGGGCAACTTCGGCTCCGGCTGGACCTGGCTGGTCAAGAAGCCTGACGGCTCCGTGGACATCGTCAACACGGGCGCTGCCGGCACGCCCCTGACCACCGCCGACAAGGCCCTGCTGACCGTGGACGTGTGGGAACACGCCTACTACATCGACTACCGCAACATGCGCCCCAAGTTTGTCGAAACCTTCCTGGACAAGCTGGTGAACTGGGGTTTTGCCGAAGCCAATTTCGCCTGATTGATCCGATCCTGCGGTTTTCCTTGCAGGCAGCAAAAAGCCACCGAAAGGTGGCTTTTTTATGGGCCTTTTTGGCCTGTAGCTCTTGCTGGATATGCGTGAGAAGCTATCGAAATAATAGCAAACGACTTATTTGGCGGCCTCAAACGGCTTGCCGCCCAGCTTGAAGCCGGCCTTGATGTTCTTTTTGGCAAACCAGCCCAGATTCATCTCCAGCACGTACCGCACGGGTTTGGCGGAGCAGTGCGAGTCGGTCGTCTGGGGCTTCATGTCGGCCAGATTGACGATGGTGCCGTCGTCGGCCACAAACGCTGCTGTCAGCGGCAGGATGGTGTTTTTCATCCAGAAACATTGCACCGTGGGCTGCTCGAATACAAACAACATGCCCTCATGTTGCGGCATGTCCTTGCGAAACATCAGGCCGATCTGGCGCTGTTCGCCCGTCGTGGCCAGTTGCACATCCATCAGATGCATGCCCGCCGACAGCTTGGTGCGTGGCAGGTTGAGCTGCGGTGCGTCCTGGGCGTTAGCGGGCAGGGTGGCCGCCAGCAGGGTGAGCAGCGTTGCAGTGGCAGCGAGGCGGACAAATTGGGTGATGGCAGAAAGCGGCTTCATGGCAAATTCCTGGTTCTTCGTTCTTCATGTGCGCAGAAACAAAAATGCCCGCACAAGCGGGCATTTTGCGCAAAGTCAAAAGACTTAGGCAGCAGAAGCAGCCTTCTTGGCTTTCTTGGCCTTCTTCTTCATGACTTTCTTTTCTGCCTTGACAGCTGGCTTGGCGTCAGCAGCAGGAGCAGCAGCTTTTGCGGCTGGTGCAGCAGGCGCAGCGGCAGCGGCAGGAGCTGCGGCAGCAGCGCGGCAGCCTTGGCGGCGGAAGCAGCAGGCGCAGCAGCCTGGGCGAAAGCACCAGCAGCAAACAGACCAGCGATCAGGGTAGCGAGAACTTTGTTCATGATTTCCTAGAGGTAACGTTTAATTTAATTAAATTTCTTCCTATTGGGGAAGCCTTCCCGTAACGGCCCCGTAACTTCGGCGGTTGACAGTTTGGTGAAATTTTTTGAAGCTAAAATTCAAAAGCTAAGCCAAAACAGCACTCCCCCGGCAAGACAGGTCGATCCTTCAGGTCAATTTGCCCCCGGTGTCCATCATTCTTTTAATAGAGACCACCGCTCATGTATCAGCACATCAAGGTGCCCTCATCAGGCCAGAAAATCACCGTCAACGCCGATATGTCGCTCAACGTGCCCGACGAGCCGATCATTCCCTTCATCGAAGGTGATGGCACGGGTCTGGACATTACTCCGGTGATGTTGAAAGTGGTGGACGCAGCCGTGGCCAAAGCCTATGGTGGCAAGAAAAAAATCCACTGGATGGAAGTTTTCGCCGGCGAAAAGTCCACCAAGGTTTATGGCCCGGACGTCTGGCTGCCTGAAGAAACCCTGAAGGCCCTGCGTGAATACGTGGTGTCCATCAAGGGCCCGCTGACCACGCCTGTGGGCGGCGGCATCCGCTCGCTGAACGTGGCGCTGCGCCAAGAGCTCGACCTCTATGTCTGCCTGCGCCCCGTACAGTACTTCACCGGTGTGCCTTCACCCGTGAAAGAGCCGCACAAGACCAACATGGTGATCTTCCGCGAAAACTCGGAAGACATCTACGCCGGTATCGAATACGAAGCCCAGTCTGACAAGGCCAAAAAGCTGATCAAGTTCCTGATTGACGAGATGGGCGTGAAGAAGATCCGCTTCCCGAACACCTCCGGTATTGGCATCAAGCCGGTGTCCATCGAAGGCACCGAGCGTCTGGTGCGCAAGGCCATCCAGTATGCGATTGACAATGACAAGCCCAGCGTAACCATCGTGCACAAGGGCAACATCATGAAGTTCACCGAGGGCGGTTTCCGTGACTGGTCTTACGCATTGGCCCAGAAAGAGTTTGGTGCCGAGTTGATCGACGGTGGCCCGTGGTGCAAGTTCAAAAATCCGAAGACGGGCAAAGACATCATCGTCAAGGACGTGATTGCCGACGCTTTCCTGCAGCAGATTCTGCTGCGCCCCGCCGAGTACTCTGTGGTGGCCACGCTGAACCTGAACGGCGACTACATTTCTGATGCACTGGCCGCACAGGTCGGTGGCATTGGTATTGCCCCGGGCGCCAACCTGTCTGACACCGTAGCCTGTTTTGAAGCCACCCACGGCACGGCGCCCAAATACGCTGGCAAGGACTACGTGAACCCTGGTTCCGAAATCCTGTCCGCCGAGATGATGCTGCGCCACATGGGCTGGAAAGAGGCTGCTGACTGCATCATTCGTTCGATGGAAAAATCCATTCTGAGCAAGAAGGTAACCTACGACTTCGCCCGCCTGATGGACGGCGCCACTCAGGTGAGCTGCTCCGGCTTTGGCCAGGTGATGATCGACAACATGTAATTGGACTGCGAATGCAGGGCCGGCCTGCCGGTTTTGCTCCTCGCCTGACACAAACCGCCCGGGCCTGCGCCGGGGCGGTTTTTCTTTTTTGTGGCTTGAATGTCGGAAAAGCGCCACCAATTCACCTTAGACCGGCAGAGTGAGTTCACGCTCGCTAGAATAAATTCATGGCAACGAAACTCCCTGCAACTCCACCCAACCCGCCCATCGGGCTTCCGAAAGGCGATGACAGTGGTTCAGTCGTTCTGGAAAGAAGGACGCAGAAAGTCAAGCCGCCGCAGATGTACCAGGTGGTCATGCTCAATGATGACTACACGCCGATGGAATTTGTGGTGGTTGTGATTCAGGAGTTTTTTGGCAAGGATCTGGAGGCTGCCACCCAGATCATGCTGAAGATCCACCTGGATGGAAAAGGGGTGTGTGGCGTTTACTCGAAAGATGTAGCCGCCACCAAGGTGGATCAGGTTCTGGATGCGGCAGCAAAGGCAGGACATCCATTGAAATGCATCAGTGAGCCCGTCGAGTTTTAGGCAGACAGCCGCTGCCCGGGACCGACATTGAAATCGGATTACAGTTAGACATCAACGCAAGGCAGAAGGGAATCACATGATTGCGCAAGAACTGGAAGTTAGCCTGCATATGGCCTTCGTCGAGGCGCGTCAACAGCGCCACGAGTTCATCACCGTCGAGCACCTGTTGCTTGCCTTGCTGGACAACCCGAGTGCCGCAGAAGTATTGCGGGCCTGCTCCGCCAATATCGATGACCTGCGCAAGTCGCTGGCCACGTTCATCAAGGACAACACGCCGCAAGTTGCGGGGACTGACGATGTGGATACGCAACCCACGCTGGGTTTCCAGCGGGTGATTCAGCGCGCCATCATGCACGTGCAGTCCACCGGCAGCGGCAAGAAGGAAGTGACCGGCGCCAACGTGCTGGTCGCGATCTTCGGCGAGAAGGATTCGCATGCCGTGTATTACCTGCACCAGCAGGGCGTGACGCGCCTGGACGTGGTGAACTTCATCGCACATGGCATCAAGAAAAGCGATCCGCCGGACGCTGGCAAGTCCAGCGAGAGTCAGCCTGAGTCTGAAGAGTCTGGCGGCGAAAAGAACGAAAAACAGTCTCCACTGGAGCAGTACACCCAAAACCTGAACCAGCTGGCCAAGGACGGCAAGATTGATCCGCTGATTGGCCGTGAGTACGAAGTGGAGCGCGTGATCCAGATCCTGTGCCGCCGCCGCAAAAACAATCCGCTGCTGGTGGGTGAGGCCGGCGTGGGCAAGACCGCGATTGCCGAGGGCCTGGCCTGGCGCATCACGCAAAAAGATGTGCCGGAAATTCTGGCCGAGGCCGTGGTGTATTCACTGGACATGGGTGCACTGCTGGCGGGCACCAAGTACCGCGGTGATTTTGAACAGCGCCTTAAAGGTGTTCTGAAGTCGCTGAAGGACAAACCCAATGGCATTTTGTTCATCGACGAGATTCACACGCTGATTGGCGCAGGCGCCGCGTCGGGCGGCACGCTGGATGCGTCCAACCTGCTCAAACCGGGCTTGAGTTCTGGCGCGCTCAAGTGCATCGGCGCGACGACGTTCACCGAATACCGTGGCATCTTCGAGAAAGATGCGGCGTTGTCGCGGCGCTTCCAGAAGGTGGATGTGATCGAGCCGACCATCGAGCAGACGGTGGACATTCTCAAGGGCCTCAAATCCCGGTTCGAGGAGCACCACAGCGTGAAATACGCCGTGGCGGCCCTGCAGGCTGCGGCAGAGCTCAGCGCCAAGTACATCAATGATCGCCATTTGCCTGACAAGGCCATCGACGTGATTGACGAAGCCGGCGCTGCGCAGCGCATCCTCACGGCTTCCAAACGCAAGAAGATCATCGGCAAGGCCGAGGTTGAAGAGATCGTGGCCAAGATTGCGCGCATTCCGCCCGCCAATGTGTCCAACGACGACCGTGGCAAGCTCAAAACCCTGGAGCGCGATCTGCGCAACGTGGTGTTTGGCCAGGACCAGGCGATTGACATGCTGGCCAGCGCCGTGAAAATGGCGCGCTCGGGCCTGGGCAAGGGCGACAAGCCAATTGGCTCGTTCCTGTTCAGCGGCCCCACGGGTGTGGGCAAGACCGAAGCCGCGAAGCAGCTCGCCTACATCATGGGCATCGACCTGATCCGCTTTGACATGAGCGAATACATGGAGCGCCATGCGGTGAGCCGTTTGATTGGCGCGCCTCCGGGCTATGTCGGGTTCGACCAGGGCGGCCTGCTGACCGAGGCCATCACCAAGAAGCCGCATTGCGTGCTGCTGCTCGATGAAATCGAGAAGGCGCACCCGGACATTTTCAACGTGCTGCTGCAGGTGATGGACCACGGCTCGCTGACCGACAACAACGGGCGCAAGGCCGATTTCCGCAATGTCATCATCATCATGACGACCAATGCGGGTGCCGAGACCATGAACAAGGCCACCATTGGCTTCACCAACCCGCGCGAAGCGGGCGACGAGATGGCCGATATCAAGCGCCTGTTCACGCCCGAGTTCCGCAACCGGCTGGACGCCACGGTGAGCTTCAAGGCGCTGGACGAAAACGTCATCCTGCGTGTGGTGGACAAATTCCTGCTGCAGCTGGAAACGCAACTGGCCGAGAAGAAGGTGGACGTGACCTTCACCGACAAGCTGCGCAAGCACCTGGCGAAGAAGGGCTTTGATCCGCTGATGGGCGCGCGCCCGATGCAGCGCCTGATTCAGGACACGATCCGCCGTGCGCTGGCCGACGAGTTGCTGTTTGGCCGTTTGACAGAAGGCGGCCGCCTGACGGTGGACCTGGACGACAAAGACGAGAGCAAGACCGAAGTGATTCTGGACATTCAACCGCTGCCGAAGAAAGAAGGCAAGGCGAAGCCGGAAGAGGCTACTGCGGGGTAAGTCTTCCGCTCAATCCGGGCCCTTTCCGGCCTGAGATAAAAGCCCTGCATGGTTTGCGCTGTGCGGGCTTTTTTATTGCTTCTTCGGGTACCGCGCTTTGAGGTGGCTGGCTAGCGCGCCGGGCGTCCGCGTCGTGTCCACTGCGCATCTCGCGGGCGGCTGCTTTTTGGGTTTTGAGGTTGCTGCGTTAACGCTGTTTTTGGGGCGCAGATTCTGTGGCAACCGCGAACAGCTCCGTTGCCCCGTCGCAGCCACCCGGCACGCCTGCGGAGGTGGTTTGACTGGGGTTGGGGAAATACCTTTCACGCAGTGAATTGCTATTGATATGAGAGCTACTCACGCTTAACTGTCGTGGGCTGCAGGCATATTTTGTTGTTGGATTTCAAGAAAATCTAGACTGAGGCAAAGACCGGAAAAGACGCTGTGCAACCGCTCAACGTTTAAGTTAGCCGTCAGCTCGCGCGACGATGTAAGCATAGTCACCAACCTCCATGGCGTAGTGAGCTTTGACCGCGGCGAAGGCGCCGCTTTGCAGATCCACAGTCAGCCGGGCGAGCCCATCTTGAAGCTCGGCCGTGGGGGCCAGATTGGCGAACGAGCTGATGTTGGCTCGGACGGCCGGGTCTAAGTACAGATCGGGGCGATGCTTCCCGGAGTAGAGGAACAGGTCTTGAAGATCGTTCGTGACGAAGAACGGAGTGACCGTGACCGACTTGAACCCCGACCGGGACAGGGCAACTCGAATCTGTGATTCGGACGGCATCTTCTCGATGGAGCGAGCCATCATTTCCGGGAAGTAGTGGCAGAGCCAGTATTGGCGCATTTGCTCAGCCAAGCCCGTGAAGATGACGAACGACCCAGAGTGAAGTGTCCTGCGGACCTCGGCGAACGGCGACTCGAGGTCAGGGAAGTGATGGATGGCGAGTGTGCAAATCGCGCCACCGAAGGCGGCATTGGGAAAAGGAAGGGCGTCCGCACTCGACAGTGCCCAGGCAATGGTGCTGGACTTCTGCCGGGCTTGGGCGAGCATGACCTCGGAAACGTCTACGGCGCTCCATACGCCGCCCAAGTCGCTGAGTGCAACGGTGTAGTTGCCAGTTCCGCACGCCAGATCGAGGTATGCGCCGGAGGGCGTGAGGCTCACCTCCCGGGCGGAGTGCCTGCGCAATGGCTGGATCAGCGCGACGTGATCTCGCGTAGGTGCTGCCGATGAGGTCGTAGAGCGCTGGCATCTGACGGCTAACGTCGGCCGTGAGTGGACCGCAACGGCGCACTCAGTTGTGAAGAATGGCGACCACGTTGGCCGCCGTTGTGGGTCCAATCGACGAACCT
>JADJII010000002.1:0-473727 GCA_016707075.1 Candidatus Egaibacter danicus
AGTTTCTTTCTCCGCCCAAATTGACCCCGAGAAGGTGATGATCTGCAACTGCGCAGACTGCCAGACACTTTCCGGGGCGCCCTTTCGGACGATCGTTCCGGCCCCCATCGAGTCCTTCAAGCTCACGGGCGTGACCAAGAGCTACGTCAAGGTGGCCGAATCCGGCTCGAAGCGTGCCCAGGTGTTCTGCCCGGAGTGTGGGACGCCCCTGTACTCAAGCGCTGTTGAGAACGTGCAGCAAGTGATGCTCAGGCTGGGCTGTGTGTCCCAGCGATCCCAGCTCAAGCCGGTCTTTCAACTGTGGCAGCGCTCAGCCGCGCCATGGCTTTCAGAGATCAGCAGCATTCCGGGCGTTCAAACGCAGCTTCCCCCGCCGCCAACTACACCCGCGCCAGGCCCATGACCACATTCAACACCTCCCGTGAAATCCCGGCAACCGTGGAGCAAGTCTTTGCCGCGATCAGCGATCCACAGCGCCTGGCGCGGTGGTGGGGACCGGCCGGTTTCACCAATACGTTCAGCGTGTGCGAGTTCAAGACGGGCGGGCGCTGGTCTTTCGTCATGCACGGACCCGATGGCCACAACTACCCCAACGAAAGCGTGTTTGCCGACATCGAAGCGCCGCGCAAGATCGTGATTCAGCATGTTGTGGAGCCCAAGTTTCGCCTGACCATTCTGCTGGCTCCGTTGGCTGGAACGGGAGCGGGAACGCTCGTGCTCTGGTCGCAAGCGTTTGAAAACCCGGAAGTTGCCAGCCGCGTTGAGCACATCGTCGTCCCCGCCAACGAGGAGAATCTGGATCGTCTGTCGGTTGAGGTTTTGCAAGCAAAGCCCTGAGGGAGTCAGTCAATGGGCGGTTGCCCCGGCTGGAGGGTAAAACACGCTATTTCAGGTGCCAAATTGGCCTCTAGCCCTCGTGGAGTATGCGTGAGTAGCTATTAAATATGTAGCAAATTCACTTTGCGTGTGTGTTTGAAGTGCTGCAGCTATAGTTCAAAGGCCAAGTGCGCTGCCGCACTGGGGCCGACAAACAGACAGCCAACACAACCGCTGAAATCAAGGCTGCAAGCCACTTTCAGGAGGAATTCATGTCCAGAATATCGAGCAGGTTTTGCTCTACAAATTAAGTTATCCATCGGCATGAACCGCGCCTCTAAACTCTTTGCCGTGGTTGTTCTATTGGGTCAAATCATGAGCGTTAGCGCCGCAGAGTTCTTCCCGTCCGAATACAAGCAGTTTCCTTTCAAAGAAGGCGATCTACTCGCAAGCCGCAGCGCGGATGGAAAGTTTGCCGTAAACAAGATTCTCAAGATTGACAAGGTTGGTGTCAAAGCGGGCGAGTTCATCCTCATCCAAGGCAAGAAGTTCATCGCTCCAGTCGATGACTATCTATTAGTCATTAGTGCGTCCTACGGCGAGTCGGAATTCGGTTCATTGGAAGAAGCTAGAGCCGCGGCTTTGTCGGGAAGGTGGCATGTGCGCATGGGCCACGCTCCCAACCGGCCACCGGGCGCGGCGCAGGGCCAGGTACATGTGGGCTCATCGCCAGTGAAGGATTCTGAACTTACGGGCTATCGACTCTGGAAAAATGCCTTTGACAGAGGCGAAGCTGGAGTGTTTTGAGGTTAGATGGATAACATGTCAATCGACACTGACCCACAACATCACGATGCGGCTTCGTCGCAGAGTGTTGTGAGCCGGTCATCTTCACGTTAGACCGCAATGAAAACCCGCGTTATGTACATCGAGGCGAAGTCGGGCGGACTTGCCGGCCCCGCTCGAATTGGCCGCGTGAGGTTTTCTAAAACGGGGGCGACCCTTTACTACGCTGGCAAGTCATTTCAGAGTCTGAAGGGCGATGGGTTCAAGTCGAACTATTACGACGTTGAAACTGGTGAACGCTATTGGATCTCAGGGCCCAAGAAAAGAGGTGGTGATCAGTTGTACGCCACGAGCGTTGCCGTTACCGTGGATGATGACGCCCATGAGGAATACTGGTCGAAGATTCGGGGCGTTCAGGTGCCACGCCGAAGTAGTGACGATGCTGTCTAACTGGTCAGCCAATACGGAGCTGCAACGGCAGGAAGCGGCTTCGCCGCAGGTATTGCGGTCCGGTGGCCTCCAACGTCGTGCCTCACCCACAGAGATCTGGCAAGTAACGCCACAGAAACCCATCACCCCGGTATAACTGTATGAACCCCACCCTCACCGCCCTCACTGGATTCGTTGCCTGGTCGTTGTTTCTCCTGGTGCTCATGGAGGTCATGCGCTCCAGGCTCGTCCTGACCAAAGCCATTCCGGCAAACGGGTTCAATCCAGACAACTCCAATCTTTCCCCCTTCATGCAGCGCCTCGCACGGGCGCATGCCAACTGCGTCGAGGGCTTGCCCATCTTCGGTGGCCTGATGCTCATTGCCGAGATGGCGGGCAAGTCCGCTGTCACCGATCCGCTGGCGTACGTCTTTCTGGTTGCACGCATCCTGCAGTCCGTCATTCACCTCTGCTCGCTATCCGAGTTGGCTGTCACCCTGCGGTTCTCGGCGTTTGCCGTGCAATTGGCCATTGGGGTCTATTGGGCCGTTCGTTTGGTGTTGTAAGAAGCGAAGCGCTGAGGCAAAGCCCAGGAAGAGCCCGCCGATTTCCGCTTTTATGCATCATTGCGTAAAATGCGCAACAGGCTCATAAACTGCAAATCAACCGCTGCACGTCACCCATGACCGACCTCACCCGCCTGTGGCACTTCAACCGGCCCAAACTTGCCGCCAGTCTGGTGGACCGGGTGCTGGCGCATGAGCGGGTGGCGCTGTTTGGCCCGCGCCAGACCGGCAAGACCTCGCTGCTGCGCGAAGAGGTGATGCCGCTGGCCACGAGCCGGGGCGCGCTGGCCATTTACATCGAGTGCTGGGCCGACAAGACCGACCCGCTGGGCAGCATCAACTACGGGCTGCAAAAAGCCATTGACGACCTGTCTGTGCCGCGTGCCGGTGCGGCGCGCACGCTCAAGGCGCCGGTGCGCAAGCTGGGTTTCGCCGGGGCTTCCCTGGAGATTTCGGAGCCGCCGCGCCGCGACATGCCACAGAGCAAGTTTCTGAAGGTGGACGCGCTGCTGTCGCGCATCCTGCAGGAAACCGACCAATCCGTGCTGCTGATTTTTGATGAATTTCAGGAGGCGGCCCGCACTGCGGACGCCGATGCGGCCATGGCCGCGCTGCGCGCCGCGCTCACGCAGGCGTCCGCCCGCGTGGGGGTGATTTTCAGCGGCTCGTCCGAGGTGTTGCTGCTGCAGGCGTTCTCACGGGCCAAGGCGCCGCTGTATGGCTTTGCGCAGGCGCAGGCCTATCCGCTGCTGAAGGAAGATTTTTGCGGCCACGTGGCGCGCAAATTTCGTGAAGCCACCACGCGCGACCTGCCGGTGGTGGAGGCCATGCGGGTGATGGAGCAGGTGGGCTATCAGCCCGGGCCGTTTTTGAGTGTGGTGGCCAGCGTGATGGCCAACCCGCGCTGGACGCTGGACCAGGCCATGCAGGCGCTGCTGGACCCGAAGGCGCAAACGCCGTGGTCGGTCGGCTGGTTCAGCCTGACCAGCCTGCAGCGCATGGCCCTGCGGCTGATTGCCGAGGAAGAGCAGCCCACCGGCAAGGCCAGCCTGGAGCGCGCCGCGCAGGCGCTGGGCGAAACCCATGTGCAGCCCTCCAGCATCACCCGCGCGCTGGAGGCGCTGGAAAAAAACGGCCACATCGAGCGCGACCTGATGGGCGGCGGCAAACGCTACGCCGTGGCCGACCCGGTGATGAAAGCCTGGCTGAAAGCGAACAAAACGCTGCAAATACGCGAATAATGGGTGCCAAATTGGCCTCCAGCCCTCGTGAAATATGCGTAAATAGCTATTAAAACTGTAGCAATATGGGTTTTGGTCAGTTGCGTTGAAATATTTATCTGTTGGATCTGATATTTTTGGATAAATATCAACCCATGAGTAGGGAATGATGGCGCATTCACCCAATTAACTGGAGTTCACCATGCGTTTGCCTAACCCCTACCGGCCAGAAAGCCAGATCGTCTCTGAGCGTCTGGGCGCTCTTGCCAGCGCGCTGGACTGGGCCGCTGCTGCCAAAACCGCCACGCCCTGGGTGCACGCCGTGCGCCAGAATCCGCCACCGTTCTGGGCGATGGAAAGCCTGCTGAAGGAATACCCGATTTCCAGCGCCGAGGGGTTGGCGCTGATGCGTCTGGCCGAGGCGCTCTTACGCGTGCCCGATGCCGAAACCGCCATTGCCCTCACCGCCGACCAGCTGGGCCGCGCGGACTTTGACGCGGCGGGCGACAAGACGCTGGCGCGCTTGAGCAGCACGGCGATTGCGATGAGCAAGAAGTTTTTGCCCGACAGCGAAGCGCCGACGGGCATCTTCGCCAAGCTCGGCGCCCGCTCCGTGGTGGCCGCTACGCTGCGTGCCGTGCAGTTGCTGGGCCGCCAGTTTGTGCTGGGCCAGACCATCGGCGAGGCCATGGATGAGGCGGCTGCCGCCAAACGCAAGATCAAAAACCTGCGCTACAGCTATGACATGCTGGGCGAGGGTGCGCGCACCGATGCCGATGCGCTCAAATACCTGGCCAGTTACCAGAACGCTATTCAATCCATAGCTGCCCACGCACAACCAACAGGGGCTTGTGAGCAAAATGACGGCATTTCCATCAAGCTCAGCGCGCTGCACCCGCGTTATGAAGATGCGCAGATTACCCGCGTGATGGCCGAACTGGTGCCGCGCGTGTGGGGCCTGTGCGAGCAGGCGGCCAGGGCCAACATCAACCTCACGATTGACGCGGAAGAGGTGGACCGCCTCGAGTTGTCGCTGGAGGTTTTTGAAGCACTCGCCGCCAAAGTGGCGCTGCACTTCCCGCAGTGGACCGGCTTTGGTCTGGCCATGCAGGCTTACCAGACGCGTGCGCTGGAGCTGATCGAACACATCACCCACATCGCCCGCAAATACAAAATTCGCCTGATGTGCCGCTTGGTCAAAGGCGCGTATTGGGACGCCGAGATCAAGCGCGCGCAGGAGATGGGTCTTCCGCACTACCCCGTCTTCACGCACAAGCACCACACCGATGTGTCGTACCTGGCCTGTGCCCACGCGCTGCTGGCCGCGCCCGACGCGATCTACCCGCAGTTCGCCACGCACAACGCGGCCACCATCGCGGCCATTCTGCAGATGGGCGCCAAGAGCGGCGCGCCGTTTGAATTGCAAAGGTTGCACGGCATGGGCGAGGGCGTGTACCGCGAGGTGCTGAAGAACCCGCTGATCGCCTGCCGCGTGTACGCCCCGGTCGGCGCGCACAAGGACTTGCTGGCCTATCTGGTGCGCCGCCTGCTGGAGAACGGCGCGAATTCGTCGTTTGTGCACCAGCTGGCCGATGAGTCGGTGGGCATGGAAGAGCTGCTGATTTCGCCCTTGCGTCTGGACCCGGAAACCTCGCTGCCGCTGCCGCTGGAACTCTTTGGCGCAGCACGCCAAAACAGCTCGGGGCTGGACCTGACGGTTGAATCCATGCGCGGCCCGCTACTGGCCGCCTACCAGTCGGTACAGGTACCAAATGTGCCTGTTTTTGATGCCAAATTGGCCTCCAAACCTCTGGATATAAGCGTGAGCAGCTATAAAAAGTGGAGCAAAGTGGACGTGGCCGAGCGCGCCACCATCCTGCGCCGCACCGCCGATGCGCTGGAAGCCGAGCTGCCGCGGTTCTGCGCGCTGCTGGTCAAGGAAGCCTTCAAGACCTGGGGCGATGCGGTGAGCGAGGTGCGCGAGGCGGTGGACTTCATGCGTTATTACGCCAATGAGGCCGAGCGCATCATGGCGCCGATTGCCATGCCCGGACCGACGGGCGAATCGAACGAGCTGCGGCTGATCGCGCGTGGCCCGTGGGTCTGCATCAGCCCGTGGAACTTTCCGCTGGCCATCTTCGCAGGGCAGGTGGCCGCGGCGCTGGCCACAGGCAACACCGTGCTGGCCAAACCCGCCGAGCAAACGCCCGGTGTGGCGCTGGAAGCCGTCAAGCTGTTCCACGCGGCGGGCGTGCCGGAAGGCGCGCTGCAACTGCTGCACGGCCCCGGCGAGACCGTGGGCGCGGCGCTGGTGGCGGCACCCGGCGTGGCCGGTGTGGTGTTCACCGGCTCGACGCAGGTGGCCAAGATCATCAACCGCGCGCTGGCCGCCAAAGACGGCGCCATCGTGCCGCTGATCGCCGAGACCGGCGGCATCAACGCCATGCTGGTGGATAGCACCGCGCTGCCCGAGCAGGTGAGTGACGCGGTGGTGCAGTCGGCTTTCAGAAGCGCGGGCCAGCGCTGCTCGGCGCTGCGCCTGCTGTGTGTGCATGAGCAGATTGCAGACCATGTGATCGAGATGATCAAGGGCGCTGCGCAGGAGCTGGTGGCGGGCGATCCGTCAAGCCTCGCCACCGATGTCGGCCCGGTGATTGACACGGAAGCCTTTGAGGGCATCCAGAAGCATATTCAGCGGCTGAATTCACAGTCAAAAGCACTGTTGGCCCCCGTCAATAGTGCGCAAGCAGCTACCAAATCAATAGCAAATATGGTTTTGCCGCAAGCCTTCGAGGTGAAGACAATAGCCGACATGCAGCAGGAAATCTTCGGCCCCGTGCTGCACGTCGTGCGCTGGGGCGGCGACCCGCAAGCGGTGATCGACCAGATCAACGATCTTGGCTATGGCCTGACTATCGGCATCCAGACCCGCATCGATTCACGCGCGCAGGCGCTGGCCCGCGCAGCGCATGTGGGCAACGTCTACATCAACCGCAACCAGATTGGTGCCGTGGTGGGTGTGCAGCCGTTTGGCGGCGAAGGCCTGAGCGGCACCGGGCCCAAAGCGGGTGGGCCACATTACCTGTACCGCTTTTGCGCGGAGCAGACCATCACGGTGAACACGACAGCGGCCGGGGGGAATGCGGCGTTGCTGGCGGGCTGACATGGTTAAATTGTGCTTCCGGCAACGCAGGGAGCGCAACCATGGATCACCCGTTTAAACGCAGGCAACTACTTTTTTTTGGCGTTGGTGCGCTGTGCCTGCCCGGCCTGGGCAGGGCGGCAGACCCCAAGCGGGACCGGTTGATTGAGTTGAAGGACGCGAATGGCAAACCCTTTCTTCGGGTCACCATCACCTACATCGGCAAAACGCCCGACCCGGCGTATCCGTTCAGTCCACCAGCCAACACCAACGTCACCAACGCCGATCTGTACACGCGCACGTACGAGAATTTGGGCGCCAGCCCCATCGAGTTCATCAGCACGCTGGCATTCTTTGGTGACGGCTCGGTGTTGACGCTACGTCAGGGGGCCGAAGCGCCTACCGCAGGCAGGGTTGCCACGCTGCATGCCGACAAACCCAAGTTTGCCAACCGGGGCAACTTCATCACGCCGGGCGTCAGCTTCACGCAGCGCAACCTGTTTGTGGTGACGCAAAGCAAACCCAGCATGACGCTGATCCAGCGCACGACCCTGCGGTTTGAAGGTGCTGAATACACCTACGACGACGAGCTGACTTATTTCGACCGGTAGACGGTGCCGTAGAAAAGTCGAATCGCCGAGCGCCAATCGCATTTGCCGCAGGCGCGTTGTTGTAGCGTCATTAGTCAGCATCCTGCAGAAAATCCTCGGTCCAGCGCACGATAGGCAGCGTCGGACCGTTGCTCGCGGGGTAAGATCGGCGCGCTGTCCGGGATGGACATGACGCGCAGCTCCTGAAAGGCACCCATGGAATCCAGCAAGAACGCCAGTGCGCGCAGTTACCGCATTGCCGTGGGTCTGCTGCTGGTGTTGATCTCCTACGGGTCGCTCTACCCGCTGAAGTGGGATTTCGAACAACCGCAAGCCTTCATCTTCTATGGCCCGGTGGGCCTGGGCGACCTGGTGGAGAACATCGTGCTGTTCCTGCCGCTGGGCTGGTTGCTGGCCTGGCATTACCACGGGCGGCAGCGCCAATGGGTGATTTTTGGTATCTGGTTCCTGATCGCGCTGGTGGTGGCCAGCGTATTGCAGTGGCTGCAGAAATACCTGCCGCGCACGCCGGCGCTCTCGGACATCGTGTTCAACATGGTCGGTCATGTGCTGGGCTGGTGGGCCGGGCTGCTCTCGGTACAGGCGTTGAACCGCGTGATGGTGCGCCACCAGGGCCTGCGCGCGGCGGATCGCTTTGCGCTGTTGATGGTCGTCCTCTGGCTGGTGGCTGAGCTTTTTCCTTTGATCCCGACGCTGGATGTGTCGTCCGTGGCGTTTAACGTCAAGTCGCTCTGGCAGCAAGATCCATGGCAACCAGGCCGCATGCTGACGCATCTGGGAATGACGGTGATGGGCCTCGAGGCACTGGCCCACCTCGTCCGGTCAACGTCGGGTGGTCACCGTTCCCGATGGCTGGCTGCGCTGGCGACCTTTGCTGTGCTGATGGGCAAGTTCGTGGTGATCCACCAGGCACCCGGGCTGCCGGTGGTTGTTGGCATCATGGGTGGTGGCCTGCTGTGGCTGGCGATTGATCAGGCACGGGAAAGCCGGCGGCTTGCGCTGTTGCTGCTGATCGCGATGGCCAGTTATCTGGTGTATGCGCTGGCACCTTACGAATGGCGCGAAACACCCGCACCCATGAAGATGCTCCCGTTCGCATCTTCCCTGCAGGGCAGCATCGAATCCGTGGTGACTTCTGTGGCCTTTGAGTGCCTGTGTTTCGGAGCCATTATCTGGAGTGCTGTTCGTAGCGGTGGCCAGTTGGCCGCACTGACCCTGTTTGTTGCGGTGCTGGCTTTTGCCTGCGAATGGGCCCAACGTTACCTGCCTGGCCGTACCCCGGAAATCACCTCGGTTGTGCTGGCCCTGGGCATGGGATGGCTGGTGTCAGCCCTGGGCCAGATCCGGCTCAATGGGCCGGCGCGGCGTTGACGGCCCTGGCCATACCAGCAGGCGCTGGCGCATCGCGCAACTGGCGCCGCAATATCTTGCCCAGATTGGTTTTGGGCAGCGGCTCGGTGCGGAACTCCACGATCCTGGGCATCTTGTAATCGGTCAGATGCTTGCGGCAATGCTCCAGCAAGGCCTGTTCAGTCAGCGTCGGGTCCTGTCGCACCACGATGATCTTGACTGCTTCCCCGGATTTTTCGTCGGCAACCCCGATGGCGGCTACTTCAGCCACGCCCGGGTGCAGCGCAACCGCATCCTCAATCTGGTTCGGGAAGACCTTGAAGCCCGAGACAATGATCATGTCTTTCTTGCGGTCGGTGATCTTGAAGTAACCCCGCTGGTCTGCAAATCCCATATCGCCGGTGCGCAGCCAGCCGTTAGCTGAAAAAACCTTGTCGGTCTCATCGATGCGGTTCCAGTAGCCGGGCATGACCTGCGGGCCCCGAACGCAGATCTCGCCCAGCTCGCCCAGCGGCATTTCGTTGCCACTGTCGTCAAGAACCGATACCTCCGTAGACGGCAGGGGCATGCCGATGGTTCCCGTCCAGTCCTCGATATTCAACGGGTTGGATGTCGCCACGGGTGAGGTTTCCGTCAAACCATAGCCTTCAATAATGGGTGTGCCGGTTTTCTGCTTCCAGCGTTCCGCCACAACACGCTGCACCGCCATCCCTCCAGCGCTGACCACCTTCAAATGGCGGGTGTCCACCTGCGCGAAATCCGGGTTGTCAAGCAGGGCCCTGTACAAGGTGTTGACGCCAATGATGGCTGTGAAAGGATGCTTCTTGAGGTCATGAATAAAGGCGTGCATGTCTCTCGGGTTGGTGATCAGGATGGTGTGCGATCCGATCTTCATGAACACCAGGCTGCAGGTCAGCGCGAACACGTGATAAAGCGGCAAAGGGCAGATCAGCGTTTCCTTGCCGTCCAGCAGGTTCGGTGCAATCCACGCACCCAACTGCTGCACGTTGGCGACCATGTTGCCATGCGTCAGCATGGCGCCCTTGGCCACACCGGTGGTTCCGCCGGTGTATTGCAAAAATGCCAGGTCTTTCTGATCCAGCGGTACGTGGTGCAGGGTTTGTCCACGTCCCTCCCGCAGGGCCGCGTTGAATTCGGTTGCGTCCGGAATTTTCCATCCCGGCACCATCTTCTTGACATACTTGACCACGACATTGGTGACCAGTTCCTTGACGACCGGAAACATGTCGCCAACCTCCGTGGTGATGACGGTCAGGTTCATCGTCGGGTTCTTCTCCAGCACTTCCTGCAGCGTGTGCGCAAAGTTTTCCAGCACAACGATGGCCACAGCTCCCGAGTCCTTGAGCTGGTGCTCCAGTTCGGGTACGGTGTATTGCGGATTGACATTCACCACCACCAGACCGGCCCGCAGTACGCCAAACAGTGCAACAGGGTATTGCAGCAGGTTGGGCATCATCAGCGCCACGCGATCACCTTTGTGCAGCCCCACGGAGTTCTGTAGATAGGCTGCAAAGTCGCGGCTGGCTTCGTCCAGTTCGGCGTAGGTAATGGACGCTCCCATATTGCTGTAGGCGGGCAGCTCTGAGAATCGGTCGCAACTGCTTCGCAGCACATCCCTGAGCGAGGCAAACGCGTGCACATCAACTTCGGCTGGAATGCCTTGCGGATAGTGACTCAACCAGATCTTTTCCATGTTGATGATCTCCTGCTTTATGGGGATGCGCTGGCAGACTCGATGCGTGGGCAGACATCCCCAATTCATGAACAACTGTTAGCAGCAGTCTAGGAAGGCGCGGTGGGGATGCCTTGATTTACCGCAAGCCAGCGCGAACACGGTTTCGTACGCTTGTACTTTGTCAAATTGGCACGAAGCGGGGTCCGTATGAGGAAATTCTGGTTTTGTGTGCTGCTTGTGCTCGCCTAGAGCTACCAGGTATCACGGGGCGCTGCGTCCTCCAGTTCGATGCTGGATGTAGCCGCCCATACGGCCGGCGCGGCGCTGGGGGCCTGGGTCACTGACCGGTACATCCTGGTGCCGGTCGTCAGTCGCACCTACGCCGGGGTCATGTTCCAGCGCAAGTTTTGATGATCAGGGGGTTTAACCCCCTTTCCGGTCCCGCCGGATTATTTCTGGCGCGATGCTTCCCCGGTTTTTTGCCTGCGCATCTGCTCTTCCACTCCAGCTACGAATTGGCCTGGGTGCATCAGCGCTTTGGCGAGTTCCACGGCTTCACGGGTGAAGACATGGAGGGTGCCCGGGGTCTGGCTGCGGGACGATGGGTAGCTGGCAGCCGAATTGGCTGTGGGGTTGGCCGTGCTCATGCAAAACTCCTTGGATACAGTTGAATAACTGGCTCCAATTTTATAGGGTTAATACTTAGAGGGTAAACCCTATAACCGGTATTTGACTCGAAAACGACCCCAAGAGTCGCTTTATGACACGGTCAGCGTCGTGGTTTTACATATACCCGCACCGGTATCAGCTTGTCGCGCCTGGCAAGGTGAGCCTGACCTGTGTGCCGGCACCGGGCGCACTGCTGACTTGCACGTCACCGCCGTGCAGTTCGACGATGCGTTTCACGATGGCCAATCCGAGGCCTTTTCCGCCCTCGCCGGTGGCGGGGGCCACGCTCTGACGACTCTGGTAGAACCGGTCGAACAGGTGTGGCAGGTCAGTTGCCGGGATGCCGGGGCCGGTGTCGCTGACAGTCACCTCCACATGGGTTCCGACAGGTTCGGCGTCCAGCATGATGGTGGCGCCGGTTGGACAAAACTTCAGGGCGTTGTCGACCAGGTTGGCAATCGCCCGCTCGAACAGTTCCACATCCACTGCAGCCAATGGCGCAGACGAATCAACATGCTCCGCCGTCGCAACACGGATGCCCTGGCGCTCGGCGCGCTCGGCGAAACGCACGGCCACGTCATCCAGCAATTCGGAAACATCCATCACTTCCGTGCGCAATTTGAATTCAGGCTCATCCAGTTGGGCGAGGTCGCCGAGCGCCTGAACCAGCCGGGCGGCATTTTGGGTGTTGCGCAGCGCTACCTCAACCAGTTGACGGTCGGCTGCGCGGCCGGCATCACCTGCCCAGCGGTTTTCGAGGGTTTCCAGGCAGGCCGTGGTAGCGGTCAAGGGAGAACGCAGGTCATGTGACAGGTTGCTGACACCTTCGCGGCGAAAGTGATCGAGCCGGCGCAGCGTGCTCCATTGGGTGCGCAGTGTATTCAACATGGCCCGTATGCCATGGCTAAGTTGGCCAAATTCATCACGCGAAGACGTCTGTGCGAGTCCGGCCAGTAGCCCGCTTGTTCCAGATTGCGCTGCGGTAGCGTCTGCTGAAAAGTGTTCCAGCCCGTGCTGCGTAACGGTTCCGACAGCCGCAGTCAATCTGGCCAATGGCCGGGTTACCGCCGCCGTCATCCAGGCGGCCAGCAGGGTGGTCAGCGCGACGATGGCCAGGATCAGTACCAGTGCCGGCTTGGCAAATGTGCTTTGAAGTGCTGCCAGACGACCTTGCGGCAAAGTGGTTTTATGGCACACCAGATACAGATAGCCGACGACGGTGGGGTCGTTGCGAATGACGGCACGGCGCAACGCCCGCGCGGAAATCACGGCGCTGGCGTCCATGCGTTCAGGATCATCGCCCAGCACATACGGCATGGGCGTGGTGCCCACGGCCTCCATCACCGGCCCCAACGCCACCTTGAAGCCTTTTGGCAACGGCACCTCCCCGGTGGATGCGATAACCGTACCCTCGCTATCCAGCAGATACAGCTGGGTATCGGGCTCAAATAACACCAGATTACGCAGGAAGCCATTGAATTCATCCGGAAACCGCTCCTGCATCGCGAACATGTCGTTGTGCAGTGTCACCACGCGGTCCAGAAAGGCACTGGCGCGGTAGTAGGTGGACTCGTGTTCAAAACGCTGGAACGCAAACAGCACGGTTGCGACGACCCCGGCCGCGGTGAGCAAACCGGTCAGAAATATCGTCAGTGCAATCTTGAAGCGGACAGACACGTGACAGGCTTTCAGCGTGGTGCTTCACGCATTTTGTAGCCCGCACCGCGCACCGTCAGGATAAGTTCTGGCCGCAGGGGGTCAGATTCCAGCTTGGCGCGCAGGCGGTTGATGTGCGTGGTGACGGTGTGTTCGTAGCCGTCGTGGGTGTAGCCCCAGACTGCGTTGAGCAGCTGTCCCCGGGAGAAAACATGCCCGGGGTGTTGAGCGAAGTGCAGCAGCAAATCAAATTCGAGAGCCGTGAAATCCATCGACTTGCCCCGCACCTGAACCAGACGTTTGACCGGCAAAATCTCCAGATCGCCGTTTCGCAGCGAACTGGCCTGCGTTTGTGCGTTGGCCTGGGCTGCCTGCAACAGCTCGGCGCGGCGCAGCAACGCCTTCACGCGGGCCAGCAGTTCGGCAAGTGAAAAGGGCTTGGTCAGGTAGTCGTCCGCGCCCAGTTCCAGCCCCAGTACCCGGTCCAGCTCGGTGGATTTGGCGGTGAGCATCAGGATGGGGGTACTGCAGCCGCGGGCGCGCAACGTTTTGCATAACTCCAGTCCGTCCATGCCAGGCATCATCAAATCAAGGATCAGCAGGTCATTGTCACGGGCTGTTTCACTGGCCAGTGCGGACAACCCGTCCGCGACCCCGGTCACCTCATAACCTGCATTGCGCAGGTTGAGTTCCAGCAGATTGCGAATGTCGGTCTGGTCTTCGGCAACGAGGATTCTCTTCATGTCCATCATCGTAAGTCACGCAAGAGGGCGGGTTCTTACCAATTTGTTATCTGAATGTGATATTTCGGGAGAAGCGTGTGAGGTTGGGCGGCCACAGTCACTTCATCGACTACCAGACAGGCCCACACCATGATTGCTACAACTTTCGCTGCCACCGCCACCACCAGTTTCACGGTTGCCGCCCTTGCGGGAACCCCGTGTGACGGAAGTATCCCTGTTTCCTGGAACGACATGATTGGTCATCGGGATTATCTGGTGCGCTTTGCCCGTCGCAAGCTGCAGGACCCTGCGTTGGCGGAAGATGCGGTTCACGACGTGTTTGAGGCGGTGATTTCGGGCCGAGCCAGCTTTGCCGGTCGCGCTGCGTTGCGCAGCTGGCTGACCGCCATTTTGAAGAACAAGATCATTGATGTGATTCGCCAGCGTGCACGTTATGACAGCTTTGATGCTGATGAGCAGGACGACGATGCACGGCAGATCGAGTGTCCCCGGGCCCAGCCTGATGAGCTGGCCGAGCAGCGTGAATTGCTCAGGCAGACCATGCAGCGCATCGCCGGATTGCCGCAGGGTTTGCGCGATGTGATGCAGTTTCGGGTGTTGCAGGACGAGTCGTCGGGGGCTGTATGCCGGCGGCTGCGAATCAGCGAAGCCAGCCTGTTTGTGCGACTGCACCGGGCCCGCAAACAGCTGGTGTGCTGACCCTGCCAGCTACCCGACCGGGTTATTGATCGCGGGCTGCAGCTTCCCGCAGCTTGTCTTTCTTGCTGGGGCGTTTGCCCTTGATGCCGCCGGTTGAAGGGTCATGCGATGCCGGGGTTGTTTCCGCTGGCTCGAACCCTGCAACGGTATCCAGCGGTATGTCCAGTTGATGTCGTTTGGCAATCAGCCGGAAATGCGCATGGCTGTCAGCACTGACAAAGCTGATAGCCACCCCCTGCTCGCCAGCACGACCGGTGCGGCCGATACGGTGGATGTAGTCCACTGCGGAACGCGGCAGGTCGTAGTTCACCACAACGGGCAGTTGTGCAATATCCAGACCACGCGCGGCGACATCCGTAGCGACGACGACCTTCAGCCTGGATGCCTTGAAGTCGGCCAACACCTGGGTTCGTTTACCTTGGCTCAGCTCGCCGTGGAATGGCTCGGCGTTGATGCGCACCTTTCGCAACTTGTCCGCCACGATTTCAGCCGCGTGCTTGGTGGCTACAAACACCAGCACCCGCTTCCAGCCGTTCGTCACAATCAGGTGACGCAGTAGCTGGGTGCGACGGCCCGCGTCGACGGCGATGGCTTGCTGTGCAATGTCGGCCGCAGCCTGGGGCTCAGGTAACACGTCGATCCGTACGGGTTCGTGCAGCAGCTGTTGCGCCAGAGCCTGAACGGGCGCAGGAAACGTGGCCGAGAAAAACAGGTTTTGACGCCTCGCGGGCAGCATGGAAAGGATGCGGTTCAACTCATCCGAGAACCCCATATCCAGCAGGCGATCCGCTTCGTCGAGCACCAGTGTGTTGACGCTGCCCAGTGTCAGCGCGTTGTGGTCGATCAGGTCCAGCAAGCGCCCCGGCGTGGCTACCACGATGTCCGTTCCGCCGCGCAGACCCATCAGTTGCGGGTTGATCGACACGCCGCCAAACACAACGGTCACCCTCAAAGCCTGCGGCAGGAACTGGGTCAGGCTGCGAATGGACTCGCCCACCTGGGCGCACAGTTCGCGCGTGGGCACCAGGATGAGGGCCCGAACCCGGGGCGGGCTGGCGCGCTGTCCCTTTTCCAACTGCTGAATCAGCGGCAAGGCAAATGCCGCGGTCTTGCCTGAGCCAGTACGGGCCGACCCCAGGACATCCCGCCCCTGCAGTGCGGCAGGAATGGCGGCCAATTGAATGGCCGTGGGTGTGCGGTAAGACCTGGCGCTGACGGCGCGCAGCAGGGCCGGGGACAAACCCAGTGAAGTAAATGGCATGACGTGGGGCCTACAGGCCTTTGAGGGCGTCGCTGCCATTGGGCAGCTTCGCGCAGTCGGCCATGTACTGGCGAATGATGTCGGCAAAGCTGGTGTCGGCCTTCAGGCCCAGGCGTGCTGCCCGCGTCGCCGTGGCGCCAGTTGGCCAGTTGGCCACAATGCCGGCGATACGTTCGTCGCGCTCGAAGCGCACGCGGGCGCGCACCTTGCTGCCCGCCACTTCCTCCAGCGCGTCGAGCATGTCGCATACGCGCACATTCAGTGCTGGCAGGTTCAGGGCCAGTCGTCCGCAAAATGCGTCACGGCTGGCCTCATAGACGGTGATCAGGCCTTGTACGGCACTGGCGGGTGACGACACAGGGTGCGCAACCTGCGGATCGACCGGGCAGATTGATTCCACCCCGGCCAGTGGCTCACGGATGATGCCGGAGAAAAACGACGAAGCAGCACCATTCGGTTTGCCGGGGCGCACCGTGACCGTCATCAGGCGCGCGGCGCGGCCGTCGATGTAGCCTTTGCGTGTGTAGTCTGCCATCAGGTGCTCACAAATGAGTTTTTGCGTGCCATAGGACGTTTGCGGCGCGGGCAGCGTGTCGTCTGCGACCACAGAGGGCATGGGCACGGCGGCATCCGGACCAAACACCGCGACCGAGCTGGAGAACACCACACGCGGCGCCTGGCCGCCCTTGTGCACACCGGCGCGTAGCGCGTCGAGCAGGGCACGGGTGCTGTCCAGGTTCGAACGCATGCCCAGCTCAAAATCCGCCTCGCACTCGCCGGAAACGGCGGAGGCCAGATGAAACACACCGTCAAAACCTTCCTCGCCCAAAGCCGCGCACTGCGTCAGCAAAGGGCCGGTGCGGGCCTGCACACGGGGATCAGCCAGCAAGTCGGCGGGTGGTGCAAACTGGTCGGCCAGCACCAGTGAGCTGACAGACTGGCCGTTCAGCGTTCCACGAGCCAACAGGGTCCGCGCCAGCCGGGCACCAACAAATCCGCCACCGCCAGTAATGAGTAACTTCATGCCAGTCCGTCCAGAGTTATCGGGATTGGAGTGTAAGGCGCCCATGGCCGGATGCCATCGGGACCGGGTGAATCAGGCGTAGACAAGGAACATTGCAAATAAGAACAATTCTCATTTAATGTGTTACCATGGCACTTCCCGCCAGCCACATCTCCTGACAGATGAAGCCAGCCAGCAATTCCACCCCTGCTGACTTCCTGTTATGGCCCAACATCGCTCAATCCTGTCAAAATCTGGTCCAAATCGTGCCCCAGCCCTTACCAAATATGCGCAATCAGCTACAAATATTGTAGCGTCTCATGGTGTGCTCCCACTGGGCGCCATGATGCTGGCGGCATCCGTCAACAGCTGGTCGCAGACCGCAACATCGCTACCCGGGATCAAAACGCTGCCAACCGTGGTGGTGGAGGAAAAAGCCGAGGCACCCGAAGGCAAGGACGCATTGCGGGCCACACAGACCAGCATCGGCAAGGGAACGCAGCAGCTGCGTGACATTCCCCAGTCCATCACCGTCGTTACCGAAAAGTTGATTGACGACCGCAATCTGGACACCATGAAGGAGGCGCTCAAAAACACGGGTGGTATCTCTTTTCTGGCGGCGGAGGGGGGTGAGGAAGACATTCGCCTGCGTGGCTTTGCGCTGCAAAGTACGGGCGACGTGTTTGTGGACGGCATGCGCGACCCGGCGTTTTATGAGCGCGACACCTTCAGCCTGGACCGTCTGGAGGTCATGCGGGGCTCCGCGTCGATGTTGTTTGGCCGTGGTTCCACGGGTGGCGCGGTGAACCAGGTCAACAAGGTGCCGCGCCTGATTGATGAGAGCCAGGTGGACCTGACGCTGGGCAGCCATCAGTACCGACGCATCGTGGGTGATTTCAACATCAAGACTGGCGAGAGTGCCGCCTTGCGCATCAATGCGATGAGCACTACGGCCGATAACAATGGTGCGGGCAGCAGCCTGGAAAAGAAGGGCGTTGCTGCCACTTACCGCTGGGGAATTGGTGAGCGGGACGAGTTCTCGGTTGGCCTTTACCACCTGGACAACAACAACGGCATGAACTACGGTATGCCATGGATTCGTCCGACGGCCACTTCGCCAGCGTCCGCCCAGACGCTGTTACCTTTGGCCCCCACGGCTTACTACGGTATGGCCAGCGATTACAACGATGGTCAAGCCACCCGGCTCACTTTCAATCATCTGCACCGTTTTGACAGCGATACCGAACTCAAAACCCAGGTGCAAAAAGGTGCTTACAAACGCGATCAGCGCGCCGGGACGGTGCGCATCGTGGGAAACACCAACGCAACGCCAGGCGCCACCAATCTGACCAACTTTGGTCCGGGGACTGTTCTATCGCGCGGGACTCAACTAAAAATTCAGGACATGGACACGCTGTATGCGCAAAGTGATTTCAGTACCAAATTCAATGCGCTGGGTTTCAAACACGAGATGTTGAGCGGTATCGACTTTGCCAGCGAAAAGCGGCAGGTGTACGCTGCCCGAAACGCGTTACAGGGTGGTGTTGTGCCCGTAAAGCCAAACACGACTGTTGGTACACCAGGCGACGGTGCGTGGATTGACGAATCGGTGCGCGTGCTGCGCCAGACGAACGCATTCGATTCTGTCGGCTGGGGTGCATACATACAGGATTTGGTTCAAGTGACGCCACACTGGAAAGTTCTGGGAGGGCTTCGCTACGACAACCTGGTAGGTGACTACGCTACGTTTGCCATTCCCAACGGGGCGCCTGGCCCGGTGACCACCACCAGCTACCGTATGAAAGTTTCCGAGATAAGCAAACGTTTGGGTTTGCTGTATCAGCCCAATGACCTGGATTCGTACCACATGTCGGTTGCGAATTCATTCAATACGTCAGGTGACGCCTATTCCTTGAGCGCAGCCAATCAAAATATTCCACCGGAACAAAGCATCAACTTCGAAATCGGCGCAAAACTTGACTCGGCAAACAAGCGCTTTACTACGCGCCTGGCCGTGTTTCGATCAACCAAACTGCATGAGCGCAACACCGATCCGCTCATCCCGAATCTGATCACGCTTTCTGGCAAGCGCCACGTCGCCGGTGCAGAAATTGACTTCACCGGTCGCCTGACGCCTCAGTGGGAAGTCTACGGCTCCTACATGTGGATGCCGGTTGCCAACATCGATGTTGGCGCAGCTGGTGCGGCTGGTCAGGGCACCCGCCCCGGCCTGACACCTGTTCACAGCGGTACCGTATGGTCCACCTATCAGATCACGCAGCAGTGGCGTGTGGGTGGTGGTATCAATCTGCGGGGCAGGCAGGCAACCCTGACCAACACCCACACCGTTAAATCCTATGCTACGGCCGACCTGATGGCAGAGTACAAAATCGACGAGCGATTTACGGTCAAGGCCAACCTGACCAACCTGACCAACAAGCTGTATGCCGATGCCCTCTACACGGGTCATTACATTCCTGGCGCCGGCCGTCTGCTGCAGGTGACCCTGAGCGGCAAGTTCTGATCCCTTTTTGCACCAGTTTGCAGTTTGCGGACTGGTGAATATTGACCCTTAGCAAAGCCATCGCCATGCTGATTCAACTTCCCGATGTCCTGGTCGCAGACGAAGTGCGCCACGCACTCCAGCTACTGGCAACAGCTTCCTGGGTCGATGGCCGCCCCGGGGCGGGTAGCCAGGCCATTCAGGTTAAAAACAACGAGCAATTACCGCATACAGACCCCGTCGCACAAGCCGTGCGCGAGATGGTGCTGCGCGGGCTGGACAGACACCCATTGTTCCTGACCGCGGCATTACCCAAACGGATTTTCCCGCCGCGGATGAACCGCTACAGCGGCACTTCCAACTTCTATGGCGACCATGTGGACGGTTCCATCCGCTTTGCGCCTGACTCTGGGCAGCGCGTGCGAACCGATCTGTCCTGCACGGTTTTCCTGACGGACCCCGCAGAATACGACGGAGGTGAGCTCGTGATTCAGGACTCGGGAGCCAGCCAGGCGTTCAAGCTGCCCGCCGGTCATGCCATCCTGTACCCTGCCACACACGTGCATCAGGTCACGCCGGTGACCCGTGGCGAGCGCGTGGCCTGTTTCTTCTGGGTCGAGAGCATGGTGCGCAGCGCCGAGCAGCGCCGCCTGCTGTTCGAGCTGGACATGGCCCTCATGCGGCTGCGCGAGAAGCATGGTGACGATGCTCACACGGTGTCCCTGACGGGTACGTACCACAACCTGCTGCGCATGTGGGCAGACACCTGAAGCCAGTGTGCATCGGTTCTTGAGCTTGAAAAGCCGGTCCTTTCTGGCGCATTTGGACGGATAGGCGTATCCCTTGCAGTCCTAGACTCCAAGGTACCTCCAAAGTATTGGAGTTCCCTATGGAGAAACTGCAATGACAGAAAAAAGCAATATCAATAGCACTGGCAGTGGCGCAGCCGCGTTATCGGTTCTGGGCGACCGTGTATTACTGGTAGCCATTGGCGTCAGCGCACTGGCCAGTTGCATACTGGGTCTGCAATTTGTCGAGTCTGGTTTGGCCATCGGCATGTCCGTCGCGCTGCTGCTGTTGGCAGCCGTGGGATATGGCATGGCGAAGGGCACATCGGCCAGCCGCTACGTCCTCACGTTTGTGCAGGTGGCGTTCATCGCACTGCACATCCAGCTGGCCCGGGGCATGATCGAGCTTCACTTTGGCGTGTTCGTCACATTGGCCTTTCTGCTGGTGTACCGCGACTGGCGGGTCATTGTTTTTGGAGCCGCACTGTTTGCCGTCCACCATGTCGTTTTTGACCGGCTGCAGGCCGCCGGCATGGGCTTTTATTGCACCACGGAGCCTGATTTCATGCGCATCGTGCTGCATGCGGTGTTTGTGGTCATTCAGGCTGGTGTCGAAGTGGTACTCGCAGTCCACATGAGCCGCGCCGGACGGGAAGGCGATGAATTGGGTGCACTGGTTTCCAGCGTCAACCGGGCTGACGGCATTTCGCTGAATGTGTCGGGTGTGGCCACTTCAACCAGTGGTGGCCATGCACTGAAGGCTGCTCTGGAGCGGATGCAGACGGCCGTGTCGTCTGTGCGGGCCAGCGCCTCCGGCATGGAAGTGGCCAGCGCCGAGATAGCCCAAGGCAACCACGACCTCTCGGCGCGCACGGAGCAGCAAGCCAGTGCACTGGAAGAAACCGCCGCCTCCATGGAAGAACTCAGCGCCACCGTCAAACAAAACGCCGACAGCGCCCGCCAGGCCAACCAGCTCGCCATGAGTGCCAGCACCGTGGCCGTCAAGGCGGCGAAGTCGTCGGACAAGTCGTGGAAACCATGAAAGGCATCAACGACTCCTCCAGAAAGATCGCCGACATCATCAGCGTCATCGACGGCATCGCCTTCCAGACCAACATCCTGGCTTTGAACGCAGCGGTAGAGGCCGCCCGTGCCGGCGAACAGGGCCGTGGCTTTGCCGTCGTCGCCTCCGAAGTGCGCTCCCTGGCCGGTCGCAGCGCTGAGGCGGCCAAAGAGATCAAGGCCCTCATTGGCGCCAGCGTGGAGCGGGTCGAGCAGGGCACCACCCTGGTGGACCAGGCCGGCGTCACCATGACCGAGGTCGTCAGCAGTATCCGCCGGGTCACCGACCTGATGGGTGAAATCAGTGCGGCCAGCAACGAACAGAGCTCCGGCGTCTCCCAGGTGGGTGAAGCCGTGACGCAGATGGATCAGGCCACCCAGCAAAATGCCGCCCTGGTCGAAGAAATGGCCGCCGCCGCCTCCAGCCTCAAGTCCCAGGCACAGGAGCTGGTCGCCACGGTAGCGGTGTTCAAGCTCGGCAATGAAGGCGCCCAGCCCGTCAGCCAGCCCCGGAGCCTGTCAACCCGGAGCACCCCCAGTTTCAAGCCGGTATCGTCAGCCACCAGTGCGAAGGCACCGGTGCTGACGGAGCGGCGCAGTCCCAACCGGGCGACCAATGTGGCGCGCATGCCGGCCAAACCACCCAGCCCCAGGGCTGCCCCCGCCCCCACTGCCGTGGCCAAAAACGGCTCCGATGATGAGTGGACCAGCTTCTGAGGTCTGGTGGTTCAGGCTGTCTGTAGTTTGAAAGCGGGCCGCCGCTCACCAACCAGCAGGCCCCGCGCGTTGATGATGGTCTGTGCACGCCATGGTTTGAGCGCCTCGCGTTGCACATCATCCATCCAGCCCAGCTGATCCAGCACCTCCACGGTTGCTGCAAACAGTGCCGGTTTGTTGGCATCAATGATCTTGATGGCCAGCGCCTCACCTCGGCTTTTGCTGCCCACCACCTGCACGCCATCTGCCCCTACCTTGGTCACCCAGTCACCGCGACCAACCTGCATGAATGCCAGGTCATTGCGGCCAGTGCCGGACACCAGGTCAGGGTGAGCGGTCATGGCGTCGCTTAAAGCGGCAAAACTCTCGCCAAACTCGCTGTCCCGCGCGCCGCTAGCCAGACGCGCATACCCTTGTGCGAGGTTCGCGAGTGGCAGGGCGTAGTTGGGTGCCGAGCAGCCGTCGATACCCATCTTGAAGTCATTCGCGTCCATGTTGGTGGCGCGGGCCACATCGCGGCGAATCGCCTGTTGCAGCGGGTGGTTGGGGTCGATGTAGTCATCCAGACTCAAGCCATGCTGCACGCAGTAACCCAGAAAGCCGGCATGTTTGCCACTGCAATTGTTGTGGCGCTCGTCATAGGTGTAGCCAGGAGGTGGTGACGTTTCCAGCTGCGCGAAAATGCTGGGCACATGGCAGCCGCAACGCAAGGCCTTGCAGGTCAAGCCGGCTTTGTCCAGCATGTCCTGCGTCTGCGCCACATGGCTGTCTTCCCCGTTATGGCTGGCGCACAGCATGGCTAACTGTTTTGAGGTGTAGCCAAAGTGCTGGGGGCCACCGGCTTCCAGGAACGGCAGGGCCTGCAGTGCCTTGAGCGTGGAGCGTGAGAACGTGAACCAGTGCGCATCGCCCGCGTGGGCCAGCACTTTACCCTGCGTGTTGACGACAGCTACCGCACCAAAATGCTGGCACTCCAGCGTGCCACCGCGGGTGAGTTCGATTAGAGGTACCAGTTTCATGCTGCAATTGTGTCACCGGCTTGACGAACCTGTCCCTGAAGCTGCCGCAAAATCGGTACATGAACAAAGTCTTTTCTCCCTTGCAGGCCCAGGTGGTTCAATGGCTGGCGGCACCCGGTGACACGGTGCGTACCGGCGATGTGGTGGTGATTCTGGAAGCCATGAAGATGGAACATGAAGTGCGGGCCACCGCTGACGGTCGGGTGAAAGAGGTTCTATTTGCCGTGGGTGAATCGGTCCATGAGGGTGATTTGCTATTGATTTCAGAGCTGCTCGCGCATATCCCAAAAGGGCTAGAGGCCGAAAAGATGCCTGAAATGGGCCAAAATGAGGCTGTGGCATCTGCCACGTTGGCAGTTCGCCCGGACTTGCAGCGCGTCATCGACCGCCACGCACCCACGCTGGACGCCAATCGCGCACAGGTTGTTGCCAAACGTCACGCGCTGGGTCTGCGCACGGCCCGTGAAAACATTGCTGACTTGTGTGACGACGGCTCGTTCATGGAATACGGCGCACTGGCTGTGGCCGCGCAGCGCTCCCGTCGAACCGAAGAAGACTTGATCCAGAACACGCCTGCCGACGGCATGGTGACGGGCATCGGATCGATCAACGGCGCGTTGTTTGGCACTGAAAAGTCGCAGGCCGCGGTCATGGCCTACGACGCTACCGTGCTGGCGGGCACGCAGGGCATGCGCAACCACCAGAAGACGGACCGTCTGCTGGGCATCGCATTGCAGCGCAAACTGCCCGTGGTGCTGTTTGCCGAAGGCGGTGGCGGCCGGCCGGGCGATACTGATATGGCCATCGTGGCGGGTTTGCACGTGACCACTTTTTCCAGCTACGCGCGCCTGAGTGGACAGGTGCCGGTGGTGGGCATCGTGGCGGGCCGGTGTTTTGCGGGGAACGCCGCATTGCTGGCCTGCAGCGACGTGATCATCGCGACCCGTGACAGCAACATCGGCATGGGTGGCCCGGCGATGGTGGAGGGCGGTGGTCTGGGCGTCTTCAAACCCGAGCAGATTGGCCCGAGCAACGTGCAGCACGGCAACGGCGTGATCGATGTGCTGGTGGATGATGAAGCCCAGGCCGTGGCGGCTGCGAAACACTACCTGTCTTTTTTTCAGGGGTGTCTGAAAGACTGGCAGGCGCCGGATGCCCTGGCGCTGCGTGATGTGGTACCCGAGAACCGGTTGCGCGTCTATGACACGCTGGCCGCCATGCAGGGCATCGCGGACGTGGGTAGCCTGCTGGCCCTGCGTGCCGGGTTTGGCAAGGGCATCCACACCGTGCTGGCCCGTATTGAGGGCCGCCCCGTCGGTATCATGGCCAACAACCCGTTGCATCTGGGTGGCGCGATTGATGCGGATGCGGCGGACAAGGCCGCGCGATTCATGCAACTGTGTAACGTCCACGGCCTGCCCATGGTGAGTCTGGTGGACACACCCGGCTTCATGGTGGGGCCGCAGACGGAAGAGACCGCACAGGTGCGCCACGTGGGCCGCCTGTTCATTGCCGCTGCGCAATTGCGCGTGCCCTTTTTCAGTGTGGTGCTGCGCAAAGGCTACGGTCTGGGCGCCATGGCCATGACGGCGGGCGGTTTCCACGCGCCACTGTTCACGGTGGCCTGGCCCACTGGCGAGTTTGGTGCCATGGGTCTGGAAGGCGCAGTCAAGCTGGGCTATCGCAAGGATCTGGAGGCGGTGGCTGAGGGCGCCGAGCGCCAGGCCCTGTATGACAAGCTGGTCGCCCGGCAGTACGAGAGTGGCAGCGCGATCAACATGGCCGCCACGCTGGAAATCGACGCCGTCATCGACCCGGCGCAGACGCGTCTGTGGCTCGCACAAGGGTTAACGTGAACGCCAAACGCAGATGATGGTGAGCACCGTCTGCGAGAATGCCATTTTGACGTTCTGGAGCTGACGATGCCTGGCTTGTTACCGGATGTAGACCCGCAAGGGCTGCTCGAATATTCCGTGGTCTACACCGACCGCGCGCTCAATCACATGTCGCAGAGCTTTCAGGGCGTGATGAAAGACATCTCATCCATACTGAAAGAGGTGTATCACGCCCGATCAGCCATTGTGGTACCCGGCAGCGGCACCTTTGGCATGGAGGCTGTAGCCCGTCAATTTGCCACGGGCAAAAAGGCATTGGTCATCCGCAATGGCTGGTTCAGCTACCGCTGGACGCAGATTTTCGAGATGGGCAACATTCCCGCCAGCGCCACCGTGCTCAAAGCCCGCCGCCTGGGGGCAGACAAGCAGTCACCCTTCGCTCCCGCACCCATTGATGAAGTGGTCGCCACGATCAAGGCCGAAAAGCCCGACGTGGTGTTCGCGCCGCATGTGGAAACCGCTTCCGGCATGATCCTGCCCGACGCCTACCTGCGCACTGTGGCAGACGCCGTGCACGCAGTAGGAGGCCTGTTTGTGCTGGACTGCATTGCTTCGGGCACGATCTGGGTAGACATGGCTGCCTGCGGCGTGGACGTGCTGGTCAGCGCGCCGCAAAAGGGCTGGAGCGGCTCGCCCTGCTGCGCGTTTGTGATGCTGAGTGAACAGGCGCGCACGCGAATCGACGCGACTACCAGCACCAGCTTTGCCTGTGACCTGAAAAAATGGCTGCAGATCATGGAAACCTACGAGGGTGGCGCCCACGCCTACCATGCCACGCTGCCCACCGATGCCCTCATGCGCACGCGCGACGTGATGAAAGAAACGCGGGCCTATGGGTTTGACAAAGTGCGTGCCGAACAGCAGGAGCTGGGTAACAAGGTGCGTGCACTGATGGTGCGCAAGGGCTTCAAGAGCGTGGCGGCAGAAGGGTTCCAGGCACCCGGCGTGGTGGTGAGCTATACCGATGACCCCGGCATCCAGTCCAGCAAGAAGTTCCTGGGCCAGGGTCTGCAAACTGCGGCGGGTGTGCCGTTGCAATGCGATGAAGGTGCTGATTTCCAGAGCTTTCGCATCGGTCTGTTTGGGCTGGACAAGCTGCACAACGTGGACCGGACGGTGGCGCATCTGGAAAAAGCCCTGAGCCAGATTCTCTGATGCGTTGAATTGGCGGCCTTTTCAGGCGCCGTTTTCAAACTGTTACCAATGGACGGTCAAGCCGGGCGCTAGCGCGGTCGAAAACTCCTGCATGGATGAGGCGTGATGCCTCTCTGCATGTGGCCTCATGGCTAGGGAGAATTGAAATGTCTGTATCGTCTATTGCTTCGTCATGTATGGGTGCGTATCAGTCGCAAACGGCCAGGTCTGCCGCCGTGGCTTCAAATGCCCCGGTTACTTCGGATGACGAGGCTCCAAAAAGGGTTAAATCTGGCTGTGATCGTCACGGTGGCGGGCAGCAAAACACGCTGGCAAAAGCCATGATGGCGGCGCTCAAGGCGTTGGGTGTGGGGCAATCTGCTGCCGCAACCACCACTGCCACGACCGCGACAACGTCAGTCGCTGCAACCCCATCCGCCGCCAGCGCGACCACGGATGCAGCCACGAAGGCCATTGCGGCGGATTCAGGAGCTGAGTCCAGGGATATTGAAAAAGCCGTTCACGAATTCGCCCATGAGTTGTTCCAGGCCCTGAGAGGGGGTGGCAATGGTGAGCAGGAGCGAGGACAGGGAACGGGGCACGAACACGGACACGGACATGGGCACCATGGGCATCACGACCATCGCGCCGGACGTGCCGGTGAATACGGTCGGGGTTACGGGGACCTGGCGCAACGTATCGGGCAACTGGCCCAGACGTTGGGGGCACCTACTGCCAGTTCGGCGGCTTCCACAACCTCAACTGCGGCGTCCACGGCTACCAGTATTGCCGCGACGCCCGTGGCAACCAGCACGGCCACAGCGACCGATGTAACGGCGGCCAGCGCCACAACATCCGTTGCTTCTGTCACGCCAGCCACGCCAGCCACGCCAGCGGTCAGCAGCAACCGCCTGCTGGCTGCTTTCACCAAATTATTTGCTGCGCTGCAGCCCAAAACCACCAGCACCCCGGCAGACAGCCCCGCCACCGACATGGCGGCCAAACTCAAGCAATTCCTGCAGACACTGGCGCAGTCCATGAAGCCGGAAGCCGCCAGCGCGCCTGCCACCGCGACCGGCTCGCTGCTCAATGTGACAGCCTGAACACCAGCGGAATCAGCAGCGAGGTCAGCACCACCTGCAGGCCCAGCGCCAGACCGGCGTAGGCGCCTGCATCGGCGTTGACCTGCATGGCCCGCGCCGCGCCAATGCCGTGCGACGCGGTGCCCAGCGCAAAGCCGCGGGCGGCCCAACCTGCCGCGTCGGTGGGAATCCTGAAAGCATCAAACAAGGCCTTGCCAAACAGCGCACCTACCATTCCGGTGATCACGGCAAAGACGGCTGCCAGTGCCGGTATGCCGCCAATCTTCTCTGCAATACCCATCGCCACCGGTGCGGTGACGGATTTGGGCGCGAGCGACAGCACCACGTCAGTGGGCAACCCCACCAGCCAACCCAAAGCGACAGCGGAAGCACTGGCTGCGATGCCTCCGGCCAAAGCAGCCAATAACAAACGCCCCCAGCGCTGACGAAGCTCCACACGGCGTTTCCACAAAGGCCAGCCCAGTGCCACTACCGCGGGGCCGAGCAGGAAGTGGATGAACTGCGCACCCGAAAAATACGTGGGGTACGACACACCCGTGGCCAGCAGCACGCTGGCAATCACCACCACGCTCCACAGCACCGGGTTGGCCCAGGCGGGCTGGTTCAATCGTGTGTAAAGCGTCTGTGCCAGCACATACACAACCAGCGTGGCCGTCAGGCCGAACAGCGGCGTGGCCGAGAGGTAAACCCATAACTCAACGAACTTGGGCATGGTCTTCCTGAGGGCTGGATTTGTCGCGCAGAGCGTGCAGCACCAGCGCCGTCACCGCCATGCCGATCAATGTGGACAGCACCACGACCACCAGCATGCGCCCACCGTATTGGCTGACGAGACTCAGATGCGTCATCACACCCACACCCACTGGCACAAACAGCAGCGACAGGTGCGCCAGCAAAAAGTCGGCACATGCGGCCACCGACTCCCGCACCAGCGGCCAGCGCAGCGCCAGCAGCAGCAACATCATGCCGACCACCGGGCCGGGGAAGGGCAACGAGAGGCCGCGCGACAGCAGCTCACCGGCAGACTGAAGCGCCAGCAGCCAGGCCAGACCTGTCAGGCCTTTGATGTTGTGCCCGGCTGGTTCCGCCATGTGCGCTAGAACCGCGGCAGGTCCGGGAACGCAGTGGCGTATTTCGAGGTGCCGCCGCGCACCAGTTCCTTGCCGTATTCGGCACAGCGCTGCAGCGTGGGAATCACCTTGCCGGGGTTGAGCAGGCCTTTGGCGTCAAAAGCACGCTTTACGCCAAACATCTGTTCGTTTTCGGCGGCGCTGAACTGCACACACATGCTGTTGAGCTTTTCCACGCCCACGCCGTGTTCACCGGTCACCGTGCCGCCCATGGCGACGCTGGTTTCCAGAATCTCGGCGCCAAACAGCTCGCAGCGGTGCAACTGGTCGGGGTCGTTGGCATCAAACAAAATCAGCGGGTGCAGGTTGCCGTCGCCCGCGTGGAAGACGTTGGCGCAGCGCAAGTTGTACTTTTTCTCCATCTCCGCAATGGCAAGCAAGATGTCGGCCAGGCGTTTGCGCGGGATGGTGGAGTCCATGCACATGTAATCCGGGCTGATGCGGCCACTCGCCGGGAAGGCGTTTTTGCGGCCACTCCAGAACTTCAGGCGCTCGGCCTCGTTCTGGCTGACGGCAATAGCGGTAGCACCGCAGCGTTTCAACACGTCACTCATGCGGCCAATTTCTTCTTCCACTTCTTCCGGCGTGCCATCGCTTTCGCACAGCAATATCGCCTCGGCCGTCAGGTCGTAGCCCGCGTGAACATAGTCTTCCACAGCGGCTGTCATGGGCTTGTCCATCATTTCCAGCCCGGCGGGGATGATGCCGGCTGCAATCACGGCGGCCACCGCGTCACCGGCCTTGCGGATGTCGTCAAAACTGGCCATGATGCAGCGTGCCAGTTGCGGCTTGGGAACCAGCTTCACCGTGACCTCGGTGGTCACCGCCAGCATGCCTTCCGAGCCGATGATGAGCGAGAGCAGGTCGTAGCCCGCCGCATCGAGCGCATCACTGCCGAACTCCACCGCCTCGCCTTCCACGGTGAAGCCACGCACCTTCAGCACATTGTGAACAGTTAGGCCGTATTTCAGGCAATGCACGCCGCCGGAGTTTTCGGCCACGTTGCCGCCAATGGTGCAGGCGATCTGGCTCGAGGGGTCGGGCGCGTAATACAGGCCGTACGGCGCAGCGGCTTCGCTGATGGCCAGGTTGCGCACGCCGCCCTGCACCCGTGCGGTGCGGCTCACGGGGTCAATTTTCAGGATCTTGTTGAACTTGGCCAGGCTGAGCGTGACGCCCAGTTTGTGCGGCATGGCACCACCCGACAGACCCGTGCCGGCACCACGCGCCACCACCGGAACATCCATGGCATGACAGGCCTTGAGCACCGCTTGTACCTGCTCGTCGGTTTCTGGCAGGGCCACCACCAGCGGGCGCTCGCGGTAGGCGGTGAGGCCGTCGCACTCATAGGGCGTGGTGTCTTCGTTGTTCCACAGCAGCGCGTGGGCGGGCAAAACCGCCTGCAGGCCCTGCACCACCTGCGCCTGGCGCTGGGTTCGCTGTAGCGTGGTGGTTTGCTGGGGGGATATGGGTGCATTCATGGGTTGGGCGGGGTGAGTCGTCGGGTAAGCGTAACTTTAGGCTAAAGCCATGACCAGCGGATTGAAGATTTTTTCAGATCCATGTGAAAACCTGATCGCTATAAAAATAATAGCTGTTTACGCAATATCGACGAGGGCTAGAGGCCTATTTGATGCCTGAAAATGCCTAATTCACAACCTTCTTCAGCCATTCCGCAAACGCTGCACACTCCCAGCGCTCCATCATGCCGGTGCGCCAGCACAGATAGTGGGCGTGCGGGCTGGGCACGTTGTGGCCAAAAACGGAATTGGAACCCAGCCGCACCAGCGTGCCGTTTTCCAGCCAGGGCGCGCCCAGTTTGAGGCGCACCAGCGCCACGCCCATGCCGGCAGCGGCGGCGTCGCACATCAGGCCCACGTCGTTGAACTGCGAGCCCTCCATGGGTTCGGGCCAGTCCAGCTGGTTGGCGGCAAACCAGGTGCGCCAGGGCTCCAGCGGGCTGCGCAGAAAGGCTTCGCCCTCCAGATCCTGTGGCACGTCAAATGGCCCGTGCTCGCGCACCCACGCGGGTGAGGCCAGCGGCGTGACGTCGTCCTTCATCAGGCACACGTGCTCCACATCGGCGTAGCGGCCCGTGCCGAAACGCACCATCAGGTCGGCGTCTTCGGCCACCACGTCCAGCAGCGGGATGGACACCTGCAGCGTCACGTCGATCTCGGGGTACGCCTCGGTGAACTGGCGTAGTTTCGGAATCAGGATGGAGCGCGAAAACGTGGGCGTGACCGCCAGACGCAGCTTGCGTTTGCCCGGCATGGCCGCCGCGCCGGGAAACTTTTGCAGTGTGGCCAGGCCCTCGCGCACGTGGGCCAGGTATTCGCTGCCCTCGGTGGTCAGCGAAAAATCGGCCCGGCCAAACAGCTTGGTGCCGATGATCTGCTCCAGCTGCTTGACGCGGTGGCTCACGGCGCTGGGTGTCACACACAGCTCTTCTGACGTTTGTGTGACGCTGCGCAGCCGGGCCAGCGCCTCAAACGTCAGCAGGCATTGGATGGGGGGAATGCGGGAGGCGGTCATGGCGCCATTGTGCCGCCGCCAGCCCTTCCGGCGGCCCTTTTATAATCCGCCACCCTTTGTTATCCAGCCCCTTATCCCGTCCCACCAACCCTGCAGGTTCCCCATCCGTGTCTGACCGCCTTTCCGTACTGCCCCAATACCTCTTCCCCAAACGGGCCCTGACCGTTTTTGGCGGCTGGGTCGCGACCCGGCGTTACGGAGCGGCCACGACGCGGCTGATCAAGTGGTTTGTAGGCAAGTACCAGGTGAACATGAGCGAGGCCGCGAACCCGGACATCGCCAGCTACCCTTCATTTAACGAATTTTTCACCCGCGCGCTGAAACCCGGTGCGCGACCGCTGGCGCAGGCTGACCTGATCTGCCCGGTGGACGGTGCCATCAGCCAGTACGGCGCCATCGCGCACGACCAGATTTTTCAGGCCAAGGGCCACCAGTATTCCGCCACCGCGCTGGTAGGCGGCGATGCCGAGCTGGGCGCGCAGTTTGAGGACGGCCACTTTGCCACGCTGTACCTGAGCCCGAAGGACTACCACCGCATCCACATGCCGTGTGATGGGCGCCTGATCCGCATGATCTATGTGCCGGGCGACCTGTTCTCGGTCAACCCCACCACGGCGCGCGGGGTGCCGGGCCTGTTTGCCCGTAACGAACGCGTGGTGTGTGTGTTTGCCTCGGCCCACGGGCCGTTTGTGCTGACTCTGGTGGGTGCCACGGTGGTGGGCAGCATGGCCACCGTCTGGCACGGCGTGGTGAACCCGCCGCGCACACGCCAGGTGCGCGAATGGCGTTATGACGGGGATGGCGACCACGAGGTGGACCTCAAGCAGGGCGACGAGATGGGCCGTTTCCTGCTGGGCTCCACCGTGGTGATGCTGTTCCCCAAGGGGCCATTCCAGTTCAACAAGAGCTGGGCCCCGGCCCGCCCTGTGCGGCTGGGCGAGGCCATGGCAGATTTCAGGCTGTACTAACTCTAACCAGCGCCGCTTGCAGCCCCCAGCGCATCTGCCTACACTGCGGCGATGAGCACCACCCCCAAACACATGCCCGTCGGCGTCAGCCCGCAAGCTGCCAAGCTGCTGGAGCGCGCCTACGCGCTCAATGGCGACGAACAGTCCCGCGCGCTGTACCGCGACTGGGCTGAAACCTACGACGAAACCATGTTGCAGGGGCTCAACTACCTGTCGCCCACGCGGGTGGCCAACCTGCTGGCGCAGCACTTGCCCAACCGCAAGGCCACCGTGCTGGACATTGGCTGCGGCACCGGGCTGGCCGGGCAGGGGCTGGCTGACCACGGTTTTCAGACACTGGACGGGCTGGATGTGTCTGACGAGATGATGCAGGTGGCCGCCCGCCGCGGCATCTACCGCCACTTCCTCAACGCCGACCTGAACCAGCCGCTGCCCATCGCCTCCGACACGTATGAAGGCGCCAGTTGCTCCGGAACCTTCACGCACGGGCACGTGGGAGCGAATTGCCTGGACGAGATCTTTCGCGCGCTGAAGCCGGGCGCGCCGTTTGCCTTCACCGTGAAGCTGGAAGTCTGGGAAACCATGGGTTTCAAGGAAAAGCTGGGCAGCCTGATGACTTGCGGCAGCATCCGCGAGCTGGCCTTCACCCACGACACCCACTACGCCACGTCCAAACAGGCGGACGGCGTGTTCTGCGCCTACGCGCGAGTTTGACGCATTGGCGCAACAAGCGGGTGTTTGCGGGGTTTATTGACACCATGCTGTCATATGCAGGCGGCACAGTGGAGGCTGGTTTTTATCCACCCTTACCCTGTCGAGGCATCCGCCATGCGCCTGACCTTCCGCAAACAAAACGCCAGCACTTTTATCGCGCCCAAGCCATCGGAGTCGGGTGGAGCAGACGACCCCGCCCAGTTCCCGATGCTGGCGCGCAGCGAGGCCTTTGCCGAAGACCTGATGCACCTCACCGGCGCGGCAACGCTCAGCGACCCATTTGCTTTTTCATGTCAACGCAGTAGTCCCGCGGTGGCAACGCCGCTGTCTGCCACACGGCGTCTGCTCCTGAATTTGTAGCTGCTTGCGCATAATTGGCAAGGGCTAGAACCACTTTTGACGAGGTATTTTCGGGTAAGTGAGTGGGTACACCCAGTGCCCGGTCTACATGACCACCCCCGGCGATCAGCAGCACGGTTTTGCCGGGTTGACGCGCCGCCATCACGGTTTTGGCCATGGCGGCGTCGCGGGCAAGCTGGATGCGGGTCATCGGTGCAATCTGGTTCTCGGGCAGCAGGTTGCAGTGGCCTTCGCGGATGTTGCTGCGCTGGGTTTGCAGCTGTTCCCGGCCCAGATGCCGGTCCCAGTGTCGAGTTGCATGGCGTCGCGCATCCTGGTCGCGCGGCAGGTTGGCGCCCAGCACGGGCACCCCGGCGCGTACGGCGGCCATCACCACCGGGCCATAGTTGGCCCACGGCCAGCCGTCATCGTTCCATTTCAGGGAGCTGCGCACCGGGCCTTCACCCGAGTCAGGGGGCAAACCCGCTGTGCTGGTGCCCTGTTCGGCCATCTCCAGTGCCAGTGCGGCCAGCTGCCCGCGCTCGACCAGAGCCAGCACCACGGCGCGCTGCAGCCGTTGGTGGTCTGGTGCGTCATGCTGTTCGCCCAGCAACAGGATGTCGGTGGGCAGCAGGGCGCTGATGCGCTGCGAAACGTTGAAACCGGGGTCGGCGGCGTTGGTCGCCGATGGCGGGGCTGCGCAGGCGGCGGCCAGCACGGCCACCGCAGTAACCCCTGAGAGCCTGAGCCTAGTGAACCACCACCGGGTTTTGAGCCAGCTCGGCATAACGCTCCAGCGTGTCTTCCACTTCTTCCTGCGTGGGCGTATTGAGCTGCCAGGCAGAAATGTGCTGCTGGAACAATTCGGCCCATGAGCCGTCCAGATAAACCTCTTTGTTGGCGCGCTTGTCCACAATCTCGAACCCGTGGCGGGCCAAGGTGGGCGCCGGTGGCGCGGGTGCAACGTCTTCCCCTTCCACTGCGTTGGCCAGCATGTGGGTCACAGAAAAGGTTTCAGAGTCGTAGAGCGTATGCATGCGTCAATTATCCCGTAAACATCATTCACCCACAGTTGGCTGCGGCTTGGCGCTTTTCAAGGGCTAACCGACGGACCGGGTTGTCGTCATCCGGGTGGCTCGGTGGCTCGCCACTGCTGGTCGACATAGTCGCCATTAGGCTGCGTGATGCGCAGCCGCACCGGCAGGTAGCTCAGAGACGGCGCCAGCCACAGCTCCGCCTTCTGGTCGTATTCGCGCCGGGGGTTGCGCACCAGTTTCACCGTGGCCAGGTCGCCGCCGGGGAGTTCAAGCTTTTCCTCGCGCTCCACAGTCACCACCCAGGTTTCGGCGGCGCGAGGTCCGACGGTTTGCGTCGAGATGGTGGTGCCCACCGGGTACTTACCTGGCTCACCCGCCAGCAGGGCACCCAGCTGGATAAACAGGCTCAGCTGATCCTGTGCACCCGCCAGCAAGGGGGCTTCGGGTCCGTTGCTGAATGTGACCCGGCCCTTGTCATGGTCAAAGTGGGCGGCCAGCTCAGCGCGGCTTTTGTCCGAAAAGCGGGTGGGCGCCAGGCCCTGAGCCGTCACCCGTCCCGCGCTGGTTCGCACGCGCGAGCCCACCATGAAGGCGCTGACTTCCATGCGTGCGTCATAGGTCTTGCCATCATGCAACCACAACAGTTCAGCCCGGGCGTGGTAGGTAAGGCCGTCTTTGCCGCCTGTCACGTTGTATTTAAGGCGCGTGGAGCCCGGCATGACAAATATTTTCGGGGCTGCGGTGGCTGTGTCCTGAGCCTTCGGCTCGGATGCAACCGGAACTGGTGTGGGTGCCGCGGCGGCAACCACGACGGGTGGTTGAGGTGTTTCCGACAGTGCGTCGGGCGCTACTGTTTTAGGAGCTGCCTGCGCATATTCCACCGGGTCTATGGGGCTATTGAGCTCTGAATCTGGCATGTTTTTCAGATTGACAGGCCTTTTTTTTCTGATACCTGCCGGGCGCTCGGTTTCAGCGGCAGGTGCTGTCGCCGCGTTATTCACAGCGGCGGGTGGCGTTAACTGTATGGTGCGGGTGATGAAAGGCCGGGTGATGGTGGGCTCATTCAGGCTCAGCGCCACGGAGGTGCCCTGCAACACCACAACGTGGGCCAGCACCACGCTGACGGTCATGAAGGCCAGCGTTCTGACCGGCATGGCAGCGTTCATGGGATTCCGCACCAACATTCAGCCCTTGTAACCCAGATCATTCGACAGCTGTGCCGCCGCAACGCGCAGCGCCTTGGCCACGGCACCGTCCCAGCGCGAATCAAATGTGGCGACCGAGCCTAGCGCCACAATGCCCAGCACCATGTGGCCGTCAAAGTCGAAGACCGGCGCACAGAAACCGGCAATGCCCGGCAACAACGTGTCCACCACGCGGCCCAAACCGCGCTGACGTACATCCTGCAGCAGCTTGTCCAGTTCGGCCTGGGTGCGCGGCACATCCGGGCGGGCCAGCTTGCGGGCGCGGGCCAACTCGTCGCTGAGCATCGGCGCCATGGCGTCGCGTGACATGTGGGCAGAGAAGCAGCGCCCCGTGGCGCTGGAAAGCAGCGGCATCACGTCGCCCAGCCGCAGGTTGACCGTCACGGCCCGAGGCGACTCTTCCCAGTGCACGATGGTCGGCCCCTGATTGCCCCACACAGCGAGGGCCAGTGTGTGGCCCATCTGCAGCATCAGCGAGCCAACGCGCTCGCGTGCCAGTTTCACGGCATCGATGCGTGAGAGCGAAGCAAGCCCTAACTTGAGTGCGGCCGGGCCGAGGTCATACCGCGTGGTGGCGGCGTCCTGAATCACCAGCCCGAGGCGCTGAAAACTCACCAGATACCGGTGTGCCTTGGCCGCGCTCATGCCTGACGCGGCTGCCAGGTCGCGCAGCATCAGGGGACCTGCGGCACGTGCCAGCGCATCCAGCAGGGTAAAACCCACTTCAACGGACTGGATGCCAGCGCGCGCTTTTTCCATGTGTTTTAGAATTCGACCGGTTTCGATTAGTTAAATCAGTTTAACTATACGTAATTACCAAAAAATATTTCTGGAGACCCAGCGTTCATGAAACTCGCCACCTACAAGGACGGCTCACGCGACGGCCAGCTCGTCGTCGTCTCGCGTGACCTGGCCACCGCGCATTATGCGACCGGCATCGCCGCCAGGCTGCAGCAGGTGCTGGATGACTGGAACTTCATGTCGCCCCAGTTGCAGGATTTGTACGACACGCTCAATCAGGGCAAAGCCCGCCACGCCTTTCCGTTTGACCCCAAGATGTGCATGGCACCGCTGCCACGCGCCTACCAGTGGGCGGATGGTTCGGCCTACATCAACCACGTGGAGCTGGTGCGCATGGCCCGCAATGCCGAAGTACCTGCCAACTACTACACCGAGCCGCTGATGTACCAGGGCGGCAGTGATGATTTCATCGGCCCCTGCGACAACGTTGTGTGTGCCGATGAGGCCTACGGCATCGATTTCGAGGCCGAGCTGGCAGTCATCACCGGCGATGTGCCCATGCGCAGCACACCCGAGCGTGCGCTGGACGGCATTCGCCTGATCATGCTGGCCAACGACGTGAGTCTGCGCAACCTGATTCCCGACGAGCTGGCCAAGAGCTTCGGTTTTTTCCAGAGCAAGCCTGCGACCGCCTTCAGCCCGGTGGCGGTGACGCTGGATGAGCTGGGGGATGCGTGGAACAAGGGCCGCGCCAGCCTCACCGTGCAAAGCACCTGGAATGGCCGCAAGGTGGGCATGTGTGATGCGGGGACGGAGATGACCTTCCACTTTGGGCAGCTGATTGCGCACATTTGCAAAACGCGCAATGTGCGCGCGGGCAGCATCGTCGGCAGCGGGACCATCAGCAACCGCGCCATCGAGAAAAATGGCAAAAAAGAATGGGTGAATGGCTACAGCTGTATCGCCGAGAAACGCGCCATTGAAACCATTCTGGATGGCAAGCCGTCAACGGCTTACATGAAGTTTGGCGACACTATCCGCATCGAAGCCAGGGGCAAGGATGGCCAGAGCGTGTTTGGCGCTATCGACCAGGAGGTCGTTTCACTCTCCTGATCAGGAGATCAGACCGCTTTCGTGAGCTGGATGGCAAAGGTCTTGATGCCGCGCAGCATCATCTCAATGGACACAGCCACCAGAACCAGACCCATCAGGCGCTCCAGCGCCACCACGAAGCGGTCACCCGCCACGCGCTGAATGCGCTCGGCCAGTACCAGCACCACGGCGCTCACCGCCATGGTGATGCACAGTGCGCCAATCCATTCCATGCGTCGCTCGGGCGCTTGCGACACCAGCAGCAGCACCGTGGCCAGCGCAGACGGACCGGCGATGGCGGGAATGGCCAGCGGCACGATCAGCGGCTCGCCCAGCGACTCATGGGTTTCAGTAGCAGGTTGCGGAAAGATCATGCGCAGCGCAATCAGAAACAGGATCACGCCGCCGCCAATTTGCAGGGACAGCTCGCTCAGGTTCATCAGCTTGAGAAAGCCTTCGCCGACAAACATGAAGGTCAGCAGCAGGATGAAGGCGATCAACACTTCACGCAAAATCACCCATGGTCGCCGCTCGGGGGCCACGTGGCTGAGCGCGTTGGCGAAGATGGGAATGTTGCCGATCGGATCGGTGATCAGAATCAGCAGGATGGTGGCTGAGGCAAACGTGTAATTCATGGTGGCGTCAGGATAGCAGGCAAAACATGCGCTTTGATGGAGAACGATGGGGTGGCGCCTATATCGCGAAGTGCCATAATCCACCGCATGCAATTCCTGCGCAACGCCCACATCCTCGCCCGCTTCGTGCTGGTGTGGTTTGCGTTGTCCATTGGCGCGGCAGTGGCTTCACCGTTGATCAAGCCGCAGGACATCCTGCTCATCTGCACGGGCTCTGGCGCGATGAAAGTGCTGGTCACGGCCGACGATGGCAGCATACAAGAGGTTGCTAGTCGCGCAATGGACTGCCCGCTTTGCATGACCCCTGGGGCGCCACCACCGGTCGCCCGGGTGACGGCGGAACCAGCCCAGCCACTTGGCTACGCCCTTCAGGGCATTCCTGCCGCGCACATTGCGTGGCTCACGGCTGCACCGCTTCCCGCACGCGGGCCGCCCACCTTCTCCTGAACTGTCAAAGTTATAGCGCCTGACGCCCTGTTATCAAGGGCTGACGGTTCTTTTTGATCTGTGGTTTTGGAGGTTTCCCATGCGTGTATCTCATGCCGTCCTGGCTTTGGGCCTGGCTTGTTCTTTTCGCTTCTTCATCTTTTCCCACGCGGTTCTGGTGACCAGGCGGCGCTGGCTGGCACCAGCTACCGCGCCACCTTGCGGGTCGGCCACGGCTGTGATGGCTCACCGGTTACCACGCTACGCGTCACCATTCCCAACGCGTTCACGGGAGCCAAACCCATGCCCAAGGCGGGCTGGGTGCTCACCACCCAGGTGGGTAAACTCGCCAAACCCTATGACGACCACGGCAAACAGGTTTCCGAGGGCTTGCTGGAAGTGACCTGGACGGCCGCATCAAAAGACAGCTGGCTGCAAGACGCCTGGTACGACGAATTTGTCCTGCGCGGCAGCTTGCCCAAAGAGGCGGGTCCGATGTGGTTCAAGGTGTTGCAAACCTGTGAGAAGGGTAGCCTCGACTGGGCTGAAACACCCGCCTCAGGTACCCTGACCAAAGGATTGAAGTCACCTGCTGCCCTGCTGGAAATCATTGAATCCGGTGCCGCAGGGCATCAGCATTGAACCGCTTGACCGAAGGAGAGCGTTCATGAATTCGCTGTTTCACCGCATCGCACCCACGCACGCTTTTGGCAGGCATTGTGGGGATGGATTCCGGGCATGGCGATCACCATCCTGCGCAATCCGCAGTCAAAACCCCCTAGTTTTTTTCAACCCTGTAAAGGAAACATCATGAATTTGAAAACCATCATCACTACCGCTGCTTTGGCTGCCGGTTGCATTGCGTCCGCATTTGCGCAAACTGTTGAAGTCAAAGACGCCTGGGTACGTACCAGTGTGCAGGGACAAAGCGCGACAGGTGCCTTCATGAAGATCACGTCCAAGGCAGGCACCAGGCTGGTTGGCGGCTCATCCCCTGTCGCTGGTGTAACCGAGATCCACGAAATGAAGATGGATGGCGACGTGATGAAAATGCGCGCTGTCGAAGGCGGCCTGGAACTGCCTGCGGGCAAGACCGTAGAACTCAAACCCGGTGGCTACCATGTGATGCTGATGGATCTGAAGGCTGCTCTGCCCAAAGACAGCACGATCCCGCTCACCCTGGTGTTCAAGGACGCGAAAGGTGTGGAAAGCAAGGTTGAGCTGAAGGTACCTGTGTCTACTGCGCCGGTGCATAACCACCGCGGCGCCCCGCCGGGGGGCCCCCCCCCCCGGGGGGGGCGGGGGGGCGGCCGGGGGGCGCTGGGGGGCGGGGGGGGGCGGGTCGCCGCGGGGCCCCGCGCGGCCCTGCGGGGGGGGCGCCCTTTTGCCCGGCCCGCGGCGGGGGCGGGGGGGGGGGCCGTGGGGCCGGGGGGGGGGGGGGCGGGTCCCCCCCCCGCGGGGCGCGGGGGGGGGGCGGCCTGCGGGGGGGGGCGCGGCCCTTTCCGGGGCGGGGGGGGGCCCGGGCCGCCGGGGGCCGCGGGGGCGGCCGCGGGCCCCCCGGGGGCGGGCGGGTGCCCGGGTGTGTTGCTGGGGGGGCCCTGCCCGGGGGGGCGTGGCGGGGGGGCCGGCGGGCGGGCGGCGGCGGGGGCCTCGGGGGCGGGGCGCCCGGGCGGGGGCGGGGCGTTTTCTGGGCGGGGGGGGCGGGGGGCGGGGGCGGGGGGGGGTTCCCGGCGCGGGCGCGGGGGGCGCGGCGGGCGGGCCCGCCGCCGGGGGGGGCCCCCGGGGCGCCGGGGGTTGTCCCCCGCCGGGGGCGGGGGGGGGGGGGGGGCCCCTGGGGCCGGGGTTGGGCGCGTTGGGGGGCCCGCCTGGCTGGGGGCGCCGCGCGCCGCGGGCCGGGGGGGGGGGGCCGGGGGGGGGCCCGTTTTTGGGGCGGGGGGGGCCCCCCCGGGGTTTTTTTGGCTGTCGGGGGGCGGGTTGCTGGCGGTTTTGGCGGTGCGGGCGGGGGCCCGGCCGTTGGTGGTGGGGCGCCCTTTTCCCGAGCGCAGTCCGAGAAAACATCAACAAATCCATATCGCCAGGCGCCCCACATTGGGGTAAGCTGTTACATATTCAGCAAACCCTTCTGGAGTGCCCATGAGCGATACACAAGATTCAGGCTTTGGCAAATATGTTCCCGGCTTTGAGTTTCTGCAAAACCTGGCCAAGGGGGCCTCGCAGAGTATTCCCCAGATGCCCAATCTGGCCAATTGGGTGACGCCGTCGCTCAATGTGGAAGAACTGGAGAAACGGCTGGACGAATTGAAAGCGGTCCACTTCTGGCTGGAACAAAACTCCCGCGCGTTGGGGGCCACCATTCAGGCGCTGGAAGTCCAGAAGATGACGCTGTCCACGCTGAAGGGCATGAACTTCAACATGGGCGATGTCGCCAATGCGCTCAAGCTCAAGGCGGCGGATTCCGTGCAGGCCGGTGTGCAGCGGGTAACCGAAACGGCAGCGTCCACGGCCAAGACGATTTCGAACGTGGCGGCTGGCGCGGGGGCTGTGGCCGGCGCTGCAGCCAAGACAGTAGGCAAAGCCACGGGGCGAAGCAAGGCGGCCAAACCAGCGACCGGTGTGGCTGGCCTGGTGGACCCCTTGCAACTGTGGGGGTCCCTCACCCAGCAGTTTCAGCAGATTGCTGCCGGGGCCATGAAGGACGCCACCAAAAATACGACGGTCGATTTCACCAAGAACATGGCGACCGGGCTGGCCAAGGAAGCCATCAAGACTGCCAGCGGCATGGCCGGGTCTGCTACAAAATCAATAGCTAATCGCGCAGGTTCCACAAGGGCTGGAGCAAAAAAACCTGCTAAAAAGAAAGTAGTCCATAGCCGCTGAGGTTTCGCTGGGCCGCAGGGGCTGGAGGCGCCATGAAACTGTTTCCTCACGGGCACGCCACCCATCCGCAATGGCAGATGGCTGCCGGACTGGTGCTGGCGCAGGTGCGTGCCCAAATGGCGTTGCCAGAGTACGCGTCTTCACCAACGTTGGCTCTGCTGTACATCACGGATCACTACGCGTCATCTGCACAGGACATCCTGGAGCACCTGAGCGCCGAGTTGCCGGAGATTACTGATTGGTCCGGCACCGTGGGGGTGGGCGTAGTGGCCAATCAGGTCGAATACCTGGATGAGCCCGCGCTGGTGCTCATGTTGTGTGAGTTGCCACCTGACCAGTACCGTGTGTTCTCGGGCGTGGCACCGTTAGGATTGGGGTTCGAGGCACAATCCGCCCTGATTCATGCCGACGGTGGAACCCATGATTTACCGGAACTGCTGCAGGAAATGGCCGAACGCACGGCGTCGGGTTACCTGTTTGGTGGCCTGTCGTCCAGCCGTTCGGCATCGGTGCAGTTTGCGGTGGGAGGCAATGGCAATATCAGCGGCCAGGGTGCCGCGAGCGGCGTGTTCAGTGGTGGCCTGAGTGGCGTCGCTTTTGGCGAGGGTGTGAACCTGGTGTCTCGCGTCACGCAGGGTTGCCAGCCGGTCTCCAAAGCCCGCAAGGTCACGCAAGCCGAGGGCAACGTGGTGATCACCCTGGATGGAGAACCGGCGCTGGACGTGTTGCTGGATGACTTGGGCGTGACGCTGGACCAGCCGCAGGCAGCGCTGGAAAAAGTCCGGGCCACACTGGTGGGGCTGGTTAATCCGGAAGATGCTGGTGGCCGCAACGCCGTGGGGCGAAGCGGCAATTTTGGCAGTGATGTGATCGTGCGGCATATTGTGGGGCTGGACCCCGGGCGGCGTGGCGTGGCCATTTCTGCGCAGGCAGAAGTGGATATGGAGTTGGCCTTTTGCCAGCGCAATGTGCAGGCAGCGCGGGCTGATTTAACCCGCATCTGCGCTGAAATCCGGGAGGAGCTTGAGCCGGAGGAGTTGTCTGTGGAAACGGCCCATGCGCTGGTCGCGAACGAAGCTGAATCTACGCCGCATCCGGGGCGCCGTATTGCCGGGGCGGTGTACGTGAGCTGTGTCGGACGGGGCGGCCCCCACTTTGGCGGACCCAGTGCCGAGTTGCAGATTGTGCGACGCGCTTTGGGTGATGTGCCGCTGGTTGGGTTTTTTGCAGGTGGCGAAATCGCGCACCACCATCTTTACGGTTATACGGGTGTTTTGACCGTGTTTTCGGCACCGGCTTGAGGCGTGATTTGCCCGTACAGAGGCGCGACAGACATACGAAGGCACTGGTTTGGGGACCCGCCGGTTGATGGTATGAGTTTGTCGCATTAAAGCTATTTGGCGTCGCTTTTGCGGGAACAGTTGCCGGTCTTGCAGCTAGCATCCTTGCTTTTCGACGTGGACATAGAGGGCGCACCGTGGCTGAAAAAATAGTCGTCAAGAACCTCTACAAGGTGTTTGGGCCCAAGCCCGACGTGGCCATGCAGATGCTGAAGGCCGGGCAAACCAAAGACCAGATTTTTCAGCAGACCGGTATGGTGGTGGGCGTCAAGGATGCCAATTTCCATGTCAATGAGGGCGAGATATTTGTCCTCATGGGGCTCTCGGGCTCAGGTAAATCCACGCTGATCCGGCTTTTGAATCGCCTGGTTGAACCTACCCATGGCCAGATTCTGGTCGGCGGCCATGATGTGGCTGCCATGACCAAAAAGGCGTTGGTCGATTTGCGTCGCAAAGACATGGCCATGGTGTTCCAGTCTTTTGCATTGCTGCCGCACCTCTCTGTTTTAAACAACACAGCCTTTGGCCTGGAGGTGGCGGGAGTTGACCGCAAGACGCGTGAAAAACGGGCGATGGAAGTGCTGGACCAGGTGGGGCTTGGCACCTTCGCCCACAAACAGCCGTCTGAATTGTCCGGTGGCATGCAGCAGCGCGTGGGTCTGGCCCGTGCTCTGGCCGTTGATCCCTCGCTGATGCTGATGGATGAGGCGTTCTCCGCGCTGGACCCACTCAAGCGAACCGAGATGCAGGAGCTGCTGCTCAAGCTGCAAAACGAGCAGCAGCGCACGATCGTATTTGTGTCGCATGACCTGGATGAGGCCTTTCACATCGGTGACCGGATCGCCATCATGGAGGGGGGGCGCATTGTCCAGATTGGCACACCGGACGAAATTTTGCGAAACCCCAGTGATGAATACGTCCGGGCGTTTTTCAAGGGTGTGGATGTCAAGAAATACCTGGTGGCCAAAGACGTTGCCCGCACCGATGAGACACTGGTGATTTGCCCATCTGCCGATGCCCGTTCCGATTGCGCGCGCGCGATCGAGCAACTGCGAGAAACGCGCCGCAACTATGCGTTTGTGGTGGGCGACGACGGCAGGCTGCAGGGCACGGTGTCAATCGACTCGATGCTGCGCACCCTGCAGACAGGTGGCCTGGCGCTCAGTGGCGCCATGCTCGACGATGTTGGCGCGGTGCCTGATTCGATGAGCCTTCGTGACCTGATCGGGCGCATTGTCAGAAACCCGCTTCCGCTGCCGGTAGTTGACGCTGCAGGGCACTATCTGGGCGCCGTAACTCAGACAATTTTATTGAAAAAAATGGTTGAAGAGGAGTCTGGCCATGAGTGAATTTCTGCCGCTTGGCGAGTGGGTGGATCAGGGTGTCAAATTCGTCATTGATAACGATGGTGGCACGCTGGAGCGTCTGGGCTCAGGTATCGGCACGATGACTGAAGGTATCGAGCTTGCATTGCAGGCGGTGCCCGTGTGGATGGTGACAGCTATTTTTGTGCTGACCGGCTTCTGGCGCGTGGGCTGGAAGTTTGCCCTGTTCTGTCTGGCCTGCTGCCTGGTGATTGATGGCACAGGGTTCTGGCCCCAGACGATGGTGACGCTCGCATTGATCATCGCCGCAACGGTGATCAGCCTGGTCATTGGCTTGCCGCTGGGCATCTGGGTCGCAAAGAGCGACCGGGTTGCTGCCGTTGTTCGACCCACGCTGGATTTCATGCAGACCATGCCGGCTTTCGTTTACCTGATTCCAGCCGCCATGCTATTTGGTCTGGGGCGTGTGCCCGGTGTGCTGGCCACCGTGATTTTTGCCATGCCACCGGTGGTGCGTCTCACCAGCCTGGGCATTCGTCAGGTAAACAAGGAACAGGTTGAAGCAGGCGTCACATTTGGCTGCACACCCATGCAGGTGCTGTTCAAGGTCCAGATTCCGGGCGCACTGCCGTCGATCATGGCCGGCATCAATCAAACCATCATGATGGCGCTATCCATGGTCATTATTGCGTCCATGGTGGGTGCTGGCGGGCTCGGCAATGATGTGCTGGCCAGCATTCAGCGGCTGGATATTGGTTTGGGTTTCGAGTCGGGGCTGGCGGTGGTTTTACTGGCCATCATGCTGGACCGGATTACTGAAACGGTCGGCGCCCAACGCCCGCGGCAGTCACTTCGGGACCGGTTAGGTTTCGCTGCCAGGAAGAACGACACACAGCACTAGGTTGACAGGCATGGCCTATGCGGCAGGGAAAGACTTGGCTTGATGATGTCGCAAACGGTATAAATTGGGCGTATATTGACACTTCGTTGACTTCCAAATGCACCAGTCGACGAATTTGCGACTTAAAGAATTACTCGCCCGACGTGCGTGTCGGCAAACCGGAAAGTCAGTTATGGAATCAAAGGGTCAGTTCCCGAAGCACCGGTTTGTATTTCTGACCCTGCCCAATTACTCGATGATTGCCCTCTCCAGTGCCGTGGAGGCATTGCGAATGGCCAACCGCGTCACCAAACAGGACGTCTACGAATGGTCTCTGGCCAGCCTGGATGGCAACCCGGTTGCTGCCAGCAATGGCCTGACCCTGTCGCCCACCATCCCGGTCGACAAAATGGGCCCCGCGAACATCGTCTTCGTGTGCGGCGGCGTGAATGTGGAACAGGCGGTGACGTCTGAACTGTTGTCCGCGCTGCGACGGCTCGCGCAGCGTCATGTTTCACTGGGTTCCTTGTGTACGGGTGGCTACGCGTTGGCCAAGGCTGGCCTGCTGGACAAATACAAGGCGGTCATTCACTGGGAAAACATGTCGGCCTTGCAGGAAGAGTTCCCACGGGTGATCTTCTCTGACCAGTTGTTTGCGATTGACCGTGACCGCTTCACGTGTACGGGGGGGATCGCCCCGCTGGACCTGATGCTCAACATCATCAAGGACCACCTGGGCCGCGACATCGCGCCCATGATTTCCGAGCAGTTCATTCTGGACCGGATCCGCAATGACCAGGATCGTCAGCACATTCCCTTGCAGGCCCGCGTGGGGCTGTTTCATGAGAACCTGATTGAAGCGGCCGCATTGATGGAGGCCAATATCGAAGAGCCGCTGTCGCTGGACGAAATTGCCGCTTTGGTAGGCGTATCAAGGCGCCAGATTGAGCGACTGTTCAAGCGGTACGTGGGCCAGGTGCCGACCAAATATTACCTGGACATGCGGCTGAGGCGAGCCAGGGAATTGCTCCTGCAGACGGCCATGTCCATCATGGAGATTGCGGTGGCATGCGGGTTCCAGTCACCACCGCATTTTTCCAAGTGTTATCGCAACATGTTCGGCCATACGCCCAGCGCGGAGCGCCAGATCAGCCGGCGCAATACGCTGGGGACGCCAGCCACAGCGTAAAAGAATCAGCGGAAAACGACCGTCCGGCTGCCGTTCAGGAATACGCGGTGTTCAATATGAAACCGTACGGCAGCGGCAAGTGCCCGGCATTCTGAATCACGGCCTGCGGCCGCCAGCTTTTCGGGTGTGTAAGTGTGGTCCACACGCTCAACAATTTGTTCGATGATCGGCCCCTCGTCCAGGTCAGCGGTCACATAGTGTGCCGTTGCCCCTGTCAGCTTGACACCCCGCTCATGGGCCTGGTGGTAAGGTTTTGCGCCTTTGAAGCCGGGCAGGAATGAGTGATGAATGTTTATGGCACGTCCGCGCAGCCGGCGGCACAAATCGTCAGACAGAACCTGCATGTAGCGGGCCAGCACAACGAGATCGCTTTGGGTCTCCCCAACAATTTGCATCAAACGGCTCTCCTGCTGCTCCTTGGTTTGTGCCGTCACGGGCAGGTGGATGTAGGGTATGTCGTGTGCTTCAACGAGCTTCTTCAGGTCGGGGTGGTTCGACACAACGGCCGTAACATCCATTTTCAGTTCGCCTGTGCGATGGCGATAAAGCAGGTCGTCCAGGCAATGATCAAACTTCGACACCATGATCAACACACGGGGTCTCTTCTCTCCATCGTAAATGGTCCACTCCATTTGCTCACGGTCAGCCACTTCAGTGAACTGGGTGCGCAAGCCATCCAGTGAGGGTGTCTTGTCGGGATCGGCATAAAACGTGGCCCGCAGGAAGAACCGGCCACTCAGGACATCGTCAAACTGCTGCATGTCAGTGATGTAGCACTGGCGCGACGCCAGAAAGCCTGAAACCGCTGCAACGGTTCCCAGACGACTGTCGCACGTTGCATTGAGGATGTAATGGGGTTTGCCTTCGAGTGGGACGCTCATGCTGTTGCTGCTCCTGAACAAATTTGGTTGATACCTGCCGGGAAGATAACCTCGGGTGTGCGGGCAGTTTATGAAACGAGTGGAGAACGGGTTGTGTCGTTGCGACGGGATTTGCAGTTCTTGCGACGCTGGTCCGAATCTTCATACGCTGTGTGAGTGAATCTCATGTCGTCAGGCGACAACCGAAAGTCGCTAATCTGTCAGCTGTGCAAAGAGGGGCCCCGTACCATTTTCAACAAGTGAAGCCACCGCGTCCGCGGTGGGCGCGCGCATGTAATCCGAGGAGTTCGCCATGGCAGAAGAGTTTGATGATGACCTGGACTTGAGTACCCTCAACGATGAGGATCTGACGGAGCAGGTGCATGACGACCTTTACAACGGTTTGCGCGAAGAAGTAGTGGAAGCCACCGAAATCCTGTTGAGCCGGGGATGGTCAGCAGACCGCGTGTTGAACGAGGCACTGGTTGAGGGCATGCGCATCGTGGGGGTTGACTTTCGCGACGGCATCCTTTTTGTGCCTGAAGTGCTGCTGGCCGCCAATGCGATGAAGGGCGGTATGGAAATCCTGCGCCCGCTGCTGGCCGAAACGGGTGTCGAGCCCATCGGAAAAATGGTGATTGGTACCGTGAAAGGGGATATTCACGACATTGGCAAGAACCTGGTTGCCATGATGATGGAAGGTGCCGGTTTTGAAGTGATCGATCTGGGCATCAACAACCCTGTCGAGAAATATCTGGCAGCTCTGGAAGAGCACAAACCGGACATTCTGGGCCTGTCGGCGCTGCTGACTACTACCATGCCCTACATGAAAGTGGTGATTGATACGCTTAAAGAAAAAGGGCTACGCAATGACTACATCGTGCTCGTGGGTGGAGCACCATTGAATGAGGAATTTGGCAAGGCGGTGGGAGCCGATGCCTACTGTCGCGACGCGGGCATTGCCGTCGAGACCGCCAAGACGCTCATCGCTGCCCGTCGCGCTGGAGCTGCGGCTTAAGGTTGCTGCCATGGGCGCTGCTGCGGGCACTCTGGTCATTGCGTGTGGCGCACTGGCACGCGAGATCGTTGCATTGCGGGAGGTCAATGGCTGGCCTCACATGGATGTGCAGTGTTTGCCGGCCGAGTTACATAACCGGCCCGAAAAAATCCCTGCAGCCGTGCGAGAAAAAATCCGTGCCAACCGGGGGCGTTACGCCTCCATGTTTGTGGCCTATGCGGACTGCGGCACTGGGGGGTTGCTTGATGCCGTCCTTGCTGAAGAGCAGGTCGAACGGATACCGGGTGCGCATTGCTATGAGTTTTTTGCTGGCAGCGCAGTCTTTGAGGCGCTTGCTGACCGTGAGCCCGGCACTTTCTATTTGACAGATTTTCTGCTTCGGCATTTCGAGCGACTGGTGATACACGGTCTGGGCATTGACCGGCACCCCGAGCTGATGAGCCAGTACTTTGGCAACTATCGAAAACTGGTTTACCTGGTGCAGGTGGAGTCGCAGCAAGGCATTGCTGACGGGCAGCGGGCTGCTGATCGTCTTGGACTTGAATTTGAATACCGAGTCACGGGGTATGGGGGGCTGGAGCACAGTCTGCGCCGTGCACATGTTGGGGTTATTTCATGGCAAAACTGATTGTGATTTCATGGCGTGATGTGCCCGCCCAGGTGGTTGTGAAGCTGGGGCGGGAAACTGCCAAGGTCCAGCTTTCACACCGGTTTCAGGAAGCGGTCGACCGGGCAGCGATGCGTGCTGGAAAAGCCAGTTCAGGCGACTACCTGGCTGACTGGAAGCGAAGTGAGCCGCGTCGCTGTAGTGACGATATTCAGGCCGAGGCTGCTGCCGAGGCGCAGCGAATCGAATCCCGTTATTCCGATGAAGATTTGTTAAGACTGATCCGTGCGCATGGCCTGGAAGAAGCATCCAGTGGATCGCCAGAAGCGCCGGCAGCGGAAGGGGAAGTCTGATGTACGCAGTTCGCCGCTGGTCGGTGCGTCATGCGGCTGGTATGGAGACCTTTTACAACGCGTTTGAGCGGGTGTTTGTTGGACTGCATCCTCTCTGGAAGTGGATTGGTTATGAGCGGATTGAAAAGCCGGTTGCCACAATGGAAAAAGTGGTGAAAGGTTTTCTCTTTGACTGCCAGATGTGCGGGCAATGCGCTTTGAGTTCGACTGGCATGTCGTGCTCCATGAATTGCCCGAAGAATTTGCGCAATGGTCCTTGCGGCGGTGTGCGTGCCAACGGGAATTGTGAAGTCAAACCCGAGATGCGATGCGTCTGGGTCGAGGCGTTTGAAGGTAGCGAGCGCATGCGTGAAGGCAAGAGCGCCATCCGCGTCGTTCAGGTAGCCGTTGATCGCAGACTGCAAGGGCGTTCATCCTGGCTGAAAGTCGCCCGTGACCAGTCGGAAGACAAGGTGCTGGAAAAAGCATGAAGTTCGAAGACGAGCCAGTGCCTGGCTACCCGCTGCCCATCCTGCCGGGGCATACTTCACCAGGCAGGCTGGAGCGTGTATTGCGTACCGGCGCATTTGCGGTGACGTCCGAGCTGGATCCTCCCGATTCTGCCGACCCGGAAGATGTTTATCAGCGTGCGAGGGTGTTTGACGGGTATGTGGATGCGATCAATGCGACGGACGGCAGCGGCGCCAACTGCCATATGTCGAGCCTCGCGGTCTGCGCGCTGCTGACGCGCATAGGTTACGCGCCGGTCATGCAGATCTCCTGCAGGGACAAGAACCGCATAGCCATTCAGGGAGACATTCTGGGTGGAGCCGCCATGGGTGTGGCCAACATGTTGTGCCTGACTGGCGATGGCGTTCAGTCTGGAGACCATCCACAGGCCAAGCCGGTCTTTGATCTGGACTGCATGTCATTGCTGGAAATCGGCCGTACCCTTCGTGATGACCACAAATTTCAGAGCGGGCGCAAGGTTACTTTTGCGCCACGTGTTTTTTTTGGGGCTGCCGCGAATCCGTTCGGGCTGCCTTTTGAATGGCGTGCCGAGCGATTGGCCAAGAAAGTTGCGGCGGGTGCGCAGTTCATTCAGACCCAGTACTGTTATGACGTGCCACGGCTCAAGACGTTCATGCAGCAAGTAGAGGACATAGGCCTGCTTGGCAAGGTTTTCATTCTTGTGGGCGTAGGTCCGTTGCGTTCAGCCAAGGCTGCAGACTGGATGCGTACCAATGTTCCCGGCATTCATATTCCGGATGCAGTCATCAAACGCATGGCTGGTGCCGAGAAGCCTGCGCTCGAAGGACGTCAGGTGTGCATTGACCTGATTCAGGAAATCCGGGAGATAAAAGGTGTGTCGGGTGTTCATCTGATGGCCTATCGGCAGGAAGAGTCCGTTCCCGAGATCATTGAACGGTCCGGCGTACTCAATGGTCGGGTGCCCTGGTATCCGGGGCGTGATACAGAAACACAAACAGCGAAGGAAACAACGTGACAGATACCGTTATCAGCTCGGCGACCCGGGAGGTTGTAATTGGATTCGATCGCCCGTTCGTCATCATCGGTGAGCGCATCAACCCGACGGGCCGAAAAATCATGGCGGCTGAGATGATCGCCGGCGATTACAGCCGCGTTATTGCCGATGCATTGGCTCAGGTAGAGGCTGGAGCGCACATGCTGGATGTCAACGCGGGTATTCCGCTGGCTGATGAACCTGGAATGCTGGCTCGGGCTATCGAACTGGTGCAGTCTGTTACCGATGTGCCCATCTCGATCGATTCGTCCATCGTGGCTGCGCTGGAGGCAGGCTTGGCTGTCTACAAAGGCAAGGCACTGGTCAATTCCGTGACCGGCGAAGAAGACCGGCTGGAAACGGTTTTGCCGCTGGTCAAAAAATATGGTGCTGCGGTGGTTGCCATATCCAATGATGAAACCGGTATCTCTCAGGATGACCCTCTGGTGATGCCGATTGGTGCCATCAATCAGGCAGGTGTGCAGGTCATGCGGCTGGTGCACCGCCTGCGAACTGAGCTGAAAGTGAACACAACGTGTGGTGCCTCCAACGTCAGCTTCGGCTTGCCGGAACGCAACGGCATCAACGCCGGGTTTTTGACGATGGCCATCGCATCGGGCATGACATCGGCCATTACCAATCCCATGCATGGAGAAGTCGTCAAAGCCTGTATGGCCGCCGACGTCATGATGGGCCACGACCCGGATTGCATGCGCTGGATACGCAAGTTCCGTGAGGTGCCCACCATGGGTGCTGACGGTGAAATGGGTCGCGGCCGTCGTGAAGGCGGCAGCAGAAGACGTCGCGAATGACTGTTATCGCCTTTCAGGCAGGAGCAAGGTAGTGAGCGGTAAAGACGCGCTGGTTGTTTTCACCCCGTCCGGGCGGCGTGGCCGCTTTCCTGTGGGCACGCCGGTTCTGCAGGCAGCCCGCTCGCTGGGTGTGGATATTGATTCAGTGTGTGGCGGCCGTGGTATTTGCGGGCGTTGCCAGGTTCTGGTGTCGGAAGGCGAGTTTGCGAAGCATGGGCTGGTTTCGCGTGCTGAAAACCTCTCGCCCGTCTCACCTGTTGAGCAGACTTATTGCAGTACCCAGCCCATGGATGCCGGTCGCAGGCTTTCATGTTCCACGCAGGTTCTCGGCGACGTGGTGATTGACGTGCCCTCCAGCAGTCAGGTACACAAGCAGGTTGTGCGCAAAGAGGCGGAGGCACACGACGTTGAACTGGATCCGTTGATTCGCCTGCATTTTGTGGAAGTGCAGCAACCGGATATGCATGACCCCTCCGGTGACTTGCGCCGTCTGGAAGATGCACTGGAATTTGAATGGCGGCTGACCGATTTGGCCTGCGACGTGATTGTGTTGCAGCAGCTACAAACGGCCTTGCGGCAGGGTGACTGGAAAGTGACGGTTGCCGTGCATGCCGGTCAGCAAATCATGGCTGTGGCCCGGTTTTCGTGAGCACGCCTATGGCTTGGCTATTGACGTTGGCTCCACAACCATTGCCGCGCATCTATGCCATCTGGCCTCGGGTGAAGTGGTGGCGTCGGCTGGTGTGATGAACCCTCAAATCCGGTTTGGTGAGGATTTGATGAGCCGTGTTTCCTACGTGATGATGAATCCGGGTGGCGAGAAGGAAATGACCGCTGCAGTCCGCGCCGCCTTGAATGATTTGGCAGCCGAGGTGTCCCGACAGGCGGGCATCGTGCCGCAAGACATTCTGGAAGCCACCTTCGTCGGCAATCCCATCATGCATCACCTGCTGTTGGGCATCAATCCGGTCGAGCTGGGCGGTGCGCCCTTTGCGCTGGCGACGGATCGGGCCATCACCCTGTGGGCGGTAGAAATCGACTTTGCCATTCACCGCAATGCCCGTATCTACGTGCTGCCCTGCATCGCTGGGCACGTGGGCGCCGACACGGCTGGTGTGATATTGGCCGAACGCCCTGATTTGTCAGACAAGATTACCTTGCTGGTGGATGTGGGTACCAACGCTGAAATCGTGTTGGGAAACAACCAGCGCCTGCTCGCGTGTTCCAGCCCTACAGGGCCCGCTTTTGAAGGCGCCCAGATCAGTTGCGGGCAGCGGGCTGCTCCCGGAGCTATTGAGCGCGTGCGTATCGATTCGCAAACCCTGGAGCCCCGTTTCAAGGTCATCGGCTGTGACCTGTGGTCTGATGATCCGGGCTTTGCACAGGCAACGGCAGGAACTGGTGTGACGGGTGTTTGCGGCTCCGGCATCATTGAAGTGCTTGCCGAAATGTACCTGGCCGGCATCATCCTGCATGACGGCACCATCAATGGCGCCATGGTGGCCCGCAATCCACGTATCCAGGCTGATGGGCGTACCTTTTCATATGAGCTATATCCGGCCACGGGTTCCGCGCCTGCTTTGAAGGTCATGCAGAACGACGTTCGGGCCATTCAGCTGGGCAAGGCGGCGCTATACGCTGGCGTGCGCCTGCTCATGGAGCGGATGGGCGTGGAGAAGGTGGACCGGATCCGGTTGGCGGGTGCATTTGGCAGTCATATCGATGTCAAGTACGCCATGGTTCTGGGCATGATTCCCGACTGCGCGCTGGATCAGGTCAGCTCTGCCGGAAACGCCGCCGGAACTGGCGCGCGTATCGCACTGCTGGACCAGCGGTCCCGCCGTAATATTGAACAACTGGTGCGCCGCGTCGAAAAAATTGAAACAGCGGTGGAGCCGCGCTTCCAGGAGTTTTTTGTTGAAGCAATGGCGATCCCGCATCTGACGGCGCCTTTCGAGCGACTGCGTGAAGTCGTGTCATTGCCGGAGCGCGTGGTGATCAGTTCAGAAGCCAGTACGCGGGGTCGCCGCGCTTCACGTCGTGAAACCAAATCCGGGTAAATACCGTGAATAAAACAGCGTCCATTGCGCATTTGCAGCCGCAGTCTGTTCACAATGAGGTCTGTGGGTAGGAGTCTTGCGTTGAGTCAGTCATTTTTTATCAGCAACAAGGAGTCAGCATGAAATTGAGTATGAAACGGGTTGGTATCGTTGCCGCTTTGGCAGCCCTGAGTGCCCAGAGTGCGTTGGCAGATGATGCCAGTTGCAAAACCGTTCGGTTTGCAGATGTGGGTTGGAGCGACATTGCTGCTACCACTGGTATGGCATCCGTGGTGCTTGAAGGGCTTGGCTACAAGCCGACCGTGACAATCGCTTCCATACCCATCGCCTTCGCCGGCATGAAAAAGAAACAGATTGATGTGTTTCTGGGTTACTGGAACCCTTCCATGACGCCCCAAATCGAGCCCTTCGTGAAAGCTGGTGACATCAAGGTACTGGAGACCCCGAACCTGGTGGGCGCGAAATACACACTGGCTGTCCCCACGTACCTGTATGACAAGGGCCTCAAGACTTTCGCTGACATTGCCAAGTTCGAAAAAGATCTGGGTGGCAAGATTTATGGCATCGAACCAGGTAACGACGGCAATGCGCTGATTGCCGGAATGATCAAGGACAACAAGTTTGGCTTGAAGAGCTTCAAAATGGTGGAGTCTTCCGAGGCGGGCATGCTGGTCGAAGCCCAGCGCGCTGCCAAAGCCCAGAAAGCCATCGTTTTCCTGGGTTGGGAACCGCATCCCATGAACGTGCAGATGAAAATGAGCTATCTGCAGGGAGGTGACGACATATTTGGCCCCAACCTGGGTGAGGCCAAGGTGTATACCGCCATCCCTCCTTCCTATGAAACGCGTTGCCCCAATGTGGCGACCTTCCTGAAGAACCTTCAATTCACGACGGATATGGAAAACCAGGTGATGGTTCCCATTCTGGAAAAAGTGAAGCCCAATGTGGCCGCCCGAAACTTCCTCAAGAAAAACCCGGCCGTGCTGGACAAATGGCTTAACGGCGTTAAAACCCTTGACGGTAAAGACGGTGCAGCCGCTGTCAAAGGCGCGTTGAAAGTCTGATCTCAGACGATCACACCGCGGCACGCGTCTGGTGTGCAGCGGTTCGCACTGGATGCGAGGCCGACTGCGGCTCAACCCTGTTGAGCCGCAGTGGTTTTTTATGAACACGAATTTGCAGGTAGAACGGGGTATGTATGACTGAGATGACCGTAACAAGTTTTGTTGACGGGAAACCACTGCGTGGAGGGGGCGATCGATTTGAGACCATCAATCCGGCCACCGGCAAGGCGTTGGCCAGTGTTTACGACGCCGTAGCGGTTGATGTGGAAGCGGCGGTTGCAGCAGCCCAGCGCGGGTTCGAGATCTGGTCAGCCATGACCGGTACCGAGCGCGGACGTATTCTTCATCGCGCAGCACAACTGTTGCGGTCGCGCAATGAAGAATTGGCTGCCCTCGAAGTTCAGGACTGCGGAAAGCCGCTGCAGGAAGCGCTGGTGGTGGATGTGCACAGCGGCGCAGACTGCATCGAATACTTCGCCGGTGCTGCAGCCACGCTGGCAGGGGCCCAATATCCGCTGAAGAATGCATTCGCCTATACGCGGCGCGAACCACTGGGCGTTTGCGTGGGTATCGGGGCCTGGAACTATCCCCTGCAAATTGCCTGCTGGAAATCAGCCCCTGCGCTGGCGGCAGGCAATGCAATGATTTTCAAGCCTTCAGAACTCACGCCGGTCACTGCACTCAAGCTGGCCGAGATTTATCTGGAAGCAGGGGTCCCATCAGGTGTATTCAATGTCTTGCAAGGTCGGGGCACAACCGGCGCCTTGCTGGCTGCTCATCCCGGCGTGGCCAAAGTTTCGGTTACCGGCTCAGTACCCACTGGTAAAAAGGTGATGCAAACGGCTGCCGGCACGTTGAAGCGCGTCACCATGGAGCTTGGTGGCAAATCACCGCTGATCATCTTTGATGACGCGGACATGGAGCAGGCAGTTGCCGCGGCGATGATGGGCAACTTCTATACCCAGGGCGAGGTTTGCACGAATTGCACCCGCGTGTTTGTCCAGCGTGGGCTTGCGGACCGGTTTCTTGCCAGACTGCATGAGCGCACCGCATTGTTGCGGGTTGGCGATCCGATGGATACCGTTACGGAAGTGGGTGCGCTGATTTCCGCCGCCCATACAGACAAGGTACTGGACTACATTGCCAGTGGCGTAGCCGAAGGGGCAACCCTGTCTTATGGCGGGAAGCGGGTTGACGTGTCTGGTCTTCCCGATGGCAATTTTGTTGCCCCCACGATTTTTTCCAATTGCCGCGACGACATGCGAATTGTTCGTGAGGAAATCTTTGGCCCGGTTCTGTCCATGCTGGTTTTCGACGATGAGGCCGAAGTGATCTCACGTGCCAACGCGTCGCGTTTCGGACTCGCGGCGGGTGTTTTCACGCGAGACATTGCGCGCGGCCATCGCGTGGCCGCGCGCCTGAAGGCCGGCATCTGCTGGATCAACAACTACAACGTAACCCCGATTGAAATGCCGTTTGGCGGCGCGGGTGAGTCGGGTATAGGGCATGAAAACAGCATGGTGGCCATGGACCACTACACCCAGCTGAAGACGGTTTATGTTGAATTGGGCGAAGTGGCTTGCGGCTATCGCTGAAGACGGGTGGATATGAAGAACGAAGAGTTTGACTACATCATTGTGGGCGCCGGCTCGGCCGGCTGCGTGCTGGCGAACCGGTTGACTGAAGACGAAAATGTGCGCGTTTTACTGCTGGAAGCGGGCGACGGGGACAAGAGCATCTTCATCCACATGCCTTCGGCGCTGGCCTATCCGATGGCCAATGAAAAATACACATGGCTGTACGAATCGGAGCCGGAGCCCTTCATGAACCAGCGCCGGATTCATTGTCCACGCGGCCGCGTCATTGGTGGTTCATCGTCCATCAATGGCATGGTTTATATCCGCGGCCATTCGCAGGACTATGACGGCTGGGCCTCGCGGGCAGGTCTTGAAAACTGGACCTACGCAGATTGCCTGCCGTATTTCCGCAAGGCCGAGACACGCGCAAAGGGGGGCGATCTTTATCGCGGCGACTCAGGCCCTCTGCACGTCAGCACCGGAGCTTGTCGAAATCCGCTGTACAACGCGTTCATTGAGGCGGGCAAGCAGGCTGGTTACCCCTACACCGAAGACATGAACGGGTATCAACAAGAAGGCCTAGGCCCCATGGACATGACTGTCCACAAGGGGCGACGCTGGAGTACCGCCATGGCGTATCTGCGTCCGGCACTCACGCGCAAGAACCTCAAACTTCAGACACGCAGCCTCGTGACCCATGTCACGTTTGAAGGGTCTGCCGGTGCGCCGCGCGCCGTGGGTGTGGAGGTGTCCCATGGCGGGCAGCTGCAGCAACTGCGTGCGACCCGCGAGGTCATCCTGTCGGGCGGAGCCATCAATTCGCCTCAACTTCTCCAGCTCTGGCATCGGGAACCCGAATGAATTGAAGGCCCTGGGTATCGCGGTAACGGCCCCGCTGAAAGGCGTCGGCGAAAACCTGCAGGATCACATGGAGACCTATGTGCAGTACGCGTGCACGGAACCCATCACCCTTTACTCCGCCCTGAATCCGCTGGTGAAGCTGCGGATCGGCGTTGAATGGCTGCTGTTTGGAACAGGATTGGGTGCCACCAACCATTTTGAATCAGGCGGCTTTATCCGCAGCGAGGCTGGCGTCAAGCACCCCGATCTGCAGTACCACTTTTTGCCGATGGCGGTGCGCTACGATGGCAAGGCGCCAGCAACCTGTCACGGTTTTCAGGCCCACGTAGGTCCCATGCGGCCGACCAGCCGTGGCGACGTGAAGCTGCGCGACAGCCAGCCGACTACTCCGCCCGTCATCCGGTTCAACTACATGAGTACCGAACAGGATCGCAAGGAAATGCGGGCCGGTATCCGCTTGACACGGGAGATATTTGCCCAGACCGCGTTTGACCGTTTCCGCGGTGAGGAGCTGTCACCGGGGCCAGGCGTGCAAACGGATGCCCAGATTGACGAGCACATCCGTGCCAACGCCGAAACCGCATACCACCCATCCTGTACCTGCCGCATGGGCACGGACGACATGGCAGTCACCGACCATGAGGGCCGGGTGCACGGCGTGCAAAACCTGCGCGTGGTCGATGCATCCATCATGCCCGATGTGGTGAGTGGCAACCTGAATGTGCCGACAATCATGATGGCCGAGAAGCTGGCTGATGCCATACGTGGCCGCACGCCGTTGCCACGGTCAGGCGCGCCTTCGTACATTCATCCCAACTACCTGACGCAGCAGCGCTGACACCATGGCTGTGCAACTCAGGTATTGGCCCGAAGACGTAGCCAGGCAGCTTGATCAACTCATCCGAGCCAACGCCCACAGCGGCTCGTTTGCCATCTTTGACGCGGACAACACCTCGTATCAACACGATCTGGTGGGTGCGTTGTTGCCCTTCATGGAGATGCGGGGCGTACTGACGCGGGAGACGATGAACCCGTCGCTCAAACTGATCCCGTTCAAGGACAGCGCCACGCATTCCGAGACCTTGCACAGCTATTACCTGCGCCTGGGCGATATTGACGACCAGGTGGGCTACCCGTGGGCATCGCAGATTTTTTCCGGATTCACACTGAAGGAATTGAAAGTCCATCTGGACGACCTGCTGGCCTGGGGCAAACCCATTCCTGCCGAATACTTGGTGGGCGACGAGGTTCAGATCATGCTGGTGCATGCGCCCCGGCTGCTGCGGGGCCAGCAGGAGTTGTACAACACGCTGATGCGCAACGGCATCGACGTGTTTGTGGTCAGTGCCGCCAGTGAAGAACTGGTCCGCATGGTGCTGGCCGATCCTCAGTACGGCTACAACGTGAAGCCAGAAAACGTCGTGGGTGTCTCCTTGCTGCTCAAGGACCGGCAGGCAGGCACGGTCACCACCGCGCGCAAGCTGATTGCCGAAAACCAATACCAACCTCACAACCTGCTGGACCACGAGTTGACCTCTGCACTGTGGGCGCCCATGCCCTGGTATGAAGGCAAGCAGGCGGCCATCCACACCTATGTCCACCCCTGGAAGAAGCCGATTTTGGTGGCAGGCGACACGCCTGATAGCGATGGCCCGATGCTGTTTCGCGCGCCCGATGTGGAGCAGGGTGCCCTGCGGCTCTTCGTTTCGCGCAAAGACAGTGCACTGGATAAAATGAAGTCCTTGCAGGCGCGGCATGCAGCCGATCAATTGGCGCATGGCCTGCCCATCACCGCAGACCGCAACTGGCTGGTGGTGACGCCAGAGCAAATTCAATAACCACTCACCCCATGACCACAACAACCTCTTCACCGTCCAATCGATTCACCCGGCTGCTGGCATCACGTCCCTGGCTGCTGGCCGACGGCGCCACCGGCAGCAACCTGTTCGATGTGGGGCTGATGTCGGGTGATGCGCCGGAGTTGTGGAACACCGAGCAGCCGGATCGCATTGCCAACTTGCACCGCAGCTTTGTGGATGCCGGTGCCGACATCATCCTGACCAATAGTTTTGGCGGAACAAGGTATCGGCTGAAATTGCACAAGGCGGAAGATCGCGTGGCCGAGTTGAATGAGGCCGCCTCACGAATTGCCCGACAGGTTGCTGATGCTGCAGGCCGCGAGGTGGTAGTGGCGGGCAGCATGGGCCCCACCGGCGAAATCATGGAGCCTATTGGCCCACTCACCTTTGATCAGGCCAAGGGAGCCTTTGCCGAGCAGGCGCGCAGCCTGAAGGCGGGCGGCGCCGACGTGCTGTGGATCGAGACCATGTCTTCCCGCGAAGAGGTGGAAGCCGCCGTTGCAGGTGCTGGCACCGTGGGCCTGCCCATCGTCTGCACGCTGAGCTTTGACACCAATGGCCGCACGATGATGGGCATCTCGCCCAGCGACTTCGCGGGCATCGAAAAATCACTGGTGCCGAAGCTGGCCGCCTGTGGCACGAACTGCGGCGTGGGCGCGTCCGAAGTGGTGGCATGCATCCACAACCTGGCCACCGCCATGGGCCCGGACGTGGTGCTGGTAGCCAAGGGCAACTGCGGCATTCCGCAGTATGTGGACGGCGCCATTTGCTACAACGGCACACCAGAGCTGATGGCCATCTATGCGCGCATGGCGCTGGACGCCGGTGCTCGCATCATCGGCGGGTGCTGTGGCACGTCGCCCAAGCATTTGCGCGCCATGCGGGATGCGCTGGACGCGCACACCAAAGGCGCCGCACCCGAGCTGGAAACCATCGTGAGCACTTTGGGCGAAGTGTCCACCGGTGCGCGGGCACAGTGGGGCGGTGAGCTGAGCCGCGCAGGCGGCGCGGCGGCGGGTGCGAACCTCAAACGCGGCAGTGGCCGGCGGTCTGCGGCAGGTTCGTCTGGCGCTTGAGTTTTGAGTGGTTACTATGAAAATAGTAGCTACTTACGCATATTCCATGAGGACTGAAGGCTGTTTTATGCTTAAAAACACAAGGTTTGGGCGTGGGATTCGAGGCTTGGGCCCGTTCTATTGAACTCTCCTCAAACGATGACAGTTTTGTCTTTGCTGCATCTGGCGGCGGTAGATGAAGTCATTGGTTGGCGGACTCAGGTCGACGCGGCATTCAGCGCAGCGGCATCAAGGAGGAGGCCAAAGGCCGGGGGACAGCCGCGGAAGTATCCGCCCCAGTGGCATCGGCCCGCACGTGCCAAGCCCCGCCAGAAGGTGTCATGAATATCGCAACGCTCAATAGAAGCTATATGACATGTTGTTTGAGGCGCTCAATATCTTTGACGTGCTTTTCTCTCTGGGCTTCTGTGGCGCTAATTGCTTGTTCCTTCATTTGAATGAGCGAGGCTACCGATGCAAGTCGAATGGGAATACTGAAAAGCTTTGCATCCACTGCATCCTTGTCAACTTCCGAATACGTTAGCCCCTCATTTTTGGGTGTGAGGAGTTCGGCGTAATAAATATGCTTCAGAGGTACTTGGAGTCCAGGTTGTGTGAAAGAAGCAGCTGAGTAACCGCTCATGTGTAGCCCGTTAAGGGCCTGAGAAATACGTGCTGAATTCTCGGGTGTGGGGTTCACTAGAAGATCCATGTCGTCTGCTTGACGATCAGAACAATACCAAGCTACGGCCAAGCCACCGATAACAATGAACTCCACTTCACTAACCTTGAAGACACGAATAAGCTCTTCATTTGCCCCGAAGTGGGTGAGCGTGTCGCCGATCCTGTTCATGTCAGATGGATTGATATAAAAGTCGACCCGTCCGTGTATCGACATTCGATTTTGGTGAAATTCGCATAGTTGCCATGCATAGACATAATTTTTCTCGTAACTCTCAATGTTTGATATTTACGGTTATTTCGAACGTTTTGGTAGTCATTAGCTATATATTCAATAGCTACTTACGCATATTCCACAAGGGCTAGAGGCCTAAAAAATGCCTAAACCAGCCTGCGTTTCACCTTTTGATCCCACTGCCGCGTGAGGATCAGTTTCTCGCCTTCATAGGCTTCCAGCCGCCCCTTCACATGCCAGTGGGTTTTGGTCGCGGTCATGCTGGAATAAGTTTCGGTGCGCACCTTCCAGTCACCGCGGGACGTCTCTATCGACCAATGGCATTCCTGTTTCGCCGACAGTGGGTCATGAGGCAGGATGCTGTAGTTCTCGCGCCCGCAGCTCCAGGTGGTCAGGCCATGTTCCGCAATCGTGGTGCGGCCAAAGTCATCCAAGATGGTCATGCGGGTTTCGCCAGTGCGCTGGTCCATGGTGACTTCGCGTTTATGCCACGGTTTGTCTACGGTGATCAGTTCCACTGGGGCTGCTGATTCCGCTGGCGCGAACACAGGTGGTTTCTCGCCGCGCTGCGTTTTGCGAACCGGCACGTCGATGAAACTGGTGCCGGTGTGCACGGTCAGCGTCACTGGCTCGGGTGCGGGCCAGATCAGCGGCCAGTAGCTGGTGGAGATCGACACGCGCAGTTTGTGGCCTTTGGACACCTTGCACGCCACGTCGTCCAGCTTGATCTGGATGGTGTACAGCTTGCCGGGTTCCAGCGCTTGCGGCTTGTCATGGCTGTCGCGATGGCACAGGTTCGCCACCGCATAGGTCAGGCGCGACACGGCGCCGTCGGGCCACACGGCATTGAGCCGCACGGCGGCCACAGCTACCGGTTTGTCCGAGCTAACTTTGAGGTGCAACACGGCGCCACCCACCAGATCCATGTCCTGCGTCAGCGGTGCTGTATCGAAGGTGAGCGAGCCCGAATCGTCGCGTCGCTGGTCGCCGGGAAACTCGGGGCCGAGCCAGATGATGCAGTATTCGCCACTGTCCGCGCCGGTGTGTTGCGGGGACGACACCAGCTGTTTGCCGGCACGGCCTTTGGTCTGACTCAAACCGTCCGCGTTCAGGTGCAGCCGCTGGATTTCATGTTTGTCTGCGGGCCACACGTTGTCACTCACCCAGCGGCCCGGAATGTGGGCCACCGACGCGCCGGGCCGTCCCACGTCCATGATGTAGGTGCGATGCGCGGGGTCCCGGGCCACACCGGTGTCGATGCCTTTGAGCCAGTGGTCCCACCAGCGCAGGGCTTCCTGCAGAAACCCGATGCGCGGCTCGGGCACGGCAAAGTGCGGGTACTTGTGCGCCCACGGACCGATGATGCCTTTGACCGGCGACTGCACACTGGCCACGAGGCGCGGCACGGCGTTGGTGTACGCATCGTTCCAGCCACCGACGGCCAGCACGGCGGCGTCTATCGCGCCTATATCTTCACAGACGGACCCGTGCTTCCAGTACGCATCACGGTGCGGATGTTCCAGCCAGGGAATGGCCAGCAGCGGCTCGTTCTGCAGCCGCTCTAACCACATCGCTCGCCAGCGGTCGCCCACCAGCGCTGGGTCTGGCGGGCGGGATGAATACCCAAACATCGTGGCCGACCAGCCCAGGTTTTCACCCAGCAGGCAGCCACCTTTGTAGTGAATGTCGTCGCTGTAGCGGTCATCGGTGGAGCACAGGGTGATGATGGCTTTGAGCCCCTTGGGTTTGCGCGCCGCCACCTGCAGGCCATTGAAACCACCCCACGAGATGCCCATCATGCCGACACTGCCGGTGCTCCAGGGTTGCTTCACCAGCCAGGCGATCACGTTTTCCGCGTCGGCTAGCTCCTGCTCGGCATATTCGTCCAGCATGATGCCGTCGGAGTCGCCATTGCCGCGCATGTCCACGCGCACGCAGGCGTAGCCGTGGCCGGCGAGGTAGGGGTGGGTGAGCGCATCACGAACGATGGTGCCGTCGCGCTTGCGGTAGGGCAGGTATTCGAGGATGACGGGAACCGGCCTCTTGTCGGCGTCTGCAGGCATCCAGATACGCGCGGCCAGTTGAGTGCCGTCAGGGAGCTTGATGAAGGTGTTGGGGAATTCTTTGACTTTGCGGGGAAATGATTTGACGACTTTCATTCAAAACTTTCTGTGGTGATCAACCCTTACGGCCGCATCAACCGTACGTTGCCGTCGGTGGCTTGACCTTGCATGTGAGAGGCTATGTTGCCCGCAAACCGGTGGGCCAGATCCAGATGAAGCCTGGCCAGACTGTCGGCTGCTGCGCCATGATCCAGCAAGGTGCAGACTATCTCGATCTGGCCGGTTCCATGACGGATGATTTCAATGGCACGCGTTTGGCTGGGCCAGTCGATGATGGACGCTGTCGTAATTTCCCAGAAACCGCTGGCCCCACCTGATGGTCCCGGATGGGCGGTGATGCGATGCAGGTGCCGGTGTCCCACCAGCCAGGCGATCACACAAGCGTGCCGGTGCGCCACTACAGTAAGTGCATCCGCGTGCAGGCGCTCGGGGTCATGGCCGCGAGTGTTGGTGAGTGATGCAGAACCATGGTGGCTGGCCAGAATAGCCAGCCGACCCGGTTGCGCATCCACTTCAGTCAGACGGTCTTCCAGCCACGCCAGTTGGGTCGCGCCGATGCTGCCCTGGTAGTCCCCGGCGGGGTGGTTGGTGTCGAGCATGATGATGCGCACATGCTCGGTGTCGATGACGATATCTGCGTTGCCGCGGGCAACCTGCTCGGCGGTGTAGCCCATCGCGCCACTCTGTGCGTGAGCTTGCAACCAGATCCGCTGGTCTATCGCATGCCGCGCGGCCACTGGGGTCACCTGCCGGGTGCTGCCGCGAGAAAACTCGCCGGGGCTGTTGACAAAGAGCGTGAGGGGATCCGCCGGTTCGAACCCATGCGGACGACGCAGTGTCTTGCTCGAACCCACTGCAATGTGCTCAATCAGGGGCTCTGGCAATGCAGTGCCCTGCCGCATGTAATCGTGATTGCCAGGAAGGCTGGTCCAGGGGAAACCAAAACCGCTGGATTGCACTTCAGCGCCAACACGGGCCAGGAAGTTTTCGACAGCAGGGTAGCCCTGTGGCTTCCAGGCATCTGCCACTTTCGGGTCAGGGCACCAGAATGGCCAGGGACCCTCACCCAATTCGCTGGACGGATCATGGACACCGCCAATCGCCGACAGGTGGGTACGTCCACCGGACAGAATGGCGATGCAGGCATCCAGCTCGTTTTGCTGGGCGTTGTCGATGTTGTCCCCGGTGCTGATGGCCAGATCAAACGCACGGCCTGAGTAGGGCGCCACTGGAGCGCACCGCGCCCGGTTTACATGCTCCGCCACCGCCCAATGGGTGAGTGCTTCGTAAGGCCGGTGCATATGAAGCAAAGGCTTCCAGTGATCGTCATGAGCCAGCAGTTCGACCCACTCGCAGCGCGCGGGCGACACCGTGTCAATGATGTGGGCATCGCTCAGATGGAGCAGGCTCAAAAGCGTTGTGGAATGGCTTTGCAAGGCCACTTTCCCCAAGTCTTCGCGGACGGTGTAATTCAAGGCAGACATCAGAAGTGAAAACTTGGGGAAGGTATCAATCTTCGTAACATGCAACGAGTATCCAGTTCGGTGAAAGCCCTGTCAAACCCATGAATCCTCCCGTGATGGCAAACTCGAGACAAGCCTGCTTTGCCTGGGCAATGGAATTTCGACTCCCTCATGATTGAACCCGAAAAAACAACTTCTACATCAGCTTCCTACTTGATCGGAGTGGACACCGGTGGCACCTACACTGACGCCGCCATCATTGAAGCCAGGGGCCACCGTGTTGTTGCATCGGCCAAGGCCATCACAACCAAGGGAGACCTTGCCATCGGCGTGGCGGAAGCCATTACGCAGGCGGTAGCCAAACTGCCACAAGGACTGCATTCGAACGACATTTCCATGGTGTCAGTGTCCACGACGCTGGCCACCAATGCCGTGGTTGAAGGCCACGGTAGTGCGGTGGGTGTGATACTGATTGGCTTTGATGCGCCCATGGTGGAAAAAACGGGGATTGCCAAGGCATTCTCTGGCATCCCGATAGAAATCATTGCGGGTGGGCATGACCACAACGGGCATGCGCCAGTTCCACTTGACCTGCCCGCCCTTGAGAGTGCGCTGAAACGCATGGCAGACAAAGTTGATGCGTTTGCTGTGGCTTCCACCTTCGCTGTGCGAAATGCCGAGCATGAGAATGCCGCCAGGGACCTGATCGTGTTGCGCACCGGCAAACCCGTGACGCTGTCAACAGAGTTGTCGTCTTCGCTGGATGCACCCCGCAGGGCGTTGACTGCAGCCCTCAATGCACGGTTGATTTCGCGGGTCTCAACGCTGATTGAAGCTGTCAATCGCGCCATGACGAAGCTGCAAATCAATTGCCCCCTGATGATCGTCAAGGGTGATGGCACGCTGGCGCTTGCCGAAACGGTGGCGACCCGACCCATTGAGACGGTTTTATCGGCCCTGCGGCAAGCCTGGTGGGTGCGCAATGGCTATCGGGGCTGGACAGTTTCATCATGTCGGATATGGGGGGCACAACCACAGATCTGGGTGTTTTGATCGACGGACGGCCCCGGGTTTCCCAAGAGGGTGCGGAGGTGGGCGGCTGGCGCACCATGGTGCGGGCTATTGATGTACGTACCATTGGGCTGGGTGGCGATAGCGAAGTTGCTCTGGGTGCCAACCGGAAGATCCTGTTGAACCCGCAGCGGATTGTTCCGGTCGCGCTGCTTGGCGCCCGCTACCCGGAGGTGCTGGATCTGCTCGAGGCAGATCTGGCCGATGTGGAGGGTGGTGGGTCCATGCACGGCCGTTTTGTCCTGCTGCCGTTTGGCGCGCGTGAAGGTGTGCCCACGGGAGAGTTGACGCAACGGGAGGCGGATGTTCTACGCCTCATCACCGACAAGCCGCAGCCTTTTCGGAAAATTGCAACCTCGATGACAGCGCAACGCGCCATCGCATCACTCAAGAAAAAAGGACTGTTGCAAATCAGCGGTTTCACACCGTCTGACGCTGCGCATGTGCTGGGCCTTCAGTCCAACTGGTCGGGTCCGGCTGCCCGGATGGCAGCGCAGCTGGGTTGCCGTCTGCGGAGATGAAGTTCCCGACGCCGGAGCGCACGGAAGAGTTTGCGCGTGACGTCTGGAGTGAGACGGTCCGCCTGACCGGCAGAGCCATCCTGGATACAGCTTTTGGCATGAGCCCGTCGGATGATCGTCTGATCAATGCGGTCTGTTCGGGCGCCGGGACAGTAGGGCTGGCCAGCGTCAGCATGACGCCCACCATTCCGGTTGTGGCGGTCGGAGGGCCGGTCAAGGTGTATTACAGCGAGGTGGGAAGGCGACTGGGCTGCAATATGGTTTTCCCGGAGTACTGCGATGTTGCGAACGCGGTGGGCGCCGCCACCGGTGTCGTGGCGCAATCCGTGACGGTCAGGGTGGGCGGCGATGGCAGTGGCTTGTTTCTGGTTCACTCCACCGTGGGAACGCGTCAGTTCACGGAGCCTGGAGCGGCGATGGATGCAGCGACTCAACTGGCCCGGCAATCGGCGCGGGATGCGGCGGTGACGATGGGCGCGCACGAACCCGAAGTGAAAATCACGATTTCGAAGCAGTGGATGCCCAACGCGACCAGCGACGCTGGCCTGCTGGAGGCGGTTATCGTTGCCGAAGCAATAGGACGCCCCAACGTGTCCTTGTCCGTATGACGGCAATGACTGCATGGCATATATTGGCTGCTTTACAAGACTTAACCTACAGCAACACCCGCGACATACGGCGGCGCCACAATGATACTTCCTTGTGATGTGACCTGATGACTCCAAAACAATACGTTCTGCCTGCTTTCTTCCTGCAAGACACTGCCCGCAGGGGTCAGATGCCTTGGGGGAGGCCTTTGCTGTTGGTGCTTATTGCTGCGGGGATATCAGGCTGCACGACGCTGCCCCCGAAGGAATTGGTGCTCCCGGAAACGCCGGTGCCTGCTTCCTGGTCTTCTTCTTCGCCGGGTTCATCCGGGCAGGCTGCAGCTTCATTGGCCCAATGGTGGCAACGCTTCAATGACCCACAACTCACAGCCCTCGTTGAGCAGGCCTTGCAGGCCAATACCAGTATCCGGTCAGCGCAATCGGCCTTGCTGCAATCACGGGCTTTGCGAGACGTCAAAACAGCGGGCCTGATGCCCGGCGTTTCGGGCTCTGTCTCGGCGCAGCGCAGCCAGACGAATGGCAACGATGCGACCAACAGCTTTCGGGCCGGTCTGGATGCCAGTTGGGAGCCGGATGTATTTGGGGGCAAACGCAGTGCGCTGGGTGCGGCTGAAGCGGACGCCCAGGCCGCCGAAGCGTCACTGGCGGATGTGCAGGTATCTGTTGCTGCGGAAGTGGCGTTGGCCTATATCCAGTTGCGCGGTCAGCAGACTCAACTGGAGATCGCTGCCAGCAACCTGGCCAGCCAGCAGGAAACGATGCAGATCACCGATTGGCGAGCCCAGGCCGGACTCACCACGTCGCTGGAAGTGGAGCAGGCACGAACTTCTACCGCGCAGACAAGTGCCCAGCTTCCCGCGCTGGAAGCCAGTATTGCCACGACCCGACATAGTCTGGCGGTGCTGACAGGGCAGTCACCTGACGCCCTGCAGGCCTTGATGGGCGCGGGGCAAGCGGTTCCTCAGGTGGCTGAAGACCTGGCCCTCGCGATTCCCGCGCAAACCCTGCGCCAGCGTCCCGACGTGCGCGCCGCCGAGCACCGAATCAGTGCTGCTCTGGCGCGGGTTTCTGTGGCGGATGCCGCGCGTTACCCCGGTTTTTCCATCAGCGGCTCTGTAGGTCTGAATGCCCTGACACTGGGGGCCCTTACCAACGGTGCCTCCGTGGTCAATGCGCTGTTGGGTAGCGTGTCCATTCCCTTGTTTGACGGTGGCGCTGCAAGAGCTCAGGTGCGAGCCCAGGAGGCGGCGCTGGAGCAAGCCCGCATCGGATACCAGTCCGTCGTGCTGACGGCATTGAAAGATGTGGAGGATGCACTGGTGGCTCTGAAGGGTGACCGCGCACGTCTGACCCACCTCCAGGGCGCCGCCACGGCAGCAGGCAATGCCGCCTTGCTGGCGCAACAGCGTTACGCCAGTGGCCTGATTGATTTTCAGACCGTCCTGCAGACGCAGCGCACGCTGATGACGGCGCAAGACAGTGTGGCCAGTGCCCGTGCCGACATCAGCACCGACCATGTGCGCCTGTACAAGGCGCTGGGTGGCGGCTGGCTTTGAACCTAACCCGATTCTGGAACCCTTCATGACATCCCAAGTTGCCCCCGGCGCCAACTCCTCCACTTCTGCGGTGCAGGCCCTGCTCGATGAAGCGCCCCCAAAGGTGTGGTGGCGCAGAACCCTCGTCTGGGCTGTGTTGGCAGCGCTGGTTGTTACTGTGGCCGGTGTCTATTTTTGGCAGGCGCGAAGCAAAAGCAATGCAGCACCTGTTTTTGTCACCGAGGCGGTGAATCGGGGCAACCTGACCTTGACCGTTGCCGCCAACGGCACGCTGCAGCCCACCCGCTCGGTGAGCATTGGCAGCGAACTGTCGGGCACAGTGCTGCGCGTGCTGGTTGATGTGAATGACCGGGTCAGGAAAGGCCAGGCGCTTGTTGAGCTTGATACGGCCAAACTGAACGACCAGGTGACACGCTCGCGCGCTGCGCTTGGCGCCGCCAATGCCGCGGTGGCCCAATCGGTAGCCACTGTCAAGGAGGCGCAGGGCAATCTGGCACGGCTGGAGGAGGTGGCCCGCCTGTCAGGTGGCAAAGTTCCTTCCAGGGCCGAACTCGACTCTGGCCGGGCTGTTCTGGAGCGCGCCAGGGCAGAGGAAGCCAGTGCCCGTGCCAATGTGACCCAGGCGCAGGCAACGGCAGCTACCGATGCCACCAATTTATCCAGGGCATCCATCCGGTCGCCTATTGACGGCGTGGTGTTGACCCGTTCGGTGGATCCCGGCAACGCTGTGGCTGCCTCGCTGCAGGCGGTCACCCTGTTCACGATTGCGGAAGACTTGAGCAAGTTGCGCTTGCAGGTCAATGTGGATGAGGCCGATGTGGGCTCTGTCAAAGTAGGGCAGAAGGCAAGCTTTACCGTCAGTGCATACCCTTCCCGCAGATTCCCTGCCACCATCACCCGCGTGGCGTATGGCTCCACCACCACGGATAACGTGGTCACCTACATCACCTATATGGAAGTCGACAATGCTGACCTGACGCTTCGTCCGGGCATGACCGCGTCCAGCACCATCACCTCGACCGAGCGGAACAATGTTTTGCTGGTGCCGAACAGGGCCCTTCGCTTCACACCCACCGCAGCAGGCAGCGCCGTTGCGAAATCCAATGGGGGCATTGTGGGAAGCCTGCTGCCCCGGATGCCCAGATCGGCATCGCCGAAAACTGCCGGCGGCACGGGCACTGCCAGGCAGGTATGGGTGTTACGTGACGGGGCTGCTGTGGCCATGGCGGTAGTCCCGGGTATCAGCGACGGCCGCATGACTGAAATCACGGGTGGCGATTTGCAGGCTGGCATGCAGGTGATCACCGACCAGCGCGCTGCGGGAACTTCGCCGTGAGCCAAACTACGCCCCTCATTGAACTCAGGCGGGTGACCAAAACCTATGGTGCCGGTGCCACTGCCTTGCAGGCGCTCAAAGGGGTAGACCTGACCATTGAAGCCGGCGATTTTGTGGCCATCATGGGGCCCAGCGGGTCGGGCAAGTCCACCGCCATGAACATACTGGGTTGTCTGGATACACCCACCTCGGGCGAATACCTGTTTCGCGGCGTCCACGTTGAAAGCCTGTTACGAGATCAGCGGGCACGCCTGCGCCGTCGCTTTCTGGGTTTTGTTTTTCAGGGATTCAACCTGCTGGCACGCACGTCTGCGCAGGAAAATGTGGAACTGCCCCTGCTGTACCGCGGTGAGTCGGCGGCGGCACGGCATGCGGCAGCGGCGAAAGCCCTGGCCGCGGTCGGACTGACGGGGTGGGAACACCACACGCCGTCTGAGCTATCGGGTGGGCAACAGCAGCGCGTGGCCATTGCACGGGCCATTGTCACGGAGCCGGCCGTGCTGCTGGCCGACGAACCCACGGGTAACCTGGACACGCACCGAAGCCGCGAGATCATGAGCCTGCTGTGGGGCCTGAATGTGGACCACGGCATTACCGTGCTGATGGTTACCCACGAGGCGGAAATGGCCGCTTACGCCAAGCGTATCGTGCGCTTTGTCGATGGCATGGTGGAAAGCGATGTGCCCAACCCGCATCCGGCGGCGCTAAACGAGGCGCAGACCCTTGCCAGGCCTGTCATCGAAATCGCAGCCGGGAGTCGCTGATGCTGCTCAACACGTTGCTGCTGGCGTTGCGCTCCATCCGGCGCAACCTGATGCGATCCTTCCTCACCATTCTGGGCATCGTGATTGGTGTCAGTGCTGTCATCACCATGGTGACTCTGGGCAATGGTGCAACGCTGGCGGTTCAAAACCAGATTTCCGGATTGGGCACCAACTTGCTGCAGATACGGCCTGGCCAGCGCATGGGCCCGGGTGCCGGAGGCGCTGGTGCACCGTCGTTCAAGGAGGTCGATGCCGACGCCATTGCGTCCCAAATCGGCGGCATCTCGGCTGTTGCGCCCGAGGCCCGTTCCAGCGCCACGCTGGTCGCCAACGGCCGCAACTGGGCTAGCAGCGTCGTCGGCAGCACCAACTCCTGGCTGGTCACGGGCAACTGGACGCTGGGCGATGGCCGTGAGTTTTCTGACGATGAGTTGCGCGCAGGCGCTGCGGTGTGCATCATTGGTGAAACGGTACGACGTGAACTCTACGGCACGCGACCTGCAGTGGGAGAGCAGCTTCGAGTCAAACAGATTTCCTGCGAGATTGTTGGCGTTTTGACTTCCAAAGGTCAGGGCAGTTTTGGCAATGACCAGGATGACATGGTGCTGGTACCGATCAAGACGCTTCAGCGCCGTATTACGGGCAATACTCGGGTAAATACCTTGCTGGTTTCCATGATGGACGGAAGTGATGCCACCCGCATCAAGGCCGGCCTGACGCAGCTGCTTCGCGAGCGGCGCAAGCTGGCTGATGGTGTTGAAGACAACTTCAATGTGCTGGACACCAAGCAACTCGCCGACACCCTGTCGGGTACGACCAAGGTCATGACCATGCTTCTGGGAGCAGTGGCAGCGGTAAGTCTGCTGGTCGGAGGTATCGGCATCATGAACATTATGCTGGTCAGCGTGACCGAGCGCACACGGGAGATCGGTCTGCGCCTGGCTATTGGCGCGCTCGAACGCGAGGTGTTGCTTCAGTTTCTGATTGAGGCTGTGGTGCTGGCGTCGCTAGGTGGCCTGATCGGCATCGTGCTGGCCACAGGCGCTTCCATGGCGCTGGCAGGCGTCATGGAGGTGCCCTACCTGTTCAATCCGGGTGTGAACCTGTTGTCATTCCTGTTCTCGGCAGGAATAGGGGTACTGTTTGGCTATTTTCCGGCGCGCCGCGCCGCACGACTGGACCCCATCGAGGCTTTGCGGCACGAATGAAGGATTCAGATGTGGCATTGGGCCAGGCGCGCCCCGTGAAGCATGACAAACGAGCGAAATGCATTGTTGACGCCAGACAGGAATGAGTCACGCCTGTGCAGCAAGCACCAGTCGAGCATCTTGGGCATGTCTTCAAGGTGCAGCACGGCAAGACGACCCGCTTCAAGTTCGATTTGAAAAGTGTGCGCCGACAAGAAACTGATGCCCATTCCGGCCATGACAGCCTGCTTGATAGTCTCGTTGCCCGACAATTCCATGGACACTTTGACCTGAAGCGATTGGGCTTGTAAAAGGTGTTCAAAAAACTGCCGGGTCGCGGAATTAGGCTCTCTAAAAATGAACGGCTCGTCTTTCAGTGCATCCCAGTGAATTTGCCGCTTTTTTGACAGGGCGTGACCAGCAGCAGCAACGATGCAGTGCGGATGCTGCGCAAAAGTCTCCGCCTCCAAGTCAGCCTCGGACGGCGGGTACCCTGCAATCGCTACATCCAGCTGGTGCTCCTGCAACATTCCCAATATGGCGTCGCGCCGGTCAACAGTCAGTTTGAACTTGACGCCGGGCCACTCCTGCGCAAATGCCATCAATAGCTTGGGCGCAAAGTAGTGAGCTGTCGGCACAACGCCCAAATGCAGCACACCGCCCCGGGAACCTTCGGTCACATGAAATGCGGATATGGCCTCCTCAGCGATCAACACCTGGTTCAAGATGCGTCGTGTCTGTCGGAGCATCTCTTCGCCGGCCTGGCTGAGCGTTACCTTCTTTCCCTGTTTCACGAGCAGTTGCAATCCCAGGTCAATCTCAAGCTGCTGCACTTGCATGGAGACAGCGGGTTGGCTGAGGCTCAGTTGATCAGCGGCTCGCGAGTAATTCAGGTTACTTGCCACGGCCTCAAAGATGCGCAATTGACGCAGGGTCAGATTTTTTAGCCAGTTTTCCCGCGCCTGGGTGGCTGACTGGGGCGCCAGACTCGTTTCCTTGCGGGAAATCCCTGAGGCGCCGGTACGAACCGGTTTTTGAGTGTCAACGCGTTTCATCAGTGTTTTCCCTTGCTTTTTCCCCAATTTCGAACGCTGATGGATCAGCCTGCGCAAACCGTCCGTGGCTTTGTATGAGCATTTTTCAATGTATCAGTGTTTCTTATCGATTTCATAAAAATATATGCGTTGTTTCTATCGATTGGCCTCTTTACAGTCACTTCCAATCTGCCGCACATAACAAACCATGACTCAAACCCCGTCGCCTGCTTCTTTCCCTCAATGGAACCCCGATCTTGCGGCCGCGCTGGATGCGCCGCAGCTGCTTCTGTACCGTTCCAACCTGTTGGGCTCCGACCTGAGAATCACAAACTACGGTGGCGGGAATACGTCGGCCAAGATTACCCAGCCAGACCCGCTGACAGGTCAACAGGTTCAAGTCCTTTGGGTCAAGGGCTCCGGTGGTGACGTTGGTTCCATGAAGCTGGACGGTTTTTCCACGCTGTATCTGGAAAAGCTGCAGGCACTGCAAGGTATCTACCGTGGTCCGGAGCATGAAGATGAAATGGTGGCCTATCTGCCGCATTGCACTTTCAACCTGAACCCCCGTGCGGCCAGCATCGACACGCCCTTGCATGCCTACCTTCCGTTTGCCCATGTGGACCACATGCATCCGGATTCGGTCATTGCGATTGCTGCGATGGCCAACAGCGAAGCACTGACTCAAAAGATCTTTGATGGCACCGTCGGTTGGTTACCCTGGAGGAAGCCCGGCTTTGAACTCGGCCTCATGCTTCAGCGCTACCAGGCGGCGCACCCCGAGCAGCGTGGTTTGGTATTGGCCGGACACGGTCTGTTTACCTGGGGTGCTGAATCAAGGTCTTGTTACGAAAACACAGTCGGTGTGATCGAGCACGCGCAAAACTGGCTGGCGAATGAACGCGCCACTCGAAACGCGGTGAGCTTTGGAGGTGCAGCGCGCAAATCCCTGGGCTCATTGGAGCAGGACGCTGCCTTGGCCCGCGTCCTGCCGGTGTTGCGCGGCCTCACCTCCAGGACCGGGCACAAACTGCTGCATGTCGATCGCCAGGCCACCGTCATGGAGTTTGTGAACAGCCGCGATCTGGTGCCATTGGCAGCATTGGGCACCTCCTGTCCTGACCATTTCCTGCGCACCAAGATTCGCCCCATGATTGTGGAAGAGTCGGTTTACAAGCTGGAAGGCAAGGCACTGGCCGCTGCACTGGAAGCCAAGCTTGTGGCTTACCGGGCCGACTACGTTGCCTACTACGAACGCTGCAAGCGCGCCAACAGCCCAGCCGTTCGTGACGCCAATCCGGTCATCATCCTGCTTCCTGGCATTGGCATGGTGTCCATCGCCAAAGACAAGGCAACCGCGCGCATAGCTGGCGAGTTTTATGTCAACGCCATCAATGTGATGCGCGACGCCAATGCGGTAGACACCTATGTTGGGCTGCCTGAACAGGAAGCCTTTGACATCGAATACTGGCTGCTCGAAGAAGCCAAGCTGCAGCGCATGCCCAAACCGAAACCATTGGTTGGCAAGGTGGCGCTGGTGACCGGTGGTGCGGGTGGAATCGGTCGTGCCATCGTGGAGCGACAGTTGCAGGAAGGTGCTTGTGCCGTGCTGCTGGATATTGACGCCAAAGCGCTGGAGAGCACGGTTAGCGAGTTGTCCCAAAAATTCGGTAAAGACTTTGTGCGTGGTGTGGTGTGTGATGTGACCAGCGAAGACTCGGTCATCGCTGCATACGTCAAAGCAACAGTGGAGTATGGTGGTGTGGATATTCTGGTTTCCAATGCAGGCATTGCCTCTGCGGCACCGCTGGAAGACACCACACTTGCATTGTGGAACCGCAATCAGAGCATTCTGGCAACGGGCTACTTCCTGGTCGGTCGTGAAGCTTTCCGGCTGATGAAAGCGCAGGGCGTGGGCGGCTCCATGGTGTTCATTGCCAGCAAGAATGGCATGGTCGCCAGCAATCAGGCGGTGGCGTACTGCGCTGCCAAGGCTGCCGAGATTCAGTTGTCCCGCAGCTTTGCGCTCGAAGGCGCCCCATTGGGAATTCGCTGCAACGTGGTCAATCCTGATGCCGTCATTCGTGGCAGCAAGATTTGGACCGGCACCTGGAGTCAAGAGCGGGCCGCCGCCAACAAGGTGAGCGAAGAAGACCTGGAGGCGTTCTACCGTGACCGCTCCATGCTCAAACGAAGCGTGTTCCCCGAAGACATTGCCGAGGCAACGTATTTCTTCGCTGCGGAACATTTGAGTGCCAAGAGCACTGGCAACATTCTCAATGTGGACGCTGGCAACCTTGCCGCGTTCACGCGCTAAGCATCATTGAATACAAGGATCGATATGTCGCTCATAGATACCACCCGGATTGCAGAACACAATGAATCGTTGTTGCGTCACGCCAATAACGATTACGAGCATTTGGGTGAACAACTTGCGCGCCGTCATATCGATATTGAAGATATCAAGAAGAAGGTGGCTGCGTTTGGTGTTGCCATCCCCAGTTGGGGCGTAGGTACTGGGGGTACCCGTTTTGCCCGTTTCCCGGGCAAAGGCGAGCCACGTCATGTGTTCGACAAAATGCAGGACTGCGCTGTGATTCAGCAACTCGCTCGCGCAACGCCAACAGTTTCCTTGCACATTCCGTGGGACAAATGCAGCGACTGGAGTGAACTGCGCCAAACCGCAGAGGGCTATGGCCTGGCTTTTGATGCCATGAACTCCAACACCTTCTCGGATCAGAAGGATCAGGCTCATAGTTACAAGTTCGGCAGTCTCACCCATGCAGATGCGGCAACGCGTGCGCAAGCAGTAGCACACAACATCGAGTGCATTGGCATCGGTCAGAAACTTGGCAGTAAAGCATTGACTGTATGGGTGGGCGACGGCAGCAACTTCCCCGGCCAGCAGCACTTCCGGCGCGCGTTTGACCGCTACCTGGAGAGCGCCCGCCAGATTTACGCCGCGCTTCCCGGCGACTGGCGTATGTTTCTGGAGCACAAAATTTGCGAACCTGCGTTTTACAGCACGGTGATCCAGGATTGGGGATCAAGTTACCTGGCGGCCCATGCCCTGGGCGCCAAAGCTCAGTGTCTGGTGGACTTGGGTCATCATGCGCCAAACGTGAACATTGAAATGATCGTCGCGCGGCTGATAGCTGCGGGCAAGCTCGCCGGCTTTCACTTCAACGACAGCAAATACGGCGACGACGACCTGGATGCAGGCAGCGTCGCGCCATACCGCTTGTTTCTCGTGTTCAATGAGCTGGTGTCTGCCGCACAGGAAAAGGTCGCCGGGTTTGATCCCGCCTACATGCTGGACCAGAGTCACAACGTTACCGACCCAATCGAGAGTTTGATGACCAGCGCAGCACAGGTGCAGCGTAGCTATGCGCAAGCTTTGATCGTTGATCGTCCAGCACTGGATGCAGCACAGGAAGGAAATGACGCGCTAATGGCTACCAGAACCTTGAAGAGCGGCTTTGAAACCGATGTGACGCCCATCTTGCAACGAGTGCGCCTGGAAGCAGGTGGTGCGATTGATCCGGTTGGCGCTTACCGTGCCAGCGGTTATCGCCGGCGCGTTGCCATAGAACGCCCCGCGACCGTTGGCGGTGGTGGCGGAATAGTCTGATGGTGTTTGCATGAGCAAGCATCTCTCCCCATCGAGTCCTGCGCAAGTGCAACCGGTTGCGTGGCAGGCATCGAGTCCGGCCTACGGGTCTTTTTTCCATTAAATACATACCAGGAGACTTTCATGAAGAAACAGTTCAAATCCGTTCTGGCCGTGGCGCTTGTTGCCGCGCTGACGAGTCCCGCGATGGCCGCAGACAAGATTGCATTTGTGGTGAAGAGTCTTGGCAATGGCTTCTTCGACGCAGCCAACCAGGGAGCACAGGAAGCTGCCAAAGAACTCAAGAACATTGAAGTCATTTACACGGGACCAGCCAAAGCCACTGCAGAAGGTCAGATTGAAATCGTCAACGCGCTCATCGCCCAGAAGGTGTCTGCCATCGTGATTTCTGCCAACGACCCCGACGCCCTGGCACCTTCGCTCAAGCGCGCCATGGAGCGGGGCATCAAAGTCATCTCCTTTGATTCCGGTGTTCGGAAAGACGGCCGCATGATGCAGCTGAATCCATCGAGCAATCCGTTGATTGGAGAGAAGCTGGTCAAAATGACGCAACAGGCTATCGGCTCTACCGGTGAGGTGGCGATCCTGTCCGCCACTGCGCAAGCAACTAACCAGAACATCTGGATTGACGAAGCCAAAAAGGTGCTGGCACAACCTGCATACAAGGGGCTGAAGCTGGTGAGCGTTGTCTATGGTGACGACCAGACTGACAAGAGCTACCGAGAGGCGCAAGGCCTGTTCAAGAGCTACCCCAATCTCAAGGCGATCATCGCACCAACTACAGTCGGGGTAGCTGCAGCTGCCAAAGCAGTGCAGGACGAAAAGAAAGTGGGAGCTATTTTCGTAACAGGTCTGGGTTTGCCGTCTGAAATGGCTGGCCACGTGAAGAGCGGTGCCGTGAAGTCCTTCGCCATCTGGAATCCCATTGATCTGGGCTACTCATCCATCTATGCGGTGAGTCAGTTTATTTCCGGCAAGGTAACTGGCAAGCCAGGTGAAAAAGTCTCTCTGGGCCGCGTCGGCACGGTAACACTTGACGCCAATGGTGAGGCTGCCATGTCTGAGCCTTTCACCTACGATGCGACCAATGTAGAGAAGTTCGCCAAGTTCTTCTGAGCTGACGACACTCTCAGGTTGGGCAACCCTGCCGGGATGGGGTTGCCCTTTCTTTTTGAACGGTGGAACAGGATATGCCGGATATGTTGTTGCGTCTTCGGGGTGTGCACAAACGCTATGGAGCGACGCATGCCTTGCGGGGTGTTGATCTCGACCTGCAGGCGGGCGAAGTGCTTGCGCTGGTCGGCGAAAACGGTGCTGGAAAGTCCACGCTGGTCAAGATGCTCACTGGCGTCGTCCCCATGGATGAGGGCGTCATCTCTCTGCATGGCGTGCAGCAGCGATTCTCCAGTGCGCAGGCCTCACAGGCAGCGGGCATTTTGGCTGTGCACCAGGAAACGGTGATGTTCGAGGAACTCAGCGTTGCCGAGAATATCTTTGTGGGGCGACACTTGCAGCGTGGTCCCTTCGTGGACTGGGCGGCCATGAATTCGCAGGCGCAAACAGTGCTTGCCAATATCGGCGCACGTTTCACGGCGACTACGCTGGTCAAAGACCTGAGCCTTGCTGAAAGACATCTGGTAGAAATCGCCCGGGCACTGTCACAGAAGGCATCGGTAGTCATTCTGGATGAGCCGACTGCCGCTTTGTCCCAGCAGGAAATTCGTGATTTTTATGGCATCGTGCGACAACTACGCGACCAGGGCGTGGGTGTGATTTTCATTACGCACAAGTTTGATGAAATCTTTGCGGTGGCGGACCGCTACCTCGTGCTGCGGGACGGTGCCGCGGTGGGTTCAGGCGCCATTGCGGAGGCCACTGAGCAAGAGTTGGTCCGACTGATGGCTGGCCGTGCAATTGACCAGATTTATCCGCATGTGGATTCCGTTCCCGGCGAAATCATGTTGTCGGTCAAAGGGCTGTCTCATCCCACGGAATTCCAGGACCTGAACTTCAATCTGCATCGTGGGGAGATTCTTGGCTTTTACGGACTGGTGGGATCCGGACGCAGCGAGGCGATGTTGTCAATCATGGGGCTCAATCCGCAGGCGAATGGAGAATTCCTCGTCAACGGTCAAAAGCTTGACGCGCGCCGGCCCGGTGACGCCATTGCGGCGGGCATTGCCTATGTACCTGAGGAGCGCCAGCGCCAGGGCGGCATACTGAGCTTTTCCGTTCAGGACAATATCAGCCTGGCTGGCCTGAGCCGCTTCGCGCGCGGGCCCTGGTTATCTGCACGCAGGGAGGCTGTATTGTGCAAACGGATGACGGAGCGCCTGCGCATCAAAACCGAATCGCCACAAACGTTGTTGTCCGGACTGTCAGGTGGCAACCAGCAAAAAGTAGTCATTGCCAAGTGGCTAGGCCTGGAGCCCAAAATAGTGATTCTGGACGAGCCTACCAAGGGTATCGATATGGGGGCCAAGCAAGCGGTGTATCAATTGATCGCTGAAATGGTGCAAGAGGGCCTGGCTGTCATTCTCGTGTCGTCCGAATTGCCTGAGGTCATGAACCTGGCACACCGCGTGATCGTCATGCGCAGAGGTCGACAGGTGGCTGAATTCAATCGCGGGAATGCGCACGCAGAAGCCATCGTGGCTGCAGCCTCTGGATTGAACACGACGGCAGTACCTGCGCATATGGAAATTGCCGGAGCCCCCGCATGAAGAATCTCCTGAATATACGGCGCGAGTGGTTGTTGCTAACCATCATCGTCGTGATCATCCTGGCTGTGGGTGTCAGAGCACCCGTTTTCCTGACCTGGCGCAATGGCCTGGACATCGCCAACGACTCGGCGATTCTGGCGATACTCGTCATGGGGCAGATGCTGGTTCTGCTGACGCGTGGCATTGACCTCTCGGCCGCCTCCAATCTCGCACTCACTGGCATGGTCTGCGCGCTTTTGGGCAAGGCATTTCCAGGTGTGAGCATCGTGGTATTGATTGCGGTTGCATTGGCAGTGGGCGGTTTGTTGGGTAGTCTCAATGGCTGGCTCATTACCGGGTTTGGTTTGCCACCTATTGTCGTTACGCTGGGAACCCTGTCTGCTTACCGTGGCGCCATTTTTGTCGCGAGCAAGGGAGCGTGGATTTCGGACCAAGATATTCATGACGCCATCAAGGGCTTGCCCCGTGAGGTTTGGCTGGGTCTGCCTGCATTGGTCTGGTTTGCCTTTGTGGTGGTGGCACTGACCGCGGTGTTTTTGAAACTGCGCCGCGAAGGGCGTGAGATCTATGCCTTGGGAGGCAATCCCCATGCGGCGACCTATGTGGGCATTTCCGTGCCATCGCGATTGCGGTTGGTCTACACGCTCTCCGGCATGTTGGCCGGCCTTGCCGGGTTGCTGTGGGTGGGGCGGTATTCCATCGCCTATACCGAATTGGCCGCTGGATACGAATTGACAGTGGTTGCCGCATGTGTCATCGGTGGGGTCAGCATTGGTGGCGGCGTCGGCACGGTGCTCGGCGCAGTACTGGGAGTGATCTTCATCGGCGTTGTCAACGGCGCTTTGCCGGTGATTCAGGTTTCGCCCTTCTGGCAACAGGCTATTGCGGGGGCAGTGATTTTGATCTCGGTGACAGTCAATGCGCGGTCCGAACGCCGCGCCGGGCGCCAGATTCTTGAGCGTCAGGGAGTAGCGGCATGAAAGCATGGAATACCTGGGAGCGCGTGTTACTTGCGCTGTTGGTCCTGGTGCTGGTGGTGTTTGGGATTTCACAACCAGGCTTCATGAGTGCTGACGCGCTTGCCGATAGCACGTTTAACTTCAGTGAAAAAGGCTTGCTGGCTCTTGCCATTGCATTGCTGATTGTGTGTGGCGAGATTGACCTGTCGATTGCTGCCATATTGGCGTTGAGCTCATTGGCTATGGGCTACGCCATGCGCGCGGGTTTCGGGCCCCTGGGAATCACGGCGGCCGCCCTGCTGACGGGTATGTTGGCTGGTGCAGTTAATGGTGTTTTGGTCACACGATACAAGCTTCCATCCATTGTGGTCACGATTGGTACGCTTTCCCTTTACCGTGGCATGGCTCTGGTTGCGCTGGGGGATCAGTCCATCTCTGGCTATCCTGAAGTATTTTCTACCGCGGGTAATGCCTATCTGGGCGAAGTGTTGGGTGTTCGATGGCTCATGATCCCCATCGAGTTCGTGTTCCTGTGTGCGTTTGCCATAGCGGTGGGTCTTGTGTTGCATCGTACAGTGATGGGCCGGCGTATCTATGCCATTGGCGCAAATCCGGTTGCTGCTCGGTTCTCCGGAATCCAGGCAGACCGCTATCGTTTGATGTTGTTTGTGTTTTCTGGCCTGATGGCTGCGGTGGCTGCCTTGTTGTTGACTGGGCGCATTGGCAGTACGCGACCGAATATCGCGATGGGATGGGAGCTGGACGCCATCACCATGGTGATTCTGGGTGGTGTGGCGATTGAGGGTGGGCGCGGCAGTATGGTGGGTGTCATGCTGGCGGTGCTGATATTGGGCCTGTTCACCTTTGGTCTGGGCATGGCGAACGTATCGGGTATCGTGATGTCGATGATTGTCGGGATTTTGTTGATCGTTGCGATGATCCTGCCGGCCATTTTTCGCAGCAAAAGAAAGCTGGCGCGTTGACATATGGATATGTATTCTGGAGAGATCCCCTGTGGAAAAAATAGCCTTTCGCATGTTTCTCAAGCCGGGCAACGTGGTCGCCTACAAGCAGCGGCATGACGATATATGGCCCGAACTGGTGACTTTGTTGAGGAATGCCGGCGTCAGCGACTACAGCATTTATCTGGATGAGGAAAACAGCGTGCTGTTTGCTGTACTGAAGCGTAGCGCCAGCCACACCATGGACAGACTGCCGGAGCACCCGGTGATGCAACGCTGGTGGGCGTACATGGGTGACCTGATGCGAACCCATGCCGATGGCTCCCCCGTGGTTGAGCCGCTGCACTGCCTGTTTCACATGCAGTGATTCCCTGTTAAATCAAGCAATGGCTAACCTGCCAGATCTCACACTGGTCATCGATATCGGCAAAAGCCACGCCAAACTGCTGTGGGTGGATGATCACGGCATGGTGGTTGACCGGCGAAGCCGTGACAACCGCAGTGTGCAGTCTCCTTCAGGCTACCCCGCGCTGGACATTGCAGGTTTGACGGACTGGATGCAACAGGTTTTGACCAGCTCATCCGCCACGCATCGCTGCAAGCGCGTGATGACCTGCACACACGGCGCGGCCTTTGTGGCGCTGGGTGATGAAGGTTTGGCGTGGGAGCCCATTGACTATGAGTTCGATGGGTTTGCCAGCGCGCCACCTGAAATGGCGCAAGACTACCTGCACCTGCGTGACGATTTTTCTTCGACGCTGGCGCCGGATCTGCCTGCCGGACTGAATGCGGCCCGACAGCTGTACTGGCTGCAGCACACCCACCCCGATGCATGGGCGAAAACCCGTTGCCTGTTGCCTTATCCGCAGTATTGGGCCTGGTGGCTCTGCGGGGTGGCCAGCAGCGAGGTGTCTTCGCTGGGTTGTCACACGCAGCTGTGGTCGGTTAAGGAACAACGGTTTTCTGATCTGGCGCAGTCACAGGGCTGGGCCGCCTTGTTTGCTCCATTGAAACCCGCATGGCAGGTACTGGGTCGCGTTCGTCCCCAGCTGGCCGACGCGCTGGGCTTGCCGCGCGATTGCCAGGTGCACGTGGGTGTGCATGACAGCAATGCCTGCCTCGCCCGCTATTTGAGTTCGCCAAGCCTGACCCTTGTTTCGTCTGGAACCTGGACCGTGCTGATGGCGCCCGCCGCACCCATAGACTCGCTGCAAGCCGGGCGCGATATGCTGGGGAACGTCAGTGTGCTGGGGCAACCCACTCCCACGGCACGTTTCATGGGCGGGCGGGAATTTTCGGCCTTGCTCGATGGCGCCCCTGCTGATCTGGGTACCGAACAGGATCTGCATCATTTACTGCAAACGCAAACCTTTGCCATCCCCTCCTTTGCGCATCAGGGTGGCCCTTTCATGGCGCAACAAGGGTACGTATTGCGGGAAGGCCAGCTGTGTGAGTTGCAGGCCATCAAGGTCGCCGGGCGCACTGCGCTGGCAGCGCTGTATTGTGCGCAAATGACGGCATGGCTGGTCCGGTGTCTTCGACCTGAAACATCCGATGACCCAGCTACCGGGAGCCGTATGCTGGTTGTCGAGGGGCCGCTGGCAAGAAACCAACTCTATATGGGTGTTCTTCAATCACTGCTGGGTGGTTACACCTGCTTTGCCAGTGTTGATGAACTGGAAGGCACTGCGCGTGGTGCATGGTTGCTCAGCCGCTGGAGCGGGGGATTGCACGTATCGAGCGTGCCCGACACACCGTCGTTCCTGCAGGCCGTGCGGCCTTCGAACATGTCAGGACTGCACGAATACCATCAGCGCTGGGTGGCGTTGGTGGCCGGGCTGACATCCGCAGCTAGGCGTCCGTGATCGTCGCTGGCGGATTGTTCAATACCGACACCGTGATCTGAAGCCCACGAGACAACTGTTCAACTGAGCTGGCGGTATTCAGGCTGATGCGAACTGCATTCGGTGATGGTGTTCTGCCTGCTGCGAACTGGTCTGCCGTGCGAACCAGCACGCCTGCCTGACGCAAGGTGGCCGCAAACGGCCCTACTCGCCAGGGGTCTGGCAAGGGCAGCCATAAGTGCGGATGATGATGGCTCCATCTGAATTCAATGCCAGCCAGCGCGCTCCTGGCGAGCGCCAGACGTTCGTCAATACGCTCACGCTGCAAATCAATGAGCCGCTGGGCTTCACCGCTTTCCAGCCAGTGGGTGGCAATCTCGGGCATCAGTGGCGCCACCATCCAGCAGTCGGTGCGAATGCTGGCGGCCACCTTGTCCAGCCACTCGGGAGATGCTTCCAGGTAGCCGACTCGCAGGCCTGGCGCCATCACTTTGCTCATGCTGGCCATCAGGAAAGACTGTCCGGGCACCAGCGTTGAAATGGCCGCCGGCGGCTTATCGAGGATGGCCGCGTGAACCACATCTTCCATTAACAACATGCCCCGGCGCCGGATCACGGCAGCAATGGCGTCCCGGCGTGCTATCGACATGGTGCTGGCGGTTGGGTTGTGCAGCGTTGGGGCGCAGAACAGCAGCTTGGTGTTGAAAGTTTGGGCGGCCCGGTCCAGCGCATCAGGCAGCAATCCATCATCGTCCATCTCCAGCCCGATCACCTGAAGGCGCAGGGAACGTGCCAGCGCCAGCATGCCCGGGTAGCTGAGTGATTCGGCCAGCAAGGTGTCGCCCGGCCGTGCGATGGTGCGTAACACGCCGGCCAGCGCATGCTGCGCACCGTGCGTCACCAATACCCGGTTGGCGGCACCAGGGGTGCCAAAACGGCGCAACCATTGCGCGCCCGCTGCCCGGTGGCGTTTGGCACCCGTCTCGGGCTGGTAGCGCAACACCTCGGCCAGGCGCTCGGGGTTCTGGCCAAGCTGGGTGAATGCCAGGCGCAACGCCTGAACCTCGTCCGTCGGAATGGCCACGTTATGGGCGAGGTCGATGGGGGCTGTCTGCGGCGAGGCGGTTGCAGCGTCTGTATCCGTATCCAGATTGCGCACGTAGGTGCCGTCACCCACGCGGGCCGTGGCTAAACCCTGGCGTTCCAGACTGGCGTAGGCGCGGCTTACCGTGCCGGTGGTGACGCCCAGCCGGTGGGCCAGCACCCGGTGTGGTGGCAGCTTTTCGCCTGCGGCCAGCTGACCGTTGCGAATGGTCAACGCCAGCTCGGATGCAATGGCCTGGTATTTGGGAACGGCTTCCTGCTCCAGGTCAAAAGCGGTATTCACACGGTATTCATTCAAATTCATGGCGGAACGGCGACATCCTTCACCCTCTCATTGCGAATCAGATACAAACCGCTAGCAATGATGATGCCACCGCCAATCAGGGTGTAGTAGTCGGGGACTGTACGCCACAGTATCCAGTCCAGACCCACACCCCACGCCAGGGCGGTGTATTCAAAGGGTGCCACGGCAGACGCCTGCCCGTGGCGAAAGGCGTCGGTAATGGCGAGCAGCCCCAGAAAACCCGTCACGGCCAGCGCGGCAATCAACGGCCAGTCGGTGTCGGCAATGCTGATCCACTCGGGTGCCGCCAGTGTGCCAGCACCGACCCCCATCAGCAAGGTGGTCCAGAACACCTGGTTCACACTGGAATCGGTACGGCTCAATACCCGGGCCGATACGGCCGACACGGCATAACACGCGGCTGCGGCCAGAACCGCCAGCGCACCAAGCGAGAAGAATGCCTCTCCATTGGGACGCATGGCGATCACCACGCCAACCAGGCCGACACCAATGGCGATCCAGTGCACAGGCCGGACGGTTTCCTTGAGCACCGGAATAGACAGGACGGTGATCAGCAAGGGTGCGATGAAAAAGATGGTGTACGCCTCGGCGAGCGCCAGTTCCTTGATGGCGAAGGCAAATAGCGACAGCATCAGCACGCCAATCACGCCGCGAAACAAATGCAGGGGCCAGCGAATTCGCAGCAATGCGTGAGCCTCCCCGCGCCAGAGCACATACAGGCATACCAGTGGCATGGCGGACAGTCCGCGCATCGCCGCGACCTGCGTGGCCGGGTAAGTGGCGGTCAGCGCCTTCATGACGGCATCCATCATGGAGAACAGGCCGACGGCAACCACCATGGAGACAATGCTGCGCAGATTTCCCGATATTGGCATGCTATCTATTTAATAGCTTCTCACGCATATTGGACGAGGGCCGGAGGCCATTTTAGGCATCAAAATCAGCCCTTTTCCTTCAAAATGGCCGGATCAAACGGCGTTCGGGTGAACACCTCACGCAGCATGGGTTCGAAATGACTCAGCGGCTTGGTGGGGTAGGCCGGGTCAAATGCGGCCTGATCGTAGCGCTCACAAAAACGGTTGCAGGACTCAAACCACGGATGGTCCTTGTAGGCCAGATAACCGTCAGGGTTTTTGCCGTAGTGGTGCGCGTAGTACTTCATCTGGAAAAGGCCATGCATCTCGACGATCCACGTCACTTCGGCGCGCACATAAGGGCGCAGCACGGCGGCTGCCAGTTGGGAGTGGTTCTCCGGGGCCAGATCATCGCCAACGTCGTGCAGCAACGCCGCCACAATGGTCTCCAGATCTGCGCCGTCCGCCTCGGCGAGGGTGGCGCTTTGCAGCGAGTGGGTCAGGCGACTGATCTGGTAGCCCTCCATCGAATCGCCCAATCGCTTCAGCGCCACCAGCAGCCGGTCGGGCAGGCCGCGAATGTACTCATGCTCCAGGCCCTGCAAATAGATGTACTCCTCTTGGGTGCCATCTTTCATCTGGGTGAATGCAACGGTTTTCATGGGTTTGGCTTTCGTTATTCAGGCGGGTTGGCTGGCGTCGTGGCCGCAGGTGCGTTGCAGCACGCGGTACAGGCTGCGCGGGCCATCCCGGTCAATATAGCAGCCCTGCAACTGGCGGTGGCCTTCAGAAGGGTCAAACGAAGTGCGGCCATGCAGCACGCGGTTGTTGTCAAACATCATCATTTCGCCGGGCTGCAGACGAAAGCGCAATTCATAGCGCGGGTCTTCAAATAACGTGCCCAGGCGCTTGCGTGCGCGATGGTAACGACGGGTGTCGGCGTCTGACATCAGCGGAATGTCGTCCAGGCGCGGGCTGTAATGCACACCGGTCATCTCGCCGCGGCCATCCAGTTCGATCATCGGCTTGACCGCCACCAGCTGGGTGGTGGCATCGCGGTATTCATACCGCACCGGCACGCGGCTCAACAGCGCAAAACCTTCCGGGTCTTCCTCGCGCAACTGCCCGGCGACGGCCAGACTATCCACCAGTGTGGACAAGCCGCCAGATGTTTCGTTTTGCAGGCATTGCAGCAGCTGAATGCCCGGCACCGGCGTGCGGTACGGGTTGTCGGTGTGCGGCCCCAACGCCACAGGCCGATAGGCCAGATCCGTTCCATCGGGTATGGAGTACACCTCGAAATAAGTGCCAAAGTTGGTGCTGCGCACAAAACCAAAGCGATGCGCAATTTCCATGATGGATTCTTTTTGCGTAGGGGTGTTGTGAACGAGCAGGTAGCCCAGGGTGATGAAGTCCCTCAGCGCCTGGTACAGAACAGCGTCAGTAGCCAGATCCGCCCATTGGTAAACCGGCTGCGGTGTCAGATCGGCGCGCCACGGTTTCGGTTCCGGGCAGGCTTCAGTCAGCACGCTTCCCGCCATCAGCTCGGTGGGATCAAATGCTCCGGCAAACCCGTCGCTGAACGCCAGATGCAGCATGTGCTGATCCGTCCATTGTGCGCCGGTCAGCTGCAGATCATCAGGCAGCAGGTGCGGGTTCATCAGACGCTGGCCGGTGATGGCGTCGCGTTGCGTGGGGTCGGTGCTGCGGGCACGCAGCCACAGGGCTGGAAGCGGGGTGTCGGTTAAGCCCTGGCGCAACACCAGTTGGGGCGGTGTGGCGCCCTCGACGATTCGAATTTCTGACATGGCTGAGGCTCCGTTTCTCGTGCGTTTTGTGAGGTAATTGGGTGTGATTTTTGGGTGAAATTCAGCAACCGGCCAAGTCTGCTGATTTCCGGATGAGCTGGCAAACGAAGAAAAAGCAGTTGTATCATTAGTGTTTCTAATGCCTTGCTAATGAGTCATCCGTGGCCCGACTTCCTCCTTTGAACTGGCTTCGCGCTTTCGAAGCCTCTGCACGCTCCTTGAGCTTCACAGCCGCGGCCGCGGAGCTCAGCATGACGCAATCCGCCGTCAGCCAGCAGATCAAGAGTCTGGAGACTGCATTGGGGCGTCCACTGTTTGTTCGCCGCGTGCGGGGGCTGGAATTGACCGAAGAAGGAAGGGCCTATTTGCCGACCGTTCAGGCCGCGTTTGCGATGCTGGAGGAAGGTACCAGTGTGCTGACGGGGCGAAATGACCCCCATGTGCTGGAACTGCACGTCAATCTGTCGTTCGCCGTGTTTTGGCTGACACCGCGCCTAGGTAGCTTTATGCGCGAGTTTCCCTGGGTGCGTTTGAATGTGGTGACGTCCATCTGGCCTGAGGAAAAACAGAGTGCCGCTGCGGCCGTGGGAATTGTTTTTGGCCAGAGCAAGTGGGAAGGACGGGTGGGGCACAAGCTGGGGAGCGACACGATTTTCCCGGTCTGCGCGCCCGCGCTTGCCAAACGCATCCAGTCAGTGGACGACCTGATGCGCGAGCGTTTGTTTGATCTGTCCGGCACCCTGCAGAGCTGGGACAGCTGGCTGGACGCCAATCCGGCCCAGGCAAAGGGACCCCGCCCCGCAGTTGATCGTGTCAGCACCTGGACCTTGAGCCTGGCTTGGGCACAGCAGGGGCTGGGCGTGGCATTGGCACATGAAACGGTAGCGGGCCATCTCATCCAGACCGGGCAGCTGGTGCGCCCGTGCGAGTTTTCATTGCCCATGAAAGAGGCTTACTACCTGATTGCGCCGGAAGGTACCCATGCCAACCCGGCGGCGCAAGCCTTCAAGGGCTGGCTCCTGCGTGAGATGAAAGAGGCTGGACCTGCCGCGGAATTACGTCATTGAATTCAGGACTTCCGATAGCACCAGCAACAGCACCACAGCCAGAAACACCACGGGCATGATCGCCGCCGGGCCGGCTGCTGCAGCCAGCAGACCCATGGCGGCGGGGCCTGCTGCGCCGCCAACGTAAGCGAAACCCACTTGCCGCCCGATCACGATGCGGGCTGTATCGGCATCGAAACGCCGTGCGGTCTCATGCATCAGTGACGGGTAGATCGGCGCACAGCCCAGCCCCAGCAGCATCAGCCCGACCAATGACAGCGACGGGGGCAAGCCACTCACGCTGAACAACGCGGCGCCCAGCATCGCCATCACCAGCCCGTAACGTACCAGGCGGCGGTTGCCCATGCGCGCGGCAATCAGGCCGGTGCCGAAGCGGCCCGCCATGATGGCGCCGTAAAAGCATGACACCCATAACCCGGCTGTCGGGGCGCTCACATGGCGGTCGTCCACCAGCACGCTGGCCGCCCACAGCCCGGTACCGACTTCAATCGTGGCGTACACGAGGTAGAGCGAGACCGCCAGCCACGGCGCTTTGGGGTTGAGTGGTTTGAACTTGAGGGGTTGATCATCGTGTGCCGCTGGGTCGGGCGTGGCGCGTTCGCGGTTCCACAGCGGTAGCGTCAGCAAAAACAGGAACGCCAGACCCAGCTGGATGAACGCAATGTGCCGATACCCCTGCATCCAGCCCGTGGCGGTAGCCAGGGCCATACCCATGATGATTGGCCCCAACGTAGCGCCAATGCCCCAGCAACCGTGCAGCCAGTTCATGTGGCGCGACGAATAATGCTGCGCCACGAAATGGTTTAACCCCGCGTCCACCGAGCCGGCGCCCAGCCCGAGCGGAATAGCCAGCAACAGCAAAACCCCAAACGACGGGCCCAACGAAAACCCGAGCAAAGCCAGCCCGGTGAGCAAGCCGCTGATCATCACCACCGGCCCGGTGCCCAGCCGTTTGAGCACGCCACCGCTGGCAAAACTGGAAATGGCCGAGCAGATGGTGAGCACCAGCGTGATCAAACCCGCTGCTTCAATCGGCTGCAACAGCGTGGCGCGCATGGTCGGCCAGGCGACGCCCAGCACGCTGTCTGGCAGGCCCAGACTGATGAAAGCGAAGTAGATGATGCCGAGCAGGATGAAGTGATTCATGGATGGCGGAAGCGATGTTTGCTATATATTTGATAGCTACTCGCGCATATTCTACGAGGTCTGGAGGCCAATTTGATGGGTAAAATTGATCTTTTCCAACTCGTTTGGTGCTGCTGGCCAATGCGTCGTGTCCCGCCCGCGCCTCCTTGCGGCATGATGGAGCCCATATCGAACACAGGAATGAACCGGATGAGCCTTGAACAGGATATCGAGAAACTCGCAGCGCAGGAGCAGCGGCTGCAACTGGACCGCTTTGACAATGCAGCCGCGTGGGAGCTGGGCACCCGAATCAAGGCGATTTGCGAGGCCCGTGGCGTGGCGGTGACCACAGAAGTGCGGCTGGCCAAAGAAACGGTGTTTTTCTACGCCATGCCCGGCACCACGCCGAGCAACGCCGACTGGGTGCGGCGCAAGCGCAGCGCTGTTGAGTTGTTGCAGCGCAGCTCCTACGCCATCGGGCGTTCGCTGGAGAAGGAGGGTACGTCGCTGGAGCAAAAGACGGGTTTGCCCACGCGGGACTACGCCACGCACGGGGGCTGCTTCCCCATCCGCGTGCGCGGTGTGGGGTGCGTGGGTACGGTCACTGTGTCCGGCGTGCCGCAACGGGAAGACCACGCCATTGTGGTGGAAGCGCTGGCTGCGCTGGCGGGCGTGCCTCTGGTGGAAGTGGCGCTGGATTGAGCCTTCGCACGCACCTCGCCACGGCGCATCAATAGCTCATGATGACCAGGCGTGTCTGCGTGAATTCCAGCATGCCGTGTTTGCCGTCATCACCGCCGAGCCCGGAGCGCTTCCAGCCCGCGTGGTAGCCCTGATACGGGTCAGCTGGTGTGCGGTTGATGTACAGCTCGCCCGCCTCGATTTCATTGCCTGCCTGCATCACGTGGCGGTAGTTTTCGGTGTAGAGCACGGAGGCCAGACCAAACTGGTGGTCGCTGGCCATTGCCAGCGCCTCGTCAAACGTGTCGTAGGGGAGCACGCACAACACCGGGCCAAACACCTCTTCCTGCACGATCTCTGACTTTTGCCCCACCTGGGTCAGCAGCGTGGGCGGGTAGAAGAAGCCAGGCCCCTGCGGCATCACACCACCACATTCCAGCTTGGCCCCATCCTGCACAGCACGCTGAACCATGTCATGTATGGCGTGGCGGCTGGAGGCGCTGATCAGCGGTCCCATGTGAGAAGCATCCACGGCACGGTTGCCAAACTGCCGCGCGGAGAGTTTGGCCTTCAGCTTGGCGACCAGCGCGTCGTGAACGGTTCGCTGAACATAGACCCGCTCCACGGCTGTGCACAACTGGCCGCAGTTGGTGGTCTTGGAGCGCACGATGTCAGTTGCCGCCTTTTCCAGATCGGCATCAGCCGCCACGATCGCCGGTGTTTTACCGCCCAGCTCCAGCGATGATTTGGCGATGTTGGTCTTGGAATACTCCAGCACGCGGCGACCCGCCGCCACGCCGCCCGTCAGGGTGATCATGGCTACCTTGGGGTGTGTGCACAAGGCTTGCGCCTCGTCGTGACCCATGGTCAGGATGTTGACTACGCCCGGCGGCAGCTTGGCGTCCAGCACGGCGTGGGCGATTTCAAACGCGCTGCAAGGGGTGTTGTTGCTGGGGCGAACCACCACGGTATTGCCGGTGATCAGCGCAGGCGCAATCTTGCGCAGCAAGGTGTACACGGGGTAGTTGAACGGGATCAGGCAGGCCACCACACCCATGGGTTCGCGGTGCAGCATCAGGTTTTCAGACGGTGAATCGCTGGGGATGATTTCGCCTTCGATGCGCCGAGCCCACTCGGCGTGGTAGCGGGTTACCTCGGCCGCGTAGACCGCCTCATTCGTGGCGTCTTCGAGGCTTTTGCCAGACTCCAGCGCCAGCGCCTGACCAATGGCTGCCTTGCGGGCTTCAAGCGCATGGGCCAGGTTGTGCAGATGGTTGCCGCGTTCGATGCTGGTGAGTTTTCGCCAGGCGCGCTGGGCTGCGGCGGCTACGTCGCAGGCATGGACAGCCTGCCCGGCACTTGCTGCGCTGACCAGGCCCACCATCTCTTCGGTGGCCGGGTTGGATACCGAGATGGAGGCGCCATCGTCGGCAGCTACCCACTGGTTGTTGATGAAATTCAGGTACTTTTCCATCCGGCCCTCATTTTGCGTCCGTCATCTCATGAGTATCTCAGTAGTAACCCAGTGGTTGCTGCGCCATGTCCAGATGCAGGCCTTTGCCGGTGTAGGGATGGGCCAGCGCCACCTCTTCGTTCAGCTCCACACCCAGGCCCGGTGCCTTGCTGGGGATGACGTAGCCATCAGCCCATTCAATTTTGGTTTTTAGCAGTTTGCCGTGAAAACTGCCCATTTGCTGAATGCTCTCCAGAATCAGGAAATTCGGGATGCAGGCCGCGAGCTGGATATTGGCCGCTGCCGCAATCGGACCGCAGTACAGGTGCGGCGCGACCTGCACATAACGTGCTTCGGCCATGCCGGCAATTTTTTTGGCTTCCAGAATGCCACCGACACGTCCCAGATCGGGCTGCAGGATGGTTGCCGCACCGGTTTCGATCACTTGCGCAAATTCGTACTTGGTACACAGCCGCTCACCGGTGGCGATGGGAATGCAGGTGTAGCGAGCCACTTCCGCCATCAGGTCCGGGCGCTCGGGTGGGGTGGGCTCTTCAAACCACAGCGGATCGTATTTTTCCAGGCGGCGCGCCAGGCGTTTGGCGCCCGATACCGTGAACTGGCCATGTGTTCCGAACAGGATGTCTGCCTTGTCGCCCACCGCTTCGCGTACCAGCCTGCAAAAACGCTCGGACATGTCCATGCGCTCAATGGTGGGCTGGCGCGGGTCAAACGCCGAGTAGCCACCGACGGGGTCGAACTTGACGGCCGTGAAGCCCTGTTTGACGTACACCGCAGCGCGCTCTGCCGAACGGACCGGGTCGCCATAGAACGACTCGTCTTCGTTCTCGTCCGGGTACAGGTAGGTGTAGCTGCGCAGCCGGGGGTTCACCAGGCCGCCCAGCAGGTTGTAGATGGGTTGTTCCAGCGCCTTGCCGGTGATGTCCCAGCAGGCCATTTCCAGCGCGCTGAGCACACCCATCAGCGAGATGTCGGGTCGCAGCGAAAAGCCCTCACCATAGGCGCGACGCCACAGGGTCTCGGTTTGCATCGGGTCTTCACCTTCGAACACGCGCGCAAACAGGTCCTCGGCCATCGCGGCGATCACGTGCGGGCTGAAGGTGGCGGCATACGCTTCGCCCACGCCTTCAATGCCGCAGGTGGTGCGGATCTTCACGAAGACAAAGTAGCGCCCGCCAAAGCCCGGGGGCGGGTTGCCCACGACGTAGGTCTTGATGGATTCGAGTTTCATGCTGTTGCTCCTGCAGGGTTCTGTTTGAATTTAGCGTTGCGCGCGAAGGATGGCGTCTGCCCCCTTGTGCGCCACCAAAGTGGTGGGTGCGTGGGTGTTGCCGGAGGTAACGGTGGGAAACACCGAAGCGTCCACGACATACAGGTTGTCCAGCCCATGCATTTTCAGATTGCTATCCACCACCGATTGGTCGGGGTCCGCTCCCATCATGCAGGTGCCAACCGGGTGATAACAGGTGCTGGCGCGGGCACGGAAGTCGTCAATCATGGCAGCGTCGTCCATCGCGTTCAGGTCGGGTGGAATCGCCTCCTTGATCAGGCCTTGCAGGGCCGGTGTTTGACTCAGGCGCTGGATTAGGCGCGCGCCGCGCAATGCCACCTGCACATCGTCGGGGTGCGACAGGTAGTTGGGCCGGATGCTGGGGGCTGTGCGAATGTCAGGTCCAGCAATATCGATGCGGCCGCGGCTCAAGGGGCGGCAGGGCTGGAAGCAGAGAATGAAGCCGGCAAACGGGTCGGGCACGATTTGAGTACCCCGGCTGGAGGGCGCCAGCGTGTAGGTGACGGGGTTGCAATACAGCTGCAGGTCGGCCTGTGTTGCGTCGGCGCTGGATCGGACAAAGCCACCGACCTGGTTGACGCTGATGCTCAAGGGGCCACTCAGGCGGGTGACGTATTGCAGTCCAATCCGCAATTTGCCCCACCACGAGCTCAGCACGTTGTTCAGTGTGGGTTGTGTGGCCATGTAGTAGTAGCTCATGGCCAGGTGGTCCTGCAGGTTCCCGCCCACGGCGTCGTTGGCCAGGACGACGGGAATGCCGTGTTGCTGCAGTAGATCACCCGGGCCGATGCCGGAGAGCTGCAGCAATTGCGGGCTTTGCACGGCCCCTGCGCTGAGCACAACGGCACGGCGCGCCCGCACCGTGCGTTCTGCATCACCAGCCTGGTAGGCCACGCCGATGGCTTTGCGACCCTCAAACAACACGCGACTGACGCGGGCCTCGGTTTTGAGCTGGACGTTTGGGCGTTTGAGTGCCGGGCGCAAATAAGCGTCTGCAGCAGACCAGCGCATGCCGCGTCGGGTATTGATCTGATAGCGCCCAACGCCCTCTGGCTGGGGGCCATTGAAGTCTTCGGTGTACGGTAGTGCCGCCTGCTGGGCACCTTTGAAAAACACGCTTTCCATGGGGTGAAGCTGCTTGCGGACGTCGCTGACAAACAGTTTGCCGTCACCCGGATTGCCATGTGGCCCGGGTTTGGCGGCACGGCCATCGGCATCAATACGACATTCAATACGTTCGTAAACCGGCTTCACGTCGGCCCATGACCAGCCGGTGTTGCCGCGCTCCGCCCAGTCGTCAAAGTCGCTGGGTAGCCCCCGGCAATAGACCATCGCATTGATCGAACTGGAGCCGCCCACGACTCGCCCTCTGGGAAAATAGATACGCCGGTTTTTTAAACCGGCGTCAGGCTGGGCTTCAAATTTCCAGTTGATGCGTTCGTCATAAAACGTCTTGCCGTAGCCAATCGGCATGTTGATCCACAGACGACGATCATGGCCACCGGCTTCCAGAACCAGTACGGTAGCACTTCCATCTGCGCTCAAGCGGTCAACCAGGACACAACCCGCTGATCCGCTACCGACGACGATGTAGTCGTATTCATCGACTGTCAATGGTTGCCTCTCGTGATGTGTACCCCGGATGCATTGGCTTCAATGCACCAAAGCAGTGTAGGACAGCACTGGCAGTCCCCGGGTCGTGCCGGGCTTTGTTCAATTCAAATAATTGACACTCAGAATTTGGAATGCGGCAGTTGCGAGTCACCATCCGCGTGAGCGGGATGCTGTGGCGAGCGCCGCGGGTCCATCTGTAGTACAGCCTGAGAGCCGCTACCCATCAATACGTATTCAGCCTTCTCGGCTTGTGCGCCCACGTTCAATGGGTACTTGAGGGCGTAACGCCAGATACAGAGAACCAGCAACACCAGGACTCCGGCCAGATACAGCATCAGGGCTTCGGGGCCCATCAAGTCCATGACGCCGCCACCCAGAGTAGGACCCACCGTTGCACCGATGCCGTACAGCAGCAGCAGTCCCCCGGTCACTTCCAGCACCCGCGAGGGGTCGATCAGATCGTTGACGTGGGCCACACTCAAACCGTAAATGGTGAAAGACAGGCCACCATAAATGACCCCCATGCCAATCAACATACCCTCGTATTCGCGAGCCAGAAAGAAGCCGGCAATAGCGACGGCGGCACTGGCGCAACAAACCAGAAATAACACCCGGCGGCGATCATGCCGATCCGACAGGTGGCCTACGGGCCACTGAAATACTGCACCACCCAATATGGTGGCTGCCATGAAGGTCGCTATGCCTGCTTCGCTGAACCCCACCCCTTGCGCAAAGACATGCCCCAGACTGAAAAGGGCACCATTGAGCAGGCCCGACCCCACCGCCCCAATCACCCCAATGGGAGAAATCGCGAACAATTCGATCAGGCCCAGTTTGGGGGCTTCCGTTGGTTGCGGCTCAGCCACGGGTGTGAGCGTGATGGGCAGCAAAGCGAACGAAAACAGGATGGACACCAGTGCAAACGGCACAAAACCAAAGCGGTCACCCACCAGAATCAACCATTGTCCCAGCGCCAGGGCCACTCCGTTGACCGCCATGTAGGCAGCAAATACCTTGCCGCGCTGTTCGCTGGTGGCCACAACATTGAGCCAGCTCTCCACCACGATATAGAGGCCAACCAGGCACACGCCGGTCACAAAACGCAGACTACCCCAAAACCAGGGGTTGATCCATAGCGCATGCAGAATGGGCAGCGCTGAAGCAATGGAGGCCATGGCTGCAAAAGCCCGAATGTGGCCGACGCGGCGGATGATGACAGGGCATGCATAGGTGCCATAGACAAAGCCGGCGAAATAAGCCGACATGATCAGTCCAGTGACGAGGCCTGAAAATTTGGCCAGCCCTGCCTGCGCGCCGATAGCGGCGAACAGCAGACCCGTACCCACCACCAGCATACCTACGCCACTGAGCAGAGAGGCCAGCGGCATCAATAATTTATTCAAAACCGGCTCCAGAATTCAATGGGATGCAAGGTAGCACAAAGATATGCTGTTCAATGGCGTGTTTTGCGATCAGAAATGAATAATTGATACCACTGACAGGTCGCATGCAGTCAACAGTTAGTCGTATGCGTGCGACTCGCGTTGCAGACTCAACGGTACAGTCTGTCGTCAAAAACCCGTGTCGGAAGAACAGGATTGCATAACATGAATCACAACGTCATCATTACCTGCGCAGTCACCGGGGCCGGAGACACTGTCGACAAACACCCGGCCATACCCGTAACGCCAGCGCAAATAGCGGCTGCTGCGGTCGAGGCAGCGCAAGCCGGTGCAACGGTGGTGCATTGCCATGTGCGTGACCCCAAGACTGGCAAAGGCAGCCGCGATCCGGCTTTGTATCGTGAAGTCATGGAGCGCATCCGGGACTCCGGCGTGGACGTGATCGTCAACCTGACCGCAGGCATGGGTGGCGATCTGGAGATTGGTGGCGGGGAAACCCCCATGCATTTCGGGCCAGGTACGGACTTGGTGGGTCCTTTGGCCAGGCTGGTCCATGTGGAGGAGCTCCTGCCCGATATTTGCACGCTGGATTGCGGCACGCTGAATTTTGGCGATGGCGACACGATTTACGTTTCAACGCCAGCCGCTCTGCGCGCAGGTGCCAGGCGAATCACCGAACTGGGTGTCAAGGCTGAACTGGAGATTTTCGATACCGGTCATCTGTGGTTCGCGAATCAGATGATTAGGGAAGGTCTTCTCAAAGACCCTATTTTCCAGCTCTGCCTGGGCATACCCTGGGGTGCGCCCGCGGACACCACGACCATGAAAGCCATGGTGGACAACCTGCCACCGGGTGTCACCTGGGCAGGCTTTGGCATTGGACGGATGCAAATGCCTATGGCTGCGCAAGCGGTGCTGCTGGGAGGTAACGTTCGCGTTGGCCTGGAAGACAATCTGTGGCTTGACAAAGGTGTGCCTGCCTCTAATGGCTCGCTTGTCGAGCGCGTCATAGAACTGCTGCATTGCCTGGGTGCCAAGCCGATGACCCCCACCGAAGGGCGCGTCAAGATGGGGCTAAAGAAGCGCGCCTAGCCTCGCATGATGCGCTAATCAATCGTCTGGGGAGTTTGTATGTCGCTTGTTACGAATATCAGGACTTTTGCTGCACTTGGCAGTGGCGTCATTGGGAGTGGCTGGATAGCGCGTGCGCTGGCCAACGGGCTTGACGTGGTTGCATGGGACCCGGCGCCGGGCGCCGAAGGCCAACTGCGTCAGCGCGTCGGCAACGCATGGGGTGCATTGGAAAAGCAGGGGATCAAGCCGGGATCTGACCCCGGGCGCCTGCATTTTGTGGCGACCATTGAAGAATGCGTCGCCGGGGCAGACTTCATTCAGGAAAGTGCGCCCGAGCGCCTGGATCTGAAAATTGATCTCCATGAAAAAATCAGTTCGGCAGCCCGACCCAACGTGCTCATTGCGTCATCGACGTCTGGCTTGTTGCCTTCGGAGTTTTACGCAAAGGCGAAACATCCCGAGCGCTGCGTTGTGGGGCATCCATTCAATCCGGTTTATCTGTTGCCACTGGTGGAAGTGGTGGGCGGCATGAGGACCTCACCCGATGCGGTGCAGGCGGCGATTGCCGTATACAAGTCCCTGGGTATGCATCCCCTGCACGTGCGCAAGGAGGTTCCCGGCTTCATTGCAGACCGTCTGCTGGAAGCCATGTGGCGCGAGTCATTGCATCTGGTCAATGACGGTATTGCCACCACCGGCGAAATTGACGACGCCATTCGATACGGCGCGGGTATTCGGTGGTCGTTCATGGGAAGTTTTCTGATCTACACGCTGGCTGGTGGCGATGCAGGCATGCGTCATTTTATGGCCCAATTCGGTCCGGCGCTGAAGTTACCCTGGACGAAGCTCGAAGCGCCGGAGCTGACGGAAGGCTTGATTGATTCGGTAGTGGACGGTACCAGTGTTCAGTTGGGAAAACACAGCATTGCTGAGCTTGAACGCTACCGCGACGACTGTCTGCTCGCTGTTCAGGCCGCTGTGAAGGCGACCAAACTGAAACACGGTATTGCTCTGGATGAATAATGCCATGACTGGCCTGTTAATCACTTGGCATGGCACGGTGTTGCCCGAATGGGTGGACTACAACGGTCACCTTAGGGATGCGTACTACCTGCTTCTGTTCAGCTATGCAACTGATGGGTTGATGGATCAGATAGGTCTGGACGAGGCTGGGCGAAAGGCTACCGGTCATTCTATTTTCACTGTGGAAGCCCATATCAACTACGTGCAGGAGGTAAAAGTGGGGGTCGCCGTGGAGGTGCGCACGCAGATGCTGGGCCATGACGGCAAGCGGTTGCAGGTTTATCACAGCCTGCATCCTGCCAATTCCCAACCCTTGCTGGCTGGGAACGAGCAGATGTTGTTGAATGTCGATATGAATGGCCCTTTTTCGACGCCCTTCGCTCCAGCAGTTCATGAAAAGCTTGGGGCACTCATGGCGCAGCACCAGTCGCTGCCAAAGCCAGAGTATGCAGGCAGAAGTATTGCTCTCCCCGCTCAGCGCGCTGGCTGAGCCTGGGTTTTCAGAAAGCCGCGGAAGACTACAAGTGGTAGCAGTTCAGCTGATTGGCGTGGTCGCGCATGTCGCTGCAAATCTGATAGTCAGCCAATTCCAGAGGCTCAAACCCCTCGATGAAGAGATCCCTTCGAATCACAGCCAGCGTGCTGTCTTGCATGGCTTTTGAGAGAATGAGCCGCAGGGTTGCCAGTGTTGAATCGCTGATTCCTGCTGCAGCGATCAATGGCAGGCCCGGGTAGGGATCGCTGTAACCAATGACTCGCGTGCCGCGGGTGATGTCAGGCAGGTATTTTTCGAATCCAGCCAGACTGACGCAGTCAATCGAAGCGATGTCGGCAAAACCGTCCCGCACCATTTCTATCGACCTGCGATGTGCTCCAGCCTCAACCGTTTGGCCAAAGAATTTTCCCGACACAGCCAAAGGAGCCACCAGGGCGCGCAGACTGTTGTAGCCAGATTGAGAGTCCAGGCTGTTATAGGCAACCCTGCGGTCGCGAAACTGACTCAATTCAGAAGCGTGCTCATCGTGGCGGACAACCATTGCACTACGGCAAAACCCTCCCTGGCAGCCAGGCACTCCGTATCGAAAAGTACCTATCACGCGGACTTGATTGCGAAGCTCAGTCACCAGGGGATATCCACAGGCCTGACTGAGCAACAGCGAAGGATTTCGCCAATGGCCCAGCATTTCCAGGGGCCACGTCAACGTATCAGGTACGTTTCTCAGTCCAGCCTCTCGCAAGTGAGCAGACAGGTAACCCCATAACGCCTGAACCGTAGCCGGTGTGCTGGTGTACATCGGCAACGATGCGATCATTTTTCAATGCCGGGATGAACGGGGGAGTCAATGGGTCTGAGCGCGTATTTGCGCAGCAGGTGGCCATATCCGGGAATGTGAAACCCGTCATTGCGGTGCAAAAACCCTTCGCGGTCTGACCTGTAAACGGAAGGGATGTCATACCAGGCCAGGCCTGGATAGTCATGGTGTACGGCGTGGTAGTTGTTGTTGAGATAGAGCAATCGCCACGGCAAGGCGGCGTCATTGATCACGATGCGATGTGCCGGGTTGCTGGCGGGGCGATGTTCATAAAACGAGCGCAGCATGGCCAGACTCAGGGCTGGGTAAGCAATGCCAAACAGGTAGTGCAAAGGTGATATGCCGGATTGGGCATTTACCCACCACAACATCGCAACCAGCAGTGCCAGATGCAGGGCCCAGGTGCCCGCATATCTGAAGTCGCGTTTGAGTGGACCGGAGACGATGGTCACCCACACCGGCGGAATGGTGAAAGCCGGTCCCAGTAGCAGGCGACCAAGGGCAGTACGAAGTGACCAGCGAATCGCGCGTTGAAGAGACGACAGGTTTTTGTAGTCCTGTGGTTCGACGTAATTGCCTTCCGGATCAATTCCGGGCAAGGTGAGCAACTCATCACGATGATGTGCAATGTGGCTGTCACGATAAATATCGTACGGATACCACGCGCTCAGGGGAAACACCCCCAAGAGGCGATTGATAGTCTTGTTACGAGTGGGGTGACCATGCAGCAGCTCATGCTGAAGACTCATTTGCCATGTGGCGATAAGCAGCAAAACCAGATTGGCAAACCAGACGGGCAGTAACCGATATGTCAGGGTGACAAGCAGCCATCCACCATAAATGATGGCGATAACCAGCCAGGTCGGCCATTCAAAGCTTCGGGAGTGGGTAGTTGGCTTGCGTGGCGCGACGGCAGATTTCACTGGAGTCATTGTGGTCCCAGAAATATACCCGTACGCGTGTTTTCGCGAACACGCGGTTGCCGAATCCTGACTTCCATTGCGATATGTCTAAGATTCATTTGCCCTTTTACGAATGACTTAAGGTAATGGAAAGTTGCCCGCACTCAGATGCAAATTTTATACTTAGAGCTCCAAATTAATGGGGAAATTAAATCATGTTAAGTATTCATGAAATGCATGGATCGGATGTGCATTGGTTTCACCGGCGACTGCCTCCCCTGCACGCCCTTACAGTTTTCGCTGCTGCAGCAGGCTCAGGTAGTTTCAGTCGTGCGGCTGAGGTTTTGTTTGTTACGCAGGGCGCTGTCAGTCGGCAAATCCAGCAACTTGAAAAATACGTGGGATGCCCCCTCTTCGTTCGGCACAAGCGCGGCTTGAGGCTGACAGCTGAAGGCCAGTTGCTGCTGCCCGTGGTGGACGATGCGCTGGGTCGTTTGGCGGGAGCATGCGATGGCTTGAAGAACAGCGGCCATGTTCTGGTGTTGCGTATGCCCCCAACCTTTACCGCACGGTGGTTTCTTCCGATCCTGCCAGATTTAAGAGCCTTGTTACCGGACGTGGATGTGCGTATTACCACCTATGACGCTTGGGAGCCTGAATTTGAACGCTCCGACGTGGATGCGGCTGTTGTGCAAGGGCGGGGCACATGGGGAGGTGTTGAATCTGTGGCGCTGATGCCGGAAGTGCTGACGCCGGTATGCTCGCCCCAACTCGCAGCGGGCATTAACTCGGCGGCTGACTTGATCAAACTGCCTTTGCTGCATTGCAGCCCGGTAGACGCCTGGCCCAAGTGGCTCCATGCAGTCGGCGCTGGCCACAAACCCACGCGCCGGGGTCAAACCTTTGACACGCTGGAACTCGCGTTAGCTGCGGCTACGCGTGGCCAGGGCGTTGCGATTGGTGACTTGAATCTCGTTCGGGAAAGTCTGCGGGATGGCATTTTGGTAGCCCCGTTTACGCAGACTATTGAGCAGGGGCTGTCTTATTACCTGGTTTACCCACCTGATCGTGCGCAACAGCCGAAGATCCGGATACTGCGTGAGTGGCTGACCGAAAGTGCAAAGAAGAGCGGGTAGCGATACTTTGTTGCAAGGTGGAGTATCTGCACGCCGCACACTTTTTAGCAGATCCTGCAATACTGACATTGGCATTCGCGACTTCATCGGGTCGCAATGCGACTTTTTGTCGGGTCAAAAGTGCGGTGTCATTCGCAGTAATTGACTTCTGTCGGTGCGAAGTTTTTTTGTACTAAGGGATAGTCTGGATGCCTTCTTTTTTGTGTATTGCGTTACCATGAAAACGGGGTGCAAAGCTGGTTGCCCTCGGGCTGCCCGAGATTTTCCATCGCCTCAGATGGGTGGTTCGGGGAACTGTTTATTGACTTGACTGGAGATCTACACAAATGGCAATGATCGATACCCCATCGGACTCGGGAATAATTCTCGACCGTCGGCAACTTATTTCTGGTGCATCAGCACTCGGTCTTTCGGCCACTTTTGGTGCGATGCCCGCAATGGCGCAGGGAGCGCCAAAGAAGGGCGGTGTTCTGCGCTTGGGCATGGAGGGGGGGTCAGCTTCAGACAGCCTGGATCCTCGCACCTATGCTGACTCAATTCCAATCGCTTACAGCCTGATGTTCTGGAACACACTGGTTGAAATTGACACCAAGGGAAATGCTACGCCTGAGCTTGCCGAGAGCTGGGAGTCCAAGCCTGGTGCTCTGGAATGGACATTCAATATTCGAAAGGGCATCACATTTGGGTCTGGCAAGACGCTTGACGCTGACGACGTCATCTACTCGATCAATCTTCATCGCGGTGAGACAAAGTCTCCCGCCAAAGGTATCCTCGAGCCGATCAAGGAACTGACGAAGACCTCGCCAAACCAGATTAAAGTCGTTTTGTCGGCGGGTAATGCGGACCTGCCTTTCATCTTCTCCGATTACCACATGATCATCGTTCCAGCCGGGACAACTGACTTCTCCAAGGCGGACGGTACGGGTGCATTTACGCTGGCCGAGTGGCAGCCGGGTGTTCGAGTCGTTGCAAAGCGTAAGCCTGGCAACTACTGGAAGCCTAACCGCGGCAATTTTGATTCGGTCGAGTTGCGTTACATCGGCGATGCCGCGGCTCGTACACAGGCGCTGGTCACCGGCCAGGTTGATGCGGTCAACCGGCTGGATCCCAAGACCGTTTCTTTGTTGTCTAAGAACAAGAACATCACGATCTCGCGGACCAAAGGTACGGGCAACCGTTTTGCCTTTGTTGCACACACCGATAAGGATCCGTTTAAGAATAGGGATCTGATTCTGGCGATGAAATACGGCATCGACCGCAAGAAGATCGTTGATAACGTGTTTTCCGGCTATGCCTCACTTGGCAATGACCACACCATCGGGCCAGCTAACAAATACTACGATCCTAAACAGAAACAGCGTCCTTATGACCCAGACAAGGCAGCGTTTCATTTGAAAAAATCCGGCTACGGCGGTGCAATCGAGTTGCAGGTATCCGAGGGAGCGTTTTCTGGTGCCACGGACTCTGCCGTTGTGTTCCAGGAGTCTGGCAAGAAGGGTGGACTTAACCTCGATGTGAAGCGCGTGTCGGGCGATGGCTACTGGGATAACGTCTGGCTTAAAGTGCCCTTCTGCGCGGTTTACTGGGGCAACCGCCCAACGGCAGACCTCCAGTTGTCGCAAACCTTCGTTACTGGTGGTTCATGGAATGACACCCACTACAACAGCCCGAAATTTGACAAGCTGGTTGTTGATGCACGTGTTGAACTCGATGACACGAAGCGAAAAGCCATGTATGCGGAATGTCAATCATTGCTGGCTGAAGAGGCGGGTATGGTTTGCTTCGCTATTGGCGACCAGATGGATGGTGGCAGTACAAAGTTGCGCGGTCTTGAGCCTCATGCACGGTATGACATGAATGATCAGCGCCTTGCAGAAAAAGGCTGGTTCGCATGACCTTTGATGCCAAGCGTAAATCTACTGAGGATTGATTTGCGTTTGCGCCAAGGTTTTTGGGCGCGCTTTTTGCTTGACTGATATACGGGAGCGGGAAGCGCGCCTTTTTAATGGGATCAGTTTGTTTGTCGCTGGTCTGCTGTATCCCCTTCAACTTTGCCAACTACTCCGGAAGCTCATTCGATGCTAAGACTCATTGCGAACCGATTGGGGCTGGGGGTCGTAACACTCTTTGCCGTTTCCATCCTGATTTTTGTTTGCACCCAGATTCTCCCTGGAGACGTTGCATCGGCTGTGTTGGGACAGGGGGCTACCCCGGAAACACTCGCCGCTTTTCGAAAGGAGCTCGGTTTAAACGTGCCCGCTTACCAGCGGTATTTCAACTGGTTGTGGGGGGCATTGCATGGTGATCTTGGCGTGGCGATGACCAATAAACGGGTCATCATCGACGAGTTGCTGCCGCGCTTGTATAACACCCTGTTCCTTGCCGGATACGCCGCTTTGATAGCCATTCCGCTGTCCGTTGGTTTGGGGATTCTGGCTGCGATCAACGAAGGCAAGTTTGTCGACAAAGCCTCCAACGTATTGACGCTCATAACGATATCGGTACCGGAGTTCTTCATTGCTTATCTTTTGATCATCCTGTTTGTCGTTAACCTTGAGTGGTTTCCATCATTGGCAACAGTGTTTCCAGGCATCAGTTTTTCGGAACGTGTCTACATCACGACCCTACCTGCTTTGGCTTTGACCCTGCTCGTGGCAGCCCATATGCTGCGGATGACTCGCAGTTCCGTGTTATCGGTCATGTCCAGTCCTTACATTGAAATGGCATTCCTGAAAGGCGCAACCCGGTCCCGCGTTATCGCCCGGCATGCCCTGCCCAATGCAGCGGCGCCGATCATCACAGTCGTCGCACTCAATATCGCCTATCTGGTGGTAGGGGTGGTCGTTCTCGAGTCAGTTTTTGTGTACCCTGGCATCGGGCAACTGATGGTGGATGCTGTGGCCAAACGCGACGTGCCTGTTATCCAGGCATGTGGTCTGGTTTTCGCCGGTGTGTTTGTGATTCTTAACACGTTGGCCGATGTCCTTGTGATCATGGTCAACCCCCGCTTGCGCCACAAACGCTGAAGGCAGGAAATGAAAATTCTTGGTCACAAACCAACCGGCACCGCATGGATCGGTCTTGGCATCATTGCCTTCAACCTGTTCATCGCCATCTTTGGCCCCCTGTTTGCACCGTTTTCCCAGTCAGAAACCGTCGGTGCAACGTGGGATCCCTCCAGCGCCCAAATGTGGCTGGGGGCAGATCAAATCGGGCGAGACATGCTGACTCGCCTGATCTACGGCGCGCGCATGACGATTGGCGTGGCGCTAGCCACAACCTTTATCTCGTTTTTCATTGGTATCACGCTGGGATTTACTGCGGCAGTACTTGGCGGCTGGGTGGACACCCTCATTTCCCGGCTGGTGGACGTGATTCTGTCTATCCCGTTATTGATCCTCGCGCTCATTATTCTGGGTGTTTTTGGCTCATCAATCCCGGTACTGATTTTGACGATCGCAGTGCTGGATTCGACGCGGGTATTTCGTCTGGCGCGAGCCTTGGGGATGAATTTGACCGTGCTGGAGTATGTGGAGGCCGCACGCCTGCGAGGCGAAGGGACATGGTGGATCATTCGCCGGGAAATACTGCCTAACGCATCGGCACCCCTGGTGTCCGAATTTGGGTTGCGGTTTTGCTTCAACTTTCTGTTTATTGCTGCGCTCTCTTTTCTGGGCCTTGGTATTCAGCCACCGTTTGCCGACTGGGGAGGCATGGTTCGCGAGAACTCTGCGGCCATCAACTTCGGCATGCTGGCTCCCATCTGGCCAGCTTTGGCCATCACGATTCTTACTGTCGGTGTGAATCTTGTAGTGGACTGGCTTTTGTCCATTGAAGCGCGGCCATCTGGCGCACAAGCAGAACTGTGAGTGCAGCATGACTGACAACAAAAAGATCATTCTGCAGATCAAGGGTCTGCGCCTGGAGGCCGTGCGCGGCGACGTAGTGATTGTTGACAACGTAGACGTCGCTCTTCATGCAGGAGAGGTGCTGGGGCTGATTGGCGAAAGTGGGGCTGGCAAGTCTACTATTGGCTTGTCTGCCATGGCATATGCCCGGGCAGGCGTTCATATTGCGGGCGGGTCAGTCGAAATTGATGGAGTTGATATCCGTAAACTGGATGCGAATGGCCGCCGGGCAGTGCGGGGCAGGCGCATTGCCTACGTTGCACAATCTGCATCGGCAGCGTTCAACCCCTCACACACCATCATGGATCAGGTGTGTGAGGCACCCATGATTCATGGGCTGATGTCCCGTGCTGAAGCAGAAACCTGGGCGCGACACCTGTTCAAATCACTCGACCTGCCTGAGCCCGATACCTTTGGCGAACGCTATCCGCACCAGGCCTCTGGTGGCCAACTCCAGCGAGCCATGGCGGCGATGGCCATGTCCTGTCGTCCTGATATTCTGGTGCTGGACGAGCCAACCACGGCACTTGACGTGACGACCCAAATCGAAGTGCTGATTCTGCTGAAGTCGTTGATCCGTGAATACAAGACTGCGGCTTTGTACATTACCCACGATCTGGCTGTTGTTGCGCAGGTGGCAGACCGCATCAAGGTGCTTCGACATGGTAAAGAGGTGGAGGAGGGCACGGTCGATGGTGTGCTTCAAGCCCCCACACAGGAATATTCTGCGCGTCTGGTCGCCGTACGAGGTGCTGCCGCCAGTGAACGTGCGGTGCAGTCGTCGGTCAAGCCAGACACTATTTTGAATGTGGAACATATCGACGCCTCGTACGGCACCTTCAAAGTCGTTACGGATGTCAGTCTGGATGTGCGCAAGGGTGAAACCGTGGCGGTGGTTGGTGAGTCTGGCTCGGGCAAGTCCACGCTCGCGCGAATCATTACCGGACTTCTGCCTCCTACGGCAGGCTCCATTACCTTCAAGGGGCAGCCTTTGCCCAAGAGCCTGGCCGAGCGCAGCAAAGACCTCAAGCGGACAATTCAACTGGTCTATCAGATTCCTGATGTGGCACTCAACCCGCGTCAAACACTGCACGAAACTATCGGGCGCCCCGTCAGTTTTTATTTTGGGCTTGGTGTCGCTGATGTAAGCAAAAGGACGAAAGAGTTACTTGATCTGGTGGAGTTGCCGCAGGCATTTTTGACGCGACGCCCCACCGAATTGTCGGGAGGTCAAAAGCAACGGGTTTGCATAGCCCGTGCGCTGGCAGCCAACCCGGACCTCATCATTCTGGATGAGCCCACGTCGGCGCTCGACCCGCTGGTGGCAGAGGAAATCCTGAAGCTCCTGAGACGCCTTCAATCCGAACTGGGCCTCTCTTATGTGTTGATTACCCACGACCTGGATGTTGTCCACCGGATTGCGCATCGCACTGCCGTGATGCTCAAGGGCTCATTTGTTGCATTCGATGACACCGCCAGAATTTTCGAGGGGCCGTATCACCCCTATACCGAAAAACTGGTTACTGCCGTTCCCGTGATGCGTAGCGACTGGCTCGACGGCGTGTTGGCGAAACGCGCAGCAGCAATCGCCGCCTAGATGTTGGAGTCCGGGAATGACGCTTTGCGTCTATTCACGTAGTCAAGAATTGCTTCGTCCACAGTCACGTCCATGGCGGGCATTTCATATTCGGCCAACTGCTTCTTCCAGCTTGCGTTGGCGCGTTGTGCCAAGTCCCGCGAGCCTTCGGCTTCCCACTGCTCGAAACTGTTGTTGTCGGTAATGGGTGAACGGTAAAACGCGGTTTCAAAATTGGCTTGGGTATGGCTACAACCCAGAAAGTGCTTTCCAGGGCCAACCTCGCGAATGGCATCCATGGCCTGGCCGTTTTCGGATAGATCTACGCCAGCCAGGAGCGTGTGCATCATGCCAGCTTGGTCCACATCCATGACAAATTTCTCGTAACCCATGGAAAGTCCACCTTCCAGCCAGCCGGCGGTGTGCAATACAAAATTTACACCTCCCAGACAAGTCGGCAGCAACGTGTTTGCGGATTCGGAAGCTGCTTGCGCATCGGCGATTTTGGAGCCACACAGCCCGCCCCCTGACCGAAAAGGCACACCCAGGCGTCGAGCGAGCGCCGCCATCACATACAGCACCAGAGCAGGCTCCGGAGTGCCAAAGGTCGGCGCTCCGGACTGCATGGAAATGCTGGACGCGAAGCTGCCCAGCACGACTGGCGCCCCAGGGTTGCATAGCTGCACAAAGGCCATGCCGGCTAGTGCCTCAGCCAGCGTTTGCGCAGCCGTTCCAGCAACGGTTACCGGCGACATGGCACCAGCCAGAATGAACGGCGTGATGATCGTCGCCTGGTTGGCGCGGGCATAGACCTTGGCGGCACCCAGCATGGTTTCGTCAAACGTCATGGGCGAGTTGGCATTGATCAGGTTGATGATCACCGTGCGTGGCCGTCCGGTCAACGGATCCATGTAGTCGTTGCCAAACAGAATTTTGGCCATTTCAACCGTGTCTTTGGCGCGATCAGGATGCGTGACGGACCCCATGAACGGCTTGTCGCTGTACTTCATATGGGAGTACACCATATCGAAATGGCGCTTGTTCACCGGCAGATCAACGGGTTCGCAAATCGTCCCGCCAGAATGGTGAAGCGAGTTCGCCATATAGGTCAGTTTGACGAAGTTGCGAAAATCTTCAATCGTTGCGTAGCGACGCCCTTTGTCCAGGTCGCGTACGAAAGGAGATCCATAGGCCGGAGCGAACACGGTGTTTTTCCCGCCAATCACCACGTTGTGCGCCGGATTGCGGGCGTATTGCGTGAATTCGCGTGGCGCCGTGGCCTGAACGATTTTGCGTGCCAGACCACGCGGGAAATGTACTCGCTCACCTTTCACATCACAGCCTGCGGCACGAAACAACTCCAGCGCCTCGGGGTCGTCCCGGAAATCAATGCCGGTTTCTTCCAGAATGGTATCGGCATTGCGCTCGATGATTTGCAAGCCTTCTTCATCCAACACTTCGTAATAAGGAACCTTGCGGGTGATGTAGGGCGCTGATTGGCCGGCACGTGCAGAACGCGCCGCCCGCTTGGCCTCCCTGCCCCCGCCTGCGCGCCTGCCCCGAGGTGCCTGAGTCTCTGCTGTTGCCAGTGCGTCATCCATGCTGTGTGTCTCCAAATCGGTTGTCGAGCGTCTAAAACTACCCGTAAGTAACCAAAGTATCGGTAGCCCCACGCGATAGGGGTAGTCCGCATGCGACGCCGCCTTGCGTCCTCACGTCACAATTCTGTCGCTTGCAGGTTCTTGGGCGTCGTAATGCAAACACTGAATGCGGGTCGTGTATTCACAATTCTCGGCAAGCGGGACTACCGCTGAAAGACCCTATGGCACTGAGTGTTTTCGACCTTTTCAAGATAGGCATTGGACCCTCTTCATCCCACACCGTGGGACCGATGAAGGCTGCCGCACTATTTGCGCGCCGTCTGGGAAAGCTTGAATTGTTGCCGCAGACGGCACGCATCGAAGCAAAACTGTACGGCTCTTTGGGTGCAACTGGCAAGGGCCACGGAACGGATACTGCGGTGATGCTGGGGCTCGAAGGCGCCATGCCAGATACGATTGATCCGGATAGCATTGATGCACGTATCAAGCAGATACGCGCCCAGAACAGCGTGCTTGTGGACGGGAAACACGCCGTGGCTTTTCGGGAGCGAACCGACATCCTTTTTTTGCGTCGTGAGTCACTTCCTTTTCACTCCAATGGAGTCCGTTTCAGTGCCTTTGCAACAGATGGAACGCTGCTTGAAGAGCGTCGCTATTTTTCTGTTGGCGGTGGATTTGTGGTGTCACAGGAGGAGGCAGACGCTGTCGCCGACACGCCACGTTTCGTGGTTGACCCAACTGTCTTGGCACATCCGTTTTCAAGCGGCGACGCTTTGCTGGCAATCACTGTTGAGACAGGGCTCTCCATCGCACAGGTCATGCGTAAGAACGAGCATGCCTGGCGTACTGATGCGGAGCTTGATGAAGGACTGGACCGTATTTGGGATGCGATGAAGGCCTGCGTGGATCGAGGCTGCCGAACCGACGGTCACTTGCCGGGTTCCATGCGGGTCAAACGTCGGGCCGCAGAACTACACCGCTCGCTAAGCAGTCGGCCGGAGCAGGCACTCAAGGATCAGCTAACCATACTGGATTTTGTCAATGTATACGCCATGGCAGTCAATGAAGAAAATGCAGCGGGCGGGCGTGTCGTCACGGCGCCAACCAATGGTGCGGCTGGAATTGTGCCCGCCGTGATGCACTACTACGATCGGTTTTGCTCGGGGGCTTCCAAAGAGGGTGTCCGCGATTTTTTGCTGACGGCAGGTGCGATCGGATTGCTCTACAAAGAAAACGCTTCCATCAGCGGGGCGGAGGTGGGTTGTCAAGGCGAAGTAGGAGTCGCCTGCTCAATGGCGGCAGCCGGACTGGCCGCCGTGATGGGCGGCACGCCAGAGCAGGTGGAGAACGCGGCCGAGATTGGCATGGAGCACAACCTGGGGCTGACCTGTGACCCGGTTGGTGGACGGGTCCAGATCCCCTGTATTGAGCGTAACGCGATGGGGTCCGTGAAGGCTTTGAATGCGGCGCGAATGGCACTTCGGGGCGATGGCACACATTTCGTATCGCTGGACCAGGTCATCAAAACCATGCGCGATACCGGACGTGACATGATGACAAAATATAAAGAGACGAGTCGCGGCGGACTGGCCGTGAACGTCATTGAATGTTGAAGCTAGATCGGGCCTGATGTGAGTCACTTTTCAATTTTTTCGCTTGCCCGCAATGCCATGTCGTATCACGAGAACTGGCAGAAGCAGTGGCGCAGTCCCACGCCGAAGAGCAGTTACGATGCCATCATTGTTGGTGGTGGTGGGCATGGGTTGGCGACAGCCTATTACCTGGCCAAAGAGCATGGCATGCGCAACATCGCCGTGGTTGAACGGGGCTGGCTGGGTGGTGGCAATACGGCACGCAACACCACCATCGTGCGGTCCAACTACCTCTGGGACGACGCGACACATCTCTACGAAAAAGCGTTGCAATTGTGGGAAGGCTTGTCGCAAGACCTGAACTACAACACCATGTTCAGCCAGCGCGGTGTGATGAATGTGGGGCATTCCCTGCAGGACATGCGGGACATCAATCGCCGCGTGAATGCCAACCGGCTCAATGGTGTTGATGGCATGGTTTTGAATCCGGCACAGATCAAGGAAATGGTGCCGATCATGAACACATCGGCCTCCTTGCGCTATCCCGTGATGGGGGCATCTTTCCAGCCACGCGCAGGGGTTGCCCGACATGACGCCATAGCCTGGGGTTTTGCCCGTGCGGCCGATCGCCTGGGTGTGGATATTCTGCAAAACTGCGAGGTCATTGGCATGCAACGTGAGGGTGGCCAGGTGGTGGGGATAGAGACCACCTGCGGGACGATCAAGAGCAAGAAAGTCGGTGTTGTCTCTGCAGGGCACAGCACCGTGCTGGCCGACATGGCCGGTATTCGCCTTCCGCTTGAAAGCCACCCTCTGCAGGCCCTCGTATCAGAGCCTCTCAAGCCGATTCTGCACACGGTCGTCATGTCCAACGCCATTCACGCCTATGTTAGTCAATCGGACAAAGGTGACCTGGTGATCGGTGCAGGCATTGATAGCTATGTGGGCTATGGACAGCGCGGCAGTTTCCCCGTGATCGAACACACATTGCAGGCTATTTGCGAACTGTTCCCCATATTCAGACGTGTTCGAATGAATCGGCAGTGGGGTGGCATTGTTGACGTTGCGCCAGACGCCTGCCCGATTATTTCCAAGACACACATCAAGGGGCTCTATTTCAATTGCGGATGGGGAACTGGGGGCTTCAAGGCGACACCGGGCTCGGGTTGGGTCATGGCTCACACCATGGCGCAAGACGAACCTCACCCGTTGAATGCGGCGTTCACCATCAATCGCTTCACATCGGGCCATCTCATCGACGAACATGGTGCGGCCGGCGTGGCCCACTAACAGTACCCTTATGCTGAAAATTACCTGCCCCTGGTGCGGTCCACGAGCTGAAAGCGAATTCAGTTGTGGTGGTGAAGCCCACATTGCCCGTCCCCTTGACACCGACGCACTGACCGATGAACAGTGGGGTGATTACTTGTTCATGCGCAAAAACCCCAAGGGCTTGCATCGCGAGCAATGGCTGCATTCGCAGGGTTGCCGGCGCTGGTTCAACGCAGAGCGCAATACCGTCAGCTATGTCTTCTCGAAAGTCTACAAACCAGGCGAGAACCCCGATACGCCAGTGTCCAGCGGAGGTGCTGAGTGAGCGGTAAGCGTATTGACGGAATGGGCGGGCGATTGGATCGCTCCCGGAAAATTGCCTTTCGCTTTAACGGGCGAAATTTCTCTGGTTTCGAAGGGGACACGCTGGCTTCCGCCGTGCTGGCCGCGGGTGAAAGCGTTATTGCCCGGTCGTGGAAATACCACCGTCCCCGTGGCATCGTCAGTTGTGGCGTGGAAGAGCCTTCGGCGCTGGTGCAACTGGAAAGCGGTGCGCACACCATTCCCAATGCGAAGATGCCTGAAGTTGAGTTGTACGGAGCGCTCAATGCCGAGAGCGTGAATGCCTGGCCCAGCCCCGGCAAACACCTCTTCAGTGTCAATCGCTGGTTCACGCCGTTATTTCCCGCTGGTTTTTATTACAAAACCTTCATGTGGCCCGCAAAGGCCTGGATGTTGTACGAGCGCTTTATCCGAAAGGCTGGAGGTCTTGGCGCTGCTCCGACTGTGGAAGATGCGGATCGCTACGTTCACCAGAACATTCATTGCGACGTGTTTGTTGCCGGTGGTGGCGTAGCAGGTCTGGCCGCTGCATTGGCTGCGGGCCGCAGTGGTGCGCGGGTCATTCTGTCCGAGCTGGGGCCCCATTTGGGTGGTTCAGCTCACCGCATACAGGGCACGATCAATGGCCAGTCAGCCCTTGACTGGGTGCGTGCTGCCGAGGCCGAGTTGGCGACATTGCCCGAGGTGAAAATCATCCGGCGCGGCGTTGTCTTCGGCTACCATGATTGCAACTTTCTGACCATTCGTGAGTCGCTGATCGACCACTTGCCGCTGAATCAGCGCCAGGGGTTCCGCGAGCGCCTCTGGCGTGTCCGGGCAAATCAGGTCATTCTGGCAACCGGCGCACATGAGCGCCCCATGGTCTTTGGCAACAACGATTTACCGGGAGTCATGTTGTCGTCCGCCATGGCCGATTACGCCCAACTGTATGGCGTGCTGGTTGGGCAACGTATTGCGCTGCTGACCAATAACGACTCCGCCTATTCAGATGCGCTGACCCTCAAGCAGGCTGGAGCACATGTCACCGTTGTTGATGCGCGCCGCGGAAACTCCGTGGTGGGCGGTCTGGTACAGCAGGCGCAGATGGCAGGGGTCGAGATTCTGCGTGGATTTGTACCCATTGAAGCCAAAGGTGGTTTGACGGTAGGCGGGCTGGTTGTACGCCAGATGGTCGGCGACAAAGCCAGCGGTGAACAACGTAACCTTGTGTGCGATGCTGTCGGTATGGCCGGCGGCTGGAACCCGACCATTCATCTTTATTCCCACTCCGGGGGCAAGGCAAGGTGGAATGATGCCGCCGTGTGTTTCACGCCCGGTGTGGCCATGCCCAACCAGTTCAATGTTGGTGCATGCAATGCAACGTGGACTCTATCTCAGTCGCTGACAGATGCCAGCCATGCGGGCGCTCAGGCTGCCACCCGCGCCGGTTTTCCGGCCACAGCAGCTGATTTCCAGGTTGTAGAACCTGCTGTTGAGGCGATCAGCGCTTTCTGGATTGCCGAAACCGGCGAGCCGGTTTCACGCCGGGCCAAAGCTTTTGTGGACTATCAGAATGATGTGGGCGCCAGCGACATTGAACTTGCCATTCGCGAGGGCTTTGAGTCGATCGAGCACATCAAGCGCTACACCGCGATGGGCTTTGGTACCGATCAAGGCAAACTGGGCAACATCAACGGCATGGCTCTGGCGGCGCGCGCCATGGGCAAACCTATCGACCAGGTGGGCACGACCACCTTCCGCCCGAATTACCTGCCCATCTCTTTTGGTACGTTTGCCGGGCTGGAGCGGGGCGACCTGTTTGACCCCGCACGCAAGACCAGCCCGCACGAGAGCCATGTGGCGGCAGGTGCCTTGTTTGAAGATGTTGGGCAATGGAAACGGCCCTGGTATTTCCCCAAAACAAATGAAGACCTGCACCAGGCCGTGAATCGGGAAGTGTTGGCTGTGCGCAGCGGTGTTGGCATGCTGGACGCATCCACGTTGGGCAAGATCGATATCCAGGGCCCCGATGCCGCCAAACTGCTGAATTGGGTATACACCAATCCTTGGCTCAAACTGGAAGTGGGTAAATGCCGTTACGGCCTGATGCTGGACGAAAACGGCATGGTTTTTGATGACGGTGTGACAGCGCGCCTAGCCGAAGACCATTTCCTGATGACCACCACCACGGGTGGCGCCGCCCGGGTGATGGGCTGGCTGGAGCGCTGGACACAAACCGAATGGCCGGATATGAAGGTCTATATGACCACCGTTACGGACCAGTGGTCCACGTTTGCGGTGGTCGGACCAGAAAGCCGTACGGTGGTTGGGCGTGTCTGCAAGGATGTGGACCTGTCCAACGAAGCTTTTCCATTCATGAGCTGGCGTGCCGGAACGGTGGCCGGTGTGAAAGCCCGCATCATGCGCATCAGCTTTTCGGGCGAAATGTCGTTTGAGGTGAATGTGCCGTCGAATTCCGGCGCACATGTCTGGAGGGCGCTGATGGCTGCCGGAGCTGACCTCAACATCACGCCCTATGGCACGGAAGCCATGCATGTGTTGCGTGCTGAAAAAGGCTACATCATCGTGGGGCAGGATACCGATGGCTCCATCACGCCGTTTGATCTGGGCATGGGTGGCATGGTTGCCAAGACCAAAGATTTTCTGGGGCGACGCTCCTTAACCCGCAGCCATACGGCAGGCCCTGACCGCAAACAACTGGTGGGTTTAATGACTGATGAAGCCCAGCTGGTGTTGCCAGAGGGCACACAACTGACAGACAGCGCGCAAGCCAGTCCACCGCCCGTGCCCATGATTGGTCACGTGACGTCCAGCTATTACAGCCCTACGCTGAACCGATCCATCGCGATGGCCGTGGTGCGCTCGGGCACCCAGCGCATGGGTCAGAAGATTTACGCGTCGCTGGTTGATGGCCGATACGTCGCCGCCACGGTGTGCAGTCCAGTGTTTTATGACCCGGAAGGAAAACGCCTCCATGCCTGAAATCGTGATGGAAAGTCCTCTGGCGGGTATTGCCCGTCTGGGGCAGCGTGTGCTGGTTGTAGATGGCAAGTCGTGTGCACTGTCTGAAGTGCCCTTTGTGGAGATGCTGAATCTGCGGGGTGATGCGAACGATGCCCTTTTTGCGCAAACCATTTTGAGCGTTACGGGCCTGGCGTTGCCGACTTTACCCAATACAGCCAGTATTGCGGGCCAGCGTCAACTCTTGTGGCTTGGCTCCAATGAATGGCTGCTTAAATTACAGGATAGTCAGGGCGATGCGGTTGAGTCTGCACTGCGAACTGCCTTGCAGGGTCAGCACATATCCGTGGTGCAGGTGGGTGATGGCAACACCACGCTGACGGTGAAAGGCGCTGCCGCAGCCGACCTGTTGTCGCGTGGCTGTCCGCTGGATTTGCATCCCCGTGTATTTCCTGCGGGCGCGCTGGCCCAGACACATATTGCCAAGGCGGGTGCCACGGTGTTGTGCCTTGAAGCGGCTACCAGTTTTGAGTTGACGGTGCGCCGCAGTTTTGCCGATTACCTGTTTCGCTGGCTGTGCGAAGCAGGCCAATGACCTACTTCCTGGGTATTGATACCGGAGGAACCTTCACCGATGCGGTTCTGCTGGATGCTGACAAAACAATTGTCGCATCTGCCAAGAGCCTGACCACCCGGTTTGATCTGGCCCTGGGTATTGCGGCCTCTCTGGACAAGCTTCCCTCCGATCTGCTGTCTCGGGTAGGGTTGGTGTCGCTGTCCACCACCCTCACCACCAACTCGGTTGTGGAAGGCAAGGGGTCACCTGTTTGCGTGTTGCTGGCAGGTTATGACCCGCCTCAAATCAAAGCCAGTGGACTGGTAGAACTGCTCGGCAACGAAGCCATCGTTGCATTGACAGGCGGGCATGACGCCGGTGGGTTTCCCGTCCAGCCGCTGGACGAGGCGGCCGCACGTGCGGCCATTCTTCACCATGCACCGCGTGTGTCTGCCTTTGCCATCTCGGCCAGCTTTGGGGTGCGAAACCCCGAGCATGAGCTGCAACTTCGCGCCTGGGTCGAGTCTTTGTGCGACAAGCCGGTGACTTGTGGGCATGAACTCGCCTCCAGTCTGGGTGCGCCACGCCGCGCCATGACCGTGGCGCTGAACGCGCGCATGATTTCACATGTCAAGGCGCTGATTGACTCGGTCGAGCGCACCTTGCACGCACGGCAGATCGACGCGCCGCTGATGATGGTCAAAGGCGATGGCACCTTGATCAACGTGGCCAGCGCACTGCAGCGCCCGGTGGGTACCGTGCTGTCCGGCCCGGCAGCCAGCGTGCTGGGGGCTTGCGCCCTCAGTGGTCTGCAAAACGCCATCGTCGCTGACATGGGCGGTACCACGACCGATATTGCCGTGGTGCGCAATGGTCGGCCCGAGCTCAGCTTTGACGGCGCCATGATTGGTCAGTGGCGACCGATGGTGGAGGCGGTCAAGGTCTACGCTATTGGCCTTGGCGGCGACAGTGAAGTGCGTTTTCAGGGCGGGGACGGCCTGGCCATTGGCCCTCGCCGGGTCGTGCCCTTGAGTCTTCTGGCCCATGAGCACCCCCACGTACTGGCTGTTCTGGAGCGGCAGCAAGCCGAATCGCCACATGGCAGCCAGATTCGATTTGCCCAGCGCCTGCAGGCCGATGAGGCCACATTGGCGCGTTTGCCCGACGACGAGTTGCGCGCCTGGGAGCTGCTGGCAAAAGGGCCAGTGGACATGGAGCGCGCCAACATCGAGGACCGCGCCTTGTCCAAAGCGCTGGCCCGTCTGGAGCGCAAAGGCCTGGCCATCTACAGCGGTTTCACACCCAGTGACGCCGCTCATGTGCTGGGCATGTCAAACCACTGGAATACGGATGCCGCCATTTTTGGCGCGCGTATCTGGGCGCGCCAGATGCGCCATCTGTATGGCCTGGGCACGTGGGTGCTGGGCGATGCGCTGGCACCGTCGCAGCAGGTGGTGGACAAGGTCGTCGACACCATCTGCCAGAAGTTGATCGAGGCGGGCCTGAACGATGTAGGCCAGATGAACGAAGGCAATGCCAACAAGATGGCAGCCCTGTTGACCCAGATGGCCCTGCATCGCCGCACTTCAGGTACCGGGCCGGCCGCGGTATTCAATTTGCAGTTTGCCTCTGGCGTACCGCTGGTGGCGGTCGGAGCGCCTGCTGCCAGCTACTACCCCAAAGTCGCCCACGGCCTGGGTGTGCAGCTGGTCATGCCGCTGCATGCCGAGGTGGCCAATGCGGTGGGGGCCGTGCTGGGGCAGGTTTCGCAGCGCGTGCACATCACGGTGTCGCAGCCTGTGAAAGGCGTATTTCGCGTGTTCACGCAAGCAGGCCCGCGCGACTTTGATCGTCTGGCACCTGCCATTGCCCTCGCACAGGATCTGGCGGGCCAGGAGGCCACTACACGTGCCCTGCACGCGGGTGCAGCCAGCGTTATTGTCGAGTTCAGTCAGGAAGACAATAACGTCAACAACGACATTGATGGCAACATGTTCTTTGAAGCCCGCGTAACGGCTACGGCTTCCGGCGCACCCGTCATCAAGCGTTATGGAGGCCACGCATGACGCCATCGGTATCCGTAACAGCTGCCCCGTCCAGAGCCCAGCTTGTAGCGGCGTTGTCGGTGCATGGGTTTCGGCTGCGCGGAAGCTGGCTGCCCGGCGTGGATGATGCCCTTCCCGCCTTGCCGCGCGGGCAAACCGCGGTAGTGGTGTGGATGGTTGGTGTGACGGGTTCAGGCTTCTGGCCATTCTTCAAAACCTCGTCGTTTTATCAGGACGGCCGGCCCGATCCGCTGGACCGGTGGAGCCACGCGATTGGCAGCCAACTGGCCAGTCAATGGGGTGGGGTGGCGCTGTTTCCGTTTGATGGACCGCCCTATCACCCCTTTCAGCAATGGGCCGCGCGTGCGGAGCCCCTGCAAACCAGCCCGCTGATGCTGCGCATTCATCCAGATTTCGGTTTGTGGCACGCCTACCGGTTTGCGCTGGCCTTGCCGGCCTTCGTGCCGGATGACCTGCCCTCGGCAGCCTTGGCCACTGCCAATTCGGACCTGTGCCTGAGCTGCATCGGGCAGCCCTGCCTGAACGCCTGCCCGGTTCAGGCCTTCACCGGCACCGCTTACAAACTGGAGACCTGCGCGACCCATTTGCATGCACCCGATGGAGCGGACTGCATGCAGTCCGGGTGCCTCGCGCGTCGGGCCTGCCCGGTTGGGCGTGAGAACACGTACATGCCAGAGCACGCGGCTTTTCACATGCAGGCGTTTACCCTTAAACATTAGCTGTTTTCAGGGCTATTTTGGCCTCTAGCCCTCGTGAAATATGCGTGGGTAGCTATTAAATATATAGCGTTTGATATTTGTTCAATCTCCCGGAAGCACGGCGCCATCGCTCCGCAACAAGCTGTGACTAATACCGTGACCGGACTGACGCGATTCCGCAAACGACAGTCGCGTTTGGAGCTTCGCGTGCCTAGGGGCTGAATACACTTTCTCGGACTGCCAAGAGGCGCCAACCGGGCGCGCGAGGTTTAATTTCCAATTCCCTAGGAGCAAGCGCTGAATGGCCAAATTTCCTGAACGAGCCAAAGTTGTCATCATTGGCCAAGGTGGCATCGTCGGTGCCTCTGTGGTGCATCACCTGATCGAACGCGGCTGGGACAATATTGTCGGCATCGACAAATCCGCCATCCCCACCGACATTGGCTCGACGGCGCACGCCTCTGATTTTTGCTTCAACACGATGCACGATCAGATGACGATCTTCACGACCAAATACAGCATCGACTTCTACGACAGGATGGGCCGTTACGAGCGCATCGGCGGCTTGGAAGTGGCGCGTGTCGGCGACGACGAACGTATGGTGGAGCTCAAGCGCCGCGTGGCCTCGGGCAAAGCCTTTGGCAACCGGGTGAAGATGATCACCCCCGCAGAAGCGAAAGCCAAATTCCCACTGCTGGAAGAGTCCATGATCCAGGGTGCCTTGTGGGATCCGGATGCGGGCTTGGTCAAACCGCGTTCGCAAATGGTGGCGGGCGAGCTGGTCGATGCCGCTGTGGCTTCTGGCAAGCTTCGGTCGTTTGCCAACACCGCCTGCACCGGGTTGCGCATCGAGAACGGTCGCATAACGGGCGTGAAAACCACCCGCGGGATCATCGCCGCGGAGTACGTCGTGGTGTGTGCGGGATTGTGGGGCCGCCTGATCGCGAATATGGCCGGTGAAGACTTGCCTATCATGCCGGTGGACCATCCGCTCACATTCTTCAAACCCTATCTGAAATTTGCCGGTACCGGCAAGGACATTGGCTACCCGCTGCTGCGCGACCAGGGCAATTCGGCTTACCTGCGCGACACCGGGGACCCGAAGACGCCTGAGGGCGGCCAGATCGAATGGGGCTACTACGAAGAGAAGAACCCGCGCATGTGCCATCCGCGCGATCTGCTCGAAAAGGAGCAGGCCAGGTTGTCACCGTCGCAGCGCGACCTGGAGCTGGAGCAGATCATGGAGCCGCTGGAGCGGGCCATTGAGCTCACGCCCATCCTGGCCGAACTGGGCTACGACGAGAAACATTCCTTCAACGGCTTGTTGCAGGTCACCACTGATGGCAACCCCTCGATCGGCGAGTCGTCCAAAGTGCGCGGCCTGTGGTACGCCGAAGCCGTGTGGGTGAAGGACGCTCCCGGCGTGGGCAAACTGGTCGCCGACTGGATGACCGATGGATGCACCCATCTGGACCATGCCCGCATCGACGTGGCCCGCACCTATCCGTACCAGCAGGACGAGAAATACATCCACGACCGCTGTTACGAAGGTGCCTTCAAGATATACAACCCGCCAGTGCACAACCGCGAACCCTACAGCGCCGGGCGCGGCATCTTCAAGAGCCCGTTCTACGAGCGCGAGAAGGCACTTGGAGCTTACTTCATGGAGCTCTCCGGCTGGGAGCGCGCGCATGGTTATGCCAGCAACGAACACCTGTTGACGGAGTACGGTGACAAGGTGCCGGTGCGTGCCAACGAGTGGGACAACCGCCACTTCTGGCGCGTCTCCAACGCCGAGCATCTCAAGATGTCGGAAGACGTGGGCATGATCAATGTCTCGCACTTCGCCGAGATCGACGTGATAGGCCCGGATGCTGCGGACTTGCTGGAATACATCTGCGTGGCCAAGGTGGGCGGTGACACACTTGTGGGCAAAGGCATCTACACCCACTTCCTGGACGGCAAGGGTGGCGTACGCGCCGATCTGACGGTGCTGCGTCTGGGCCAGGACCACTACCGCGTGGTCGACGGCGCCGATGCCGGCCACCGCGACCTGACCTGGATACGCCGCATGGCACAGGACCGCGGTGCCAATGTGACGGTGACCGATACCACCACGCAGTATGGTTGCCTGGGGCTTTGGGGCCCCAACGCCCGCGCCACCATCCAGAAAGTTGCCGACGAGCCCGAGGCATGGTCGAACGAGAACTTCCCCTTTGCGGCTTTGCGTGAGCTGAAAATCAAGGGCGTGCCGGTGCTGGCTTTCCACATTTCGTATGTGGGCGAGCAAGGCTGGGAACTGCACTTCAAGTATGAAGACGGCCTGGCCCTGTGGGATGCCCTGTATGCACTGGGCGTCACACCAGTGGGTGTGGAGACCTACGCCAACAGTCGTCGTATGGAGAAGAGCCTGCGCCTGCAAAATGCGGATCTGCTGACCGAATACAACCTGTTCGAATGCGACCTGGCCCGCCCCAAGGTGAAGGCTGCCGATTTCCACGGCAAGGAAGCCCACCTGAAATTCCGCGAACGCGAACACCAGCCCGCCATCCTCTGCACCCTGGTCATGACCAGCAACATCGACAGCACCGGTGTGGCGCGTTATCCCCTGGGCAACCTGCCGGTGATGGACCCTGCAACCGGCGCGACCCTGATCGACGCGCAAGGCCGCCGCTCCTATACCACCAGCATCGCCTTTGGCCCCACCATTGGCAAAAACATTGCCCTGGCCTATTTGCCTTACGAATATTGCCAGGTCGGGCGCGCGCTGCAGATTCAGTACTTTGACGATGTCTATCCGGTCAAGGTGGAAGCGGTCGGTTACGGGGCCTTGTACGACCCCGAAAATACAAAGCCCCGTTCGTGATGAAAATAGTCGTTGCGTCCGGCTACCGGCGCAACGCGGTGAACGCTTCAAACTCCCAGCTGCGCATGCCCAGCAACAGGGTGTAACCTTCCCGCTCCTTGTCCGGTAGCTTCTGGTCTGCCAGATGCTGCTGGGCAAAGTCTTGCGCCACGCGCTGCATGCGCTCCATGAACGACGGCGCCAGACTGCGACTTACCGAGCCGTGCACCAGCAGCAGGCCTTCACCTGCGCCGTCGAACCCGCCTGAAAAATAGTCAAGCAGCGCGTTCTCGCGAAAGTAGCCCATCACCGGGCCGTGCGGTCGCCAGCGAAATGTTTTCGCCAGTTTCAGGCGATAGCGATTGAGTGGACGCAGTTCGATGATGCCGATGCGGTCCAGTTGCACCAGATATTTGATGCCCTCCGCTTCACTGAGCCGGTAGCTGCTCACGATCTGTTCCAGCGTCCATTGGCTCAGCACGCAGATCGCCACCAGTAGCAGCTTTTTGTCTGCCACGACAGCCCGCTCCTGTTCCTGCGTGAGCTGCGCCAACAGCGGTTGCGCATCAGCCACGCGGCGGGCCAGGTCAGCAAAGTCCAGCTTCAGCGCCCGGCAGATGGAATCGATGCGTGACAGTGGCATGTCCCCTTTGGCCAGCATGCGCTTGACGCTGGACTCCGCCATCCCTAGGGCCGTGGCCAGGTCGGCATAGGTCATCTGCGCGGATTTAAGTTCCTTCTTGAGGGCGATGACGAGGTCTGCGGTAGTGCTCATGGGTATCGATTATCGATACCTTTCGTATTAATTTCCATATTTGTATCGAATTATGAGGTATTTAATGGCGACGGTCACACACACTGGCGCCATGACTTCTGCCGCATCACCTAAAAGGAGCTTTTCGTGAAAACATCCCTGCCCCGTCTGGAAGCTGGTTTGCTGCTGACGATGGTCCTTGCCGTGTTGGGCGCCTGTCTGGGCCCTGCTGTGGCACAGCATGCGCATTACCACGCCTTTGCTGACCAGCGCGCCTGGGGTGGTTTGCCCTATGCCATGGACGTACTAAGCAATGTGCCGTTTGCCATGGGCGGCATCTGGGGGCTGTTGACATTGCAGCGCCTGCACGTTGGCCTGGGTGTCAACTGGCAGCGGCCCTTAGCCACGCTGTTTTTTGCCGGACTGATCGTTACAGCGCTGTGTTCCGGCTACTACCATGGGCGGCCAGATAACGCCAGTCTGCTGGTGGACCGGCTCGGCATGGTGGTGGCATTTGCCGGGTTGCTGGGCCTGGCAGCGGCAGATCGTGTCAGCGCCAGGGCGGGTGTGGCAACAGGGGGTGTTGTGTTGTTGTTGGGGGTGCTCGCGGTGAGGGTCTGGGCTGTGTCGGGGAATTTGTTGCCCTGGGTGGTGCTGCAGGCCGGTGGTCTGGTGTTGATGCTGTTGTTGGCTCGATGCAAAGTGATTCCCGGTGCATGGGGCATCCGCCTGGGTGTCGTGGTGGCGGTGTATGCCTTGGCCAAGCTGCTGGAGCTGGGCGATCATCTGGTGTTCGACGCGACTGCCGGGTTGGTTTCAGGCCACAGCCTGAAACACATGGTTGCCGCGCTGGTGGCCTGGCCGGTGATCTCCGCCATGCACAATGTTCCCATTCAGAACCTAAAAAAATGAGGAGGCTTCGTGAATTCTGAAACCCACTCCCCGGCTGTCAGCCTGGCGCCGCAAGCGCATGAGCACCCCAACCAGTTTGCCCTGCTCAAGCAGCGCCGTTTTGCACCGTTCTTCTGGACGCAGTTCTCGGGCGCGGCCAATGACAACGTCTTCAAATTTGCGTTCACGGTGATGGTGACCTACCAGCTCAGCGTGGGCTGGCTGCCTCCGGCCATGGCCGGGCTGGTGATCGGCGCCTTGTTCATTCTGCCGTTTTTGTTGTTCAGCGCCACCAGTGGGCAGCTCACCGATAAATACGACAAGACGGTCATGATTCGCTTCGTGAAAAACCTGGAGATCGCCATCATGCTGTTGGCCGCCTGGGGCTTCACGACGAACAACGTGCCGATCCTGCTGGGGTGCACATTCCTCATGGGGCTTCATTCCGCGCTGTTTGGCCCGGTCAAATTTGCCTACTTGCCCCAGGTTTTGTCAGAACGTGAATTGACGGGTGGCAACGGCATGGTGGAGATGGGTACCTTCGTGGCCATTCTGCTGGGCAATATCGTGGGAGGCCTGTTGGTGGCCATGCCCGATGTGGGGCACCGCAATGTGGCTATTGCCTGCGTGGTGCTGGCCCTGGCAGGGCGCGTGATCGCAGCCTACATTCCTGCTGCGCCTGCCACCGACCCCGGTCTTCAGATCAACTGGAACCCGGTGGTGGAAACCTGGCGCAACCTCAAACTTGCCCATGGCAATCTGGTGGTGTTCCGTTCGTTGCTGGGCATCAGCTGGATGTGGTTTTTTGGTGCCGTGTTTTTGAGCCAGTTCCCCAGCCTGGCCAAAGAGGTGTTACATGGCAACGAGCAGGTGGCCTCTGCGTTGCTGGTGGTCTTTTCCATCGGCATCGGCACGGGTTCACTGTTGTGCGAGACCCTGAGCCGCCGCCATGTGGAAATTGGCCTGGTGCCGCTCGGAGCCATTGGCATGAGCGTATTTGCCGTGGACTTGTACTTTGCGTCCAGCGGCTTGCCGCCCTCCGGTGTGATGGGTTTGGGCGTATTTCTGGCGCAACCCGCCCACTGGCGCGTGATGGCCGATCTGGCACTGCTCAGCCTGTTTGCCGGTCTGTACAGCGTGCCCATGTATGCCTTGATCCAGTTGCGCAGCCAGCCCACGCACCGCGCCCGCATCATCGCCGCCAACAATATATTGAATGCGCTGTTCATGATTGCCAGCTCGCTGATCGCCGGGTTGTTACTTAACAGCGGTTTCACCATTCCACAGATTTTCCTGTTCACGGGCATTGCCAACGCGGTCGTGGCGTTTTACATTTTCATGCTGGTGCCTGAATACCTTCTGCGGTTTCTGGCCTGGGTGCTGTCGCACGTCGTCTACCGCTTCAAGGTGACGGGTGATGAACACATTCCCACGCAAGGGGCTGCCATTCTGGCCTGCAACCATGTGAGCTTTGTCGATGCCGTGTTGTTGATGGCCGCCAGTCCGCGGCCCATCTACTTCATCATGGACCATCGTATTTTTCAGGTGCCGGTGCTGGGCTGGTTGTTCAGGCTGGCCAAGGCCATTCCCATTGCGCCGCGTGTCGAAGACCCGGTCGCTTACGAGGCTGCTTTCGATGCTGCGGCCAAGGTGCTCAAGGAAGGTGACCTGCTGGCCATCTTTCCGGAAGGCGGCATTACCAAGGACGGTACGCTGCAGGAGTTCAAGGGTGGCATCATGAAAATTCTGGAGCGCACCAGCCAGCAGGGTTTAAGTGTGCCAGTTATCCCCATGGCGCTTACCAACCTCTGGGGCTCCTTCTTCAGTCGGGTGGAAACAGGTGGAGCCATGGTGCGGCCATTCAGGCGCGGCCTGTTCAACCGTGTAGGGCTGAATGTGGGTGAGGCCTTTGCACCGGGCGAAGTGCAGCCGGAGTCGTTGCGGGCCAGGGTTGCAGCCTTGCAAACAACATAAAGAGGCTTGTCGGGCGTCGTTTTGTCTGCCAGGGCCGAACAGTGTGTGGGGTATATTGGCGCCCCTTCTTGCCAATCTTTTTAGGAACCAAATGATCCCTCAACTTCAACGCCCCACCGGCGCGTTTATTGGTGCGTCCTGGGCGGCCTTGTTGGTCGGAGCCATCACATTCCTCGTCGGCCTGTGGAATGGCACCATGCAACTCAACGAAAAGGGTTACTACTTCACCGTGCTGATGTACGGGCTGTTTGCAGCCGTGTCTCTGCAAAAGTCAGTTCGGGACAAGCTGGAGGGAATTCCTGTCACCGGCATTTATTTTGGACTTTGCTGGGTGTCCGTTGGCTTGTCTGTACTTTTGTTGACCGTAGGCCTTTGGAATGCAACGCTGACGTCAAGCGAAAAGGGGTTTTACGCCATGGCGTTCCTGCTGAGCCTTTTTGGCGGCATTGCTGTTCAGAAGAATATTCGCGACCTGGCGCTTTTCAAGGATGAGCCCCAGGTTGCTGAAGGTGACTGAGTCCGTAGACAAAGGCAGTTTGGGCGCATATTTTGATACCTGAAGTTCATTAAATTAGTACTTGTATCAAATTAAGAGACTTCTATGCCCCCGGGGAGCACACTGCCTTCACAAGCATGTGCTTGGGCAACCTGGAAACATATGAAGTTTCTTTCTACTTTCTCTACCCGTATGGCACGTCGCGTGGCGCTGGCTGGCATCGTGGCGGGCACGGCATCGCTGGCTGGCTGCTACGTCGTGCCGATGCAACCCGCTAACAACCCCGGTCCTATCGTTTATGCCCCGGCGCCACAGCCCGCTGCGCCGGTGACCTTTGCCGCGCGCCTTTACCCCGCCAATGATCTGGCCGCGTCGTACGGCATGGTCAGCGCGGTGGTCACCAACGACCTCCATGGCCGCGGCACCTTCAGCACCGCCATCAACGGTGAAAATTTCACGGGTGAAGCGACCCGCGTGGCGGGCTCAGCGCGTGAAGGCGTGGCCAATGGCGCAGGCAACCGTGGCAGCTACATCAACTGCCGCTACCAGATGAACTCGGCCACGCTGGGCAGCGGCCAGTGCAAGCTGTCAAACGGCGCACTGTTCACCATGCATGTGGGCGGTTGAACGGCAATCCATATAACCTGTGTTCAATCCTGGAGGTACTCATGAGCAAAGCGCTACGTTTGTCTGAAAAGTGGTTTCGTCGCGGCCTGTGGCTGGTGGCGTTTGTGTTCGCCAGTTTCCTGATCGGTCTGGGCGGCACCATCGTGGGCGACCTGCCCAAAGTGGAGCAGCGCCAGACACTGGACGACTTCATGGACCCGGTTGCCACGCCGAAACTTCGCCAGACTATCAAGGACGCACAGCGCGCTGGCAAGGATGCACAGGAGACGCTGGAGCAGGCCCAGCTCCAGCTCAAGGTGGCACAGGCTGACAACCAGGCCGCGCGCGAAACCTTCAGCAACTGGCTCGCTACCCGTCGCGCCACGGCGCGTGCGGACCAGGACACCGAGCTCATCCAGCGCACGGAGCAGCTGGACGCTTTGCGCAAGACCGAGCGGGAAGCGTTAACGCGAGTCGAAGCGCAACAGCAAGCCGCCCTCAACGCCAGCCAGACGGAGAGCCGTGCCAACGCGCAGTTGCAGGATCTTCAAAACACGGCACAAGTGGCCTGGCACAAAGCCGGGCGTGCGCAAGAGCTGCGTGTGTTTCTGTACCGCCTGATGCTCACCTTGCCGCTGCTGGCGGTGGCGGGCTGGCTGTTTGTGAAAAAGCGCAAAGGCACCTACTGGCCGTTTGTGTGGGGTTTCATCTTCTTTGCGCTGTTTGCGTTCTTTGTGGAGCTGGTGCCGTATTTGCCCAGCTACGGCGGCTACGTTCGGTACATCGTTGGCATTGGCATCACCGCTCTGGTGGGGCGATACGCCATTCTGGCCCTCAACCGCTATCTGGAGCGGCAAAAGCTGGCTGAACAGTTGCCCGATGCGCAGCGCCGTGAGGAACTGAGTTATGACACCGCGCTCGCCCGTCTGGCCAAGGGCTTATGCCCGGGGTGTGAGCGTCCGGTGGATTTGAAGGATGCCAAAAACGACTTCTGCCCGCACTGCGGCATTGGTTTGCATGACCATTGCGGACACTGCAACACCCGCAAGAGCGCTTTCTCCAAGTTCTGCCACGGGTGTGGAACGGCTGCCCTCAAGGCTTGACTGAACCGTCGTTGCTGGTTGCCACAACCTGTGGTGGCGGCGACTTCAAATGCCCCACATACTGCAGCGCCTGATGAATCCGCACCGAAGGAATATCGCCCTCGCGCATGTGCAGCAGGTCGCCGGGGTTGATCAGGCGCGGGTCGGCATCGGTCAGCGGCAGGCCCGCGCTGCGGTACGCCTCCAGCACAAACTGCGAGCAGAAAAACTGGTCGTTGCGGCCCAGTCCCAGTTGAACCGCGGCCACGCCGCGAAGGCAGAAGTCGCGCACCAGCGACGGCACCAGTGGCAGCTCGCAGGCGCGCCGCTCGATGGTAAATGGCGCCTGCAGCATGATGCCCACGTAGTTGTATTTCTGCCCCACGTGTTGGGCGGCAAAAGCGTTCATCTTGCTGACATGCTCAGCCGTTATGCCCGGGTGGCGAAAAGCCACTACGGTCACCTCTTCAGCCACCAGATCGGCCACGGTTCGCCGGCGAATGCCTTCACCTACAGCCTCCACCACCTGGCTGTCGCCCAGGTAGACCGCTGCATGGCTGACGGGCGACAGCGTCGCCAGGCGGATGCCGGACGACTTCAGTCCGTTGTCCGCGGTGAGGATGATGTCACCCGGCTTGAGCGCAGCGCCGTCAACGAGCTGGCCACCATTGGCGGGGTTCAACGCCAGATTCTGAAACCCGATCATGGGCGCTGGATTGGCGTCGCTGGTTTTGATGCCGGTGGCGCAACCAGCGAGCACGAGCACAGCAACCAGACACAGGGGCAGGGCGCAACGGCGTAGTGGAGAATTCATGACCGTGGATAGGGTTGGCTGAAAACGCGGATTTTATATGCCAAATCGGCAGTCAGCCCTCATGGTATATGCGTAAACAGCTACTAAATATATAGCAATAAGCCTTCAGTCTGAAACCTCGACTCAGGCCCGCGTGACTTTGACGTCGTTGTGCAGACGCTCCACGTCGGCGGGTTGGCACAAAGCCGTGCCGGCACTCAGCAGTGCCGCTGCGCCCGACGCCATGCCGTAGCGAAACGCCTGCTCCAGGTCGTCGCTCCGGCTAAGGGCCCAGATCATGCCGCCTACAAAACTGTCTCCAGCACCAATCGAGCTGGCCACCTTCACGGCCACACCTTTGGCGCGTAGCGCCTGGTCTGCCGTGACGAGCAGCGCACCGTCCTCACCCAGCGACAGCGCCACCACCTGCGCCTGTCCCTCATGAATCAGCTGCTGCGCTGCCTCGCGCCACTCGGTCTCAGAAGTCAGTGTCCGCCCCGTGAGATCGCGCAATTCACGAAGGCTGGGTTTCACCAGATAGACGCCAGCATCCAGTGCCGCCACCAGTGCCGCGCCGGAGGTGTCCACCACCACGCGGGTGCTTCCTTTGCTTGCCGCCTGAGCCACTTCAGCCAGTCTCGCGCAAAAGTCAGTCGGCACGCCGGGTGGCAGGCTGCCGCTCACCACCAGATACCGTGGTGGCGTTGGCAGTGCGCCGACATAGGCCAGGCACGCTTCCCACTCCGGTTGCACCATGTCGGGTCCCGGCAGCACAAAGCGAAAGTCCCGCCCCGTGGACGACTCGCGCACCGAAAAGCTCTCCCGCGTTTCACCCGCAATGTGGATGCAATGGTGTGGTACCTGCTCTTCCATCAGCAACTGCTGCAGTAGCTGCCCGGTCACGCCCCCCACCGGAAACATGGCCAGACAATCGCCGCCCAGCCGGTGCACTACACGCGCGACATTGATGCCACCACCACCCGGATGAAGGTTGGCGGCGGTGCAGCGCAGCTTATGCGTGTCCATGACCCTGTCAGTGGACGTGGAGACGTCCAGCGCAGGGTTCATGGTCACGGTCAGGATGTCGGTCATGATGGGCGTCAGGGTGATGGTGCCCTCCATCCTACCGCCTGGACCAGCGCTACCCTGAAAGACTCATCGGTTCGTGCCCGTCAGCAGGTCTCCGGCATTCAGGCCGATGACGCCCAGCACGATCAAGGCAATGGATATGGCCTTGACCATGCTCATGCTTTCCTGAAAAAACCAGTAGCCCACAACGGCCATCAGGGCCGTGCCGGCACCTGACCAGATGGCGTAGACAACGCCGATCTCCATGCGCTTGAGGGTTTGGGACAACAGGTAAAACGAAATTCCGTAAGCCAGGACGGTCAGCACCGAAGGCCAGAGCCGCGTGAAGCCGTAGGATGTTTTGAGAGAAGAGGTGGCAACGATCTCGGCCGCAATGGCCAGAGCCAGAAAAATGGCGTTTTGCATGGTGTTCTCCACGGTGATGCAGATTGAAAGGAGGTCGGCATGCGTGCATGCCAAAACAAAACCCGATCAAGCCTCAGCCGTAACTGGTCAATGCACAGTAGTAGAGATAAAACACCGGTGAGTAGCACATGGGAAGATTGTAGGGCGTTGGCGTGACAGGCGTGCTGCATCAAAGGCACAATCCCATTGCATGGTTCAGCGCGTTTTGCTGATCGCCCCAACAAGGAGATAGCGCATGGCATCCGGAAAAATACTCGTCGCACAAGGTGGCGGCCCTACCGCCGTGATCAACCAGTCACTGGTGGGCGTGGCACTGGAGGCGCGCCGCTTCACGCAGGTTGAGCATATTTACGGCGCGCGTCACGGGGTACGCGGTATCGTGAACGAAGATTTTCTGGACCTCACGCAGGAAACCAGTCATAACCTGGAGCTGGTGGCCAACACACCTTCCAGCGCGCTGGGTTCCACGCGTGACAAACCGGATATTGCTTATTGCAAAGAAATTTTCAAGGTGCTGCAGGCGCACCAGATCGAACACTTCTTCTACATCGGCGGCAACGATTCTTCAGACACCGTGCGCATCGTGAGCCAGGAGGCCAGCAAGGCTGGTTACCCGCTACGCAGCATCCACATTCCGAAGACGATTGACAACGATCTCGTGGGCAACGACCACACCCCTGGCTTCCCGTCCGCCGCGCGTTTTGTGGCGCAGGCCTTTGCCGGGGCCAATCTGGACAACGCAGCCTTGCCCGGCGTTTACGTGGGCGTGGTGATGGGGCGTCATGCGGGTTTCCTGACAGCCGCATCGGCGCTGGGCAAGAAGTTTCCGGAAGATGGTCCGCACCTGATTTACCTGCCCGAGCGCACCTTTGTGCTGGAAAAATTCCTGGCTGATGTGAAAGCCACCTATGAGCGCTATGGCCGCTGCGTGATTGCGGTGTCCGAAGGCATTCACGATGCCAACGGCACCCCGGTGCTGAGTTTGCTGGCCAAAGAGCTGGAGCACGATGCGCATGGCAATGTGCAGCTGTCTGGCACGGGTGCGCTGGCCGACTTGTTGTGCGAAGAGATCAAGTCCAAACTCGGCATCAAGCGCGTGCGGGGCGATACCTTTGGCTACCTGCAGCGATCATTCATCGGCTGCGTGTCAGATGTGGACCAGCGCGAGGCGCGCGAGGTGGGCGAAAAAGCCGTGCAGTTTGCCATGTGGGGCTCGCGCGATGGCTCGGTCGCCATCAAGCGCACCGGGTTCTATTCAGTGGACTATGAACTGCTGCCACTCGAAGCCGTGGCTGGCAAGACCCGCGTGATGGAAGACGAATTCATATCGAGCAGCGGCACCGATGTGACCGATGCATTCCGTCTGTATTTGCGCCCACTGCTGGGCTCAGGTATGCCTGATGCCTTCCGGCTTCGCCACCATCCGGTGGCGAAAGTTCTGAATACAGCAAGATAAGCCGGACTAACCGGTTCTTTTCCTCGCGTTAGGGTTCAAGCCGGTCGGTAAAGTGCCGATAGGGTTGGTGGGGGTGTTTTTGGCTTTCCCCATTGACCGAATCCACAACTGACCAGGAATTCCCTTGAACATCTTCAGCGATATGAAAATTGGCACCCGTCTGGGTTTGGCCTTCGGCGCAGTGTTGCTGATCACGGCACTCATCAGTGGCATGGGCATCTGGCGCCTGAACACGCTGAAAGTTGCCAGTGAGGAGTTGGCCACCGTGGAGTTGGAGCGCAACTCGCTTGCCCAAAGCTGGACCGCCAATATCAATTTGAACTGGGTTCGTACGTCCGCAGCGTTGCACGCGGCAGATTTGGCGGAAGTAACCGTCCTCCAGAAAGACATGGCTGAGACATCAAAAAAAATCAGCGAATCCCAGAAGCGCATGGTGACCCTGATTCAGGATGAAAAAGGCAAGGAGCTGATGGCCGACATTGGCAAGAAACGCGAACTGTACAGCGGACCCCGCGCGGATCTGTTGAAACGCAAGCTTGCTGGCGACAACGTGGCGGCGGACTCCGACCGCAGTTTGCGACCTCTTGCGGAAGACTATCTCAAGGCCATGGCTAAACTGGAACAGCACATGGACGAGCGGCTTGCCCAGAGTCAGGCACAAGCGGCTGCAATTGCAAGCACCAGTCAAATGGCGATTGGTGGCGGCGCCGTGCTGGCCGCTGTCCTGGGCTTGTTGTTTGCGGTACTGGCGACACGCTCGATTACCGTTCCGATGCAACGCGCCATTGCGTCTGCCGAAACCATCACACAGGGCAATTTATCGGCCAGCCTGGAAACCTCGGGAAAAGACGAGACCGGGCAACTGCTGAAGGCTCTATCAGATATGAAAGACAACCTGGCACGCATCGTCGGTGATGTTCGCCAGAACGCCCATGGCGTAGCCACGGCCAGCGCCGAGATAGCCCAAGGCAACCACGACCTGAGCGCACGCACCGAACAGCAAGCCAGTGCACTGGAAGAAACCGCCGCCTCCATGGAAGAACTCAGCGCCACCGTCAAACAAAACGCCGACAGCGCCCGCCAGGCCAACCAGCTCGCCATGAGTGCCAGCACCGTGGCCGTCAAAGGCGGCGAAGTCGTCGGACAAGTCGTGGAAACCATGAAAGGCATCAACGACTCCTCCAGAAAGATCGCCGACATCATCAGCGTCATCGACGGCATCGCCTTCCAGACCAACATCCTGGCTTTGAACGCAGCGGTAGAGGCCGCCCGTGCCGGCGAACAGGGCCGTGGCTTTGCCGTCGTCGCCTCCGAAGTGCGCTCCCTGGCCGGTCGCAGCGCTGAGGCTGCCAAAGAGATCAAGGCCCTCATTGGCGCCAGTGTGGAGCGGGTCGAGCAGGGCACCACCCTGGTGGACCAGGCCGGCGTCACCATGACCGAGGTCGTCAGCAGTATCCGCCGGGTCACCGACCTGATGGGTGAAATCAGTGCGGCCAGCAACGAACAGAGCTCCGGCGTCTCCCAGGTGGGCGAAGCCGTGACGCAGATGGATCAGGCCACCCAGCAAAACGCCGCCCTGGTCGAAGAAATGGCCGCCGCCGCCTCCAGCCTCAAATCCCAGGCGCAGGAGCTGGTCGCCACGGTAGCGGTGTTCAAGCTCGGTAATGAAGGAGCCCAGCCCGTCAGCCAGCCCCGGAGCCTGTCAACCCGGAGCACCCCCGGTTTCAAGCCGGTATCGTCAGCCACCAGTGCGAAGGCACCGGCGCTGACGGAGCGGCGCAGCCCGAACCGGGCGACCAATGTGGCGCGCATGCCGGCCAAACCACCCAGCCCCAGGGCTGCCCCCGCCCCCACTGCCGTGGCCAAAAACGGCTCCGATGATGAGTGGACCAGCTTTTAACGGCGGAACCTTCAAGTACCAGGCTCTGCACCGCACACCTGCCAAGGCACGTCGCGCATGATGAGAAAAAATGACCTGAGAGCTGTTTTGTACTGGGTCGTTGGCTTGACCGTGGCATTGCTCGCTCTGGGTTTGGTGATCCGCAACGAAAGGATCTACCAGATGGACCGGGGCGCCAAGCGCTCCGCCCAGCAATGGGCAAAAATTGTTGAGCAGACGGTTCCGGATTTCGACGTTGTATTAACGACCGGGGTGCTTTCAGCCGAGGCACGCAACCATCTGCTGCGCCTGCGCAATGCCGGCGATGTATTTCGCTTCAAGCTGTTTGATCGAAACGGAACAGTGATTTTGATTTCTGATGATCTGGAAAACCCCATCCTGCCAAAGTACGACAGCAGCAAAGATGGAATAGGTGATGATCATGCCGGCGGGATCAGGACACCTATTCGCGACCAGGTTCTGGCCGGCACACCCTATACCGAGCTGCATCAGGGGGACCGGCCGGATCGTCCTTCGGTCTACAGCGAAGCCTATGTGCCCATAACCCATGCGGGACAGGTAATCGGTGCAGTAGAAGTCTATGTCAATCAAACGGAGATTACCGCCACTACCCGGCGTAGTCTCACCATCATCGTTGGTGCCGTCACGGCGGTGTTGCTGCTGATTGGCATCATTACTGCCTATTTGTTCTGGCAGCGGTTGCGTCAGCAACGTCGCTCCGACGATCGGGTGCGGTACATGGCAAAACACGATGTTTTAAGTGGGGCCATGAACCGTACCAGCTTCGGTGAAGCACTCAGTCAGGCGGCACTGCGCACGGAAAAAAAAGGCGGGCCGGCTTTTTCACTGCTATGCATCGATCTGGATAAATTCAAGGAAGTCAACGATTCACTGGGTCACGCCGCGGGCGACCAGGTCTTGCGCATTGCTACCCAGCGGCTCAAGGCCTGCCTGCGTGAAGGCGACCAGGTGGCGCGGCTGGGTGGTGACGAGTTTGCGATCCTGCTGATGGGCCTGTCCACTACAGCCAGTGTGACGCCCCTGGCTCAGCGAATCGTGCAGACGCTGGCGGCGCCGTTCGAACTGTCTGACCAGCGTGTGTACTGCGGTGGCAGCGTGGGCATAGCCATTTACGGCGTGGACGGTACCGAAGCAGAAGACCTGATGATCAAGGCTGATCTCGCGCTCTATCGCGCCAAAGCGGACGGGCGTGGCACATTCAGCTTTTACGACATCGCGATGGACAGGCAAATGAAGTCCCGGCGTGAACTTACACGTGACCTGCGCGATGCGATTCTGACCGGGCAAATGTCCGTGCACTACCAGCCCCTGCATGGCAGCGATGGCAAGGCATTGATGGGCTATGAGGCATTGCTTCGGTGGCAGCATCCTGATCGCGGCAACGTGACACCCGCCCAATTCATTCCCCTGGCGGAAGAAACCGGCTTGATTGATGACATCGGTCTGTGGGTACTGCGGCGTGCCTGCACTGATGCCGCCAGTTGGCCGCCCCCTTTGACAGTGGCGGTCAACCTTTCCGCAGCCCAGTTCACCCGTGGGAATCTGGTCGAACAGGTATCGCAGGCGCTCGCTGACAGTGGTCTGCCCGCCGGGCGACTGGAGCTGGAAATCACCGAATCCCTGCTCATGAACAACTCCGAGCAGGTCATGAAAACCCTGCAGAGTCTCGCGGCGATGGGGGTTTCCATTGCCATGGACGACTTTGGAACCGGGTATTCAAGCCTGGCCTACCTTTGGCGATTTCCGTTCAACAAGGTCAAGATTGATCGGGCCTTTACCCACAGCCTGGTTGACGATCCCAAGGTCGGCAAGATCGTGCATTCCATTGTGACATTGGCACATTCGCTGGATATCCGCGTCAACGCAGAGGGCGTCGAAACCCCAAGCCAGATGGCCGCCCTGCAGGAGCATGGTTGTGATGAGTTGCAGGGCTTTCTGCTGGGCCGCCCTGGTCCCCTCAAGGGGCTTACCCATGCTGGATTCATCGAAGGCCAGACACATGCCACACGGCGGGGCGAGGCTCGGGAATCCCTGTTTGCCTCGTTGCCCATGGATCTTCCGCCAACCCCTCCCAATCGTTGAGACGATTTGCCGAACCAGGAGTCAATAAATGATGCAAACCAATCCAGATGCCACCCCTGCAAGCGCTTCGCCGCGCCAGACTCCAGGCACCGGCGCGGGCCTGAGCAGCGCCGTCACCACCATCCGGGAGTTCCTGACCTTCAAGCTCGGAGCCGAAGAGTACGGCATGGACATCCTGCGGGTGCAGGAGATCCGCTCCTATGAGGAGCCCACCCGCATGGCCAATGCGGCGCCCTTCATCAAGGGGGTGATCAATCTGCGCGGCGTGATTGTGCCCATCGTGGACATGCGCATGCGCTTTAACCTCTCCGGAGTCACCTACAACAGCTTCACGGTGGTGATCGTGATCAACGTGGCCAACCGCATTCTGGGCATGGTGGTCGATGGGGTGTCGGATGTGATCTCGCTCAAACCGGATCAACTGCGACCCACACCTGACTTGACGAGCGCTATTGGCGAAGACCACGTGCTGGCCATTGGCTCGGTGGAGGACCGCATGCTGATCCTGCTCGATATCGAGAAGCTGATGAGTTCAGCGGATATGGGGCTGGTTGAGCAGGCTGGAAAGCAGCACTGACGTGTCACGTTGACGGTCAATTTCCTCTTCACACCCCGCGTGAGCGGTCAGCCTTGAACTGCTGCCGGAAAGCACCAAACGCATCGTCGTCCAGCGCTTTACGCACTTCCCGCATCAGGTTCAGGTAGTAGTGCAGGTTGTGCACGCTGGCCAGCATGGGGCCGAGCATTTCGCCACACCGGTCCAGATGGTGCTGGTAAGCGCGGCTGAAACCCTCGCGTCCGCCATCCGCATGCGAAACGCCTGAACTTCCCGCACACGCATAACAGGTGCAGGTCACGTCCAGCGGCCGCGCATCGGCCTTGTGCCGTGCGTTGCGAATTTTCAGATCACCATAACGGGTGAACAGTGTGCCGTTGCGAGCATTGCGCGTGGGCATCACGCAGTCAAACATGTCCACACCCTGCGCCACGCCTTCCACCAGGTCTTCCGGCGTGCCCACGCCCATCAGGTAGCGTGGCTTGTTCGCAGGCAGGCGGTGGGGCGTGTGCGCCATGACGCGCAGCATTTCGTCTTTGGGTTCGCCCACGCTGACGCCACCCACCGCGTAGCCGGGGAAATCCATCTCTACCAGCTGGTCCAGCGACTCCTGGCGCAGGTGCTCGAACATGCCGCCCTGCACAATGCCAAACAGCGCGTTCGGATTTTCCAGCCGGGCAAACTCGGCCTGGCTGCGTCTGGCCCAGCGGATGCTCATTTCCATGGAGTCCCTGGCCTCGCGCTCGGTCGTGATCTGGCCCTTGGTTTTGGGCTCGACCGACAGGTAAGGTGTGCATTCATCCAGCTGCATCACGATGTCGGAGTTCAGTGTGGTTTGAATCTGCATGCTGACCTCGGGCGACATGAACAGCTTGTCGCCATTCACCGGGCTGGAGAAGTGCACGCCTTCCTCAGTGATCTTGCGCATGGCGCCCAGGCTCCACACCTGAAAGCCCCCGCTGTCGGTAAGGATGGGTTTGTTCCATTTTTCAAACTGGTGCAACCCGCCAAAGCTCTGCATCACGTCCAGGCCTGGACGCATCCACAAGTGAAACGTGTTGCCCAGAATGATCTGCGCGCCCATATCATTCAGGCTTTGCGGCGTGACGCCTTTGACCGTGCCGTAGGTGCCAACGGGCATGAAGATCGGCGTCTCCACCACCCCATGGTTCAGCGTCAGGCGGCCGCGGCGGGCGTGTGTGCCCAGATAAGCACCTTCGCTGGATACGGTGGCGGTGTCGGTCTTGAGGAGGTCGAATTTCAGCATGGCACGGTTGTGTGTGGGCCCGGGCGGGCAAGTACCGATTTTAGGAGCCATCTGCACCAAAGGTGCTGGCTACCAGAGCGCGCAGCCATTGGCAGCCGGGGTCTCGTTGCAAACGGGCGTGCCAGAACTGGTGAATGGCCGAAGCGGGCAAGGTGACGGGTAGGGGCCGCGTGGTCAACCCAAATGGCTGCTCTGCACGCTGCGCATAACGCTCGGGCACGGTGGCAATCAGGTCGGTGCTGGCCAGCACATGCCCCAGCGCCACAAAATGCGGCAGTGTCAGACGGATGCGCCGGGTGAGCCCATGGCGCTGCAAGGCTTCGTCTACCCGGCTGTGGCCTGTGCCTGCCGACTCCACTTGCACATGGTCGGCCGCCTTGAAATCCGCCAGGCTTAATGCGGGGCGGGTTGCCAGCGCGTGACCGTTGCGCATCAGGCAAACGTAGGGCTGGTGAAACAGCACCTGTTGAAAGAACCCGGCCTGAAGCTGTGGCAGCAGGCCCAGCGCCAGGTCCACCTGGCCTGAGGCCATGTGTTCTTTGAGCGCCGGGTCTGTAACGGACACAGCGCGCAGGGTCACGCCGGGCGCGGTGCGGGCCAAAGCGTCCATCAGCACGGGCAGGAAATAGACTTCACCCACATCCGTCATGGCCAGCGTGAAGGCACGGCTGCTGGTGGCGGGGTCGAACGAGGCACGTTCGTTCAGGGCCGTGTGCAGGGTGCCCAGCGCCAGCGCCACTGGCTCGGCCAGTTGCAGGGCATACGGCGTGGGTTCCATGCCGTGGGGGGTGCGTAGAAACAGCGCGTCGCCCAGCAATTGACGCAGACGGCGCAACGCATTGCTGGCGGCGGGCTGGCTCAAGCCCAAGGAAGTGGCCGCCGTGGACACACGTCGGTCGATCAGCAGCTGGTGAAACACCAGCAGCAGGTTCAGGTCGATCTGGGACAACTTCATGGCGGAGCAATATTTCGTTGGTGAATACACATTATGCAAATAGATGCATTTACGAATAATGGACCGTTGGCCATGATGTGGGCCAAGAAAGAACAAGGAGACCCACGATGAACCCGGCCCCTACAAGCTTGGCCCCGCCAGTCAACCCCGCCGCCGACCTGCACTGGGAGGCAGGCACCAGCCGCATCCCGTTTGCCATCTACACCAACGAGCAACTGCACCAGAAAGAGCTGGAGCGGTTTTTCTACCGCGCGCACTGGAGCTACGTTGGCCTGGAGGTGGAGATTCCCGAGCCGGGCGACTTCAAGCGCACCGTGGTGGGTGAGCGCTCGGTCATCATGACCCGCAGTGCCGAGGGCACAATTCACGTGGTGGAAAACGTCTGCGCGCACCGGGGCATGCAGTTTTGCCGCGAGCGCCATGGCAACAAGAAAGAGTTTGTCTGTCCCTACCACCAGTGGAGCTACACGCTGCAGGGCGACTTGCAGGGCGTGCCTTTCCGGCGTGGCGTGCGGCAAGACGGCAAGGTCAACGGCGGCATGCCCGCCGACTTCGCCCTCAAAGACCATGGCCTTAAAGCATTGAAGGTGGCCACACGCGGCGGCGTGGTGTTTGCGTCGTTTGACCCCGATGTGGAGTCGCTGGAAGACTTCATGGGGCCGGCCATCCTGGCCTACTTTGACCGGCTCTTCAACGGCCGCAAGCTCACACTGCTGGGCTACAACCGCCAGCGTATTCCAGGCAACTGGAAGCTGATGCAGGAGAACATCAAGGACCCCTACCACCCCGGCCTGCTGCACACCTGGTTTGTGACCTTTGGCCTCTGGCGTGCCGACAACAAATCCGAGCTGCGCATGGATGCCCACCACCGCCATGCTGCGATGATCTCCACCCGTGGCAGCAGCGGCCAGGCCAGCGGTGCCGTAGCCCAGGTCACACAGGTCAGCAGCTTCAAGGAAAAGATGGCACTGGAAGATCCGCGTTTTCTGGACATCGTGCCCGAGGCCTGGTGGAACGGCCCTACCGCCGTGATGATGACGCTGTTTCCCAGCGTGATCTTCCAGCAGCAGGTCAACAGTGTGTCCACCCGCCAGATTCAGCCTGATGGTCATGGCGCCTTTGATTTTGTCTGGACCCATTTCGGTTTTGAAGACGACACGCCCGAGATGACCCAACGCCGTCTGCGCCAGGCCAACCTGTTTGGCCCGGCAGGGTTTGTGAGTGCGGATGACGGCGAGGTGATTGAGTTCTCGCAACAGGGCTTCACGCAAAAGCCGTTTCACCGCGCACTGGCCGAACTGGGCGGGCGCGAGGTGGAGGACACCGACCACATGGTGACCGAGACACTGATTCGCGGCATGTACGCCTACTGGCGCAAAGTGATGGAGGCATGACTATGGACAGCCCGAGCATGACTGCCCGCATCGACTTTGACACCTGGCTGGCCCTGACCCAGCTCCATGCCGATTACGCCAGCGCGCTGGACAGCGGCCAGTGGGAGCTGTGGCCCGAGTTCTTCACCGATGACTGCGTTTACAAACTCCAGCCGCGCGAGAACTTTGACCGTGGCCTGCCCCTGGCCACCCTGTCTTTCGAGAGCAAGGCCATGCTGCGCGACCGGGTGTATGGCATTCGCGAAACCCTGTTTCACGACCCCTATTACCAGCGCCACGTGGTGGGTGCACCCGTGATTCACCGGGCAGACGCGTCGGGCATTCAGTGCGAGGCCAATTACGCGGTGTTTCGCACCAAGCTTGACGGGGCCAGCACGGTGTTCAACGTGGGCCGTTATATCGACACGATTGTGCGCACACCGCAAGGTCTCAAATTTGCGCAACGCTCGTGCATTTTTGACAGCGAAATGATTCCCAACGCCATCATTTACCCCATCTGAAAAACCTCCCACCATGACTACCCAATGGACCGACGTTGCCGCCCTGGCTGACCTGTTTGACGGCGCAGGCATCGCCGTCACCCCCGCAGGCCATGACATTGCGCTCTACAGCGTGGACGGTGCGGTTTATGCCACCGACAACCTATGCACCCACGGGAACGCCCGGCTGTGCGACGGGTTTATTGAAGGCCTGGAGATTGAATGCCCGTTCCATCAGGGGCGATTTGACTTGCGCACTGGCCAGCCCACCTGTGCGCCTGCCACCGAGCCGCTCAAGACCTGGCCGGTGAAGATCGACGGTGACCGGGTGTATCTGGCGCTGGATTGACAGAGCTGGCTGGCGGTTGCTTGTTCAATGCTCTTTCGTCAGCAACATCGCATCGCCATAACTGAAAAACCGGTATTGTTGTGCAATGGCGTGGCGGTACAGCGCCATGATGTGCTCATAGCCCGCAAACGCGCTCACCAGCATCATCAGGCTCGACTTGGGCAGGTGGAAGTTGGTGATCAGCCTGTCCACCAGCTTGAACTCAAACCCTGGTGTGATGAAGATGCGCGTATCGCCTGATGTCTGGCCTGATTGCGCCCACGATTCCAGCGTGCGCACAGTCGTGGTCCCCACCGCAATCACCTTGCCGCCGCGCGCGCGGCAGTCGGCAATCGCCTGCTGGGTTGCCAGGGGCACGTCGTACCACTCGCTGTGCATCTGGTGCTCGGCCAGGTTCTCGGTCTTCACGGGCTGGAAGGTGCCTGCGCCCACGTGCAGCGTCACACTGGCGCGCTGCACGCCTTTGGCATCCAGCGCCGCCAGCAGCGCGTCGTCAAAATGCAGCGCGGCGGTGGGGGCAGCTACCGCGCCGGGGTTTTTGGCAAACACGGTCTGGTAGCGCGCCGCGTCTTCGGCCGAATCGGTGTGCTCTATGTAGGGTGGCAGCGGCACGTGGCCGTGGCGCTCCATCAGCGTGTGCGGGTCGTCGCCCGCGTCGTTGCTCAGCACAAAGCGAAACAGCGCGCCCTGCGCATCGGGCCAGCGGCCCAGCAGCGTGGCACTTAAACCATCGTGTGTACCCAGCGCGCCCACCAGTGCCACCGTGGTGCCCACCTCGGGCTTCTTGCTCACGCGCATGTGTGCCGCCACCTGGTTGCCCGAGAGCACGCGTTCAATCAGCAGCTCCAGCTTGCCGCCAGTAGGTTTTTCCCCAAACAGCCGCGCCTTGATGACCTTGGTGTCGTTGAACACCAGCAAATCACCCGCCTTCAGCAGCGAAGGCAGGTCGCGGAAGATGCGGTCCACCGGCTCTGTGCCGGTGCCATCCAGCAGCCGCGAGCTGCTGCGCTCGGGCGCGGGGTGCTGGGCAATCAGCTCCGGGGGCAGGGTGAAATCGAAATCGCTGAGCGTGAAGGTGCGCATGAGGTGCTTGACGGGTGAGGCAGAATTGTCCCATGCCGCGCAAGCCTGCCCCTCCAGCCGCCACAACAGCCAGCACAGCCGCCAAAAGCCCCGCCCAAAAAGCGCTGGACAAGCTGGGCCTGCGCCGCGATATCGACCTGGCGTTGCACCTGCCGCTGCGTTATGAGGACGAAACCCGCATCACCCGTCTGGCCGATGCACGCGAGGGCGACACGCTGCAGATCGAGGCCACCGTCACCGCCTGCGAAGTCACGTTCCGCCCGCGCCGCCAGTTATTGGTGACGGTGGACGACGGCTCTGACACCTGCACGCTGCGGTTCTTCAGCTTTTATCCCTCGCAGCAAAAAGCGCTGGCTGTGGGGTCGCGCATTCGGGCGCGTGGCGAGGTGAAAGGCGGCTTTCTGGGCTGGACCATGATGCACCCGAGCTTTCGCACAGCGGGTGGCGACCTGCCCACGGCGCTCACGCCGGTGTATCCCACGGTTGCCGGGTTGCCGCAGCCGTATCTGCGCAAGGCCGTGCTGACCGGGCTGGCCCGCGCCGACCTGTCCGAGACCATTCCACCCGACATTTCGCCCGAAATTACCCATCAAAATGGCCCCCAGCCCTCGTGGAATATGCGTGAGGCGCTATCATTTTTGCATCACCCCACGCCCGACGTGTCGCTGGCCACGCTGGAAGACCACAGCCACCCGGCCTGGCAGCGCCTGAAACTGGAAGAGCTGCTGGCGCAGCAACTCTCGCAGTTGCAGAGCAAGCGTGCGCGCGATCTGCTGCGCGCGCCGTCGCTGCTTTCCGAGCTCAATCCTCACCACCCGTCGCTGCACGCCCGGCTGCTGGCCGCTGTGCCCTTCACGCTCACCGCCGCCCAGCAGCGCGTGTGCGCCGAAATTGCCCACGACATCGCCCGGCCCATCCCCATGCACCGCCTGCTGCAGGGCGACGTGGGCTCCGGTAAAACCGTGGTGGCCGCGCTGGCCGCCGCCATCTGCATCGACGCCGGCTGGCAGTGCGCGCTGATGGCGCCCACCGAAATTCTGGCCGAGCAGCACTTCCGCAAACTCATCGGCTGGCTGGAGCCGTTGGGCGTCAAAACCGCGTGGCTCACCGGCAGCCAGAAGACCAAGGAGCGGCGCGAGATGCTGGCGCTGATCGCCAGCGGCGAGGCCGGGCTGGTCATCGGCACGCACGCCGTCATTCAGGACAAGGTGCAGTTCAAAAACCTGGCGCTGGCCATCATCGACGAGCAGCACCGCTTTGGCGTGGCGCAGCGCCTGGCTCTCAGGGCGAAGATGAGCGATGGCGGGCTGGAGCCGCACCTGCTGATGATGACCGCCACCCCCATCCCGCGCACGCTGGCCATGAGCTACTACGCCGACCTGGAGGTGTCCACCATCGACGAGCTGCCGCCGGGGCGCACGCCCATCGTCACCAAGGTGGTGAACGATTCGCGACGCGACGAGGTGATCCATCGCATCCGCGACCAGCTCTCGCAGGGCAGGCAGGTCTATTGGGTGTGCCCGCTGATCGAGGAAAGCGAAATGCTGGACCTGACCAACGCCACCGAAACGCATGAGGCCTTGAGCGCCGCCCTGCCGGGCGTCATGGTCGGCCTGCTGCACTCGCGCATGCCCGTGGCCGAGAAGAAGGCGGTCATGTCGCTGTTCATCAGCGGCCAGATGGCTGTGCTGGTCAGCACCACGGTGATTGAGGTGGGCGTGGACGTGCCCAACGCCTCGCTGATGGTGATCGAACACGCCGAGCGCTTTGGTCTGAGCCAGTTGCACCAGCTCCGTGGCCGCGTGGGGCGTGGCGCTGCGGCATCAGCCTGCGTGCTGCTGTTTTCCACGGGCGACGCGCCAAGGCTGGGTGAAACCGCCCGTGCGCGCCTGAGGGCGATGGTGGAGACGAACGACGGCTTCGAGATCGCCCGGCGCGACCTGGAGATTCGCGGCCCCGGCGAGTTTCTGGGGGCGCGTCAGTCAGGCGCTGCGCTGTTGCGCTTTGCCGATCTGGCGACGGATACCGAGCTGCTGGACTGGGCCCGCGCCGCCGCGCCGCAGATGCTGGACAAACACCCGGCGCTGGCCGAGAAACATGTGCATCGGTGGCTGGGGAGCAAGGCGGAGTATTTGAAGGCTTAGGAAGCTAATTTTGGCTATTTTAAGGTGCCAAATTGGGCTCTAGCCCTCGTCGGTATTGCGTGAGTAGCTATTGAAAGTGTAGCGAATGAGTTGCTGCGTCAGCTTCGTTGACCCGTCGCAGCCACCCAATACGCCTGTGGAGGTGAAATTCGGGGATATCCCTTTAACGCACAAATGCTATGAATGCAGGAGCTGTGTACGCATGTTTGGCGCTTACTGGTGGCACATTTTGATAGTAGGGTAGTTGTGTTCCAGCTTTTGCGAATACTTCCGAAAAACCCATTGCTGGCTATCAGTTTTCACAAAAACAAGCGCATCAGCAGGCCTCGCGATGTTAGGCGTCATTACGCAAGACTTGAGCTTGTACTGAAGTTAGTACGACCAAGCATTCTGTTTGAACAGCTCGACCTCCTCTGGCTGAATAACTTCACTGGCGTCGCTGGCATCGGAGACAACGAGCTTGCTCACGTCTATGGCATCTTTTAGCGCGTTGCTTGAGATCCAAGTGCTGTCCCAAAGGCTCGGTGTTTGCCCGTTCACGATCTGACATAGAGGCTCGCTGCTTTCAAACGTAAGCCCAAGCGCTTTAGGTTTAACAACTCGCTGCAACCATACCTCCAAGTACCCGTTGTATGGAACGCGGGACATCTTATTTCGCACCTTTGTCCATAGCCCTGATTTTTTATCCACAGACGCCAATGAGATAAGGTGACTCAGTATCCCGGCAACTGCCGGAAACGTCGACGGAGAAACTAGGCCGATATCTGTCGCAATCGCCACCTGCACATCTAGGTCATCAGGTGGCTCGGTTTGCTTCGTAACATTTGTGTGGAACTCGCCAACTAGTCGCCTGAGTGCTCCGCTGTTTGGATGTCGTTGCCCAAACGCGTGCAGTCGTAGCAACTGCTTCTGAATAGTCTTTGCGTTTGATGTCCCGAGATCTTGCAGTTCAATTCCAGCCAGCTTATCGGGCTTGACGGAGCCTTCAACGACGTTACTGCATGCAATGGTCTTTGATACGCCGAGCCTCATGCCTACAACTCGAAGTTTGTCGCTAACAGTTTTGAGGACTTCTTCTGCGCGCTCCTGGGTGTTTGAGAAAATTCGGTAATCATCCCTGTAACGGAGAATACGAACGTCGGACACGGCCGCAAGTTCTGTGTTTATCATCTCGTCAACAAAGCTGAGGACAATCTCGGCTATAAAGTCCATGAGCACGGATCCCTGAGAAATGCCGTTCGTTTGTCCGTACCTTCCTGCTTGAACGTGGGAGTCGACAACATTTCCGAGCAGGGACGCATTATTCTTTCCGGCTTTGGCTGCGTCCATTCCATGCAGAGCCCATGGGATGCTGTGTGTGTAAAGCGCGCCATAGCAGTCTGTAACGTCGGTGTGTAGTAGGCTCCTGTACTCAAGCGAGTAAGCTAAGGATCGCTGCTCGACGGCTTACCACCATCCTTGTATTTGAGCTGCTACGTCGGTCTGGTGATCGGCGGAGACGACGGGCGCGCTACAGCATTCGACTACGCCACCTTCAAAAGATGCCATCCTCGCCTTTACGACGTTCCAGTTGGCCTCCTCGGTGAGGGCGTTGACTAGTGACACGTACAGAGCAGGATGGATTAGCTCGAAAGGGCGCCACGCAAACTTGCCATCTTTGTTGGCAGTAAAACTGTAGTTGACGCTTGGCAGGCCGTGCGGATTGGCGCTCTTGAACGCAGCGTAACTCCCACCGCCAAGTACCGCCGCAACGGCTTGGAGGATTGGCTCGAAGCTTATGTACTTCGGAAAGTCACCATTGAAGTAGCTGCTACCTTTCAGAAAATGGGCCCGCGCGTCGGCGCAGGTGAGGTCGATGACTTTTGGCATAAAGAGTGTGGGTTGTATGACGCCCAATGCGGCGCTAATAGTGAAAGCCGCAGGCATAACAGATGTTCTTGTCGCGCCCGTTCCAACGCAACCGACCTCCACACCCTGGTTTTGGACATGAAGGCAATGTAGCGTCGTCAATGTTCATGTATCGGGTGACGACCCTCTCGACCGTTACGTATCGAATCTCCGGTGGCACCCCCCGCTGCTGCCCCGGAGCATCATTAATTGGACGGCTGCTATTGCGGCGAAGTACTTGAATGGCTTCCGTCGCATCACGACGGAAGCGGCCCATGTCTTCGATAGGCGCGTACGGAGTGTGGCTCACACGATTTCTCTGCCTGTTCAGCCACTCGAGCTTTCGGATCAAGCCCTCAGAACCTAGGATTTTCCCTTGCTCCCGAATTCTCTCGGCGGTTGTTCGAGCGTTTGGAAACCGTTCAAGCAGAAGCTCCTCGACCGGCCCCCAGTATTGAACCACTAGCTCTTTCGACCTCTGCGTATCCGGGTCCATAAGTCCTCCATCCAGAATAACCTGCGCGCACAGCACAGGAAGTAACCAATTGCTGTGCCCAGCGATTTGAGTCCTAACTTTGACATATCCCGCAAAACTGCGGGATAACATGGCTGGCCGAAGGATAACGTGGCATTGAGTTAACGAATTTCTCATACGCTTCGAACGCTTACCTGCTTCGGCCGGTCACTGTACAGGCATATTGAAATCGACAAAGCCGTTGTCGGATGCATTTCACTAAACAACCCATTTCAAGAACCGCTTCCGTCCGCCAATCGGGTCGTTTCACCTCGCTCTCTTTGATGCATTACCCAAACCCCGTATGCTCCCCCCATGCCCCGCCTGACCCAAGCCCCCAATCTGGCCATCGCCACGTTGTGGGCGGACGCGCTCACGGCTGAGGGGGTTGACGCCAGCGTGCAGCGGCAATACCTGTCCAGCGTGGCGGGCGAGTTGCCGCCGGACCAGTGTTTGCCCGAGGTGTGGTTCAAGCATCCGGCGCAGGAGGCGCGGGCGCGTGAGCTGCTGTATCACCTTCAGCATGTGCCGCAGCAGCGCTGGCACTGCACGTGCGGCGAGCTGGTGGAGGGCGGCTTTGAGCAGTGCTGGAGCTGCGGGGCGTTGATGCCGCGCTGAACTATTACCCCGGCCGCTTGAAACGTTTGCGCGCCTGCTCGGCCTGGGGCCGGACGATGCAGCCCTCGGCGTGGTCGTTGATCAGCCCCATCGCCTGCATGAAGGCGTAAACCGTTGTGGGCCCGACGAACTTCCATCCCTGCTTCTTTAGCTCTTTTGACAGGGCCTCCGATGCCGGGGAGGTGGATGCGGTCTGCGGCTGGGCCAGCCCTTTCGCGTCGGGCTCAAAGCGCCAGATGAAACTGGCCAGCGAGCCCGCCTGTTTGACCAGCGCCTGGGCCTGCCGCGCGTTGTTGATCACGGCTTCAATCTTGCCGCGGTGGCGGACGATGCCTTCGTCTTTCAGAAGCCGGTCAACATCACGCTGCGTGAAGCGTGCAATCTTGTCAAAGTCAAACTGATGGAACACGGCGCGGAAGTTTTCGCGCTTGGCCAGAATGGTGCGCCAGCTCAAGCCGGACTGAAAGCTCTCCAGGCACAGCTTCTCGAACAGGCGGCGGTCGTCGCTGACGGGAAAGCCCCACTCTGCATCGTGATAAGCCAGAAACTCTGGCGCCGTGCTGCACCAGTGGCAGCGCGGTTTGCTGTCTGGCCCCGGGGTAGTTATCGTGGTCATGTTTGGTTCCTTGGGTCAGCGCTTTACGCGCAGGTTGTAGGCGTAAAACACCTCGTCGCGCACCCACCCGAGGGATTTATACAGCGCCTGTGCCGTGTGGTTGGTTTTGGCGGTGGTCAGGTCCAGCCGTTTGGCGCCCTGTGCGGCGGCGTGGTCGTGCGCGGCCAGCAACAGCGCCTTGCCCGCACCCGTGCCACGCGCGGCGGGGGTGACGAACAAGTCATACAGCACAAAAATGGGCGCCATCTCCACCGAGCAAAAGCTGGGGTAGAGCTGGCAAAACCCGAGCGGGCCGGATGTTGTGGCTGTGGCTGTGGCCGTGGTGTCTTCGGCCACCAGAATGGTGGACTCGCCGGTTTCCATGCGTGCGCGGATGAACCGCGTGGCGGCTTCCAACGCAGGCGGCTGCTCGTAAAACTGGCGGTAGCTGTCGAACAGGCTGGCCAGATGTGGCAGATCAACCAGCGTGGCGGGGCGCACAGAAAGGGTAGGCATGAAGGTGAAAGCGCGGTGCTGAAACGGGGGAGTGGGGCGCGATCATAAGACAAATGAGGCCATTTCCCCATAGGCTTGTTGCGCGGTGCGCAACGCGCTATCATGTCGCCATGATTGCATCGTTCCGGCACAAAGGGCTGCGCAAGTATTTCGAGTCCGGTAGCCAGGCGGGCATACAGCCTGCGCACGCCAGACGCCTGCAGATGCAGCTGGCGGCGCTGGACACGGCGGAAACGATTGACGATATGGATATCCCGGGTTTTCGGCTCCATGCGCTGAAGGGCAGTGACAAAGGGCGCTGGTCGATCTGGGTGAACGGCAACTGGCGCGTCACGTTCGAATTTGAAAATGGCAACGCATTTATCCTGGACTACGAGGACTATCACTGATGGCTATGCACAACCCACCGCACCCTGGGGCGTTTATCCAGGAGGTTTACCTCACGCCCAATGAGATGAGTGGTCGTGAGCTGGCGCTGCAACTGGGCGTGGCAGCGTCCACCCTCAACCGCGTGCTGAATGAGGCCAGCGGTGTGAGTCCGGAGATGGCGCTGCGCCTGTCCAAGGCGTTGGGCCGCTCGCCCGAGAGCTGGCTGACGATGCAGCACAACTACGATCTGTGGCAGGCCAAGCAGAAAGTGGATCTGGAAAACGTCCACAAAATCGAATTCAGGTTTGCCTGACCCCAAAATAACACCATGACCCTGACCGAACTCAAATACATCGTGGCCGTGGCCCGCGAGCGCCACTTTGGCAAGGCGGCCGACGCCTGTTATGTGTCGCAGCCCACGCTGTCGGTGGCGGTGAAGAAGCTCGAGGAAGAGCTGGAGGTCAAGCTGTTTGAGCGCAGCGCCAACGAAGTCACGGTCACGCATCTGGGCGAGGAGATTGTGCGCCAGGCGCAGGCGGTGCTGGAGCAGGCCGCCAACATCAAGGAAATTGCCAAGCGTGGCAAAGACCCGCTGGCCGGGCCGCTGCGCTTGGGGGTGATCTACACCATCGCCCCGTATCTGCTGCCGGAGCTGGTGAAGAACGTCATCTCCAAAACGCCGCAAATGCCGCTGATGCTGCAGGAGAACTTCACGGTGAAGCTGCTGGAGATGCTGCGCACCGGCGAGATTGACTGCGCCATTCTGGCCGAGCCATTCCCTGACGCGGGGCTGGCCGTGGCACCGTTGTACGACGAACCGTTTCTGGCGGTGGTGCCCAACGGCCACGCGCTGGCCAGACAAAAGACGGTGACGGCCGAGCAGCTCAAGGCCGAGACCATGCTGCTGCTGGGCACGGGGCATTGTTTCCGCGACCACGTGCTGGAGGTGTGCCCGGAATTCGCCCGGTTTTCCAGCAACGCGGAGGGCATTCGCAAGAGTTTTGAGGGCTCGTCGCTGGAGACCATCAAACACATGGTGGCCGCCGGCATGGGGGTGACGCTGGTGCCGCGCCTGGGTGTTCCGCCCGGTGCGCTGGACGCCAAACCCAAACGCCGCAAGGACGAAGACGCGTACGTGAAATACATTCCCATCACCGATGAAGCGGGCGGTGCGCCACCCACGCGCCGCGTGGTGCTGGCCTGGCGGCGCAGCTTCACGCGCTATGAAGCCATTGCCTCGCTGCGCAATGCGATCTATGCGTGTGAATTGCCCGGCGTTAAACGCCTTTCCTGAATGCCTATGCTGAAAGCCACACTTCTTGTCTAAATCCTCCGTCTCCCCTGTTCCTCTTGCACCGCTCGCCCAGCCGGGCATTCTGGCGCGGTTGCCCCGCGTGGGGCGGTATCTGTTTTTCTCGGTGGCGCAGGCTGATGAGATCCCGTGCTGTCTGGAGTTGCTGTCCAGCGTGGCGGACGGCGAAACGGTAGTGACGGGTTTGGGTCCGTTGTGTCTGGCGGCACTGGGCGACCGCGTGGCGGCCCCCGTGCCCGGTCTGCGCGAGCTGAAGGCGCTGACGGGCAGAGAGGTGGGGGTGAGTGTTCCCTCCACGCCGACCGCGCTGTGCTGCTGGCTGCGTGGGGATGACCAGGGTGACCTGATTCACCTGACGCAGCACTTGGAGAACCTGCTGGCGCCGGGTTTTCATCTGGATCGGGTGATTGATGCCTTCACCCACGGCAAAGGCCCCAACGGTTTTGGCCGAGACCTGACAGGTTATGAAGACGGCATTGAGAACCCCAAGGGCAACGCGGCACTGGATGCAGCGCTGTTGCAGGGACGTGGGGCCGGCCTGGATGGCTCCAGCTTTGTCGCTGTCCAGCAGTGGCTGCATGATTTCTTGGCGTTTGATGCAATGACTTCGCAGATGCAGGACCATGTCTTTGGGCGCCGGCGCGGTGACAGCGAAGAGCTGAACTCGGCGCCCGAGTCCGCCCATGTCAAACGAACGGCACAGGAAAGTTTCGACCCCGAAGCCTTTGTGCTGCGCCGCTCCATGCCTTGGGCGGTTGGCGGCCGGGTGGGGCTGATGTTTGTGGCCTTTGGCAAATCGTTTGATGCGTTCGAAGCACAGATGCGGCGCATGGTGGGGCAGGAAGACGGCATTGTGGATGCGCTGTTCCGGATATCCAGGCCGTTGACGGGTGCCAATTTCTGGTGCCCGCCGATGCGCAATGGCCGGCTGGACCTGCGCGCCTTGAAGCTCTGAATCACTGGTTGACCGGCCCGCCGTGCTGCGCGAAAAAGCTGCCCTCTATCTGCAACTGATCCGCTGGGACCGCCCTGCGGGCTGGTTGCTGCTGCTGTGGCCCACGCTCAGTGCGCTGTGGGTGGCGGCGGGTGGCTTCCCCGGCTGGCATTTACTGACCGTTTTCACGCTAGGCACGATTCTGATGCGCAGTGCGGGCTGCTGCCTGAATGATGTGGCTGACCGCGAGTTTGATAAACACGTGAAACGCACTGCCCAGCGGCCGGTGACGCGCGGTGCGCTATCGGTTAAAGAAGCCTTGTGGTTCGGTGCGGTGCTGGCGCTGGTTGCCTTCGGACTGGTGTTGACGACCAATGCGGCCACGGTGGCCTGGTCGTTTGCGGCACTGGCGGTGGCGGTGATTTACCCGTATGCCAAACGCTTTGTGTCCATGCCCCAGGCCGTGCTGGGCGTGGCGTTCAGCTTTGGTATCCCGATGGCCTTTTCTGCCGTGCAGGGAAATGTGCCGTTACTGGCCTGGGTGCTGTTGCTGGGCAACCTGTTCTGGGTGCTGGCCTACGACACCGAATACGCGATGGTGGACCGTGACGATGACCTGCGCATTGGCATGAAAACCTCCGCCATCACGCTGGGCCGGTTCGACGTGGCCGCCATCCTGTTTTTTTACCTTTTTTACCTGATGATTTGGGCTCTAGCCCTTGCTGAATATGCGTGGACAGCTCCGTTTTTTATAGCAATTGGTGTGGCAGGAGCGCAGGCCGTGTGGCATGGTTCGTTGATCTGGAACCGCACGCGTGACGGCTGCTTCAAGGCTTTTCGCCTGAATCACTGGCTGGGGTTCACGGTGTTTGCCGGCATTGCCGCCAGCTATGCGCTGAAGTAGATTGCGCCCGAGGTTCAACCGAACTCGTCGCCCAGTTCACGCGCCCGCACCTGCGCAGCATGCAGGGCTTTGGTGAACAGTGCCTTGATGTTGCTGTCATCCATCGACGTGATCGCAGCATAGGTGGTGCCGCCTTTGGACGTGACACGCTGGCGCAAAATTTCTGGCGGCTCATCGGCCGATTTGGCCAGTTCCCCGGCGCCAATGAAGGTGGCCACGGTGAGTTTGTAGGCCTGTTCGCGGCTGAGGCCCATCTCGGCGCCAGCGGCGGTCATGGCTTCCATGAAGTAAAACATGTAGGCGGGGCCGGAGCCGGAAATGGCGGTCACGGCATCGAGCTGGTCTTCATTGGTCACCCACAGAAAATCACCGGTGTTGGCAATCACCTGCTCCACCTTGTTCTTGTCGGAATTGCTGACCTCCGAGCGGGCAAACAGCGCCGTGATGCCTTTGCCAATGAGCGCTGGCGTATTGGGCATGGCGCGCACCACGCGGTCGGTGTCCAGCCATCGGGCCATGCTGTCGCTGCGAATGCCAGCAGCCACGCTCAGGTGCAGGCAGCCTTTGGTATGAAACCGTACCTGCAGCGCCGCTTCCTTGAAGACCTGCGGCTTCACGGCCCAGATGACCATCTTGGCATCGCTCAGAAAAGCACCGGGTCGCTCATGAGCATCAATGCCGAAGTGTCCTTTGAGTTTCTCCTGTGCCGCAGCAAAGGGCTCCACCACATCAAGCTGGTTGGCCGGAAAGCCCTGTTCAATCAGGCCGCTGATGATGGCACTGGCCATGTTGCCGCCACCAATAAACGCCACTCGTTCGCTCATCGTTTCTCCTGTTGATCTCGGCAGGATTGTCGCAGGTTGGCATGCAACGGACGGCGCCAGTTCGGCAGGCTGGCCGCAAACTGCGGTACGCTTGTCAGACTATGGAATACATCCTTTCGCTGGATCAGGGCACCACCAGCTCGCGGGCCATCCTGTTTGACCGTTCGGGCAGCGTGGCTGCCAGTGCGCAGAAAGAGTTCACACAGATCTTTCCCCAACCTGGCTGGGTGGAACACGATGCCAATGAAATCTGGCGGTCGCAGTATGCAGTTGCATTGGAGGCGCTGAAAAAGCTGTCACTGAACACCGGCAGCGTGGCGGCCATCGGCATCACCAACCAGCGCGAGACCACCGTGTTATGGGACCGCAAGTCCGGCGAGCCACTGGCAAACGCCATCGTCTGGCAGGATCGCCGCACGGCGGCTCGGTGCGATGCGCTGCGGGCGAAGGGTAAAGCCGCCCTCATCCAGCGAAAAACCGGTTTGATGCTGGACGCCTATTTCTCCGGCACCAAGCTGGAATGGCTGCTGGACAACGTGCCTGGCGCCCGCGAGCGGGCCGACGCGGGCGAGCTGGCGTTTGGCACGATCGATTCGTGGCTGATCTGGAAGCTGACGGGCGGGCGCCTTCACGTGACCGATGCCAGCAACGCCTCGCGCACCCTGCTGTTCAATATCCGAACGTTGAAGTGGGACGACGAGCTGCTGGCGCTGTTCAATATTCCGCGCAGCGTGTTGCCACAGGTGGTGCCGTCCAGCCAGGTGCTGGGTACGACCGATCCAGCGCTGTTTGGCGCGCCCATCCGCATAGCCGGCGTGGCGGGTGACCAGCAGGCGGCGACCTTCGGACAAGCCTGCTTTTCTCCCGGCATGGCAAAAAACACGTATGGCACGGGTTGCTTCATGCTGATGAATACCGGGCAGGCCGCCGTGCCCAGCCGGCACAAGCTCCTCAGTACGGTAGCCTGGGTGGGCCCGGGTTCCGGCAAACACGGCGAGGAGCTGGGTGTGCAAAGGGCCAGCGCGTGTTACGCCCTTGAAGGGTCGGTTTTCATGGCGGGTGCGACGATTCAATGGCTGCGTGATGGCTTGCAGATGATCAGCTCGGCTGACGAGGTGGAGCAACTGGCTTCCAGTGTGGATGACACACAGGATGTTTACCTGGTCCCGGCTTTTGCCGGCCTGGGAACGCCACACTGGGACGGTTATGCCCGGGCCGCTTTGGTGGGCATGACTCGGGGTACAAACCGCGCCCACATTGCACGAGCCGCGCTTGAATCTATAGCGCTTCAGTCAGCGGATGTCTTTGGCGCGATGGCCAGTGACTCGGGCATTGCCTTGCGCGAACTGCGGGTGGACGGTGGCGCATCCCGTAATAACCTGCTGATGCAGATGCAGGCCGATTTGCTGGGCGTGCCGGTGGTGCGTCCCAAAGTGACGGAAACCACTGCGTTGGGCGCCGCCTATCTGGCGGGTATCGCGACGGGGTTCTGGTCGGGTGCAGACGAAGTAGCCGCCCAGTGGGTGGTGGATCGCCGGTTTGAGCCTCGCCTGAAGGCGTCTGGCCGCGCGGAAAAATTGGCCCGCTGGCGTCAGGCGGTGGACCGGTCCAAAGGCTGGGCCGAAAAATGAACATGCCGCAAAACAGCATGCCAAATGACCACAAGCCGCTGCCAACCGTACGTGCCGACCTGATTGCCCGCCTGGCGCAGCCGCGCAGCTACGACATTGCCATTGTGGGTGGTGGCGCCACCGGGCTGGGCGTGGCGCTGGACGCCGCAGCGCGGGGCTTGAGTGTGGTACTGGTGGAGTCGCACGATTTCGCCAAAGGCACGTCGTCGCGTGCGACCAAACTGGTTCATGGCGGTGTGCGCTACCTGGCGCAGGGCAATATCTCGCTGGTGTATGAGGCGCTGCACGAGCGCACCACGCTATTGAAGAATGCGCCGCATATCGCCCAGCCGCTGGCGTTCATCATGCCGTCTTACCAATGGTGGGAAACCCCGTTTTATGGTGTTGGCCTCAAGATGTATGACGCACTGGCTGGCAAGGCCGGGCTGGGCAGAACTGAATTCTTGAGCCGGTCTGAAACCTTGAGCGCCTTGCCCACCGCGCAGCCGCAAGGGCTGAAGGGCGGCGTGATGTATTGGGACGGCCAGTTCAACGACGCCCGGCTGGCACTGGCGCTGGCCCGCAGTGCAGCGGCGCGCGGGGCGTTGCTGGTTAATTACTGCCGGGCAACTGACCTCTTGTATGAAGAGGGCAAGGTCGCCGGATTGACCTGTGAAGACATGGAAACCGGACAGAGTTACTCCATCAGTTCGAAATGTGTCGTCAACGCCGCTGGCGTGTGGGTGGACGAGCTGCGCCAGAAAGACGGCGATGCCAACAGCGGCGACGGGCGACGTCCTACGAAACCGATGGTGGCGCCCAGCCAGGGTGTTCATATTGTGGTGGACCGGGAATTTCTGGCGGCGGATGTCGGCTTGATGGTGCCCAAAACAGCTGACGGGCGGGTGCTCTTTGCAGTGCCCTGGCTGGGCAAGGTTATCTTGGGAACAACTGATACACCCAGAAATGATCTGTCGCGGGAGCCGCAGCCCTTCAAGGAAGAGGTGGCGTTCATCCTGTCCGAGTCGGCCCGCTACCTGCGCCGCTCGCCAACCCACAGGGACGTCAAAAGTGTCTGGGTCGGATTGCGACCGCTGGTCAAACCACAGGACGACGATGGCGAGAGCACCAAGGCGCTCAGCCGCGAACACACGGTGCTGGTTAGTCGCAGTGGGCTGGTCACCGTGACCGGTGGCAAATGGACGACCTACCGTGCCATGGCCGAGGATGTTCTGGAAAAGTGCGGTGAAAAACGTTTACTACCTGATCATGCCAAAGGTGTGACCACTAACTTGCAATTGGTCGGTTCGGAGGACTTGGCGGGAAATCAGCAGTCCATCAGTGCGCCGCCGGGTCTGCATTCCTATGGAAATGAGCAGGGAGTCGTGCTGGCTATGCCCGGCGCACAGGCGGAACTGGCCCCGGGTTTGACTGAGGCCATGGTCCGATTCGGGGCTCGTTATGAATATGCCCGAACGGTGGAGGATGTGCTGGCCCGACGCTCCAGAATGCTGTTTCTGGACGCCCGTCTGGCGAAAGCCGTCGCGCAGAGAGCGGGGGATATCCTGTTTCAGGAGACCGGGTCGGACCCTCAAGTGGCGGCGTTTTCCAGTCTGGCCGATGCCTATTTGCGTTTGCCTGAATGAGGGCGCTTGACCACGCGTTGAAACTGATGCATAATTAAAGGCTTCGCTGTAAAAAGCGTTAAGTTTCTGCCCAAAGGATGCGGTGTGAGTGGTTCACGCCGCGGACGACGGGCCCAAGACTGACCTTGATGTGTGCGCCCGGGAGTCCGGCGCTGCTTCAGGTGCAAGTTGGGAATATTGAAATGATCCAGACTGAATCTCGATTGGAAGTTGCCGACAATACCGGCGCCAAGTCCGTCCTGTGCATCAAGGTGCTCGGCGGATCGAAGCGTCGTTATGCGAGCGTTGGCGACGTTATTAAGGTGAGCATTAAAGAAGCTGCTCCGCGTGGTCGCGTCAAAAAAGGCGAAATCTACAGCGCGGTGGTGGTTCGCACTGCCAAGGGCATTCGCCGCAGTGATGGCTCGCTCGTCAAATTCGACGGCAATGCAGCAGTTTTGCTGAATGCCAAATTGGAGCCGATCGGCACCCGCATCTTTGGCCCGGTCACGCGTGAACTGCGTACCGAGAAGTTCATGAAGATCGTGTCCCTCGCTCCTGAAGTTCTGTAAGGAAGTGCCATGAACAAGATTCGCAAAGGCGACCAAGTCATCGTGCTCACGGGGCGCGACAAGGGTAAGCGTGGCACTGTGTCGCTGCGCAAGGACGATGCTCACCTGGTGGTGGATGGCGTCAACCTGGTTAAAAAGCACGCCAAGCCCAACCCCCTCAAGGGTGTGGTGGGTGGCATTATTGAAAAAACCATGCCGATCCATCAGTCCAATGTAGCCATTTTCAATGCTGCTACCGGCAAGGCTGACCGCGTGGGTATCAAGTTGCTGGCTGACGGTAAACGCACACGCGTTTTCAAGTCCAGCGGTGAAGAAATCAAGGTGGCATAAACATGGCACGTCTGCAACAACACTATCGCGAAAAAGTCGCTCCGGAGCTGATGGCCAAGTTTGGCTACACCTCTCCGATGCAGGTTCCGCGCCTCACCAAAATCACTCTGAACATGGGTGTCAGTGAGGCTGTGGCCGATAAAAAAGTAATGGATAACGCCGTTTCCGATTTGACCAAGATCGCAGGTCAAAAACCGGTCGTGACCAAATCCAAGAAGCCAATCGCCGGCTTTAAAATCCGCGAAGGTCAGGCCATTGGCTGCATGGTGACCCTGCGCGGCGTTCAAATGTTTGAATTCCTGGATCGTTTCGTCACCGTGGCTTTGCCCCGTGTTCGTGACTTCCGCGGAATTTCTGGTCGCGCATTCGATGGTCGTGGTAACTACAACATCGGTGTAAAAGAGCAGATTATTTTCCCTGAGATTGAGTATGACAAGGTGGATGCCTTGCGCGGTCTCAACATCAGCATCACCACGACGGCAAAGACAGATGAAGAGTGCAAGGCGCTTCTCGCTGGTTTCCGTTTCCCGTTCAAGAACTGAGGTCACTCGTGGCTAAAATGGCTTTGATCGAGCGCGAGCTCAAGAGAGATAAACTGGTTGCCAAGTACGCAAAAAAACACGCGGAACTCAAGGGCATTGCCAGCGACATGAAGCGCAGCGAAGAAGAGCGTGCCGCGGCCCGTCTGGGTCTGCAAAAGCTCCCGCGCAACGCGAACCCGACCCGCCAACGCAATCGCTGCGCGATCACGGGTCGTCCCCGTGGTACGTTCCAGCATTTCGGTCTGGGCCGCGCAAAAATCCGTGAAATGGCTTTTGCCGGGGAAATCCCCGGCATCGTCAAGGCCAGCTGGTAAGCGGCAGGAGACATAAACATGAGCATGAGTGATCCTATCGCCGACCTGCTGACGCGCATTCGCAATGCGCAGATGGTGGCAAAAACCACGGTGTCAGTGCCATCTTCCAAAGTGAAGATTGCCATTGCGCAAGTGTTGAAGGAAGAGGGCTATATCGACAGCTTCAAGATTTCTACCGAAGGTGGGAAGTCTGAGTTGGAAATCGCCCTGAAATACTACGCAGGCAAGCCTGTTATCGAGCGCATTGAGCGTGTGAGCCGTCCAGGCTTGCGTGTATATCGTGGTAGCGGTGCTATCCCCCAGGTTCAAAACGGGCTGGGCGTTGCCATTGTCACAACCCCAAAAGGTGTGATGACTGATCGCAAAGCACGTGCTACCGGTGTCGGTGGTGAAGTCCTTTGCTACGTCGCTTAAAGCGTGACATTCAGGAGTAACAGAAAATGTCTCGTGTAGGAAAAATGCCTGTCGCCGTCCCCGCTGGCGTGGACGTGTCGGTCAAGGAAGATCAAATCAGCGTCAAAGGTTCCGGTGGAACATTGGCGTTGACCCAGAACGCGTTGGTCAAAGTGACCAGCGACGCTGGCAAGCTCAGCTTTGTTCCGGCCAATGATTCGCGTGAAGCCAATGCCATGAGCGGAACCATGCGTCAGCTGGTTAACAACATGGTTGTTGGTGTGACCAAAGGCTTTGAGAAGAAGCTCAGCCTGATAGGTGTGGGCTACAAAGCGCAGGCCCAGGGTGCGAAGCTGAATTTGACGGTTGGTTATTCCCACCCTGTCAATAAAGACATGCCTGCTGGCATTACCGTTGCAACACCCACCCCCACGGAAATCGTGATCAAGGGTGCTGACAGGCAGCGTGTTGGCCAGGTGGCCGCCGAGATTCGTGCGATTCGTCCGCCCGAGCCCTATAAGGGCAAGGGTATTCGCTATGCGGACGAAAAAATCACGATCAAAGAAACCAAGAAGAAGTAAGGGGCAGCATCATGTTGACCAAAAAACAGCAGCGTCTTCGCAGATCCCGCCAAACCCGTATTCGTATTGCCACGCAAGGCGTTGCACGTTTGACGGTAAACCGTACCAACCTGCACATATACGCCAGTGTTATTTCTGGCGATGGCGGCAAGGTGCTGGCAACCGCTTCCACGGCTGAACTCGAAGTTCGCAAATCACTGGGTGGTTCTGGCAAGGGTGGCAACGTGGCCGCAGCCCAGGCTATTGGCAAGCGAGTCGCTGAAAAGGCAAAGGCGGCAGGTGTTGAGAAAGTTGCATTTGACCGTGCGGGCTTTGCCTATCATGGACGCGTCAAGGCGCTGGCTGATGCCGCGCGTGAAGCTGGCTTGCAGTTCTAAGCAGATCGGAAATAAACATGGCTAAAGTTCAAGCGAAGATGCAGGGCAAGGCAGAGGGCCCTGAAGACGGCATGCGCGAGAAGATGATCGCGATCAACCGTGTCACCAAAGTGGTCAAGGGTGGTCGTATTCTCGGTTTTGCTGCTTTGACGGTGGTGGGTGATGGTGATGGCCGTATCGGCATGGGCAAGGGCAAATCCAAAGAAGTGCCCGCTGCCGTGCAAAAAGCCATGGAAGAAGCTCGTCGCAACATGATCAAGGTGTCGTTGAAAAACGGCTCCATCCATCACAAAGTGATGGGTCATCATGGTGCCGCCAATGTGATGATGGCTCCTGCTCCAAAGGGTACCGGCATCATTGCTGGCGGTCCTATGCGCGCAGTGTTTGAGGTGGTGGGCATCACCGACATCGTTGCAAAAAGCCATGGTTCTACCAATCCGTACAACATGGTTCGCGCCACCCTTGATGCTTTGTCCGTTTCCACGACGCCGTCGGAAGTGGCTGCCAAGCGTGGCAAGACGGTTGAAGAGCTCTTCGTTTAAATCGTTTGAATAGCGGGAGCTTCAAAATGACTACTCAACAAAAAGTGACGGTTCAGCTCGTGCGCAGTCCTATCGGCTGCAAAGAGTCACATCGTGCAACAGTTCGCGGTTTGGGTCTTCGCAAGATTCGCAGCACCAGCGAATTGGTCGATACGCCTGAAGTGCGTGGAATGATTAACAAGATCAGTTACCTGGTCAAAGTGCTCTAAGAGGTTGATGATGGAACTCAATGGCATCAAGCCGGCTGATGGCGCCAAGCACTACAAGCGGCGTGTTGGTCGTGGTATCGGTTCGGGGCTGGGCAAGACGGCAGGTCGTGGTCACAAGGGGCAAAAGTCCCGTGCAGGTGGCTACCACAAGGTGGGTTTCGAAGGCGGTCAAATGCCTTTGCAGCGTCGTCTACCCAAGCGTGGCTTCAAATCACATTTGCTGAAGTTCAATGCGGAAATTACGCTGACCTCGCTTGAGCAGTTGGGTGCTGCTGAAGTGGATATGTTGACATTGAAACAAGCCGGCCTCGTTGGCCAGTTGGCAAAGGTCGTCAAAGTTGTGAAAACCGGTGAGTTGAGCAAAGCCGTCAAGCTGACGGGTATCGGCGCAACGGTGGGTGCCAAGGCTGCTATTGAAGCGGCTGGCGGTAGCGTCGCGTAATTGAACGACAGATAAACGAAGTAACCGTGGCAACTAACGCAGCTCAAATAGCAAAAACTGGCAAGTTCGGTGACCTGCGTCGCCGACTGGTCTTTTTGTTGCTTGCGCTGGTCGTCTATCGCATTGGCGCGCACATCCCTGTGCCAGGCATCGACCCCGCTCAGTTGCAGCAGTTCTTCAAAGGACAGCAAGGCGGCATCCTGGGCATGTTCAACATGTTCTCGGGTGGTGCGCTGTCGCGGTTCACGATGTTCGCGTTGGGGATCATGCCCTACATCTCTGCATCGATCATCATGCAGTTGCTCACCTATGTGCTGCCTGCGTTTGAGCAATTGAAGAAAGAGGGTGAGGCTGGACGTCGTAAGATTACGCAATACACGCGGTACGGAACTGTGGGTTTGGCGTTGTTTCAGTCCATGGGGATTGCCGTTGCGTTGGAGAGTTCTGCCGGACTGGTGATTTCGCCTGGTTTCGGGTTTCGGTTTACCGCAGTCTGTACCTTGACGGCCGGCACCATGTTTTTGATGTGGCTGGGTGAGCAAATAACCGAGCGGGGTTTGGGTAACGGCATTTCCATCCTGATTTTCGGAGGCATTGCCGCCGGGCTACCTAGTGCTATTGGCGGCTTGCTGGAGTTGGTTCGCACTGGCGCCATGAGCATCGTTGTGTCTTTGTTTATCGTTGCGCTCGTGGCCTTGGTTACTTATTTTGTAGTATTCGTAGAGAGAGGCCAGCGCAAGATTCTGGTGAATTACGCCAGGCGCCAGGTGGGTAATAAGGTTTATGGCGGTCAGTCCTCGCATTTGCCACTGAAACTGAATATGGCAGGGGTAATCCCGCCCATTTTTGCGTCGTCTATTATTTTGTTGCCAGCGACTGTCGTGGGCTGGTTCAGCGGAGGGTAGTCCATGCGCTGGTTGAAAGATATAGCCAGCTCACTGACGCCGGGTCAGCCTATCTATGTCATGTTCTATGCTGCGGCAATTGTGTTTTTCTGTTTTTTCTACACGGCGCTGGTATTTAATAGTCGGGAAACAGCTGACAACCTGAAGAAAAGCGGTGCATTCATTCCTGGTATCCGGCCCGGCGATCAAACGGCAAAGTACATTGACAAGATTTTGTTGAGGCTGACGATGGCCGGTGCCATCTACATCACATTCGTTTGTTTGCTGCCCGAGTTTTTGATTTTGAAGTACAACGTGCCGTTCTATTTTGGAGGCACCTCCCTGCTGATCATCGTGGTTGTGACTATGGATTTCTTGTCGCAAGTTCAAAACTACATGATGTCCCAGCAGTACGAGTCGCTGTTAAAGAAGGCTAATTTCAAGTCTTCCTAGGACGGTTGGTAGAAATGTCGAAAGATGACGTTATCCAGATGCAGGGAGAGGTTGTGGAAAACCTCCCGAACGCGACATTCCGCGTGAAACTGGAAAATGGTCATGTAGTGTTGGGGCATATATCGGGCAAGATGCGCATGCATTACATACGAATTTTGCCGGGTGACAAAGTCACTGTGGAGTTGACGCCTTATGACTTGAGTCGGGCGAGGATTGTTTTTAGAGCCAAGTAACAGCGCATGTTCCGAGCGATTAAACGTGTCGGAACGGAGCGAAGAGTTTTAGGAGAATGAAATGAAGGTTTCGGCTTCGGTCAAAAAAATTTGCCGCAACTGCAAAATTATCCGGCGCAAGGGCGTTGTACGTGTGATCTGTACGGATCCACGTCACAAGCAGCGTCAGGGTTGATTGCAAGAGTTTTAGAGGACAAAAATGGCACGTATCGCTGGCATCAATATTCCGCCGCATCAGCATTCTGAAATTGGCTTGACTGCCATTTTTGGCATCGGTCGCACCCGCGCTCGCAAAATTTGCGAGGCCTGTGGCATTGCATATTCCAAAAAGGTCAAGGATTTGACCGATGGAGATCTGGAAAAAATTCGCGACCAGATCGCACAGTTCACGATTGAGGGTGACCTGCGTCGTGAAACCACCATGAACATCAAGCGTTTGATGGACATCGGGTGTTATCGCGGGTTCCGCCATCGCCGCGGCTTGCCCATGCGCGGTCAGCGTACGCGAACCAATGCACGTACCCGCAAAGGTCCACGCAAAGCTGCACAGTCACTGAAGAAATAACAGGCATTGAAAGATCAATATGGCAAAAGCTCCCGCCAATAACGCCGCCCAGCGTGTACGCAAAAAAGTTCGCAAGAACGTTGCTGATGGTGTTGCACACGTACATGCGTCGTTCAATAACACCATCATTACAATTACAGACCGTCAGGGTAACGCGCTGTCTTGGGCATCTTCTGGTGGCCAGGGCTTCAAAGGTTCGCGCAAGTCCACTCCGTTTGCCGCGCAGGTGGCTTCTGAAGTTGCCGGACGTGCCGCTGTGGAGCAGGGGATCAAGAATCTGGATGTTGAAATCAAGGGCCCAGGTCCTGGTCGCGAATCTTCGGTTCGCGCTCTCGCTGCTTTGGGTATCCGCATCAACATGATTGCTGACGTGACGCCTGTCCCGCATAACGGTTGTCGCCCTCAAAAGCGTCGCCGTATTTAATTTATCAACGAAGCCCACCGCCATTCGTCACAGACTGATGGCTCCCACAGCATGCTGTGGCAGATGACATAAAAGGAAGTTCAAGTGGCACGCTATCTAGGCCCCAAGGCCAAACTATCCCGCCGTGAAGGCACCGACCTGTTTCTGAAGAGCGCACGTCGCTCTATCGGTGATAAGGCCAAATTTGATTCGAAGCCCGGCCAGCATGGTCGTACTTCCGGTGCACGCACCTCTGACTACGGCCTGCAGCTTCGCGAAAAGCAAAAGGTCAAGCGTATGTACGGTGTGTTGGAGCGCCAGTTTCGCCGTTATTTTGAGGAAGCTGATCGTCGCAAGGGTAATACCGGCGCCAACCTGATGTTTTTGCTGGAATCCCGGCTGGACAATGTGGTGTACCGCATGGGCTTTGGTTCTACCCGCGCTGAGGCGCGTCAGCTGGTGTCCCACAAGGCGATCACTGTCAACGGTAACACGGTGAATATTCCGTCTTATTCGGTCAAGACAGGTGATGTTGTTGCTGTACGCGATAAATCCAAAAAGCAGAACCGCATTGTTGAGGCACTGCAACTGGCTCAGCAAGTTGGCATGCCGGCTTGGGTAGAGGTGAGCATTGATAAAGCTGAAGGAACTTTCAAGAAAGTTCCTGACCGGGATCAATTTGCTTCCGACATCAACGAGTCATTGATTGTCGAGTTGTACTCACGTTAATTCTGGTCTTTGTTAGTTATCGTTCCTGATTCACGGGTTGTGTGAGTCAGGTGCTTCACCAGCCTTACCGGTGTAACGAGCCGGGGGTATTGAGAGGAAGTCTGCATGCAAAATAATCTGCTGAAACCAAAAACAATCAATGTAGAACAGTTGGGCACCAACCGGGCGAAAGTGGCGCTGGAGCCATTTGAGCGCGGTTATGGTCACACCTTGGGCAATGCGTTGCGCCGGGTGCTTTTGTCGTCCATGCCTGGCTTTGCTGCAACCGAAGTCACGATTGCGGGTGTTCTGCATGAATACTCGTCGATTGACGGTGTTCAGGAAGACGTCGTCAACATTCTGCTCAATTTGAAGGGTGTGGTTTTCAAACTCCACAACCGTGAAGAGGTCACTTTGAGCCTGCGCAAAGACGGCGAAGGTGTTGTGACTGCTGCCGACATCCAGACGCCGCACGATGTCGAGATCATCAACCCGGACCATGTTATTGCCAACCTGTCCCATGGTGGCAAGCTGGACATGCAAATCAAGGTTGAAAAAGGTCGTGGTTATGTTCCTGGCACGATTCGCCGCCACGGTGACGAGCCCAACAAATCCATTGGCCGCATCGTGCTGGATGCATCCTTTTCCCCGGTTAAACGTGTGAGCTACACAGTCGAGAGTGCCCGTGTTGAGCAGCGGACCGACCTCGACAAACTGGTTGTTGAGATTGAGACCAACGGTGCTATCACAGCAGAAGACGCCGTTCGTGCATCGGCCAAGATTTTGGTAGAGCAGCTGGCGGTGTTCGCTCAGCTTGAAGGTAGTGAATTGGCTGCTTTCGATTCTCCTGCCCCACGCGGCAGCACCCAGTTCGATCCTATCCTGCTGCGCCCTGTCGACGAGTTGGAGTTGACCGTTCGTTCGGCAAACTGCCTCAAGGCAGAGAACATCTATTACATAGGTGACCTGATTCAGCGCACGGAAAACGAGTTGTTGAAGACTCCTAATCTGGGTCGTAAGTCACTGAACGAAATCAAGGAAGTGCTGGCATCCCGTGGCCTGACCTTGGGAATGAAACTGGAGAGTTGGCCTCCTGCTGCTCTCGAAAAGCGTTAGATAGAAAAGGCCCGGAACACGGGCACAGTGCCAAGGGCAGTACCTGATACGGCTGCCTCATACATAAATTAAGGATAAGCACCATGCGTCACGGACACGGACTACGTAAACTCAATCGCACCAGCGAGCACCGCCTTGCGATGCTGCGCAACATGATGAATTCACTCATTGAGCATGAAGTCATCAAGACGACGGTACCCAAGGCCAAGGAATTGCGCCGCGTCATCGAGCCGATGATTACCTTGTCAAAAGAAGCCACTGTCGCCAACCGTCGCTTGGCATTTGATCGTTTGCGCGATCGCGACAGCGTGACCAAGCTTTTCAACGATCTGGGTCCGCGCTTCAAGGCGCGCCCAGGTGGCTACACACGTATCCTGAAAATGGGCTTCCGTGTTGGCGACAATGCACCGATGGCTTTGGTGGAACTGGTTGATCGCCCTGAAGTTATTGAAGCGCCTGCTGCTGACGCAGTGAAGGCTTAATAGAGTATACTTATTAATTACCGCGCGATGGAGCAGCTTGGTAGCTCGTTGGGCTCATAACCCAAAGGTCGGAGGTTCAAATCCTCCTCGCGCAACCAAAAATAGCGGTTTCCGCTAACAGAAACGCCCACTTTTTGTGGGCGTTTCTGTTTTTGGTTACTTCTGGCAGATCTCAGCCTTCTGATAGGGCTTCAACCTCAACCAGACAGTCGTAAAACGTCGGACCATGCCCCATATCTGTCAGGCGCTGGCTGGTCACCTCATTCAGATTTTTGCCGTCCAGGCCCAGTTTCCGCCACCAGATGCCCAGTCCGTTGACCACCCCGGGGCGGGCACGCCTGGATATCTGAACTCGACAGCGATAGTCGCCCCTTTCGTTGTAAACCCTGACGATTGATCCGGACTGGATTCCCCTGGCTTGTGCGTCGTCTGCGTGAATTTCCAGCAATGGTTCGCCTTCAATATCACGCAGACTGGCGACGTTTACAAATGTGGAGTTCAGGAAGTTGCGTGCGGGAGGCGAAATCATCGCCAAAGGAAACCGGATGGAGGTACCAAAGGCCTCGTGATTCGGAACGTAGTCTGGCAAGCCGTCCTGCCCTTGAGAAGACAAGCGTGCGCTGAAGAACTCGCATTTCCCGGACGGGGTCGGAAAGTCGCCTTGAGCAAATGGTGCCTCTGATGCATTGAGGGATGCAAATCCTTGTCCCAGAAGAGTCTCAAAATCTACTTCATCCCCGTAGGCTGCGCGGCAAAGGCTTGGGTCATCCTCATCGAAACAAGCTTCATTGAAATCCATGTGATGTGCAAGCTCCCGGAAGATCTCCGTGTTGGGCTTCGCTTCACCCAGTGGGCCAATAGCGGGCCGGTTGAGAAGCACGTCTGTATGGCCATAACTCAAGTGCACATCCCAATGTTCCAGTTGGGTAGTGGCCGGCAGCACATAGTCGGCGTAGTCTGCGGTGTCCGTCTGGAAATGTTCGAGCACCACGGTGAACAAATCGCTTCTTGAGAAACCTTGAACCACCTTGGCAGACTCTGGCGCGACAGCGACTGGATTGCTGTTGTACACAATCAACGCCTCAATCGATGGTCCAAACGACGTGGATGCCGGACGCAGCAGGTCATCGCCTATCGTGACCATATTGATGGTGCGTGGCGTCTGGCCAGCCAGCAAGTCAGGACGTTGCAGCGCATCGCGATCGACAGGGAACATGCCTGAACTCGACAACAGGACTCCACCCGCGCGGTGACGCCAGGCACCGACTAGTGCGGGCAGGCAGGCAATCGCGCGAACCGCATTGCCACCCCCGTGGACCCGCTGCATGCCGTAGTTCATCCGGATGGCAACGGGCTCGCCCCGCATCGCGCACGTGCCGTAGTCTTTAGCCAGGGAGCGGATCTGCCCGGCTGGGATGCCGCAAACCGCCGCCGCTCGTTCGGGGTCCCACAGCAGGGCGCGCGCTCGCAGCAGATTCCAGCCCAGCGTATGTTGGTCCAGATAGTCTTGATCCAGCCAGTCATGCTGCACCAATTCGTGCATCATGGCCAGTGCCAGCGCGGCATCAGTGCCCGGCAGGAGCGCAATGTGTTCGTGGCATTTGTCGGCAGTCTCACTGCGACGCGGATCAATGCAGATCAGTTTGGCACCATTGCGTTTGGCTGCCTGGGCGTGTCGCCAAAAATGGACGCTGCTGGCAATGGCATTACTGCCCCAGATCAGTATCAATTTTGACTCGGAAAAAAACTCCACCCGCATGCCAACCTTACCACCCAGCGTGTGGGTCAACCCTTCACCTCCTGCCGACGCGCAAATAGTCCGTTCCAGCAAAGAGGCGCCCAGCCGGTTGAAAAACCGGGTGGCCATACTTTCGCCCTGCACCAGACCCATGGTGCCGGCGTAGCTATAAGGCAGGATGGCCTGCGCCGAGCCGGGGTGGCGTGATGCGATTTCCCGAAGTCGTGTGGCGATATCCTGCAGCGCCTCCTCCCAACTCACCCGTTCAAACTGCCCTGAGCCTTTGGGGCCTGTGCGTTTCAGGGGGTGCAGCAACCGCTCAGGGTGGTAAGTGCGCTCTGCATATCGGGATACCTTGGTACACAGCACGCCCGCAGTATGAGGATGCGCTGCGTTGCCATTCACCCTGACAGCAACGCCGTTTTCCACTGTCGTGGCGAGTGAACAGGTATCCGGGCAGTCATGTGGGCATGCGCCGATAACGATGGTTGATGACCCCGTTTTCTCCGTCGCTGTATTCATGGCGATATTGTCCGGCAAAATGCCGGGACGAAGCGGGGCGGTGCGTCAGACGCTAGACTGAGAGCAACAGGAAGATCCATGAACATTCTTGATTCCATCGTCACCCAGGCGGCGGGCATCGCCAGTTTGCGACGCGACATCCATGCACACCCCGAGCTCTGCTTTCAGGAGGTGCGTACCGCCGATCTGGTGGCCAACAAACTGACCGAATGGGGCATTCCCATCCATCGCGGGCTGGGAACCACAGGCGTGGTCGGCATCGTCAAAAACGGCACCAGCAGCCGGGCCATCGGCCTGCGTGCCGATATGGACGCGCTGCCCATGCAGGAATTCAATACGTTTGACCATGCCAGCAAACACGCCGGCAAGATGCACGCTTGCGGGCATGATGGTCACACCGCCATGTTGCTGGCGGCTGCCCAGCATTTTTCAAAAAACCGGAATTTTGATGGCACGGTCTATCTGATATTCCAGCCAGCCGAAGAGGGTGGTGGCGGTGCCAGGGAAATGATTAAGGATGGTTTGTTCGACAAGTTCCCTATGGATGCCGTGTTTGGCATGCACAACTGGCCGGGTGATCGGGTGGGTCGATTCAGCGTGAGCGCCGGACCAGTGATGGCCTCCAGTAATGAATTCAAGATCACGATTCGCGGCAAAGGCGGGCACGCAGCCCTGCCGCACAACGGCCTCGACCCGGTGCCCATCGCCTGCCAGCTCGTGCAGTCCTTTCAGACCATCATCACCCGCAACAAGAAGCCGGTGGATGCCGGCGTGATATCGGTCACGATGATTCACGCTGGAGCGGCCACCAATGTCATCGCGGACAGCTGCGAGCTGCAGGGTACCGTGCGCACGTTCAGTTTTGAGGTGCTGGACATGATTGAGCGACGCATGCAGGAAATCTCGGAACACACGTGTGCGGCTTTCGGCGCAATCTGCGAGTTTGAATTTGTCCGAAACTATCCGCCCACCATCAACTCTGCAAGAGAGACAGCGTTTGCTGCGAAAGTGATGGCTGACATCGTTGGCGATGGTAACGTCACGGCGCAGGAGCCCACCATGGGCGCAGAAGACTTTGCCTACATGCTGCAGGCCAAGCCTGGCGCCTATTGCTTCATTGCCAATGGTGACGGCAGCCACCGCGAAATGGGTCATGGAGGTGGCCCGTGCATGTTGCACAACCCCAGTTATGACTTCAACGACGACCTGATACCTTTGGGCGCTACCTATTGGGTGCGGCTGGCTGAGGCATGGCTGAACCCGGCTTCTCCAGGCGCTGCCGCATGATTGCCGTTGTTGACGCGTTCTCCGTCAGTTATGCGAAGGCGCGTGTCAAATTTCTGGAAGCCGCAGCGACTTCCGGGCTGGCCATCACTTCGTTCGACCATCCCATGCCAGGCCGGGACGGCGAGACGCTGGCGATGGATGTGGCACTGGCTGGCCGGTCGGATGCCGACAAGCTGCTGATCGTTTCCAGCGCTTGCCATGGCGTCGAAGGTTATTGCGGCAGCGGCGTGCAGGTATTTGCGTTGCATGACACCGAGTGGCTGGACAAGGCGAATCAACATGATGTGGCCGTTCTGTATGTCCACGCGCTCAACCCCTATGGGTTTTCGCATATCCGCCGGACAACCCAGGAAAATGTGGATCTGAACCGCAATTTCCATGATTTCACCCAGGCGTTGCCTGTCAACGAGGCTTATCGCGAACTGCACGCCCGGCTGTTGCCAGACATCTGGCCTCCCGGGCCTGATAACAGGGCCGCTATCCAGCGTTACGTGGACGACCACGGTGCGCGGGCCTATCAGGCAGTGGTAACGCAGGGCCAGCACGAATTTGCCGCTGGCATGTTCTACGGCGGTACTGAACCAACCTGGAGCAACATCATTTTTCGCCAGGTATTGCGTCAATTTGGGGTGCGGGCCGGGCGTATTGGGTGGATCGACATTCACACCGGTCTGGGACCCAGTGGCCTGGGTGAACGCATCTTTGCCTGCAAGGATGACCCGCGGGCTCTTGCACGTGCAAGAGCCTGGTGGGACGGTGGTGGCAGCACGCCCATCACGTCGTTCTATGACGGATCGTCCACCTCCGCCAGGCTGACCGGGCTGATGTGGAGCGCGCTGTACGATGAATGCCCGCAGGCCGAATACACCGGCATAGCGCTGGAATTCGGCACGCTACCCATCGCCGACATGCTGGACGCGTTGCGGGCCGAACATTGGCTACATAACCATCCGCAGGCACCTGCCGATCTGGCTCGCAGTATCAAACAGCAGTTACTGGACGCGTTTTATACCGACACAGATGTCTGGAAAGGTCAGATCATCAGCCAGGCACGGCAATCGATGTTTCAGGCCGTGGAAGGCTTAAAGGCCTGATTTTATAAGTGAAATTGGCCTTTGGACCTTACTGGATATGCGTCAATAGCTATCAAATATATAGCATTCAACAGAGTCTGCAAGACGGGGTTTCCATTGTCAGGTGCACGGTCAGGCTGAAAAACGGGTTTCGGCCAACACCAGAAGGCCGTCAAAAATCAGGTTGTCCACCAGTTCAAATTTGACTGACATGCTGGGCGCCATTTTCCACCCTGCTCCACCTGTCATGATGCACATGGGTTTGGTGCCACAGTGCGTTTCAAGGTGATGAACCATGCGCTCAACTGCTCCGGCAATGGCGTAAGTTCCGCCGCTGGTGAGCGCATCGCTGGTGTTGGTGGGGAACTCCCGTACGTCGCCAGTTGGCACATGCAGGCCAGCGGTACCTGTCTCCAGCGCGCGCAGCATGATGCCGTGCCCTGGCAGGATCAGGCCTCCCAGGAATTTGCCGCTTGCGTCAACGGCCTCCACCGTGACCGCCGTACCCACCATCACCACCACCATGGGGCGGGCGGGCCCCTGGTCCAGCATCAGCCGGTGCGCGCCAATCATGGCCACCCAGCGGTCAGCGCCCAACCGTGCCGGGTGGTCATAACCGTTCGTCAAACCGGCTTCTGCCTCGTTGGCGACCACCCACTGGGGTGCGACGTCCCACAGTTCCATTTCTTCCTCAACCCGGCGCTTGACCGCATCTCCGGCCACGATACATCCCAACATGTGGTCAGGCGTTGCCAGTTTCGCCCAGGGGCCTTCAGAGAGTTTTTCGATGTTTTCCAGAAACTCTGCACCGTGTGCCAAGACGGTAGCCCGGGTGTGTGGCACGTCATAAAGCGCCCATTTCAGCCGCGTATTGCCAACGTCAATTGCCAGAAAGGTCATGGGCGCGATTATTGCGGGTTTATGGCAGCTTGCCGCTAAGGGTTAACAGCCATAAGTTTTACGATGCCCCGCGAGCATAAGCCGCGACTGAGCCGGGGCAGGAGTATATTGATTGACTGTATCCAACTCAATCGGAGGTCATGCCATGGGAATGTTCAGTTTTATCAAGGAAGCCGGCGAGAAGCTTTTTGGCCGCAAGGAAGTTGAGGATGCTGCGACGAAAGCCGCCGCTGACGCGTCGGCACAGGCTCGGCTGGATGAACTCAATGCACAGGCTGCCAGCGCGATTGCCGCCTACATTGAAACGCAGCAACTCGGCGTGTCAGGCCTGGATGTGGCATTTGACGGAGCAACCGGGGCCGTGACGGTTCAGGGACAGGCGCCCTCGCAGGAAGCCAGTGAAAAGGTCGCCCTTTGCTGTGGCAATGTGAGCGGTGTGCAGAGCGTCGCCAACCTGCTGGCGGTGTCTGCCCCGGCGGATGAGTCACGGTACCACGATGTGGTTCGTGGTGACACGCTGTCCGCTATCGCCAAAACCTACTATGGCAATGCGGCCAAGTATCCCGCCATTTTTGAAGCCAACAAACCCATGCTGAGCCACCCTGACAAGATTTATCCGGGTCAAAAGCTGCGCATTCCGCCGCTGGCATGATGTTGGTCTGTGGGCAGGTCAAATTACACCAAACCAGCAGGCCCGCTGAATCGCAGCCAGTTTGTTGTCAACTTTGAGCTTGGCCATTGCATTGGTCACGTGAAATGTGATGGTCCGCTCACTGCATCCGAGCCGAACACTTGTTTCTTTGGCGGTCAACCCTTCAAATGCAAGTGCCAGACACTCGCATTCGCGAGGGCTCAACGGGCTGCGCTCCCGGGCAAGCGCACGCTTGAGCAGCGGCCAGATATTGAGCGCAGACCAGGTCAGTGCGGCGGCTTCGCTGCGGTCGTGCCATTCGCGCGGACTGAACATGAAGCATTCGAACGCCCGGTTGGAGGGCAGCGGAAATTCCACCCGCACCACACTCTGGTAACCATGCGCCAGCCACAGGCGACGCCAACGGCTCTGGCTCTCGTAGGCCGATTTTGCAATATCCTGCCAGGCCACCAGCGGTGCATCTGAATCCCGCCAGGGCGCGCCGAAGTCACGGCTCTCTGCCAACGCAACCGCAGCTTCCAGCAGGCGGGGCGGATGTTGTGTCAGGACGATCCGGTCCTCCTTGTCGCCAAACGGATTTGGACCGAGCACGGTAATGGCCTCGACCGAGTGCTCCTGCAAGGCGCACAGCCAGTCATTCATGATGCCGTCTAGGCTCACACTGTCAAAGTTAACAGGCACTTTCATGGGGAGTTGTGATTGAAGCGGGGACAATACCATCAATCACCTTGAAGAATTCTCTTCCAGGGTGCGAATTAATACATAGGTGGATCCGTTGGACAAGCCGGGCCTTGGCAGTCGTCTCTCCATTCGCGCGGCGATCAGCTTGGCGCGCGAGAGATTTCTGCGCCAGCCGCTGGAACCCATTCTCCACCCTTCCCCATGGAGGCTGCGATTGCTGGGGTTGGGTTTGTCCGTCGGGCAGCCGCTGTTCGGATTCATCTGGTCGCAATGGTTGGTTCAACCCTACGAAAACCCGTTTTTGCGTGTGTGTTTGGGCTTTATTGGCCTGATTTTGATTCTTCCATCTGTCAGCAAGTATCCATTGAGCAAGCGCACGCAGCACGTGTCCATGGCGGTGATCTGGCTGGAGCTACCTGTATTCTTTAGCTGGATGTTTCTCTGCAACGGCGGCAATGCGGCCTGGCTGGCCAGTGCATGCTCAATGATATTGATTTACTACCACCTGACGGACTGGCGCCTTGCTACCTTGGGCACCATCGCTGGTGCGCTACTGTGTTGGATGGTATTTCACATCCTGGGCCTTCCTGCGCCGGTGCAGCCAGACAACCAGCACGCGGTAAGTGTGGTCATTCTCCTGTTCGCGTGGTCTTGCGCGCTGTTGTTGGGTATATCTTCGGCCAACCTTCGCCGCGAACATCTCAACAACACCTTGACCACCATCGGGATCATGGCGCACGAATTGCGCACCCCGCTGTCAACGGCGGGTTTGATCAGTGATGCGCTGCAAATGCAATCGGAGACGGCCGGAAATGAAGATGGCGCAAAACGGCTTGCGAAGCTGGCCGAGCGGTTGCGTGCCCTGACTCGCAACATGAATCACCAGATTGATACGCAAATTTCAAATGCAAGATTGATGCAGTTGCCAGGCGATGGCGATCTGATTTCGGCGGGCGATCTGGTCAAACAGGTGGTTGGCAACTACCCCTACCGTTCCAGCCGGGAGCGCCAGTGCATTGTGGTAGCGGTTCATCGGGACTTCCGGTTTCGATCATCGCTAGCACAGTTCTCGCAGGTCCTGGATAACCTGATCAAGAATGCGCTCCACTCCCTGCAGACTGCCAGTTCTGCGTTCCCGCATGGTGCCCTTCGGATCGAAGTCGGCGCGTCGGGAGCCAAGGGCCGCATCGTTGTCATTGATCAGGGCATGGGCATTAATCCCAAGTCGCTGCCGCATATTTTTGAAGCCTTCTTTTCCACCAACCGTGGGACTGGGCACGGTCTTGGACTTGCGTTTTGCAAGCGGGTCGTGGAGACTGCCAAAGGCACATTGAGCGTCAAGTCGGTACCTCTTGAAGGTGCGACGTTCATCATTGAATTGCCTGTCCAGTTTCAGACAAATAATACACATCAGGGAGGCTCGAACTCATGACATTTCCACTCTACCGTCGGCCCGGCACAGTGGCTTTTCTCGATGACGACCCGGCTTACCTGGAAATGCTGGCGGACGTGATGCCTCGCGATTGGTCGATCAAGCTGTTCATCGATCCGCTTGACTGCGTCCGCCATCTGCAGAACGAGCCAGCGCGCTGGGAGGCCGACGCTTGGCGTCAGCAGGACATGATTGACCGGGCGCGCAACGGCCAGGCGATCATTCCGCAAATCCTGGCTTACTGGACTGAGGATGGAAACAGCAGGTTCGACCTGACCCGCATACTGGTGGTGGACTATTCCATGCCGGCAATGAATGGTCTTCAGACGCTGGCTACTCTGGTGGATTGGCCCGGCTCCCGCATCTTGCTCACAGGGCAGGCGGACGAACAGATTGCAGTCACCGCGTTCAACCAGGGCCTGATCGAGCAGTTCATTCCCAAGCAATCGGTCGACATTACACGCAGGCTGACAGATGCGATCAAACGCATGCTGGAACTACCGGTGCGCGGACAGGGGCAAATCTGGCGCGCCACCTTGAGCCGAGAGCAATATGCTCTGCTGTGTTCGCCGACTATCGCACCTCTGCTGGGTGCCCTGGTGCAGAGACAACGATGGGTGGAGCATGTGGTCATTGGTACACCATTTGGTGTGATGGGACTGGACGCCCTGGGGCAGGCCAGTTGGCTGCAACTGGAGCACCGGGACAATTTGCGTGATCTAGCCGAATTGGCTTGGTCTCAGGGAATCGCCGCGCCCGACGTGGACGATATTAGATCAGGCCGCAAATTGGTCGATCTTGAACTTCAGCTGGCACTCAACAGCGGCCAGCCCGCGCGACTGGCGTCCGCCATTGCTTTGGGCGCTGCTGACACGCCGCTTTGGGGTGCAGTTTTCCCCATTGATTCGGCGGTTTGCCCTGGTTCCAATAAAGGCTACGCGGCCCATCTTGCAGGGCTGGGAGAACGTGAGTTGCCGGAGTGAGCGCCACGACACCCCGCGTTTGAAAGTTAGTCGGCGCTCTTGCCGCGCCGTGCTAAAGGCCAATCCCAAGGCTTGACTAGCGGTGCTATGTCTCGAGCTGCAGTTTCTATGTGGCTCATTTCCGCATCCGTGAGGTTGGCATTCAGCGTAAGGCGGACCATCGCCCGGTTGCGGCTGGTCGCAGGCGCGCAGAAGATGGCGCCAAACAGGTTGTGCTCCTCCAGTCGGTCGCGCAGCATCATGGTGTCGGGTTCCAGCCCCGCTTCCAGCGAGATGATCTGCTCGGTGCCCTGATGGATCGGGTAGCCCAGCTCGGTGAGGCTATTACGCAGGCGCCGTGTGTTGGCTTGCAACCGTGCCCGCTCATCGTCGCATTGCTTGATAACTTCCAGCGTCGCAGCCAGTCCGGCAATCTCATGTGGCAGCAGGCAAGAGCTGAAAATGTTTGGGTAGCTGTGGTGCAGCACATAAAAGCGCAGTTCCGCAGGCACGCTGAAGAACCCGGCGCGCCCGGCGAAGGCCTTGGCCAGACTGGCGGTAATGAAATGAACCCGGTCCGATAGCCCCAGCTCCGCACACAGTCCTGCGCCCTGTGGGCCGTGCGTTCCCAGAGAATGGGACTCGTCTACCAGAATGGTGCAGCCATGCTGCTCGGCTACCTCCACCATTTCGGTTAACGGACAAAGAGCGCCGGTGGTGCTGTAAACCGAATCGACCACCACAATCCCTGGGCCGTTGCGGGAAATCACTCGTGACAAGTGAGCCGGGTCGTTGTGTCGAAACGGATGGGCCGGCGCCTTTGCCGCACGCACGCCTTCCCAAAGGGAAGTGTGGGCCAAAGTGTCAAGGTATACAGGGGTCTGCTCGTCTGCAATGGCTTGCAATAGCCCTACGTTTGCGGCGTAACCGGACTGGCAGACGAAGCCATCTTCTTTTCCAACCCAGGAAGCCAAGGCGGCCTCCAGAGTTCTGTTGGGGTGCGCATCCAGCAAAAAAGCACCTGACTGGATCACACTCTCGTTATTGCGGCGAAGCGAATCAATTTGTGCTCGAACGATATCAGGATGCCCGGAAATGTTCAGGTAGTCATTGCCATCCAGACGGATGGCGCCAGCACCAGGCGTTGTTCCATGCAGAATGCATTTGCCGCTCCACTGCTTGTTCCAGTGCGGCATAAACTGGTTTTCCAATCGGTCTCGCAGCCTTGGTAGCAGGGGAGGGTTGCTGGGAATCCTGGTTTGAGACAGGCTTGAAAATTCAGATACGTGCATGTAACACTCCGTCAAGGGGATATGTCACATTGAACGCGTCTTTTTATTTTTTTTGTTGTGAACCCCTGTCAGATATGACAGGGGTTCACCCTCAAGTTTTTCGATTTGCGGTAATGGGTGTTTTACTTTGCCGCCGGAATGGGCTGTTCTGAGGCCTATCCCTGACGCCAGGGCAAGCCGCGAAAACGCCAGCCCCCTTTGTGTCCGCGTTGTGCCTGGGTGTCCGGGTCGCCCTCGAAACCTTCCAGAATGTTGTAGGCCTCCAGCCCCAGTTCCGTGGCGCGACGGGCCGCCGCCACCGAGCGCACGCCGCTGCGGCACAAAAGCACCACTTTGGTGCCAGCCGGAACCGCTGCGCGCAGCCCGTCATCAAACCCGGGATTCATGGCCATGCCGGGCCACTGCTTCCAGGCCAGGGCCACAGCGCCGGGGACAAACCCGACCCATTCACGTTCGGCGTCGGTTCGCACATCCACCAGTACGGCCTTGCCCTCCTGAACCCAGCGCCAGGCGAGTTGGGGGGATACATTACCGGCATAACCATCTGCTTGTCGCGGTGATTCATCGGCTATTGCGTCTGAAGACGCGTGCACGCCATCGGCGTCGTGTCGCAGGCCGGAGGTCAGATTGGCCGGTACCGCTTCATCCATCCGCTTGGGGCGGGGAAGATTCAATGTATCCATGATGGCCGTGAACTCGGCTTCCGTTTTGCCTGCCACGCGTGCGTTGCCTTTCTTTTCAGATCCAATCGTGCTTGAAACCCTGCCCTGGTAGTCGTGCCCCGGCCAGACCATGGTGTCCTCTGGCAGTTTGAACAGAACCTGCGTCAGGCTGTGGTACATCTCCCGGGCACTGCCTGACTGAAAATCCGTGCGACCGCAGCCGTTGATCAGCAGCGTGTCGCCGGTGAAAACATGGTTGCGCCACACAAAGCTCATGCTGCCGGCGGTGTGGCCGGGCGTATGCAGTGCGCGAAGCTCTTCGCTTCCAAAGCTCAACACGTCGTTGTGCTGGATTTGAAGGGCTGCGGTGGTAATGCCGCAACCTGCCGGCGCTGCTGTGCGAGCCCCCGTATGCTCGGCCAGCAAGCCGGCACTGGTGATGTGGTCGGCATGGGCGTGGGTTTCGGTGGTCCACACCAGTTTCAGACCGTACTGGCGCAGCACAGCCAGGTCGCGCTCCAGTTGGGTATCGACGGGGTCAATGATCAGGGCTTCACGGGTGTTTTCGTCGAACAGAACGTAGGTATACGTACTTGACGCGGTATCCAAAAAGCTGGATCGGGTTCATGCAAATTTACCCAGCATCTCGGCAACGTGGTCGGCCGGCATCTCGCCCTGCTCAATCATGCAGCCCACCATGCTGAAGAACGATTTGTCCAGGGCTTTCCGGGCTGCTGCAAGCTGTTGGGCAATTTTTTCGCAATCGGATTCGCTCTGGATGAGTTTCTGGATGCCGCGCAACTGTCCTTCCACGCGGGCGAGGCGCGCACACAATGCTTTTTTACTGGCTTCGTCGGACAATTTGCTCATGTTGGTTTCCTGAACGGTTTTCTAAACTGTGATGCTCCTACACCTTGCAGCATAAATCTTTTTTCCCTGCGGTTGGCAAAACAGGGCCTTGAGGCTAACTGATTTTGCTATATATTTCATAGCTAAAAATACCCTATTTCAGAGGGATAGAGGCAGAAATGACCATGGAAAAGGCCATGTTTGACACTTGGAGCCCGCTGCCCTCTCCAAATGCTGGATCGCATTTGCCGGTTGGGCTGACGGGTCATGTAGCCGGCTGCGGCGCTGTAAGTGACAGACAGGCCATCGTCGGATAAGATTGACGTTTACGTAAACGTCAACTAGAACGTGACAAAAAAAAGCTATCTGAGGTGATTCCATGACCGACTTGTCTGCTGAATTCAAGGCCCTGGCCAACTACCGCCCCACGAACAAGGTGCGTTTTGTCACGGCGGCCAGCCTGTTTGACGGCCACGACGCCGCCATCAACATCATGCGGCGCATTCTGCAGGGTATGGGCGCCGAGGTTATCCACTTGGGACACAACCGGTCCGTCGATGAGGTCGTCACGGCCGCGCTGCAGGAAGACGCGCAGGGCATTGCCATCAGCTCGTATCAAGGTGGGCACGTCGAGTACTTCAAATACATGGTGGACCTGCTAAGAAGCCGTGGGGGTGAGCACATTCAGGTGTTTGGCGGCGGCGGTGGCGTGATCGTGCCACCGGAAATCCGTGAACTGCATGCTTACGGGGTGACCCGCATCTACAGCCCGGAAGATGGCCAGAAGATGGGTTTGGCCGGGATGATTGGCGAGATGGTGATGCGCTGCGACAAGGACCTCACTGTCCATGCGCCCACCGACCTAGCTGCGATTCAGGGTCACAGTGAGGCCAGCTGGCGCTCGCTTTCCCAATTGATCACGGCTATTGAAGGTTCCCGGGTAAATGAGTCGCTAGCCCTCGCCGTCAAAGCGCAAGCAGCTACTAAAAGAGTAGCGGTTGTCGGTATCACCGGGACCGGCGGTGCCGGCAAATCGTCGTTGACGGACGAATTGATCCGCCGCCTGCGGCTGGACCAGAACGACGACCTGCGCGTCGCGGTGATCTCAATCGACCCCAGCCGTCGCAAGAGTGGTGGCGCCTTGTTGGGCGACCGCATACGCATGAATGCCATCAGTCCATGGCGCACCGGCCCGCGTGTTTTCATGCGTAGCCTGGCTACGCGTGACTTCGGTAGCGAAATCAGCAGGGCACTGCCCGATGTGGTCGCTGCGTGCAAGGTGGCCGGGTTTGACCTGATCGTGGTGGAAACCTCCGGTATTGGCCAGGGCGATGCGGCCATCGTGCCGCTTGTGGACGTACCGATTTATGTGATGACGCCGGAGTTTGGTGCTGCCAGCCAACTGGAGAAAATCGACATGCTGGACTTCGCCGAGTTCGTGGCGATCAACAAGTTTGACCGCAAGGGTGCGGCCGACGCGCTGCGCGATGTGTCCAAACAGGTGCAACGCAACAAGGAAGCCTGGACCACGCCGGCGGATCAGATGCCGGTTTTTGGCACGATGGCTGCGCGCTTCAATGATGACGGCGTGACCGCGCTGTATCAGGCGCTGAAGGTTCGCCTAGGTGCGCTGGGGCTCAAGCTCAGGACAGGTCGAGCCGGTTCGAGTGAAGGTCTGTTGCCACAGGTGGGCGTGCGGCACAGCACCAACCAGATGCCGGTGGTGCCTGCAGCACGTACCCGGTATCTGGCTGAAATCTCCGATACGGTACGAGGCTACAAAAAACGCGCGCGTGATCAAGCCCATTTGGCCCGTGAAATCCAGCAACTGCGTGCCGCTGCCGCCATGTTGACAATCGGCAAGCCGGACAAAGCGCGTGCTGCCGAAGCTGCGATTGACCTGGCCGTGCAGCGTGAGTCCATTCAGGACATTTCAGCCAAAAAGCTGCTGACCCAGTGGCCTGAGATGCAAAAGGCCTACGCGGGTGACGAATATGTTGTCAAGATTCGTGACAGGGAAATCCGCACAACGCTGACGAGCAAGTCACTCTCGGGCACGACTATCCGCAAGGTTGCGCTACCGCAGTATGAAGATCATGGCGAAATCCTGAAGTGGCTGATGCTGGACAACGTGCCCGGCAGCTATCCCTATACCGCGGGCACGTTCGCGTTCAAGCGTGAAAACGAAGACCCGACCCGCATGTTTGCGGGTGAGGGCGACGCCTTTCGCACCAACACGCGATTCAAGTTGCTGAGTTCCGGCATGGATGCCAAGCGCCTGTCCACCGCGTTTGACTCCGTCACGCTGTACGGCAATGACCCCGATCCGCGGCCCGACATTTATGGCAAGGTCGGCAACTCTGGCGTGAGCATTGCCACGCTGGACGACATGAAGGTGCTGTACGCCGGGTTTGATTTGTGCAGCCCGAGTACCAGTGTGTCGATGACGATCAACGGCCCGGCACCCAGCATCCTGGCCATGTTCATGAACACGGCCATTGACCAGAATCTGGAAAAATTCAAAACTGACAACGGCCGGGAGCCCACTGATACCGAGGCTGCCAAAATTCGTGAATGGGTGCTGGCCAACGTGCGCGGCACCGTGCAGGCGGACATCCTGAAAGAAGACCAGGGGCAGAACACCTGCATCTTTTCGACCGAATTCAGCCTGAAGGTGATGGGCGATATTGCCGCGTACTTTGTGCACCACAACGTGCGCAATTTCTACTCTGTGTCCATTAGCGGATATCACATTGCCGAAGCAGGGGCCAATCCGATTTCCCAGCTCGCCTTTACGTTATCCAACGGCTTCACTTTCGTTGAGGCCTATCTGGCGCGTGGCATGCATATCGACGACTTTGCACCCAACCTGAGTTTCTTTTTCAGCAACGGCATGGACCCGGAATACACGGTGATGGGCCGCGTGGCGCGCCGAATCTGGGCCGTGGCCATGAAGGAGAAGTATGGCGCAAACGAGCGTAGCCAGAAGCTCAAATACCATATTCAGACCAGCGGGCGCAGCCTGCACGCGCAGGAGATTCAGTTCAATGACATCCGCACCACGCTGCAGGCGCTGATCGCCATTTACGACAACTGCAACAGCCTGCACACCAATGCATTTGACGAGGCCATCACCACACCGACCGAAGACTCGGTGCGCCGCGCCATGGCGATCCAGCTCATCATTAACCGCGAATGGGGCCTGGCGAAGAACGAAAACCCCAATCAGGGCGCGTTCATCATCGAGGAGCTGACTGAACTCGTGGAAGAGGCTGTGCTGGCCGAGTTCACGGCCATCGCCGAGCGTGGTGGTGTGCTGGGCGCCATGGAAACCGGTTACCAGCGCGGACGTATTCAGGATGAGAGCATGCACTACGAAATGCTCAAACACACCGGCGAACTGCCCATCATCGGTGTGAACACTTTCCGCAACCCGCATGGCGATGCGGTGCAGGACAAGCTGGAACTGGCGCGTTCAACCGATGACGAAAAGCAAAGTCAGCTCAAGCGGTTAGCTTCATTTCACGCTAAGCATGCCGGTGAGTCATCGGCCATGTTGAAGCGTCTTCAAAAAGCCGTGATCGACAACCAGAACGTGTTCGAGGTACTGATAGACGCCGTACGCGTCTGTTCACTGGGGCAAATTACCAGCGCCCTGTTTGAAGTGGGCGGACAGTACCGCCGGAACATGTAGTTCCGGGTTGACTGGAGAACGCTCAGTTGTGAAAATACTTTTCGATCGCCTCATCAACCATATCGGCGTCAAAGGCAGCGTCGATATCGGCGTCAAAGGCGGCGCGAGCGTCCATGACGGCCTTGGAATAAGGGATCAGGGGTTTGTCCAGGGGATGTAGTTTGTGGCGACGCAGGCCACGCAATTGCTGAGAATGTTCCATGGCGCTGAGCACCATTTCGGGTTCCATCATCAGGCTGAACGGGTTGAGAGCAACGGTTTCGGTTCTCATGGCGGCTTCCTTCTTCCTTGTTTGGCGCCTACCAGTGGCGCTTGAGAGAACTTTAGTCTTTCATCCCGGGTAAGTTAAGTCAGCGAATCGCCAGAGCTGCTGTAGGAAGTTGTCTGACACGTCAGTCGCCCAGCATCAGGCGTACCTTGACGCTTTTCCCCTTGATCTTGCCCGCGTTGAGCTTGGCGCAGGCGGCGGTGGCGACATCTCGCGCCACCGCCACAAAAGTGCAGAACTCGGTCACCTGAATTTTACCGATCTGCTCGCGGGTGTAGGCCACACCACCTTCAGCACCGGTCAGGGCACCCAGCACATCGCCGGGTCGGATTTTTTCCTTGCGTCCGCCCAGAATTTGCAGCGTGACCATGGGGGGCAGCAAAGGCCCCTTGCCTGTGGGGGTTAGCTCGTCCAGCTTGTGCCACACCGAAGGCTGGTTCTGGTACTGCTCGATCTTGCCGACAAAACCCATCTCGTTCATGGAGGTCAGGCTCAAGGCCAGGCCTGATTCGCCAGCACGCCCCGTGCGGCCAATGCGGTGCACATGCACTTCGGGGTCGGGCGTGATGTCCACGTTGATCACTGCCTCAAGCTGCGTGATGTCCAGGCCGCGCGAGGCCACATCGGTGGCCACCAGCACCGAGCAGCTGCGGTTGGCAAACTGGGCCAGCACCTGGTCACGTTCGCGCTGCTCCAGTTCGCCATACAAGGCCAGCGCGCTGAATCCCTGTTCCTGCAAATACGTCACCAAATCCTTGCATTGCTGCTTGGTATTGCAGAACGCCAGCGTGCTGACCGGGCGAAAGTGGTTGAGCAGCAGCGCTACTGCCTCCAGCCGGTTGGCGCGCGTCACCTCATAAAAACGCTGCTCGATCCGGCCTTGGGCCTGCTGCGCTTCCACCTTGATTTGCACGGGCTCCCGCATAAACTGCCGCGCCAGCTTTTCGATGCCTTCGGGATAAGTGGCCGAAAACAGCAGGGTTTGCCGTTCCTTGGGGATCTGTTTGACCACCGTGGCAATGTCATCAAAGAAGCCCATGTCCAGCATTCGGTCGGCCTCATCCAGCACCAGCGTGTTCAGGCTTTCCAGATTCAGATAGCCACGTTCCAGATGATCCATGATTCGCCCCGGCGTGCCCACCACGATGTGCGCACCGTGCTCCAGCGAGGCGCGTTGGCCGCGCAGCGCAATGCCGCCGCACAGGGTGACGATTTTGATGTTTTCCTCCGCGCGTGCCAGACGCCGAATCTCTACCGTCACCTGGTCCGCCAGTTCACGTGTGGGGCACAGCACCAGCGACTGCACGGCAAACCAGCGCGGGTTGAGTTTGGCCAGCAGGGCCAAAGCGAATGCCGCCGTCTTGCCGCTGCCGGTTTGTGCCTGGGCAATCAGGTCTTTGCCCTGCAGCGCAACGGGCAGACTGGCTGCTTGAATGGGCGTCATGGTGTCGTAACCCAGTTGCTGCAGGTTCGCAAGCGTCGCTGGGGGGAGGGAAAGGGTGCTGAAAGCTGAGCCTGCTGCGGCGGTGGAAGGCGATGTGATCATTCCCCAATTATCGACCCCCATCCCTACAATGACCGTATCGAACAGACCGATGAGAAAGTACTGACTCCCATGACAGGTAAAACCATGCGCGCCATGTTGCTCACGGGCTTTGGCGGGCCCGAAAAGCTTGCCTATCGGACCGATGTGGCAGTTCCCATCCCAAAATCAGGCGAAGTTCTTGTCCAAGTGGGAGCCTGCGGCGTGAACAACACAGATATCTGGACCCGAGAGGGCGCTTATGGTTCTGACGAGCAGTCGGGCTGGCAAGGGGGCGCCTTCCAGTTTCCGCGCATCCAGGGCGCAGACACGGTTGGCAGGATCGTCGAAGTGGGTGAGAAAGTGTCCCAGGACCGTCTTGGCGAAAGGGTGATGGTGAACCCCACTATTTACCCGGATACAGACAGTGCCCTATTTGACGCTACCTATCTGGGCAGCGAGTTTGACGGCGGCTTTGCGGAGTATGTCTGCGTGCCCAGCGCAAACGCCCATGCAGTCGAGTCGGGCCTGAGTGACGCACAACTTGCTACCTTCATGACCTCCTATTTGACCGCAGAGCACATGCTCAACCGTGCCGCCGTCAAAGCGGGTGAAACGGTGCTGGTCACTGGCGCCTCAGGTGGCGTGGGCTCAGCGCTGGTGCAACTGGCTGGTGTTCGCGGCGCAAGAGTGGTCGCCATTGTTGGCCGGGGCAAGGAAGCCCAGTTGGCCGACTTTGGTGTGACAGGTGTCTTGTTTCGCGACGAGGGCGATCAAATCCCCAGTCTCCGAGAGCAGACTGGCAAAGATACCGTTGACGTAGTGGCGGATATAGTGGCTGGCGAGTCGGTCGCCGGGTTGATGGAAATGCTGCGGGTGGGCGGGCGCTACGTTACCGCAGGCGCCATTGCTGGTGCCCAAGTTGCGCTGGACTGGCGCAAACTGTATTTGAAGCACCTTACCTTGTTGGGCTCAACCATGGGAACGCAGGAAGAATTCAGGCAGATCGTCGCCTATGTGGAAGCTGGCAAACTGAAGCCTTTGCTCAGTGCGACCTATGCCCTTGAACAGCTCGGCCAAGCCCAATTGGATTTCAAGCGCAAGACGCATTTCGGCAAACTGGCCATCATTCCCTAGACGTGAAACCGGATATGCATATTTCTACCGCTTTTGATTCTGGCGCCATTGAGGTCGTAAGTCTGGCCGATACTGGTGATATTCAGCTGCGTGTCCGTCGCGACAGCGCGGCCGAGTTCGCGCAGTGGTTTCACTTCCGGTTGCAGGGGGCGAAGGGTCTACCGGTTGTCTTGCGTTTTCTCAACGCGGGCCAATGCGCTTACCCAAAGGGCTGGGAGGGCTACCGCGTGGTGGCCAGTTACGACCGCCAGCACTGGTTCCGGATCGATACCGACTTCGACGGCGCCGTGATGACGGCCCGCATCCTGCCCGATACCCAGAGCGTGTATTTCGCCTATTTTGAGCCCTACTCCTACGAACGCCACCTGGACTTGATCGGCACTGCTGCCGAATCAGAGCACGTGGATGTGCAGCATCTGGGTCAAACACTGGATGGGCGCGACATGACGTTGCTGCGCATCACCGATGCGCTCAGTTCTACACCAGCCGAGCAGAAGAAAAAAATCTGGTTGATCGCCCGCCAACATCCTGGCGAAACCATGGCCGAATGGTTTGTGGAGGGTTTTTTGGAGCGCTTGCTGGATGGAGATGACCCCGTGAGCCGCGTGCTGTTGGGAAAGTGCATCTTTCACCTGGTGCCCAATATGAACCCGGACGGCGCGGTGCGTGGCAACCTGCGCACCAATGCAGCGGGCGCCAACCTGAATCGCGAATGGCAGTCACCCAGCCTGGAGAAGTCGCCCGAAGTGTTTCATGTACGTGCGGCGATGCAGTCCGCTGGCGTGGACCTGTGCCTGGACGCCCATGGCGACGAGGCGCTGCCATATAACTTCGTGGTGGGCTCCGAAGGCAACCCGGGTTACTCCACCCGTATGCAGGGTCTGGAAGATGCGTTCAAGGCGGCGTGGGTCGCTACCTGCCCGGACTTTCAGGTCAAACAAGGCTACGGGAAATCAAAACCCGGTGAGGCCAACCCGACACTTGCCACCAACTGGATCGCACAGCACTTTGACTGCCTGGCCCACACCATCGAGATGCCCTTCAAGGACAACGCCAACCTGCCAGACGAGGCCACCGGCTGGAGTGGGGAACGATCCAGAAAGCTCGGCGCCAGTGTGTTGTTGCCGATCCTGGCCGTTGTGGACCAGTTGCGCTGAATTCCCATGGGAAATTGCAGAGATGCTATTAATTTAATAGCTATTCACGCATATCCGACAAGGGCTGGAGGCCTAAAACATGCCTAAAACCGCCTGAAACTGCCGGGTTTTCATGAATTCAGGCACAAGGTCAAACGTTGCAAGTTCAAGCGTAATACCGGGCCACGTAATCCTCAAAGCTGCCTTGATCCGATGCTTCCAGTTGCTGCTGTTCCTGCAAAGATTTTTCGACGCTGGCCGCAAACCGTGCCTGGGTGATTGCATCCAGCGGCTGGGCCAGCAGCGCTTGCTTGTGCTGTTGTGACAGCTGCATCGCGTACTTGAAAAACCCGCCGTGCTCGCGGGCGGCCGCCAGTATCTGCGCCGAAGGCGTGGTGTCGGGGTCATCAATGCGTTTACGCAGGGTCTGAAGCGTGGTGACATAACGCGTGCCGCCGTAGGCCGTGTCCAGCATCTCGGCAAAGGGCAGCATGTCGTCAAACAGCTCGTGCGCCAGCGGGCGGAAGGGCTGCTCGCGGTTGTGCACCAGCAGGTGCAGGTCGGGCTGGCGCCCGCGGTTGACCACGCGGCGCTTGTTCTCGTCGTTTTCGCTTTGCTCGCGGCTGGTGATGGGTGGGCTGTCACGGAACAGGCACATCAGCAGCAGCACATCGGCAAATGTGCCCTGCTCGGGCGTGATGCCGATGTCCACCAGCGGGTTCAAATCAAACAGGCGCATCTCCACGTATTCCACACCATAAAGCTGCAGTGCCTTTGATGGGCGTTCGCCGTGTTGGCCAATGCGTTTGGGTCGCATGGCAGCATAAAACTCGTTTTCAATCTGCAGCAGGTTGGCGTTGAGCTGCTTCCAGTGATCGCCCTCGCGCACGCCGATGTCCAGGTAAAACGGATCGGGCGTGCGGATGGCGGCGTCCAGCGCCTGGGTGTATTCGCGCAGGGAATTGAAACTCACATGCAGGTTGTCTTGCGCCCGGTTCTGGTAACCCAGGTCACTCATGCGCAGGCTGGTAGCGTAGGGTCCGTACAAGGTGCCCGGAACCAGTTCCTGCAGGTCTGACTTGCGGCCCTGCAGAAACGATTTGCAGATGGCTGGAGATGCGCCAAACAGGTAAGGCACCAGCCAGCCATAGCGCAGAAAGTTGCGAATAAGCCCGAAGTAGCGGTCGCTGATGAAGTCCTGCGCGCTGCTGTCGTCGCCGCAACATTCCTGCAGTGCCGGCCAGAATTCAGGCGGCAGGGACCAGTTGTAGTGCACACCTGCAATGGTCTGCATCTGGCGGCCATAACGCAGCCCCAGGCCTTCGCGGTACACGTATTTGAATTTCGCCTTGTTCGACGTACCGTAGTCGGCCAGCGGAATGTCACTGTCAGTCCCCAGCAGGCAGGGCATGGAGCCCGCCCACATGGTCTCTTCGCCCAGTTGCGTCACGCTGTAGCGGTGAATGTCGCGCAGGAACTGCAACGGAAACCCGGGATCTTGCGACGGGGGTGTGATGAACTCCAACAGTGCCTCGGAGTAGTCCGTGGTCATCCACGGGTGGGTCAGTTTGGAGCCCAGCCCATGGGGGTGTGGCGTTTGGGCGAGTTTGCCCAGGCTGTCGATACGCAGGCATTCCTTCTCGAATCCACGGGCAATACCTTGCAAGACTTGAGCCTGCCCCCGGTTTAAAAACTGGCTGACTGTATCGCAGCACGTGAACTTCAACATCAATGATCCCCCTCTTGTTCCGGCCGGGCAGTATGGCAGTTTTTTGGATTGATTGCTTGCGAATGCCATAGTCTTGAAAAGACCTGCCATGGCCTCAATTAACTGAGGAATTCTGCAGATCAAGTCCTTAACAATCACTCGTGTATCCCACCACTAGAATGACCAGGGCCCTGCGATAGCCAGGGTGCCAGTCTGGAGACGCCATGTCCTGCAAATTTTTTCCAATCGTTCTCGCCACCGCTTTGCTAACCGCTTGCGGCAGCCCCGTGACCAACCCGGTAACAGGCAAGTCGGAGCGTTCAGCAATGAGCGAGTCCGCTGAAGTTGCAGAGGGCAAAAAGGGCCACACCCAAGTGCTGGAAGAATACGGCGTGTTGCCCAACGCGAAGGTGCAGGCTTACGTCAACGACTTGGGGCAACGCCTGGCCAAACAATCCCACCGCGGTCAGCTGGAGTGGCACTTCACGGTGCTGGACAGCCCTGAAATCAATGCCTTTGCCTTGCCCGGTGGCTATGTTTATGTCACGCGCGGCATCATGGCTTATATGGAAAGTGAGGCTGATCTGGCCGGTGTGATTGGCCACGAAATCGGGCACGTCACCGCGCGGCATGGCGCGCAGCGCGCAACCCGCCAGCAAAATGCCGGGCTGGGTGTGCTGGCCGCAGCTGTATTGGGGGCGGTGCTGGAGAGCAAGGGTGTTGCGGGAGCGGGCCAGGTGGCCAGCGAAGTGTCGCAAAACGTGGCGGCAGGCTACATCGCCTCCTATTCCCGTGAGCAGGAATTGCAGGCTGACGGACTGGGTGCTGAATACCTGTCCCGCAGCAACTACGACCCACACAACATGGTCGATGTGGTCAATGTGCTGAAAAATCAGGAGCGTTTCGCGGCCGATCAAGCTCGGGCGGAGGGGCGTCCGGCGCCGGCGGCCAGCAACTGGTTGTCTTCACATCCCAGCAACGACCAGCGGTTGCAGACCATCACGCAACTGGCTGCTCAATACAACAAAGGCAATTACATCGACGAAGGCCGGGCGCGCTACCTGCAGGCCATTGACGGCATTGCTTTTGGGGACAGCGCGGATCAGGGCATGACACGCGGGCGCAATTTTTACCACGAGCCGCTCGGGTTTGCTGTTACTGCGCCCCAAGGGTGGTCCATCCAGAACGCGGCAGACCGACTGACCATTCTGAGCGGCGAGCGGGATGCGGGGCTGATTGTGCGGACTGCGCCAGCCCAGGCGGGCAAGACACATGACGACATCATCCGCACCCTGATCAAGCCTGATCAGGGTCGAGTGGATCGGCTGCAGATCAACGGCCTGCCCGCGACCCGGTTTGTTGGTACCCGCAAAAACGACAAGGGCCAGTCGGATCCAATCGAGGTGACCATTGTTTCCGGTCCGGCCAGTCACAACTACGTGTTGCAGTACGCGGCCAAAGATGCTGCAACGTTGCAACGCGCACGCCGCCAGATTCAGGAGGCTGAAGGGTCTTTTCGTCCAATGAATCCGGAAGACCGCGCCCAGGCGCGACCCTGGGTGGTCAAAACCATACCTTTTCCGCGTGGCGGTTTTGCAGAGATGGCCCGCCAATCACCTTTGGGTAGCCCCGAGCAGCAACTGCGCCTGATCAATGGTGTGTACGGCGGTGGCGAACCCAAACCTGGGCAGTTGGTGAAAACAGTCGTGCGCCAGTGATGACTGCATTTGACTTTGACCTGTTTGTCGTCGGCGGTGGTAGCGGTGGCGTGCGCGCGGCCCGCATGGCGGCGCAACGAGGGGCCCGTGTTGCGCTGGCCGAAGCCGGTGGCACGGACAGCCTGGGTGGCACGTGTGTCAACGTGGGTTGTATTCCCAAAAAGCTGTACAGCTACGCCGCGCATTTTGCAGAAAGCTTCGAAGAGTCGCATGGCTTTGGCTGGGAGGGCGATGCTCCGCGACTGAACTGGGCCACGTTGAAGGCCAATCGGCGCAAGGAAATCAGTCGTCTCAATGGTGTTTATCTGAATCTGCTGGTGGGCGCTGGGGTTCAGGTGTTTAACGGGCATGCCACGCTGGTCGATGGGCACACGGTTCAGGTCAACGGTGCAACGCATACCGCACGGTACATTCTGATCGCCACGGGCGGAAAGCCGCAAGTGCCCAACGTAGAGGGGCGTGAGCTGGTCGTCACGTCCAACGACATGTTTGACCTGGACCCGTTCCCTGCCCGCCTGCTGGTGGTGGGTGGAGGCTATATTGCCTGCGAGTTTGCCTCCATCTTCAACGGGCTGGGTTCCCGGGTAACCCAGCTGTATCGTGGTGAGCAGGTGCTGCGTGGGTTTGACGAGGAAGTGCGCCATTTCATCGCGGGTGAAATGACCAAAACGGGTATCGATTTGAGGCTGAAGGCCGACGTGGCGTCCATCAAACGCACCGCTGAAGGGCTGCTCGTTTCACTGAACCATGGTGAAACCCTGATGGCCGACCAGGTGTTGTACGCCACCGGGCGCATTCCCAACGTTGATGCCATGGGACTGAAGGCCGCGGGCGTTGCCCAGGGCGAAGACGGCGCCATCCTCGTGAATGACCACTACCAGACCAATTTGCCATCGGTGTTTGCGTTGGGTGATGTGACATCGCGCATTCAGCTCACACCTGTCGCACTGGGTGAGGCGATGGTGCTGGTCGATTATCTGTTTGGCCCGCCTGAAGGGAAAGCCAAACGCAGCATGAGCTATCAGTTCATTCCGACAGCTGTGTTCACGCATCCCAACATCGGCACAGTGGGTTATTCCGAGGCCGATGCGCGCAAGACGTTTGGCGCTGTGACCATCTACCGCAGCGAATTCAAGGCGCTCAAACACACCTTGAGCGGTAGCACCGAGCGCACCCTCATGAAGCTGGTGGTCGAAACCGCAACAGACCGGGTGGTCGGCCTTCACATGGTGGGACCTGACGCGGGAGAAGTGGTTCAGGGCTTTGCCGTGGCCCTGAAAGCGGGTGCCACCAAAGCAGTCTTTGACAGCACCATCGGCATTCACCCCACAGCCGCGGAGGAGTTTGTCACCATGCGGGAGCCCGTTAAACAGCCCTGAGGTTCAGAACGCCCTGCCTTTGTGGACAATAGGCGCTATGGCCTATCTACCCACATTTATTGCCCCTTCCCAATTCACCGATCCAGCCGCTGCACTGGCCAAGGTGCGTGAAATCTACAACAACAGTCTGGCGCATCTTCGCGAAGCGATGCAGCGCTTTGTTGCCGGGGAAACCCTGCCCGGACATGTGCGTGCCTGTTATCCCTTTGTGCGCGTGCAGACCGACACGGTGTCAAGGCTGAATTCAGCTGAATCCGCGCACCTGAGCTACGGATTTGTGGCAGGTCCCGGCCGGTTTGAGACGACATTGAGTCGCCCGGATCTATATGGCGACTATTACCTGGAGCAGTTCACCTTGCTGCTGCAAAACCACGGGGTGGAGCTGGAGATAGGTACCAGTGCGCAGCCGATCCCCGTTCATTTTTCGTTTGTCGAAAATGACCACATTGAAGGCACCTTGAGTGCGGAGCGCCGGCAACTGATGCGCGACGTATTCGATCTGCCTGATCTGGCCGCCATGGATGACGGTATCGCCAATGGCACTTATATGCCGCGTCCGGGCGACGCGCTGCCGCTTTCCCTGTTTACGGCGCCACGGGTGGACTACTCGCTGCATCGCCTTCGCCACTATACCGGCACGGCGCCTGAGCATTTTCAGAACTTTGTACTGTTCACCAATTACCAGTTCTACATTGACGAATTTGTGCGCATGGGCCATGAAGCCATGAGTGACCCCGCCAGCGAGTACGTCGCCTTCGTCGAACCTGGCAATGTGGTGACGCGGCGAACCGGGCTAAGTGCCGATGTGGGCGATGAGCTTGGGAAAGCGCCTCCCCGCCTGCCACAAATGCCTGCCTATCACCTGATGCGGGCAGACCGCAGCGGCATCACCATGGTCAACATCGGCGTGGGCCCGGCCAATGCCAAAACCATCACCGACCACATCGCTGTGTTGCGGCCACATGCGTGGATCATGCTGGGCCACTGTGCCGGTTTGCGCAACACGCAGCAACTGGGCGACTACGTGCTGGCCCACGGCTATGTGCGTGAAGATCATGTGCTGGACGAAGAGCTGCCTTTGTGGGTGCCCATTCCGGCGCTGGCCGAAATTCAGGTGGCGCTGGAGGCGGCGGTGTCACAGGTCACGCAACTCAGTGGCCCCGAGCTCAAGCGCGTCATGCGCACCGGCACCGTAGCCAGTACGGACAACCGCAACTGGGAGCTGCTGCCCGACAACGGCCCGCAGCGCCGCTTCAGCCAGAGCCGCGCGGTGGCGCTGGACATGGAGAGCGCCACCATCGCAGCCAACGGTTTCCGCTTTCGCGTGCCGTATGGCACGTTGCTGTGTGTGAGTGACAAGCCGTTGCACGGGGAGATCAAGTTGCCGGGCATGGCCAATCATTTCTACCGCGAACGGGTTGACCAGCACCTGCGCATTGGTATCCGGGCGATCGAGTTGCTGCGGGAACAAGGCATCAATCAGCTGCACAGCCGCAAGTTGCGCAGCTTCGCCGAAGTGGCGTTCCAGTAATCAGGATCATGTCCAACATGCTGTTTTCAGCCGATCGGCTTACCAAACGGTATGGCGAGACGACGGTAGTCGATGACGTTTCGTTTCAGATTGCGCCGGGCGAATGCTTGGGTGTGATCGGGCCCAACGGTGCCGGCAAGACCACCACCATCCGCATGTGCCTGGGCCTGAGTACGCCAGACCGCGGGCGTATCAGCTACTTCACAAAGCCGGGTTCTGCTGCCAGCGTTTTGTCCATGCCGCAGGATGCCCTGACCATCAAGGCGCAGCTTGGCGTGGTGAGCCAGATGGACACGCTGGACCCGGATTTCAGCTGTGCTGAAAACCTGTTGGTTTATGGCCGGTATTTCGGCATGAAAGACGCGCAGATTCGAGCCCGCATTCCCGACTTGCTGGAGTTTGCTTCACTCACGCACAAGGCCCGCGCCAAGCCTGGTGAATTGTCGGGCGGCATGAAGCGCCGCCTCAGTCTGGCGCGCGCGCTGGTGAATGACCCGCGTCTGCTGTTGCTGGACGAACCGACCACCGGCCTGGATCCGCAGGCGCGTCACCTGATGTGGGAGCGGCTGCAGCTTTTGTTGCAGCAAGGCAAATCCATCCTGCTTACGACACACTTCATGGACGAGGCCGAGCGCCTGTGTTCGCGCCTGCTGGTGCTGGATCATGGCAGGAAAATCGCCGAAGGCACGCCACGCGACCTCATCGCGCAGCATCTGGAGCCCGATGTGGTGGAGGTCTATGGTGTGGGCGCTGTCGCGTTGATGGATTCGCCAGCCAGGCAGCTGGCGTCACGCGTGGAGCTGAGTGGAGAGACCGTGTTCTTTTACACGCAGGATGCGCGTCAGGTGCTGGATGCGCTGGCGGACCAGCCGCAGTTGCGCACCCTGCACCGGCCCGCCAATCTGGAAGACCTCTTCCTCAAGCTCACCGGACGACAAATCAGGGAGGATGGCTGATGACCGCGATGAATCTGGACAGGGCTGAAAACGCGTCAGCTGCCATCCGTCAAAACGTGTGGCGGCCGCCAGAGTTGTCGCTGCGGTTCTGGCCGGTGTTTTTGCGCAACCTGCTGGTCTGGCGCAAGCTGGCCATTCCCAGTCTGGTGGGCAACATTGCCGAGCCGCTGATGTGGCTGGTGGCCTTTGGCTACGGCATGGGCGCACTCGTTGGGCAGGTTACTGTGGGCAGTGCTGGCCAATCGGTCAAGGTGCCCTACATCCTGTTTCTGGCCAGCGGCTCCATCTGCATGAGTGCCATGCAGGCAGCTTCGTTTGAGGCTTTGTACTCGGCGTTTTCGCGCATGCATGTGCAAAAGACTTGGGACGGCATCATGAATGCGCCGGTGCGACTGGATGACATCGTGCTGGCCGAGATGCTGTGGGCGGCCTTCAAGTCGCTGTTTACGGTGACCGCCATTCTGGCGGTGATGCTGATACTGGGCATCAGCTACAGCCCCAAGCTGTTGGTGGCTTGGCCCGTGTTGCTGGGTGTGGGCGTGACCTTCAGTTGTATTGCGCTGATCTTCAACGCGCTGGCCAAGGGGTATGACTTTTTCACCTACTACTTCACGCTGTTCCTCACGCCCATGATGTTTCTGAGCGGTATCTTCTTCCCGCTGGAGCAACTGCCCGCCGTGGTGCGAACCATCTCCAGCTGGCTGCCACTAACCAACGCCGTGGAACTGGTGCGCCCGCTGTTCATGGACCAGTGGCCTGAACATCCCTGGCGTCACCTGGGTGTGCTGGCCGTGTTTGCCGTCGTGAGCTTCTGGGTGGCACTGGCGTTGACGCGCAAGCGATTCAGGGGATAGACGAGGTAGGTGTTCGGGTAATTAGCTATTTATTTGATAGCTATTCACGCATAACTGACAAGGGCTAAGACCACTTTTTACTTGTGACCGCGCACCCTGCGCTGGGTTTGTCTGGCACTGGGCAACCAGCCATGCCAGTGCCAGCGGGCCATCATCAGCAGGCCGCGCACCCATTCATCTGCCGCGTAAACAATGAAGATGCCCACCAGCCCAAAGCTGCGTCCCATCCAATAGGAGCCCAGGCCCAGCACCAGTACGAAGGATCCCAAACTGGCCACCACCGGGTAGATCGCGTCACCGGTCGCCCGCAGTGCGCCGATGACGATCAGGTTGAACACACGCCCGGTTTCCAGCGCCACAGCGATCCACAGCAAGGTTTGTGCAGCGTGAATCACCTGGGGGTCTTTGGTGAACATACGCATCAGCCACGGCGCGGCCAGCGCCGCGGCCAGCGCCATGCCACCAGAGGCCAGCAGACCGTTGCGCACGGACTTGCGCACCAGCGCATGCGCTTGCTGGAAGTGCCCCCCGCCAATCAGGCGGCCGACCATGATCTCGCAGGCCCAGCCGATAGCCAGACTGATCAGCAGCACATATTTCAGCAGCTGCAACGTGTAGGAGTGGGTGGCCAGCGCACCAACGCCCAGCCGTGCGGTGGTAGCCAGTGACACCAGAAAGGCTGCGCGGTAGCCCAGCTCCAGGCTCGCCCCTGGCACACCGATACGCAGGACCGGAGCCAGCATCTTGGGCTGCAGGCGCCACCAGTGCGCGGTGGTCGGGACCAGTCCCATGCGTTTGCGCCACATCACGAGGTGCAGCCACAGGCCAATGGCGCGGCTGATGAGAAGCGCCAGGGCATAGCCGTACAAACCAAAACCTTCCCATTCCCCCACGCCCAGCATCAGTGGCACGGCCAGCAACAGGTGGGTGCCATGCATGGCGATCATCACCCGCAACGAATCGCGCACATGCAGATGTGCGCGCAGTATGGAGGCCATGGCCAGGTTGTAGCCCTCCAGCAAGACGGCCGGGGCCAGCAGCTGCAGATAAGGCGCAACCAGCGGCAAAATCTGCTCGGGGGCATTCAGCACGTCCAGAATCAGGTCGTTGCCCAGCAGCAGAAAAGCCGCAACTGACAACCCGGCCCAGGTGCAGGCACCCAGGCTGGACAGCGCGGTCAGACGGGCTTTTTCGTGTTGTTCGCCACCCAACATCTGCGTGATGGTGACGCCCATGCCAATCGCCAGAACCCGAAACACCACAAATAGCGTTTCCAGCACCTGATTGGCCAGGCCAAAACTGCCAGCCGCACCGTCTGACGTATGTGAAGCCAGCCAGAGGCCAGCCATCGCCACGCTGTAGCCGAGCAGGAACTCGCCCAGAATGGGTCCTGCAACGGCATTGAGCCGCGGGCGTTCAAAAGAAGTCATTCAGGTCGGGGAATAGGGTGCGCTATGAATGATATAGCTATTCACGCATATTCCACGTGGGCTAAGGCCCGATTTGACCTGTAAAACGCCGGGTTTTACGCTGCAGCAGCCTTGATCATGTCTGCTGCCTTCTCGGCAATCATCATCACCGGCGCGTTCGTGTTACCGCCCACGACGCGCGGCATGATGGACGCGTCCACCACGCGCAAACCCTGCAGACCGTGCACACGCAACTGTGCATCCACCACGTCCATTGGGCCACTGCCCATGCGGCAGGTGCCAACGGGGTGGTAGATGGTGTCGGCGTTGTCGCGGATGAACTGCTCGATCTGCAGGTCAGTCTTGGCGCCCGCAGACTTGGGCGACTCCTTGCCATGGAAGCCCGCCAGTGACGGCTGCGACAGGATGTTGCGCATGATTTTGAAGCCCTGAATCAGGCGGTCCATGTCATCGCGGTCGCCCAGGAAATTCGGGTCAATCAGCGGCGCGGCCAGCGGGTCCTTGCTGGCGAGCTTCACGCTGCCACGGCTCAAGGGGCGCAGCAGGCACACGTGGCACGAGTAGCCATGGCCGAACACGGTCTTGCGGCCATGATCCACCAGCTTGCCGATGACAAAGTGCAATTGGAGGTCCGGAATGGCCTCCGAAGGCTGGCTCTTGATGAAGCCGCCCGCCTCGGCGAAATTGGTGGTGAGCATGCCGGTACGGTATTTGCGCCACTCAAAAATGCCTTTTACCGCACTCATCATGCCACTCAGCGAAATGCCAAACAACTCTTTGGCCTGCGGCGCATGGACGACCTGCACCACGTCCACGTGGTCGTGCAGGTTTTGGCCGACACCAGGCAAATCGTGAACGACAGCGATGCCGTTTTTCAGCAGATCAGCGCGCGCGCCTACGCCCGAGAGCATCAGAAGTTGCGGGGATTGCAGCGCACCCGCGCACAGCAGCACTTCACGAGATGCCTTGAGCTGTTTGACCTGGCCCTCGTGCTGGTACTCCACACCCACAGCGCGTTTTTGCTCGAACAGGATGCGTGTGGTGTGCGCGCCGGTGATGACATGCAGATTGGTTCGCGACAAGTTGGGTGTGACGTAAGCTTTGGCGGCGCTGAAGCGCTCACCGTTTTTGTGGGTCACCTGGTACATGCCCACACCTTCCTGCTCGGCACCATTGAAGTCGGTGTTGACCGGATAGCCCGCCTGCTGACCCGCCTTGACAAAGACAGGGCCAAAGCGGTTGGGGGTTGTCAGGTCCTTGACGTTCAGCGGGCCGCCGGTGCCATGAAAGGCGTCAGCGCCGCGTTCATTGTGTTCGGAGCGTTTGAAGTAGGGCAGCACATCGTCGAAACTCCAGCCCGTGTTTCCTTCTGCTGCCCAGTGATCATAGTCGGCACGGTGGCCCCGGTTGTAAATCATGGCGTTGACCGAACTGGAGCCACCCAGCACCTTGCCGCGTGGCTGGTAGCCCTTGCGGCCATTGAGACCGGGTTGTGGCACGGTTTCAAACAGCCAGTTGGCGTCGCCGCTCTTGGCCAGCAGGGCGAGACCGGCCGGGCAGTGAATCAGTACGCTTTTATCAACCAGGCCCGCTTCCAGCAGGGCCACGTTCACCGCGGGGTTTTCAGACAGACGGGCAGCCAGGGCACAACCGGCGGAGCCGCCGCCAACAATGATGTAGTCAAACATGGTCAGGTTTCAGGGAAATAACATTCATAGAAGCACGATAGTCCACAAATCCGACTTTTTTTAAGGAGCCCTCTTTAATGACGATCCCCGTTTACCCTGAGGAAAGGGCGGGAAAAGGCCGGATAAATTAAATTGCACACAATTTAATTGTGTAATACAATCACATCCATGGGTTCAAACAAAAAGACATTGACGACCGATTCCGCACTGTTGCTGGATAACCAGCTGTGTTTCGCGCTGTATTCCACCTCGCTGGCCATGACCAAGCTCTACAAGCCTTTGCTGGAAGAGCTGGGGCTGACCTATCCGCAGTACCTGGTGATGCTGGTGCTGTGGGAGCAGGACGACGTCGCCGTATCTGAACTGGGCAGCCGCCTGTATCTGGATTCGGGCACGTTGACTCCCTTGCTCAAGCGCATGGAGGCCGCTGGTCTCCTTGCGCGCAGCCGCTCTGCGGAAGATGAGCGCCGGGTCAATATCGCCCTGACCGAAGCCGGCCGCAAGCTCAAGGCCAGGGCTGCACGCATTCCGGGCTGCGTGGTTCGCGCTGCGCAGTGCCCCCTGCCGGAACTGGTGTCCCTTACGCAGCAGGTGCAGGCCTTGCGCCAGCGGCTCACTGCCTAGTCTCCCGTCATTTTTTCAACGCCTCAATGGATGAGGCATTCTTTTCAAGGAAATACCATGGTTACCAAAGTAGAAAAAGTTGTTTACCGTGCCCATGCCACCTCCACCGGTGGCCGCGACGGCACCAGCAAAACCTCTGATGGTTTGTTGAACGTCAAATTGACTGTTCCCAGGGAAATGGGCGGTGCAGGTGGCGGTGTCAATCCGGAGCAGCTGTTTGCCGCGGGCTACAGCGCGTGCTTCATTGGTGCCATGAAGTTCGTTGCGGGTACACAGAAGATTGCCCTGCCCACCGATACGTCGATTGACGCGACAGTGGGCATCGGTCAGATTCCGGCCGGGTTTGGCATAGAAGTGCAGATGGTGGTGAATGTGCCGGGCATGGAGCGTGCCGCAGCCCAGGCGCTGGTGGACAAGGCGCATCAGGTGTGCCCATACTCGAATGCGACTCGCGGTAACATCGACGTCCGTATCGCGCTTGCCTGAGTAGTTTTTGCAAAGAGTGCGCTGAGCGCGCAGGCGCCGCCTGTCGTTACTTCCCGGCCAGCTGCAAGATCAATGCGGCTGGCCGTTTTATTGAAGGTTGCGTCATGAGTACCTCCCGTTTTCTGGTCCGCAAAGACCAGCTTTCCCGCACCGAGTGGGAGATTGAGCCGGACGCGCCGCTGCAGGCGGGTGAAATCCGCGTGCACATTGATCGCTTCGCGCTGACCTCCAACAACATCACCTATGCGGCGTTTGGTGACGCCATGAATTACTGGTCGTTTTTTCCCGTCACGCGCGAGGGCTGGGGCGTCATACCGGTTTGGGGTTTCGGTCATGTGGTGCAGTCCTTGCACCCCGGCGTGGCTGTGGGTGAGCGGCTTTACGGTTACTTCCCGATGGCCAGCAGCGTGGTGCTGACACCCGCCCGGCTGTCGCCTGCCAGTTTCTCAGATGGTGCGCCGCATCGTGCGGCCCTGCACGCGGTATACAACCAGTACATGCGCTGCGCGGCAGATCCGTTTTACACGGCGTCTACCGAAGACGCGCAGGCCCTGCTGCGCCCCTTGTTCATCACATCCTGGCTGATTGATGACTTCCTGGCGGATAACGCGTTCTTTGGCGCCGGGGCAGACGGCAGCCCGCCCGCCGTGATGCTGCTCTCCAGTGCATCCAGCAAGACTGCCTGGGGCACGGCGTTTCAGCTGGCGCAACGTCCCGGTATCCAGGTGGTGGGGCTGACCTCGGCTGTGAATGTTGATTTTTGCCAGAGTCTGGGCTGTTACCACCGCGTGCTGCGGTATGACCAGCTGGATCAGCTGGATGCCACCCTGCCTTGCATTTATATCGACTTTGCCGGTAATGTCGGGCTGCGCCAGGCCATCCATACCCGGTTCACCCACCTCGCCCACAGCAGCTCCATTGGTGGTACCCATGTGGATCAACTGGGCGGTGCGAAAAATTTACCGGGACCCAAAGCGACGCTGTTTTTTGCACCGGCACAAATCAGGAAGCGGCAAGCCGATTGGGGCTCACAAGAGTTTGGCACGCGTTTGGTGTCGGCGTGGCAGCGGTTCCTGGCCAGCGTCTCCGATCCGGCTGATCCGTGGCTGGTCCCGCAGCGCCATGTTGGCCCTGCGGCCGTGGCGCAGGTCTACCAGGCGGTGTTGAGTGGTCATGCTGACCCCCGGCAGGGGCACATTCTGAGCGTGGTCGATCCCGCATGAAACTGGCCCTGTTGTCCGATATCCACGCCAATATTCAGGCGCTGGACGCCTGTCTCATGCACGCGCGCGCGCAGGGGGCAGGACGGTTTGCCCTGCTGGGTGATCTCGTGGGTTATGGCGCAGACCCTGTGGCGGTGGTGGAGCAGGTCAAGGTACTGGTCGCTGATGGCGCCTTGGTGATCAAGGGCAACCATGATGAACTTGCGGTCAACCCGCCGCGTCAGGCGATCACAGTGGGTGACAGCACGGCCGCCTGGACCCACGCCCAGCTGGACGGCGCGCATAGGGAATTCCTCGCCACACTGCCATTGGTAGTGCAAGACGACACGGTGTTGCTGGTTCATGCCAGTGTGGATTCGCCCGAGCTGTGGCGCTATGTCTATGACCACCAGGCCGCTGCGCTCAGCCTGACGGCGGCGTCAAAAATACCGGAAGTTCGCTTTGTCTTTGGCGGGCACGTGCACATGCAAACCCTGTATTTCCGGGATGATGGCCCGATGCTGAGTCGCATTACCCCAGTACCCGGCCTGGCCATTGCATTGCCCCCCAGAGGCCAGTTGCTGGGCACCATTGGCTCGGTGGGGCAGCCGCGCGACGGAGACCCCCGTGCCATGTACGTGTTGCTGGATACCGACCTGAACGAGTTGACCTTTCACCGCGTGCCGTATGACCATGAAAGCGCTGCGGCAGCTATTCGGGCAGCCGGGTTGCCTACTTTTTTTGCTGACAGGTTGGGTATCGGCCGTTGAACTGACCGGGGGGACAATAGGGCATGCACGCTTTTGAATCCCTCACCCCCGATGTTGTACTGGACGCCCTGGCCAGCGTGGGATTGTTTGGCGACGGCCGCCTGCAGGCGCTCAGCTCCTACGAAAACCGCGTTTATCAGGTGAATCTGGAAGACGGCACCCTCGTGGTGGCCAAGTTTTACCGCCCCGAGCGCTGGAGCGACGCCCAGATTCTGGAAGAACACGCCTTTTCCGCCGAACTGATGACCGCCGAGGTGCCCGCCATCGGACCGCTGATCCTGGAAGGGCGCTCGCTGCATCATTTCAACGGCTTTGCGTTCAGCGTCAGCCCGCGCCGCGGCGGGCGGGCGCCGGAACTGGACGATCTGGACGTGCTGGAGTGGATTGGCCGGTTTCTGGCGCGCATTCACACTGTGGGCGCGGCGCGCCCCTTTGTCAGTCGGCCCGCGCTGGACGTGCAAACCTTTGGCATCGACTCCCGCGAATGGCTGCTGAGCCACGACAAGGTGCCGCTGGACGTGCAGTCGGCCTGGGAGAAGGTTTCGCAGAGCGCTATTGATTTAATAGCTACTCACGCATGTTTGACGAGGGCGGATGGCCAAAAAGACCACAAAAATGACCCCGATTTCAGCCCGATAGCCCTTTTTCGCCTGCACGGCGACTGTCACCCCGGCAACATCCTGTGGACGCCCGCCGGCGTGCCTGCCGCTGCTGGTCCGGGGCCGCACTTTGTCGATCTGGACGACGCCCGCACCGGCCCGGCGGTACAGGATTTGTGGATGCTGCTCAGTGGCGACCGCTCGCAGCGTACCCGCCAGTTGGGCGCTTTGGTGGACGGTTACGAGCAGTTTCGTCCGTTTGACCGCCGCGAACTGGCCCTGATCGAGCCCCTGCGCACGCTGCGGCTGATCCACTACAGCGCCTGGCTGGCCCGGCGCTGGGACGACCCCACTTTTCCGATCAATTTCCCGTGGTTTGGGTCCAGCGATTACTGGCAGGGCCAGGTGCAGATGCTGGAAGAACAGCTCGAAGCCATGGCCGAGGAGCCGCTCGTGGCATGATTGGGGGTTGTTTCCGCTTGAAAAGCGGCCAAAGTGACTCCACATTCCCTACATCAGACTCAACATGAACTACTACACGAACATGGATGTGAACCATGGCTAAAGCTGAACCCAAAACCGCCGTTCTGGATGGCGGTCTGCGTTACAAATCCAAGGTATCAGGCTCGCCGTTTGCGGCAGCGACGGCCTTTGGCGGCGCCACGATGTCCTGCTTTTTGTGTGGCAAGCACCGGGTGCGCTCCATGATGGGCACCCGTAAGGTGCTGGGCAAATCACAGGCAGTATGTGCCCCGTCCTGCAAGGCGCTGGATGAAGCGCTGGCCGCCCAGCAGGCCGGAACCGCCTCGTCGACCTAGTCGTCGCTGAGCAGCGCGTTGTAGATCAGCGCGCCCAGTATCGCCCCCACAATCGGGGCCACCCAGAATAGCCAGAGGTCGCCCATGGCGTCAGTCTGCGCAAACAGGGCAGGACCCGTGCTGCGTGCCGGGTTGACCGAGGTGTTCGACACGGGAATCGACACCAGGTGGATCAGCGTCAGGCACAGGCCAATGGCCAGACCACCAAACCCGTCAGCAGCCTGCCGTGCGGTGGCACCCAGAATGACTATCAGGAAGATGGCCGTCATGACCACTTCGCAAATCAGCACGGACATCATGCTGAACTTGCCGGGTGAGTTCTCGCCAAAGCCGTTGCTGGCAAATCCGCCGGTACCGGCAAAGCCCGACTTGCCAGACACGATCAAATACAGCACGCCAGCGGCGGCAATCGCACCCAGTACCTGCGCGATGATGTAGCCTGGCAGCTCAGAAGCGGAGAAGCGCTTGCCAACCACCAAACCGATGGAAACCGCCGGATTGAAGTGGCCACCTGAAATGGGGCCCAGCGCGTAGGCACCGGTAACCACCGTCAGGCCAAAAGCCAGTGAAACGCCCAGCAGGCCGATGCCCACGCCAGGGAAAGCGGCCGCCAGCACGGCACTACCGCAACCTCCCAATGTGAGCCAGAACGTGCCGATGAATTCGGCCGACCATTTTTGTGTGTTGCTGAACATGTGAAATTCCCCCATCCAAGAGCTTGAAGGCGGCCATTCTAGGACGGGGTTTGCTCAAAACACTGTAAAGAATTACCCTGATGGATAACCCGGTTTGCTACGCTTTTGGTAGCTATTCACGCAACGGGGATGAGGGCTAAGGCCCTATTTAGGGTGAACTTCCAGGGATGTTCCCGGACGCATTTCCGGGTGTCTGGTTTGTTTTGGGTGCGTTGGGGTCGTAGATCACGGTGCTGGTTCCCACGCCTGCGCCCACGCTGGCACCCCCCACGTTTTTGCTCACACCCACGCCAGCCCCCGCACTGACCTGACCATTCTGGTTGACGCCCACACCAACTCCGACCGGGCCGGCGCCAGCGTTGACACCTGCGCGCACGCCACCGGTACCCACGCCCACACCGATCGACACGCCCGGAATACCGACCGGGATGCCGATACCGATTCCGGCCCCCACGCCACCCGCACAACCGGCCAGCAGGAACGCGGCCACACCAATGAGTGCGGCTTTAACCGAGGTCGCCATGCGGGAGGGACAAGGTATGTTCATGCTGGCCAGCTTACACCAACAGCGCGTTGACGCGCTTCACATAAGCCGCCGGGTCGGCCGGCATGCCGCCTTCGGCCAGCAGCGCCTGATCGAACAGGATGTGCGCCAGATCGTTGAAATGCACCGAGCCGTCCAGCTTTTTCACCAATGCGTGCTCGGCATTCACTTCCAGCACCGGCTTCACTTCGGGGGCTTCCTGCCCGGCCTGCTTCAGCATGCGGGCCAACTGGGTGCTCATGCCATGGTCCTGCACGACCAGGCAGGCGGGGCTGTCCACCAAGCGGGTGGTGACGCGCACGTCTTCGGCCTTGTCTTTCAGCGCTTCCTTCAGCTTGGCCAGCAGCGGCTTGAAGGCTTCAGCCGCTTCTTCAGCCGCTTTCTTTTCGGCTTCGTCCTGCAGCTTGCCCAGATCCACCGCGCCCTTGGCGACGCTTTGCAGCGGCGTGCCGTCAAAGTCGTGCATGTAGTTCAGTGCCCACTCGTCCACGCGGTCGGTCATCAGCAGCACTTCGATGCCCTTCTTCTTGAACACTTCGAGCTGCGGGCTGTTCTTGGCGGCGGCGGCGTTGTCGGCGGTGATGTAGTAGATGGCCTCCTGGCCTTCTTTCATGCGCGCCTTGTAGTCGGCCAGCGACACGCTCACGGTGTCGGTGGTGCTGCTGGCAAAACGCAGCAGCTTGGCCAGGCGCTCTTTGTTGCCAAAGTCTTCGCCCAGGCCTTCTTTCAGCACTGCGCCAAATTCGGCGTAGAACTTGCTGTACTTGCCCACGTTGGCTTCTTGCTCGGCTTTTTCTTCTGCGCTCAAGACGTCTGTCACGCCCTCGGCAGAGGCTTCCGGCAGCTTGTCCTGTTTGGCCAGCGTCTCCAGCATGGACAGCACGCGCTTGGTGTTGCCGTCGCGAATGGCTTTCACGTCGCGGCTTTCCTGCAGCAGCTCGCGGCTCACGTTCAGCGGCAGGTCGGCGCTGTCGACCACGCCCTTCACAAAGCGCAGGTAGGTGGGCAGCAGGGCTTCGGCGTCGTCCATGATGAACACGCGTTTCACATACAGCTTGAGTCCCGCCTTGTGGTCACGGTTGTACAGGTCCATTGGCGCTTTGCCGGGGATGTACAGCAACTGCGTGTATTCGGTGCTGCCTTCCACGCGGTTGTGGGTGTGGGCCAACGGTGCTTCAAAGTCGTGGCTGATCTGCTTGTAGAACTCGTCGTACTGCTCGTCGGTGATGTCTTTCTTGGCGCGCGCCCAGATGGCGTTGGCCTTGTTGACGGTTTCCCACTCGCCGGTCTTGACCATCGCGCCGGGCTGGCGCCCACCTTGCTCGTCGCTCGGGTTGATCAACTCGCCGTCTTTCCACTCTTCCTTTTCCATCAGGATGGGCAGGCTGATGTGGTCGGAATACTTGTTGATGATGCCTTTGATCTTCCAGGCGCTGGCATAGTCCATCGCATCTTCACGCAAGTGCAGGATGACGCTGGTACCGCGCTTTTCACGTGTGATGTTTTCCACCTCGAAGTCACCAGCGCCACCGCTGATCCAGCGTACGCCTTCGCTGGCCTTCATGCCGGCACGGCGCGACTCGACGGTGATCTTGTCAGCGACGATAAAGCCCGAATAAAAGCCCACACCAAACTGGCCAATCAACTGAGAATCGGCCTTCTGGTCGCCCGAGAGCTTGCTCACAAAATCCTTGGTGCCGCTCTTGGCAATCGTGCCCAGGTGGTCAATGGCCTCCTGCGTGCTCATGCCGATGCCGTTGTCGGTGATGGTCAGCGTTTTGGCGTCCTTGTCGAATGACACCCGTACTTCGAGGTTGGGCGCGTCCTCCAGCAAGCCGCTGTCGTTGATGGCGTCAAAACGCAGCTTGTCGCAGGCGTCCGATGCGTTGGAGATCAGTTCCCGCAGGAAAATTTCCTTGTTGGAGTACAGCGAGTGGGTGACCAGGTGCAGTAGTTGGGCGACTTCGGCTTGAAAGGAAAGAGTTTGCTTGGTCATGGGTAAAGAGTGAAGGAATGAATATGTCTATAAAATTGGAATCCACGCTTGCGGAACTGCGGCCAGACGTGGGTAACCTTCAATTATGGGCGACTGCGCCAGCTTCAAGAGCTCTCGGCCAACCGTAAAAAATTACCCGCAATCCGGAACTGCGGTGGCATATGAGGGTCTAGAAACGCTACATTCGGGAAAAAGGGAATGAAATCGATGAAACCGGTTACGCCGAAACCTGCTGTACCGCCAGCCGCTGGTGGCAAAACTTTTGACCCCATGCTGGATCCCTTGCCACAACCCGAGGTGGTGGAGAGTGATTCAGACACGGCTTGGGACCTCTGGCAGGAAAGCATCATGCCGCAGGATTCCAGGCCGGACAGCCGGTTCAGGGAATCCACTTACAAAGACACCGAGCCCATGGGTTTGCCGGATATCCCGCCATTCAAGAAGCCGTCAGGTTCTTCCTCCTGAGCCAGCCGCAGCAGCTGATTTGCACAGGTCACCAGTGCCTCGCGCAGTTGGTTGGGGCTGACAATCACAAATCGGAAGGGCAGGCGCGCCAGCTGGCGTGCGTACCAGAGCAGGTCATCGGTCTGGCTGCTCAGCAGCACGCCACCGTCACAAGGCTGAAATACGCCAATGCTTTCAAACAGCTCTTCACGGGCTGTCTTCAAGTCGGTTTTCAACAGCACCTGGATGCTGATGGCGCGCGGTAATGTCGCGACGCTGTGGGCCAGATAAGCCATGGCGTCGAAGGATGCAGGGGGCTCGAAATGCGCTGTCATCAACTCCACCACTGCAATGCGGTCCAACCGGAATGAACGCAGGTCGGCGCGCAGGTGGCAGTGGCCCACAACATACCAGCGCCCGCCGCGCCAGGCCAGTCCGTACGGGGCAGATTCGCGCTCGGTGTCGTCCCCCTGCAGCGACCGGTAATGCAGGTGCACGCGATGATGCGCGTGGGCGGCGGTGCTCAAGGTCAGCAGCGCGGCGTTGTCGCTGGCAAAAGGCGATACCCGCATGTCCAGCGTCACGGTCTCCGTCAGTGCGCGCAGCCGGTTTTTAAGGGCGGCGGGCATCACGCGCTCGAGCTTGGCTTGCGCGCTTTCCACGGCCAGCGCAGCCTCTGCCAGGCCCAACTGGCGGGCGGCCAGCAGGCCCACGGACAGGGCCATTGCTTCGTCCTCGGTGAACATCATGGGCGGCAGCTTGAAGCCGCGGATCAGGCTGTAGCTGCCGTAGCGGCCCCGCTCGGCGGTGACGGGGATGCCCAAGTCTTCCAGCTTGCCAATGTAGCGGCGCAGCGTGCGCCCGTCCACGCCCAGCCTGTTGGCCAGCTCCGGGCCGCTCAGCTTGCCGTGGGTTTGCAGCAGCTCCAGAACGGTCAATACACGGGTGGTGGGTGAATACATGGCCTCAGTTTATATAAACAGGGCAGATTTCGCCCTGTTATGGCCCTAAATTCACCTCACTCAACGGCTACACCCAGGTGCGGCAGTGGCGTTTCAACTGAACTGAAGGACAACCGATGGATCATTTTTCGCACCTGTGGCTTTTCTTCCTGATGGTGCTGGGAATCATTGTGTTGCCGGGCCTGGACATGGCTTTTGTGCTGGCCAGCTCACTCACCAGCGGGCGCCGGGCGGGGCTGGTCGCGGTGGCCGGCATCGTGGCCGGTGGCATGTGCCATGTGACGGCTGGCGCTCTGGGTGTGGGTTTGCTGTTTCAACTGGTGCCAGGCATGGTGAAGATCATGCTGCTGGTCGGTGCACTTTATATTGCCTGGATTGGTGTGTCGCTGGTGCGCAGCCAGCCCGGCGAGGCAGGGCAGGATCTGCCGCAGACGGCCGTGCGGCCATCCTGGGCCACGTTTCGCCGGGCGATGCTGACCTGCCTGCTCAACCCCAAGGCCTATCTCTTCATGCTGGCGATTTTTCCGCAATTTTTGCGTGTGGAGTATGGCCCGGTGTGGATTCAAGCCGTTGCGCTGGGCCTGATCATTGCCGTTACGCAAATCGGGGTGTACGGCGGGCTGGCACTGGCTGCTGGCAGCGCCAGCGGCTGGCTCGCTGCCAAGCCCGGCGCGGGGCAGGTACTGGCGCGTGGTGTTGGCGCGCTACTGATACTGGGGGCAGCCGTGACCGCCCTGGGCGCATTTCAGTCGGCTGGAGGCGCCTGATCGGGCGTCAGCCAGGCCACCATATGCTGCGTTACCTCAGGGCTGCTGAGCAGTTCCAGATGGCCCATCCGGTAGGCGATCCATTGCGACGGTTTGGCAAACACCAGACAACGCAGGGGGTCGTCGTGGTGACCCAGCGCGCTGTGCAGGGGCACAAGGCCATCGCCCAGCAGGCGGTCAGCGAGCGCGCCTCGTTTGGGCGCCAGGGTCGCCGCTATGGCGTAGCAGGCCACGCCCTCCGGGAGAGGCACTATTTGCCTGCGGTCGGGACTGCGTCGAAAACGGTCGTGTCCCTGCCAGTCTTCGTCAACGACATGGCCGTAGCGCAAATCGGTGATGCCGGCGCTGCGAACGTGTCCCAGCTTCGCAATGGGTGCTGTGAACGGCGTGCTGCCCAAAACCGTGTCCACCCAGTTACCGGCCCGCTCCATCGGTGCGCCGTGGTGTGGTGTGCCCAGAAACACGATGCTCTTGAGGTGTGCAGGCCAGCGCAGGCCATCCTTGCGCGCATAGTGGAAGGCACTGCGAATCAGCAGGCCGCCCATGCTGTGAGCGACTACCGTCAACTCGTCAACCGGGGTGGGCCAGTGCAACAGCAGTTGCTCCAGCTGCGCCGAGAGTTCATGGCCGTTTTGCGAGGTGTGCAGGCCCGAGTTGTAGCGCAGGTACACCGGCGTGCAACCCAGGCTGGACGCCAGCGCCTCGCCATGGTCCACGACCTGGCCCTGGTGCTGCGCATGCCAGGCCAGATCATTCATGCACAGGCCATGAATCAGCAGCAACACTTTGCCCGTGGCCGCAAAGTTGGGGGGCAATGCCAGCGGGTTCAGTGCTTCGCCTTGATGGCGAAAGCTCATGGTCATGGCGAAAGGGCTATTGCTTGCCATCAGACTGTCTCCCATGACGCCATTGAGTGCGGCGATGACCGACTCACGCTGGGGTGTTTCCGGTTTGGCACCGTCGTCGGCTGCTTCCAGCAGGGGTTGCAGCTTTGCCAGCAGGCTGTCTACCCCCTTGCCCACCAATTCCGTTGCGCCACGCACGCCCTTGTAGACCATGCCCGTGATGCCGCGAGCCTGACCAAGCTGCTTGCCACCGGGCGCACCCAGCGTGCGCCACACAGACTGGTGCACGCCTTCGGCAATGCGGGTTACGCCCAGCGTTGCTTGTGTGGCCAGTTGCGCGGCGCCCCGGAGGTCTGCAGCGCGCAAGTGTTTGAGTGGGTTCTTTGAAGCCGGTTTGGTCATGGTAGGCAAGTGACAGACTGAAGAATTGGCACAGAGCCCATTGTGGACAGCAAAGTAGCGCAGTGTTAGAGGAGGGGTTCAACTCATGCAGTGACTCAACATGTGATGGCCGGCTGATCAGCACCATTGTTGTGCGTTGACGAAGGTGGTCATATGAGATAACATGGTAAGTAATTAAATACTTACTTAAACATAAAATGCTTGCTGACCTTAAACACCCTGTCATGCGCACGCCGGTCCGGCCCGTGCGTAGCCGTTTGTCTACTGAATCACGGCAGGCTGAGATCGTGGCTACTGCACTTCGTCTGACCCAAGACCGCAGTCCGGCGTCAATTACCACCACTGACCTGGCCAGCGCCATGGGTTTGAGTCAGGGAGCGTTGTTTAAACACTTCCCGTCAAAGGATGCCATCTGGCTGGCCGTCATGTCCTGGGTGGCGGAGCACCTGTTGCTCACGTTGAATGACGCGGCGAGCAGTGCCAAATCGCCGCTTGAGGGGTTGCGCGCCGTGTTTCTGGCGCACGTGGCTTTTGTGGTGGAGCAGCCGGGTGTGCCGCGGGTGATTTTTCAGGAGCTGCAGCACCCCGAAGACACGCCGCTCAAAGCGCGCGTGCGTGGGCTGATGCAGGCCTACCGCATGCTGATCACCGGATTGTTGCAGCAGGCGCAGGCGGCAGGGCAACTGGCGGCGGGCACCGATTTGCCGGCGGCGGCGGTGCTGTTCATCGGGTCGGTGCAGGGGCTGGTGATGCAGTCGATGCTGGGCGGTCAGGTGGGCACAATGCGCGCGCTGGCGCCCCCCGTGTTTGACCTCTACCAACAAGCGATTGCCGCGCCGACCATCCGCGCCCGGCGCACCCCTGAGGAGAACCCCGAATGAAGATGACCCCCCAAAATTCGCGCCGCCTGCTGCTGGGTGGCCTGGCCGTGGTGTTGTTGGGCGCGCTGGCTTGGGTGGCACTGCGTACTGGGCCGCTGGCGCCGACCAAGGTGCAGGTGACGCAGGTGCAGAAGGGCAGCGTGAGCCCGACCATTTTTGGCATTGGCCAAGTGGAGGCGCAGCGCAGCTGGATGGTCGGGCCCACGGTGGCCGGGCGCGTGCTGAGCGTGAAGGTGGACGTGGGCCAGGCGGTGCAGCCGGGCCAGCCATTGGCCGAGATGGACCCGGTGGACCTGGACCAGCGGCTGGCGGCGCTGGACGCCTCGCTCGCCCGCGCGCAGAGCGCGCAGCAGGCGGCGGGCGCGCAGGTGAACGACGCGCAGGCGCGGCGCGCGCTGGCGGCGGCGAACCTGAAGCGCAACCAGGATTTGGCGAACCAGAACTTCATCAGCGCGGGAGCGCTGGAGGCGCGCACGCAGGAGGTGGCTTCGGCCAGCGCGGGCGTGGTGGCGGCGCAGGCCAACCTGGGCGGCAGCGCGCAGGACATCACCCGCCTGCGCGCCGAGCGCGCGGCGCTGGCGCAGCAGCGCGGCAATCTGAAACTGGTGGCGCCTGCTGCGGCGGTGGTGACCGTGCGCGAGGCCGAAGCCGGCACCACAGTGGTGGCGGGCCAGGCCGTGCTGCGGCTGATGGACCCGGCCACCCTGTGGGTGAAGCTGCGGGTAGACCAGGGCCGCGCGGCCGGGTTGGCGCCGGGGCTGGCGGCGCGCATCGCGCTGCGCTCACGTCCGGGCGAGTTGCTGGCAGGCAAGGTGGCGCGGGTGGAAGCGCTGGCGGACAGCGTGACCGAGGAGCGGCTGGCGATGGTGGCGTTTGACGCGCTGCCAGCGGGCGTGTCGGTGGGCGAGATGGCCGAAGTGACGCTGCAGCTGCCGGCCACGGCCGAGAGCCTGCTGCTGCCCAACGCGGCGGTGGTGCAGCACGAGGGCAAGACGGGCGTGTGGCGCCTGAAGGACGGCACGCTGGAATTCGCACCGGTGACGCTGGGCGTGCAGGGGCTGGACGGCACGGTGCAGGTGATCACTGGCCTGAATGAAGGCGACACGGTGGTGCTCTACAGCCAGACCGCGCTGAAGCCCGGCGCGCGCATCGCGGTGGTGGAGCAGCTGGTGCCTGTGGGGGGCACCAAGTGATCAGCCTGGCGGGCCGCGACATCCTGCACGGCTGGAGCAAGTACGTGCTGACCGGGCTCGGCCTGGGGCTGCTGATCGGCGTGACACTGACTATGGCGGGCGTGTACCGGGGCATGGTGGACGACGCGCATGCGCTGCTGACGAACAGCCGCGCCGACCTGTGGGTGGTGCAGAAAGACACGCAGGGACCGTACGCCGAGTCGTCGAGCATCAAGGACGATGTGGTGCGCAGCGTGCGCGGCATGCCGGGTGTGGCCGCGGCGGCCAACGTGGCCTACCTCACCATGCAGGTGCAGAAAGGCGGCCAGGACAGCCGCGTGATGGTGGTCGGCATGGAGCCGGGCATGCCCGGCGCGCCGGGCTACCTGGTGGCAGGCCGCCACATCACACGCAACCACTACGAGGCGGTGGCCGATGTGAAGACCGGCTTTGCGCTGGGCGATGTGGTGCGCATCCGCCGCCACGACTACACGGTGGTGGGCCTGACGCGGCGCATGGTGTCGTCGGGCGGCGACCCGATGCTGTTCGTGCCGATGAAGGACGCGCAGGAAACACAGTTCCTGAAAGACAACGACGCCATCGTCAACGACCGCGCGCGCACCGCCGCCAACCCGGCCTTCAACCGCCCGGGCAGCCCCGGCCTGCTGGAGGCGGTGCAAAACCTGCAGACCAGCAGCCGCAGCGTGAACGCGGTGCTGGTGCAGATCGCGCCGGGGTTCAACCCCGAGCAGGTGGCCGAGCCGATACGGCGCTGGAAGCACCTGAGCGTCTACACGCGCGACGGCATGGAAGACATCTTGGTGGTGAAGCTGATCGCCAATTCGGCCAAGCAGATCGGCATGTTCCTCGTGATCCTGGCCATCGTGAGCGCGGCGATCGTGGCTTTCATCATCTACACCATGACCATGGGCAAACTGCGCGAGATCGCGGTGCTCAAGCTCATCGGCACACTCGACCGCACCATCGCCGGCATGATCCTGCAGCAGGCGCTGGGCCTGGGTCTGATCGGCTTCGCCGTGGGCAAGGTGGCGGCCACGGTGTGGGGGCCGGCATTCCCGAAATACGTGCTGCTTCTGCCGGGAGACGCGGTCACCGGCCTGGTGGCCACATTGATCATCTGCGCGCTGGCCAGTACGCTGGCGATCCGAGTGGCTCTGAAGGTGGACCCGGGTGCGGCGATCGGATGAACCCCATGAACACCACACCGCTGCCCAGGTGGCATCCTGATCGAAGGCCTGCGCAAGGTCTATGGCCACGGCGACACGGCCGTGGAAGCGCTGAAACACGTGAACATGCAGGTGGCCCCCGGCGAGGTGGTGGGCCTGGTCGGGCCATCGGGCTCGGGCAAGAGCACGCTGCTCAAATGCCTGGGCGCGATCATCGAACCCACCAGCGGCAAGATGACCCTGGGTAACGAGGTGATCTACGACAACGGCTGGAAGGTGAAAGACCTGCGCGCGCTGCGGCGCGACCGCATCGGCTTCGTGTTCCAGGCGCCGTATTTGATCCCGTTCCTGGACGTGACGGACAACGTCGCGCTGTTGCCGATGTTGGCGGGCGTGCCCAATGGAGCAGCCCGCACCCGCGCGCTGGAGCTGCTGACCGCGCTGGACGTGCAGCACCGCGCCAGGGCCGAGCCCTCGCAACTCTCGGGGGTGAGCAGCAGCGGGTGTCGATCGCGCGCGCGCTGGCCAACAAACCGCCGGTGATCCTGGCCGACGAACCCACCGCGCCGCTGGACAGCGAGCGTGCGCTGGCGGTGATGCACATCCTCAACCAGATGGCTCAGCAGGCGCAGACTGCCATCATCGTGGTCACGCATGACGAAAAAATCATCCCGACCTTCAAGCGCATTTATCACATCCGGGACGGGCGTACGTTTGAAGAAGCCGGCCTGGGACTGACTCTTTGAAAGGACCATGCATGAAAACCCAACGAATCCTCAAAATGCTCGCCGTCGTGGCCATCATCTTTGGCGCGCTCACGGTCTTTAGCGGAGGGCGGGCGCTGTTCGGCGACGCGCAGGCGCGTGCCAGCGTTGGCAACGCGGTGGGTTTTGTGCTGTGGTTTAACTTCCTCGCCGGTTTTGCCTATGTCGTGACGGGGATCGGGCTCTGGGTGGGCCATCGCTGGGCGGGGAGGGCGGCAAGGTTGCTGGCCGTGGTGACAGCCTTGGTGGCTGTTGCATTCGGCGTTCACGTCATGGGTGGTGGAGCCTACGAAATGCGCACGGTAGGCGCATTGGCCCTCAGGCTCCTGTTCTGGGTGGTTGTCGCTGCCGTGGCGCAGCGTGCACTGTTGCCCAGATAGGCTTACCTGGTGCCGTCAATGAGCCAGCGAACGAGCGTCTGGGCGCTTTCCTCGGTCAGTTGCTCATGGGCGTTGATGCCCCCGAAAATATGTCCCTCCCGCAGTTTGCTGGCAAGCCGGGCAGCGGCATCGGTTTGACCCCGGTATTTGGCAAAGTCGGCTGAAATCTGCTCGAAAGTGGGCGCGTTTTTCTTTGGCGGCGTGCCGTGACAGGAATAACAGCCCTTGTCCAGGGCCAGTTGCGAGCTGGCTTGCACAGAGGGTGTGACCGCCAGACACACGGTACAGATGACCAATAGCGGCAACGTACGCCATGAGAACGTGGGATGAAGTTGCATGGGGTGTTTCAACGAAATTTCAGACATGCAGACACTATCCATGATGCATGTGAACGCGTTGCATCCGTTATCTGAAGTAATGTAAATCTCTGATCGGTGCAGGTCAGAAGCGCTCATGCGGCGCCAGATAGCGCCATTGCCCCAGCGGCAGGTTGCCCAGCATCACGTTGCCCACGCGCACGCGCTTCAGGCCCACCACCTTCAGGCCCACCTGCTCGCACATGCGGCGAATCTGGCGCTTTTTGCCTTCGGTGAGTACGAAACGAAGCTGCTCGGGGTTTTGCCATTCCACCTTGGCGTGTTTCAGGGCCTGGCCGTCCAGACTCAGACCGTGGCGCAGCAGCTTGAGTTTGTCGAGAGGAAAGACGGATTGCACATCGGTGCTCACCGGGTCGTCATCGTCAATGCGGCTGAGCTGGGTGGGCGGGGCGGGGCGAGCCGCATAAGTGGCTGCTGCTGAGGTCGCCGCGGCGGTGTTGAGCACGCCGGTGTAAATCACCCGCACCAGATATTCTTTTTCCATCACCGAGTCTTCGCCAATCAACTGGCGGGCCACGCGGCCATCCTGCGTCAGCACCAGCAGGCCGGTGGAGTCAATGTCCAGCCGCCCGGCGGGCACCAGGCTTTTGAGCTGGCTCCCGTGAAAGAAAAAACGGGCGTTGTCCTCGGCCCAGCGGTTTTGCGGCTGCACCAGCGTGATGGCGGGCTCGTGGCCGTCTTCGGCCTGGCCGCTTACCAGACCCAGGGGCTTGTTGATCAGCACGGTGACCTGGTTGGCCTGCTGGCCTTTGGCTAGTCTGTCGATCTCGATGCGCACGTCCGGCGCCACCTGCATGCCCATCTCGGCCACTTGGCCATTGACCTTGACCCAGCCCTTGCCAATCCACTCATCGGCTTCGCGCCGCGAAGCCAGCCCCAGCTCGGCCATGCGTTTGTTCAGCCGCATGGTGCCGTTAGCGCCAAAGGCCGCGGTGTTGGTTTGCCCGGCAGGAATGGGCGCGCGGCTGGCGGGCTTGCTGGTCGGCGGTGGCGCAGCGCGGCGGAAGGCTGGAGGTTTGGAGTCTGTCATTTGCTATTGTTTTGGTAGCTGCTTGCGCATATTTTACAAGGGCTGGAGGTCGATTTGTTACCTAACTTCTTGCTGTTTAGCAGGTGCCGCTCGTTTGGGTGGCTGGCTGGGTTGACGGCGGGCGTCCGCGTCGTGTCCACTGCGTCTCGCGGGTGGCCGGGTTGGTTGGTTGAGGTTACTGCGTTAATGCTGTGTTTGACGCGCAGATTCTGTGGCGGCCGCGAACAGCTTCATTGCCCCGTCGCAGCCGCCCGGCACGCCTGCGGAGGTGGTTTGATCTGCGCTGCAATATGACCCCCTGGCTTCCATCTGGGGTCAGCTCCGCGTACTTATTTGTTGGAAAGCCTAAAGAGTTTGCCAACAACAGCATCGGTGATCGCCAGCCCGGCGTACCAAAAGAAAAATCCTTCGATTAGGTAAGCCATGCGCCTAGCGAGCGAGCCGGATTCCGGCACAAACAGCATAAATGACATGACAAGCATGCCGGAAAATAAAAGCAAAGCACTTCGAGGATGATTTCGCAGCCACATCGTTGCGTTTCGAAGTGAGGTCCATCGTCCAAAACGATAAGTCGCAGCCATGAACGCGAATAACAAGACGCAGGCGCCTGTCGCAGTAATGGCGTCATCATCCCAATACCGTAGAGTAATGTGAATGAGAAATATTGCAATTAGTGACGGCACTTCGTGGAACTCGTTAGCTCAACTATGTCGAGACAAAGTATGACTGAAAAGCAAAGTACCTACCAAGTTATTTGATGTGGAGTGAATTGATATACGCGCCTGAAAGCCAAGGTACTCGTTGGAACGCTCTACATTGCCGCGAAGCACCCCAACAAGGCCAGTGGTTTGGGTATTCGGGCGCAGGCCCCATTCGCGGTTGCCACAGAGCAGGCGCGCCAATCAAGTCATTAACGCAATAACCCAAGCAAACCACAAATAGCAGCCCGCGAGCGTGGGCCGGAGAACGGATACCCGGGCCGCTGACCTCGCCAACACCGCAGCGTGAAATGCGTTGAAGATCAATTCATTAAAACACTACAAAAACAATAGCTGCTTGCGCATATGGCAAGGGCTGAGGGTTGATTTGTTGCCTAATTTCCGATTCCCGAGCTGAACGTCAGTGTCGTAACCTCTGCGCATCCGGCAGGCGACTTGTTTTTTCAAAAGCCTACTCAAAGACTTCCGGCATGGCTACCCCGTAACCTTGTGCATAGTCCACTCCAATGTCTCTAAGCGCCTCTACAAGCTCGTGGGTCTCCGCGAATTCGGCTATGACCTTCAGTCCCATCACGTGGCCGATACTTGTTATCGATTCGACCATGGCGCGATCAATTTTGTTGGCGTTAACGTTCCTGGTGAACATGCCGTCGATCTTCAGAAAATCCACACTCAAATTCTTTAAGTATGCGAATGAAGAAAGGCCACTCCCAAAATCGTCTAGAGAAAACCTGCATCCAATCTTCCGCATCTCCTGAATGAAGGATTGCGCCTTCTCCAGGTTCGCAATTACTGCCGTTTCTGTTATCTCGAAACAGATCCGCCTCGGGTTTACGTCATACTTCTTTATTTGATCCAGCACGTAGCTGGCCAGACGCTCGTCGGACAGGCTTTGTCCTGACAGGTTAATTGAGCAAACGTGTGGTAGGTCCAGACCCTTTCGGGCCAAAATCATGAAGGCTTTTGCAATGACCCAGCGGTCAAGTTGCGGCATCAGTTTGTAGCGCTCTGCCGTTGCAAGAAATTGCCCCGGCATATGCAACTCACCGCTCTCACCGTGCATGCGAACAAGCAGTTCACAGTGGGGCTCTCCACCATCATTGAAACACTGCATTCGCTGCATGTACAAGACGAAGCCATTGTTTTCCAGGCTCAGATTGATTCTTGACACCCACTCGAGCTGAATACTTCTTTCTGCCACAACCAGGTCACCCAAAACATGGGTTCGAACGCAATTTCCGCCATCCTTCTTTGCCAAATAGCAGGCAGAGTCCGCCATGCCCAAAAGCTCCCCCAAAGACAGAGGATGTTCGGCAGAAATTTCGGTCAGGCCGATACTGACGCCGACCTTGAAGGACTTTTCGTTGTGTATGAACGTGAATTCCCGAATAGCAATGACTATGTCGTCAAGTATTGACTCCGCCTTGTTGATGGTGCACCCCATGAATATCATGGCGAATTCATCACCTCCCAACCTGGCAAGCGTATCGGACCCGCGCATTCTTGACTTGAGTATGTCGGCGAGTTGTTTCAACAAACGATCTCCGGCCAGGTGACCGCAAGAGTCGTTGACAGTCTTGAATTGATCCAGATCCAGATAGGCGAGGCAGTGCACGCGATTTTCAACGGACGAGTCGTCAATTGCTGCAAGTGCTTTTCTGTCAAACTCGTACCGATTGACCAGACCTGTCAACGCATCATGCCGTGCTTGAAATGTCAACTTCTCTGATAGATCGCGCAGCTGGGTTACATCGCGCAACACGGTGACCACACCAAAATAATCTCCGTTGAAGTCATACAACGGAGACGCTTGCCGACTAACCACCAGCTGGCGCCCACTTGGTTGCTGCAAGAACACCTCTTTCGGCTTATCCATAAAGTCGGTGAGCCAGCTGCTTTCGATGGGCCCCTTCTCGTCAACGACCTGAAACTGAAACAGCAAGGCGATGTCTTTGCCCATTACGTCGCCAGCAGCAACGCCGGTCAACAGTTCGGCGGCGGTGTTCATGTAGGCGACCCGTCCCATTGCGTCGCTGGCAACAACCGCGTCGGTAATTCCGGCCAGTGTCGACAGCGTCACTTGAGATCGATTTTGTTCTACTTTCAAGGCTTCTTGGGACTCATTGAGTCCGTCCAGCATCTTGTTGATACCCTTTGCAAGGGTACCCAATTCGTCTTCTTCTTGATCGCCCGGCAGTCGCTTGGTCATATCGGCCGTTTCGCCAATAAGTTGCACCTCTGTGCTCAAGAGTGTCAGCCTGGAAACTATCAACTTGTCGAATAACCAGCTTATGGCCAGGAGTAAAACTGCCATCAGTCCAATGGTCCAATAAACAGTGTTCAGGCTTGTCAAGCCCTGGTCCTGAATCTGTCGGCCACTCACCACTTGAAGGACTAGCCCTTTCGGGCTTCCGACATCATCCAGCATCGTGTACCCGGCGACTTCACGATCATTGACAGCTTCAACAATTGACTGCCCCTTGGACAGTTTTGAAATGGAGTTCGAGTCCTTGAAGTCCGGTACGGGTTGAACCTTTAACTGAACCCCAATGATTGATTCAATATGCGCGACCCAATCCCCTGTGAGTGCCCGCACCATGATCAGCGTGCCGACACGAGCTTTCTGGAGTGTGCTGTCGCGGATGTCAACGCTGGAGACCATGCTCAGGCCCTCCGGTGTCCAGAACAAACCTTCAATGTGGTCCTTTTTTGAATCTACAAGGAAGCCATCTTTTCTTGCCGACTGTAATATCAGCTCCGGTATTTTCCATGGTTGCCCGCTCGCGAAATCCAGCCCTTTGGAATAAATGGATTTGCCTTGTTCGTTAACGAAAATGACGGCGTGAATCTTTAGATTGCTGAATGTTGTATCGTTGAGATTGGACTCAATGAATACGGGATCCAGAGTCTGGACAAAGTTGTAGGCATCATCCCAGTGCGCGTAGTCACGGGTGACAGAGTAAAGCTGATCGGTGTGATCGTTGATCAAACCCCTGGCACTGTTCAAGTAGACAAGGACACTATCCTTTTCCAGAGAGGCGTAGCCTGCCATGATCGAGTGGCGGGCGAGGAAAAATATCAATAGGAACACAGTCGCCATTCCCATGACCATCACAACAAGGACTTTGCTGCGAAGGCCGCCGAATTTCGCCAGTTCCATTTTTTGCCTTTTTCGAAGGTCTACTGAATAACCTTTTGCACAGGTTAATGAACCTTCATTTCCAACGAATTTTTCTATTATCGGCCGAAGCTGGCGCTTCTTGACTATTCACCTTTTCAGGCTTTATTTCCGTCGTTTCCATCGTATAGAGGCAAAAAAAGAGACTTGGGAATAACCGGATGCTTAGTGGTTCTCAAACATATTGGATCTCAGTGCCGCCAGGCTCAACACCCGCAGCCCGCCGTATTCCACGCGAATCACGCCCTGCGTCGCCAGTGCGGTGAGTGCCTCGTTCACCCGCTGGCGCGACAGACCCACCAGATACGCCAGCTCCTGCTGCGTGATGCGCAGCAGCTCGCCCACACCGGGGTACAGCACCGGGTTGAACAGCGCCGCCAGGCTGCGCGCTACACGCACCTCGGGGTTGGCCATGCGGTCAATTTCACGCGCGGCAATGAACTGGCCCAGCCGCTCATTGAGCTGGTTCATCACAAAACGGTTGAAGCCGATGGAGTGGTCCAGCAGCCAGTGAAAGGTGTCCACCGGCAGGCCGGCCACCACGCTCTTGCGCAGCGCCTGGATGTTGTAGCGGTAGACCTCGCGCTTGAGCGCCGTGCCCTCGCCAAACCAGCCGCCGGGCGGCACGCCGGTGAAGGTCATGCTGTGACCATCCGGGCTGTCCGAGCTCATCTTCAGCAATCCGTCCACCACGCCAAACCAGTACGTCACGGGGCGCCCGATGCGGCACACAAAATCACCTGACAAGGCGTCGCCCACTTTCAGTTCATGTTCAGCGCGCTCACGCTCGTCAGCGCCGAGCAGCGCCAGCCACGGAATGGCGGCCATTTCCGCAGGCGTTGGCGAGCGACGCCGGTGGTGAAGCGATAGATCAGTTGACATAGGTCAATGTTTAGATGTTCAGTGGGCAGAGTTGCCCAAAGTCCTGAAAGACCTAGGGAAACTCCTAGTCTCCGAAACCCCCTAATTGTCGTCGAACCGACATCACAACGTCAAATTAGTTTCTACATTTCACATCAACAACCCGTCTCAAAGCCTGAGCGGGCATGAACCGGAAGGATGCTTGCTGTGCAAACGACGTTCCCGAGACTTCTGCTGAAACACGCAGCCGAGCGCGGCGCCGCGCCCGCCATGCGCGAAAAGGAATACGGCATCTGGCAAAGCCTGTCCTGGTCGGATCTGTCGGTGATGGTGGAACATCTGGCCTGCGGCCTGCACCAGGCTGGCTTGCAGCGCGACGAGCACATGGTGGTCGTGGGTGCCAACCGCCCGCGCCTGTATGCCACCATGCTGGCGGCCCAGTCGCTGGGCGCAGTTCCCATTCCGCTGTACCAGGATGCCGCTGCGCTGGAGTGTGTGTTCCCGATCAACAACGCCGAGGTGCGTTTTGCCTTTGCTGAAGACCAGGAGCAGGTTGACAAGCTGCTGGAAATTCGCGAGAAGTGTCCGCAGCTCGCCCACATCTTTTTTGATGACCCGCGCGGCCTGCGCAAATACGACGAGCCGGGGCTGGCCTCGCTGGAGGAGCTGATTGCTGCCGGCAAGGCCTTTGCCGCCCTGCACCCTGAGTTTTTCAAAGCGCAGGTGGAGCAGACGAAGCCGGATGACGTGTCGTCGATGTTTTTCACATCGGGCACCACCGGCAACCCCAAGGGCGTGGTGCATACGCACGACACGCTGATCAACCGCGCGCAGGCGGGTGCCGAGTTTGACAGGCTGACCCATGCAGAAGAGGTGCTGGCCTACCTGCCCCCAGCGTGGATTGGTCAGAACATCTTCAGCTACGCCCAGTGGCTGGTGTGCGGCTACGTGGTGAACTGCCCCGAGTCGGCGTCCACCGTGACCATCGACCTCAAGGAAATTGGCCCGACGTATTACTTCGCGCCGCCGCGCGTGTTTGAAGGCCTGCTGACCAGCGTGATGATTCGCATGGAAGACGCGGGTACCGTCAAACGCAAGCTGTTTCACTACTTCATGGATCTGGCCAAACGCGTGGGCCCAACCCGCATGGACGGCAAGTCCATCGGGTTTGGCAACACCGTGCTGTATGCCTTGGGCAACGCGCTCATTTATGGCCCGCTGCGCAATAACCTGGGCATGAGCCGCGTGCGCGTAGCCTACACCGCTGGCGAGGCCATCGGGCCGGATCTGTTCAGCTTTTATCGCTCCATTGGTATCAATCTCAAGCAGTTGTACGGCTCCACCGAAACGGCCGTGTTCGTGTGTCTGCAGCCCGACCACGAAGCCCGTGCCGATACCGTGGGGATTCCCTGCAAAGGCGTTGAAATCAAGGTGTCGGCGGACGGTGAAATTCTGGTCAAGTCACCCGGCTTGCTCAAGGAGTATTACAAGAACCCGGCCGCTACTGCCGAAGTGCTGGACGCTTCGGGCTGGTACCACACCAGTGATGCCGGTTTCATCGATGCGCATGGGCACCTCAAGATCATCGACCGCGTGAAAGACGTGGGCCGGATCAAGGGTGGTGCCAATAACGGCGCGATGTTTGCGCCCAAATACGTTGAAAACAAGCTCAAGTTTTTCCCGCAGATCAAGGAGGTGGTGGCTTATGGCGACCAGCGCGAACAGGTTTGCGTGATGATCAACATCGACTTTGACGCGGTGGGCAACTGGGCCGAGCGGCGCAACCTGCCGTATGCCGGCTACACCGATCTGGCGCAAAAACCAGAGGTGTACCAGCTGATTCAGGAGTGTGTGGAAAAGGTCAATGCGGATCTGTCTGTTGACGAGTTGCTGGCGGGCAGTCAGGTGAGCCGGTTTCTGGTGCTGCACAAGGAGCTGGATGCCGATGATGGCGAGCTCACCCGTACCAACAAGGTTCGCCGGGGCTTCATTGCCGAGAAATACCAGCCGCTCGTCGATGCGCTGTATGGCGGCAAAAAGGAACAGTTCATTGAGACGGTGGTGAAGTTTGAAGACGGGCGCACCGGTAGCGTGAGCGCCACGCTGAAGATATCGGATACCAAAACCTTTGCCCCGGTCAAGGCCGCTGCCTGAAGAAGAATGACACAAGCATCATGAGCAAACAAATCGGCGACGTCATTCTTGACGTGAACAACATCAGCCTGCGATTCGGCGGGGTCAAAGCGCTGACGGATATTTCCTTCAATGTGAAAGAGCATGAAATCCGCGCCATCATCGGCCCCAACGGTGCAGGCAAGAGCTCCATGCTCAATTGCATCAATGGCGTGTACACGCCGCAGGATGGCAACATCACCTTTCGCGGCAAGACCTTCAGCCACATGAACCCGCGTGAGGTGGCCGAGATGGGTGTAGCACGCACCTTCCAGAATCTGGCGCTGTTCAAGGGCATGAGCGTGATCGACAACATCATGACCGGGCGCAATCTGCGCATCAAGAGCAACCTGTTCATGCAGGCGCTGCGTGTCGGGCCAGCCGCCCGCGAAGAAGCGCAACACCGCGAGTTTGTCGAACACATCATCGACTTTCTGGAGATTCAGGCGCACCGCAAGACACCCGTTGGCCAGTTGCCTTACGGTTTGCAAAAGCGGGTGGACTTGGGCCGCGCGCTGGCGATGGAGCCGCAAGTGCTGCTGCTCGACGAGCCGATGGCGGGCATGAACGTCGAGGAAAAGCAGGACATGTGCCGCTTTGTGCTGGACATCAACGACGAGTTCGGCACCACTGTTGTGCTGATCGAACACGACATGGGCGTGGTGATGGATATTTCAGATCGCGTGGTGGTGCTGGATTACGGCAAAAAAATTGGTGACGGCACACCGGAAGAAGTCCGCAACAACGAAGACGTGATCAGCGCCTACCTCGGCACTTCACATTAAGGGATAGTCACCATGGCATTTTTTCTGGAAACACTGCTGGGCGGCCTGATGGCCGGCATGCTGTATTCGCTGGTGGCACTGGGCTTTGTGCTGATCTTCAAGGCCTCAGGCGTCTTCAACTTTGCGCAAGGTGCCATGGTGCTGTTTGCGGCACTGGCCATGGCCCGGTTTGCGGAGTGGATTCCCAAGTGGACCGGTATCGAGAGCCCGGTCGTCGCAACGATGGGCGCTTTCGTGATCGCTGCTGCGGTGATGTTCGTCGTGGCCTGGCTGATCGAATTTCTGGTGCTGCGTCATCTGGTCAATCAGGAAGGCACCACCTTGCTGATGGCCACGCTGGGCATCACCTACTTCATGGAGGGTCTGGGTCAGACGGTTTTTGGCAGCGACATCTACAAGATTGATATCGGCATGCCCAAGGAACCGGTATTCCTGCTGGAGTCGGTTTTCGAGGGTGGCGTTCTGATCAACAAGGAAGACCTGATTGCGGCCGTCATCGCGGCTGCACTGGTAGCGCTGCTTAGCCTGTTTTTCCAGAAAACGTCGACGGGTCGCGCTTTGCGTGCTGTTGCCGACGATCACCAGGCCGCCCAGTCTATCGGCATTCCGCTCAACCGCATCTGGGTCATCGTCTGGTGCGTGGCCGGCATCGTGGCGCTGGTGGCCGGCATGATCTGGGGCTCCAAACTCGGCGTGCAGTTCTCGCTGACCACGGTGGCGCTGCGTGCATTGCCGGTTGTGATTCTGGGCGGTTTGACGTCGGTGCCCGGTGCCATCATCGGCGGCCTGATCATCGGCGTCGGTGAAAAACTGTCGGAAGTGTTCCTTGGCCCCTATGTCGGTGGTGGCATCGAGATCTGGTTTGCTTACGTACTGGCGCTGGCCTTCCTGCTGGTTCGCCCGCAGGGCCTGTTCGGCGAAAAAATCATTGACCGCGTTTGAGGTAATCAGTCATGTTTTACAGAGAAAACGGTCAATTCAAAACGTCCTACGCGGCGGACCAGCAGATATTCCCGATTGCGCAGGACCGGATCGCCATTGCCTTGCTGCTGGCTTTTGCGGTGTTCGCGGTGCCCATGCTGGCTAGCGACTACCTGTTCCGGGCCATTCTCATTCCTTTCCTGATCTTTTCGCTCGCAGCCGTCGGCGTCAATATTCTGGTGGGCTACTGCGGCCAGATCTCGCTGGGCTCGGGTGCCTTTATGGCGGTGGGCGCATACGGCGCCTATAACTTCTTCATTCGTATTCCCGACATGCCACTGATTCCGGCGCTGATATTGGGCGGAGTCTGTTCTACCTTCTTCGGCATTCTGTTCGGCCTGCCCAGTCTGCGTGTCAAGGGCTTGTACCTGGCTGTGGCCACACTGGCGGCCCAATTCTTCAGCGACTGGATGTTCCTGCGCATCAAGTGGTTCACCAATGACTCGCCTTCGGGTTCGGTGTCGGTATCCAATCTGCAGGTGTTCGGTTTCGAAATTGAGAGCCCTGTTTCCAAGTATCTGCTGTGCCTGGGTATTCTGATGGTCATTGGCCTGCTCGCCAAAAACCTGGTTCGTGGGGCCATTGGCCGTGAATGGATGGCTATCCGTGACATGGACGTTGCTGCATCGGTGATCGGCATCCGGCCCATGTATGCCAAGCTCAGCGCCTTTGCCGTCAGCTCGTTCATCGTCGGCGTGGCGGGAGCACTCTGGGGTTTCGTTTACCTCGGTGCCTGGGAGCCAGCCGCCTTCTCGGTCGATCAGTCTTTCCGGATGCTGTTCATGGTGATCATTGGCGGCATGGGCTCCATTATGGGCAGCTTCTTTGGTGCGGCGTTCATTGTGGTGCTGCCTATTGCCTTGAACCAGTTGCTGCCTGTTCTGGGTTCGGCCGTAGGACTGGAAATTTCCACGGCCGGCATTTCGCATGCCGAGCTGATGATTTTCGGCGCCCTGATTGTGTGGTTCCTGATCGTGGAGCCGCATGGACTCGCCAAATTGTGGTCTATAGGCAAGCAGAAGATGCGCCTGTGGCCGTTCCCCCATTGATTGAAAGAGGCTTCATTCAAGCAACCCCGGCACAGACCCGTGCCATAACACCAGGAGACGTTATGAAACTACGCAATCTTGCATTGGCCACTTGCCTGGCCGCCGTGGGCATCACGGCATTTGCCCAGGCCAAGGAACAGTTCTTCCCGGGCTTGCCCTATCGCACGGGTCCTTATGCGCCTAACGGTGTGCCATGGGCCAACGGTTATTCCGATTACCTCAAGCTCATCAATGCGCGCGGCGGCATCAACGGCGTGAAGATCATTTACGAAGAGTGCGAGACGGGTTATGACACCGCCCGCGGCGTGGAATGTTATGAGCGCCTGAAGGGCAAGAACGGTGGTGCCACGGTGTTCCAGCCACTGTCTACCGGCATTACCTTCGCGCTGACCGAAAAAGCCCCTGGCGACAAGATCCCGCTGATCACTGCAGGTTATGGCCGCAGCGAAAGCCAGGATGGCACCGTCTTCAAGTGGAACTTCCCGCTGGCTGGCACGTACTGGCTGGCAGCTGACGCGCTGATTCAGCACGTCGGTAAAAAAGAAGGTGGCCTTGACAAACTGAAGGGCAAGAAAATCGCGCTGGTCTACCATGACAGCCCCTATGGCAAGGAGCCGATTCCCCTGTTGCAAGAGCGTGCAGCCATGCACGGATTCAACCTGCAACTGCTGCCCGTGACAGCACCAGGCGTGGAGCAAAAAGCCACCTGGCTGCAAGTTCGCCAGGCCAAGCCTGACTACGTGCTGCTGTGGGGCTGGGGTGTGATGAATTCCACCGCCCTGAAAGAAGCGCAAGCCACGGGTTATCCACGCGACAAGATGTATGGCGTGTGGTGGTCCGGTGCCGAGCCAGATGTCAAAGACGTCGGCGAAGGTGCCAAGGGGTACAACGCGGTGACCATGCAGCACGGCGCGGAACCCAATTCCAAAGTGGTTCAGGACATCCTGAAGGAAGTCCATGCCAAGGGTCAGGGCACGGGTCCGAAAGAAGAAGTGGGCCAGGTGCTTTACATGCGCGGCGCCATGAGCGCGATGCTGGCGGTTGAAGGTGTTCGCCGTGCACAGGAGCGTTATGGCAAGGGCAAATGGGTTACGGGTGAACAGGCCCGCTGGGGCTATGAGAACCTTGCGCTCGACCAGAAGAAGCTTGATGCATTGGGTTTCGCCGGCGTGATGCGCCCTATCAGCACCTCCTGTGCTGACCACATGGGTTCCAACTGGGCCCGCGTGCACACATGGGATGGCAAGAAGTGGGACTTCAGCTCTGACTGGCTTCAGGCTGACGAGCAGATTCTGAAACCATTGGTGAAGAACACGGCAGCCAAATACGCAGCAGACAAGAAACTCACACCACGCACACCGGCTGATTGCCAGTCTTGATGTGAACTGATCGATTTGGCGGCTCAATTCGAGCCGCCAATCGGCAAGGCTGCGCGGCTTCAAACAACGCACTGCCTTGCCGATTGGTCAAAAGGTAAACCCATGGAACCCAAAAACATCGTTCTCAACGTCAACGGCATCGAGGTTATCTATAACCACGTGATCCTCGTGCTCAAGGGCGTCTCGCTGCAGGTGCCGCAGGGTAGCATCGTGGCCATTCTGGGCGGCAACGGCGCAGGCAAAACCACCACGCTTCGCGCTGTGTCCAATCTGCTCAAGGGCGAGCGCGGCGAAGTCACCAAGGGCAGCATCGAGCTGCGCGGCGAGCGCATTGAAAACCTGTCGCCGGCGGATCTGGTGCAGCGCGGCGTGGTGCAGGTCATGGAAGGGCGCCATTGCTTTGCCCACCTCACCATCGAAGAAAACCTGCTGACCGGGGGGTACACGCGCAAGGACAAGGCCGAGATCGCGCGCAACCTGGAGAAGGTCTACAACTACTTTCCCCGCCTCAAAACACGCCGCACCAGCCAGGCCGCCTACACCTCGGGTGGCGAGCAACAGATGTGCGCCATCGGGCGTGCCCTCATGGCCAACCCCAGCATGGTGCTGCTGGACGAGCCCAGCATGGGTCTGGCGCCGCAGATTGTTGAAGAGGTGTTCAACATCGTCAAAGACCTGAACGACAAGGAAAAGGTGACGTTCCTGCTGGCTGAGCAAAACACCAATATGGCACTCCAGTATTCCGACTACGGCTACATCATGGAAAGCGGCCGTGTGGTGATGGACGGTGTGGCATCAGACCTGCGCAACAACGAAGACGTCAAGGAGTTTTACCTGGGCGTGGGCGGTGGCGAGCGCAAGAGTTTCAAGGACGTGAAGAGCTACAAACGACGCAAGCGCTGGCTGGCTTGAATCATGTATACCCCCGGCTTGCCTACTGCGTGTGGCCGTTTCAACAATGAGGACGTGTTTGTGAGTGATTTTTTCGATCTACTGGAAGCCCGCTCCCCGCAAGCCCGTGAGGCTGCATTGATGGCCGCATTGCCTCGCCAGGTGGCCCATGCCCAGACCCGTTCCACGGCCTTCGCCGGCATTTTGGAGGGAGTGGATGCCGCCGGCGTGCATGACCGCGCCGCGCTGGCGCGTCTGCCGGTGACACGCAAACACGAGTTGCTGGAGCGCCAGCAGCAGGCTCGCGCCCAGGATGCCAGCAATGTGTTTGGCGGCTTCAGCACCATGGGTTTCGGTGCCGCCATGCCCCGCTTGTTTGCCAGCCCCGGCCCGATTTATGAGCCGGAAGGCGTGGGCAAGGACTACTGGCGCATGGCGCGGGCCATCTTTGCTGCGGGCTTTCGGCCCGGGGAGCTGATCCACAACTGTTTCAGCTACCACTTTGTGCCTGCCGGCTCGATGATGGAGACGGGCGCCCATGCACTGGGTTGCACGGTGTTTGCTGGTGGCACGGGGCAGACCGAGCAGCAGGTGCAAACCATGGCCGAGTTGCGCCCCGCCGGCTACATCGGTACCCCCAGCTTCCTGAAAATCATTCTGGAAAAAGCGGCAGACATGGGCGTGGCGCTGCCCAGCGTGAAAAAAGCCATGCTGGGCGGGGAGGCATTTCCGCCGTCCCTTCGCGACTGGTTCGCCGGGCGCGGTGTCCATGCTTACCAGTGCTACGCCACGGCCGATCTGGGCCTGATCGCCTATGAAACGGCTGCACGCGAAGGCCTGGTGCTCGACGAAGGTGTGATTGTTGAAATCGTCCGTCCTGGCACCGGTGACCCCGTGCCCGAGGGCGAAGTGGGCGAGCTGGTGGTAACCAGCCTTAACCCTGATTACCCGCTGATCCGCTTTGGCACGGGCGACTTGTCGGCAGTGTTGTCAGGCACCTGCCCCACCGGCCGGACCAACACCCGTATCAAGGGCTGGATGGGCCGGGCGGACCAGACCACCAAAATCAGGGGCATGTTTGTGCACCCTGGTCAGGTGGATACCATCGCCAAACGCTTCCCGGAAATCACGAAGGCACGGCTGGTCGTTACTGGTGAAATGGCCAACGACGCCATGACTTTGAAGGTGGAAACCGCCTGCAGCGGCCCGGACGCGCTGGCCGTCAAAATTGGCGAGGCCATCCGCGACGTCACCAAGCTGCGGGGTGACGTGGAGCTGGTGGTGCCGGGCAGCCTGCCCAATGACGGCAAAGTGATTGAAGACGCGCGCAGCTACAAATAGCGTTGACAGGGATTTGTAGGGGGTTTCCCGCTAAGTAGTTTCCGCGATGGAAATGTGAATTTGGCGCTTTAGACTGTCAGCATCCCTTTTCTGGAGTGATTGATATGAAACGACTACTGGTTATTGCCGCTGCGGCAGTTTCCCTGTTTGCACAAGCGCAGGACTACCCCGGCTCCAAGCCCATCACCATCGTGGTGCCTTTTGCTGCCGGCGGTCCTACCGACCTCGTGGCCCGCCAATTGGGCGAAACCATGCGCAAAACCATGGGTGGCGGCGCCAACTTCGTGGTGGAAAACACCGCGGGTGCAGGCGGCACCATTGGCGCGACCAAGGTGGCACGCGCTGCTCCGGACGGCCACACCCTGCTGTTGTTCCATATCGGCATGGCCGCAACGCCGGCCCTGTACAAAAAGATCCAGTACAAACCGCTGGAAGATTTTGAATTCCTGGGTCTGGTGAATGAAGTGCCGATGACCCTCATCGGCAAGCCGCAACTGCCGGCCAACACCTACCGCGACTTTGAAAACTACATCCGTGCCAATGCAGGCAAGCTGAACATCGCCCACGCCGGTCTGGGTTCAGCCTCTCATTTGTGTGGCCTGATGTGGCAGTCGGCCATCAAGGCCAGCGAAGCCATGACCACCATCCCCTACGGTGGCACGGCTCCGGCCATGAACGCGCTGCTGGGTGGCCAGGTCGACCTGATGTGTGACCAGACCACCAACACCACCCAGCAGATCGCCTCTGGCCGCGTCAAGGCCTTCGCGGTCACGACTGCCAAGCCGCTGTCCAAGCACAAGCTGCTCAAAGACTACCCAACCCTGCAGGAAATGGGTCTGAAGGGGTTTGATTTGACCATCTGGCACGGGCTGTATGCACCTAAAGGCACGCCCCCTGCCGTACTGAAAAAAGTGAACGACGCGCTCAAGCTGGCCTTGAAGGATCCTGACTTCCTGAAAAAGCAGGATGATCTGGGTGCTGTGGTGGTGACCGACAACCGCATGGAGCCTGCCGCTCACAAGGCTTTTGTGGCCGCCGAGATTGCCAAACTCAAACCCGTCATCGAGGCAGCCAAGCAGTTTGCTGACTGAGCCTTTTTGCAAGCCATCTGAAAAGCCGCCGGGTGATTGCCTGGTGGCTTTTTTTCTTGTCTAAACTCAAGCCATGAAAACCGACCACCGCACCTGCATCGTCACCGGCTCCGCCAGTGGCATAGGCGCGGCCACGGTGATGGAGCTGGCTTCCCACGGCTACCACACGTTCGGCCTGGATTTGAATGCAGACGGTGCGCAGCGCGTGGCCCTGCAGGCCGGGCTGGAACACCCCGGCACCCGGCACGACGGCGTGCTGTGTGACGTGGCCGATGAGGCCCAGGTTATCGCAGCGTTCCGCCAGGCCCATGAGTTTCTGGGCTCGCTGGACGCCCTGGTCACCAGCGCGGGTGTGGTGGACACCACGCCCTTCATGGATATTTCCATCGAGCAGTTTCGCCGCATCCATGATGTGAACGTCGTCGGCACCTGGCTGTGCATGCGTGAGGCGGCCAAAGTCATGAAGCCCGGCGCCACCATCTGCGCCGTGGCCAGCATTGCCGGTTTGCGCGGCGGTGGCCTGTCGGGCACGGCGGCTTATGCGTCCAGCAAGGGCGGGGTGATTGCGCTGGCCAAAAACGCGGCCCGTGTGCTGGCCGCGCAGGGCATCCGGGTCAACACCGTGTCGCCCGGCGCCACGGATACGCCCATGATTGCCAAGCCGCTGTCCAACCCCGCGCACCGCCAGCGCATCGAGAATCTGGCGGCGCAGCAGCGCATTGGCCGCGCCGAAGAAATTGCGTCCGGCATCGTTTACCTGCTGTCTGCACAGGCCAGTTTCACGCACGGTGCCAATCTGGTGATCGACGGCGGTATCGTCATGCCCTGAGCTATTCACCCAGGTGACTCACAAACAGGGTCAACGGTGGCATCATCAGCCAGCGATCTATCCATCAGAACACCAGAAGGAGACAAAATGACCTCAAAATACAAGCGTTTTAGCCGTCTAGCCCTCGCCACCATTGCGCAAGCAGCTATTGTATTTATAGCGCCTGCAGCATGGGCTCAAACAGCCTGGCCCACCAAGCCGGTCAAAATCGTGGTGCCCTTTGCACCCGGTGGCACCACCGACATTCTGGCCCGCGCGGTCGCGCCCGAGTTGTCGAAGGCATTTGGCCAAACCTTCGTGGTGGAAAACCGGGCCGGTGCGGGCGGCAACGTGGGTGCTGACATCGTCGCCAAATCACCGGCGGACGGCTACACGCTGCTGATGGGCACGGTGGGCACGCACGCCATCAACAAGTCGATGTACAGCAAGATGCCCTACGACCCGTGAAAGACTTCGCCCCCATCACGCTGGTGGCCGGCGTGCCCAACGTGATGGTGATGAACACCGAAACCGCTGCCCGGCTGGGCATCAACACCGTGCCGGATTTCATCAAGTTTGCCCGCGCCAACCCCGGCAAGCTCAACATGGCGTCCAGCGGCAACGGCACGTCCATCCACCTGGCGGGCGAGCTGTTCAAGTCGATGACCGGCGTGTTCATGACCCACATCCCCTACACCGGCTCCGGCCCCGCCATGATGGGCATGGTGTCGGGCCAGGTGGACGTGATGTTTGACAACCTGCCCTCAGCCATGCCGCAGATCAAGGGCGGCAAGCTCAAGGCGTTTGCGGTCACCAGCAGCCAGCGCTCGGGCGCCATGCCCGAGCTGCCCACGGTGGAAGAAGCGGGCCAGCTCAAGGGTTTTGAGGCCAGCAGCTGGTTTGGCCTGCTCGCACCCGCAGGCACCCCGGCTGATGTGGTGAGCCGCCTTCAGCAGGAAACCGCCAAGGCCCTGAATTCACCCGCCATGAAAGAAAAGCTGTTGGCTCAGGGCGTCATCCCCAGCGGCAACACACCGGCAGAGTTCGCCAAGCTGATCGAAGCCGAGATCAAGAAGTGGGCGCCTGTGGTCAAAGCCTCCGGCGCCAAGGTGGACTGAGCGTCAAACGCCCCAGACCACCTCGTGGTCAGCTTTGTGGCAGCGCTTGAGCATCTCGACGAATGGCACTGCCCGCTGCCGCAGTGAGATGGCTTCAAACTTCGGCACGGGTTTGCCTTCAGCCTGCGCCGCTTTGACCATCGCGGCCTGCTCGGCTTCTTCCTGATTCACGGCAGCCTCCAGCGCGGCAATGGCTCCCGGCATGTCCTGCGCCAGGATGATGCCCTTGGGCCCGGGCTCCTTGCCCACAATCTCCAGCATGCGCCGCCCGTTGGGCTCCAGCATGATCAGGTCGCCGGTGGCTTTGGATTTGAATTTGTAGAGCATGGTTGGTGTCAATCTTTGGGGTACATGTATTCGCGGTTGAACGGATACGCCGATTGTGCGCCCTTCGGCATGTCAAACCCGCCCGTGCTGGCCGGCTTGGCACTCAGCATCTGGTGCAGCGACACCCAGGCCTGCTCAAAACTCATCGCGCTGCCCGCCAGGTACAGGCGGTAGGCGCGCAGCACCCGCTCCGCACGCGAGGCATTGGCGGTTTGCTGCAGCACGTGCTGCGCTTCATCCAGATTAGCCTCCAGCGCGTCCGACCACGCCCATAGCGTGCGTGCGTAGTGTGGGCGCAGGTTTTCGGTATCCACCATCTCCAGCCCGGCGGCCGCCGTTTCGCGCAGGATGTGGCTCACGTGCAGCAGCTCGCCGCCGGGAAAGATGTATTTCTCGATGAAATCCCCCATGCCACTGCCCAGCTGGCCCGCATCCAGCCCGCCCGCCGTGATGCCGTGGTTCAGCACCAGCCCGCCCGGCACCAGCAGCTGGTGAATGCGGCTGAAATAGGCGCCCAGATTCGCGTGGCCCACATGCTCAAACATGCCGATGGACGCGATCTTGTCAAACTGCACCGACACATCCATCTCGCGGTAGTCCCGCAGGTGAATGCGCACCCGGTTCTGCAAACCCCGCTCGTTGATCAGCCGCTGCACATAAGCCTGCTGGTTTTTGGATAGCGTGATGCCCGTGGCGTCCACCCCGTAGTGCTCGGCCGCCCACAGCAGCAGGCCACCCCAGCCCGCGCCGATGTCCAGAAACCGGTCATTCGCATTGAGTTTGAGCTTGCGGCAAATGTGGTCCAGCTTGGCCTCCTGCGCCTGCGCCAGCGTCATGTCGGGCTCGCGGTAGTAGGCGCAGGAGTACACGCGCCGCGGGTCCAGCCACAGCGTGTAAAAGTCATCGCTCACGTCGTAATGAAACTGGATCTGCTCGGCGTCCCGCTCCAGCGAATGCGCCGCCAGCGAGCGCGCCCGGCGCAGCAGCGCGGGCCACCAGCTCGTGTTGCTGGCAACCGGGCTGCCCGGCAACAGCCCCACGGCCACGGCAAACACATCGCGCATGTGCCCCTCAATCTGCACGCGGTTTTCTACAAACCCCTCGCCGATGGCGCCAATCTTGCCGGCCGCAAAAGCGGCCACGCTAGACCAGCGCGTGAACCCCAGCGTCACTTTGGAGCGTGGCGGCCCGATCATCCGGCCGCCCGGCAGGCGCAGCGCCACCGGTACCGGCAGCATGGCCAGTTTGGATTCAACGGCGCGAATCAGGGGCTGCATGGCGCTATTTTTCAAGTACCAGGCCCGAACGTCAACAGGCTAAACAGATCCAAAACGCGGCCTCAACGCCGCGTTCGCTTGTCAGCCAACAGCCTGCATGCGCAGCCGCCGTGCGGCCTCATCGGCAGCCGCGTCGCCAATCTCGCGCATCACGCCACGCACATCCACGGCGCCCTGCTGGTGCACAAAGTGGCCGGTCAGCGCCGCGTCGGGGTCCAGCATGCCGCGCTGGTACAGGTCCCACATCTCGTGGCCAAAGTCGGTTTTTAGCAAGTCGGGCGCAAACTGGCCGAAAAAGTCGCGCAGGTTCGCCACATCGCGCAGCAGCATGCGCTGCGCGTGGTTGTTGCCCGCCGCGTCCACCGCCTGCGGCAGGTCGATGATCACCGGGCTGTCCACGCCGTCCACATGGCCCAGAAGGATGTTGAATTCCGACAAATCCCCGTGCACCACCCCCGCGCACAACATGCGCACCACCTCCACCAGCAGCGCCGCGTGGTGGGTGCGCGCCGCCTCAGGGGTGAACTGCACATCGTTCAGCCGGGGCGCGGCGTCGCCGTGCGCGTCGGTCACCAGCTCCATCAGCAACACGCCTTCATGAAAGTTGTAGGGTTTGGGCACGCGCACACCCGCGTCAGCCAGGCGATACAGCGCATCCACCTCGGCGCTTTGCCAGGCCGCCTCTTGCGCCTGGCGGCCAAATTTTGTGCCCTTGGCCATGGCGCGGGCCTGGCGGGAGTTTTTCACCTTGCGGTTTTCGGTGTAGTCCACCGCCTGGCGAAAGCTGCGGTTGGTGGCCTCTTTGTAGACCTTGGCGCACCGCGTCTCGTCCCCGCAGCGCACCACAAACACCATGGCTTCCTTGCCGCTCATCAGCTGGCGCACCACGGTGTCGATCAGGCCTTCTTCTATCAGTGCTTGCAGTCTTGGAGGTGGTTTCATGGGGGTATTTTGCGCCAGCGGGATCAAAATTTATTTTCAGGCCCCTGCATCCATGCGCCCAAACCCTGCGTTCTAGAGGCAGAACGCAATATCGCGTTCCACTTTTACCGGCACCTGATACCGGTTACAACTTGCAAGGAACCCTGATCATGATGAACAACAAGCAAACCCTTCTGGCCGCAGCCCTGCTGGCACTCATCCACGTTGGCGCACAGGCACAGCCCGTGGTGAAAGACGGCGTGCTGGCCGACGCAGCCGGGCGCACCGTCTACATCTTTGACAAAGACACCCCCAACAAAAGCAACTGCTCGGGCGGCTGCCTGGTGGCCTGGCCCGCATTCGTGGCCAAAGCAGGTGCCACGGCGCAGGGCGATTTCGGCCTGATGGATGCCAACGGCGCCAAACAATGGACGGTTGGCGGCAAACCCCTGTACTATTTCGCCGGTGACGCCAAGCCGGGTGACCGCAATGGCGACGGCAGCGGCGGTGTGTGGCACGTGGTGCCCCCCGCAGCGGTGAAGCAGTCCGCTGCCCGGACCGAAGCACCGGCCTACACACCAACGCCAACCTACACGTACTGAAACGCACTGAACGCCTATGGACGACCGCGACGAAATCCAAGCACTGCTGTCGCGTGTCGCCCTGCGGGATGCTGTGGCGCTGGAGTCTCTTTACCGCAAAGTGGCTGCCCGGCTGCTGGCCGTGGCCAGCCGTGTGGTGCAAGACCGCGCCCTGGCTGAAGACGTGTTGCAGGAAGTGTTTTTGACCGTGTGGAACCAGTCCGCCCAGCGCGCGCCGGGGCAGAGCTTGACGCTGGCCTGGCTGTGCGTCGTCACGCGCAACCGCGCCATTGACGTGCTGCGCCGCAAAAAGCCCGAGCAGCCGCTGGTTTGGCATGACGACGATGGCGAAGCGCAGATGCATGACATCGAGGACGACACCGGCTCGCCGCTGGACCAGCTGCTGGCGCACGAAGACGGCCAGCGCCTGGGCCACTGCCTGGGCGCGCTGGAGCAGGAGCCCCGGCAGGCCGTGATGATGGCTTTTTTTGAAGGCCTCACGCACCCCGAGATTGCCGAGCGCATGCGCCGGCCGCTGGGCACCGTCAAGGCCTGGACCCGGCGCAGCCTGATGCGGCTCAAAGGCTGCCTGGAGGTGGCGGCATGAACAAATATTGGTATCAACACCCCGAGGCCGTGGACCAATTGGCAGGCGCCTACGTGCTGGGCACCTTGCAGGGCCGGGCGCGGCGCCGGTTTGAGGCCGCCATGCGCACCCGCCCCGAGCTGGCCACTGCGGTAGCCAGCTGGGCGCAACGCCTCGGCCCCATGATGACCACGCTGCCCCCGGTCGAGCCCAGCGCGGCGATATGGAAGAGCATCGCCCACCGCGCGGGCATTGCGCCGAAAGCGCCGCCTGCGAAGGCAATGGCCTGGTGGCAGCGCTGGCTGGCGCCCATCCCCGCTGGCGCCCTCGCCATGGGGCTGGTGGTGGGCACCGTGGCGCCCATGCTGTGGCAGGCCCAGATGGGCAGTGGTAGTGAGCAGGAAACCCAGTTGCCCGCCAGCTATGTGGGCGTGCTGGCCACCGCGCAGGGCCAGCCGGGGCTGATTGTGTCCAGCCTGCGCCAGGGCAAGGTGGTGGAGATCAAACAGGTTGCGCCGGTGGATGTGCCTGCGGGCAACACGCTGTATCTGTGGCGCATCGACAAGGCGGGCGCCGTGTCTGCCATTGGCCCCGTGCCTGAGGGCAAGTTTGTGCGCGTGAACCTGGCCGAGCCTGCCGAGAAGGTGTTTTTCACGGCGGTGGAGCTGGCGGTGTCTGTGGAGCCGCTGGGCAGCAACCCGGTTGCGCCGACGCAGGCGTTTGTTTATCGGGGGTTGTGTGGGAAGCTTTGGCGGTAGCTGGCCACTGGTTTAACTGGTTGGCGAGCGCGCCGGGCGTCCGCGTCGTGTCCACTGCGCATCTCGCGGGCGGCTGCTTCTTGGGCTTTGAGGTTGCTGCGTTAACGCTTTGGCTGGCGTGCAGATTCTGTAGCCACCGCGAACAGCTCCGTTGCCCCGTCGCAGCCACCCGACACGCCAGCGTAAGGATTGACTGGGTTGGGGGAAATACCTAGCACGCGATAAATCGCTATGAATATAGTAGCTATTCGCGCATATCTGCCGTGGACTGAGACTGTATTTGAATGCTAAATTTCAAGGAAATCTGCTTCACGATATGAGCTTCCATTGATTGGAAGTGGCTATTCGTTTCCAAGCGAAGGTCGAACAACTGCGAACCTTGTTGAACATTAGCGTGCTGCTCAAACCGACAGACGAAGCCGCATAAAGCTACATCGAAATGCTTTTGAGTTTTGCTTTGATGTCACCACGTCGGTTGTCGATAAAAGTGAGAAAGTGAGAAAAATCGTAAGAAGACATCACTGGAATCGAGTGTCTCGTCTTGAAGTGCACGTCGCGTGTCTCAAGCCAGCCGTCAAACGCTGCCGCATTCTTTTCTAAATTTTCCTTATCCGTGAGCAGCTGAAGGTTGGCGATGGTGTTGAAGTGCTTCTGATATGCATTGACAACATCTGACGGGTACCCGCGCGCACTCAAGCTTCTGGCAGTAAATTCCGATTTAGGAAATATGTGGTCTTCATGGTACGTGCTGTCTTTCCAGTCTCTGCCTGGATATAACAATGACAGGATTAGGTAGCTATATTTGGATCCGTACTGAGTGCCTAGAAGATTTTCGATCTCTGTCTCGGAGAAGCTCGGCTCTATGCCAAGTTTCCTATTGATTGCCTCGTAGGGGAAAACAGAAAAATCTGTTTGCTCATTGAGGACATCTTGCAAATTTTTTAAAGTGGTGTCCGATGATCCACCAAATGCGTTTTTAAGCAGAACGATTGCAAGCCACTTCTCCATCAGTAATTGGTTTAGCACGTCAGCCTGTTGAGTCGATTCGACAAAATTCTTCTTTCCAAGCCGACTGAGATAAAGCGCAATTGGGAGCAATGCCAACGTGGAAATCAAATTTTTGTCGCTAAAGCCAAATCTACTGATTAGACGAATCGTCGTGCGGATATTTGTTTTTATGAGATCCCAGTTGTCCTCAATTTTCCCTAGGTTCGGTTTGGTGAAATTCTTCACTTTGTACTGAATGGGAAGTCCGGGGGTCAGATACAGTGCGCCCTTCAACACAAAATCTTTGCCGAGGTTATATCCAGCCCCGATGGCGTTAATCTCGCCAGTGAAATCATGGATTTCGTCGCGTGCGTTGAGATTTTTCCATTTGGCCGTCGCCGTAGATAGCAGGATGTCGCTGTACTCCAGCTTCTTTCCTCCAGTATTCGCGCGAATGAAGACTTCGACGACTTTGTCATAGTCATCCGACCGCTCTTCAAAAAAGTTTATCAATCGCTCTGTGAATAGTCGATTGTGCAACTCCTCGACTAACTCAACTGCATTGTCTACAAGCAATTGGTCCTGCCCAACTAGCCGATCCCGAATATCCTTTCGAGCCTGGCTAGCCGAACTGAAATTCAAAATATCCCCCACGAGGTACCAGTGCTGTGGGTTCTGGTTTTTGGGGTTGGGCGCAGCATTTTCCCGGAAAGCGAATTCGTAAGTTAGTTCTTCTGGATCATCACTGCGCTCTGGCCTTTTAAAGAGGTTCAGATAGAGGTATGTTTTCTTCCAGCTGTAATAGAAAAACCGGTACGACCCCTTGAGTCCGAGGTAGAGCGAAGTTAGTCTCTGCTGTCCATCCAGGACAAGGTAGATGTCCTGATTGATCCCGGCTACGTTTGCTTCCTCATTGTGTGGATTTTCCTTGTCGAAGTCGCTGAAGAATTTGTAGGCCGTCCATAGACTTTTCTTTTCTTCCCGGATCTTCCAGAACAGGAATGAGCCGATCGGGTAATTGCCCATGATGGAGTCAAACAGCTTTTCAATGCCATCCGTATCCCAGACGTATTCGCGCTGAATTGCTGGCAAAAAGGTCGTTCGATTGATGTATTCGAGAACGACTTCGCTGATGGTTTTTGGGATGTAGCTCAAGGTGTCCCCGGAATTGTTTATGTTTGCAATGGGAATGCGGTGCGCACGGTGCCAGTCCATTCTGGCATATGGCCGGGAAGCGAGCTAGATGAAGGAGGTCTGATTAAATTTGGGGCGCTAGCATTTATTGCTGAATACAGATACTTCCTAAACATCACCCCATTGACAATAAATAGTTTAAGCCTAAACTATTACGTCATGAACATCCTGTGCATTGGCGGCGGCCCCGCCGGTCTGTATTTCGCGCTGCTGATGAAGCTGCAAAACCCCGCGCACCGCATCACGGTGGTGGAGCGCAACAAGCCGTTTGACACGTTTGGCTGGGGCGTGGTGCTGTCGGACCAGACGCTGGGCAACCTGCACGCGGCGGACCCCGTCACCGGGCAGCAGATTGGCGACGCGCTGAACCACTGGGACGATATCGAGGTGTTTTTCAAGGGGCGCAGCGTGCGCTCGGGCGGGCACGGGTTTTGTGGCATCGGGCGCAAGCACCTGCTCAACATCCTGCAAGAGCGCTGCATCGCGCTGGGCGTGGACCTGGTGTTTGAGGTGGACGCGGCGGACGATCAGGCGCTGGCCGCGCAGTACGACGCCGATCTGGTGATTGCCAGCGACGGGCTCAACAGCCGCATCCGCACCCGCTACGCCGAGGTGTACCAGCCCGACATCGACACGCGCCAGTGCCGCTTTGTGTGGCTGGGCACCAAAAAGACGTTTGACGCCTTCACCTTCGCTTTCGAGCAGACCGAGCACGGCTGGTTTCAGGCGCACGCCTACAAGTTTGACGACAACACCTCCACCTTCATTGTGGAAACGCCGCAGGCCGTGTGGCAGGCGCATGGCCTGGAAGACATGAGCCAGGAGGAGGGCGTGGCGTTTTGCGAGCGCCTGTTTGCCAAATATCTGGACGGCAACGCACTCATCAGCAACGCCAAACACCTGCGCGGCTCGGCCAACTGGATTCGCTTTCCGCGTGTGATGTGCAAGACGTGGGTGCACACGGTGCAGATTGGCAACAAGCCCGTACCTGTCGTGTTGATGGGTGATGCGGCGCACACTGCGCACTTTTCTATTGGCAGCGGCACCAAGCTGGCGCTGGAAGACGCGATTGATCTGGCGAATGAGTTTGCCGCCAGCACCGACCAGCTGGTGGCCGGCAAGGACATGATGGAGGTGCTGCAGCGCTACGAAGCCCGCCGCAGCGTGGAGGTGCTGAAGATTCAAAACGCGGCGCGCAACTCGACCGAGTGGTTTGAGAATGTCACGCGTTACACCGGCATGCAGGTGGAGCAGTTTGCCTATTCGCTGCTCACGCGTAGCCAGCGCATCAGCCACGAAAACCTGCGCCTGCGCGATGCGGCCTGGCTGGATGGGTATGAGGCCTGGCTGTCGGGCGGCAAGGTGGTGCCACCCATGCTGCTGCCCCTCAAAGTGCGCGAAACGCAGCTTAAAAACCGCATCGTCGTGTCGCCCATGGCCACTTACAGCGCGGTGGACGGGCTGGTGCAAGACTTTCACCTGGTGCACCTGGGCGCCCGCGCGCTGGGCGGCGCCGCGCTGGTGATGGTGGAGATGACCAGCCCGAACGCGGAGGGGCGCATCACCCCCGGCTGCCCCGGTTTGTGGAACGACGCGCAGGCCGCGGGCTTCAAGCGTATTGTGGATTTTGTGCACACCAGCAGCACCGCCAAAATCGGCATCCAGCTGGGCCACAGCGGCCCCAAAGGCTCCACGCAGGTGGGCTGGGAGCAGACCGACGAGCCCTTGCCAAACGCAGAGACCAACTGGCCGGTGATGGCCGCCAGCGCCCAGCCGTATGGCGAGCAAAACCAGACGCCGCACGCGATGACGCGGGCCGACATGGACACGATCAAGCAGCAGTTTGTGGACGCGACCCGCCGCGCCGCCGCTGCGGGTTTTGACTGGCTGGAGCTGCACTGTGCGCACGGCTACCTGCTCTCCACCTTCCTCACGCCGCTGACCAATCTGCGCACCGATGACTACGGCGGCTCGTTCGACAACCGCTGCCGTTACCCGCTGGAAGTGTTTGCCGCCATGCGCGCCGTGTGGCCTGCGCACCTGCCCATGAGCGTGCGCATCTCCGCGCACGACTGGGCGCCGGGTGGCAACACGGCGGACGACGCGGTGGCGATGGCCCGCCTGTTCAAAGCTGCGGGCTGCGACGTGATCGACGTCTCCAGCGGCCAGACCACGCGAGCCGCCAAGCCGGTCTATGGCCGCATGTACCAGACGCCGTTTTCCGACCGCATCCGCAACGAGGTGGGCATCCAGACCATGGCCGTGGGCGCGATCAGCGAGGCTGACCACGCCAACAGCATCATTGCCGCCGGCCGCGCCGACCTGTGCGCCATCGCCCGCCCGCACCTGGCCGACCCGGCCTGGACGCTGCACGAAGCCGCCAAACTGCAGAGTCGCGCCGTGGACTGGCCCAAACAGTACCTGAGTGGCCGGGACCAGCTTTATCGTGAAATTCAGAAGCAAAAAGAGCTGCTAGCCCTCGCCGATATTGCGCAGATAGCTACTAAAAATATAGCAAATGAGGAGCAACTCTAGTATGGACAAGGAAGCCCGCCTGCATGGCACCACGCCTGCCGAGCACCCCGAGGCCCTGCGCCTGTGGCTGCGCCTGCTCACCTGCACACAGCTGATCGAAACGCAGGTGCGCAGCGGTCTGCGTGATCAGTTCGACACCACGCTGCCGCGTTTTGACTTGCTGGCGCAACTGGAGCGCGCGCCCGATGGCCTGAAGATGAACGAGCTGTCGCGCCGCATGATGGTGACGGGCGGCAACATCACCGGCATCACCGACCAGCTGGTGGCCGAAGGGCTGGTGGAGCGCGTGGAAGTGCCCGGCGACCGCCGCGCCTACCGCGTGAAGCTAACGCCCAAGGGCCGCAAGCAGTTCAGCGACATGGCGCACCAGCACGAAGGCTGGATTGTGGAGGCCTTCGGCGGCCTGACCGAGAAAGAAATTGCCACGCTGCACCGCCTGCTGGGCAAGGTGAAAGAGCACGCCAAAAGCACCATGAACACATCTGCGGAGGCTGCATGAAACACTATATTGGCGCGGGTAACCCCATGCGCACCCAGTTTGACGCCAAGGCAGCGTATCAGGCGAAACACTTCGCCTGGAACTGTACCGCCGACGGTGTGGGCACGCTCACGCTCAACCGGCCCGAGCGCAAAAACCCGCTGACTTTTGACTCGTATGCCGAGCTGTGCAACCTGTTTGAGGTGCTCAAATACGCGACTGACGTGAAGGTGGTGGTGGTCACCGGTGCGGGTGGCAACTTTTGCAGCGGCGGCGATGTGCACGAAATCATTGGCCCGCTCACCCAAATGACCATGCCCGAAATGCTGGAGTTCACCCGGATGACGGGCGACCTGGTGAAGACCATGCGCAACTGCCCGCAGCCGGTCATCGGCGCGATAGACGGCATCTGCGCCGGGGCAGGCGCGATGATGGCGCTGGCCTGCGACATGCGTTTTGGCACGGCCAGCACGAAGACCGCGTTTCTGTTCACCCGCGTGGGGCTGGCCGGGGCCGACATGGGCGCCTGCGCCCTGCTGCCGCGCGTGATCGGGCAGGGCCGGGCGAGCGAGCTGCTGTTCACCGGCCGTGCCATGACCGCGCAGGAAGGCTTGGCCTGGGGTTTCTTCAACGCGCTGCACGAGAGCGCGGACCTGCTGCCGAAGGCGCAAGCGCTGGCCGCCGAGCTGGCCGCTGGCCCCACCTTCGCGCACGGCATGACCAAGACCATGCTGCAGCAGGAATGGGCCATGACGATTGAGCAGGCCGTGGAAGCCGAAGCGCAGGCGCAGGCCATCTGCATGCAGACGCAGGATTTCAAGCGGGCCTACGACGCGTTTGCCGCGAAGCAGAAGCCGGTGTTTGAGGGGAACTGAGGTCATGAACGCCCCCACCAGCTCACCTACAAACCATTTGACCCTGCCGTTCTTCGACGCAGCGCACCACCACCTCGCCACCGGTCTGGCCGCCTGGGCACCGCAGCAAAATGTGGACGAACATGACGACCGCCGCGCCTGCAAAAAGTGGGTGCGGCTGCTGGGCGACGCCGGCTGGCTGCGCTACTGTGTGCCCGCAGCCTTTGGCGGCGCGCTGGACAAAATGGATTCCCGTGCGCTGGTGATCCTGCGCGAAACGCTGGCGTTTCACTCCCCGCTGGCCGACTTTGCCTTCGCCATGCAGGGCCTGGGCAGCGGCGCCATCACGCTGGCGGGCAGCCCCGCGCAGCAGGCGGCGTATCTGCCTGCCGTGGCGCGGGGCGACAAGATTGCGGCGTTTGCGTTGAGCGAGCCGGATGCCGGGTCTGACGCAGGCGCTATGAAAACAATAGCTGCTAACGCATATTCCACGAGGGCTGAGGGCCAAAAAGACACTCAAAAAGAGGAATTTTTCACGCTGAACGGCACCAAAACCTGGATCAGCAACGGCGGCATCGCCGACTATTACTGCGTGTTTGCCAAGACCGAGCCCGCGGCGGGCACGCGCGGCATCACCGCGTTCATCGTGGACGCGGATACCACGGGGCTGGATGCGTCCGAACACATCGAGGTGATGGCCCCGCACCCGCTGGCCACGCTGCAGTTTGTCGGCTGCCAGGTGCCCGCCAGTGCGCAACTGGGCGAGCTGAACGGTGGCTTCAAGCTGGCGATGCAGACGCTGGACATCTTTCGCGCATCCGTGGCCGGTGCCGCGCTGGGCATGGCGCGCCGTGCACTGGCAGAAGCCGTGAGTTACGCCAAACAACGCGCGATGTTTGGCCAGCGGCTGGCCGACTTTCAGCTCACCCAGGCCAAGCTGGGCGAAATGGCCGCATTGATCGACGCTGCCGCCTTGCTCACCTACCGTGCCGCGTGGATGCGCGACTGCGTGGGCACGGCCAACCCCGCTGCAGCTCAGGCCTACACCGCCGCGGCCGCCATGGCCAAGATGACCGCCACCGAAAACGCGCAGCGCGTGATCGACATGGCGCTGCAAATGCACGGCGGCATGGGCGTGAAGGTGGGCACCAAGGTGGAGAGCCTTTACCGCGACATCCGCTCGCTGCGCATCTACGAAGGTGCCACCGAAGTGCAGCAATTGATCATTGGCAAATCGGTGTTGAAATCATGAAATCTGCCCAGACTGACCGCTTTGTTCACGACCGGCTGCCGGCCGCCGATCAGCTGCCGCAGCTGAAATTTGACCTGCCCGAGCTGCAGTTTCCCGAGCAGCTGAATCTGGTGGAAGAGTTGCTGGACAACGCGGCGAAGAAAGGGTTTGGCGACCGCCCCATGCTGCGCTCGCCAAAGGTCACGCTGACCTATGCGGACGTGCAATACCGCGTGGACCGCATGGCGCAGGTGCTGGTGGAAGACCTCGGGTTGGTGCCCGGCAACCGTGTCTTGCTGCGCGGTGGCAACTCGATTGGCATGGCGCTGGCCTGGCTGGCGGTGGTGAAAGCTGGTTTGATAGCCGTGGCCACCATGCCGCTGCTGCGCGCCAAGGAGCTGGGTGAAATCATCGACAAATCACAGCCCACCGTGGCGCTGTGTGATGCGAAGCTGCTGGAAGAACTGCAGCTGGCGCAGGTGCAATATCCGGTGCTCCAGACCATCGTGCCGTTCAACGTGACCACCCATGAGTCGGGCTCCCTGGCCGCACGCGCGGCACTGAAAGACGGCCACTTCAAGGCCTGCCCCACCGCCGCGACTGACATCGCGCTGATGGCCTTCACCTCCGGCACCACCGGCCAGCCCAAAGCGGCGGTGCACACGCATCGCGATGTGCTGGCCGCCTGTGAAACCTGGCCGCGCCATGTGCTCAAGGCCACGCCGGACGACATCGTGATGGGCTCGCCGCCGCTGGCGTTCACCTTCGGGCTGGGTGGTTTGCTGATCTTCCCGATGTGGGCCGGAGCCTCGGTGTATTTCCCCGACGTGCCCTACACGCCCGAGGTAATGGCCGGCCTGATGTTTGAGGTGGGCGCCACCATTTGCTACACGGCCCCCACGTTTTACCGGCAGATGGCGCCGTTTGTGAAAGCGCTGGCGCAGCACCGGGGCAAACCAGCCCTGCGCATCTGCGTGAGCGCGGGCGAGGCCCTGCCGGACGCCACGCGCCAGCTGTGGAAAGACGCCACCGGCATCGAGATGCTGGACGGCATTGGTGCCACCGAGATGTTTCACATCTTCATCTCGGCCGCGCCCCCGGATGTGCGACGCGGTGCCATCGGCAAGGTGGTGCCGGGCTACACCGCGAAGGTGGTGGACGACGACGGTGCCGAGCAGCCGCGTGGCACGGTAGGCAAGCTCGCGGTGATTGGCCCCACCGGCTGCAAATACCTAGGCGATGCGCGTCAGGCCAGCTACGTGAAAAACGGCTGGAATCACCCCGGTGATGCGTTCCTGCAAGATGCCGACGGCTACTTTTTCTACCAGGCCCGCACCGATGACATGATCATCACCGCGGGATACAACGTGGGCGCGCCCGAGGTGGAAGACGCGCTGCTCAAGCACCCGGCCGTGGCCGAGTGCGGCGTGATCGGCAAGGCGGATGACGCGCGCGGCATGATCGTCAAGGCGTTTTGTGTGCTGCGGCCCGGGTTCACGGGCGATGATGCGCTGGTGAAGGCACTGCAGGACCATGTGAAGGCCAGCATTGCGCCATTCAAATACCCGCGCGAAATCGAATTCATGGACAAGTTGCCCCGCACCGAGACCGGCAAACTGCAACGTTTCAAACTCAAATCCTTATGAAAATTTTGCAACCGCCCGGCTGGGCTCCCGCCAAAGGTTACGCCAACGGCATCGCTGTGCGTGGAACGCAAATCTACGTGGGTGGCCAGATCGGCTGGAACGGGCAACAGCAGTTTGAAACCGACGACTTCATCGCCCAGACCGCGCAGACGCTGCGCAACATCGCTGCCGTGCTGAAGGAGGCCGGTGCCGGCCCCGAGCACATGGTGCGCATGACCTGGTACATCCTGGACCGCGTGGAATACAACGCTCGTCTCAAGGAACTGGGGCAGGTGTACCGCGAGGTGATGCGCCGCAACTTCCCGGCCATGACCTGCGTGCAGGTGGCCGCGCTGGTGGAGGCGCGGGCCAAGGTGGAGATTGAGGTCACGGCGGTGCTGCCGGACGCGTCGTAAACTGTGGCGTGTGATACGCCTCCTTCGTCCCGTTGCTGGTCTGTTGCTGCTGGTCTCTTTGACCGGCTGCGCCGACACCCGCTATTACTGGCAATCTGTCAGCGGCCACTTGCAGATGCTGCAGGCTGCCAAACCCGTGGAGCAGTGGCTGGCCGACGCACAAACGCCTGCGCCGCTGAAAGACCGCCTGGCGCTGGCGCAGCGCATTCGCCAGTTTGCCGTGTCGGACCTGGCGCTGCCGGATAACGCCAGCTACCACCGTTACGCCGACTTGCAGCGCCGCTCGGTCGTGTGGAACGTGGTGGCCGCGCCCGAGCTATCCCTTACCCTCAAGAAGTGGTGTTTTCCGGTAGCGGGCTGTGTGGGCTACCGGGGGTATTTCAGCGAAGCTGACGCCCGGGCTGAAGCCGAACAGCTCATGGCCGAGGGACTGGAAGTGAGTGTGTACGGCGTGCCCGCTTACTCCACGCTGGGCTGGATGAACTGGGCGGGCGGCGACCCGCTGCTGAACACCTTCATCAACTACCCCGAAGGTGAATTGGCCCGCATGATTTTTCATGAGCTGGCGCATCAGGTGCTGTACGTGAAGGACGACACCCTGTTCAACGAGTCCTTCGCCACGGCGGTGGAAAGGATCGGCAGCACACGCTGGCTGGCGGCGCAGGCGTCACCGGCTGCGCGCAGCGACTACGCGGCGTTTGATGCGCGGCGCCAGCAGTTTCGTGCGCTGGCACTGGCCACCCGCACCAAATTGCAGCGAATTTATGAACCAAATCAGGCCTCAGCCCTTGACAGATATGCGCAACTAGCTATGAAAAACGTAGCAATGCGGGAGTTTCGGGACGAGTACGCCAGACTCAAATCCAGCTGGGGCGGCTACAGCGGCTATGACAACTGGGTGGCCAACGCGAACAATGCTGCGTTTGGTGCGCAGGCCGCCTACGATGAACTGGTGCCGGGTTTTGAGGCGCTGTTTCAGCGCAGGGTGGCAAACCCGGCGAACAGCCGGGCGTGTCGCCAGAGCAGCAGTGGCAACGCTTTTATGATGAGGTCAAGCGCCTGGCCGATCTGCCGCCTGCTAAGCGGACGGTAGCCTTGAGGCCATCCTGAACAACAACGCAAACGGAGAAAACCAGTGGCAGATCTTCATATTCGTCGCGAACACCACCTGGGTCTGGCCGAAGCGCGCAAGATCGCGTTCAAGTGGGCCGAGCAGGTGGAAGAACACTTTGGCATGGAGTGCACCTACCAGGAAGGGACGGTCCGGGACGAAGTCTGCTTCACGCGTTCCGGTGTGAACGGCACCCTGCATGTGACCAAAGACCGGTTTGAACTCGACGCCAAGCTGGGCTTCCTGCTGGGTGCGTTCAAGGACCGGATTGAGGGTGAAATCGTGAAGAATCTGGACGAACTGCTGGCGCCCAAAGAGGCGGCGAAGCACGGCCACAGCACACCCGCCAAAAAGGCGTCTGCGAAAAAGCCGCACGCCGTCAAAAAATGATGGCGGCGGGCGGCCGTGCAGGCGGTGCTGTCAGCTCAAAGACTCAATCAGGTCCACGTATTGCTGCATGGCGTCGTCCTTTGACGTGCCCTTGACGCCGTTCCAGGCGTCCCATTTGGCACGGCCAACCATGTCGCCAAAACCGGGTTTTTTCTCGGCGTTGTCACCCACGCTGCCCTGTTTGTACAGCGCATAGAGTTTGAGCAGCGTGGCATTGTCCGGGCGCTCGGACAGGTTTTTGGAATTGGCAACGGCGGCTTCGAATTTTTTGAGCAGTGCGGACATGGTGTCTCCACGAAGAAGTTGAGGTTGAAGGATACGGTGTTCGGGTATCTGCCCGGTATCTTACGGCGCGTTTTGGCGACAGAATAGGGAAGTATCCCCAGGAGTCGATATGGTTACCCGAATCAGGGCTCAAGAAGCCGCTACAAAAGTCGCCAAAAAAGCGACCCGAACCGCACGCAAGGCTGCCAAAGTGGTGCAGAAGAACGTCACCGATGCCGTCAGCGGCACGCTGGGCATCACCGGCGAGCGCATGACCAAGGTCGATACGGCCTGGCTGCGGATGGACAGCCAGTACAACCTGATGATGATCGTGGGCGTGTGGGTGCTCAGGCCCGGCATCAGCCACGAGGCACTGTGCGTGCGGCTGGAAGAGCGACTGCTGAAGTACACCCGGTTTACCCAGAAGGTGGTGCAGGACGCCACGGGAGCGACGTGGGTGCGTGATGCAGAGTTCAACATTGCCCATCACGTCACCCGTGAAAAGCTGGCCCGAAAGCCCAAAGGCCGTGAGCAGGAGGCCTTGCAGGACCGTCTGGCCGAGCTGGCGATGCAACCGCTCAACCCGGACCGCCCGCTGTGGCAGTTCCATCTGGTGGAGGACTACGATGGCGGCTCAGCCATGATGGTACGTATCCACCATTGCATCGCAGACGGCATCGCGCTGATTTCCGTAACGCAGTCGCTGGTAGACGGAGGTTCCGCGCCTCCCCAGCGCAAACCTTCCGAAGCTCACCGCGATGGCCTGGAGGCGGCAGAAGACTGGTTGACCGATACCCTGATCAAGCCGTTCACCGACGTTGCCGTCAGGGCTCTGGACGCGGCTGGCAGCGGAGCGGCCAATGCGCTGGAAATGCTGACGGAGCCGCAAAAAGGGGTGGAAAAGGGCCTGGCCGGTTCCTTCGATCTGGCCAGGATGGCCTATCAGGCGCTGGGCGACGCGGCTGCCCTGGCATTGATGCCCGATGACTCCCCCACGCGGCTGAAAGGCATACCCGGCTCCACCAAGCGTGTGGCGTGGTGCCAGCCCATTCCGCTGGAAGAGGTGAAGGCCGTCGGTAAGGCGCTGAATTGCTCCATCAATGACGTGTTGCTGAGCTGCGTGGCCGGGGCCATTGGTGAATATCTGAAGGCGCATGGCGACGATATCAGGGGCAAGGAGATTCGCGCTATGGTGCCCGTGAATTTGCGCCCGGTTGAGCAGGCTTATAAGCTGGGCAACCGGTTTGGCCTGGCGCCGGTGGTGTTGCCCATTGGTATCGAGAACCCCATACAGCGTGTGTATGAGGTGCACCGGCGCATGGGGGCCATGAAGGGCAGCATGCAGCCCCTGATGGCGTTTGGACTGCTGGCGGTGGCGGGCCTGTTGATCAAGCCGGCTCAGGATGCCATGCTGAACCTGTTCTCCAAGAAGACCACGGCCGTCATGACCAACGTGCCGGGCCCGCGCGAGAAGCTGAAATTCCTGGGGGCGACGCTGGAACAGAATCTGTTCTGGGTGCCGCAATCGGGCACCGTGGGTATGGGGGTTTCCATCCTGAGTTATGGCGGGGGGGTTCAGTTCGGGGTGATGACGGATTCGACCCTGTGCCCGGATCCCCAGAAAATCATTGACGAATTCGAACCGGAATTCGCCAAGCTGGCGATGGTGACGCTGATGCTGCCCTGGGGGGAGTGACGGCGCTGCGGGAGCCTAGTCTTCCAGCTCGGCCTTGGCCATCTCCACGTCGAGCCGCTCCATGGCGTCCATAGGCTTGGCCGCCGCGGCCAGCTGGTACAGCCGGGTAGCTTCTTTCATCATCTTGTCGCCGTCGAGCATGACCATGGCATTGGCGTACTCGATCATGGCAATGGCAGATTCAAAATTGAGCTTGAGGGCCTGCTGAAACAGCTGCAGGCCGGTGTCTTTCTTGGCGCCGTAGGTCATGCCACCAATCAGCGAACCGACCTTGTCGATCACTTCGGCATGAAAGGCTCCCAGTGCAACGTGTGCGTCGGCATGTTTGGGCTGGAGTTTGATGGTGTTTTCCAGCGCATTTTTCACCTTGCCCCCCAGGCCCTGGGCCAGCGCCTTGGCCACGCTGATGCCCTGGCTGTAGCGGCCCAGCGCGTAGGCCTGCCAGTAATGGGCGTTGGGGTTTTGCGGGTCCTGCGCAGCTTGTGCCTCTGCCCGCTCGGCGACTTCCAGGTACAAGTCCAGCCGGGCTTTTTCCCTCTTCTCGAGATAGGTGGCATAGATACACGCAGCCTTGTTGGCCGCCGTGATACCCGCGCCACCCGCCTTCAGGCCAGCCTCGACCGCTTTTTGAAATTCGCCGTTATGAAACTGGACCCAAGCTTCCAGTACCTGCAGGTCCCTGGGTAAGGGTTCAGCGTCGCCCGTATGCAGGCGTGCCCAGTATTTCTTGACGCTGGCCGCGTCAAACTGGAAATCGCCGACATGGGGGAAGGCTGTCCATTTGGCCATTTTCAGTCTCCTCTGTTGTAGGCATCGACCAGTCCCATCAAGTGGGTGCGCTGGCCCTGTTCCAGATAGGGTACCAAAAGATTGAGCACATGGTGAGCGCCGCGCATCAGGGCGGCCTGCGAATTGGCGGGCTCCAGCGCGTTGCGCGGGTCACGTACGTATTCAAAGCTCAGCCAGTAGGTCAGCACCACCACCATGCTGGTGGCCGTGGCATCCACCTCGCGCGAGTCAATCGTTACCGCGCCAGCGCGGCTCATGCCATCGAGCAGGGCTTTGACTGCACGCGTCTTGTTTTTCAACACCGACTGGAAATGGGTTTCGAGCCGTCGGTTCTTGCTGAGCAGGTCATTGAGATCCCGATACAAAAACCGGTATTCCCAGATCAGTTCAAACAGGGTGTGCATGAAAAACCAGGCGTCTTCCACATCCCGCACGCCATCACTGGCGTTGAGCAATTCGTTCAGTGAGCGCTCGTAGCGGTCAAACAGCGAGTTGATCAGCTCGTCTTTGGCCGGGTAGTGGTAATACAGGTTGCCCGGGCTGATGCCCAGTTCGGCCGAGATCAGCGTCGTGGAAACATTGGGCTCACCAAAGCGGTTGAACAGTTCCAGCGTGACTTCCAGGATGCGCTCGGCGGTGCGACGTGGGGCTTTCTTGACCATGGTGCAAATGCCTTGGCGTGGCCGCTAGCCCTGCACCAGGTGGTGGCGCTGCCGGGCGGCGATGGCATGATTCAAGTCGTCGATGACTTCTTCCAGCGTGGCGATGGCACGGCCCGTGCGCGTAGGTGCCTTGGGCGGTGCGCAGAGGTGGCGTTTGGGATCGTCCAGCACGGCATGGTTGATGTGAATGCCATGGCGCACCAGTTTGGCGGACAGGCCGGTCTTGCGGGAGCGCAGCATCTGACGGGTCTGCTGGTAGGCGTGCTCGGCCAGATGGCGGCGCTGCCCATAACTGAAGGTGTTGGCCAGATACAGCTCCGGGTCGCGGTGGTCCGGCTCAATCAGGATGATGTCGGTATCCGGATAAAGCCGCTCGTACTGCTTCATGCCCAACTCCATGCGGGAGTGGATCATGGAGCGGAATGTCTGGCTCAGCACCGCCGGCAAACCACCATCGACGATGCGTGGTATCTCGCGCTGCTCCTCGCTCAAGGCCCGTTGCATGACTTTGGCAACCTGCGGCGCGGTAGCGTCAAACGGGACCAGCGGATTCAGGCATAGCATCAAGTCAATGCCATCATCCAGCGCCACGGATGCATGCAGCGTTTTTTTCAGTGCGCCATCCACATAGTAGTTGTCGTCAATCTCTACGGGCGGAAACAGGCCCGGCAAAGCAGAACTGGCCTGCACGGCGCGCGAGATGGGAATGTGGTCCCAGCCAGGGCGACCAAATGGGGCTGCTTCACCACTGTCCAGATTGGTGGCGACCAGGGTGAGCCGGTTTTTCAGCTTGCGGAAATCGTTGGTCCGGCCGCTTCTGGAAAACAGTTTCTCCAACTGGACGTCGACCTCTTCATTTGAAAAAACGCCGGTTGGCAAGACGCGCGCCAGACGTTCCACAACCTGGGTGAGTGGCTTGTTTCCGACCGTCAGGCGCCACAGGGCCGAAACCGCGAGGCCCGGCAGCATGATGCCGCGCCGGGCGAACTCACTGTAGGCGGGCTTCATTAACCACGACGGCTCAAACGATTGATCGGTCTGGCTGTCGTTCTGGATGAACAAGGCGCAGAGTTCGCGGGGCGACATGCCATTGGCCAGGCCGGCGGCGATAAACCCACCCGCTGACACCCCCACATAGTGATGCAGGTGAGTGAAATTCAGCCCATCCAGCGATTCCTCCAGTGCACATAACGCACCGATTTCATAAATGGCACCCAGAGGACCACCGCCGGCCAGAGCCAATGCGATTTTTGGAGCCCGTGCGGATTTGTGATTCATGATGGCAAAGTGTAGAGGTCTCAGGGGGGTGGTGTTGTTGCGCTGCAGCAATATTGATGCAGATTCAAGGCCAAAAAAAGGGCGCCGCAGCGCCCTTTCGCATAGCGCGCAACACGTCAGACCGACTTGCGGGCCGGGACACGTTTGGCTGCCGGCTTGCTTGCCGCTTTGGCCGGGGCCTTCCTGGCGACAGCTGCCTTCGTGCCCGGAGCGGGAGCCTTGGCAGACAGTTTCTGCACATTGCGGTTGAGGTCATCAATGCGGGAGATCAATGCCGAGATATCCTTGGCAGAGGGGACGCCGAGCTTGTTGAGCGCCTTGGCCACGCGGTCTTCGAAAATGCTTTCCAGCTTGTCCCATTGACCAGACGCCTTGGCGGAAATATCGGTTGCCATATTGGTCATCTTGCTGGTGGCCTCGGAAATCTTCTCTTCAGCAGCCGACTGTGTCTTGCGCTGGATGCTCATGCCTTCCTTGACCAAAGCTTCAAACGCCTTGCTGCCTTCGGCTTGCGCCTTGCTGAAAGCGCCCAGACCAGCTTGCCAGATCTGCTGGGCAGAGTCCTTGACTGAGCCGGACAGATTCGCGCCCGATACTTTTTGAGCGCCAAGTTTTTGCAGTTTTTTGACCATGGGTATCTCCTGAAATTTGAATGGTGAAAAGAACTTTACGATCCATTGCATGGGGCGTGTAGGTGGTGCCCACTAAAAATGGCGTCAAACCCTAGAGGTTTCCCCCTAGGCATGCACGGGTTTCTGCTAAATAGGCTGACATCGATTTTGGGCAAGAATGAAGAACTTAACGGGAGTTTTCATGCAGTATTTTGTTACCGGTGCAACCGGCTTCATTGGCAAGCGGCTTGTCAAAAAACTTCTGGACCGGAAAGGCTCGGTTGTCCACTTCCTGATTCGCAAGGAGAGCGAAGGCAAGGTTGCTGCTCTTCGTGAGTACTGGGGCGTGCCGGCATCCCGCGCAGTTCCTGTCTTTGGGGACCTGACCAGCAAGAAGCTGGGCGTGGCTGCTGAAACGGTCAAGCTGCTCAAAGGCCAGATTGATCACTTCTACCATCTGGCAGCGGTCTACGACCTGGGTGCGGATGAGGCCAGCCAGATAGCGGTCAACATTGAAGGCACGCGCAACACGGTAGAACTGGCCAAGGCCATTGACGCGGGCCACTTTCACCACGTGAGTTCCATCGCGGCGGCGGGTTTGTATGAAGGTGTGTTCCGCGAGGACATGTTTGAGGAGGCGGAAAACTACGATCATCCGTACTTCATGACCAAGCACGAGAGCGAAAAGATCGTCCGCAAGGAGTGCAAGGTGCCCTGGTCGGTCTATCGCCCCGCGATGGTGGTGGGAGATAGCACCACGGGCGAGATGGACAAGATCGACGGCCCGTATTACTTTTTCAAGCTGATCCAGCGCATGCGCCAGCTGTTGCCGCCCTGGATGCCTTCCGTTGGCCTGGAGGGCGGCCGCATCAACATCGTACCGGTGGACTTTGTGGTGAACGCGCTGGATGCCATCAGCCACCAAAAGAGCATCGCCAAAAAGTGTTTTCATCTGGTGGACCCGGAAGGTTATCGCGTGGGCGACGTGCTGGATATCTTCAGCAAGGCGGCGCATGCGCCCAAGATGAACCTGTTCGTCAACGCGGCCCTGCTGGGTTTCATTCCCCGCAGCGTCACCAAGGGATTGATGGCCCTGGCGCCGGTGCGCCGGGTACGCAACGCCATCATGAAAGACCTGGGTCTGCCCGAAGACATGCTGACGTTTGTGAACTACCCCACCCGGTTCGATTGCCGGGACGCGCAGGCGGCCCTCAAGGGTACGGGCGTCGCTTGCCCAAATCTGAAGGATTACGCCTGGCGACTTTGGGACTATTGGGAGCGCCACCTCGATCCTGACTTGCATATCGATCGCTCCTTGCGTGGAACGGTGGCGGGCAAGGTGGTACTGGTTACGGGCGGATCATCCGGTATTGGTCTGGCCGCAGCGCATAAATTTGCCGAGGCGGGTGCCATCACCATCATTTGCGGTCGTGATGTGGACAAGCTGGAAGAGGCCTGCAAGGAAGCCAAGGCCCGTGGCCACAGTTTCGTGGCGTATCCGGCAGACATTTCAGATATGGCGGACTGCGACCGGTTTACCAAACTGCTGAACGACAACCACGGCGGCGTGGACTTCCTGATCAACAACGCCGGGCGCTCCATCCGTCGTGCCATCGAGTCCAGCTACGACCGGTTCCACGACTACGAGCGAACCATGCAGCTGAACTATTTTGGCTGCCTGCGCGTCACCATGGGTTTGCTGCCGGGCATGGTGGCCAAAAGGAAGGGGCATGTGGTCAATATCAGTTCCATCGGGGTGCTGACCAATGCGCCGCGGTTCAGCGCCTACGTGGCGTCCAAGTCGGCCCTGGATGCCTGGACGCGCTGTGCGTCCAGCGAGTTTGCTGATCAGGGGGTTACCTTTACCACCATCAACATGCCGCTGGTGCGTACCCCGATGATTGCCCCCACGGGCCTTTACAACAATGTACCCACCCTGTCACCCGAGGAGGCTGGCGACATGGTGGCGCAGGCCTGCATCTTCAAACCGGTGCGGATTGCCACACGTCTGGGAATTGCTGGCCAACTGTTACACGCCGTGTTGCCCCGCGTCGCTCAAATTGCCATGAACACCAGTTTCCGCATGTTCCCGGATTCCAGCGCTGCCAAAGGCGCCAAACCGGGGGAAAAACCGGCGAAACAACAGCTATCGCCAGAGGCAATTGCGATGCAGCAGATGATGCGGGGGATACATTTCTGATCTGGATTGGGCAATGTAAGAAAGGGCGCAGCAGGCGCCCTTTCTTATTGAGTGGTCCACGATGGATAATCTTGGCAGTTGCAACCGGACCATCTAGATGAGTATTACCCCAAAAATCTATGTCGCAGGCCATCGCGGCATGGTGGGGGCGGCCGTTGTTCGCCTGCTTTTGCAGCAGGGACATGATTCCGGTCAAATCATCACTCGAACTCATGCGGAACTGGACCTGATCAATCAGGCGGCTGTGCAGGCTTTCTTTGCATCCGAAAGACCGGATCAAGTCTATTTGGCCGCTGCCAAGGTGGGTGGAATTCATGCCAACAACACTTATCCTGCCGACTTCATCTACCAAAACCTGATGATGCAGGCCAACGTGATCGAAGCGGCTTTCCAGAACGGTATCAAAAAACTCTTGTTCCTGGGTTCCAGCTGCATCTACCCCAGGCTGGCCCCGCAACCCATGGCCGAAAGCGCCTTGCTCACCGGCCCCCTGGAGCCTACCAATGAGCCTTACGCGGTAGCCAAGATTGCAGGCGTCAAAATGTGTGAGAGCTACAACCGCCAATACGGGAAGAGCCACGGCGTGGACTACCGCAGCGTCATGCCTACCAACCTCTACGGCCCCGGCGACAACTACCACCCGCAGAACAGCCACGTCATCCCCGCACTCATCCGCCGGTTTCACGAAGCCAAACTGAGCCAGGCCCCCCATGTCCCGATTTGGGGCACCGGCACTCCCCAGCGCGAATTTCTGTATGTGGATGACATGGCCGCCGCCTGTGTGCACGTCATGAACCTGACCAGGGCCGCGTATGACCAGCACACCAACCCCATGCAAAGCCACATCAATGTCGGCTGCGGGCAGGAAATCACCATTTCCGCACTGGCCCACGCCATTGGCAAGGTGGTGGACTACCCGGGTCAGATAGTCTTCGACACCAGCCAACCCGACGGCGCTCCGCGCAAACTCATGGACAGTAGCCGCCTAAACGCCTTGGGCTGGCAACCTTGTGTCAGTCTGACAAGCGGACTGGCCCTGGCCTATGCCGATTTCTTGAGAGAAATAGACCGTTAGCCTTCGTCAAGCATGCGCAGGCAGCTATCAGATTCATCGTAATTCCACCCCCCCCCAGGTACTCATGACTCACTTCACACCAGCAACTAAAGCGGCCCCTAAAGTCGCCCTGATCACGGGTATCACCGGGCAGGACGGCTCCTACCTGGCCGAGTTCCTGCTGGACAAAGGCTATACCGTGCACGGCATCAAGCGCCGGGCATCGAGCTTCAACACCGACCGGGTTGACCACATCTACCAAGACCCCCACATCGAGAACGCCCGTTTCAAACTGCACTATGGCGACTTGAGTGACACCAGCAACCTGGTGCGCATCGTGCAGGAAACCCAACCCGATGAAATCTACAACCTGGGTGCGCAAAGCCACGTGGCCGTCAGTTTCGAGAGCCCCGAATACACCGCCGATGTGGATGCCCTGGGTACTTTGCGCCTGCTGGAAGCCATCCGCATCCTTGGCCTGGAAAAGAAAACCCGTTTTTATCAGGCCAGTACCAGCGAACTCTACGGTCTGGTGCAGGAAACCCCCCAGAAAGAGACCACCCCCTTCTACCCACGCAGCCCCTACGCGGTGGCCAAGATGTACGCCTACTGGATCACGGTGAACTACCGTGAAGCCTATGGTCTCTACGCCTGCAACGGCATCCTCTTCAACCATGAAAGCCCCCGTCGTGGCGAAACCTTCGTCACTCGCAAGATCACCCGGGGCCTGGCCAACATCAGCCAGGGCCTGGACGAGCTGCCTGTACATGGGCAACATCGATGCCCTGCGCGACTGGGGCCACGCCAAAGACTATGTGCGCATGCAGTGGATGATGCTGCAGCAAGACACACCGGAAGACTTTGTGATCGCTACCGGCAAACAGTACAGCGTGCGCCAGTTCATTGAATGGACGGCACAAGAGCTCCGCATGGAACTGCGCTGGCAAGGGCAGGGCGTGGAGGAGGTGGGTTACTGGGGCGACAAGCCGATCGTGAAGATCGACCCGCGTTACTTCCGTCCGGCGGAGGTGGAAACCCTGTTAGGAGACCCGACCAAGGCCAGGCAGACGCTGGGCTGGGTGCCGGAGATCACGGCACAAGAGATGTGCAGGGAGATGGTGGCTAATGATCTGGCACAGGCCAAGAAGCATGCGTTGCTGAAGGCTAGTGGGTATCCCGTCAGCGTAAGTTTGGAATAAGAGCATTTGCAATGCTTTTCGGGATCATCAGTTGCACCATTTGGATCTGAATGCGCCAGCTTGGAGATGGCTCCCTTAGTCTGCTGACATCCGCACGAGGTGCGGCGCATTCATGTTAGTTATGGGAAGCTTCATTCACTTGCTAAAGTCAAGTTGCCACTGTGTGGCACAATCCGTTCATTCGGTGAACGAATGAAGCTATCTTTATCTCATTCGCTGCGGTGGTTGCGTGTTTGAGGCACTTTACTTACCAAATATTTAATATGAACCAACGGGCAACGGTACAGGAAGACATGCAATTTCAGGTGTTGCGCCGGCTGCATGAAGCGCCAGACCTCAGCCAGCGTGCCTTGGCCAAAGAATTTGGCGTCAGCCTGGGTAGTATTAACTACTGTTTTCAGGCATTGGTAAAAAAGGGTTGGGTCAAGATGCAGAATTTCGGCGAAAGCAATCACAAAATGGGCTATGCCTACTTGCTCACCCCATCCGGAATGGCGGAAAAATCCGCCTTGGCGGTTCGTTTTTTGAAACGCAAAATGCAGGAGCATGAAGCATTGCGGCAGGAGATCGAGCGACTTAAAGCGGAGATTCCTGGCGCTCTGGATCGTCTGAAATGAGGGCATCGCGAGATGGCGGGCCCACGTTGCGGCCAAATGCTTTACCGATAGAGCTAGAAAGCGCATTGCCTTGAAAGTGTCAATTCAGCCTGCGATTGCGATTTCGCGGAAAGGTGACGAGTCGCTCGCGCTTGAAATTGTCGAGCTCCTGAGCCGTTTCAGTTCGCATCGAAAGCGCCAACTCGCACTCATACTGCTACTGATGGCTTGTGGTTCAGTAGCCGAGTTGGTCAGCATTGGTGTGATTTTCCAATTCTTGGTTGCACTGACTTCGCCGGCGTCTCTTTTTGCGAATGAGACCCTTCGCCCGTTACTGCAGGTATTGCATGTGCGTTCACCCGACCTGCTGGTATTGCTGCTGACTTTCCTGGTGGTGGCCTCAGCACTGTTGTCTAATCTGTTGCGCTTGTTTGTCACTTACGTGTCCGTGAGGTTCGGATATGCAGCGGGAACTGATCTGAGCGTTCGAATTTTCGCCACCGCGTTGCACGCTCCATACGCAACACATGTGGGCCGTAACAGCAGCGTTACCATCGACGCGATTCTTGTCAAAGCCAATTCGGTAATCCATGGGGTGTTGATGCCGCTGATGGTGCTCTCGAATGCCATTTTGGTGCTGGGCGCAGTCGCCTTTTTGTTGGTGATCGCAAGGCCGGAAGTCGCCGCCACAGTCTTCTTGGTAGCACTGGTTACTTATGGGGTCATTTACCAAACGACGAAGCGTCGTCTGGCCACCAACAGCAAGCGGATAGCCATGCAGTCCGTGCATTCTTTGCGAACCCTGCAGGAAGGACTGGGTGGAATTCGCGAAGTGCTCCTCGAAGGCACCCAGGATGTTTATGTAAGGCAGTATCAGCAGTCGGATATTGCAATGAAAAAAGCGCAGGCTGAAAATGCCGCGCTTGGTGTGGTGCCCCGGTATGTCATGGAGTTCATCGGAATTTCGGCCCTGGCCGTAGTGGCCTTTTTTCTTACTAACACCATGGACAACTTTGCTGCAGTAGTTCCTACTCTCGGGTTGCTCGCAATGGGCGCGCAGCGTTCCCTGCCCTATCTTCAACAGGCGGCTGGTTCATGGTTGGGCATAGCGGGCAATCGTGCGGCATTGACCGACACGTTGGCGCTGTTGAAAGAGGGCGACCTGCCGCGTTGGTCTGCGGGTGTAGCTCCTGTGTCTTTTGCGCACACCGTGGAGCTTAGGGATGTCGGTTTCCAATACCAAAAGCAAGGTCCGCAGGTACTGCATCGTGTGAATTTGGTGGTGCAGCGTGGCAGTCGCATTGGCGTGGTCGGCGGCACCGGCAATGGTAAAAGCACGCTGCTTGACATTCTGATGGGTCTGCTTGAGCCTAGTCAGGGGGAACTGCTGGTAGACGGGGTTGTGGTGTCAGCTGCTAACCGGCGGGGCTGGCAGGCGCATATCGCGCATGTACCCCAGAGCATCTTTTTGCTGGATGCCAGCATCGAAGAGAATATTGCCCTGGGAGTTCCCGAAGAGGATATTGACCGGGGCCTGCTGGCCAAAGTAGCAAGGCAAGCGCAGATCCATGAGGATGTGATGGCAATGCCCCAAGGTTATCGGACCCGGGTTGGCGAGCGCGGTGCGATGCTTTCGGGCGGGCAGCGTCAGCGAATAGGCATAGCCCGGGCGCTGTATAAACAAGCCGATGTAATCCTGCTTGATGAGGCTACGAGCGCACTGGACTCGCAAACTGAAACAGCTGTGATGGCGGCTATTGGTGAACTTGGACGCGAATTGACCCTATTTGTTATCGCTCATCGCTTGGCCACTTTGCAGCATTGCGATGAGATTATAGAGATCAGTGACGCCCGGATTCAGCGTCGTGGTACTTACGCCAGCATTGTGTTAGGACAGGCTGAAAAAATATGAAAGTGCTAGTTACCGGAGCGGACGGATTCATCGGATCGCATTTGACGGAGGAGCTGGTTCGCCGTGGCTACAACGTGCGGGCATTTGTCCTGTACAACTCTTTCGGGTCTTGGGGCTGGCTGGATAAATGTGTGCCAGATGTGACAGGCCAGTTCGAAGTATTTGCCGGTGATGTGCGCGATCCCAACGGCATGCGCGCGGCCATGAAGGGATGCGATGCCGTACTGCACCTGGCGTCCTTGATAGCAATACCGTACTCTTACCATTCGCCAGACACCTACATTGATACCAATGTCAAGGGCACTCTCAATGTGCTGCAAGCAGCCAGAGACTTGGGAGTGAGCCGTGTGGTGCATACCTCCACCAGTGAGGTCTATGGAACGGCACGTTTTGTGCCAATTACCGAATCCCATCCACTGCAGGGGCAGTCACCGTATTCCGCCTCCAAGATAGCAGCGGATCAGCTGGCATATTCATTCTGGGCCTCCTTCGGCCTGCCGGTTATCATCGCTCGCCCGTTTAACACCTACGGTCCACGCCAGTCGGCCCGCGCAGTGATTCCAACCATCATTACCCAGATTGCCAAAGGCAAGCGCCAGATCAAGCTCGGAGCGGTCTCGCCCACACGGGATTTCAACTATGTACAGGATACGGTGGCCGGATTCCTCGCTGCGCTCAATGGGAAAGACGGCCTTGGCGAGGTGGTCAACTTTGGCAGTAACTTCGAAATTTCCATTGGTGACACGGCGCAACTCATTGCCGAGACCATGAATGTGGAAATCGAGATTCTCACCGAAGAGGCCCGTTTGCGGCCCGAAAAGTCCGAGGTGGAACGCCTCTGGGCCGACAATACCAAGGCTAGAGAACTGCTGGGCTGGAGTCCGGCCTACGCTGGCCACGAAGGATTCAAGCTGGGGCTGCGAGAGACCGTGGCGTGGTTCACTGAGGCTCAGCATCTTGCGGCCTACAAAGCGGATATCTACAATTTGTGAATACAGCAATGTCTCTTACAGAAAGCGGCTCCACACTCGCACTTTCGCAGCAAGTGGTGCAGGCCATCGCATCCGTCGTGGGGCCGTCGCCTGCGGTGCTGCACGAGCCGCGCTTCCAGGGAAATGAATGGCGGTATGTAAAGGAGTGCCTGGACTCCACGTTTGTCTCTTCCGTGGGCAAATTCGTCGACAGGTTTGAGGCGGATCTGGCGCGCTACACCGGCGCCAGACACGCCATCGCGGTGGTGAATGGCACAGCAGCCCTTCATGTGGCACTGCAACTGGCCGGGGTGCGGTCTGGCGATGAGGTATTGGTGCCCGCTTTGACCTTTGTGGCCACCGCCAATGCGGTCACATATTGCGGGGCCACGCCGCATTTTGTGGACAGCGAAAAGACTACACTGGGTATGGCTGCTGGTCCCCTGCGCGAGTATCTGAGCCGGGTGACAGAGCAGCGTGCCGGACAGTGCATCAACCGGGTAACAGGCCGGCCGGTACGCGCCATGGCACCCATGCATACCTTCGGCCACCCCTTCGACCTAGATGGATTGCTAGCACTTGCTCGGGACTTCAACATTGTCCTTGTTGAAGACGCGGCAGAGTCACTCGGTAGTCTGTATCACGGGCAACATTCAGGAACCTTCGGTACTTTTGGGGTCCTAAGTTTCAACGGCAACAAGACGATCACTACCGGTGGCGGAGGCGCCATTCTCACCAATGATTCAACACTGGCGAAAACAGCCAAACACCTAACGACTACTGCGAAACTCCAACATGCTTGGGAATATGAGCATGATATGGTCGGTTATAACCATCGAATGCCGAATATCAATGCAGCGCTTGGTTGCGCCCAATTGGAGCAGCTGCCGGATTTTCTAGCCTCCAAGCGCCAACTGTATTTAACATACCGAAATGCCTTCTCGTCGATAGCGGGTATGCGTGTCGTGGGTGAACCTGAAGGTTGCCACAGCAATTATTGGCTGCAAACCTTGGAGCTGAATTGTGACAACATGCAATTGCGTGACGCAATACTCCGCGCGACAGGGGCGAGCGGATATATGACGCGCCCAGTTTGGACGCCGATGCATAAACTGCGACCTTACGCTAGTTGCCCTCGTGCGCCGTTGCCTGTGACCGAATCACTGGAGCAGAGGCTGATCAACATGCCAAGTAGCGCCTATGCGCAGAAAGGTGGCGTGATTGCGTGAAGACTCCATACTGCTTCTCGGTTGTGGTGGTCATGCGCGTTCGTGCATCGACCTCATAGAGCAGCAGGGGCGCTTTCGAATTGCCGGTTTGGTCGGCGCGACAGATCAGGTAGGTAGTAAGATGCTTGGCTACCCGGTGCTGGGTGATGACGCTAGTTTGCCACAGCTGTTACTCCGATTTCGCCATGCTCTCGTCACTGTTGGGCAAATCAAGTCCCCGGATACACGTATCCGACTGTTTGAATTGGCACGTCAATTCGGGTGTGAAATGCCAGTCGTGATTTCTCCGCAGGCTTATATCTCGCGTCACGCGCACGTTGGTGATGGAACTGTAGTGATTCAGGGGGCCGTGATCAATGCATGTGCAGAGATCGGTAAAAACTGCATAGTTAACACGGCAGCAGTCATTGATCACGACGCCTCTGTTGCAGACCATTGCCATGTCTCGACCATGGCTGTGATGAATGGTGGCGTCAGGGTTGGTACAGGTACATTTATTGGAAGTAACGTGTCGGTGCGCCAAGATATACGTATAGGGGCCCGCTGTGTGATCGGCCTTGGCCAGCGGGTAATCTCTAACTGTGCTGACGAGACGAGGGTGCCATTGAGCGGAGGCCATTCGTGAAAGTTACCATCATTGCTGAGGCCGGCGTGAACCACAATGGGGACATTGCGCTTGCGCTTCGTCTTATCGATGCCGCTGCGGACGCCGGTGCGGATTACGTGAAATTCCAGACGTTCAAGGCCGACCGTATGGTCACGAGGTCCGCGAATAGGGCTCAATATCAAATTCAGAATACGGGTACTAGTGAATCTCAGTTCGAGATGCTCAAACGATTGGAGCTTAGCGAAGACGCTCATGCCATATTGATTGCCCATTGCAAGTTGCGCGGAATCGCATTTTTGTCCACTGGATTCGACGTAGAGAGTCTGAATTTCCTTGCTGGCCTCCAACTTCAGGTATTTAAAGTTCCATCTGGGGAACTTACTAATTTGCCGTATTTGCGACATATAGGGAAGCTTGGACGCCCTGTGATCCTTTCAACCGGGATGGCAACGCTTTCTGAGGTGGGTGCGGCAATCTCGGTTCTGGAGCAGGTTGGCACCAAGAGTGATGAAATCACAGTTCTGCATTGCACAACCGAATATCCGGCCCCCATGGAAGACGTAAACCTGCGAGCGATGATTACGCTTCGCGACGCTTTTAAAGTGAAAGTTGGCTATTCAGACCACACCAGAGGTATTGAAATTCCGATAGCAGCTGTTGCGCTAGGGGCTTCAATATTGGAAAAGCATTTCACGCTTGATCGCAGTTTGCCTGGCCCGGATCATGCTGCAAGTCTGGAGCCAGGGGAACTCGCGGCCATGATTGCCGCTGTCCGCAATGTCGAATGCGCCCTTGGAGATGGCGTCAAGAGGCCTAGTGCCAGCGAGGCCAAGAATATCGGCATTGCTCGCAAGTCCCTCGTTGCGAGTTGTCAAATCCGAGCCGGTGAGGCGTTCACACTCGAAAACGTCGCAGTAAAACGCCCAGGCACGGGGATATCACCTATGCGATTGGATGAAATCCTCTTACTCAAAGCCAGGCGGGACTATCAAACTGATGAACTGATCGAATCATGATGCAAAAGAAAATTTGTGTCATAAGTGGTAGTCGTGCAGAGTATGGATTGCTTCGATGGCTCATGACAGACCTTCGGGAGGACCCAGCGTTCGAACTGCAATTGATAGTCACGGGCATGCATCTCTCACCTGAGTTTGGTTTGACTTATCGTGAGATCGAATCTGACGGGTTCTATATAGATCGCAAGCTTGAAATGTTGGTGAGTTCGGATTCGCCGACGGGAATCTCGAAATCGATGGGTTTGGGGCTCATCGCATTTGGAGAAGCATTCGCACAGCTGCAACCAGACCTGGTGCTTGTTCTCGGTGATCGATTCGAAATTTTTTCTGCCACCACTGCTGCTTTGGTGGCGGCGTTACCCGTTGCTCATTTGCATGGAGGTGAACGAACCGAAGGGGCATTCGACGAGGCGATACGTCATTCCATTACCAAGATGTCGCATCTGCATTTCGTGGCAGCGGAAGAGTATCGTCGTCGTGTAATTCAGCTCGGTGAGGATCCTGCATGTATTTCTGAGTGGCGGGCTAGGCGTGGACGCAATACATAGGGTGAAATTGCTGGATCGTCAGTCACTCGAGTTGTCCTTGGACTTCAAATTTGGGAGCAGGAATCTGCTGGTTACCTTTCATCCTGAGACTTTGAATGCTGGAGCGGCCAGAATCCAGATGGTTGAATTACTCGAGGCGTTGGATGCAACGCAAGACCTTCAGTTGCTATTCACGATGCCCAATGCCGACAGCGGGGGCCGCGTTTTGATTGAAATGGTGAATGATTTTGTTGCAACACACTCGAATGCCAAGGCCTTCACTTCTCTTGGGCAGGTTCGCTATCTTTCCTGTCTTGCACAGGTGGATGGCGTGATAGGGAATTCATCCAGTGGCCTGACTGAAATGCCAAATTTCAGAAAGGCGACCATAAATATTGGTGATCGTCAGCGTGGTCGTTTGAAGGCGAACAGCGTGATTGACTGCGAACCAAATCGGTTTGCAATTACTTCAGCCATCGATATTGCGTATTCAGCCGAATTCCAGGCTGGCCTCATGTTGGCTAACAATCCCTATGGGGACGGAGGTGCAAGCCGGAAAATCCTTGATGTTTTGAAAAGGGTAGATCTTGCACGTGTTGTCAAGAAATCTTTCCATGATTTGTGAGAGTGGTGAACTATTGATGACAACCAAAAATAATTCCTGGCGCGAGGCTGTGCTGACGGCGGACGCAACGATGCAGGCTGTAATCCACAGTATGAATCTGTCGACCCTCCGCATCGTGCTGGTGGTGAATGAGCAAGGAGCGCTTGAGGGAACGATTTCCGATGGTGATATTCGCCGTGGCTTGCTCAAAGGGCTGAACCGGAACAGTCCGATCGAAAGCCTGATTCACCGCAGTGCCTTGGTTGTGCCGCCCACAATGGGTCGCGAAATGGTATTGCAGTTGATGGTGGCGAACAAGATTCAACAGATTCCGGTCGTGGATGAACGGCAGATTATTGTTGGCCTGCATCTTTGGGATGAAATTACGACTACGCCCAAACGCTCCAATCTAATGATAATCATGGCTGGCGGAAAGGGAACTCGCCTACGTCCGTTCACGGAAAATTGCCCAAAGCCACTTGTGGCTTTGGCGGGCAAGCCAATGCTTGAACACATTATTGAGCGCGGCAAGCTTGAAGGATTTACGCGTTTCGTGCTTGCCATTCATTACCTCGGACATATGATCGAAGACCACTTTGGTGATGGTTCGCGTCTTGGTGTAACGATTGAATATTTGCGCGAAGATGCGCCATTAGGGACAGCAGGGGCTCTGGGGTTGTTGAATCCGGTCCCAGATGAGCCTTTTGTCGTCACGAATGGCGACGTTGTCACCGATATTCGATACGGTGACCTGCTCGATTTTCATATGCGGCATGCGGCCGTTGCCACAATGGCCGTGCGCGTGCACGAATGGCAGCATCCCTATGGAGTTGTGCAGACACGTGGGCTTGATATCGTCGGCTTCGAAGAAAAACCGATAGCTCGTACCCATATCAATGCGGGCGTCTATGTGCTTTCGCCGGGAGTATTGGAAGAGCTTTCTGATAAAAAACAATGTGACATGCCGACCTTATTCGAGCGGCTACAGGCGAGGTCAATGCGCACTGTTGCGTACCCGATGCATGAACCGTGGCTGGATGTCGGCCGTCCCGATGATCTCGAGAAGGCGAACCGCAGTATCTCTTCGGCACAAGATGGGATCAACGGATGATTCATGGCAAAAATGTGTTAGCCATCATCCCGGCCCGGGGTGGCAGTAAAGGCTTACCGGGTAAAAATATCCGCCCGATGTGCGGTAAGCCGCTCATTGCGTGGAGTATTGAGAAGGCGCAACAATCCCGTTACATCGATATGGTTTTGATATCGACAGACAGTCTTGAGATTGCCGGTGTCGCAAAGCGTTACAGAGCACATGTCCCTTTTATCCGCCCGGACGTGTTAGCCACAGACCATGCTTCTACCTACGACGTCATCCGTCATGCTCTCAACTTCTTGGACGAGAACGAATGCAAGAGGTTTGATCTTGTCGTACTTCTCGAGCCAACGTCTCCGCTGCGAGAGGATGGAGACATCGACAATATGCTAGAGAAGCTAGCAGTAAATTACGAAAATTTCGATTCCATTGTTAGCGTTGGCGAGGTTGATGAGCATCCGTCGATCATGAAGCGTCTAACGGGCGACACGCTGTCCCCTTTTTGCCCCGACCTTGCACAGACAACGCGGCGGCAAGCCAATGAGCCTGCCTATTTTCCCTACGGAGTGGCGTACATCGCAAAGACTCAAGCGTTGCTTGCCGAGAATACCTTTTATACCCTGCGTTGCACATACTTCAAAATCAAGAAATATCAAAACTATGAAATAGATGATTTGTACGGATTTTTGTGTACTGAAAGCGTCATGAGACATGAGTGGAGTCTCGAATGAAGATACTGGTAATCGGTTTGGGATCAATGGGAAAGCGCAGGGTAAGGAATCTTCAGGCACTTGGAGCCATGGATATCGCCGGGTTTGATCCCCGCGCAGACAGGCGAGCTGAAGCAGCCGGGAAAAATGGAATATCTGTGTATGGTGACCTGAATTTGGCCATGCGGGGGCATCGTCCTGATGTCTTTGTGATTTCCACGCCGCCAGACCTACACATGCATTACGCTTATTTTGCGTTTGAGCGCGGAATCAATTGCTTCATCGAGGCCTCGGTGGTCGAATCTGAGAAGATCCGGCGACTGGCTGAGATGGCTGCCAAAAGCCAAGTTGTCATTGTTCCCTCCTGCACAATGCGTTACTTTCCCGGGCCGAGAAAAGTCAAGGAACTGCTTGCGTCCAATGCAATTGGCAAGGTATTGAACATCAACTATCAGACTGGCCAATATTTGCCTGATTGGCATCCTTGGGAAAGTATCCAAGACTTCTACGTATCCAGTCGGGATACTGGCGGCGCACGGGAAATAGTTCCATTCGAGCTTACCTGGATCAATGATTTGTTTGGCACACCTGAGCCACTTGCCTGCATCAGGTCCAAACTGTCGGACATGCCAGCTGATATTGATGACATTTATCACTGTTTGCTGAAATATACCAGCGGCTCATTGCTCAATATGACTGTCGAAGTCATTTCCCGTCCGTCTGCGACTCGCGAGATGCGAATTCTGGGCAGCGAGGGACAGATAGTTTTCAGCGCTGACACGAACAGTGTGCGCTACATCAATACTTCCATGAATGACTGGACGGAGTACAAGTTACAGGTGGGAACGGTTGAGAGCCAATACATTAATCCGGAAGAGCCCTATATCGCGGAAATGAAGGATTTCATCGCAGCAGTAGAGATGAAGGATTCCTCCTTGTTCCCCAACTCGCTTTTGGACGATTGCGCGATACTTGATACTCTGTGCGCACTTGAAGATTTGAGCAAAACCATATGAACTATCAAGAACGACTCAACCGGGCTATTCCGGGTGGTGCTCATACTTACTCTCGCGGTGCGGACCAATACCCTTCCAATGCACCACAAATTCTGGATCGTGGTCTGGGCGCTTATGTGTGGGCCCCTGATGGAACTCGTTATTTGGACTATGGAATGGCGCTGCGGGCAGTGACTCTTGGCTACGCCGATCCTCGCGTCAATGCGGCTGCATTTCGAGAAATTGAAAAAGGCAACAATCTAACGCGTGCTTCGGAAACAGAATTGCTCGCCGCTGAGTTACTCATTGATTTGATACCAAGCGCAGAAATGGTCAAATTTGCCAAGAACGGATCCAATGTAACAACCGCGGCGGTAAAGATTGCACGTGCCTTCACCGGTCGTCGTTATGTGTGCATACCTCGACAGCAACCATTCTTTTCCTTTGACGATTGGTTCATAGGCACGACGTCCATACAACGTGGCATTCCTACAGATCATGCAGCAACTACCCTTGTGTTTGATTACAACGACTTGCCATCACTCCAAGCGTTGTTTGATGCGTACCCTGATGAAATCGCCGCGGTCATGCTGGAGCCGGCTACGACTCTAGTTCCCTGTGATGCGGGATGCACCGCCGAGCTGAGCCATGACACTAATTGCGCAAGCTGCCCGAACCATGACAAGAATTTTCTACAACGAGTCCAGAAGCTGTGCCGTCAGAACGGCTCTTTGTTCATTCTTGATGAAATGATTACGGGCTTCAGATGGAACCTTGCGGGTGCGCAGAACTATTTTGGCGTGCAACCAGACTTGTCAACCTTTGGCAAGGGTATGGCCAATGGATTTTCTGTGGCCGCTGTCACGGGGCGCCGCGAGGTAATGGAGGTCGGCAGTATTGACAAACCAGGAGCGGAACGGACCTTTTTGCTGTCTACCACCCATGGTGGGGAGATGTGTGGTTTGGGGGCCTTTATAGAAACGGTCTCCATTTATCGTGAGAAAGACGTCTGCCAACACATGTGGAAATACGGGCAGCGTCTGAAAGATGGCCTGACTGAGGTGGCTCGTGAGTGTGGGGTTGATAAGCACTTTGTCATGGACGGACCTGCTATCAGCCTGAACTATCTGACCAAAGATGCAACGGGCGCAATGTCCACAAAGTTCAGAACTTTATTTTCGCAAGAAATGATCCGGTGCGGAGTCCTGATGCCCTGGATTGCTGTGAGTTATTCGCATGGAGACAATGAGTTGGATCAGACGCTTACGGCCGCACGTAAGGCGCTGACGGTTTATGCACAGGCGCTGACGGATGGGGTCGAGAAATACCTCATTGGTCCGGAAATCCGTCCGGTATTTAGAAAATTCAATTGAGGCCAGGCAACAAGTGTCAACATGACTACGATCACTAAACTAATGGATCTCAAAGGGCGGACGGCGTTGATTACTGGTGCGGCCGGTGGGTTAGGTCGCATAGTCGCGGAGACGCTAGCCGAGCTGGGGGCAGATTTGATATTGGTCGATCGCCCGGGATCAAATCTTCAGCAGTGTACAGAGCAGCTTGGGCTGCGTTGGGGGGTGCATGTTCGGGATATCTTCTGTGATCTCGAGCAGTCCAACCAGCGACAGCAGTTGATTGAGCAAGTCAAGGCCATGAAGTCGGGCCTGAATATCTTAGTCAACAATGCTGCCTTCGTTGGCACTTCAGAACTTAAGGGTTGGTCTGTACCCTTTGAACAGCAGAGCGTGGATACATGGCGTAGAGCGGTCGAGGTGAACCTGACAGCAGTGTTTGAATTGACCCAAGGGTTCTCCTCTGATCTGAGCGTTGCAAGGGGAGGGTGCATCATCAATATCGCTTCCATCTATGGCGAATTCGGACCTGACTGGCGGCTTTATGAAGGAACCCAGATGGGCAATCCAGCTGCTTATGGTGCTTCCAAAGGAGGGCTAATTCAGTTCACACGCTGGCTGTCTACGACGTTGGCCCCCGCAGTGCGCGCAAATTGTATTTCTCCGGGTGGGATCAGTCGTGGACAAAGTGAGGCATTTGTCGCGCGCTATGTAGAGCGTACGCCTCTTGGGCGTATGGCGACAGAAGAGGATTTCCGCGGCGCAGTTGCATATCTGGCAAGCGATCTTTCAAGCTACGTAACTGGACATAACCTGTCTGTGGACGGGGGCTGGGGAATTTGGTGATTGTCACCCCACACTTTATTAGTGAATCATAAGGTGGCTAGACGGAATTGGGAACCTTACTTAGTTGATCCAGCATTGAACTCGTGGACGGGTAAATTTCTTAAATAAGCTGCGTGTGGTTGTGGTGAGCTTCCAGCACCACTTTTTGAAGATTATTCAGATAGTGCCGCAAACAAAGCTTCCCCTACAAGTGAGAATACTTATGAATAATGACGAGCCGCAAGAAATTCGCCGACAACGCATCGATGAATGGGAAAATCTAGACGAAAATGGGTATAGGTATCACAAATCGCAATGGGACACGCCAAAGCAAAGCACTATTGCATTTGAAAATTTCGTCTCTAAGAACATATCAAAATCGACTCAAATAATTGATATGGGTGCTGGCGCTGGCGCGTCTACAGCTTATCTCGCGAGTAAACATAGATCTGTTCACTTTACCTGTTTTGATTACTCAAATGAATTGACTGCACTAGGCAGAAAAATTGCTCAAGATAAGAGAATCACAAATCTAACCTTTAACCAAGGTGACTGGTTCAATTTAAATCAAACAAACCAATTTGACGGTTGTATAAGTCTCCAAACCTTGAGCTGGCTACCCGACTATGAAGCTGCACTCCTTGAGATATTCAAGAAAATCAATCCAACGTGGATTGGTCTAACAAGTCTCTTCTACGAAGGGACATTACTTGCCGCATCGAAGTTGAGGAGCATGAAAAACAAAAAAGCTTTTACAACGTCTATTCTCTACCAGCTATCAGCAGACTTTGCGAAAGAGAAGGATACGTTTTGGTAAAAAGCTCACCTTTTGTAATTGATATCGACTTAGCTAAACCAAAAAATTTGAATGTGATGGGGACATACACGAGGGAAGTCGTGACGAACAATGCCGACACGGTTGAGCGAATTCAAATAAGCGGCCCACTGCTAATGAACTGGTATATGCTTTTGATTGAAAAGATTAGTTGAGTGCGATAAATTACTAAACGCGTGAATACTCAAAAGTGACGCTATGCGGCAATTCTTAAAATCAATTCTTACCACTCTTTCATCTCACTCGTTGTTGCGGCGGCTGGTGCCCTTCCTCGCTGACTGGCATGCGGGGTTCGTGCTCGGTGATTCGACAAAACAGGCAGTTGTAGCGTCCTCATATCTCAGACTCAAGCGTGCTTTTTCTTTTTGGCGCTGGGCTCCACCTAAGTACACAGGAGGAGCCGTACTCAACTTATTGGGAATACAGATAGTTCGGTATATCATTTACAACTTGCGATATTTGGTTCGACCAAATCGGGGCGTGCTCGGTGCTGACTGCGGGCGGACCGGCATCGTTCAAGTGGCAAATCTTTTCAATTCGTCCATTGTTGATGAGGTGAGAGAATTCTACTTATCCAACCTGGCGGACGCTCAACGCCATTTTAATGACTTCTCAGAGTTGGTAATATGCAATACCAATGGGCCGGTGAAATCTGATGTTGCTTACAAGGCCGTTGTCGACCGGTTGTTGATTCAGTGCGGGCTTTCGGCCAAAGGGCGTGAACTTACTGGGGTAGATCTTCGTATATATCCGTTTATCGCGATTCTCCACTACAAATCGTTTGTAGATTGCTCAAGCCAGAGCGATGGCCAGAATACGCCACATACCGACGTTTTTTACCCCTCTTTCAAGCTATTTGTCTATCTAAACGAGGTAGATGAACAGAATGGCGCCTTTCACTATCTTCTGGGTAGTCACAAATTTTCGCTTCGCAATGCGATAAATGCCTACAAAAATTCCCTTCAATATTATTTCCAAGGCGGCAAGCGCCAGCTTTATCCAGTGGATGCTTCTGCTGGCATGCAAGGCGGGGGTCTTCGATGGTTCCCTGTCTGCGGTCATCCGGGGGATGGAGTTTTTTTCAATGTGCAAGGTGTGCATAAGCGGGGCGATTTCCTGAAAGACCAATACCGCGAACGCCTAGTGCTTCTGGTGGATTTCCGGCAGGCGGAGGTTCCCATCCAGGAGCTTGCAGCCAATGTGTAGTTCTTAGAGCTCGTGGAGAACGTCTATCGTGCGATATGCATTGGTTTCTGTTGTCAATTGATTCGCATTACTTCTGGTCGTCCTGTTGATTGCTCGTGGCAAGGTTGCAAGCCGAAAAAAAGGGCGCGCCGCTATGTGAACAATTCCCTCCGCTTTTCCCTTCGATCAGGACGGTTTTATGCTGTTTTACAAACGCCTGGCTCAATACTCAAGCTTGAGTGCGCGTGCATAGGTCCTACCCATTTACATCTGCATAGGTGATATGAAGGTTCCAGAATATAGGCTTGTGGGTCGCGATGGTATTATTGGCATTACGGTGTCCTATGTGTTTGTAAGCTAGCGATATGCGAATTACACGTGGATGTTTTTGGCGGTGCTGCTTCGATATCCAGGATATTCCCGAAGGCCAGATCTCTCGAGGGAGGGGGCTTGCATCGGAACACCATTGTGAGTCATCACGACGGTGGTCAGTTATTGCGTCCTTGTCCATTTATAGAATTTGATCGACCCCTGCCTAAATGAAATCCGTTCTCGTTCCGATTTTCCGGGAAATGGCTTTTTTGCTTGGGCTGTGGCGGCCACGGGTTGAGCTTTTGCTCGATGAAGCGGTGAATCGGTTTGTTGCGATCAACTCCAAATTCTGGAATCCGATTGGCCAAGGTGCCCATAGCATTTTGGTTGAAGGGCACCTGTCCGAGTATGGTCCTAACTACCTCTTTAGAACCGCGCTGGCTGCAAAATCCGTCCAATGCACGCTTGGCGGAGCGGAGGTGGACGTTGTTGTGAATGGATTCTCGTACCATTGGCAGCAAGCACGTAAGGGATACGGTTCATTTGGAATCACGAAGTGGGTATTCCTTGACAGAAAATTCTTGCTGCTGAGTCCTTTGATATGGATACTTGCATTGTCGGGTAGTTGCTGGCGGTTCATCAAGTTGCGCTCGCCGGAGCAGATTCTTGAGCTTCATCTAGATGGAATCAAAGTCGCAGACCTCATCTATGACGAGGTCATGAGGACTACGAAGCAGCCGACGATTTCTGTCCTCATTTCAGCCGTGCTGAAAGTCATGGTCCGTTGTTGGCGCTACTACATTCAGTATCATTTGCTGTTAAGTCTGAAAACGTATAGCTATTACATTGCGACCCATACCGTTTATCCCGAATACGGGCTTCTGTGCAGGGTTGCATTGCAGCGGAAGGTAACTGTGATTGAGACTACCGAAATTCAGATGTCTGTATTTCGCTCCATTGGGCAAGAAAATCTGCCCACTTATCATCAAGGAGTTAAATTAGCGATTCGCGCCGAGTTAGCTCTAAACGAGGTGTCAGATGTCGAACGGGAGGAGAGGGCGCGGGCGAGCTTGCTTCGCCGCTTTAACTCCGAATTGGATCAAACCGATACGATCAAAGCTTATTCTGGGAAAGTCTATACGCGATCTGATTTGACTACAGCGCTTAGTATCCGCTCCGACGCCAAAATCGGCTTTGTGGTCGCTCATGTTTTCGTGGATTCTCCCCATCTAAGTCCCTCAATGTTACATGCGGACTACTATCGCTGGCTGGAGACAACGATTGATTGTTGTGCCAAGGCACACGAGATGGTCTGGGTGGTAAAGCCACATCCATCTAGCGCACTCTATGGGGAGGGTGGGTATGGTGGATGAGTTGGTGCAAAAAACGCGCCGCCAACGTCCGTATCTGTCCGCCAGACTTGAATACCAGATCTCTTGCCAATTGTGCCGATCTTATACTTACTGTGAATGGCACAGTGGGGCTTGAGTATGCCTGCGTTGGTGTGCCCGGTAGTCCTAGCGGGCACCTTTTTATTCCGGCTTTGGCTTCACTCATGAGCCGCAGACAGCCAATGAGTACTCTCAAATTGTCATGCATGCGGCATCATTGCCGCGATTGTCGCAGAGACAAGTAAGTGCCGCACTTCGTGTCTTCGACGCTTGGGAACGTCAGTTCGATTGGAGCAACAATATTATTACCTCGGAGTTGCTCTGCCGTGTGGGGAGTGGTGTGAAACGTGATCTTCCGCGGGCATATGATTTATTGACTGACAAACTTGCTACAGCGAACCCCCGCAGTCTAAAGCTCTGGAGCTTTGCTGGCGCGGCGGTAAGCGAAGATGCAGCGCGGGCATAATTCCTCGAGCGCATCTCTGGCGACACGGATTTGGCGTCGCATGCGACGCGAGGTGGTTGGCTCGCTGGAGCGAGTTTATCTGTACCTGTTTGTATTGCCCAGACTTTGGCGCAAGGGCATGCTTTCGCTGCCGTTCAAAACCCTCCGTGGTTGTGGCGCATTTGTTCTGGTGTCTCAGGACGCGGCGATAAAGGTTGCTCTGACTACCCGGTCAACGCTGCGTTTGGAGTATGAAAATTTCTATCGGCTGAGCCAGTGCGGCTCGGATGTGGCCGCCCTGATGCCGGCCTACAGCTTTGTGCATGGTTGGCAGTTGGTTGCGTTGCAGTGCGAGCGGCTGACTCCGGTGCCTTTAGAACAGGTGCTGCCACTCGCGGTGCTTGCCCGTCGGACGCTCGATGCTGCTGTCTGCGCCGGTGGGCGGCTCATGCCAGAGCAGTGCCCCCAGTTGCTTGCTGGGTTGTGCCAAGTCGAGGCAGCGTTTGGCCCAGCTACTGCGGCAAATATGCGGAAGGTGGCGTGGAGTTTTCTTGCTGATGGCGCCTACCATACGGGACTCGCTCATGGCGATTTTCACTCCCGCAATGTAATGCTCGACCGGGTTGGGAGTTGTAAGCTAATCGACTTGGACTGCGTGCGGTTTAACGGGGTAACTGAATTTGATGCTCTGTACTTCGCGCTGGAGTTGGAGTGGTCCGCATCGGGTATCCTGTGGACGGAAACCCTCGCTCGTTGCTTCGGACCCAGGGGGCAGGCCATTCTCAACTCACTGGGGGCATTCGGGGTGTCTTGGACCGATGGCTTGGGTTGCGCCTTTTTCCTGGACCGCATAGGTCAGGACGATGTTAATTTTGGTTTGCGCTATACGCCAGCGCAGATGGAGCCGGTGGTCCAAGCCATGTGGCCACCAGCTTCGACCTGAGCGAGCGGGGCATTTCACCGGATAATGAGAAAAGCGAGATAGCGATGGGAGTTGCAGATATGGCCAATGGAAACGGTGGTGGGCACGTGGAGTCGGTCATCGACGGCGGGCGATTGCTCGCGGTTATCGTCCGCGCTTCATTCCAATGTGACGGCATTGAGTTCTTTACCCCCAATGATTTCTCCCAGCAGCTGGGCTATATGAATCGACCCGAGGGATATGTCATCGCGCCTCACGTGCACAATCCGGTGATCCGTGAAGTCAGTTTTACAAAAGAAGTGCTGTTCATTCGCAGTGGTCGGGTCCGCGTTGATTTCTACGACGACGCACAAACCTATCTTGAAAGCCGTGTGCTTCATGGCGGCGATGTCATTCTGTTGGCGTTCGGTGGCCATGGCTTCGAAATGCTTGAGCGCAGCGAAATCATCGAGGTCAAGCAAGGTCCGTATGCAGGTGAGGCGGATAAGACGCGGTTTTCCCCAGTGGAACAGAGTTATTTGAAAGTGTTTGGTAAATGAGCAGTTCCTTGCAACTTGTTCCAGTTAATGAACCGTTGCTGAATGGCAATGAAGAAAAATATTTGTCCGAATGCATTCGGACTGGATGGATTTCGTCAGAGGGGCCGTTCGTCAAGCGATTCGAGGAGGAGATGGCGTCTCGGGTTGGCCGTCGGTATGGTATTGCTGTTTCTAATGGAACGGCTGCACTGGACGCGGCGGTTGATGCCTTGGGGATTGGGAGTGGTGACGAAGTCATCGTGCCAACTTTCACGATCATTTCATGCATCGCCCAAATCGTGCGCGCAGGAGCCAAGCCAGTTCTAGTTGATAGTGACCCCAGCACCTGGAACATGGACGTCAGTCAGATCGAGTCCAAGATCACAGCAAGAACCAAGGCGATCATGATTGTTCACATCTATGGCTTGCCTGTGGATGTGGATCCAGTATTGGAACTGGCGCGGCGCTACGGGCTCAAGGTGATTGAAGATGCAGCTGAAATGCATGGGCAGACCTATAAAAAGCGGCCCTGTGGCAGTTTTGGCGACATCAGCATCTTCAGCTTCTACCCCAACAAGCACGTCACGACTGGCGAGGGGGGCATGCTGGTTACTGATGATCCTGTACTCGCAGAAGTGTCGCAAGGTTTGCGTAATCTGTGTTTCCAGCCTGCCAAGCGTTTTGTGCATGAACGGCTGGGCTGGAATTTGAGGATGACCAACCTTCAGGCGGCGATCGGGGTGGCCCAGTTGGAGCGCCTGGATGAGTTTGTTATTCGAAAACGGCGCATGGGGAAACGATACACCGAACTACTGTCGGGGCTGCCTGGTGTGCAATTGCCCTTGGAATGTACGGACGCGGCGGAGAATATTTATTGGGTATACGGATTGGTGCTGGATGAATCCAAAGGTATCGACGCTGAGAGAGTGATGAAACTTCTGGCTGCAAAGGGAATAGGCTGCCGGCCATTCTTCTGTCCTATGCACCAGCAACCGGTCTTGCGTTCCATGGGCCTGTTCGAAGGTGAGTCATATCCTGTCGCCGACCACCTTTACAAGCAAGGGTTTTACATCCCCAGTGGAATGGCCCTGTCAGAAAAGCAGATGACTGTTGTGGCCGAGGCCGTATGGGAAGTGCTCGGATGACCGCTGTCTTTGACTCCTATGCTGCCTATTACGACCTGCTGTACAGGGACAAGAATTACAGCGCAGAGGCGAATTTTGTCGATGAATTGCTGGCAAAACATGGGGTGCCAGATCGAGGCACTCTGCTCGAACTGGGCTGCGGTACAGGAAAGCACGCGGCTGAGTTGGCCAGAAGGGATATGGCATACATGGGCTGGATGTGAGCGTATCTATGGTGCAGGCAGCGAATGACCAGAAACCGTCGGAGTTCGCGCAGCTACTGCAGTTCGAATTGGGAGATGTGCGTACAGCTCGAATAGGCCGGCAATTCGATGCGGTTATCTCATTGTTCCACGTAGCGAGTTATCAAGTCACCAATGCCGACCTGACAGCCATGTTCCAGACGGCAGCAATGCATTTGAAGGCTGGCGGTGTGTTTTTATTCGACTGCTGGTATGGCCCCGGAGTGCTTACCGATCTGCCTGTCACAAGAGTGAAGCGCATGAGTGGTGCTACAGCGAATGTGCTCAGAATTGCAGAGCCTGTCATGCACCCCAATGAAAACATTGTGGATGTGAATTACACGGTGCAGGTCCAGCAGCGTGGCGAGGATCACGTCAGTGAGATTTACGAAACGCATCGCATGCGCTATCTATTCACCCCAGAGCTGGAGTGGATTCTGGGACGCGCAGGATTGCAGATGGTTGAGAGTGTGGATTGGCTGACAGGTACACCAATTGGATTGAAAAGCTGGACTGCAACTTTTGTGGCAGTCAAACTGGCGTGATGATGAACTTACGACCGGTGAGACTGGCTGTATTTTTAGCCGAAAAATTACATACAGGTGGCGGCTATCAGCAGTCGCTAAATGCCGCCGTGCTGGCCCAAAAGCTACCGAGAAGTGTCGCCGAGCCCGTTTTCTTTACGTTGCACAAGGAAAATGTTCCAACGCTTCACTCACTGGGTATTGACGCAATATATATTTCATTACCACCTATTTGCCAAGTCTGGCTGAAAATGCGCGCGCTTGTTCCCAGTAATCGCATTTTGATGCTCGTGCGGCGATTGGTCGGAGCAAGTGTTTTTGAGCGAATCTTTCTGAAGCATTCCATTGATTTGATCTACTTTCTATCACCAACTAGTTTGGCAACCAGTCTGGATGAACTCAACTATATAACTACTGTATGGGATCTTTGCCACCGGGATCATGTTGAGTTTCCGGAAGTCCGGTTTGGTAGGGAGTTTGAGGCGCGGGAGAACCTGTACAGAAGATTATTGCCCAAAGCTGTGGGGGTTTTCGTTGATTCCCCGCTGGGAAAATCTAATGTTGTTCGACGGTATACAGTAGACGACGAGCGTGTCCATATCATGCCATTTATGCCATCCATTAGCACGGCGCTGGCAGGCCATGCGTACCAAGCGGGTTATGTTGACATCGCTGAGAAATACCAATTGGATATACCCTACGTCTTTTACCCGGCCCAGTTCTGGGCTCACAAGAACCATGTGTATCTTTTGGAGGGATTGACGGCATTGGAGCAGCAGTTTGGACGAAACGTTGGAGCCATATTTTCTGGCAAAGACGAAGGTAATATGGCCCACGTCAAAAAAGTGGTTAGTGATTTGGGACTCCAGGATAGAGTGCGGTTTGCAGGTTTTGTTCCAGCAGCGGAAATTCCGTATCTCTACAGACAGTCACTTGCTCTGGTTATGCCAACCTACTTTGGCCCGACGAACTTGCCCCCGTTAGAAGCATTTTCTCTCGGTGTTCCAGTGCTTTATTCCGATATGGCTGGTTTGAGAGACCAAGTCGGCGAGGCAGCGCTGTTGATGGATCTTAGTGATCCGGCGTCCATGGCGAGGCATCTTGATGCGTTGTTGACGAATCCGCAGTTGCGTGAGCAGCTTGTGCAAAGAGGACGTGAGGTTTTATCACGCAACGACGATCGTAGCCGTCTGAGTGTATTGACATCTGTGGTTGTGGAATTTCAGCGCAAGCGCGCTTGTTGGGGGCTAACAGCTCCGGCAGAATAATTCGATTGTCATACAGATAGCTATGCTGCGCCGGAATCTGCAGATTAACGCTTGCATGATTTATAGGTAGGTATTTGTTTGATATTGTGATACCTGCACTAAAAAATTTCTGACTCCTAGAGGTCTGCGAACGGATATTTTGGGATATAAAAATGAGTTTCGAATGATTCCAGAATACGAACAAATTGCAGCTTTACCACACAACCCTGCACGCTTTGCAGAAGGCGGGATAAGAATGTCTCCCGAGTGTGATCCTTCAAGGGGGCAGCGCCTGGCGGCAGACGACTATAGTGTGACAATAATTACAGCTGTGTTTAACGGAATAAAAACCGTCGAAAAATCCATTGCCAGCGTGCTTGAAAATCGTCATGAGAATATTGAATATCTAGTGATTGATGGCGGATCAACGGATGGAACTGTTGACATATTACGAAAATATTCCTATTGCATAGACTATTGGGTGAGCGAGCCAGATGACGGGATTTATGAGGCATGGAACAAGGCCATTCGGTTGGCAAGCGGCAATTGGATTGCATTTGTTGGTGCCGACGACGTGATCCGCTCGGGTGCAATTCACCAATATCTTGAATACATCAAGCAGAATAAGAAAAGGCGGCTTGATTTTGTCTCTTCAAAAATCAACCTCGTCGCCAATGGACTCTCCAGGCGGGTGGTTGGGCGGCCATGGGAATGGCATATTTTTAAAAAATATATGGGGTCGCGCATGTTGGCGCATTGCATCATAGATCTCTGTTCATGAAATTTGGGCTATACGATATCAGCTACAAGATTTGCGGAGACTATGAATTACTGCTTCGCGCTCGCAAAGCGCTGAGAGCTGATTTTCTGGATGTTGTTACAGTCGACATGGAGGTTGGTGGTGCCAGTTCGTCCCAAAAGAGTACTTTTGACGAGGTGATGCGGGCGAAAATCACAACTGCCGGGCGCTCCATGGTGGTCTGCAAAATTGAGCGACTATTGGCTCTGTCACGGTGGTATTTGCGAAAGCTGGTCAGGGGGTACTAGGGCACGACCCATGCGGCATATGTTTGGTGTTGGCCCGTTGCTCTTTCGTTGGGTGCAAGGCAGATGAAAGTTCTCAACGTTACTAACTCGCTGGATCTTAGAACGGGCGGTGGTACAGCCGAGCGTACCTATCAGATGAGCCGTGCGCTTGCGATCGCGGGACACGCGTGTACTGTGCTAACTCTCGATACCGGGCTGGATCGTGAGCGGATTGAATCTGCGCTGCCAGCCAAAGTGTATGTGCTACCGTGTCTGTGGGATCGCTTCTATTTGCCTCGTGGTGACTGGAAGGCGATCCGCGAGTTGGTCAAAGATGCCGATATCGTGCATTTGATTGGGCACTGGAGTGTGCTCAATGCCATGGTGTATGCCGCCGTACGTCTAGCCGGTAAGCCTTTTGTGGTTTGTCCGGCTGGTGCGCTGCCCATATTTGGTCGTTCAGCTTGGATTAAGCGTGCCTATAACTTCATAGTTGGCGCGGCACTGGTCCGCAATGCCTCTGCGTGGATTGCCGTTACCGATGCAGAACTCCCGCATTTTGCAGCCTACGGGGTGCCCCGGTCACAGGTTACCGTGATTCCGAATGGTGTTAACAAGCACGATTTCGATGATTTCGACCTGAATGCACTCCATGCCATGGGTGTAAGTGATGCCCCAGCAATACTTTTCATGGGGCGACTCAACCCTATCAAGGGGCCTGATTTGCTGCTGCGGGCCTTTGCGTTGGTACGGCAACAATTGTCTGGTTTCCAACTGGTTTTTGCTGGCCCTGACGGTGGAATGCTGGCGCAGTTGCAGGTAGCAGTCCCCGATTTGGGGTTGACTGGTCGCGTCCATTTTCTGGGGCATGTCGATGGTCGCGTCAAGGCGGCCGCCTACCGGTATGCTCGGTTACTCGTGGTGCCTTCACGGCAAGAGGCCATGTCCATAGTTGCGTTGGAGGCGGGCATCTGCGGAACGCCGGTGCTGCTGACTGATCAATGTGGCTTTCCGGCCGTCAAGACGATTGATCCTCATCTGGAGGTAGCAGTCTCTGCCGAGGCATTGGCAGATGGACTGATAAGCGTGTTGAAGGATGCGGATCTGTTGTCTACTATTTCGACCAAATGGCAAAACTATGTTGAGCGCCAGTATGGCTGGGCGGCGTTGATACCAGACTACGTCAATCTTTATCGCCGCGTCATTGCTGCGGAGTCTTCACGATGAGGATTTTGGTCGTCTCCTCAATACTTTTGGCCAGAAGACTTTCGCATCAATGAGTTGACTCAGAGTCTGGTTGAGAAAGGTGCCCGGGTAGACGTTCTGACTGGCAAGCCCAACTACCCGGAGGGCGTGGTCCGACCTGGCTATCGAGCTTGGGGAACCCAGCGTGAAGAGCGTCAAGGTGTCTCGGTGTTCCGCGTACCCCTTAGTCCGCGAGGGCGAGGAAGTGCTCTGGGCTTGCTGTTTAACTACCTGTCTTTTATCTTTTCAGGGCTCATTTTCGGTCCCGGCTTGCTGCGGGCGCGGGCTTACGATGCGGTTTTCGTCTATGCACCATCTCCACTGCTGCAGGCTTTGCCGGCCCTCTGGCTGGCGCACCGCAAGAATGTGCCCTGCGTTTTATGGGTTCAGGATCTTTGGCCCGAGAGCCTTTCGGCTACTGGTTTCATCCGCAACCGATATGCTTTGGCTCTTGTGGAGCGGGTAGTCCGTTTCATCTACCGGCATGTGGATCGGGTGCTAGTGCCTTCGGAAGCGTTTCGAGCGCCAATTGAGCGTCTCGGTGTGCCGTCGGAGCGGATCAACTATTATCCAAACGCTTACGTAGAAGAGCATGCCTTCACCCCCTCTTCTCAGGACGAGGTGGCGCTTGCCAGGGAAATAGCTGCAGGCTTTTCGGTGGTTTTCGCAGGTAATCTCGGCACGGCTCAGGCCTTGGAGACGGTGGTGGAGGCGGCGAAGCTACTGCAGGAGCAAGGTTCGCCGATTCGGTTTTTCCTCATCGGCAGCGGTAGCCGGGCGGCATGGGTCCAGGAAGAGGTTGTCCGGTGCGGTCTGCGCAATATGCGGCTGCCTGGGCGTTTCCCCAACCAAGCCATGCCCATTTTTTATGCCGCCGCTGGCGCCTTGTTGGTGTCTCTGAGGGATGAGCCTATATTTGCCTATACAGTTCCGAGCAAGGTTCAAGGCTACTTGGCTGCAGGCCGACCAGTAATCGCTTCTCTCAACGGCGAGGGCGCTCGCATCATCAGCGAAGCGGGTGCTGGTTTGGTCTGTCGAGCGGGAGACGCTGAAGGGCTGGCGCAGGCGGTGCTACAACTACAGGCGAATTCCGCTGAAGAGCGTGTTGCGATGGGAGCGGCTGGTCGCACATATTATTTGGAGTATTTTGAATCTGGGAAGCTGGCAAAGCAGTTGCTCGGGCTTTTAGAGTCGATCAAAAAGCAGGAGGGAAGTTGATGAGAATCCTCATATTGGGGGCTTCGGGAATGCTGGGCAACGCCATGTACCGGTTGTTGTCGCAAAGAGACTGGTTGGAGGTGTTTGCCACTGCCCGCTCGGAATCGGTGCGGCACTTCTTTCCCAAATCTCTTTCGGCAAATCTAATGCCGGGCGTTGACGTTGAGAACCACGACTCTCTTGAGCGTGTGCTCGCCAAGGCCAAGCCGCAGGTAGTGGTGAACTGCGTCGGCTTGGTCAAGCAAATGGCTGACGCCGAGGATCCACTTCAGGCGCTACCCATCAACGCCATGCTGCCGCATCGTCTGGCGCGGCTATGTGAGTTGACCGAAGCGCGCCTTGTACACATCAGCACGGACTGCGTTTTTTCCGGCAGCAAGGGCAATTACCGGGAGAGTGATCAATCTGACGCTACCGATCTTTATGGCAAGTCAAAGTTTATTGGGGAAGTTGATCGCCCACATGCAATCACGTTGCGCACGTCCATCATTGGACACGAACTTGCTGGCAACCATAGTCTCGTAGGCTGGTTTTTGGCGCAAAAGGCCAAGACAAAAGGCTACACGAGAGCAATTTTTTCTGGGCTGCCGACTGTGGAATTGTCGCGCGTGGTGTGTGATGTCGTGCTGACCCGGCCGGCGCTGTCCGGTCTGTACCATGTGGCGGCCGAACCAATCGCTAAATTTGATCTGTTGAAGATCATTGCTGCCGCCTACAGGAAAGACATTTCTATCGAAGCGGATGACAGTGTGGTCATTGACCGCTCGCTCACTGCCGACCGATTCCGTGATGCTACCGGCTATGTCGCACCCGCCTGGCATGAACTCATCGAGCGCATGCGTGACTTTCAATTAGAGAAAAATTATGTTTGAAGAAAAAATCCTCTTGATCACGGGGGGGACTGGCTCGTTCGGTAACGCAGTACTAAACCGCTTTTTAGAAACCGATGTAAGAGAAATCCGCATTTTTAGTCGGGACGAAAAAAAGCAGGAGGATATGCGCATCGCGTTTAAAAACTCCAAGCTCAAGTTCTACATCGGTGACGTACGCAACTACGACAGTGTTTTCGAGGCAATGCGTGGTGTTGACTATGTTTTTCATGCTGCTGCACTGAAGCAGGTGCCATCTTGTGAGTTTTATCCGATGGAGGCTGTTCGTACCAATGTATTGGGAACCGAAAATGTTTTGAATGCGGCAACCACATGCGCCGCCAAACGCGTGGTGGTTCTAAGTACGGACAAAGCAGTCTACCCCATCAACGCCATGGGAATTTCTAAAGCCATGGCTGAAAAGGTTATGGTGGCGAAGGCGCGCATGCAGGCACCCGGAGAAACCGTTTTCTGCGCCACCCGGTATGGTAATGTAATGGCATCGCGTGGATCGGTCATTCCATTGTTTGTTGGGCAGATCCGGTCCGGTAAACAGCTGACCATCACGGACCCGAAGATGACGCGATTCCTGATGTCGCTGGAGGACTCGGTTGATCTGGTGCTGTATGCGTATGAACATGGTCAGCAGGGCGACATATTTGTTCAAAGGCCCCAGCCTCAACGGTGGGTGATTTGGCCCAGGCGCTGAAAGAGTTGTTCGGTGATGCCAGCGCAACCCGCATCATTGGAACACGGCATGGTGAGAAATTATTTGAGTCACTGATATCGCGGGAGGAAATGGCGCATGCCGAGGATCTGGGTGGTTATTTCCGGGTACCTGCCGACAACCGTGATCTCAATTACGCAAAATACTTCAGTGAAGGGGAGGAGAAAATTTCGCGTCTCGATGACTACACCTCACATAATACTCAGCGACTCAATGTGGAGGGAGTCAAGGCTTTGCTATTAAAACTCGATTACATCCAGGAAGAGTTGAATGCTTAAAGTCATGACCATCGTTGGCACCCGCCCTGAGCTAATAAAGATGAGTCGGGTTATCGCGGAGTTTGATAAGTATCTACACCACGTCCTCGTCCATACTGGTCAGAACTATGACTATGAACTCAATCAGTTGTTCTTTGAGGATCTTGGCATACGCCGGCCTGACTATTTCTTGGAGGCCGTTGGTAGCAATGCTGCACAAACCATTGCGAAGGTCATAGAAAAGTCCGATGCCATCATGGAGAAAGAACGTCCCGATGCCATCATGCTGTATGGAGATACCAATTCCTGTTTGGCCGTAATCTCCGCCAAAAGGCGCAAGATTCCTGTATTTCACATGGAGGCTGGGAACCGTTGTTTTGACCAGCGTGTACCAGAAGAATTGAATCGTAAGGTACTAGATCACTTGAGCGATATCAACCTGGTATTGACGGAACATGCCCGCAGGTACCTGATTGCCGAGGGGATCAGGCCTGAAACCATTATCAAAACCGGTTCGCACATGCGAGAAGTACTGGAGTACTACGCTTCTAAAATAGAGCAATCGGATATCTTGAAGCGATTGGGGTTGGAGGCGGGCCGATATTTTGTTGTCAGTGCCCACCGTGAGGAAAATGTAGATTCACATGAGAATTTGCGGGATATGGTATCTACGCTGAATGCTTTGGCACGGGAGTATGAATTCCCAATCATTGTCTCGACGCATCCACGCACTCAAAAGCAGCTTGATGGCTTGAACTTGGACAAGCTGGATCGGCATATCCGGTTTCTGAAGCCATTTGGATTTTGCGACTACATTAAACTGCAAATAGAGTCTTTTTGTATTGTCTCTGACAGCGGCACCATCACGGAAGAAGCGTCATTGCTGAATCTTCCGGCAATCACTTTGCGCAATACACACGAAAGGCCGGAAGGAATGGATGCGGGCACACTTATTATGAGTGGTGTGAAAATGACGCATGTTCTGGATTCCGTCAAGGTGATTGTCTCTCAGCACGATAAGCACAAACGGGTCATGGCGTCGGTGCCAGACTATCAGCCCACTGCTGTTTCGAAACAATTACTGCGCATCGTGATGAGCTATGTCGATTACGTGAATCGCACGGTGTGGAAGAAGGTCGATTGAGCCAAGTCAAGAAAGCGATACTGGTAACAGGAGCCAATGGATTCGTTGGTCGCGCCGTTTGCATGCAGGCGGTTTCGTTGGGTATGGAGGTAAGAGGTGTACAGCGTGGCGGCACCGTGTCAACCTGTCCTGTACAGGTGGTGCAAATTGATGAACTCGATGGAGCGACCCAGTATGCACAGGCTCTTGCGGGGTGCGATGCCATTGTGCATTGTGCCGCGCGCGTTCACGTAATGACGGACCGGGGAATCGATTCTCTGGCGGAGTATCGGCGAGTGAATGTAGAGGGCACTCTAAATCTGGCGAATCAAGCGGTTGCGGCCCATGTGCGGCGATTCATATTTATCAGCTCCATCAAGGTCAATGGTGAGTCGACGCCGAGGGGCCAGCCATTTTCGATATCCGATGTACCAGCTCCGCAGGACGCGTATGGTAAGTCGAAATTCGAGGCCGAACAGGCGCTGCTCGTGCTTGCAAAGCAAACGGGGCTGGAAGTTGTCATCATCCGGCCTCCTCTGGTGTATGGTCCTGGCGTCAAGGCCAACTTTGCGTCCATGGTGCGCTGGTTGCAGAGCGGATTGCCTCTACCGTTGGGGGCCATCAACAATCAGCGCAGTTTAGTGGCGCTGGGTAATTTAACAGACCTGATCATGACTTGCCTTGACCATCCAGCAGCTAAAAATAGAACATTCTTGGTAAGCGACGGGCAAGATGTATCCACAACCGAACTATTGCGGCTTATGGCCCATGCCATGCACAGGCCGGCCCGTTTGCTACCGGTTCCACAGTCTATGCTGCTGCTGACGCTACGCCTCATAGGTCTGTCAGGGTTCGCGCAGCGCTTATGTGCCTCTTTACAGGTGGATATTGCTAGTCCTCGGCAACTTCTGGATTGGGCGCCGCCTCTCCCCTTAGAGCAAGGCCTGAGACAAGTGGTCGCCGGTGGGCGGGAGGCAGAATGTTAATTAAACGCATGGTGGATATGTTTCTAGCAGCCTTGGCTTCGCTGGTACTAGCAATTCCCATCTTCGTCGTTGCGCTAATGGTGCGGTTGACATCTGAGGGGCCCATTTTGTATTGGTCTAGTCGGGTCGGACGTCATAACAGGACTTTTATGATGCCCAAGTTTCGCAGTATGCTGACAGGGACTCCGGCGGTGGCAACGCACCTGCTGGTTAATCCAAATATCTATCTGACTCCCATTGGGGATTTTCTGCGAAAAACTAGCCTGGATGAATTGCCTCAACTGTGGAGCATTGTCAGGGGTGATATGAGCTTTGTTGGTCCTCGCCCCGCTTTATTCAATCAGCAGGATTTAGTTGAGATGCGTACTCGTGCCGGGGTTGATGGATTATTACCGGGTCTGACCGGTTGGGCGCAGGTAAATGGACGTGATGAATTACCCATTGCTCAGAAGGTTGCGTTTGATGTGGAATATATGAATCGTCAAAGTCTATTATTTGATTTAAAAATCATGATGATGACTTTTGTAGCTGTCATCAAGCGAGATGGAATTTCCCATTAGTTATTTATATAAAATAATAAGATGATTTATTTTTAACTGAAAGAAGAAATATGGACAGTCTGATTGATATTCAAGCCCAAATCGACAAGCTGCAAAGACAAGCACAAGAAATTCGTTCTAAGGAGTTCACAGGTACGGTACAGGACATCCTTGCAAAGATGCAAGTCTTCGGTATTACTTTGAGAGACCTGCAAAACGCCAAGCTTGGAAAACCTGCAAAAGCTGGGCGTGGCAAGAGTAAGGCAACTGCTTTGGCAAAGGCAGCCAAAGGTTCCAAAAGAACTGGTGTTGCTGTAGCTCCGAAGTTTCGAGGCCCCAATGGTGAGACATGGAGTGGCCGCGGATTGACGCCCAAATGGCTGTCTATTTTGATCGCGCAGGGGCGTAGGAAAGACGAGTTCGCCATTGTGGTTTGATTAGCCACTAGAGAACCGAATGCAAAGTGCTGTACTGGCTTGGTCGCGTCAGGCCAAGCGATTGGTTGTGGTTGGTTTGGACGTGTGCTTGGCGTTGCTCGCAACTTGGGTAGCTTTTACTTTGCGATTGGATACCCCGCATAAGCCGATGGACGCGCAGTGGTGGGTTTACGGACTAACGGCTGTGTTGTTTATTCCCGTATTTATTCGATTCGGGTTGTATCGCGCAATATTTCGCTATACAGGGCAAGCGGCCTTACTGGCTACGGCGCAGGCTGTGGGTGTGTATGGGATTTTGTTAACTACGATTTTGGTTTGGCAGAAATGGCCGGGTGTGCCGCGAAGTTTAGGCGCGCTACAACCAATTATTTTTGTATTACTGGTTGGATCGAGTCGTGCATTCGCACGATTTTGGCTAGCAGGACTTACTAGTATTGGTGGGAGTGCGAGAGACAAATTCCTTATATACGGTGCCGGAACAGCTGGCGCTCAAACAGCATCTGCGCTGAGTATCGCAGGTCAGTTTGAGTTGGTCGGTTTTGTTGATGACGATGTAGCCAAGGTTGGACGCAGTGTTAACGGGGTTGTGGTTTTCGGCCCATCCAGCGTGGCCCGGCTGATTGCTGAACGTGGTGTGACGGATATTCTGCTCGCGTTGCCTAGCTCTGCCCGAACTCGCCGTAAAGCCATCATCGAAAGTCTGCGTTCCCTACCAGTTCATATTCGCACTCTTCCCGATTGGGGCGATCTTGCCAGCGGTCGCGTTACCGTACAAGACTTCAAGGAACTCGAAATCGAAGATTTGCTTGGTCGCGACCCGGTGATACCCAACGCAGAGTTATTGGCCCGCAATCTGGCGGGCAAGGTGGTTCTGGTGACTGGGGCAGGCGGTAGCATTGGGGGCGAACTGTGCCGGCAAATTGTGGGGGAGCAGCCGCTTCGACTCCTTTTGCTGGACCATAGTGAATTTGGCTTATACAGCATCCATCAAGAGTTGCAGAGTTTGGTAGATCACAAGGGACTTGCGGTGGAAGTTATCCCGCTTCTGGGCAGCGTTGCGCAACTTGATCGCTTGCGTGACATCTGCAGAACCTATCAGCCACATACGGTGTACCACGCTGCTGCCTACAAGCACGTTCCGCTGGTAGAGTCCAATCCATCGCAGGGCATTATCAACAACGTATTTGGTACGTTGCATATGGCACAGGCGGCCGTTGAGTATGGTGTCTCCAGCTTTGTGCTGATCTCTACCGACAAGGCGGTTCGACCCACCAATGTGATGGGTGCAAGTAAGCGTGTGGCCGAATTGGTGTTGCAAGCAATGGCAGCCAGTACAACGAAAGATGTGGCCACCTGCTTTAGCATGGTGCGCTTTGGCAATGTCTTGGGGTCAAGCGGAAGCGTGGTCCCCCTGTTTAGGCAGCAACTGGCAGTAGGTGGCCCCCTGACGGTTACTCACACCGAGGTTACCCGCTATTTCATGACGATTCCCGAGGCTGCGCAGCTGGTGCTTCAAGCCGGTGCTATGGCCTCAGGAGGTGAAGTTTTTGTGTTGAACATGGGCGAGCCAGTCAGGATCATGGATTTGGCACGCCGCATGGTGGAATTGTCGGGCATGAAGGTACGGGATTCAGAGCGTCCTGACGGGGACATCGAAATCCAGATTACAGGCTTGCGTCCGGGAGAGAAACTTTATGAGGAGCTTTTGATTGGCGACAATCCGACACCGACCGTACACCCGCGTATTATGAAAGCGCATGAGGACTATCTCGAATGGACTGCATTGCAGGTGCAATTGAGCATTCTTGAGCATGCGGCACAAACGGAAGACATCGCTGCCATGAAAGCGGTTTTGCTCACGTGCGTTCATGGCTATGGCCTGGAGGTGTCGGCATAATTCCGATGCTAGATGTTTGCAGCTTGCTGCACAATCCAGATCAAATAGCTGCGTAGATAACCATGACAGACACCTCTAGCATCGCCCCCGCGACAAAGCCGAAATTCTGGCGCAGGCGCTCCCGTATATCCGCAAGTTTCACGGGAAGACCATCGTCATCAAATACGGTGGCAATGCCATGACGGACCCCGCGTTGCAGGCAGATTTTGCTGAAGACGTGGTGCTGCTGAAGCTGGTTGGCATGAATCCCGTGGTGGTACACGGGGGCGGCCCTCAAATTGAGAACGCCTTGAACCGCCTGGGCAAAAAGGGTGAGTTCATCCAGGGCATGCGCGTGACCGACGCTGAAACCATGGAAGTGGTGGAGTGGGTGCTGGGTGGCGAAGTGCAGCAGGACATCGTTGGCCTGATCAACCAGGCGGGTGGCAAGGCCGTGGGCCTGACCGGGCGAGATGGCGGTATGATTCGGGCCCAAAAACTCAGGATGGTAGACAGCAGCGATCCCACCAAGGAACACGACGTGGGTCAGGTAGGCGACATTGTCAGTGTCGACCCTAGTGTGGTGAAAGCCCTGCAGGATGACGCCTTCATTCCGGTGATCAGCCCGATCGGTTTCGGTGAAAACAATGAAAGCTACAACATCAACGCCGACGTGGTTGCCGCCAAGCTGGCCACCGTGCTCAAAGCCGAAAAGCTGATGATGCTGACCAACATCAGCGGCGTGCTCGACAAATCGGGTCAACTACTCACCGACCTGACTGCCCGCCGCATTGATGAGCTGTTTGCCGATGGCACGATTTCCGGCGGCATGTTGCCCAAGATCGCCGGGGCGCTGGATGCCGCCAAAAGTGGTGTGAACTCCGTGCACATCATTGATGGCCGGGTGCCACATGCGTTGTTGCTGGAGATACTGACTGATCAGGCCTATGGCACCATGATCCGGTCGCACTGACCGTCTGTCAGCTAAACGCAAGCAATTCGCCGGGCGCGCTGGCGCAAAATGGCTCCATGCGACTCTTGTTGGTTGAGGACGATGTGATGGTGGCCAGCGGCATCAAGCTGGGCCTCACCGACGCGGGCTACGCGGTGGATTGGGTTGGCAGCGCCGAGCGGGCGATGGAAGCTACCCGAACTGAGGCATTTGATGTGGCCGTGGTCGATATCGGGCTGCCCCTGATGGATGGGCTGGCCCTCACGCAGCGGTTACGCAAATCCGGCTTTGCCATGCCCGTGCTGATTCTCACCGCGCGCGATGCCTTGCAGGACCGGGTTCAGGGGCTGGACATGGGTGCAGATGACTATATGACCAAGCCTTTTGAGTTGCCCGAATTGTTAGCCCGGCTGCGGGCCTTGCTTCGGCGCTCGCAGGCGGCTACCTCTGCCGTGTTGAGCTTTGGGCCGTTGGAAATGGATACCGCCAAACGTCAGGCGTTTATTCGTTCCGGGCCAGTTGCCGGTCAGACAGCCGGTTACACACCTTCGGTCCAACTGATCGAGTTTGGTCCCCGCGAGTGGACTGTCATGGAGTATTTGCTTTTGCAGGTCCCCAAGCCTGCCAACAAAGACAAGCTGTTGCTGGCGCTTACCGGCTGGGACAAGGAAATCACTCCCAACGCCGTGGAGGTCTACATCTCGCGCCTGCGCGGCAAGCTTGAACCCTTTGGCATAGCGCTGAGATCGATTCGCGGGTTTGGCTATCGCCTTGAACTGACCGAAGACGAGCCAGCCCCAATGCCCGACACCGGCCGTTGACGCATGCACACGTCTGCGGTCATTGGTACCGGACTGCGGCAGCGTTTGCTGCTGCTGCTGCTGATGCCGTTGATCCTTCTTGCGGGCGTCAGCACCTGGTTCGACTACAGGCAAGCCGGTGATACTGCGTTGCAGCAGGATCGCCAGCTCCTGGGCCTGGTTCCCCTGCTGGCTGACTCGGTGATTGCCCGCGGTCAGACAGCCATTGACGCGCCGGTGCTACTCATGGCGCCCCCGGTGGAAGAGTTCCTCAAGCAGCGCTCCGGCGTTGCCGCATTTGGTATCGCCAGCCCGGATGGACAGATGTTGATTGGTGAGCCCTGGCTGGGCGGGGCTTTGCCGTCAACCCGGGAGCCCGAATTTTCGAGTGAAGTGGAAGATGGCGTGACCTACCGCATTGTCACGCAGCGTGTGCATACGGTGGCAGGCGACCTGGTGATGTACCTGGCCGACGGCTCCGACTCGCGGCAACAGTGGCTGCGTCTGGTGCTCCTCAAAGTGGTGTTACCCAATCTGGTGCTGGCCGTTGTCGCCTTGTTCGCCATCAATTGGGCTGTGCGCCGCGCACTGCGCCCGCTGATCGAACTGAAAGAGGCTGTGGAACGCCGCTCGCCCCGCGATTTGAGTGCGCTGGATACGATGGCCTCGCCCGAGGAAGTGCGCCCGCTGGTGTCGTCGATCAACCGGTTGCTGGACCTTGTGAACGCCCAGACCGAAAGCCAGCGACGCTTCGTGGCTGACGCTGCGCACCAGTTGCGTACACCGCTGGCCGGCTTGCAGGCGCAGGTCGAAGCGTGGGCCCAGGCGGCCAACACAGCATCACAAGACGGCAAAAATACTCCAAATATGGAGTCAAATAGGCCTCTAGCCCTCGTGGAATATGCGCAACCAGCTATCATTTTAGGAGTGAATGAGGTTAGCCAGTTGCGGGACGCCGTTCGCCGCACCTCGCAGCTGGCTAACCAGCTACTGGCCTTGTCACGCGCTGACGCGCTGGCGCTGGATACGCAACCCATGCAACCCCTTGACTTGAAGGACCTGTGCGAAAGCTTGCTGGAGGTTCATCTCAACACGGCTACCGCCAAGCACATCGACCTGGGTCTCGACGCCAGATCCATTCATGTCACAGGCCACGAATGGCTGTTGCGCGAAATGGTAGGGAACCTGCTGGACAATGCGGTGAAGTACACGTCCGAAGGTGGCACGGTGACGTTGCGTTGTGGCTACAGGACGCCATCCGGGATGGCAGAACGTCCCACCCGGGCGTTCATCGAAGTGGAGGATGACGGCCCGGGTGTGCCAGTGGACGAGCGTGACAAGGTGCTGGAGCGTTTTTACCGTGTGCCTGGCGTGGCGGGCCAGGGCAACGGGCTGGGGTTGGCGATAGCGCAGGAGATCGCTCACGTGCATGGCAGCGCTTTGGAGGTGGGCGCAGGACCCCATGGACGCGGATTGCGCGTCACCATGGTGTTTCCGCCCTAGGCAAAACCCTTGGGTGCGCTGTGCGAGAATTGTTTCAACCTATTCCCAGAAGCCATGTCCGACGCCGAAACCTCCCCTCTACCCGTTGCAGCTGGCAGTGAACCGGCTACTCCGGTGCGCAAACGGCCCAAACCGGGCGAACGCCGTGTCCAGATTCTGCAGGCGCTGGCATCCATGCTGGAGCAGCCCGGCGCGGAGCGTATCACCACGGCAGCACTCGCGGCCCGGCTGGATGTCAGTGAGGCCGCGCTTTACCGGCATTTCGCCAGCAAAGCGCAGATGTTTGAGGGCCTGATCGAGTTTATTGAGCAGACCGTTTTTTCGCTGGTCAACCAGATAGCCGAGCGCGAGAGTGCGCTTGCCTCTGTTGAATCTGGCGCCGGCAGCCGTCATGCCATCAAAGTGATCTCCATGCTGATTCAGTTTGCCGAGAAGAACCCCGGCATGACGCGTGTGATGGTGGGCGACGCCCTGGTGTTTGAAAATGATCGACTGCAGCAGCGCATGAACCAGTTTTTCGACAAGATTGAGTCCACACTCAAGCAGAGCCTGCGAGTCGCGTCGGACGCTTCCGGCTCGGCAACTCCCAGTGTTGATGCACAGATTCAGGCGTCAGTGTTAACGGCGTTTGTCATGGGACGTTTGCAACGTTTTGCCCGGTCCGGGTTCAAGCGTCTGCCATCCGAACATCTGGAAGCCAGCCTCGCGTTGATGCTGTAACAGGCACCCAATAGAGCAATCCAAGGGTTTACCCTTAAATTTCCTAGAAGGCATCGTCTAGAAGCTTTCTTTCGGGGATCGCATGCCGCAATTTGCTGCAAAATAGAACGGTCGTTCTTTTTTGTGAAATTGATGTCAGCCACTCCGCCATCGACCAAAACCAGTCTTGCCAACCTGGCCGGCCACAGCCGGTTGACTGGGGCGCACGGGCGAGCTGTCCAGAAAGGCCAGCAGACCAAGGCCGCTATCGTGGACGCCGCGCTGGGACTGGCGACCCAGATTGGGCTGGAGGGTTTGAGCATTGGTGCACTGGCTGAGGTCATGCACATGAGCAAATCCGGCGTATTTGCCCATTTTGGCTCACGCGAGGAACTTCAGATTTCCGTGATCCGTGAGTACCACGACCGCTTCGAGCACGAGGTGTTTTATCCCGCCCTTGAGGAGGAGCGTGGTCTGCCCCGTGTGCGCGCCCTGTTTGCCAACTGGATGAAGCGCACCTCGGTAGAAATTGACTCCGGGTGCATCTACATCAGTGGTGCGGTGGAATTTGATGACCGGCCCGGTCCGGTGCGGGATGCGCTGGCCAATTCGGTCAAGACATGGCTCGCGGCCGTGCATCGTGCCGTTGTGCAGGCACAGGAAATGGGTCAGTTGCATGCTGACGCGGATGCGCACCAGATGGCCTTTGAAATCCACGGCCTCATCCTCGCCCTGCATTACGAAGCCCGTTTCCTGAAATACCCTGGCTCCATCGCACGTGCCAACACGGGGTTCGCCAACATCCTTTCCCGCTTCGGGCATGACGCGTCAGCCTCCGCCCGGCGCAAATCAGTCAAACCAGTTCAGTCCATTCGCAATCCAAAGGAGTAATCAACCATGCCAACCTATACGCCCCCATTGCGTGACATGCAGTTTGTGATGCACGAAGTGCTCAAGGTTACCGATGAGTTCAAGACCATGCCCAAACACGCCGATGCCGACGCCGATACCATCAACGCGGTGCTGGAAGAGGCTGGCAAGTTCGCCAGTGAGGTGATATTCCCGCTTAATATCAGCGGTGATGCCGAGGGTTGCAAGCTCGACAAGACCTCCCACGAAGTCAAAACCCCCACCGGTTTCAAGGAGGCTTACAAGACCTACGTGGAAGGCGGTTGGGCCGCACTCAGCTGTGATCCCGCTTATGGCGGCCAGGGGCTGCCGCTGGTGGTGAACCAGTGCCTGTACGAAATGATGAACTCGGCCAACCAGGCCTGGACCATGTACCCGGGCCTTACCCACGGGGCCTACGCTGCACTGCACACCCACGGTACCGAGGAGCAGAAGCAGACTTATCTGCCCAAGATGACCAGTGGCGAGTGGACCGGCACCATGTGCCTGACCGAGCCACACTGCGGCACCGACCTGGGCCTGATGCGGACCAGGGCCGAACCCCATCCTGACGGTACCTACAAGATCACTGGCAATAAGATTTTCATCAGTGCCGGTGAACACGACATGGCGCCCAACATCATCCACCTGGTGCTGGCCCGCCTGCCCGATGCGCCCCCCGGCATCAAGGGCGTGAGCCTGTTCATCGTGCCCAAGTTCCTGGTCAATGCCGACGGCTCGCTGGGCGCGCGCAATGGCATTTACTGCGGTGGCCTGGAGCACAAGATGGGTATCCACGCCAATGCGACTGCACAGATCGTGATCGATGGTGCCTATGGCACGATGGTTGGCCAACCCAACAAGGGCATGCAGGCCATGTTCGTCATGATGAACGCCGCCCGGCTCGGTGTGGGCAATCAGTCATTGGGTCTGACCGAGGTGGCGTACCAAAATGCACTGGCTTACGCCAAGGACCGCATCCAGATGCGTTCGCTCTCGGGCATCAAGGCGAAAGACAAACCGGCCGATCCCATCATCGTTCATCCGGACGTGCGAAAAATGCTGTTGACCGCCAAGGCGTATGCCGAAGGCGGTCGCGCGCTGGCCATCTATTGCTCCGTGCTGCTGGAGAAGGCGCACTATCACCCGGACGGGAAAGTACGCAAGGACAGCGATGAGATGCTGTCGCTGCTCACCCCGATTACCAAGGCCTTCCTGACCGACAACGGCTTTCAGTCGGCCGTGATGTGCCAGCAGGTGTATGGTGGCCATGGCTACATCAAGGAATGGGGCATGGAACAGTTTGTGCGCGATGCCCGCATCAACATGATTTACGAGGGTACCAACACCATCCAGAGTCTGGACCTGCTGGGCCGCAAGATCCTGGGCAACAACGGCGCAACGCTGAAAAAGTTCGGCAAGCTGGTAGCGGCGCTGGTTGAAGAAGAAGGCGTCAACGAGAAGATGGCCGAGTTCATCAACCCCATTGCCTTCCTGGGCGACAAGATGACCAAGTTCACGACCGAGCTGGGCTTCAAGGGTTTTCAGAATCCGGATGAAGTGGGTGCTGCAGCGGTGGATTACCTGCGCGTCGCGGGCCACCTGGTGTTCGGCTACTTCTGGGCACGCATGGCACAAGTTGCGCTGCGCGAAATTGCCGCTGGCAATACCGATCCTTTCTACCAGGCCAAACTGCAGACCGCGCGCTTCTATTTCGCCAAGCTGTTCCCCGAAACGGCGTCTCTGATGCTGACGGCGCGCGCTGGCAGCAAGGTCCTGACGGATACCGATCTGGCCCTGGCCTGATGCCATGAAACGGATGTCTATTACCGCTTTGCTTGCATTGGCTTCCTTTGCCGCATTGGCGCAGATGTCCCCCTCCGGCCTTTGGAAGACCATCGACGACGACAGCAAACAGGAAAAGTCGCTGGTGCGCATCAAGGAAATCGGGGGCATGTTTATCGGCACGATCGAGAAGGTACTGGACCTCACAGTCAAACCGGATGCCATATGTGACAAATGCAGCGACGAGCGCAAGGACAAGCCACTGATCGGACTGACCATCCTGCGCAACGTTCGTCAAAGCGCTGATGACAAAGCCGTCTGGGATGGCGGCGATATCGTGGACCCGGACAATGGCAAGGTGTACCGCACCCGTTTGAAGCCTGTTGACGGTGGAAGAAAACTGGAAATGCGTGGCTATATCGGCCCGTTCTATCGCACCCAGGTCTGGATCCGTGTCGAATGACACGGTCAGATCATTCTCCGATTGGAAAACTCATGAATAGATTTCAGGTTCGCAAAGTAGCCGTGCTGGGCGCAGGTGTGATGGGCGCGCAGATTGCAGCACATCTGGTCAACGTCAAGGTTTCGGTGGTGCTGTTTGACCTCCCGGCCAAAGAGGGGCCAAAAAACGGTATCGTCACCAGGGCGATTGAAGGGCTGAAGAAACTCAAGCCTGCGCCGTTGGGTATCCCCGAAGACGCAGCACTGATTAGCCAGGCCAATTACGAAGAGCATCTGGAACAGCTTCGTGGTTGTGACCTCATCATCGAGGCCATCGCTGAACGCATGGACTGGAAGCTTGATCTCTACAAAAAGATCGCGCCTTTTGTTGCGCCACATGCCATTGTGGCGTCCAACACTTCAGGCTTGTCCATCACGAAACTCAGCGAGGCATTGCCTGAGGAAATCAAGCCTCGTTTCTGCGGCATCCATTTCTTCAACCCCCCACGCTACATGTATCTGGTGGAGTTGATCAATACACCCACGACGTTGCCACACGTACTGGATGATCTGGAGGCCTTTGTCACCAGCGGACTTGGCAAAGGTGTCGTGCGTGCGCACGACACGCCCAACTTCATAGCCAACCGGATTGGCATTGCCGGCATGCTGGCCACGATGAAGCAGGTGGAAAACTTCGGGCTGACCTACGACGTGGTGGATGACCTCACCGGCAAGAAACTGGGTCGCGCCAGCTCCGGCACCTTCCGCACGGCGGACGTGGTGGGGCTGGACACCATGGCACACGTCATCAAGACCCTGCAGGACAATCTCACACTGGAAACGGACCCGTTCTATGGCAACTTCGCCACACCGGCTGCACTATCGAAGCTGATGGCTGCGGGCAGCCTGGGCCAAAAGTCGGGCGCCGGTTTTTACAAAAAGGTCGGACGCGATATCCTGCGCTTTGACCCTTCGGCCAATGACGGCGAGGGCGACTACGTACCCAGTGGTACCAAAGCCAATGAGGTGGTGGGCCGGATGCTGAAGAAGCCTGCAGGTGAGCGGCTGAATCTGTTGCGTAACGCCGAAGGTGCTGAACCCCGTTTCCTGTGGGCCATTTTGCGCGACCAATTTCACTACGCGGCTGTCCATCTGCACACGGTTGCCGAGACGGCCAGGGACGTGGATTTTGCGATGCGTTGGGGGTTTGGTTTGAAGCAGGGCCCTTTTGAGTTATGGCAGGAGGCGGGCTGGTTACAGGTAGCCCAGTGGATTCAGGAAGACATTGATGCCGGCAAGGCACTGTGTAAGGAGCCGCTGCCGCAATGGGTATTCAAGGGGCCGGTGGCGCAAGCCAATGGCGGCGCAGGCGGTGTGCATACCGAGCAGGGTTCCTGGAGCGCATCGGCCAACCAGTTCATTCCCCGCCGCTTGCTGCCCGTGTATGACCGGCAGCATTTCCCGGAGAGTGTTCGGGGTGCAAACGCGCCGCAGGCTCAGACCACGGGCAAAACACTGCATGAGGACGATGCCATCCGGCTGTGGACACTGGACGACGAAGTGGTGATTGCCAGCATCAAGACCAAGATGCATGCCATCAGCCCGGATGTGGTCGAAGGCTTGATCATGGCGGTGGACATGGCCGAGAAAGATTACAAGGGCCTGGTGATCTGGTCCCCTGACGACATGTTCTCTGCAGGCGCTGATTTGCAGGCCATGCTGCCAGCCTTCATGATGGTCGGCGTGAGTGCCATTGATGGTGCCGAGCAGGAAATGCAAAGCAGCATGCTCAGGCTGCGCTACGCGAGTGTGCCCACGGTCTCAGCCATTCGCGGCCTGGCGCTGGGTGGTGGCTGCGAGATGGCGGTGTACTCAAGCAAACGCGTCGCAGCCATGGAGAGTTACATCGGTCTCGTGGAGGTGGGGGTGGGCCTGGTGCCCGGCTCAGGTGGTTTGACTTACATCGCCCGGCGCGCGGCGGAGAATGCCGCTACCAGCACCAACAAGGACATTCTGCCCTTCCTCACGGAGGGTTTCACGGCTGCGGCCATGGCCAAGGTGGGTACCAGTGCCATCGAGAGCCGCAAGCTGGGTTATCTGCTGGACACGGACGTGATCGTGCCCAACAAGGACGAGTTGCTGTTCGTGGCCATCAATGAAGCCAAGGCGCTGTTCAATTCGGGCTACCGCGCACCCCACAAGCGCACCTTCGCTGTGGCTGGCCGTAATGGCTGCGCCACCATCAAGGGCTCATTGGTCAATATGCGCGACGGCGGTTTTATCAGCGAACACGATTTCCATATTGCCAGCCTGATCGCCAACGTGGTGTGTGGCGGCGACGTGGATGCCGGCACGCTGGTGACTGAGGAGTATGTGATGGCACTGGAGCGCAAGGCGTTTTGCTCGCTGCTGACGCACCCCAAGACCCAGGAACGCATCATGGGAATGATGTCCACCGGCAAGCCCCTTCGCAACTGAATGCAACTGAACTGACCAGGACAAATCACCATGAAACAAGTTCAAGAAGCCTACATCGTCGCTGCCACGCGTACCCCTATTGGCCGCTCGCACCGCGGGTTTTTCCGCAACATGCGCCCGGATGATCTGCTGGTCAAAACCCTGCAGGCTGCGCTGGCGCAGGTACCCAGTCTGGACCCGGCAACCATCGAAGACCTGATCTGCGGCTGTGCCATTCCCGAGGGGCCGCAGGGTCTGAACGTCGCCCGTATTGGCGCTGTGCTCGCAGGCCTGCCTACCAGCGTAGGTGGTATTACCGTCAATCGCTTTTGTGCGTCTGGCATCAGTGCCATCCAGATGGCGGCTGACCGGATTCGCGTGGGTGAAGCTGATGTGATGATGGCCGCTGGCGTGGAGAGCATGAGCATGGTGCCCATGATGGGCAACACGCCGTCGCTGTCGCCAGCCATGTTCAATAACGATGAAAACATTGGTATTGCCTATGGCATGGGCCTGACCGCCGAGAAAGTCGCGAACCAGTGGAAAGTCAGCCGTGCCGCACAGGATGAGTTTGCCTACCAGTCGCACATGAAAGCCATCGCCGCCATGAAGACTGGTGACTTTACTGCCGAGATCACACCGATTGAAGTGACTGAGCGCACGCCAGATATGGAAACCGGCGACGTTTCCACCACCACGCGCACAGTCAGTCTGGATGAAGGTGCCCGCCCAGACACCACCGTGGAGGGGCTGTCCAAACTCAAAACTGTCTTTGCAGTACGCGGCTCTGTCACAGCGGGTAACAGTTCGCAAACGTCGGACGGCGCAGGCGCTTTGATTCTGGCCAGCGAAAAAGCGGTGAAGCAATTTGGCCTGAAGCCACTGGCCCGGTTCGTCAGCTTTGCCAGCAAAGGTGTGCCGCCGCACATCATGGGCATTGGCCCCATTGAAGCCATTCCCGCGGCTCTGCGCTATGCAGGTCTGAAGCAGCAGGATATCGACTGGTTTGAATTGAACGAAGCCTTTGCGGCTCAGTCGCTGGCGGTCATCAATACTTTGGGGCTGGACCCGACCAAGGTCAATCCCATGGGTGGCGCCATCGCGTTGGGTCACCCGCTGGGCGCCACCGGTGCTATCCGGTCAGCGACAGTGATTCACGCCTTGCAACGCAAAAATCTGCGGTATGGCATGGTCACGATGTGCGTGGGCATGGGGCAAGGCGCAGCAGGTATTTTCGAACGCGTCTGATCCCTCTGGCAACGAAGGCCACCGCAGAGTGGTCATTTGTTCTATTCAGGAGATGAGCATGATGGCTTTGACAATTCAGGCATCCGGAGGTGTATCCATCGCAATGCGGGTTTATGAGCCGGACAGCCCTGACCGGGGCAGTGTGGTCATTGGTGGCGCCATGGGTGTGCGCCAGGATTTTTATGCACCGTTTGCGCAGTGGCTGAGCAGGCAGGGCTGGCGTGTCGCCACGTTTGACTACCGGGGCTCCGGTGACTCCGCTCCCAACACTCACAACGGCAGCCTGCGCGGCTTCAAGGCTGACCTGTTCGACTGGACGCGTGATTACGAGGCTGTGATCGATCACGCACACGCCTTGCTGCCGCAGCCGCCTCTCTATTTGCTGGGCCACAGTCTGGGCGCGCAGCTGCCTGGGCTGATCAATAACCAGCACAAGGTCAGTGGCCTGCTCAGCGTCGCCGCTGGCAGCGGCTACTGGCGCGAGAACGCGCCCCAGCTCAAGCGCATCGTTCCGTATTTCTGGTTCTTCCTGGTGCCGCTGGCGACCCGTCTTTGCGGGTACTTCCCGGGTCGCAGACTGAAGAAAGTGGGGGACCTGCCAGCGGGTGTCATCATGCAGTGGCGCAAGTGGTGCCTCAACCCGCGCTATAGCGTAGGTGCTGAGGGTGAAACCGTTCGCCTGCGATATGCCAATGTGACGTTCCCGGTGCTGGCACTGTCAATCACCGACGACGAACTCATGACCCTGCGCGGCACGCACAGCCTGATCAATCTTTACGAAAATGCACCGCGGGAAGTTCAGTGCATTGCCCCGGCAGACCTCGCTGTGCGACGCATCGGCCATTTCGGACCGTTCCGGCGTGAACACGAAGCCCTGCTGTGGCCCCGCATCGGCCAGTGGCTCACGAGCCTGGTCCGTCCGGTGACCGCATGAAGTTGCATCAGGTCGTGGAATACAAGTAGTGAACATGAACAAGGTTGCATTGGTTATCGGCGCGGGTGATGCCACGGGCGGCGCCATTGCACGGCGTTTCGCACGTGGGGGCTACACCGCCTGCGCGACACGCCGCAGCCTGGACAAGCTGCAGCCTCTGCTGGAACAAATCAGGACCGATGGCGGCACGGCATACGGCTTTGCGTCGGACGCCCGCAAGGAAGAGGAAGTGGTGGCCTTGATTGAGCAGATTGAAGCCACCATCGGCCCCATCGAAGTGCTGGTGTTCAACATTGGCGCCAACGCGCCCAGCAGCATTCTGGAAGAGACTGCGCGCAAGTACTTCAAAATCTGGGAGATGGCCTGCTTCAGCGGCTTTCTCAACGGGCGTGAAGTGGGCAGGCGCATGGTCACGCGCGCCGCGCCAAATCGTCCGCAAACCATCATCTTTACCGGGGCAACTGCGTCGTTGCGGGGAGGCGCCAATTTTGGGGCCTTTGCAGGTGCCAAACACGCACTGCGGGCTCTTGCGCAAAGCATGGCACGGGAACTTGGGCCAAGGGGCATCCATGTGGCACACAGCATCATCGATGGGGCCATTGATACGGAATTCATCCGCGACAATTTTCCCGAGCGATACGCGCTGAAGGCGCAGGACGGCATCCTTAACCCGGATCACATTGCTGACCAATACTGGATGCTGCACACCCAACCGCGTGACGCCTGGACGCATGAGCTGGATCTGCGCCCCTATATGGAGAAGTTCTGATGACCAAATCTGTGGATTTCTATTTCGACTTTGGCAGCCCCGCGGCTTACTTGGCCTATACCCAGCTTTCCCGATTGACCAGCGATACCGGTGCGACGGTGGTCATGAAACCCATTTTGCTGGGTGGCATCTTTCAGGCGTCGGGCAACCGCCCGCCGGCCAGCGTGCCACTCAAGGGAAGTTATCTGTTCAAAGACATGAGTCGCTTTGCCCGGCGCTATGGCGTGCCGCTAAACATGAACCCGTTTTTCCCCATCATCACCACTACGCTGATGCGCATGGACCTGGGTCTTCACCTGCGCAATGATCAATCCTTGAAGCATTTCCGCGATACCGTGTTTCAGGCCATCTGGGTTGACGAACGCAACCTGAACGATCCCGTCACTGCGGGCGCTGTTTTGACAGAGGCCGGGTTCGACCCGACGGCTCTGCTGGCATTGGCTTCCGAACAGACTATCAAGGACGAACTGAAAACTGTCACGCTGGCCGCTGTGGAGCGCGGTGTGTTTGGCGCGCCCACTTTTTTTGTAGGCAACGAGATGTTTTGGGGCCAGGACCGGCTCGATTTTGTGCGTGACGCACTGACCAACTGAAGACAACAACCATGACCGATATCCTGATCGACACCACCAACGGCGTCATGACCATCACGCTGAACCGGGTGGACAAAAAGAACTCCATCACCGCCGACATGTACGCCAGCATGGCAGACGGGCTGGCCGCTGCCGAGGCTGACGCCGCCGTGCGCGTTGTCGTGTTCCAGGGCCACGAAACCATCTTCAGTGCTGGTAACGACATTGGCGACTTTCTGAATGCCAAGCCTTCTGCCGGCGACGCGCCGGTGTTCCGCTTTCTGCGCGGTATTGCTACGTTTCCCAAACCGCTGGTGGCAGCAGTCTGCGGCCCGGCTGTCGGTGTCGGCACGACGATGCTGTTTCATTGCGATCTGGTGTATGCGGGCGACAACGCGGCGTTCTCCATGCCGTTTGTGAACCTGGGTCTGTGCCCGGAAGCTGGCTCCAGCCTGCTGGTGCCGCAAATGATGGGTTATCACCGCGCAGCCGAGGCGTTGCTGCTGGGCGAACCCTTCCTGGCCGAAGCGGCGCTGGAAGTAGGCCTGGTGAACCGCGTGGTGCCACCGACCGAGGCCAACGCCGTGGCGCAGGCGCAGGCACGCAAGCTGGCTGCCAAGCCCCTGAGTTCGTTGATCGAAACCAAGCGCTTGATGAAAAAAGGTCAGTCAGCGCAGGTGCTGGCGCAAATCGGGGAAGAGGCCGTCAGTTTCGGGCGCATGCTGCGCGAGCCTGCGGCGCGTGAGGCTTTCACTGCGTTCATGGAAAAACGGCGACCGGATTTCTCCGGTGTTTGATGCCTTTTTCTGCCTTTAGCCCTTGCTGGATATGCGCAAGTAGCTATTAAAACAGTAGCTACTTACTACGCAATTCTATTTGCGTAACTCAGGTGACTCACCCAGTACGGTGACCAGTCGGGACAACGCATCGTTGGATGCACGCACGGCGGCCAGCGAGAAGTTGCTCTTGAATTCGTCAAATTCGGCCTTGCCATTGCCAGTCACGCTGAAGCTGCGCACCGGCTTGCCTGCGGCGTCGGTGACTGTGCAGGCCAACGTCACGGAAAACTGGGTTGGAGGCCAGGTGAAGGGGCTGGGTGAAGCCGACGTGGTGGTGATTTCAGGCACGATCAAAAGAGAGATACCGCTTGTGCGCAAGCTCTCCAGATCTTTCGGGTCCTTGACCTTGGAGACGCTACGGAACACCTCGGTCAACGCCTTGTAAATGCCGGGCTCCAGATCGCGGTAGGGAAAGTAACGAACCTTGTCGCCGCCGCCACCTGGCGTGGTGACCTCCTGGGCTTTGCTGGCGTCGGAGATGTGAAACCCCACCTGTTTGTCGATCAGCGGACTGCCTTTGGCTTGAATGGTTGCCAGGTCGGGGTTCAAGGTAATCGGGTGTGCACATCCGAACAGGGCGATACAGGCCAGGCTGGCCAGCAGGAGTTTGGCTACTTGTTTCATGGTGATCGTGGTGTTGAAATCAGTTGCGCAATGACTGGATAAATTCCGGATCAGCGAGCAGTGAACCGATCAGCTTTTGCACCATCACCGGATAGTTGTTGGCAGCCAATGGAATCGCCACGGCGCCAGCAAAAGAGCTCTCCCATTTGTGTTCGATGCGTTTGACCTTGTCGAAACGAACCTGCCCACCACGTTTCACAACAAAGCGTGCTTCAATTTGCCCTTCGTTGGAAGAGATGCCGCCTGCATCAATGTTGTTGCGCAGCAATGCGCCCGAAATCTCAAGACCTGATTGCGCATCGAACAGCTTGGCCAGTTCCAGTTCCTGGCGCAACGCCATTGCAATGTAGTCTCCAAAGTTTGCACCCACCGGTGACACCATCGCATTGGCGCGCAGGCTGAGAATTTTGCCGCCCGGCAAGTCCGCCGCTACGGTGACGGTGCCGATGTTTGATGGCGCGATGCCTGACTTCTTGAATGCTTCAACGTTGTCGATGGAGGGTGCGTAGTTGGGCGCAGGGCCAGCGCAACCCGCAATAAACAGGGAGGCCAAAAGCATGAACACTAGCCGGGTAGCGCGGGAAATCGGGAGCATCACAGGGAAGTTCCTTGAAAAGAATGATTGGCAGGGGCCGTAAAAACGACTTAGTGTACATAGGCAGCCGATGGCCGGGCTCTCTGTATGGGCGTGGTTTGCGTTAAGTCAATCATTGGCCTCAGGCTATGTGAATTCCTGGAATCCGGCGGTTGGCCGGCAGCATATGCAGCACTGGCTTTTCACCAAGCAGCCGCTTGCTAAAAATACCTGAATTTGTTATGGTCAGACGCCATGACAATCGCCGCCGAACCTGTTACCCAGGATAAACGCCCTCGTGGCAGACCACGCAAAACGATGGGCGAACGTGACGACGGCAACCGTCGTCACCAGTTGCTGCAATGCGCCGCCAGACTGTTTCGCCGCAAGGGCTTTGACGCGACCACCACGCGTGACATTGCGGCAGCGGTAGGCATGCACAGTGGCTCACCGTTTTACCATTTCAAGAGCAAAAGCGACCTGCTTTATGCCGTGATGGAAGAGGGCATGCGATCAGCGCTGGAGCGGCAGAAAAAGGCGATGCTGGCCATTGCTGCCGACCATGCCACAGAACCGCTGGCGAGAATGCGTTTGCTGGTGCGCGCACATTTCGACGTGCTGCTGGGCCCCGGCAATGATTTCATCCCTGTCATGCTGTACGAGTCGCGCGCGCTCAATGCCCGTCAGCGCAGCGCGTTGGCCAAACTTCAGAGCGCCTACGAATCAGCCTGGATCCCGGTTCTGGATGAGCTGCATGTCAGCAGACGGCTTAAAGCGCCCGTGGGGCTGGCCCGGCTGTTGATTCTGGGGGCGCTTAACTGGTCAGTGCAGTGGTTCGACAGAAAGAAGGCAGCGTCGCTGGATGATCTGACTGATGCCGCCATGGTCTTGTTTTTTCCGGAGGCAGGATGACGACGTATGGTTCTGTTTTTACGCCAGGGTTGATGGCTGGCAAGGTGATGGTGGTTACCGGTGGCGGCTCGGGCATTGGCCGCTGCGTGGCGCACGAACTGAGCGCACTGGGTGCTCAGGTGGTGCTGGTGGGGCGCAATGTTGAGAAGCTGAAAACCGTTCGGGAAGAGATCACGCAAGACGGTGGCACAGCCAGTTTTCAGGTGTGTGACATACGGCAGGAAGACGTTGTGAAACAGACAGTGGCTGCCATCGTGGCCGCGCAAGGTCGTGTGGACGGGTTGGTGAACAACGCGGGCGGCCAGTACATCACGCCGCTGGAATCCATCAGCGCCAAAGGCTGGCAAGCGGTCATTGATACCAATCTGACCGGTGGTTTCCTGATGGCCCGCGAGTGTTACTTGCAATCCATGCAGCAGAGCGGGGGCAGCATCGTCAACATCGTGGCCGACATGTGGGGCTCCATGCCTGGCATGGGACACAGTGGGGCCGCGCGGGCCGGTATGGTGAGTTTCACGGAGACGGCCGCCGTGGAATGGGCACACAGCGGCGTGCGCGTGAACGCCGTGGCACCAGGCTACATCGCGTCCAGCGGCATGGATCATTACCCGCCCGAGATGGGCCCGATGTTTCGCGAGATGGCCAAGACCGTGCCACTGGGCCGCTTTGGCACCGAGGCTGAAACGTCTGCTGGCATCGTGTTCCTGCTCAGCCCGGCGGCGACCTTCATCACCGGCAGCACGTTGCGGATTGATGGTGCGCGGCCACAGGTACGCATGGGCTGGCCCATGAAGATCGCCCAACTGGATGCGCAGCAGCGCGAGGCTATCCAGCCTTTCAACGGGTTCCACCGCGCTGTCGTCCCCAAGGTCTTGTCTGTTTGAAGGTCAACAGTTCACCATGAATTACACCCACGAACATCTGGAAATCCAGAAAACACTGAAGCGGTTTATTGACGCCGAGATCAACCCGCATGTCGATGAATGGGAAGCGGCCGAAATTTTTCCTGCGCATGAGGTATTCAAGAAGCTGGGCAATCTGGGTTTGCTGGGGCTGACCAAACCCGAGGCTTACGGCGGAGCAGGTCTGGACTATTCGTATGGACTGGCCATGGCCGAAGCACTGGGGCACATTGAATGTGGCGGCGTGCCCATGGCCATTGGCGTGCAGACCGACATGTGCACCCCCGCGCTGGCACGCTTTGGCAGTGAAGAGCTCAAGCGCGAGTTTCTGGCACCTGCGATTGCGGGCGACATGGTGGGGTGTATTGGTGTCAGTGAGCCGGGCGCTGGCAGTGATGTGGCATGCATCAAAAGCCACGCGCGCAAGGATGGAGACGACTATGTGATCACTGGCCAAAAGATGTGGATCACCAACAGCCTGCAGGCCGACTGGATGTGCATGCTGGTGAACACGGGCGATGGGCCCCAGCACAAAAACAAGAGCCTGGTGATGGTGCCGATGGATACGCCGGGTATCGAGAAAGCCCGCAAGATCAGGAAGATCGGCATGAACGCCAGCGACACGGGGTTGATCTATTTTGATGAAGTTCGCGTGCCGCAGCGCTACCGCATTGGGGCGGAGGGGCAAGGGTTCATCTACCAGATGATGCAGTTTCAGGAGGAGCGCCTGTGGGCGGCGGCGAGCTGCATCCAGTCATTGAGCAACTGCATTCAATGGACGGTGGAATGGGCGCAGGAGCGCAAGCTGTTCAGTGCCACGCTGGCGGACCAGCAATGGGTGCAATTCAAGCTGGCCGAGATGAAAACTGAAGTGGAGAGCCTGCGTGCACTGACCTACCGTGCCTGTGAGCTGTATGTGCAGGGGCAGGACGTGACGGAACTGGCGTCCATGGCCAAGCTCAAGGCGGGCCGGCTGAATCGCATCATTCCTGATGGGTGTCTGCAGTTCTGGGGTGGCATGGGCTACACGTGGGAAAACAAGGTTTCCCGCATGTACCGAGACGGGCGACTGGCGTCCATCGGCGGCGGGGCCGACGAGGTCATGCTGGGCATCCTTGCGAAAATCATGGGCATTGCCAAGAAACCACTCAAATCATGACCCGACACACCGAAGTTGCGTCCGATGTTGAATTTGAACCCGAGTTCATGGAGGGTTTGAAAAAGATATTCGAAGAACTGATTGTTTTCAACCAGGTGCTGGGGCTGCGGATCACGTCGATCAAGGCAGACCGGGTGACGGCACGGATGGATATGCGTCGCGAGCTGGTTGGCCACTACGCCCACAACCGTGTGCACGGCGGCGTGATCAGCGCCGGGCTGGACACCATGGGTGGGCTGGCGGTCATGGCTGCGATTGGCGCGCGGCATATGGATGAACCACCAGCGGAACGGCTTCTGCGTTTTGGCAAACTCGGGACGATCGATCTGCGTGTGGACTACCTGCGCCCGGGCATTGCGGACCATTTCGAACTGAGGGCCGAGGTTATGCGCCTGGGCTCGCGCGTGGCGTCTACACGCATGGAGTTTTGCGGGCCAGACGGCAAGCTGTTTTCCACTGGGTCTGCTGCCTACATCGTGTCCTGAGTTGCTATTGAAATAATAGCTGGTTGCGCATATTCCACAGACGCTAGCCCCATATTTGGCATAAAAAAGCCGCCTTTCGGCGGCTTTTTCAAGGTGCGCTGGAGAAATCAGGGTTTGGACGCAAAGTATTCTGAAACCGGTTTCCACTTGCCATCGGTGATTTGCGACAGACGCGACGCATCGTTGCCGAGGCGTTTGGTTCCGGTGAAGGTCTGTGCAGGGCCTCCAAACATGTCAGGTGGGACAGTCATCGAGTCCATGACCTTGATGAAGCTCTCTGTGGTCAGGTTCTTGCCAGCCCTTCCTGCCGCGACAGCAAAAGTGTCGATGATGCTGTAGCCATAGACTGAGAAAACTGTCGGGTCTTCATTGAACTTGGTCTTGTACTTGTTTGCCCAGAAAGCGATGTCCTTGGATGGGTCATCGGTGTACGGGTTTTGCACGGTGTTGGTGGCGTACAAGCCATTCATGGCGGGACCCCCCAGCTTGTGAATCAGGTCGGTGTAGGCCGCACTGGAGCCCAGAAAGATCGGGTTGTAGCCGAGTTTTCGGGCCGTGCCGATGGCACCGATGGTTTCGCGGATGATGGTGCCCAGCACAATCATGTCGCAACCACTGGCCTGCATTTTCTGAACCTGCGAAGAGAAGTCGGTTGCGCCACGCTTGTAGGACGTTTTTTCCGCAAACTCCATGTTCACCGTCTTCAGACCGGCTTCTCCACCTTTCAGCACTTCCTGGCCAAAGTCATCGTCCTGGTACATCGTGCAAACCTTCTTGGCGCCTTTCTCCTTCACCAGCTTGGGCACGGCATTGCGCATCTGGTCGTAGTAGGTGGCTGCGTAGGAGTACTTGAGTTTGTGGAAGGGCTCATACATTTCGCGTGCGGCCGTGATCGGGAAGAAATTGATCACGTTCTTTTCAAACTGCACAGGCATGGCCGCCAGGTTCTGCGCGGTGCCAATGTGGCCGACCATCATGAAAATCTTGTCCTGATTGACCAGCTTTTGCGCAGCAAGAACGGCCTTCTTGGGATCGTAGGCCGAGTCTTCCACGATGATCTTGATCTTGCGGCCATTGATTCCGCCTTGCTCATTGATTTCGTCAACCCGCAACAACATGCCCAAGCGGGCTTGCTTTCCAAAACCGGCGATAGGGCCGGACAAGTCCTGGATGGAGCCCAGTGTGATTTCCGTCGCACTCACGCCCTGTGGAGGCGCAGCTTTCTGGGCTTGCGCCAGGGTTGCGCCCAGAGCCATGGTGGCCAGAACAGTTGCAGTTCTCGTCGTCAGTTTCATCGTCGTCTCCTTAGAAAATAAAGCCTTCAATCCAGTTACTTACTTGTACATGGCCTCAATCTGGGGCGCATATTTTTTTTCCACCAATTTGCGTTTGAGCTTCATGGTGGGAGTGAGTTCCTCATCTTCCGCGCTAAGCTGGGTTTCCAGCAGGAAGAACTTCTTGATCTGCTCCACCCGGGCAAACTTCTTGTTTACCCGGTCGATCTCGGCCTGAATCAGTTCCTGCACTTGTGGTGCACGCGTCAGGCTGCTGTAGTTGCTGAAGGGTACGTCATGGTCTTGCGCAAATTTCTCCACATTTTCCTGATCAATCATGATGATCACCGTCAGATAAGGCCGCTTGTCCCCAATCACCACTGCATCCGTCACATAAGGTGAAAACTTCAAGTCGTTTTCCAGCTCGCTCGGCGTTACATTCTTGCCGCCAGCCGTGATGATGATGTCTTTCATGCGGTCTGTAATCCGGAAATACCCGTCCGCGTCCACTACGCCCACATCACCCGTATGGAGCCAGCCATCCTTGTCGATGGTTTCTGCAGTCTTCTCTGGCAGGTTCAGGTAGCCTGCAAATACGTTTTTCCCTCGTACCAGAATCTCGCCAGTGGCCGGATCTAGCCGCACTTCATTGAACCCGGCTGCCGGGCCAATGGAGCCTGGGCGCATCATCGTGGCAGGGACGCCGGTGGAAGCACCGCAGGTCTCCGTCATGCCCCACACTTCCAGCATGGGCACGCCCAGCGCCAGGTACCACCTCACCAGATCGGGTGAGATGGGTGCCGCGCCGGTCACCAGAAAGCGCGCCCGGTGAATGCCGATGAGCTTGCGAACGTTGTTCATCGCCAGCCAGCCAGCGACACGGAATTTGAGCTTGAGCCACCCATCAACGGGTTGGCCTGCCAGCACCTTGTCGGCGATGGCTGTTCCCACACCGATTCCCCAGGCGTAGGCAGCCTGCTGAATGGTTCCGGCTTCTTTCAGTGAAATCATCACGCCAGAATAGAACTTTTCCCACACCCGCGGCACACCCGTGAACACCGTGGGGGCGATCTCGCGCACGTTCTCGGGGATGGTCTCCGGATTTTCCACAAAATTGAGTTTGGAGCCGGTGTACAGCGAAAAGTACTCACCACCCATGCGCTCGGCAATGTGGCATAGCGGCAGGAAACACATGCGCTCGTCCCGGTCGTCTTGACCGATCAACGTGTTGAAGCCCCGTACGGTGTACACCAGCCCCTGATGCAGGTGCATGGCACCTTTGGGCTTGCCCGTCGTGCCCGAGGTATAGACCAGAATAGCCAGATCTTCAGGCTTGCAGGCATCGGATCTGGATTTGAGTTCGGTCGGGTGGGCTTTCAGATAGTCGCGCCCCAACGCACGCAGGGCATCCAGGCTGATGACATCCGGCTCATCCAGGCTGCTGAGGCCCTCCATGTCAAACACCACGATCTTGCGCAACCCGGGCAACTGGGCGCGCACTTCCAGCGCCTTGTCCAGCTGCTCATCGTCCTCCACAAACAGGATAGTGGTGCGTGAGTCTTCGCACAGGTAATGCACCTGGCTGGCGGCATCGGTCGGGTAGATGCCGTTGGACACGCCGCCACAGGACAGCACCGCCAGGTCGGCCCAGACCCACTCCACCACGGTATTGGCGAGGATGGAGGCGCATTCGCCTTGGGCAAAACCCAGGCTCATCAGTCCGCCCGCTATCTCGCTGACTGCTGTGGCCGTCTGGTTCCAGGTCCAGCTGCGCCAGATGCCCAAATGCTTCTGGCGCATCCAGACGTTGGCGCCGCGTTTCTCCACTGCATTCCAGAAGATGGCAGGAATGGTCTCACCCGGCATCACGATGTCGTGATTGGGTTGAATATTGGAAAGATCCCAGAGTTGGCTCACTTCATCATCTCCAGGTCTTCTTTTTCTTCCAGCGGCGTTCGCTGCGCATGCCTTCTTCCTTCATGCCCAGATAGAACTCCTTGATGTCATCTTTCTCGCGCAGCCGTGCACAGGTGTCTTCCATCACAATGCGGCCGTTTTCGAGCACGTAGCCGTAGTCAGAAGCATTCAGTGCCATATTTGCGTTTTGCTCCACCAGCAAGATGGTGGTGCCACGCTCCCGGTTGATACGCACCACGATTTCAAAAATTTCTTTCGTCAGCTTCGGGCTCAAGCCCAGGCTGGGCTCGTCCAGCAGGACCAGGTCGGGGTTGGCCATCAGCGCTCTGGAAATGGACAGCATTTGCTGCTGTCCACCTGACAGCAGGCCAGCGTCCTGCGTTGCACGCTCGCGCAGGATCGGGAAGTAGCCATAGACTGCCTCAATATCGCGCCACACGTCATCCCGGTCCTTGCGTGTGTACGCGCCCATGAGCAGGTTGTCACGAACACTCAGCAACGGAAATACTTCGCGCCCTTCCGGCACATGGCTCAAGCCTTGCTGAACGATGAAGGCCGGGTCACGTGCGGTGATGTCGCTTCCCTTGAATTCAATCGAGCCTTTGCGCGGGTCAATGATGCCTGAAATGGTTTTGAGAATGGTGGTTTTACCCGCACCGTTTGAGCCAAGTACGGTGGCAATTTCGCCGCGGCGCACTTGCAGACTCACCCCCCTGATGGCCTTAATGGGACCATAAGCGCTTTCCACATTGAGCAGCTTCAGTACGGCCTGATCGCTCACAGGTGGCGGTGTGGTGCTCATGCCTGCCTCCGCAGCGAGGACACGTCGTCGATGGAGCCCAGATAGGCTTCGATGACTGCAGGGTCTGTCTGCACTTCTCGGGGTGTACCCATAGCCAGCACAGCGCCCTGATTCATGGCAACTACACGGTCGGAGACCTTGGAGACAAGCGTCATGTCGTGCTCTACCATCAGCACGGTGATGCCCAGCTCGTTTTTGATGTCCTGAATCCAGAAGGCCATGTCGTCGGTTTCTTCCACGTTCAATCCGCTGGAGGGCTCGTCCAGCAAGAGCAGTTTGGGCTCGGTGCACAGTGCGCGCCCCAGCTCCACGACCTTGCGTACACCATAGGGCAGGCCTGCCACCATGGAGTCGCGATGGTGCTGAAGATCCAGAAATTCAATGATCTTTTCGGCTTTTTCGCGGGCATCAATCTCGGCGGCCATGGTTTTCGTAGTAAAGAACACCTCGCTCCAGAAGCCGGTTTTTCGCTGCGTGTGGCCACCGATCAGCAGGTTGTGCAGCACGGTGGCATGTTCAAACAACTCGATGTTCTGGAAGGTACGGGCAATGCCCAGCGCAGCAATGTTGTGCGGCGCCTGGTCGGTCAGCTTCTTGCCCAGGTAGTCGATCTCGCCCGAGGTAGGCGTGTAAATGCGGCTGATCAAATTGAATACGGTTGTTTTGCCGGCACCGTTTGGGCCGATGAGTGTGAACACCTCGCCACGCTTCACGTCAAAGCTGACCTTGTTAACCGCCAGTACCCCTCCGAAGCGCACGCTCAGATCCCGGGCTGAAAGAAGAATGTCGTCCATCATTTCAACCGGTCCGATTTCTGGAAGGTCTTCTGCCGCTTGAACATGCCCTTGCGGTAGAACGGGAAAGTCTGCAAATAGGTGCGAATCTTGAACCAGCGGCCGTACAGCCCCAGCGGCTCGCCCAGCACAAACCCTATCAGGACCGCGCCATAGACCAGTGACTGCAGGCCTGGCGCCTGTCCGATCACAGCGGGCAGGTAGTCCTTGGTCATGGCAATCAGCTGCGGCATGGCAATCAGGAAGATCGCACCCAGAAACGCGCCGTGAACCGAGCCGAGCCCGCCAATCACCACCATCAGCAGCAGGTCAATGGACTGGATGATGTTGAACTGGTCTGGTGATATGAACTGGAGTTTGTGTGCGTACAGGGCGCCTGCGATGCCGGCCAGCGCTGCCGAGATGGCAAACGACAGTGTCTTGTAGCGCGCCAAGTGGATGCCCATGCTTTGTGCAGAGATTTCCGAGTCACGAATCGCCACAAAAGCCCGGCCGGTGGATGAGCGTAGCAGGTTCAATATGCCCAGCGTCACCGTGACGGTGATCACCAGACAAAGAAAATAAAACTCTTCACCCGAGCTGAGTTCCCAGCCAAACAGATTGGGTGCCTTGATATGAATGCCCGAGTTGCCCCCGGTTACCGATTCCCACCGTGCAAACACCTCTTCCACAATGAACGCAAAGGCGATGGTCGCAATACCCAGATAGATGCCTTTCACCCGCAAGGCCGGCAGACCCACCACCACGCCTACCGCTGCCGACAGCATGCCAGCCATCGCCAACGCAAAAGGAAAGGGGAGCCCCATGTTGGTGAAAACTGCCTGCGTATACGCACCAACACCCAGAAACGCTGCATGCCCGATGGAGAACTGCCCCGTAAAACCGGCCAGCAGCATCAGGCCCAGGCCGGCAATGGCGTAGATCAGGATGAAGGTCAACTGGGCCAGCCAGTACTCGGCAATGAGCCAGGGTGCCGCCAGCAGGAACACCATCAACAAGCTGTACCAAAACACATGCCCGCCATGTTTGGCCAGCCGGATGTCCTGCGCGTAGTCGGTCTTGAAGACGAATCTCATGTTTGTCTGCCCTCAGACTTTCTTGCGAAGTTTTTCGCCAAACAGTCCGTTGGGTTTGACCATCAGCATGATGAGCACCACCACATAGGCCGCAATATCCTTGATGCCATCAGGCGCATAAAACCCGGCCAGGGATTCAACGATGCCTATGATCAACCCGCCCACAATGGCACCAGGCAAGCTGCCAAAGCCACCCACGACGGCAGCAGGGAAGGCCTTGAGGCCGATGAAACCCATGTTGGCGTGCACAAAGGTAATGGGTGCGAGCAACAGCCCTGCGATGGCCGCTACCGCGGAAGCCAGGCCCCACACCAAACCATTGATGCGCTTGACAGGGATTCCCATGTAATAGGCGGCCAGCTGGTTTTGAGAACTGGCCTGCATGGCAATGCCCATCTTGCTGTACTTGAACATCGCAAACAGCAAGCCGCATAACACCGAGGTTGCAGCAATGACCACCATCTGCTCGACATTCAGAACCAGCGTGCCCACTTTCCAGATTTCGTCCTTATACGGAACGGGCAAGGTGTGGGTCTCGGTGCCAATGCCCGGAATCATGGTGATCAGTCCGCGTGCCACGTACCCGATGCCGATGGTCAGCATGACGATGGAAAACGCAGGTTGCCCCAAAATGGGGCGGATGATCAGGCGTTCGAGCAACACGCCAAACACCGCCATCGCAGAGATGGCGCAAATCACCGACAGCCAGAAAGGAAAGTTGAGCATGGTCATGCATGCCAACCCGCCAAAAGCGCCCAGCATCATGAGTTCGCCCTGAACGAAGCTCACGGTCTCGGTCGCTTTGTAAATCAGCACGAAGCCAAGTGCGATCAGCCCGTAGATGCATCCTTGTGCGATGCCGCTGATCACCAGTTGAAGAAATTGCACACTGTCTCCTGAATTCTTGCCTCAGGTTATAGCGGCTTTACCTCAAAAGACCGTCAGGGTTGACCCCGATAGCCCGTCACTCAGGTGACTGATGGCGGTTTGGGCACTTCACGGGGTTTGCCATTGTCATCAATCGCCACATAGGTTAGCGATGCCTCGGTGACCTTGATATATTGCCCCTGCGCGTGGTATCGCTCGGCATACACCTCGACCTTCACGGTGATGGAGGTGCGGCCAATGCGGGTCAGCGACGAGAAGAACGACAAAATGTCACCAATGCGCACTGGCTGCTTGAAGATGAATTCATTGACCGCCACCGTCGCCATACGTCCCTGGGTGTAACGCGCAGGGATAACCGACCCTGCCAGGTCCACCTGCGCCATCACCCAGCCGCCGAAGATATCGCCGTTGGCGTTGCAGTCCGCTGGCATCGGTATGACTTTGAGAACCAGCTCCTTGTCAGTGGGCAACTGGACGTTGGGCGCGCTTGAATTGTCAGACATGGGCACAATGTGAGATTGATTACGTCCCGGATTGTCCTCCATGCGTCGAAGCGGCGAACTAGCCTCCCCCTCTCCAGCCCATCCCCACTCTACCGCGCCCGCTCCGGCCCGATCGGACTGGGCCACGTTGCAGCGGCTGTTTCCCTACCTGTGGCGTTACAAATGGCGGGTGATGGCCGCGCTGGCTTTCATGGTGGGCGCCAAGCTGGCCAACGTCGGTGTGCCCCTGCTGCTGAAGAATCTGGTCGATGCCATGAGCATCAAGCCGAATGACCCTCAAGCCATGCTGGTGGTGCCCATTGCGCTGCTGATTGGCTATGGCCTGCTGCGTTTGTCCACGTCGCTGTTTACGGAACTGCGTGAATTGGTTTTTGCCAAGGCGACTGAAGGTGCGGCACGGAGTATTTCACTGGAGGTGTTTCGACATCTGCATGCCCTGAGCCTGCGCTTTCACCTGGAGCGGCAGACCGGTGGCATGACGCGCGATATTGAACGCGGCACCCGTGGTGTTCACTCGCTCATCAGTTATTCGCTATACAGCATCATTCCCACGTTGATTGAAGTCACGCTGGTGCTGACGTTGCTCGCCGTCAAGTTTGACATGTGGTTCGCCTGGATCACCATCATTGCCTTGGTGTTTTATGTGAGTTTCACCGTGACCGTGACCGAGTGGCGCACGCAGTTTCGCAAGAAGATGAACGAGATGGATTCGACAGCTCATAGCCGCGCCATCGACTCATTGCTCAACTACGAAACGGTCAAGTACTTCAACAACGAAGAATTCGAAGCCAAACGTTACGATGAAAACCTGGAGCGCTACCGCCGTGCGGCGGTCAAGAGCCAGACCACGCTGAGTCTGCTCAATACCGGACAGCAACTCATCATTGCGGTTGCGCTGGTCATCATGCTCTATCGCGCGACTCAAGGCGTGGTGGACGGGCACATGACGTTGGGCGACCTGGTGATGGTGAATGCCTTCATGATTCAGCTCTACATTCCACTGGGTTTTCTGGGCGTTTTGTACCGCGAGATCAAGCAGAGCCTGACGGATCTGGACAAGATGTTCCGGCTGATGGAGAGGGAGCGGGAGATAGCCGACAGTCCCAACGCGCATGCCCTGCAGTTAAACGGTTCGCCAACCATCAGGTTTGAGCATGTCAACTTTGCTTACGATCCAAAGGGTCGGCCCATTCTGCACGACGTCAGTTTTGAAATTCCTGCCGGCAAAACCGTTGCCGTGGTGGGGCCGTCCGGTGCAGGCAAGTCCACGTTGTCGCGCTTGTTGTTTCGTTTTTATGATGTGCAGCAGGGGCGAATCACCATTGATGGGCAGGACTTGAAAGATGTGACGCAGACCAGTCTGCGGCGAGCCATCGGTATCGTTCCGCAGGACACGGTGCTTTTCAACGACACGATCGAATACAACATTGCTTACGGTAACCCTGGCGCCACCCCCGAGCAGGTGCAGGAGGCTGCCAGGTCCGCCCGCATTCATGATTTCATCGTGAGCACACCGGCGGGCTATCAGGCCATGGTGGGCGAGCGTGGCCTCAAGCTCTCGGGCGGAGAAAAGCAGCGCGTGGCCATCGCCCGCACGCTGCTGAAAGACCCGCCGATCATGATTTTTGACGAGGCCACCAGCGCGCTGGACTCTGCCAACGAGCGGGCCATACAGGCCGAGCTGCAAAGCGTGGCGCAGAACAAGACGACTTTGGTCATTGCCCACAGGCTGTCCACCGTGGTCGATGCGCATGAAATCCTGGTGATGGATGGCGGGTACATCATTGAGCGCGGCGCTCATGCCGATTTGCTCGCCTTGAACGGGCGCTATGCGTCCATGTGGGCCCTGCAACAGTCGGGCGAATAACGGCGCATCTTGGGTGGCGCATTATGCATTTCGTGCATAATGCGCCCAATGGAAACCAAATGGCTCGAAGATTTCGTCTCCCTCGCTGAAACCCGTAGTTTCAGCCGTTCGGCGCAATTGCGCCACGTCACCCAGCCGGCCTTCTCGCGGCGCATTCAGTCGCTGGAGGCATGGGCGGGCACGGATCTGGTGGACCGCAGCAGTTATCCCACCCGGCTCACACCTGCTGGCGAGACGCTATACGACCAGTCGCTGGAAATGTTGCAGGCGTTGCAGAGCACACGTGCCATGCTTCGCGGCCATACATCCGCCGCGCAGGATGTGATTGAATTTGCGGTGCCCCACACGCTGGCGTTCACGTTTTTTCCGGCGTGGGTATCCAGCCTGCGCGAGAAATTCGGACCCATCAAGAGCCGCCTGATTGCACTCAACGTGCATGACGCCGTGTTGCGTCTGGTAGAGGGCAGTTGTGACCTGCTCATTGCCTACCACCACAGCTCACAGCCCTTCCAGCTGGATCCCGAACGGTATGAAATGGTGAGCCTGGGCGAGGAGGTTATAGCCCCGTACGTGAAGCCTGATGCCGATGGCACGCCAATGTTCATCCTGCCCGGACGCCCTGGCAATCTGTTGCCTTACCTGGGCTATGCGCCAGGAGCCTATCTGGGCCAGATGGTGGACCTGATCCTCAAGGAATCTGCCACGGCCATTCATTTTGACCGCGTGTATGAAACCGATATGGCCGAGGGCCTGAAAGCCATGGCGCTGGAAGGGCATGGCATTGCGTTCCTGCCCTTCAGCGCGGTCAAGAAGGAGTTGCGCGCACGAAAACTGGTCAGTGCATTGCCCCCTGACATGAGTGGTCTGCAGATCACCATGGATGTGCGGGCCTACCGTGAACGACCTGTCAGCAGTGACAGCAGTCGAAGCTCGGCTCGTGGACAACGGGTGGCCGTGCAGTCCCCCAAAAGCAAGACACAGGCTGCCAAAGGTACGGCCCAGGCCCTGTGGGATTACCTGCTGACCCAGTCAGTCGAAAAAACCTGATCTGTCCGTATTTGGAGCCTGCGCTTTTGGGACAATGTCGCATGACCGCAACCCGAAATTCCCAGGCTTCACAACAGCTCACCATCACCCGCCCGGACGACTGGCACCTGCATGTGCGCGATGGTGACGCGCTCAAAACTGTCGTGCCCCACACGGCAGCGCAGTTTGGCCGAGCCATCATCATGCCCAACCTGAAGCCGCCGGTGACCACGGCGGCGCAGGCGCTCGCCTATGCCGACCGCATCCGTGCGGCAGTGCCAGAAGGCGTGAAGTTCGATCCTTTGATGACGCTGTACCTTACCGACAACCTGCCGGCGGACGAAATCCGTCGGGCCAAAGATGCCGGTGTTGTTGCCGTCAAGCTGTATCCGGCAGGCGCCACCACCAACAGCGATGCGGGTGTGACCGACCTGCGCAAGACCTATAAAACACTGGAGGCCATGCAGCGCGAAGGCTTGCCGCTCCTGGTGCATGGTGAAGTGACCTCACCCGACATTGACCTGTTTGACCGGGAGGCCGTATTCATCGACACCCAATTGATTCCCCTGCGGCGTGATTTCCCGGAACTGAAAATTGTTTTTGAACACATCACCACGCGTGAAGCGGCGCACTATGTTCAGGCGGCAGACCGCTTCACCGCAGCCACCATCACGGCGCACCACCTGCTGTACAACCGCAACGCCATTTTCACCGGCGGCATCCGGCCGCATTACTACTGTCTACCGGTTCTGAAGCGGGAAACCCACCGTCTGGCGCTGGTGGAGGCTGCGACCAGTGGCAGCGTGAACTTCTTCCTCGGCACCGACAGCGCACCGCATCCCGCCCACCTGAAAGAACATGCCACGGGTTGTGCCGGGTGTTACACCGCACATGCTGCAATGGAAATGTATGCTGAAGTTTTTGATGCAGCAGGTGCTCTGGATAAATTGGAGGGATTTGCGAGTTTTTATGGCGCTGATTTTTATGGCTTGCCGCGCAATACCGGTCGCATCACTTTGAAGCGTGAATCGTGGACACCACCTGAGAGTTTTTCATTTGGAGATGCTGCGTTGAAACCCCTGCGCTCGGGCGAAGCATTGCTGTGGCGCCTGGCCTAGAAGGTATCAACTGGCTGGCCCCCTGGCTGGCTCCCTACCAGGAGTTGGGCCAGCGCATTGCCCATTTGACAGACGCAGGCCAGACGTGCGCGCAATCGCTGAACGCACAGAACGCTTGTCCCGTGGCATTTGTTCCGCAATCGGATTTGCCGGCAGGCGTGGCCTACGAAGAGTTCATCTTCAATACGGGCAAGGTTCCGACACGCGATGGTCTGCACGACTTCTTCAATGGTTTGTGCTGGATGCATTTTCCGCAAACCAAGCAGCGCCTGAACCAGTTGCAGGCAGCTCAAATTGCCCTGACCGGCATCCAGCCCGTGCGTGGACCTGCGCGCGACGCACTCACGGTATTTGACGAAAACGCCGCTTTCTTGCAGGCACCTGATGCATTGTGGGAGGCGTTGGTGGCCAAAGACTGGCACGCCCTGTTTGTCACACTGCGTCCGCTTTGGGGCCAGGCTCACCTGGTGTTATTTGGACACGCGCTGCTGGAGAAGCTGGTTTCCCCCCGAAAAGCGATCACAGCCCACGTGTATCGTGCGCAGTCAGCTACCAATTCAATAGCAAATCTGGATGATTGGGTAGCGGCTGACTTGAGCGCCGAAAGGCTCTCCGGCAAACCTTTTGCGCATTTGCCGGTATTGGGGGTGCCACTCTGGTGTTCAGAGAACGAAGATCCGGCGTTCTACGAAGACACCACGGTATTTCGCGCCAATAACCGTAAATCTCATGTGTAAACCGCCATGCTGCCTTGATTTTTGGCCTGTTGGCCCTACCATTTGCGCCTGTGGCCCCTCTAGCCGGGGCTGTTTTAGAAGGAAACCATGAAACGTATTGTTCTGTTTGTCATGACCAACCTCGCTGTCGTGGTGGTCTTGGGCATCGTTGCCAACCTCCTTGGCGTCAACCGATATCTGACTGCAAACGGCCTTGATTTGGGTGCCCTGCTCGGTTTCGCGCTGGTCATGGGTTTTGGTGGTGCGATCATTTCTCTGCTGATCAGCAAGCCGGTTGCCAAGTGGAGCTCAGGCGTTCGCGTCATCAATGACGCACAAAACGCCGACGAAGCCTGGATCGTGGAAACTGTGCGCAAGTTCGCTGACAAGGCGGGCATTGGCATGCCGGAAGTGGGCATCTTCGAAGGCGCACCCAATGCGTTTGCCACGGGTGCATTCAAGAACTCGGCGCTGGTGGCGGTGTCCACCGGTTTGCTGCAGGGAATGACGCGTGAAGAAGTCGAGGCCGTCATCGGGCACGAGATTGCACACGTCTCCAATGGTGACATGGTCACCATGACGCTGATCCAGGGTGTGATGAACACGTTTGTGGTGTTTCTGAGCCGCGTGATCGGTTACGCGGTGGATAGCTTCCTGCGACGTGGCAATGATCGTGACACGGGCCCCGGCATTGGCTACATGATCACCACCATCGTGCTGGATATCGTGTTGGGTTTTGTCGCCGCCATCATCGTGGCCTGGTTCTCGCGTCAGCGTGAGTTCCGTGCCGATGCCGGGGCTGCCGGATTGATGGGGCGCAAGCAGCCCATGATCAACGCCCTGGCCCGTTTGGGTGGCATGACACCGGCCGAATTGCCCAAGAGCATGGCGGCAATGGGTATTGCCGGCGGTATCGGCAAGCTGTTTTCCACTCATCCGCCCATTGAAGAACGCATCGCTGCGCTTCAGACTGCACAAAGCTGAATCTGATGTCAAGCCAGATTCTGGCTTAGCAAACTGCGCGTCACGGCCTCAGCCACCTTGATGCCGTCTACACCTGCGGACAGGATGCCACCGGCATAACTTGCGCCCTCTCCCGCAGGGTACAGGCCCGTTACATTGGTGCTCTGCAAATCCTCGCCCCGCGGAATTTTGAGCGGTGAAGAGGTGCGCGTCTCAACGCCGGTCAGCACGGCATCGGCCATGTCAAACCCCTTGATCTTGCGTCCGAAGGCGGGCAGTGCTTCGCGTATGGCTTCAATCACATAGGACGGGAGGCTGGTCGCCAGGTCTCCCAGTTTGACGCCGGGCTTGTAGGACGGCAGCACAGAGCCAAAGCGGGTGGATGGTCGCGCGGCCAGAAAATCACCTACCAGTTGGCCGGGGGCCTCATAACTGCTGCCACCCAACGAGTAGGCGCCAGACTCCAGGCGGCGTTGCAAGGCGATGCCGGCCAGTGGATGTGCGCTGTTCTTGTCTTTGGCTTTCATCGCAGCGGCCTGCTGCGCGTAGCGCACGCCGGCTTCCGGGCCAAAGGCTTCCACGAACGTCGCGTTGTCATAGGGGTAGTCCTGAGGGTCAATACCCACCACGATACCTGCGTTGGCGTTGCGTTCGTTGCGTGAATACTGGCTCATGCCGTTGGTCACGACGCGACCTGGCTCTGAGGTGGCGGCCACCACCGTGCCTCCCGGGCACATGCAAAAGCTGTACACGGCACGTCCATTGGCTGCATGGTGAACCAGCTTGTAGTCCGCCGCACCCAGCAGCGGGTGCCCGGCATGACGGCCCCATCTGGCCCGATCAATCACGCTTTGCGGATGCTCGATGCGAAAGCCGACAGAGAAGGGTTTGGCCTGCATCGCCACACCCCGCTCGTACAGCATGGCAAAGGTGTCTCGCGCACTGTGCCCCAGCGCCATGACGACGTGGTCGGCTGGCAACTCTTGCGTTTGGCCTGTGGCCACGTCCAGCACCACAAGCCCGCGCAATTGCTTTTTGCCATTTGACTCGTCAATCAGCACGTCTGTCACACGTTGTTCAAAGCGCACTTCACCGCCTAGCGCGATGATCTGCTCGCGCATGTTTTCCACCACCTTCACCAGCTTGAAAGTGCCGATATGGGGATGTGCCTCGGTCAGAATCTCTGCCGGTGCCCCGGCTTTGACGAATTCGCCCATGACCTTGCGGCCCAGATAACGAGGGTCCTTGATCTGGCTCCACAACTTGCCGTCAGAAAAGGTACCCGCGCCGCCTTCACCAAACTGCACATTGCTCTCGGGGTTCAATGTCTTCTTGCGCCACAGTCCCCAGGTGTCTTTGGTTCGCTCGCGTACGGTTTTGCCACGTTCCAGCACGATCGGCCGAAACCCCGTTTGCGCCAGCACCAGCGCTGCAAACATGCCGCAGGGCCCGAAACCCACCACCACAGGGCGAGCCGCCAAATCAGGCGGAGCCTTACCAACCGGCTGGTAGGTCATGTCAGGAGTCGCTGTGATGTGCGGGTTGCTGGTGTGGCGTGCGAGCAAAGCAGGCGTGCTGTCAGCGTCCGCCAGGCGCACATCAACGATGTACACCACCATCAACTCGGCCTTGCGTGCGTCAAAGCTGCGTTTGAAGACTTGCAGTTCTGCAATATCTGCCTCCGCAACGCCCAGCGCCTGCGCGGCTAGGCGTGTCAGTGCTGCTACCGGGTGGGGCACCGGGATACGGTCTTCGTCCGTTTCGGCTGGTGCGTCGGATGCCCGGCGCGTGTCCACCGGAACGGCCGACAGGGGAAGTTTCAGTTCAGAGATTCGAATCATGGCGGGCTCGTGGTGATCAAGCAGCCGCCAATGATACGTTCTCAGGTGGGCAGGAAACCTTCGATCGACAGGTAGCGCTCACCCGTGTCGTAGTTGAACCCCAGAATGGTGGAACCTGCCGGTAACTCGGGCAGTTTTTGTGCAATGGCAGCCAGCGTGGCGCCGCTGGAAATGCCCACCAGAATGCCTTCTTCAGCCGCGCTGCGGCGTGCGTATTCGCGCGCGGGTTCTGCGTCCACCTGAATCACGCCGTCCAGCAACTCGGTCTTGAGATTTTTCGGAATGAAACCGGCACCAATGCCCTGAATCGGGTGAGGTGAGGGCGCTCCACCGTAAATCACCGGCGACGCTGCAGGCTCTACGGCAAACACCTTGAGTTGGGGCCATTTGGCTTTGAGAACCTGCGCCACGCCACTCAGGTGACCACCCGTGCCCACGCCGGTGATGAGGGCGTCAATGCCACCAGGGAAGTCCGCCAGAATTTCCAGCGCGGTGGTGCGCACATGCGCTTCGATATTGGCCGGGTTTTCAAACTGCTGTGGAATCCATGCACCTGGCGCGGCTGCGGCCAGTTCCTGCGCACGGGCGATGGCGCCTTTCATGCCTTTTTCGCGTGGGGTCAGGTCAAAGGTGGCGCCATAAGCGAGCATCAAACGCCGTCGTTCAATGGACATGCTGTCGGGCATGACCAGAATGAGCTTGTAGCCCTTGACCGCGGCTACCATGGCCAGGCCCACGCCCGTGTTGCCCGAGGTCGGCTCAATGATGGTGGCGCCAGGTTTGAGTTCGCCGCTTTTCTCCGCTGCCTCCACCATGGCCAGTGCGATTCGGTCCTTGATGGAGCCGCCGGGGTTGCTGCGTTCGGACTTGATATACACCGTATGCGTGTTGCCAAACAGGCGATTGATGCGGATGTGGGGCGTATTGCCAATGGTCTGCAGGATGTTGTCGGCTCTCATGTCTGGCTCCGGTGTGAATAAAGACATTCGCATTTTGAGCTACTTCATCAATGCGTTTTGATATATGGTTATCAATAGCCGCGATAATGATGGCGTGAAGCCCGCCAGACTGCCGCTGGTGCAATCCTGGAAACAGGGCACTGGAGGAACGTCCGGACTGCATAGGGCAGCGTAGCAGCTAACGGCTGTCCACTGAAAGCCTTTCGTGAAAGCGATGGGTATAAGGTGAGGATCAGAGCAACAGAGACGAGCCGCTTGAGTGCGGGTGAAACGGGCAATCTCTACGCGCAGCAATACCAAGTAGGCACACGTTGACGGGGCCCCCGGAGTGTGCGGGTAGGTAGCACCGAGCCACTGAGCGATCAGTGGCCCAGATTAATGGCAGTCACGTTGGAGGCAACTTCAACGCACAGAATCCGGCTTATCGGTGGGCTTCACACTTTTTTGTCTCCGGGCCGCGCTGGAGAAAACGCGGCAAGGCACACCCGCACGCCGGAGCCTCATACGCTTCGCTTTTTGAAATCGGCTCCAGCATGCGGGTGTGCCTTGCCACTTGCCTCTTCAGTGTCAAGCTATAGTGCGGGCAACGAAACTTGAGGCAATTGATCCAGCAGCCGGGTTGACTTCAAAACCTGCATGCTGCTTTTCCGGGGTTGTTATGACTGTTCATTTGTCCGGCATGGCGACTGAAAGCCTTGTTATAAGCGGGTTTGCGCTGATATCGGTTGCCTGTGTCAGGGCGATAGTGGCGATGTTGCGGACACAGAAAGCTGTGTCTCTATATTGAGTTGGGCTTCTCGTGAGCGCGCGCGTTGACCATGAAGACCTTGCCGTTGGTGCGTGCTACGCGATGGCGCACGCTGTCAACGTTCTCGAGGATGCCGCGATCCTGTACTCACAGAAGCGCGCCTCAAGCAGCTTCCACCTTGCTGTCATGGCTCGCGAGGAACTTGGACGCTTCAATCTTCTCGCGGAGCTGCATTACGGATTGCCCGCCAACGAGTGCGTTGACGCCACCGAGCTCGCGCGACACTTGGAACCTCACAAGATTAAGCTTCTGGCAGGCCAATCGGTTGTGCCCGTGCCTATGACGCCCGAGCAACTAAAGGCGTGGCAAGCCGCCATCGAGCGAAATGATGAAACGGCGAGTTCAGCCATCTCACAACAGATTCGCACGAGCGCCGCAAAGCTGAAGCCTCACCAAGCGGCGGCGTTGCACCAACGTCGACTCAAGGCTCAATATGTTGACCTTGACCCACAAACGGGTCAATGGTCCCGCCCCTCCGAAGTGTCGATGGCTGACGCGTCCACGCTCATCCGCATCGTCATGGCTGAGATTGCAAATGCACTTATTGCCGCTCAGGGTGCTGCGTGGCTTCACGCCGCATTCGCTAGCATCGGAGAACGCAGAACTGAAATGGGCCCGTTCATGCATCGCATCTTTGCGCGTCTGGGCGAAGGCGATGCCTAAACGTTCTTTCTGAATGTCCCTTTAAGGCCCCTCAAACCTCAACCACTGCAGTGCGGCGAGTCAGGCGCGAATGTTGGGGGCGATTTCAAAAAGCGAAGCGTATGAGCCCCCGGCATTCGCGGCTGACTCGCCGCACGGGTACGGGTTACCCGAGACCGTGCAATGTATAGGTCAACTTTTGGCCAGCAGCGACTGGCCAAACGCGAACACGGAATTGGGCGCCGTGGTCCGCACCGGCTCCAGCCGGGGTTTCTTGAACACGCCCCGCTTGGCCGGCTGCTTTTCCTCGGCCTTGAAGCCCTTGGCAAGTTGCTGTAATACCAGGCTTCGCAAGGTGATGGATTGCATGTACTCCTCTACCTTCGAGTTCAACGCGTCCCACAGGGCCTGGGTCATATCTTGCGCAGAGTCATGCGTTGCCATGGATGCCGTCTCACTGGGCGCTTCGCCCTCGACGGCGCCAATGATGTCTGCCACCGTGATGCTGTCCGCACGATGCCCCAGTGCGTATCCGCCACCAGGTCCGCGTGTGCTCTCCACCAGGCCGTGCTGGCGCAGCTTGCTGAACATCTGCTCCAGGTACGACAGCGAAATCTGGTGACGCACCGCAATTTCAGACAGCGGTACAGGACCGGATTTCTCGCGCAGCGCGACGTCGATCATCGCGGTAACGGCAAATCGACCTTTGGTACTTAAACGCATATCGGTATCTCCTGACAACGTCACTGGATGTGTGACAACTTGAACTATAGGAAGTTCATTACTTCGCGTAAATTCGTATTTTTGACAATTTAACTTCGAAAAATACGCATAATAAGAACCTGCTTTCAGGAGAAACCCGATGAATTTCAAGCACTTGCATTACTTTTGGGTCACCGCCAAAGCCGGCGGCGTCATGCGTGCAGGCGAGCAGTTGCACACCACCCCCCAAACTCTGTCTGGCCAGATCAAGCTGCTGGAAGACTGGCTGGGCCGCAAACTCTTCCGCAAAAGTGGCCGTCAACTGGAGCTGACTGAAGACGGCCGGCTGGCACTCGGCTACGCTGACCAGATCTTCACGTTGGGTGCCGAGATGGAAACTGCATTGCGTGAGGCTCGCGGTGGCCAGCGGGTGCTGGACTTCCGGGTGGGCGTGGCCGACTCGGTGGCCAAATCAGTCGCCTACCGCCTGCTGGAGCCTGCCCTGAATCTGGCAGAGCCGGTCCGGCTGATCTGCAGCGAAGGCAAGTTTCCTGATCTGCTGGCCCAGCTGGCGCTGCACCGTCTCGACCTGGTGATTGCGGATGAGCCCATGTCCCGGCGTATCAGTGTCAAGGCGTTCAACCATCCACTGGGGAGCACGGCAATGAGCTTCTTTTGCGCGCCTCAGCTCAAACCGCGGCTCAAAGGCAAGTTCCCCGCGTGCCTGAACGACATGCCCATGCTGATTCAGGGCGCGTCAGCCTCGGTGCGGCAACAACTGGAGGGGTGGCTCACCCGCTATCAGATTCATCCTCGCGTGATTGGCGAGTTTGACGACGGCGCGCTGATGACGGCTTTTGGACGCGAAGGGCGGGGCGTGTTCATGGCGCCCAGCGTGCTGGAAGCCGAAACGGTCGCCCAGTTTGGCGTGGAGGTCATCGGGCGCACCGATGAGCTGGTGGAGGAATTCTTTGCGGTGTCGGTGGAGCGGCGCATCTCACATCCCTGCGTGCTGGCCATCACCGACGCGGCGCGCGGCCAGCTGTTCAGCGCCTGAAATCTGAACTTCTAAAACCGCTCGTGCGCCTGCAGATAGCGCCACTGCCCGATCGGCAGCTGCGTCATCGACACCCGCCCGATGCGCAGGCGCTTCATGCTGAGAATCTCCAGCCCCACGCGCTCACACAGGTAGGCAATCAGACCCAGGTGCACACCCTTCAGCGCAAAGCGCAGCTTGCTGGATTTCTCGCCCGTGCTGTTGAGACTGACCTTGACCGGCGGTAGCGGCCTGCCATCAGCAGACTGCATGTGGTTAATGCGCTGCAGGCTCTCGGGCGGCACCTCGCCTGCCACTTCGACAATGATTTCCTGCTCCATCTCACCGGCGTCTTCAGTTAGCTTGCGTGCCACGCGCCAGTCTTGTGTGTAGACCACCAGACCACCCGCGCCTGTTTCCAGTGGCACGGTGGCGGTGAGTTTGGCAAAGTGCCGTTTCAGCAGGCGGGTGCCGGAGGCGTCGTCTGTTGCGTGGTTGGCTACTTGCAGCAACTGCTGCGCGGGTTTGACCTGTCGATTGGCTTCACCCGGTGCAGCCAGCGCGTCATAACCCGGCGGCTTGTGTAGCAGCAGTGTCACCGGCAACAGCTCCAGCAAGCTCGCATCGGGATCAACTGCAACTTTCTGGGTGGATACCCGAAACATGGGCTCTTCCACCACCTTGCCATCCACGCTCACCCAGCCTCCCTCAATGTATTGCTCGGCCTCGCGGCGCGAACACGGCACCAGCTCGGCCACACGTTTGGACAAGCGCTCAGCTGGCGGCTGCGCCGCAGCCTGCCTTGCGTCTGACATGCGGGGCCTGGGAGTCAGCTTGAGTTTGGGTTTGGGTTCTGCCATCATTGAAGCCATGTTAACTGCCTCCACTCCCCCCATCCACGGCTTTCACGCCCATGTGTACTTCGATGGGCAAACCGTGGCGCAGGCCCGTGCGCTATGTGAGGCCGCCGCCCAGACCTTCCCGTTGAAGATGGGCCGTGTACATGAGAAACCCGTGGGTCCGCACCCGGACTGGAGCTGCCAGCTGGCTTTCAAGCCCGCGCTGTTTGGTGAGGTGATTCCCTGGCTGGCCATGAACCGCAAGGGGCTCGTTGTGTTTATTCACCCCATCAGCGACAACGACCTGGTGGACCACCGTGATCGTGCCATGTGGATGGGTGCCGTGCGCCCGCTGGACCTGAGCGTGCTGGGCGAAGGGCCGGGGGAATACGACCTTTAGCCTGCCCAACTGTTAGGTACTGCTAGGATTTTGCGTGTGTGCCCCGCTGGCGCGCCGCCCACCAACTCATCGCCATCGACGCCAACAACCCGGCCAGTGCAAACCAGTGCAGCGAGTCCATGCCGTCATGCGCAATCAACCAACCACCACTGCCCGCGCCTAACGCCTGGCCCGCATACATCGCTGAGGTGTTCAGCGCAATCGAGCCTGACGCCAGTGCCGGGGCAATGCCCACCAACCGCGCCTGCTGAGCCGAATTGGAAGAAAAACAGCCCAGCGCCCAAGGGATGATGATCAGCCCGGCCAGCAGCAGACTGGTGCCCAGCGGCCACAGCAGCAGACTCAGCGCCATGCTGCACACACCCAGCATCACCGATCTGGATGCGCCCAGCCGGTCAATGTTGCGGGACATCAGCACATTGCCGACAAAACCAAACAGGCCAAACCACGCAAACAGCAAACTCAATTGCACCGGCGTGAACTGCAGCTGCACCTTGAAATACGGTGCAAAGTAGGAAAACAGCACAAACTGGCCAGTCGAATACAGCAGCGTCACGGCTACGCACAACATCAGCGCTTTGGACTGCAGTGCTTCACCCCAGGCCGCCCGCGAGAGTGCAGGCGGCTTGATGCCATTGGGCATGGCTCGCCACACCCACACAGCGCTGATCAGGCTCAGCAGCGCCACAAATGCAAATGCACTGCGCCAGCCCAGCGTGCCGCCAATCCAGGCCCCCAGCGGCATGCCCAGCACCGACGCCACCGACCAGCCCAGAAAAACAAATGTGATGGCACGCCCCCGCTGCTCCGGTGCCACCAGCAAACCCACACACGCGGCCGCCTGCGGCGTGAAGATGGCCGGCGACACCACCGACAGCACCCGCACCACCATCAGTGAACCAAAGTCCGGCATCAGCGCGCTCAAACCCAGAAACACGGCGTACCACAGCATGGACAACGCCAGCAGACGCCGCCGGTCCCATCCCGCCACCACGCTGGCAAACAGCGGCGCACCCACGCACATCACTGCCGCGGCAGCGGTGATGAGCTGTCCGGCCACCGGCACCGAGATGGCCAGCGAGCTGCTGATGTCATTCAGCGTGCCGGGCACGACCATCACGCCGGTACCGATGACGAAGTTGCCAAAAAGCAAAGGCCATAGGACTTTAGGCAGCGGTGTGGCCGCCGGGGTTGCCGGAGCATTGGACATAAGGTACGGGAGGAATTGGGAGCCGGACAGACGCGGCAGAATGGTGACATTCTCGCAGTGTGGTGATTTGGCGGGTGTCCTGGGTTTGACAGCCACCGTTGTTCTGGTGGCGCATGCAAAAATTACCGCTCCCCAAACCACGCCATCATTGCGGGCACTACCCATGGAAACACCAAGACTCCGGGTCGGGAAACCGATCTCACCCGAGCAGTTCGATGAATTGACCGACGAGCAACTGGCCCGTCTGGTGCCCCGCGCCTACCGCGAGTTTTTCCCTGGCAAGGACTTCTGTGCCGACGGCTATTTCTACCTGCACGACGGCAATGCGTGGAGCTTCTACAAGGGCGGGTTTGTGGACGACTGAATCCGCTGCACATGCGCCAGCAGCGAGCGTTTGGCGACCGGCCACATGCGCGGTGGTACGTCGTCATAGGCTTTTGAAACCCAGTCGTCCATGGTGCCGTCCGGCAGGGCCTGCATCACCCGCAGAATCTTGGCTTCGCGCTTCAGGCGGTGGGCTTTGAGGTGGGCGATAGCGTCGCTAGCTCGGGCCAGCGCGTAGCCGTGGGCGGGCAGGATGAAATCGATGTGGTGTGCTTCGCAGGCCGCGGTCAGGATATCCAGCGACGTCAGGTAATCGGTCATGTCGCCATCGGGTGGGTCGATCACGGTGGTGCTGCCGTTCAGGATGTGGTCGCCGCTGAACAGCAGGCCATCTTCCAGCAACACCAGGCACAGGTGGTTGGCGGCATGGCCCGGGGTGTAAATAACCTTTAAAGTATGAGCCAAATCGGCATCTAGCCCTCGTCCATTATGCGTTAGTAGCTCCTGATTTTGTAGCGTTCTGTCGGGCGTGAACTCACTGGCCGCACGGGATGTGGGAGCGCTGGGCAGGCCCAAGATGGGCGGCTGGGGGTGGCCGTTTTTCACGCACAGCGCCTGCAGCGGCCGCGCGCCGGGCGAGTGGTCCGGATGCGAATGGGTGCAGACAATCTGGTGGATGTCGCCACCCGCTGCGCGCCACAGCTTTTCAATGTGCTCGGGGTCGGCTGGGCCGGGGTCGATCACGGTGTAGCCAGTGTTGGGGTCACCCACCAGGTAGCTGTTGGTGCCGGGGCCGGTCATCGCGCCGGGGTTGGGCGCGGTCAGCCGCATCACGTTGCGCAGCAGTTGCACGGGCTGTTCGGTCTGCCAGTCCAGGTGGTGCACGATCTGCCCGTCGGGCGACACCAGCTCCAGCTCGCCATACGGATGCTCGTGCTCCATGTAGCGCGCCTCCCTGCCCGCCAGAAACCCGGCGCGCGGGCAGCTGGTCCACAGTGGCTGCTCGGTGGCCGCACAGGCCTGCAGCACGGCGTCCACGGTGGCAAAGGATTGCAGGCGCTCCAGCGTGCGGATGGTGGGAAAAATGATGAAGAAGTTGCCTGCCTCGTGCCGGGCCAGCGCATCTGCCGGGCGCACCCACACGGGCTCGAACTGCTCGGACTCGTCGGCCACCGGCGTCTGCCCTTCGGGCATGCGCGCCACCAGAAACGGCACGTCAAAACGGCGCGACAGGTCGCGGTCGGTGATCCAGTGCGCCAGCACAAACACCTCGTCAGCGCACAGCGTCAGGCCACGCGCCTTGCATTGGGCGGCGAACGGCGCCTTGCGGTCCAGCGCAGCAATGTCGGCGGTGGTGGGCGATGTGCCGTCCGCGTGGCGGGCCAGCAGCACGCCCAGCTCTTCAAAACTCTCGCGGATGGCCGCGATGGCTTGTGTGAGGTGCAGGTCGCTTTGGGTGGCGCGTCTTGTCGATTGCGCATGACTGGTTGCGTCGGCTGCGTCCACACCGCCACCGGGGAAGACGTAGGCACCGGGCGCGAAGCTGGCTGTCGTCGAGCGACGGGTCATCAGGACCTCGATGCCTTGCGGACTGTCGCGCAGCAGGAGGACCGTTGCGGCTGGGCGGGTGGCAACCGGTTCGCGCTGGGTGTGGAGGAGTTGGGATATTCTGACCATTTGGTGATTTTGCACTCCGTGCAGGGGTTTGTTTTCCCCACTCACTCCCCCAGCTCCTCTCCCGCCCCGCCGGGCGGAAGAGGGGAGCCTTATTTGGTTGTTGGTGTCTTGTTACGGAAATATTGGGGAAGATCCCCACTGTTTTTTTGAGTGGCAAGGCTTCAGGTGTTGAGTTCCGAGCGCCGGAGGCGCAACGGTTTGCGGCTGTTTCAACTCCCCTTCAACCCGGGCCGCCTCCGGCGCTCGGAACTAGTACCCGGAAACCTCAACACACCAAGAGCAGTGGTGACCTCTCCCGATATTTCCCCATCCGGCGCGCAGAAGCAAAATCAAAGGCTCCCTCTTCCGCCCGGCGGGGCGGGAGAGGGCGGGGGGAGTGAGTGGGGGCTACAAAAGCAAGTAAACAAGCGAACCCAACAGAAAGAAGAAGAGAAAAACAAAAAGAGATAATCCAACTATGCAATCCACCAGGCGAATCCCATTCACCAAAATGCAGGGTGCGGGCAACGATTTCGTCGTGCTCGACGAAACCCGTGGCCGCCTGGGCCTCACCTCCGAGCAGTACCGCTTCCTCGGCGACCGCCACTTCGGCGTCGGTGCCGACCAGATCCTGACCGTGCGCCCGTCCCCCGCGCCGGGCATCGATTTCTCTTACGTGATCCATAACGCCGATGGCAACGAGGTGGAGCATTGCGGCAACGGCGCGCGTTGTTTCCTGAGCTTTGTGCGCCAGCGGGGCCTCACGACCAAAGACGTGGTCAAGGTGCAAACCATGAACCGCGTGCTGGCGCTGCAATGGCAGCCTGATGGCCGGGTGACGGTGGACATGGAAGCGCCGGTGTTTGATCTGGCCGCTGTACCGTTTGATCCCACTGGTTTGACGCCAGACCCCGCTGGATCATGGCAAAAATGGCCTCTAGCCCTTGCCGGATATGCACCATCAGCTAGTGTTTCTGTAGCAATTGTTTCCATGGGCAATCCCCACGCCGTGATGCTGGTGGACAATGTCGATACCGCGCCGGTGCTTGTGCAGGGCCCGCAGATTCAACAACTATCCGCCTTCCCACGTGGTGTGAACGTGGGTTTCATGCAGGTGGTGGATCGCACCCACATCCGTCTGCGCGTGTACGAGCGCGGTGCGGGCGAAACCCTGGCTTGCGGCACTGGGGCCTGCGCGGCCGTCGTGGCCGGCATCCGTTGGGGGCTGCTGGATTCCACCGTGGACGTGCAAACCCGTGGCGGCGTGCTGACCATTTCCTGGGCGGGCGGCGCAGCGCCCGTGATGATGACCGGCCCGGCCACCACTGTCTTCCAAGGCGAGATCGATATTCCCGAGTGACCCACAACAAAAAACCATGATGAACCATTCACTGAACAACCCCATCACCGAAGACGACATCGCCAACTACCTGGCCAATACGCCCGATTTTTTCGAGCGCCACGCCGAGCTGCTGGCTGCCGTGCACCTCACCAGCCCGCACAGCAAGCGTGCCGTGAGCCTGCAGGAACGCCAGGCCGAGATGCTGCGCGACAAGATCAAGATGCTGGAGCACCGTATCATGGACATGTTCCGCCACGGGAACGAGAACACGCTGCTATCCGACAAGATGCTGCGCTGGGCCACGTCGCTGTTCCTGAAGACTGATGTGATCGCGCTGCCCGGCCAGGTTGCCGATGAGATCCGCACGCAGTTCGCTGTGCCTCAGGTCGGCATCAAGGTCTGGGACGTGGCCCCGGCCTTTGCGCATGCCGATTTCGCGCAGGGGGTTAGTGACGACGCCAAGTTGTTCGCGTCCTCGCTGATGGAGCCTTTTTGCGGCGTGAATACGGGCTTTGAGGCCGTGCGCTGGCTCGAAGACTCCCAGGCTGCGGTGTCGCTGGCATTGCTGCCTCTGCGCGTGGGGCCGGCGGGCAATGTGTCCCCTGCGTTTGGCATGCTGGTGCTGGCTTCGCCCGATGCGCAGCGCTTTAACAGCGGCATGGGCACCGATTTCCTGCAACACATCGCCGAGCTGGCCAGCGCCGCGCTCTCGCGTCTGAGGTAAGTATTCGGGGTCAGATCCCGATTCAGGACAACCATGTTTCCGGAGTCAAACGGCGCCAATCGAAATCGGGCTCTGACCCCCATTGCGTTGTCTCCCAATGCGCTTGTTGAACGCTACCTGGAGCACGTCCGCGTCGAAAAGCGCCTGGCGCAGCGCACGGTCGAGCTGTATTCCCTGGACCTGCAAAAACTCGCCGAATTCGCCGCTGCGGCCAATGTTGACCTGCTGCAAATTCAAAACACCCACGTTCGCCGCTGGGTCGCGCAGATGCACAGTGGGGGCCGAAGCGGCCGGGGTATCGCGCTCATCCTGTCTGGCTGGCGCGGCTTTTATATCTGGCTCGGTCGTGAAGGCAAGGTTCCCAGCAATCCCGTGCAGGACGTTCGTACGCCCAAAGCGGCCAAACCCCTGCCCAAAGCCCTGAGCGTGGACGACTCGGTACAGCTGGCGAGTTTTCACTGTGATGACAACGACCCCTGGCTGGAAGCACGCGATGCGGCAATGACCGAACTGCTCTACAGCAGTGGTCTGCGCGTGGGTGAGCTGACCGGGCTGGACGCCGTGGCCAGCGGGGACGCGCGTGGCTGGGTGGACCTGGATGCGGCCGAGGCCCATGTGCTGGGCAAAGGCTCCAAACGCCGCACCGTGCCGGTGGGCAGCAAGGCCATTGCCGCGTTGCAAGCCTGGCTGGCGGTGCGCGCGCAGGGCTTGCCTGCAGCGGCCGGGGAGGGTGCTGAAAAAACCGAGACTGCGCTCTTCATCGGCCGTTACGGCACCCGCCTCACGCCGCAATCCATCTGGCAGCGGTTGCGTCGGCGCAGCCTGCAGGCCGGGCTGGCTGCGCCCGTGCACCCCCACATGCTGCGCCACTCGTTTGCCAGCCATGTACTGCAGTCCAGCAGCGACCTGCGAGCCGTGCAGGAACTGCTGGGCCACGCCAATATCTCCACCACGCAGGTGTACACCCGGCTGGACTTCCAGCATTTGGCCAAGGCCTATGACGCGGCGCATCCCCGCGCCCGGCTGAAAGGGCCACGGCAACGCTGAAGCGTTCGTTAGCCCAAGGTGCCTGTCCTGGGAGGGTTGAGTTCGCTGTCGTCCATTGGGGTCTGGGAACTCACGATCACCGGTTGATTTCCGGTGTAGCCGGCCATTTCACTGGACAGCTGGGCGGATGTGCCCTCCTGCCCGAGGTGAAAGGCGCCAACCACCTGCACCAGTGCCAGTGCCTGGGAATTGAGGCTTTCTGCGGCAGCAGCCATCTCCTCAACCTGCGCGGCATTTTGCTGCGTCGCCTGGTCCATGTGGGTCACCGCTTCACCAACCTGGGCAACCCCCTGGGCCTGCTCGTTGCTGGCCGCGCTGATTTCTCCCATGAGTTCCGTCACGCGGCGGATGCTGCTGACAACCTCCGTCATGGTGCGGCCAGCCTGATCGACCAGAACGGTCCCTTGATCAACACGCCCCACACTGTCGCTGATCAGTCGCTTGATTTCTTTGGCCGCGTCTGCACTGCGACCAGCCAGTGAGCGCACCTCGGAGGCCACAACCGCGAACCCGCGGCCCTGTTCGCCCGCACGGGCGGCCTCCACAGCAGCATTCAGGGCGAGTATGTTGGTCTGGAAGGCAATGCCATCGATGACGCCAATGATGTCGCTGATCTTTTTGGAGCTGTCATTGATGCCTTTCATGGTGTCTACCACCTGGGCAACAACTTCGCCGCCCTTGACCGCAACGGTGCTGGCGCTTTGCGCGAGTTGGTTGGCTTGACGGGCGTTGTCGGCATTCTGTTGGACGGTAGAGCTGAGCTGCTCCATGGAGGCGGCTGTTTCCTCCAGCGCGCTGGCCTGGTTTTCAGTGTGGGAGGAGAGGTTTTTGTTTCCCTGTGCAATCTGGGCACTGGCCGCCGCCACTTTTTCGGAGTCTGACCGCACACTGGACACCACGGAGAAGAGGCTGGCCTGCATCTGGCGCAGAGAAGCAAGCAACTGACCTACTTCATCTCGGCCGTTCACCTCGATGCGGGTAGTTAAATCACCCTGAGCTACCCTGTCCGCCAGCATGGCAGCCCTGCCAATTCCCTGTCCGATGGAGCGGCTCAACTTCCAGCCAATAAACAGGCCAAGAGCGATCATCAGTGCCAGGCTGCCGAATATGGCTGCTTTCAGCTTGTTGTACCCGGATTTGACTTCAGTGACACTTTCATTGGAGCCGGCTCGCGCCGCTGCCGACATGGCATTGAGTGACGTGTTGATGGCGTCGAAGGTCTGCTGCGCAGGCCCCTTGAGCAGGTCCTGGGCCTCTTCGTCGCGGCGCTGGCGTGAAAACTGAACTGCTTCGCCCAGTTGCCCCAAATAGGTTTTCCATTGCGCCTCAAAGCGGTCATAAAGTTTGCGCTCTGCGTCGCTCAGAGACAGGGCCAGGTAGAGTTGCTGTTCCTTGCCCATCAGATCGGTCAGCGTACTCATCTCTTTTTCCAGGACCTTTTTTTCGTCTTCGTTCTGCGTGAGGACGTGCCTGAACTGCACTACACGCAGGCGAGCTGCGAAGGTGTTGAATGTGCCGGAATGCTGAACGCTGGGTAGCCAGTAGCTGCTGATTTCCCTGGACTTGTCGTTGAGCATGCCCATTTCACGGATGCTGAACAAACTCTGCAGTGCGGCGAGCGCCAGTATCAGGACGAACCCGCCCATCAGTTTCCGGCCAATTGTGATGTCGGACCATTTCATTGTCACTCGCTCCCGTTCTTGCAAACTAGTTTGAGTAATCTAACGGGTTGCACGCCAGCGAATCCAGGGAAAAGGCCGACTATTCCCCTCCATGAAAACCATTCGACCGGGATAAGGCAGGGGCGCCCGGTGCATCGCCACCACCCATGGACCTCGTCAGCCATGAACAGGCTCAGACCTTTTCCCGGGCCTTGATGGTCTGCTTGTCTTCATACATGCGCGTATCGGCGCATGCCATCAGTCGGGTCAGGTTGTCGCCGTCCTGGGGGTACAGCGCCCACCCGATGCTGGCACTGGCTTTGACCTCGACGCCATCCGGGACATAGGGCCTGCTGCATTCAATTTTCAGTTTGCGGGTGATGTCGGTGAGATCGACAGGGCTTTTGATGCCCGTGCAGATGGCGACAAATTCGTCACCACCCATGCGGGCACAAAAATCACTGGCTCGAGTCGCGTCGCGCAGCCGCGCCGCAACAATCTTCAGCAGGGCATCACCAACGGCATGGCCATGGGTATCGTTCACCGGTTTGAAGTCGTTCAAATCAATCGACAGCAGGCCAAAAGCATCATCGCCACGCTGGGCCTGACTCAGGATACGCACGAAAGTCTGCTCAAAATACCGGCGATTGGGCAGGCCGGTGAGTTCGTCGTGCATCGCCATGTGCCGCATCGACTCCTTGGTCTGCAGGTGTTCCTGCACTTCATGTTGCAGTTGCCGATTCAGCACAATGCCCTTGATTGCAGTTTGCGACGCCGTGTGCGCTTTTCGCAGGACCATGACCTGCCACGCCACGGAGATCCCAAGCATCATCAGGTAGAAGCTGTCTTGCGCCGCAACATACTGGTACAGGAAGCGCACCGTGAAAGGCAGCACGCAGGCCGCATTGATCAACAAGTAGTAAGCTGGTATCACGGCGTAACCCAGCGCGCCCATTGTGACTACGGTGGACATGATCATGACCAGGATGGCGTGTTCGCTGTGGGAACTCGTCCCGGGCATGAAAAAGGCGGTCATCCCGTAAGTGAGTGCCACCAGGCTCCCCAGTGCAATCCGCATCCGCATGAAAGTCTGGCAGTTTTCCGAAGTGAGCCCCACGCGCTGAACGTGGCGTTCCAGCAACCAGACGAAAGAGGCCGTTGCCATCAGCACGACGCCCCACAGACCGATGTTCGCGGGTGTAACACCACCGGAAAACAGGACGGTCCCAATTAACACCCCACCAGTGGCCATGCTCACCATATTTCCGGTGGTATGCCCAAAGAAAATGCGGACCTGGTCGAGTTGAACCTGATCTTGCAATCCGTCGGTTTCGCCGATGATGGGCATGCTGATGTTGTTTGGGGTGCCTGGCTTCTGTGCCAACTATACAGGCGCACTCGTTTGGTGCAGGGCAAAAAAAGAAGGGGCAGTTCCCGGTACTTCAGGCTGCAACGACAATAGAAGGCATGAAAACCATTCGCCTGAAAGAAGGCAAGGAGCGCTCGCTGCTTCGCCACCACCCATGGATCTTTGAATCGGCCATTGCCCGGGGCGGTGCGGATTCGGGCGAAACGGTGCGTGTGGAGTCAAATGAGGGCAAATTTCTGGCTTGGGCGGCGTTCAGCCCCGCGTCCAAAATTCGTGCCCGGGTCTGGAGCTTTGACGAGGCTCAGCGCATAGATGCTCCGTTTTTAATAGCTGCTTGTGCATATGCAGTAAGGGCTAGAGACCGATTTGACATAAAAAGTGACGGATTTCGACTGGTTCACGGCGAATCCGACGGTTTGCCGGGGCTGATCGTGGACCGGTATGGCGACACGCTGGTGGCGCAGTTCACGTCGACCGGGGCCGAGCGCTGGAAAATTGTGCTGGCTGACGCGCTGCTGGCAGCGACCGGGCTCACCAAACTCTATGAACGGTCCGACGCCAGCGGGCGGGCGCTGGAAGGGCTGCCGGAGGTGAAAGGATGGTTGCGGGGCGTGCCAGCGGGAGGCGGGGCACCGCCTCCGTTCGAGTTGGAGTTGCGCGAACACGACTGGCGATTGGTGCTGAACATCGCCGAAGGTCACAAAACCGGCTTTTACCTGGACCAGCGCGACAGCCGCAAGCGGTTTGCCGACTACACCCACCGCCTGAAATTCCAGCGCGTGCTGAACTGTTATTGCTATACCGGCGGCTTTACGGTGGCGGCCCTGTCAGGAGGCGCGGCACACGTCACGTCCATTGATTCATCCGGCCCGGCCATCGAGAAAGCCCGCGCCAACGTTGCGCTGAATGGCTTTGATCTGGCGCGAACCACCTTCATGGACGCCGACGTGAACGCGTCGCTGCGCCAGTTTGGCACTGAGGGCCGGACCTTTGACGCCATCGTGCTGGACCCACCCAAGTTTGCGCCCACTGTCACGCATGCCGAGCGTGCAGCGCGCGCCTACAAAGACATCAACCGGCTGGCCTTCAAGATACTGGAGCCTGGCGGTGTGTTGTTCACGTATTCCTGCTCAGGCGGCATCAGCGCGGATCTGTTCCACAAGATCGTGGCTTCGGCGGGGTCGGACGCGGGGGTTGACGGCTATATTTCCGAGCGCATGGGCGGCGCACCGGATCATCCGATGACCATTGCGTTTCCTGAGGGCGAATACCTCAAGGGGCTCGTGGTCATGCGCAAATAGCCGCGTGCAGAATCAGGCTTGAAGAGGCCGCTAAACTCCCCACCTTCCCTGTTTGCTGTCCTGTTTCCACCAATCCACTGAAGAACCCATCATGAGCCTCATTCCTGCCACCATCCTCACCGGTTTCCTGGGTTCCGGCAAAACCACGCTGCTCAAGCGCGTGTTGTCTGAGGCGCACGGCCAGAAAATCGCCGTCATCGAGAACGAATTTGGCGAGGAAAACATCGACAGCGACATCCTCGTCTCCGAGACCAAGGAGCAGATCATCCAGATGAGCAACGGCTGCATCTGCTGCACCATCCGCGAGGACCTGCGAGGCGCGCTGCGTGATCTGGCCGAGAAAAAGCGCAAGGGTGAGCTGGACTTTGACCGGGTGGTGATCGAGACCACGGGTCTTGCCGACCCCGGCCCGGTGGCGCAGACCTTTTTCATGGACGACGAAATTGCCGAAAGCTACCTGCTGGACTCGATCCTGACGCTGGTGGACGCCAAACACGCCGCCACCCAACTCAATGACCGCCAGGAAGCGCGCCGGCAGGTGGGTTTTGCCGACCAGATCTTCATCAGCAAGACCGATCTGGTGGCGCAAGACGAGACGGATGCGTTGATGCACCGGCTCAAGCACATGAATCCGCGTGCACCGCAAAAAGCTGTGCATTTTGGCGAGGTGACGTTATCAGAAGTGTTTGACCTGCGAGGCTTTAACCTGAATGCCAAGCTCGATATCGACCCGGATTTCCTCAAGGACGAGGATCACGATCACGCCCATGACCATGCGCACGAAGGCCATGACCACGAACATGGCGAGCACTGCGACCACCCCGCACGCTCACGATGCAGACCATGACCATGCCGGACATGGCCACCACCATCACCATGATGACGATGTGAAAAGCTTTGTGTTCAAGTCCGAAAAACCATTTGATGCGGCCAAGCTGGAAGACTTTCTGGGTGCCATCGTCAATATCTACGGGCCCCGCATGCTGCGCTACAAGGGCGTGCTCAATATGAAGGGCACTGATCGCAAGGTGATTTTCCAGGGTGTGCACCAGCTGATGGGCAGCGATCTGGGTCCGGCATGGGGCCTGGATGAACAGCGGGTGAGCAAAATGGTGTTCATAGGCATTGATTTGCCCCAGGATATCTTTTTGCAGGGTATGGAGCAGTGCCTGGTCTGAATGCCATGTTTGTCTCGCTTTTACAACTTATGGGGTTCCCGGCAGGGAAGGCTGTACACTCGCGCGCCAGCGAAAACTCTGGTGGCAAGTCCGAGAGGGCCAGTCAAAGAGGTATAACAGTGGGCAAAAGCCGTCAGACAGAAAATGTTCGGCTCCAGTCCGTCAGCGAAGTGCATGCGCAGGCCAGTTCTGCGAGGAGACAAGAAGTGAAAGCCAAACCTGGAAAGGCCAAAGCGCCTTCCAAAGCGCCAGTCAAAGCCCCAAAAGTGGTGGCGAAAGCCAAGCCTGCAAAAAAAGCGGTCGCCAAACCCGCGGTCAAACCGGTTGCCAAGACCAAGCCAGTGGCAAAACATGCCGCAAAGCCGGTCTCCAAGCCTGTCAAGGTCGTGAAACCGGCGAAATCAGCGCCGGCCAAGGCGCCTGCCAAGTCTGCTGTTAAAGCCAAACCACAAAAGCCGGTGGCCAAAGCTGCTGTAAAACCTGTGAAAGCGCCGCCGGCTAAAACCGTGAAAACGGCAAAAACCGCCGCTGCTGCCAAACCAGTCGTACATAAAGAACCGAAAGGGAATGTGAAGGAATCCACCGTAAAAGTTAAGCCGGTCGCGGCGGCCGTGGCCGCCCCAGTGCCGAGGGCGGCACCCGCCCCCATGCCGGCAGTCAGCCCGGTTGTGCCCCCGAAAGCGGGACGTCCGTCGTCGCGCCTTGCCTCGTTAACCGTACCCTCCATGGCGCAATCGGTGGCATCCACTGCCGCCAAGGCCAGTTACACCCAAACCATGTCGTCCCCGTTGATCGTTCCTCCGCTGCCTTCCGCCGTCAAGAAAGACCCCAAGCTGGCCAACAACTGGAAAACAAAGCCCGCGACCCAATTGACCGACGCCGAGCTGATGGCCATGCCGGATTCGGAGTACATGAACGATGTCCAGATGGCAGCATTCAGACAAAAGCTGGTCGTCCTCAAGCAGGACATCCTGAGCAGCGCGGGTGAGACCACCGAACATCTGCGGGAAGACACCGTTGTGGTGCCCGATCCGGCTGACCGCGCCACGATCGAGGAAGAGCATGCTCTTGAGTTGCGTACGCGTGACCGTGAGCGCAAGCTGCTCAAGAAGATCGAGCAGTCGATTGCCCGCATTGACGCAGGGGATTATGGCTATTGCGACGAAACCGGCGAACCTATTGGTGTGGGCCGCTTGCTGGCCCGCCCGACAGCCACTCTGTCGCTGGAAGCGCAGCAGCGCCGGGAACTCAAGCAGAAAATGTTTGGGGATTGAGTTAATCTACCGACTTGCTGACACCCTTCCTCCAACCTCTCACGCATGGCCACCAAAGACAATAGCCCCGGTTTGCTGTCCAAAGTGGCCATGTTCGTCCGTAATCCGACGACCAACTGGTCCGATCTGGACCAACTTGATGCCGGTGCTGCCGACAGTGCGTTCAGCAAGCAGGCGCTCAAGGAGATGATTGAACGCAAGCGGCAAAATGACTTTGTCCGCAAGCGTGAATTCGATCAATTGCGCAAATTGCGCAAGCGCGGTGCTGCCGATCTGGCAGCCGAGGTGGGCCGCCCTTCGTTCTTTCACAGCAGCCTGTCGTCCTCGACGGATGATCGGGCCAGCACGCTGAAAAAGATCGACGAGATCGAAGCCCACATGTCCAAACAGTGGTGGAAAGGCAAGCAGGAAGACGAAACACCGGCGCCACGTGGTGTGGTGCCGGTACCGCCAACTGCCAAAAGGCCACCTGTCGACTCGGAAAATGCGCCTGAAACCATCGCGCCTGAACCTCGGGCCAGCAGTTACGCGGCAACCGAAGCGGCCAGCCTGGACGCCCGGCCACACCCGCGTAGCGCGCGTGAGTTTACGGATACGCAGCCCGGCAACGGTCTTTCCGTTGGTGGCGTGCCGTCACAGGATTCACGCGCATCGCTGCAGTCGCGCAACATTGAATCGCGACAGGGTCCCATGAGTGTGGCCCGATCGCCGAACAGTGAAATCGGTGGCGCCGGTTTTTCAACCTCTAAACTGTATGCGGGTGAGTCGGATGACGCTGGCACAGATCCCGAACTTGAAGAAGCGGCTATCCGGTTTGCCAACGGCGACGACGCCGGTGCCGAATCTGGCTTGTTGGGCGCCTTGCGCGGTGATTCAGTAAGTCGTGAGTTGGCCGACCTGTGGACGGGCGCACTTTTTGACTTGTATCGGGCCACGGGCCAGCAGGCCAAATTCGATGGTGTAGCCGTCGAATTTGCCGAACGCTTTGGACGTTCGGCGCCGGCATGGTTCTCGATTCGGGACCTGGTGGGTCGCCCTCCTCCGGTGAATGAATCTTCCGGTCCCGAGTCGGTCTCCGGTTCGGTCACGTGGAAATCTCCGGTAACCTTTACAGCGACCTCCGTCGACGAGTTGCGGCTGGCGCTGGCCAACGAAGCCTCGCCCTGGCATCTGGACTGGTCATCACTGACGTTGATTCAACCCGAAGCGATGGCGCCGCTGGGCAGGCTATTTGCGGCCTGGTGTTCCCGGCCCGTGGAGTTACGTTTCTCGGGCGCTGACGCCCTGGAAAAAGTCTTGCGGCCGCTGACCATTTCAGGTGATCGGGAATGTGATCCATCCTGGTGGCGCTTGCGCATGGATGCTTTGCGCGTCATGCGGCGTCAGGATGAATTCGAACTGGTTGCGCTGGACTTTTGCGTAACCTACGAGGTCTCACCACCAGCCTGGCAACTGCCCCAATGCGCGTATGTGGAAGACAACGCCGGTTTGCCTGGCAGCGAGGGCATGGTCAGGACCGGTGACCCGGTTTCAGCTTCAGGCGGACTGGAGTCTGACCCGGACTATGCCATGACGGTTCGTGTTGGTCTGGATGGCATGCCTGTGCCAGAGTCCGTGCTGGTGGAACTGGTGGGTGAGCTGCGGGGCGACGCGCTTGCCGCGCTGGAGAAACTGGAGGAAAGCCGGCATGGCTCGCAGCGACTGGTGGTATCGTGCTCCAAACTGATTCGGGTTGATTTTGCGGCAGCCGGAACCATCCTGAACTGGGTAGCCGCTCGCGAGAATGAGGGTTGTCAGGTTCAGTTTCGGGACATGCATCGCCTGGTTGCCACTTTTTTCAATGTCATCGGCATTCACGAACACGCCAGCGTGATTCGGCGCATGACCTGAAGTCTCCCGCGGTTCTTTACCGCAGTCTGAAAACACATGGAACAATTTCACGGCACGACCATCATCAGCGTGCGTCGCAAAACGGCTGATGGCTGTCAGGTCGCCATTGGCGGCGATGGGCAGGTGACCCTGGGCAATATCGTTGTCAAAGGGACCGCGCGCAAGGTACGCAAGCTCTATCACGGCAAGGTGCTGGCAGGATTTGCCGGTGCTACGGCAGATGCCTTCACGCTGTTTGAGCGATTTGAGGCCAAGCTCGAAAAACACCAGGGGCATCTGGTTCGCGCGGCCATTGAACTCACCCGCGACTGGCGCACCGACCGCGTGTTGCGCCGCCTGGAAGCGATGCTTGCCGTGGCTGACAAGGAGGCATCTCTCATCATCACCGGTAATGGCGACGTGCTGGAGCCAGAGAACGGCGTCGTGACCATTGGTTCAGGTGGCGCTTACGCGCAAGCCTCGGCCATTGCCCTGCTCAACCATACCGAAATGTCGGCCCAGGAAATCGTGAAGAAGTCGCTTGAGATTGCTGGCGAGTTGTGCATTTACACCAACATGAACCACACGATAGAAACGCTTGACTGACCCATGTCATCCATGACGCCACAGGAAATCGTCCTTGAACTGGACAAACATATTGTTGGCCAGCATCAGGCCAAGCGCGCCGTTGCCATTGCCCTGAGAAACCGCTGGCGCCGGCAGCAGGTCGAGCCCGGTCTCCGGGGTGAAATCACGCCCAAAAACATCCTGATGATTGGCCCCACAGGTGTCGGAAAAACTGAAATTGCACGGCGACTGGCCCGGCTGGCAGACGCACCCTTCATCAAGGTGGAGGCGACCAAATTCACGGAAGTCGGCTATGTCGGCAAGGACGTTGACGCTATCATCCGCGACCTGGCTGAAATTGCGGTCAAGCAGACACGCGTTGCCGAGATGAAGAAAATGCGCGCGCGCGCAGAAGATGCTGCAGAGGAACGTGTTCTCGACATTCTTGTTCCGCTGCCCCGCGGTGAATCGTGCGCGACCTCAGGCGAGCAGGGTGAGAGTACGGCGCGCCAGACGTTTCGCAAGAAATTGCGTGAAGGTCAACTTTCAGATCGGGAAATTGAAATTGAACTGGCTCAGGCCGCACCGCAGCTGGAGATCATGGGCCCGGCTGGCATGGAGGAGATGGCCGAGCAGTTGCGCGGCATGTTTGGACAGATTGGGCAACAGAAGAAGCAGACGCGCAAACTGAAGATTGGTGAGGCACTCAAGCTGCTGATCGACGAAGAAGCGGGCAAGCTCGTCAATGAAGAAGAAATCAAAACCCATGCCCTGCACGTACTGGAGCAAAACGGTATTGTGTTCATTGATGAAATAGACAAGGTGACTTCGCGCAGTGAAGGCAGTGGAGCCGAGGTGTCGCGCCAGGGAGTGCAGCGCGATTTGTTGCCTCTCGTTGAAGGCACCACGGTGTCCACCAAATACGGCATGGTCAAGACGGACCACATTCTGTTTATCGCATCCGGTGCTTTTCACTTGAGCAAGCCCAGTGACCTGATCCCCGAGTTGCAGGGTCGTTTTCCGATTCGCGTGGAACTGCAGTCACTGTCAGTGCAGGACTTCGTTGCAATTCTGACGCAGACGCATGCGTCTCTGGTCCGGCAATACCAGGCCTTGCTGGCAACTGAAAATGTTACCCTGGCTTTTACGGATGACGGCATCAAGCGTCTGGCCCACATTGCCTTCGAGGTGAATGAACGCACCGAAAACATTGGCGCCCGCCGCCTGTCTACCGTGATGGAGCGGCTGCTGGACGAAGTGAGTTTTGAGGCCGCCAGACTGGGCGGTCAGGAGGTTAAGATTGATTCTGCTTATGTGGATGCCCGGTTGGGCGAGTTGAGTCAAGACGACGACCTGTCGCGTTACATTTTGTAACTTCCACAGAGGGCTGATCCTTGCCTCACGGGTGAGTGAGCCATGTACTTCTCAAGCATCACATTCAAATGATGTTGTAAGTACTTAATTTAGAAGTGATTTTTCGAATCTGATGACTTCTGAAATTGCTTCTAAGTCCTTGATTTCATTGTAAAAAAACTGACAAACAGACTTGTGTCACAGTGAATTGCTGATACAGTGGAAAAAAGTGCAATTAAGTGGTAATTTCACTTTGATTCACCATTTCTCTGCTCGATTTCAACCAAGGGTTTGCTGCCGTGTTTCAAGGAGCTTCGTCTCTCAGTCTGGATGCCAAGGGCCGGCTCTCGGTGCCGACACGGCATCGTGACATCCTGAGCGCAACGGCGACTGGCCAACTCACGATCACCAAACACCCGCACGGTTGCCTGATGGTGTTCCCGCGCCCGGAATGGGAAAAATTCCGTGAGCGTATCGCTGCATTGCCGATGGCAGCTCAATGGTGGAAGCGCATCTTCCTGGGTAATGCCATGGACGTGGAGATGGATGCGACTGGCCGGGTGCTGGTATCACCCGAGTTGCGGGAGGCTGCCGGAATCTCAAAAGACACGGTGCTGCTTGGCATGGGCAACCATTTCGAGTTGTGGGACAAAGATACCTACGACGCGCTGGAGGCCAAAGCCATGCAGGGCGAGATGCCGGACGTCTTCAAGGACTTCTCTTTCTGAAGGGTGACGGTGAACGCACCATGGAACCACACGACCGTATTGTTGAGCGAGGCTGCAGACGCATTGTTCAACGATCCGGGCGCGCCCGTATCTGGCGTGGACCCGCTGGCACAGACCTATGTCGATGCGACCTTCGGACGCGGTGGTCATTCCCGGCTCATCCTTTCCCGATTGAAGCCGCAGGGGCGATTGATTGCGTTCGACAAGGACCCCGATGCGGTGGCACACGCGGCCAGCATTTCCGATCCCCGATTTTCAATCCGGCACGAAGGTTTTCGGCATCTGGGCGAACTGCCCGGAGCCAGCGTGGCTGGCATCCTGATGGATCTGGGCGTGAGCTCTCCGCAGATCGACACGCCCGAGCGGGGTTTCAGTTTCAGGTTCGATGGCCCGCTGGACATGCGTATGGACACCACGCGTGGAATGAGTGTGGCTCAATGGCTGGCGACGGCAGAAGTCAAGGAAATCGCGGAGGTAATACGTGACTATGGCGAAGAACGGTTTGCTGGGTCCATTGCAAAGGCGATTGTTGCTCGCCGACAGGAACGGGGCCCAATTTCAACCACCACCGAACTGGCCCAGCTCGTGGCTGACACGGTCAAAACCCGCGAGTCGGGCCAGAACCCTGCAACGCGCACATTTCAGGCTCTTCGGATTTTCATCAACGCCGAGCTTGAAGAGCTGCAACAAGCGCTAGAGGCCAGTCTGGATGTGCTGAAACCTGGGGGACGATTGGTTGTGATCAGTTTTCATTCGCTGGAAGATCGCATCGTCAAGCAATTCATCGCACAGCAATCACGCGAGGTCTACGATCGTCGTGCGCCTTTTGCCCCCCCCCAAATCATGAAGCTGAAAGCCCTGGACCGGGTCAAACCCGGTGCTGCCGAGGTGGCCGGCAACCCGCGATCACGCAGTGCCATCATGCGTGTGGCGCAGAGGACTGCGGCATGACCCGGCTCAATCTGGTCCTTCTTCTGGCTGTGCTGGCCAGCGCGCTGTATCTGGTGGACGTGCAGTATGAATCGCGACGTCTGTTTGCCGAGATAGACAAGGCCAACGCCGAGGCTCGCAGACTGTCGACTGAGAACGAGCGGCTGCAGGTGGAAAAGCGCGCCCAGGCCACGCCTTCACGGGTGGAAAAACTCGCGAAAGAACAGTTGCGAATGAAGTCGTCCACACCGGCGATCACCCATTACGTAACGTATGCCGCTGGCGCCAGTCCGACGGGCGACGCGCCGTCAGCACGGTCCAATCCAGAGTCTGTGGGGCGCGTTCAGTGAGCCGCAGCGTTCAATACACCTCCAGTCCACTACTGGCCAGTCGCACGCCGGTATGGCGCAGCAAGTTCATTGTGGCGTCCATTGCGCTCGCGTTTGTCGGGCTGGCTGCGCGGGCGGCCTATATCCAGGTGTTCGCAAACGATTTCTTCCAGAAGCAGGGCGAGGTTCGGTTCGCCCGCACGCTTGAACTACCGGCGAACCGGGGCCGCATTCTGGATCGCAATGGCCTGATCCTGGCATCCAGCATTCCGGCGCCCAGCATCTGGGCCATTCCAGAGGATGTTGCTCTGGACAAGGCGCAACTTCTACGGCTCGCGAAGCTGCTGGACATGTCTGCCGCCGAGTTGAACAAGAAGCTGGCTGATGAAGACAAGACATTCGTCTGGCTCAAACGTCAGGTAGACGATGCCGTTGCCAAAGAGATTGCGGCCATGGGCCTCAAGGGCATTTACCAGCGCAAGGAATACAAACGTCAGTACCCGGAAGGCGAGGCCGCGGCCCATGTGGTTGGTTTTACCAACGTCGAAGACAACGGGCAAGAGGGGATTGAACTGACCTTCAACAAGGAGCTCGCAGGACGCAGTGGTTCCCGCCGTGTCATCAAGGACCGGCTGGGTCGTGTCGTGGAAGCCGTGGGTGAGCAGACTCTGCCCGTGGATGGGCGGGACCTGCAGTTGAGCATTGACAGTAAGGTCCAGTTCTTTGCCTATCAGAAACTGCGGGATGCGGTGGTTGGGAACAAGGCCAATGCCGGCAGCGTGGTGGTCCTGGACGTTCAGACGGGGGAGGTGCTGGCGCTGGCCAACTATCCCAGCTATCTTCCTGGCAAGCGGCAAAACCTCAGTGGTGCCCAGTTGCGCAACCGGGCGCTGACGGATACCTTTGAGCCCGGCTCAACCATGAAGCCTTTCGTCATTGCGCTGGCGCTGGAAAAGGGTTTGGTGACACCCACGACGCCGATACAGACTGCTCCAGGCCGGCTGACGATTGCCGGTTCCACGATTAGCGATGCCCATCCTCACGGTGTACTGACCGTCAGCGAAGTCATTCAGAAGTCCAGCAACGTTGGTACGGTCAAACTGGCGATGCAAATGCAGCCGCGTGAGATGTGGGACATGTACAGCCAGGTCGGATTTGGCCAGAAACCCCTTGTTCCGTTTCCTGGCGTGGTCAGTGGCCGTCTCCGTGCCTACAAGACATGGCGGCCGATCGAGCAGGCAACCATGAGTTACGGCTACGGCCTGTCGACCAGTCTGTTTCAGCTGGCCCATGCCTACAGCGTTTTTGCGCGTGATGGTGAGCTGGTGCCGGTGACGATGCTCAAGACGGAAGAGCGCACGGGTGGCGTGCGCGTCATGTCTGCACGTCATGCTGCCGACGTGCGCAACATGTTGCACTTGGTGACCGGCCCTGAAGGCACAGCGCCCAAGGCGCAGACCATGGGGTACTCGGTAGGCGGGAAGACCGGAACGGCACACAAGCAGGAGGGCAAGGGTTACGCTGACAAGAAATACCGCGGCTTCTTCGTGGGTATCGCACCGGTCGACAACCCACGCATCGTGGTGGCCGTGATGATTGACGAGCCCAGCAACGGAAAATACTTTGGTGGCGATGTGGCTGCCCCGGTATTTGCGGAAACGGTTCAGCAGAGCTTGCGTCTGTTGGGCGTGCAACCCGACATGAGCGTCAAACCCCAAATCGTGGTGCAGGCCGTTGAGGAGAGCTTCTGATGATGAAGCTGACAACGCCCTCTATCGCTGCGCAGTGGTTGCGTGGGCGTGTGACTGGCACGCTGCAGACAGATAGCCGGAAAATCAGGTCGGGTGACGGTTTTATCGCTTGGCCGGGGGCGGCCGCGGACGGGCGCCATCATGTCGCTGACGCGCTGGCGCGGGGTGCGCAAGCCTGCCTCGTCGAGCATTTTGGTGTTCAAGCCTTCGGTTTCGAAGACACACGGGTGGCTTCGTATCCGCAGCTTAAAGCGGCCAGTGGCCCTATTGCCGCAGCCTATTTTGACGAGCCAGCCCGTCAGCTGGATGTCCTGGCTGTGACGGGGACCAATGGCAAGACTTCTACCGCCTGGTGGCTCGCACAGGCTTTGTCGGGAATTGAAGGGGTGGAAAAGCGCCCCTGCGCCATGGTCGGTACGCTGGGTGTCGGTCGGCCACCGGCCATCGGGACGGAATTTGGTGCATTGGAACCGCAAGCAGGTATTGCTGCCACGGGTTTGACAACGCCGGACCCTGTGCTGTTGCAACAGAAGTTTCGCGAATTTCTGGATCAGGGTCTGGTTGCCTGTGCGATGGAGGCCTCGTCAATCGGCATTGAGGAGCGACGCCTGGACGGCACACCGATCCGGACCGCCATCTTCACCAACTTTACGCAAGACCATCTGGACTATCACGGGACCATGGCAGCTTACTGGCAGGCCAAGGCTTCCCTGTTCCGATGGGTTGGCCTGGAGTCTGCCGTTGTGAATGTTGATGATCCCAGGGGCGATGCCCTGGCGTCTTCATTGAAAGGCGTGATCCCCGACGTATGGACGGTGTCCTGCGTGACCGATGCACGACTGAAGGCCAGTGACATCGCCTACGGCGAGCAGGGTCTCAGTTTTGCTGTAACCGAAGGGAATGAAAAGCATCTGCTTCAAACCCGTTTGATTGGGCAATACAACGTGTCCAATTTGCTGGGCGTGATGGCGGCCATGCGATCGCTCGGGGTATCGCTGAAGTCCGTGATTCAGGTGTGTCACAAGTTGACCCCCGTTCCTGGCCGCATGGAGTGTTTCGGCGGGTCAGGGCAGCCCATGGTGGTGGTGGACTACGCCCATACACCGGATGCACTGGACAAGGCGCTGGAGGCGCTACGCCCACTGGCTGCGCAGCGCGGCGGATTGATATGGTGTGTATTCGGTTGTGGCGGTGACCGTGATCCTGGAAAACGTCCATTGATGGGTGCGGTAGCCGCCAAAATTGCAGATCACGTCATCGTGACCAGTGATAACCCACGCGGAGAAAATCCTCGGGCCATCATCGACCAGATCCTGCCCGGTCTGCTGCATCACTCGCGGGTAATCGCCCAGGAGGACCGTGCGCTGGCCGTGGCGCAGACCATTACTCAGGCGGTGGCCCATGATGTCGTGCTGGTGGCGGGCAAGGGACACGAAGACTACCAGGAAGTCGCAGGTGTGAAGCGGCCGTTCTCCGACATCGACCATGTCAAGCGCGCCTTGTCAGCCTGGCCATCTCCCAGTCTTCATGTGGCGGAGGTGGCATGACCGATATGGCCAGCCTGGATGATGTGGTGAACTGGATCCCCGGCGCAAAGCTCCTGGGGCGGGGCGCTACCCGATTCACACGGGTTGTGACGGATACCCGCACACTGGCTCCGGGTGACCTTTTTGTTGCCCTCAAAGGTGAGCGCTTTGACGCCAACGACATGCTGGCCGACGCCCAGTCCAAGGGGGCTGTTGCGGCCATCTGTCATGCAGGCGCGTGCCCTGCACTTTCCGCAGCAGATTTGCCGCGCATCGAAGTTGAAGACTCGAAAAGGGCTCTCGGATCGTTAGCCGCTGCCTGGCGTGCGCGGTTTACGCTGCCTGTGATCGCAGTGACCGGCAGCAATGGCAAAACGACGGTCACCCAGATGATTGCTTCCATTCTTCGAGCCTGGAAGCAGCAGACGATGCTGGCAACCGAGGGCAATCTGAACAACGATATTGGAGTGCCCCTCACCTTGCTCAGGCTCAGACCTGACCATGAGGTGGCTGTTGTTGAATTGGGCATGAACCATCCGGGCGAGATTGCTTACCTGGCGGCCATGACTCAACCTGCTGTGGCTTTGGTGAACAATGCCCAGCGAGAGCATCTGGAGTTCATGTCGACTGTTGAAGCCGTTGCGCGTGAAAATGGCTCGGTCATTGAGTCATTGCCAGACACTGGCGTTGCCATCTTCCCGGCTGATGACGCGTTCTGCAATCTGTGGCGGAGGATGGCCGGAAAAAGGACTTCATGGACTTTTGCTGTTGAGCCATTTGGCAACGTCTCCGCCCCACCCGACGTGTCGTGCAAAACGCCGGTCTGGCAAGATGGCGCCTGGCGGGTAAAGGCAGTCACACCTGCTGGTGTGCAGGACTACTCACTGGCCGTTGCGGGGCTGCACAACGTCAAGAATTCGCTGGCCGCCATAACCTGTGCGCTGGCGGCGGGCGTGCCACTGGGCGTTATTGGTCAGGGACTTGAGAGCTTCACGCCCGTCAAAGGTCGTTCACGCGCGCTGTCTTTGCAGGCGAATGGGCACACCTGCACCGTGGTCGATGACACCTACAACGCGAACCCCGACTCCGTGAGGGCTGCGATAGATGTGCTGGCTGGGCTGCCCGGGCCGCACCTGCTGGTTCTGGGAGACATGGGGGAGGTGGGCGAACAGGGTCCACAGTTTCACGCCGAAGCCGGTGGCTATGCCCGTGAGCGTGGCATTGAGACGCTATTCACATTGGGCTCACTGGCGACGTCTGCCAGCCAGCATTTCGGCGCTGGAATCCATTTTGACAACGTTGACTCTCTCAATGCTGCTGTGGTTGCCGAATGGCCCCGCTATGCCAGCGCACTGGTTAAAGGATCCCGTTTCATGAAGATGGAGCGAGTCATTGAGGCGATGGTGGCCAGTGCTCAATCGAACAAGGAAAATTTGCATGTCGTCTAGTTTTCATACCGGGGGTACGGCATGCTGATGAACCTTGCCCAGTGGTTGCAGTCCATCTCCTCTGAGCTGGGGTTCTTGCGGGTCTTTCAGTACCTGACGTTCCGGGCGGTCATGGCTGCGATGACCGCACTGCTGCTGGGCTTGGCGGCTGGTCCGTTTGTGATTCGCCGTCTTGCGGCCTTGAAAATTGGCCAGCCGATTCGCGGGTATGGCATGCAGTCGCATTTGAGCAAGAGTGGTACGCCCACCATGGGCGGTGTGCTGGTGTTGCTGTGCATTTCGATCTCGACTCTGCTGTGGGTTGATTTGAGCAACCGTTTCGTCTGGATCGTGCTGCTGGTCACGCTGGGGTTTGGCGCCATTGGCTGGGTAGATGACTGGCGCAAGGTGGTTCACAAAGACCCGGAGGGTATGCGTTCTCGGGAGAAGTATTTCTGGCAGTCTGTGATTGGTCTTCTGGCTGCGTTGTACCTGGTGTTCAGCATTTCGGAGAACTCCAATATGCGCGTGCTGGAACTGTTCTTCAAGTGGGTCCAATCGGGGTTCGACCTGAATCTGCCGCCCAAGGCGGGTCTGATGTTGCCCTTCTTCAAGGAAATCAGTTACCCGCTGGGCGTGCTTGGATTTGTCATCCTGACGTATCTCGTCATTGTGGGTTCCAGCAATGCTGTGAACTTGACCGACGGTCTGGATGGTCTGGCGATCATGCCGGTCGTCATGGTGGGGTCCGCTCTTGGCGTATTCGCCTATGTGGCTGGCAGCTCGGTATTCTCCAAATACCTGTTCTTTCCCCACATTCCGGGGGCAGGTGAATTGTTGGTTTTCTGCTCGGCCATGGCGGGTGCAGGGTTGGCATTTCTGTGGTTCAACACCCACCCGGCGCAAGTTTTCATGGGCGATGTGGGTGCGCTGGCGTTGGGGGCTTCCCTGGGCACCATCGCCGTGATCGTGCGTCAGGAGATTGTGCTGGCCATCATGGGTGGCATCTTCGTGGTGGAAGCGCTGTCGGTGATGCTGCAAGTCACGTATTTCAAGTACAGCAAAAAGAAATACGGAGAAGGTCGCCGCATTCTCAAAATGGCACCTCTGCATCATCACTTTGAAAAGAGTGGCTGGAAAGAGACTCAGGTCGTTGTGCGGTTCTGGATCATCACCATGCTGCTGTGCCTGGTGGGCCTGTCCACCCTGAAACTGCGATAGGCCGGAAGACGATGCTTTCACTTCGCGATCAGCACGTACTCATCCTGGGTCTCGGCACGTCCGGACTCGCGATGGCGCGTTGGTGCGCCCGCAACGGTGCGGTTGTGACTGTGGTGGATACCCGCCAATCTCCGCCCCAACTGGATGCCCTGAAACGTGATGTACCGCAGGCAACGTTTCTCAGCGCACCGTTCGATGCTTCGCTGGTCGAAGGCTCTTCTGTTCGTGCGGTCTTCAAGAGTCCCGGTTTGACGCCTGCTGAAGTTGCTCCTGTTTTCATAGCTGCTCACGCAATGGGAATATGGGTTTCAGGTGAATTGGGGCTATTTTCTCAAGCTCTGAATGATTTAAAAGCATCACACGGCTACAACCCGAAGGTTCTGGCGGTTACGGGGACAAATGGCAAAACTACCGTCACCTCGCTGACCGGGCAATTGATCAGTCGCGCTGGCAAGACGGTTGCCGTGGCCGGCAACATCGGGCCGACGCTGCTGGATACCCTGTCGAAGAGGGTGGATGAAGACAGTTTGCCTGAAGTGTGGGTCATCGAACTGTCCAGCTTCCAGCTTGATCAGGTGACCGGTTTCGAGCCGACAGCCGCTGCGGTGCTGAATATCACGCAGGATCATCTGGACTGGCATGGTTCGATGGCTGAGTACGCCGGTGCCAAGGCCCGCATCTTTGGTGAGTCTGCATTGATGGTGCTTAACCGCGATGATGCTGGTGTGATGGCCTTGTTGCCTGCACCAGTCAAAGGCCGGACACCCCGCCAGTGGGTTGGATTTGGCGGCGAAATGCCCCAGCGTCCGGGGGACTTTGGCATCGAGCAGGTGAATGGCATGGTGTGGCTGGTTCGCGCGCTGGAAGCCGATGAAACGCTGAAGAAGCGCAAAGGCGTGGAAGAGGAAGTTCACTTCCAGCGCCTCATGCCAGCGGATGCACTGCGCATTAGGGGGCGCCACAACGCGTTGAACGCTCTTGCGGCGCTGGCGCTGGCATCCGCAGCGGGGTGCGCATTAGGCCCGCTGCTGTACGGTCTGCGTGAATACCGCGGAGAACCTCATCGGGTAGAGCCGGTAGGTGTCATCAACGAGGTTGAGTTTTTCGACGACAGCAAAGGCACCAACGTCGGGGCGACAGTGGCTGCACTCAATGGGTTGGGCGCAGACCGCAAAGTCGTTGCCATCCTCGGCGGCGAAGGCAAAGGGCAGGATTTCTCACCACTGGCGGCACCAGTGGCGCGTTTTGCCCGTGCCGTGGTGCTGATCGGGCGCGATGCCGCGTTGATCCGTTCTGCGATAGAGGGTTGTGGGGTACCGGTGACGGATGCGTCCTCCATGTCGGATGCCGTCAACATTGCGTTTGAACAGGCACAGGCCAGTGATGCTGTGCTGATGTCGCCGGCCTGTGCCAGCTTTGACATGTTCGACAACTACGAACATCGCGCCAGGGTATTTTGTGAATCAGTCAATGCACTGGCAGACAGCCGGGGCGTCGTTCTGGAGGGCATTGCATGAGTACGCTGGCCCAACAGTTCACGGGGTTGTTTTCCCGCATTTCACGTCCCGCTTCAGACGCGTTGCCAGTGCGGCTGGGTGCAACACGCGCTGGTACAGGCTCAACCGCACACCATGTTTCGGGGTTCGATCAGCCGCTGGTCTGGGTTGCCGTGGTGTTGCTGGTTTGGGGGCTGGTTATGGTGTATTCGGCTTCCATCGCCATGCCGGATAACCCCAAGTTCGCCAATTACGCGCATACCCATTTCCTGCTGCGCCATTCGATCTCGCTGGTGGTTGCGTTTGTTGGTGCGTTGGTGGCGTTTCAGATTCCGGTAGCAACCTGGGAGAAGGTGGCACCCTGGCTATTCGTGGCCTCGCTGGTATTGCTGATCGCCGTGCTGATTCCCCACGTTGGCAAGGGAGTCAATGGTGCGCGGCGCTGGATCTCCCTGGGCATCATGAACTTCCAGCCTTCAGAATTGGCCAAATTGGCGGTTCTTCTGTATGCATCGGACTATATGGTCCGAAAAATGGAGGTCAAGGAAGATTTCTTTCGGGCCGTCGCCCCCATGGCCGTAGCGATTGCCGTGGTTGGCCTGCTGTTGCTGGCAGAACCCGACATGGGAGCCTTCATGGTGATCGCCGTGATTGCCATGGGCATCCTGTTCCTGGGCGGCGTCAATGCCCGCATGTTTTTTCTGATTGCCGCCATTCTGGTGGTCGCCTTTGGTTTGATGATTGCCCTGAGTGACTGGCGGCGCGAACGCATTTTTGCCTACCTGGATCCGTGGACTGAAAAAAATGCGCTGGGTAAAGGCTACCAGCTCACGCATTCGCTGATTGCTATCGGGCGGGGCGAGATCTTTGGTGTCGGTCTGGGGGGCAGCGTTGAAAAACTCAACTGGCTGCCCGAGGCCCACACAGACTTTTTGCTGGCCGTGATCGGGGAGGAGTTTGGCCTCATCGGTGTACTGGCCGTGATTGGCATGTTCCTCTGGATGACCCGTCGCATCATGCACATTGGCCGGCAGGCTATCGCGCTGGATCGCGTGTTTGCCGGGCTGGTGGCACAGGGCGTGGGCATCTGGATGGGCTTTCAGGCCTTCATCAACATGGGCGTGAATCTGGGAGCCTTGCCAACGAAGGGGCTGACCTTGCCGCTGATGAGTTATGGCGGTTCCGCGATCCTGATCAGCCTTGTGGCCCTGTCCATTGTCTTGCGGATTGACTATGAGAATCGTCAACTGATGCATGGAGGGCGGGCATGACCCAGCGCTGCGCACTCATCATGGCGGGTGGTACCGGAGGACACATCTTCCCGGGTCTGGCCGTGGCCGATGCATTGCGTGAACGCGGCTGGCGCGTGCACTGGCTGGGCGGCAAGGGCACAGAACTGCGCCCCAGCATGGAAAGTCGCCTGGTGCCACCGCGTGGATACTCCTTCGAGACGCTTGATTTTTCTGGTGTGCGCGGAAAAGGAAAGATGTCACTCGTGATGCTGCCGTTGCGGCTGCTACGCGCGTTCTGGCAAAGCATCGCCGTGGTTCGCCGTGTCAAACCGGATGTGGTGGTGGGTTTGGGTGGCTACATCAGCTTCCCTGGGGGCATGATGAGTGTGCTGTTGGGCAAGCCGCTGGTGCTGCACGAACAGAATTCTGTCGCTGGATTGGCGAACAAGGTGCTGGCAGGCGTAGCGGACCGGGTGTTTACCGCATTTCCTGGAGTGTTCAAGAAAGCGCAATGGGTAGGTAATCCCTTGCGTGTGGAGTTCCTCTCCAAAGCCGACCCCGCGACCCGTTTTGCTGGCCGCACGGGGCCGTTGAAGTTGTTGGTGCTGGGCGGCAGCCTGGGCGCCAAGGCGCTGAATGAATTGGTGCCGCGTGCCCTGGCATTGATTCCCGGCGCAGCCCGTCCGGTCGTTACCCATCAAAGCGGTGCCCTGCAGATCGATGCACTGCGTGCCAACTACAGTTCAGCCGGTGTGCTGGCTGAACTCACGCCTTTCATCGATGACACGGCTCAAGCCTTCGCTGATGCCGATCTGGTGATTTGCCGTGCTGGTGCCAGTACCGTCACCGAAATTGCTGCTGTGGGAGCAGCTGCTGTATTTGTGCCCTTTCCATCCGCTGTGGATGATCACCAGACCACCAACGCCCGATTTCTGGTGGATCAGGGAGGTGGCTGGTTGTTGCCACAGGCGCAGATGACGACCGAAGGTCTGGCTGACATGCTGAAGAAGATGGACCGACCCGCATTGCTTGCCCGGGCGCTACAGGCCAAAAAACTTGAAAAAACGCAGGCTACCCAGGCACTGGTGGCTGCTTGTGAGGAATTGACCCGATGAAACACGCCATTCGCCATATTCACTTCGTCGGTATCGGCGGCTCGGGCATGTCTGGCATTGCTGAAGTGCTGCATAACCTGGGCTACGTGATTTCGGGTTCGGACCTGTCTGACAGTGCCACGCTCAAACGCCTGTCTGCGTTGGGCATCAGGACCCATGTGGGGCATGAAAGCGCCAACGTGGCCGGTGCCGATGCGGTGGTTACGTCCACCGCCGTGCAGTCAGATAACCCGGAGGTTGTGGTCGCGCGCGAGAAACGCATTCCTGTCGTTCCACGCGCCCTGATGCTGGCCGAGCTGATGCGCCTGAAACAGGGCATCGCCATTGCCGGCACGCATGGCAAGACCACCACCACCAGCCTTGTTGCCAGCGTGCTGGCCGAGGCTGGTCTGGACCCCACGTTTGTGATTGGCGGGCGCCTCAACAGCGCCGGTGCCAATGCGCGGCTGGGCAGTGGCGACTACATCGTGGTCGAGGCCGACGAGTCGGATGCATCGTTTCTCAATTTGCTGCCCGTGATGGCGGTGGTGACCAACATTGATGCTGATCACATGGAAACCTACGGTCACGACTTCGGTCGGCTCAAGGGGGCGTTTGTGGACTTCCTGCATCGCATGCCTTTCTACGGAACAGCCATTCTTTGCACGGACGATCCCGCGGTGAAGGAAATCGTGCCGCAGGTGACCTGCCCGATCACCAGCTACGGATTCAATGACGACGCGCAGGTGCGGGCGGTCGATGTGCGTGCGGTCGATGGAACCATGCAGTTCACCGTGCAGCGTCGCAACGGCGTCGTCCTGCCGGATCTGGCCGTCACCCTCAACCTGCCTGGCCGCCACAACGTGCTGAATGCCCTGTCAGCGATTGCCGTCGCTGTGGAGCTCAATGTGCCGGACGCCGCCGTCCAGAAAGCCCTGTCGGAGTTCAAGGGCGTTGGCCGGCGCTTCCAGCGCTATGGCGATGTACCGGCCCGAGACGGTGGCGTCTTCACCGTGATTGATGACTACGGCCACCACCCGGTCGAAATGGCGGCCACGCTGGCAGCAGCACGTGGTGCATTTCCGGGGCGGCGCCTGGTGCTGGCCTTTCAGCCCCACCGTTTCACCCGCACGCGGGACTGCTTTGAGGATTTTGTGAAGGTGATTGGTCAGGCTGACGTCGTGTTGCTGGCTGAGGTATACGCCGCCGGTGAGGTACCCATCGTTGCTGCAGATGGTCGCTCACTGGCCCGTGCGTTGCGGGTGGCGGGCAAGGTGGAACCGGTATTTGTAGATGACATCACCCAAATGCCCCAGGTAATCGCGGACAACGCCCGCGGCGGCGACGTCGTGGTGTGCATGGGTGCCGGATCGATTGGAGCTGTACCGGGAAAAGTAGTGGAAATGCTACAAAAATCAGAGCTAATGACGCAGGAGGGACGAGGGCTATGAGCCAATTCGCTTCAAATTTGGCAAGGTTGCCGTGCTGATGGGCGGTGCGTCTGCCGAGCGGGAGATTTCATTGTTATCCGGTAGTGGCGTCCTTCAGGCTCTGCGTGACAGTGGCGTAGATGCCCATGCGTTTGACCCTGCACAACGGGATCTGGGCGAATTGAAACGAGATGGTTTTGCGCGCTGTTTCATCGCCCTGCATGGCCGGTTTGGTGAAGATGGTACGGTGCAGGGTGCGCTGGAGTTGATGGGCATCCCCTACACCGGCTCGGGTGTCATGGCGTCCAGCATCGCCATCGACAAAGTCATGACCAAGCGGGTGTGGATGGCCGAAGGCCTGCCCACACCGCGTTATCACCTGTTGCAGCGCGGCAGCTACAGCCGCGAGCAGGTGCTGGCCATTCCTGATGAGCTGGGCCTGCCCGTGATCGTCAAGCCTGCGCGGGAGGGCTCCTCCATTGGTGTGTCCAAGGTGGCTGGTTATTCGGAAATGAAAGGTGCTGTGGAAGCCGCAGCCGCGCTCGATGCCGATGTGCTGTGTGAGCAGTTCATCAGCGGTGACGAGGTCACCTGCCCGGTGATCGGTACGGGCGAGAGTGCACGGGCACTGCCGGTGGTACGTATCGTTGCACCAGAAGGTAACTACGATTACCAGAACAAATATTTCACTGACGATACCCAGTATCTGGTGCCCTGTGGCCTGCCGGCAGGTGAAGAAGAGGCCATCCAGAAATTGGTGCTGAAAGCCTATAAGGTTCTGGGTTGCCGTGGCTGGGGTCGGCTCGACGTGATGATCGACGGGAAAACGCGCAAACCTTATCTGCTGGAAGTCAATACATCGCCCGGCATGACAGGACACTCGCTGGTTCCCATGTCAGCCAAGGCGGCTGGCATCAGTTACCCCGAACTGTGTGTGCAGCTATTGGCGTCGGCTACCTGTGACAACGTGATAACTGGCGCTGCCGCGAACACCGGAGAGGCGGCGATATGACACAAGCCAGGCCTGCTCCGCTGGACATCAAGCTGATGAACATCACCGCTTCTGTGCTGTTTGTCGCGTTTGCGTTGCTGGTGGCAGGTTCACTGGTGCGTTGGGTGTCCCGTCAGCCGGTGTTTGCGATTGGTGGCATTGCGGTAACAGGTGATGTCACGCACAGCAACGCTGCAACCTTGCGTGCCAATGTGGCGCCTCGCCTGGGTGGAACCTTTTTCACACTCGACCTCGCGCAGGCGAGGGCTGCATTTGAATCGGTCCCCTGGGTGCGTCAGGCCGTTGTCAAACGCTCGTTCCCCAACCATCTGAAGGTTGCCTTGCAGGAACATCAGGCGGTAGCGTACTGGGGTGTCGAAGGTGACACCATGCTGGTCAACAGCTATGGCGAAGTATTTGAAGCCAATTCTGGCGAGATTGAGCAGGAAGACCTGCCGAGACTTTCCGGCCCAGACGGGCAGGCGCTGGCCGTCTGGGAGATGTACAAAACCCTGCAGCCTGCCTATGCCTCCATGGACATGGTTCTGGAGCAGCTCGAACTCACCGCGCGTGGTGGCTGGCGTGCCAGATTTGACTCCGGCGCTGAAGTGGAGCTGGGGCGTGGTTCAAACGATGAAGTGCTGGCGCGTTCCCGGCGGTTTCTTAAAACAGTGACGCAGGTCACGGCACGGTACGAACGCACGCCTGACGCGCTGGAGACGGCTGACTTGCGGTATGAGGAAGGTTACGCAATTCGTTTGCGTGGTGTGACGACAGGCGCTGCCGACGTGCAGAAAAAGTAGCGGTCAATAGAGCAACGGGTAAATATATGGCAAAAGAATACAAGGACCTGGTCGTGGGGCTGGATATCGGAACCGCCAAAGTGATGGTGGTGGTAGCCGAAGTCCTGCCTGGCGGAGAGCTGAAGCTGGCGGGTCTGGGCATTGCGCCCAGCAACGGTCTCAAGCGTGGCGTCGTGGTCAACATCGACGCCACGGTTCAGAGCATTCAGCAGGCGCTGAAAGAAGCTGAGCTGATGGCGGATTGCAAGATTACCCGCGTGTATACCGGTATCACCGGCAGCCATATCCGGGGCATCAATTCCAGCGGCATGGTTGCGGTAAAAGACCGTGAGGTGACCCAGGCAGATGTGGCTCGGGTCGTGGAAACCGCCAAGGCCATCAACATCTCGACCGACCAGCGCCTGCTGCTGGTTGAGCCACAGGAGTTCATCATTGACGGGCAGGACGTCAAAGAGCCAATCGGCATGAGCGGTATCCGGCTGGAAGCGAAAGTGCATATCGTGACCGGTGCGCAAAGTGCGGCCGAGAACATCATCAAATGTGTGCGCCGCTGCGGGCTGGAAGTGGAGCAACTCATGCTCAATCCGCTGGCCTCCAGCCTGTCGGTGCTGACCGAGGACGAGCGCGAATTGGGCGTGGCGCTGGTCGATATTGGTGCAGGAACTACCGACGTGGCCATTTTCACCAATGGTGCCATCCGCCACACGGCTGTCATCCCGATTGCTGGTGATCTGATCACCAGTGACATTGCCATGGCCTTGCGCACGCCCACCAAAGACGCGGAAGACATCAAGGTGGAAAGCGGCTACGCCAAACAACTGCTGGCCGATCCGGAAACCCAGGTTGAAGTGCCGGGTCTGGGCGACCGCGGGCCGCGCATGCTTAGCCGTCAGGCGCTGGCCGGGGTGATTGAACCACGCATTGAAGAGATCTTTTCACTGGTGCACCAGGTCATGCGCGATTCGGGCTTTGAAGAAGTACTTTCATCCGGCATTGTCCTGACCGGCGGCAGCTGCGTCATGCCTGGCATGGTGGAACTGGGCGAAGACATTTTCCTGAAACCCGTGCGTCGGGGCATTCCAAAATACACCGGCGCCCTGTCCGACATGGTGGCCCAGCCCCGTGCGGCCACAGTCATGGGCCTGCTGGAAGAAGCGCGGCTGGCGCGTTTGCGTGGCTTCAAGGTAGCCCAGAAAAACGGCTCCATGAAAACGGCTTTTGGCCAGGTCAAAGACTGGTTCGTAGGGAACTTCTAGCCATGCAAAAAATATCCCTATTCACTGCTGCGCATTCCGGTTTTGTTCATGACCTCACCAGTCCCCATTGGCGATGGCGATGCACCGATCCACCCGACGCCCGGGTGAACACAGAAACAACAAGACAACAATGGTTTATCAATTCAGGCAACTGCAAATCAGGAGAGAAAAAATGAGCATCGAAATGATTGAAGAAGAAGGTTTCAACCTGGGCACCCAGATCAAGGTTATCGGGGTTGGTGGTGGCGGTGGCAACGCGGTGGAACACATGATTGGCTGCGATGTGCAGGGCGTGGAGTTCATTTGCGCCAATACCGATGCGCAAGCCCTGAGCCGCAGCGTCGCGCACAAGACCATCCAGTTGGGCAGCAGTGGCCTGGGCGCCGGCAGCAAGCCTGACAAGGGCCGCGACTCGGCCGAGCTGGCCATTGACGACATTCGCGCCGCGATTGATGGCGCGCACATGCTCTTCATCACCGCCGGCATGGGTGGCGGCACCGGCACCGGTGCAGCGCCTGTGATTGCACGTGTTGCCAAGGAAATGGGTATTCTGACGGTCGGCGTGGTGACCAAGCCGTTCGACTGGGAAGGTGGCCGCCGCATGACCAATGCCGACAACGGTCTGGCCGAACTCGAAGCCAATGTGGATTCGCTCATCGTCGTGCTCAACGAGAAGCTGCTGGAAGTGCTGGGTGACGATGTCACGCAGGACGAAGCCTTTGCCCACGCCAATGACGTGCTGAAAAATGCAGTGGGTGGTATCGCCGAGATCATCAATGTTCCTGGCCATGTGAATGTCGACTTTGAAGACGTTCGCACCGTCATGGGTGAGCCTGGCAAGGCCATGATGGGTACCGCGGTGGCCGCTGGCCCGGATCGCGCGCGCATTGCCGCCGAACAGGCCGTGGCCTGCCCGTTGCTGGAAGGCATCGACCTGTCTGGCGCCAAGGGTGTGCTGGTGCTGATCACCGCGGCCAAGGGGTCGCTCAAATTGAGCGAGTCCAAGCTGGCGATGAACACCATCCGTGCTTACGCTTCGCCCGACGCCCATGTGATTTACGGTACGGCCTACGACGACGGCCTGGTGGATGAAATCCGTGTCACCGTAGTGGCCACGGGCTTGAGCCGGCAAGGCATCCGTCGCACGGCCCCGCCCCTGCAGGTGCTGCGTACTGGAACGGACAATGTACCGTTCCAGGTGCCGACTATGACCAGCGTGGTGGGTCAGCCGGTGAATGTTGCGGCAGCGGCATCAGCGGGCGTTGCACAGCCTGACTACCACTCCATGGCAACCCCCAGCGTCTGGCGCACCCGTGACCGCACGCAAGCCGCGGCCAAGGTGGACGCGCTGTCCAGCGGGGGCATGGATGACTACGAAATTCCAGCCTTTCTCAGAAAGCAGGCTGATTAGTAAAATAGTCCTGTGCTGAAACAACGAACCCTCAAGTCTCTCACCCGCGCCGTTGGCGTGGGGGTGCACAGCGGGCAGCGTGTGGAACTCACGCTGCGGCCTGCCCAGCCCGATACGGGGATCGTGTTTCGGCGTGTGGATTTGCCGACGCCGGTGGACATTCCCATGTCTGCCAGTGCGGTGTCGGATACCCGCATGGCCACCACGGTGTCCAACGGTGGGGCCAAGGTGGCCACCGTGGAACACCTGATGTCTGCCTGCTCCGGTTTGGGTATCGACAACCTGTATGTTGACATTACGGCCGAGGAAGTGCCGATTCTGGACGGCTCGGCGGCCTCTTACGTGTTTCTGCTTCAAAGCGCGGGCATTGAGTTGCAAAACGCGCCGCGTCGATTCATCCGTGTGACCCGGCCGGTGGAGGTTCGTGAGGGGCAGGGTGCCTCTGAACGGTGGGCGCGCCTGGACCCATTTCATGGCTACAAGCTGAGCTTCGAGATCGATTTTGATCATCCTGCGGTGGATTCCACCGGCCAGCGTGTTGAATTCGACATGAGCGTTCATTCCTATTCACGCGATATCGCCCGGGCACGTACCTTTGGCTTCACCAAAGACGTGGAAATGATGCGCGTCAATGGTCTGGGCCTGGGTGGCGGACTGGACAATGCCATCGTGATGGATGACTACAAGGTGCTCAACGCAGGTGGTTTGCGTTACGACGATGAATTCGTCAAACACAAAATTCTGGATGCAATGGGTGACATGTACATGCTGGGCAAGCCGCTGTTGGCAAGCTACAGCGCGTTCCGGTCGGGTCATGCACTCAACAACAAGCTGGTGCGTGAACTGCTCTCGCGCACCGATGCATGGGAGCTGGTGACCTTTGAAGACGAAAAGCTCGCCCCGAGCGGTTTTGCGCAACTGGCCAAAGCCTGGTAAGGCCGGATAGAGCATCCTATGCTGTTGTTTCGCTGGCTTATTCTGCTGTTGCTACTCGGTGCAGCCGTTTCGTTTGCTTTTTACGCCGGCACCGGGCAAACCAGATACAGGCGCTATGGTCTGTTGACGCTCAAGTGGACGCTGATCGCCGCTTTCGGTTTTTTTGCAGTTCTGATTCTCGAACGCATCGCCTGAAGCGCTGCTGCTACCTGACGCAATAGTCGTCGGGATCGAGTCGGCGCAAAGACCGTACGTACTCCCGTGTGAAGCCGGGAAACAGCGCCACGATACGCCCGCCCTCCATTCGATACCAGCTGCGACATTGCGCCCAGACCGAACTTCCCAGCCGCAACTGTAACTGGTCGTTATAGGCGCGCATCACTTCCGGCTTCACGTCGATCCAGCGGTGCGTGCCGGTGCGTACGCTCTGCATACAGGAGATGGCATGGCCCACTTCAGGCTCGATGTACAGCAGCGTTGAAGTATGACCCGTGGCGGTATTGGGCCCCAGCATGAGGAACATATTCGGGAACCCGGCCACCGTGATACCGCGGTAAGCCTCAGGGCCACTGGCCCAAGCCTCGCGCAAGGTGCGTCCCCGCAGGCCGGTGACCCGCACTGAGGAGAGCAGATGCACCGCGTCAAAGCCGGTGGCGCAAACCAGTGTGTCAACCTCGCGCTCCCGGCCGTCCGCCGTGATGATGCCATGCGCCGTGATGCGCTCGATGGCATCCGTCACCAGTTCAACGTTGGGTCGGACCAGCGCACGGTAGAAATCATTCGAGTAGATGATGCGTTTGCATCCCAGCGGGTAGGGTGGACTCAGCTTCTGGCGCATGGCCTCATCAGGTACCTGGCGTTTCAGGTGCATGTTGGCCGTTTTCAGCATGCTGCGCCGGGCCAGTGTGCCGTCGTCGAAACCCCGTCGCCCGATTTCCAGCAGTTGCACCCAGGCCCAGCGCACCAGTTTGCTGTAGGGAGGAAAGCGCGCCAGCAGGCGATCCATGGTGGTGTAGGGCCGATCCAGCCGCGGCAAAACCCAGTTGGCGGTTCGCTGGAAAACATGCAGCTGGCCGGCCCTGTCTGCAATGGGTGGAATCAGTTGTGATGCCGGTCGAGCCTGTCCCGATTACGGCGACACGTTGACCGGTGATGTCGTGGTTGTGATCCCAACGTGCCGAGTGCAGGCGTTTGCCCTGAAACACGTCCAGACCGGCGATGTCCGGCCAGCGCAACTGGTTCAGGGGTCCGGTGCTGCAGACAAAGAAACGCGACCGCAAGGTGTCGCCACGATCGGTGGCAAATTGCCAATGCCCGGTCGCCTCATCAAACGTCGCTTCGGTGATCCGGGTTGCCAGACGCATGTGTGCCAGCAGCCTGTAGCGCTCGGCCACTTTCTGCATATAGGCCTGGATCTCGGGTGCCGCAGCAAATCGCTGTTTCCAGTCCGGATTGGATGCAAAAGAAAACGAATATACCGGTGCCGGGACATCCACATGCGCACCCGGATAGGTGTTGTCCCACCAGGTTCCGCCCAGGCCCACCTGCTTTTCGAGAATGACGAAATCATGAATGCCTGCACGCTGAAGCTGGATGGCCATACACAGCCCCGACATGCCCGCACCCAGAATCACCACCTCATGACGGGATGCACTGGGGGGCAGCAGCTGACAACGGTCCCAGCGCGAAGCGGGCTACCCGTGCAACGGCCTCGTCTGCGCTTCGCAGGGTTCCAGCATGTGTCTGAAAGACATGCCAGCGGTGGGCGGTGATCTCGCAACGTACTTCAACGTTCGCAGCCAGGAGTGCCTGATGCAGCTGCAGCGCCTGGCCGTGCAGCAACTCATCGGTACCCGCCTGGATCAAGGTGGGTGGCAGGCCTCGCAGATCGGCGTGAATTGGCGACACCGCCGGCGTGCCGGCGGGCGTGTCGCCAAGATAGTGCGCCGCGCAGGCTCTGGCCCAGGCCACACTCAGCATGGCTTCGCCAGGTGGCTCATGCAAGGGCGCATCCTGCATCGCCACGTCAACCCAGGGTGAGAACAGCACCAGGGCTGCGGGCATGGGTGACGCGCCATCGCGCAGCGCCAATGCCGTGGCCAGCGCGAGGCCGCCCCCCGCTGAATCACCGGCAATGATGACCGGCCCATGGTCTCGAAGTGCGTGGTACGCGGCCAGAGCGTCCTCCAGGGCTGCTGGATACGGATGCTCGGGTGCCAGCCGGTAATCGAGTGCGAAGACGGGCAGGCCCGTGGCCAGCGCCAGGTGCGCGGTCAGGGCACGGTGCGTCGCCGGAGACCCCACACAGTAGGCACCGCCGTGCAGATAGAGCAACACGCCTGGTTTTGCTGGCGGCACTGCGCGGCGACGCAGCCATTCTCCCCGCACACCGCCAACCTTCGCGGGTTCGATCAGGACGGTGCGCGGAACCAGCGAAACGCGCGACAGGCCCGCGAGCCACCGGCGCTGAAAGTTGATCGACCAGCGCGGCGAAAACACGGGCTTGAGAAGCAGCTTTAGCGTCCACCGCAGCAGTGCCGCAATCAGCCCCTCGCCGAGACCAGTGGGAACATGGACGGACATCGACATGGCATCTCCCCAAACGAGCTGTAGCGCTACCGGCTGCGACCGGCCTTGTAATTCCCGCCAATCTTGCCGCCCAATCCGCTGGCTTGTGCGAGCCGCGCCATCGCCCCGCCTGCATGGGCGTGGGTGATGGCCAGGCCCAGCGCATCGGCAGCATCAGGCCCTGGCAGGCCGGGCAGCGTGAGCAGTCGTTGCACCATCGACTGAATCTGGCTCTTGTCGGCACGGCCATAGCCCACCACGGCCTGCTTCATTTGCAGCGCTGTGTATTCGGCCACCGGCAGGTCGTTTGACACCAGCGCGGTGACACATGCGCCACGAGCCTGGCCCAGCAGCAGCGTGGACTGTGGGTTGACATTGACAAAGACGATTTCCACCGAAGTCATCTGGGGCTGGTAGCGCGCCACGACTTCACACACGCCGTCAAACAGCACCTTGAGGCGCGCTGGCAGTTCACCCTTGTCGAGATGCCGGGTGCTGATGGTGCCGCTGGCTACGTAGCTCAAGCGCTGGCCGTCGACGTCAATCACACCGAAACCGGTGGTGCGAAGACCCGGATCGATGCCCAGAATTCTCATGTGGATGTTCTCACGCTACTACTTTGGTAGCTACTTACGCATACTGGACGAGGGCTAGAGGCCAAAATACCACCTGGAAGAGTGAAAAAAGATGGGCGCTGCAAAACACAGCGCATCTACCCGGTCCAGCAACCCCCCGGCGCCGGTGACCGACACGCCGTCACGCCCCCAGTTGGGAATGCCGCGGTCCCGCTTCAGCGCCTTCATCACCAGATGGCCCAATGACCCCGCCACGCAGGCAACAAAGGCAAGCGCCAACGCCTGCCCAGGGGCAAAGGGCGTCAGACCGGCCAGCAGGCCACCGAGCACACTGCCCGCCAGCACGCCAGTCCACCAGCTGCGCCATGCAAAGCTGTCGCTGATGGCCGGCGCAGCGGGGGCGCTTTTGAACCTGCGTGAAGCCAGATACTGCACCACCATGCAGGTCTGCACCACCAATACCAGAAAGAACACCAGAAATGCACTCCGGTTCTGGAAGCCCCGGAAATTCAGCAGCAGCAAGGCTGGCACATGGCTCATGCCGTAGATGCACACCATGATGCCCCATTGCAGTTTGGCGTTGCGCTCCAGAAACCGGGCAGGATCATTGGCCAGAGCGCTGACCACCGGAATGGCCAGGAACACATAGACCGGTATGAACACCGTGAACAGGTCGAAATGCCGGGTGCCCACCAGCGTGTACTGAATGGGGAGAACGACGAAAAAGGCCAGTACCAGACTGCGATGATCGCCCCGGCGTGTGGGCGACAGCGTCATGAACTCCCGCAGCGCGAAAAACGACACCAGCGCAAACAGCACCAGCGTGACCGCGTCGCCCGACAGCCAGCCCACCCAGAACACAAACACCATGACCCAGCTGGTTCTGAGCACGCCATCGATGCGGCTGAGCTCCCTGCGCCAGGCATCGGCTGCGGCGTCATCGCCCCGGTCCCGCAGCGAAAGAAGCAGCGCTGCGATGCTGGCCAGCAGCAACGCGCCAAACACCAGGACGAACATGGCCCCAATCTGCTGGGTGGCGGAGAGTTTGAGCAAGAACTGGTTCATCGGTGTTTCTCAGACATCCCGCAGTGCGATGACAGCCTGCCGCGCGCGATCCAGAAAGGCGCGCCTCTCTTCGCTTTCGTCCAGTTGAATGGGTACACCAAACGTGACCGAGCACAGCACCGGCACCGGCACAACTTCGCCTTTGGGCATTACGCGCTGGATGTTGTTGATCCAGGCGGGTACCAGCACCACATCGGGGTATTTGAGGGCCAAGTTGTACAGGCCCGATTTGAATGGCTGCGGTTCATCCGCATAGCCGCGGGTCCCTTCCGGGAAGAGGATGATCGAATCGCCGCTCTCCAGCGCGTCATACAGCGGCTGCAGCGGGTCCTGATCGTCAGTTCTCTCACGCTCAACGTAAATGGCATTGAACACGGCGGTGGTGATCCATTGCCTGAACGGTGTGCGGGTCCAGTAATCCTTTGCGGCAATCGGCCGCGTCCGGCTGCGCAACTCCTTTGGTAGCGCAGCCCAGATCATGATCAGGTCGGCATGGCTCTGGTGGTTGGCGAAATAAATGCGCTGCTCTGCCTTGGGCGGGCAGCCATGCCAGCGCGCCTGTGAGCCGGTGAGCAAGCGCACCAGGCCCAACAGGAAGTAGCTCATCAATTTTGCCAGCATGGCGGCCTGTTCACGGCAATTCGGCGTCGCCCATGCGGGCCACAATGGTGGCGGCCCGACCGGCCACATAACCCGAGTTGGGCAGTTTCTCGAAATACTTGGGGCGCGGCAACATCACGGCCAGACGGGCGGCTTCATAGGCACTGAGCCGGGCCGCGGGCTTGCGATAGTAGTGCTGCGCCGCGGCCTCTGCGCCAAACACACCTTCGCCCCACTCCACGTTGTTGAGGTAAATTTCCAGGATGCGTTCTTTGCTCAGCAGCGTCTCCAGCGCAAAGGTCAGCACAATCTCCTGCCCCTTGCGCATCAGGGTGCGCTCGCCTGACAGAAACAGGTTTTTCGCGAGTTGTTGCGTGATGGTGGAGCCGCCAATCACTTTCGGTGGTTTGGGCAGCTTCGCGGAGGGTTTGGCTTTCGACGCGGCAGCCGCTATTTGCTTGTCCACACGCTCCTGGGCCTTGGCATTTTTCTGCCAGGCCTTCTCAAGGGCCTCCCAGTCCACACCGTCGTGGTTGATGAAATCACCATCCTCCGACGCAATCACGGCACGTTTGAGGTTGTCCGAGATATCCGCGTAGCTGACCCACTGCTGGCGCCAGGGCAGCCGGCCCTTTTCATTGAGCACCCGCCAGGCTTCAGACCGCTCAAACGCGGTGGATTGCGGGTCCACCACCGCCATCAAAGCGATGCGGCCGATGAAATAGAGCTGCAGCGCCAGCGCGGCAACCAACGCCAGGCCAATCCAGCGCAGCGCCGGCTTCATTGGCCGGCCAGGTTGGCTTCAAGCGTTTCGTCGCGCGTGAACTTGAAGCGTGATACCACCAGAATCTGGTCTGCCTGACGACGCATGCCCTCATTGAACAGGCCAAAAGGCCCGGCAGCCCGGGCAATGGCTTCTGCGCGGCGGTCCAGCGTCGGGTTGCCCGAGGTTTCAACGATGTCGGTTTTCAGCACGCGGCCATCGAAATTCACCGTGACGATCATGGTCAACTCGCCATAGAGCTTTTTGCCACCGGCTTCCGGGAAGTTCTGCGTGCCCTTGTCTTCAATCTTGCGGCGCAGGCTGTCGTAGTAAACAGCATAAACCGCTTCCCGCGTAGCCGGGCTGATGTAGCGTTTGCGAGGGCGGGCGTTTTCCTGGTTGATGCGTCGCTCAATCTCGGCCAGCAGTTTGACCAGCTGGCGGCGTTTCTCCTCACGCTCTACCTGCTCGGGCGTGGGGTTGGCCTGGCTGGGGTTCAGGATGGGCATGTTGGCGAGCTGGCTTTTCATCTGCGCCAGCAGCGTGGTCTGCTCGTTTTGCAGGTTGACCACTTTGCGCAGCGCCTCTTCTTCCACGGCGTCGCCCACCTCGGTCAGCGCGGACGGTGGCAGCGGCGAGGTGGCACGCCCTTTGGCCGCTTCACCACCACCGGCCAGCGCAAACTGGGCAATGGCCTGCGCCTTTTCTGGTTTTTCATTGGAGCGGGCGTTGACCAGCACCACTTCCAGCGGCGTGTCTTCAAACACACGGTTAAACGCCTCGGGGTCCACAAAGCGAACGGTCAGCAACACCGCATGCACGGCGATCGAGAAGCCGAGTGCAATCTGGAGGGTGCTGAATTTACGCAGGTTCACGGGGCTGAATTATCGCTGGTGACAGCCTCAGTCTCGCTGATGTCCACGGCAATGGCAATCGGGCCAGCCACGGGCTCGTCGTCGTCCTCTTCGGCCACCTCGTCAGCAGCGGTTTCCTGCACGGTATCCAGCCGCTCCACCACCGTGCCCATGACGTCCAGCGTGATCTCGTCAATCTCGCCCAGCTTCACCCGCACGTGGGCGCCGCGCGGCAGGTCTTTGGCCCCCAGCACGGGTAGCACCAGCGGCATGTCGTCGGCCCGCACCATGTTTTCCTTGAACACCGTGCCAGTGATCTCGGTCAGGCTGTTTTGCTGGATGTATTTCAGCGTCCAGAACCGCTCCATGGCGCCCTGATAACCGTTGTAGGTGGAGTAGGCCGCGTCGAAGCTGGAGATGATCGAGAACAGGTCGGCGTCCTTCGGCTTGAACGGTGCCGCCAGCGCAGCGGTCTTGCCGTGGCGCGCGCAGGCGATGATCTGCCACTGGTTCACCAGATCGGTGTAGCGGCGCAGCGGCGAGGTGCTCCAGGCGTAACTCTTCACGCCAATACCCGCGTGCGGCAGCGCCTTGGTGCCCATGCGTACTTTTACACCTGGTAACAATGACGCCTGGCTGCGGTAAATGCCGGGCACACCCAGCTCGGCCATCCAGCTGCCCCAGGTGCTGTTGGCCAGAATCATGGCCTCGGCCACGATCAGGTCCAGCGGCGAGCCGCGCTGGCGCGTGCTGATCTGCACCTGCTCGTGCCCTTGGGCTCGGCACCGTCGTTGCCAACCAGTCTGAAGTTGTAATCCGGCCGGTTGAAGGTCTCGGGTTTGCCGCGCACCACCTCGCGTTTACCCTTCAGGTTTTTCGCCAGTTGGTATAAAAATGATAGCTGCTCACGCATAGCTGGTGAGGGCTGAGGGTCATTTTCATGCTCAAAATCCGGGTTTTCAATCCATTCAGTGGTGACCACCGCGTCCAGCTTGTCGTGGCGCAGGTTCGCGGCAATGGGCACGCGCTCCAGCCGGGTCTCTGACTTTTTAATCTCCAGCGTGGCCGCGTCCAGCGTGACATACAGCGACACGGCCGGGCAGTCGCGCCCCTCCATCAGCGTGTAGCTTTGCACCACGGCGTCGGGCAGCATCGTGATCTTGAAGCCCGGCATGTACACCGTGGACAGGCGGTTGCGCCCGAGCTGGTCCACCGGGCTGCCCGGCTGCACCGCCAGGCCAGGTGCGGCGATGTGAACACCCACCGTGACCTCATCCGTGCCCAGACCTTGCACCGACAGCGCATCGTCAATCTCGGTGGTGGCGGAGTCGTCGATGGAGAACGCCTGCACGCTGGCCAGCGGCAGCTCGTCGCGGATGGCGGGTGCCTCCAGTGCAGGGAAGCCTGTACCCTTGGGAAAGTTCTCAAACAGGAAGCGTCGCCAGTGAAACTGGTAGGGCGAATCAATCGCCCCTGCTTTTTGCAACAAGTCCAGCGGCGCGATGTGCGTGGCGCGTGAAGCGTCCACCACGGCCTTGTATTCGGGCGCGTTTTTATCCGGCTTGAACAGAATCCTGTAGAGCTGCTCGCGAATGGCCGCGGGGCACTGGCCTGCGCTTAAGCTCGCCACCCACTGGTCAATTTGCAGCTGAACCTGTTTCTTTTTCTCGATGGCGGCCAGCGCCTGGGCAATGATGTCCGCCGGGGCTTTGCGAAAACGCCCCTTGCCGGCGCGGCGAAAGTAATGCGGCGCCTCAAACAGGCGAAACAGCATGCCGGCCTGCTGCTCCAGCGTGGCCTGCGCACTGAAGTAATCACGGGCCAGATCGGCAAAGCCAAACTCTTCGTCCGGCGAAAACTCCCACGCCATTTCCAGCTCGATGGTCTGGCTCATGGCCTGCGCGGCGGCGACGAGTTGGGCAGGCGCGGGCTTGTCAAACTTCAGCAGCATGGCGGCGGCCTTCACCTTGACCCGCTTGCCACTGTCCAGCTCCACCTGCGCAGACGATTCAGCTTCCGAGAGCACCCTGCCGGCCAAAAACTTTCCGGCTTCTTCAAACAATAAAAACATGGGGGTGATTGTCCCAGCAAACGCGAGGGGCTCGATGCGGGCTCAATCCGGGTGCAAGCGAGGTTCAAATCAGGTTCAAAAACGCCAGAACCTCATCGATATGGTCGTCAAAATCACTCAAAGCGTGGTCTCCGCCTTCCAGTAGCTTGATGCGGGCGCCAGCATAACGGGCCGTCATTTCGCGCCAGTCCAGCACCTCATCACCTTTGGCGATCACGGCAAAGTAGTTGCCGGGCTTTGCCAGCTTCGATGGTGCCAGTGCCTGCAACTCATCCACAAACTCGGGGCGGAAGAAAAACCGCTCCTGCGGGTCGTGCCAGCTGGTTTGCTCTCCAATGTATTTCGCCAGATCGCGCGCCGGATGGACCGCCGGGTTGAGCAGAACGGCCTTGCAGCCCACGTTTTCAGCCACGCAGGTCGCGTAAAACCCGCCCAGGGACGAGCCGACCACGGCCATGGCGGTTTGCGGCCACCAGCGGTGCCTTTGATGAGTAGTGCTAGGGCCTCGCGCGGGGAGGGCGGAAGCTGCGGGCACCACCAGGTCACATCCGGGTACTGTTCAGCGACCCGCGTGGCCATCTGGCGGGCCTTGGCCGATTGCGGTGACGAGCGAAAACCGTGCAGGTAGAGCAGGTGGGTGGTATGGCCTATGGCCGGTGGGGGTGCGTGCATGGCCCATGATGATAGTGGGCAAGAGATAATCCTCCCATGGCAGTCGTATTTGAAAAACCCTCAGCCCTGCGGCGCATGGTGCCCCTGTTCAGCGGCTTTGATGGCCCGCTGGCATTCGGCGTGTTTCTGCTCGCCTGTGCGGGGATGCTGACCATGTATTCCTCAGGGTTTGATTCCGGCACGCGGTTTACCGACCATGGCCGCAACATGCTGATTGCCGGTTTCATCATGTTTGTGGTGGCGCAGGTGCCTCCGCAGCGCCTGGCAGCGTTTGCCGTGCCACTTTATGTGTTGGGTGTATCGCTGTTGATTGCCGTTGCGATTTTTGGCATCACCAAGAAGGGCGCCCGTCGCTGGCTCAATGTGGGCGTGATTATTCAACCTAGCGAGATTCTGAAAATCGCCATGCCGTTGATGCTGGCCTGGTGGTTTCAGAAGCGCGAGGGCAAGCTCAATCCCCTGGACTTTGTTGTCGCCGGGCTCCTGCTGGCTATTCCCGTGGGTTTGATCATGAAGCAGCCCGATCTGGGCACGGCCCTGCTGGTGCTGGCCGCCGGTCTGTCGGTGATTTTTTTCGCCGGACTGAGCTGGAAGCTGGTGATTCCGCCCGTGCTGGTGGCGGTGGTGGGGGTAGGGCTTCTGGTTTTTTTTGAGCCGGACCTGTGCGCGGAAGGTTTTCGATGGCCGCTGCTGCGGGACTACCAGCAACAGCGCATCTGCACGCTGCTGGACCCCACGCGCGACCCGCTGGGCAAAGGCTTTCACATCATTCAGGGCATGATCGCCATCGGTTCCGGCGGCTTCTGGGGCAAGGGCTTCATGCAGGGCACGCAGACCCATCTGGAATTCATCCCCGAGCGCACGACCGACTTCATTTTTGCGGCTTTCTCGGAAGAGTTTGGCCTCTTCGGCAACCTGCTGCTGATTGGCTGCTTCATCTTTCTGGTGATCCGTGCGCTGACCATCGCCCTGGAGGCGCCCACCGTGTTCTCGCGGCTGCTGGCCGGCGCGGTGGCGATGATCTTTTTCAGCTATGCGTTTGTGAATATGGGCATGGTCAGCGGCATCCTGCCTGTGGTGGGCGTGCCGCTACCGTTCATCAGTTATGGCGGCACGGCGATGGTGACGCTGGGGCTGGGGCTGGGGATTTTGATGTCGATCGCCAAATCCAAAAGACTGGTGCAGTCATGAGGGAGCCTGGCGACAAGTTTCCTGTCGCCATCATCGGCGTGGGCAACATGGGCGGCGGCATGGCCCGCAATCTGTTGGCTAAAGGCTGGCAGGTGAATGTGTGCGACATTGACGCAGAAAAAGCACAAAATCTGGTGCCTTTTGGGGCTGTAGCCCTCATCAATCCTGCGCAGACAGCTATCAATTCTGTAGTAACCATCATCTGCGTGGTTGATGCGCAGCAAACGCAGGAGGTGCTGTTTGGGCCGAACGGCGTGGCGGCTGCCATGGAACTGGGCCGTGTGGTAATGCTGTGCCCTACCATGGCACCGCAGGATGTGGAGCGATTTGCGCATGATCTCATCCCCTTTGGGCTGCATACCATCGACGCGCCGATGTCCGGTGGTCCGGTGCGGGCATCGGACGGCAGCATGAGCCTGATGGTGGCGTGTGGGCCGACCGTGTTTGAGCGCCACCGTGCGCTGATCGAAGCGCTGTCCAGCAAGGTATTTCGCATCAGCGAGCGCGTAGGAGACGGCGCGCGCACCAAGCTGGTCAACAACCTGCTGGCGGGCATCAACCTGGTGGGTGCGGCCGAGGTGATGGTGATGGCGCAAAAAATGGGGCTGGATGCGGGCCAGACTCTGGACGTGATCGAACAATCCAGTGGCCAGAGCTGGATTGGCTCTGATCGCATGCGCCGTGCCATCGCGGGCGACTTTGCCCCGCGCGCCCACATGACGCTACTGGAGAAAGACACGCGCCTGGCCGTGCAGGCTGCGCAGTCTGCCGGGTTTGCAGGTCCGCTGGGTGCGGCTGCAAGCGACGTGTTTGCGCAGGCCAGCGCGGGCGGGCTGGATGGGCTGGATGATGCCGCACTGTTCACGTGGTTGAACCGTCAGGCCTAAAATGGCCGAATGATTTCTCGCGAACCCACCATCGAACGCCTGGCTATTGCCAAGTCCCTCCTGCTCACCCCCTTTGGTCTGGATGAATCCCATCTGACCCGTGCCCTGGCTGAAATCAAGGCGCACAAGGTGGATGAAGCTGACTTGTACTTTCAGTACACGCGCTCGGAAGGCTGGAGTCTGGAAGAGGGTATCGTCAAAACCGGTTCGTTCAGTATTGACCAGGGCGTGGGTGTGCGCGCGGTCAGCGGCGAGAAAACCGCGTTTGCTTATTCCGACGATATTTCGGAAGCGTCCCTGCTGGATGCCGCCCGCACAGTGCGTGCCATCTCTGTCGCGTCCAAATCTGCCAAGGTGAAAACGCCTGCCGTCAAGGTGTCGCGCAGCCGCACGTTATACAAGGATCTGGACCCGATTGCCACGCTGGACAGCGCGACCAAGGTGGCCCTGCTGGGCAAGGTAGAAAAGCTCGCTCGTGCCAAAGACCCCCGCGTGGCGCAAGTCATGGCCGGGCTGGCCAGCGAATACGACGTGGTGATGGTGGCGCGTGCCGATGGCACGCTGGCAGCCGATGTGCGCCCGCTGGTGCGTCTGAGCGTGACGGTGATCGCCGAGCAAAAGGGCCGGCGTGAAGTGGGTTCCGCTGGTGGTGGCGGTCGTTTTGGCCTGGCTTATTTTGATGACGAATGCATTGAAAAATATGTGAACGAGGCTGTCAAGGCGGCGCTGACCAATCTGGAATCACGCCCTGCGCCGGCTGGTGAAATGACCGTGGTGCTTGGCCCTGGCTGGCCCGGCATCTTGCTGCACGAAGCCATTGGCCACGGGCTGGAAGGCGACTTCAATCGCAAGGGCTCCAGTGCGTTCAGCGGAAAGATTGGCAAGCGCGTCGCTGCCAAGGGAGTTACCGTTCTGGACGATGGCACCATTGCCGACCGCCGCGGCTCGCTCAACGTGGACGACGAAGGCAACACCAGCCAGCGCAATGTGCTGATCGAAGACGGCATCCTCAAAGGCTACATCCAGGACGCGATGAACGCGCGCCTGATGGGCGTGGCCCCCACCGGCAATGGGCGCCGCGAAAGCTACGCCCACATCCCCATGCCGCGCATGACCAACACCTACATGCTGGGCGGCACAGCAGCGCCGGAAGAAATCGTGGCCAGCATCAAGAAAGGCCTGTACGCCACCAACTTCGGCGGCGGGCAGGTGGACATCACCTCGGGCAAGTTTGTGTTCTCGGCCAGCGAAGCCTATTGGGTGGAGAACGGCAAGATTCAGTACCCCGTCAAGGGCGCCACGCTGGTGGGCAGCGGGCCGGAATGTCTGAAGCGCGTGAGCATGATCGGCAACGACATGAAGCTCGACAGCGGCGTGGGCACCTGCGGCAAAGAGGGGCAGAGCGTGCCCGTGGGCGTGGGCCAACCGACCTTGCGCATTGATGGCTTGACGGTTGGTGGTACGGCCTGATTTTTGCCCCTGTTCAATTCCATGCTACATTTCGCTTCATGAATTCAGCCCGTTTTTACTTTAGCTATTTTTGGTTCTCAAGCGCCACCGGCGGTAGAGAGATCTGAACGTTGCCCCAGTAAACGTACCGAATCTGCAAAAACCGCCGGCCTCCCCGGCGGTTTTTTTATGCCTTTTTGACACCCATTATTCGTAGAAGGAACACACCATGAATGCCAAGACCACGGCCGCTGCTGCAGACACCTGGTATGCGAACCCCGCCGCTCGCCCCACAGACCGCACCAGCCAGACCGACGACGAACGCATCAAGGACATCACCGTGTTGCCACCTCCTGAACATTTGATCCGCTTTTTCCCGATTCAGGGCACGGCCGTGGAGTCGCTGATCAGCAAGACCCGCCGCCACATCCACAACATCATGGCGGGTAAGGACGACCGCCTGCTGGTCATCATCGGGCCCTGCTCGATTCACGACCCTGCTGCGGCGCTGGAATACGCGCGCCAGCTCAAGGTGCAGCGCGACAAATACGCCGACTCGCTGGAGATCGTGATGCGCGTGTATTTCGAAAAACCCCGCACCACGGTGGGCTGGAAAGGCCTGATCAACGACCCGTACCTGGACGAGAGCTTCCGCATTGACGAGGGCCTGCGCATCGCGCGCCAATTGCTGATCGAGATCAACCGCATGGGACTGCCCGCCGGCAGTGAGTTTCTGGACGTGATCTCGCCGCAGTACCTGGGGGATCTGATTTCGTGGGGCGCCATTGGCGCGCGCACAACAGAGAGCCAGGTGCATCGCGAGTTGGCCTCCGGACTGTCGGCACCGATTGGCTTCAAGAACGGCACCGATGGCAACATCAAGATCGCCACCGATGCGATTCAGGCTGCTGCGGGGGGGCATCACTTCTTGTCGGTGCACAAAAATGGTCAGGTGGCAATCGTCCAGACTAATGGCAACCGGGATTGCCACGTCATTCTGCGTGGCGGCAAGGCGCCCAACTACGATGCCGGGAGCGTGGCCGCTGCCTGCAAGGACCTGGAGAAAGCCAAGCTGCCGCCGACGCTGATGGTGGATTGCAGCCACGCCAACAGCAGCAAGCAGCATGAAAAGCAGCTCGAGGTGGCGCGCGACATCGCGGCGCAGATTGCGGGTGGGTCAAAAAGCGTGTTCGGCGTGATGGTGGAAAGCCACCTGAACGCCGGTGCCCAGAAGTTCACGCCAGGGCAGGACGACGCCAGCAAGCTGGAATACGGCAAGAGCATCACCGACGCCTGCCTGGGCTGGGGCGACTCACTGCAGGCACTGGACGTTTTGTCGGAAGCGGTGAAAACACGCCGGTCGAGTTGAATCACTGGCTGAGGCGCCATCAGGGGCATTTTTTTTTGATGTCTTTTTGGTCCTCAGGCCCCTCCTTTATTGCGTGACCAGCTCCTGTTTTTGTAGCGCCTGCAGCAGCTTCAGGTGAATGCCGCCAAAGCCGCCATTGCTCATACACACGATGTGGTCGCCGGGCCGGGCGGCTGTGGTGACTTGCGACACCAATGCATCGATGTTGTCGGCTACCTGAGCCCGCTCGCCCATGGGGGCCAGCGCTTCCCGCGCATCCCAGTCCAGCCCGCCACCATGGCAGAACGCCAGATCAGCCTGCTGCAGACTCCAGGGCAGTTGAGCCTTCATGGCGCCGAGTTTCATCGTGTTGGAGCGAGGCTCGAACACGGCCAGAATCCGGGGGTTCTGGCCGATACGCCGGCGCAGCCCGTCCACCGTGGTGCGTATCGCGGTGGGGTGGTGGGCGAAATCGTCATAAACCGTGATGGCACCTGTGGGTGAGTTGATGGTGCCGCGGATTTCCATGCGGCGTTTGACGTTCTCAAAGCTGGCCAGTGCCTGGGCGGCTACAGCTGGCGCTACCCCCACGTGCTCGGCTGCCGCAATGGCGGCCAGCGCATTCAACTGGTTATGCACACCGGTGAGCACCCACTCCACTCGGCCCACGCGCTGGCCCTGGTATAGCACGTCAAACTGGTGCGGCTCGCCTTGTGCCGTGAAGTCGCTCACCGCGGCGCCAAAGCTGCGCACCTCGCTCCAGCAACCGGCATGCAGCACCCGCACCAGGCTCTCTTCCAGCCCGTTGACGACGATGCGCCCGGTGCTGGGCACGGTGCGCACCAGGTGGTGAAACTGCCGCTCGATGGCCGCCAGGTCGTCAAAGATGTCGGCGTGGTCGAATTCCAGGTTATTGAGCACGGCTGTGCGCGGGCGGTAGTGCACAAACTTGCTGCGTTTGTCGAAGAAGGCGGTGTCGTATTCGTCGGCTTCAATCACAAAAACAGGAAAGCGGGGCGGCTGAGCGTTTTGCGGAGGTAAAGGAGGAGACCGCAAAGCGGGCGGGGGACACGGAGCAGAACGCTCAGCCGCCCCGCCTCCCAGGCGCGCGGAGATGCCAAAGTTCATGGGCACCCCGCCCACCAGAAACCCCGGTTGCAGCCCGGCGCTCTCCAGAATCCAGGTCAGCATGGCGGTGGTGGTGGTTTTGCCGTGGGTTCCGGCCACGGCCAGCACGTGGCGACCCAGCAAAACGTGCTCGGCCAACCATTGTGGGCCGCTGGTGTAGGGCGCGCCGGCGTCCAGAATGGCTTCCATCAACGGAAATTTGGGTGTGCCGTCGCTCAAATGGGAGCGGCTAACCACGTTGCCCACAACGAACATGTCGGGTTTGAGCGCCAGCTGGTCTGCGCCAAAGCCTTCTATCAAATCAATGCCTAAAGCGCGCAACTGGTCGCTCATCGGTGGGTAAACGCCGGCGTCGCAACCGGTTACCCGGTGACCGGCCTCCCGCGCCAATGCGGCGAGGCCACCCATGAAGGTGCCGCAAATGCCAAGAATATGAATATGCATGGGCTGATTTTAGGTGAAATCAATGTCGATTTTGCCCTTGACCCCTTGCTGATATTGCGCAAGTAGCTATCAAAAAAGTAGCGACTTCCGTTGTCATCAGCAAACGGCAATTCGATGCAAAATGACGCGCATGGACACGCTGGCATCAGAAATTTCGGCCGCAGCCGCGCGCATGGTGGTTGAGGAGGGTCTTGAATACGGCCCCGCCAAGCGCCGTGCCGTCAAGCAGCTGGGGTTGCCTGGCCGCACGGCCTTGCCAGGCAATGACGATGTGGAAGACGCCGTGCTGGAATACCTCTCGGTTTTTTGCGCTGACACGCAGCCACAGGAGTTATTGGCCCTTCGGCAACTGGCCTTGACCTGGATGGAGCGCATGGAGGCTTTCCGTCCACATCTTGGCGGCGCGGTCTGGCGTGGTACGGCCACGCGCCTGTCTGATATCTACATCCAGCTGTTTTGCGATGATCCGAAGTCCGCGGAAATCGCCCTGATCGACCATCGGGTGAATTACATTGCGCGCTCCGTCCAGGGTTTTCATGGCGACGAAGTTGACGCGCTGAGCATTCACAGCTTCTGCGAAGGCTTGGGCGAGGAGGTGGGCGTTCATCTGCTGATTTACGATTTTGATGACCTTCGGGGAGCTTTGAAGCCTGATGCAAAAGGGCGTACACCACGCGGTGACATGACAGCCACGCGACTTTTGCTGCATGATGCATAACTATGAGTGATATTTCTGAAAACTTAAAAGCAATTCGGCCCGATATGAAATCACGGCGAGGATGGGTCTTCGGGGCCGTGGCAGGGTTGGCCGCCGCTGCGGGCGCCGGCTGGGCCTGGTGGAGACATTCGCCGAAACCTGCTGATTCTGGTGCGGTGCAGATGCTTTGGCAGCAGTCGCTGGATACACCGGATGGTGGAAAAATGTCGCTGGCCGCGTTTAAAGGCAAACCGGTACTGGTCAATTTCTGGGCGACATGGTGCCCGCCGTGTGTTGAGGAATTGCCGTTATTGGATCGCTTTTATCAGGAAAATAAGGCTAACAGCTGGCAAGTTGTTGGTATTGCGGTTGATCAACGTGATCCTGTAGTCCGTTTTCTGGGTAAGATGCCGCTGCAGTATCCGGTTGTACTGGCGGGCATTTCCGGTATCGAGTTGGGTAAATCACTGGGTAATTTGAGCGGCGGTCTGCCGTTTACGGTGGTGCTGGGCTCTGATGGGTTGATAGCGCATCGTAAAATGGGCCGTGTAACGCCGGATGATCTCAAGACTTGGGCACTGCTGCGGTAACGCCGAAAACCTTCAGCAGATTACTCTGCTGTTTATGCAAAAATAAAAGAAGATAAAACACGTTGGCCGAAATTTAAGGTAAATTCGCGGCCTGTCTGTTCAGACCCTGTTGTTGGAGACGCTATGGATTTAAGAAAACTGAAGACCCTGATCGACCTCGTGTCGGATTCAAACGTATCCGAACTGGAGATCACCGAAGCTGAAGGCAAGGTCCGCATCGTCAAGGGTGGTACGGGGGCGGTGCAACATTATGCAGCGCCCATGGTCATGCAGCAGGCCCCTGCCGCGCCGGCTCCCGCTCAGGCAGCTCCGGCGCTGGCGCCGGTAGCTGCCGAAGCACCTGAAGGCCATCGGGTGAAGTCACCCATGGTAGGTACTTTTTACCGCGCGGCATCACCGGGCGCCAAATCGTTCGTCGAAATCGGCGATACGGTGAAGGAAGGTCAGACCGTTTGCATCATTGAGGCCATGAAAATCCTCAACGAGATCGAATCAGACAAGAGCGGCGTCGTCAAGGAAATACTCTGCGAAAACGGTCAGGCCGTGGAGTATGGACAACCGCTGTTCGTGATCGAATAAGGCCAGAGCGCAAACCGACATGTTCAAAAAAATACTGGTTGCCAATCGCGGGGAAATTGCGCTGAGAATCCAGCGCGCCTGTCGGGAAATGGGCATCAAGGCCGTCATGGTGTATTCCGAGGCGGACCGTGAAGCGAAGTACGTGAAATTGGCCGAAGAGGCGGTGTGCATAGGTCCTGCACCTTCGGCCCAGAGTTACCTCAACATGCCGGCCATCATTTCAGCTGCCGAGGTGACAGATGCTGAGGCTATTCATCCGGGCTACGGTTTTTTGAGTGAGAACGCCGACTTCGCGGAACGCGTCGAAAAAAGCGGTTTTCAATTCATTGGTCCCACGCCGGAGTCCATCCGCATCATGGGGGACAAGGTGTCGGCCAAGCAGGCGATGATCAAGGCTGGCGTGCCCTGCGTGCCTGGCTCGGAGGGTGAATTGCCCGATGACCCGGCGCTGATCCGCCGCATTGCCAAATCAATCGGCTATCCGGTGATCATCAAGGCCGCGGGTGGCGGTGGCGGGCGCGGCATGCGTGTTGTGCACACGGAGGCCGCATTGATCAATGCGGTGCAGATGACCAAGGCCGAGGCGGGCTCGGCATTTGGCAACCCGGCGGTTTACATGGAGAAGTTTCTCCAGAACCCGCGCCACATTGAAATCCAGATTCTGGCGGACAAGTTCAAAAACGCCGTGTATCTGGGCGAGCGGGACTGTTCAATGCAACGGCGTCATCAGAAAGTGATTGAGGAAGCGCCAGCGCCCGGTATTGCGCGCAAGACGATCGAACGCATTGGTGAGCGGTGTGTGGCGGCCTGCAAGAAGATAGGTTATCGTGGCGCTGGAACCTTCGAGTTCCTGTACGAAGACGGCGAGTTTTATTTCATCGAGATGAACACGCGGGTGCAGGTGGAACACCCGGTCACCGAACTCATCACGGGTGTGGACATCGTGAAGACGCAGATCATGGTGGCGGCGGGTGAAAAGCTGCCGTTTACCCAGCGTCAGATCGAGATTCGCGGCCATGCCATTGAGTGCCGCGTCAATGCTGAAGATCCCTACAAGTTTGTCCCGTCACCTGGGCGTATCACCATGTGGCATCCGCCAGGTGGTCCGGGTGTGCGTGTGGACTCCCATGTGTATACGAATTACTTTGTGCCGCCCAACTACGACTCGATGATTGGCAAGATCATTGTGCACGGTGACACCCGTGAACAGGCCCTGGCGCGCATGCGCACGGCTTTGGGCGAGACGGTGATTGAAGGCATCAACACCAACATTGCGTTGCATCGCGAACTGATGGTGGATGCCAAATTCATGGGTGGTGGCACCAATATTCACTACCTTGAAGAGTGGCTCGGTCATCACAAGCGCTGACCGGCAAACGCCATGTTTGAGTTGAGCCTGATGTGCCCGCAGGACCGGGTGGAAGCGGTGAGCGACGCACTGGATGCACTGGATGCCCTCAGTGTCAGCGTGGAAGATGCCGATGCGCAGACGGATGCTGAACAGGCGCTGTTTGGCGAGCCCGGCATGCCGCCACCGAAAGATGGCTGGCAACGTTCCCGCATCAAAGCCCTGTACGCGACGGAAGAACTGGCCCGCGAATCAGCCGCGTTGCTGGGTGCGCAGGACTTCTTTGCCAATTGCCAGGTCCTGGGTGTGGTGACGGTTCCTGATCAGGATTGGGTGCGGTTAACGCAGTCGCAGTTCGCGCCGGTCGAGATCACCCCCGAGTTCTGGATTGTGCCGACCTGGCACGAACCGCCGGTGCAGGCTAAGACCCTCATTCGTCTGGATCCGGGTCTGGCGTTCGGCACGGGTACCCATCCCACGACGCGCATGTGCCTTCGCTGGATCGCCGCGCACGGCAAGGCGGCCGGCAATGCTTCAGGCGGTGAACTGGGACGGGTTCTGGATTACGGTTGTGGTTCGGGCATTTTGGCCATCGGCGCAGCGAAATTTGGTGCGACGAAAGTGGATGCGGTGGACATCGACCCGGCGGCGGTGGAGTCCACAGGGCTCAATGCGCAAGCCAATCACGTGCTTCTCAACGCGGGTCTGCCGGACAGGGTTTCAGGAACGTATCAGACGGTGCTGGCCAACATTCTGGCCTCACCTCTGAAGGTACTGGCGCCCCTCTTGTGTTCAAAGGGAACGAGTGGGAGCCGTCTGGTGCTGGCCGGTATTCTGGAGCGTCAGGAGCAGGAGCTCAAGGAAGCCTATTCACCCTATTGCCGGCTGACCGTGTCAGACAGGGAAGACGGCTGGATTTTGATGACCGCGACGCTCTGATCCACGCGCCTGCGGACTTTACAATCAGGCGCAATGAGTCTGATCACACGCTGCCCCGCTTGCGAGACACTGTTCAAGGTGGTTCCGGACCAGCTTCGCATTTCCGACGGTTGGGTTCGGTGTGGTCAGTGTGAAGAAGTTTTTGATGCATCCAGGAATCTGCTGTCAGAAGCTTTTCCTTCCACTGTCGTCATGGACACTCCTCCGATGGCTCCAGTACAGGATCCAGTCAGTGCGGAGATCGCCGATTTTCTCGATGGCCTGGAAGTAACTGAGGAGTCCGCTGTTCCCGATGCGTCGTTCAGTCCGGATGACGTTGCGTCTGAATCGATTCCAGATGAGTTGGTACCGACGCAGATTCTGGATGAGCCACACCCGCCGAACGATGTGACCGATGTTGACCTCACGGTGGAATTTGATTCCGGGACCGGGGATGCTGAAATTGTCCAGGAAAGCGAAATCAGTGATTCTGCCGACGAAGATGACGATGATCTGTCGTGGGGGCGAGAAAGTGAATCACCCGCGCCTGACCTATCCGATGAACTGGAAGTAGAAGGTGCAGGGGTTGACGGTCTGCGGGAGGCAGGTGAAGTTCCGCTGGCCAAAGAGTTGGAAGAAATCGTGGCCCGGCGATCGCAGCATGCACCGCTCGGTGAGTTTGCAGAGCAACCGGACAAAGTGCCGGACCCGAAGCGCGGACCTTTTGCGATGGACGATGAACCGGATGCCGAGCCAGAGTCTGTCGAGCCATCGTTCATGCAGGGTTTGGGAAGTCGTTCAGTCTGGCGCAAGCCCTTTGTACGACTCGGTCTCAGCGTCATGGCACTGATGCTGCTGGGGATGCTGTCTGTGCAGGTGACTATTCAGGAGCGTGACAGGATCGCCGCGCTGGCGCCAGCCGTACGGCCCTGGGTGTCAGCCGTCTGCAATGTTGCGAATTGCGCGGTTTCGCCCCTGCGACAAATTGAGTCCATCGTGATCGAAAGTTCCTCATTTGCCAAGACTCGTGGCGATGTCTATCGATTCGATTTCGTGATCAGGAACACCGCGGGGATGACCCTTGCCACACCAGCGGTTGAACTCTCGTTGACTGATCCCCAAAACCGGCCAGTGATCCGCCGGGTGTTTTTACCTGCCGAGTTTGGTGCTCATCCGGACGCGCTGGCGCCGGGGTCCGAGTGGTCTGGTTCGCTCGCGATTGGTGTCAAACTCAGCGCAGACGTGGAGCGTATTTCCGGTTATCGCGTGCTGGCTTTTTATCCCTAGACTTTTACCTAACATTACTTATGGCATCCATCATCTGCGGTTCCCTGGCCTTCGATACGATCATGAATTTTGAGGGCCGATTTGCTGAGCAGATCCTGCCCGACCAATTGCACATCCTGAATGTGTCATTTCTGGTCCCGGCGTTGCGTCGGGATTTTGGCGGTTGTGCAGGCAACATTGCCTACAGCCTGAAACTGCTGGGAGGTGACCCCATGCCCATGGCAACGATTGGCATGGACGGTGACGGGTACCTTGAGCGTCTCAAGACGTTGGGGATCGATTGCGGTTTTGTCCGCAGACTGGATGATGCCTACACGGCGCAAGCCATGATCATCACGGATCAGGACAACAACCAGATCAATGGCTTTCACCCCGGCGCCATGGCACAGGCTCATCTGAATGTCATCTCAGCGCGCAGTGACATCAAGCTGGGCATCATCGCGCCAGATGGGCGTGACGCCATGTTGCAGCATGCGGACCAGTTCGTTGCAGCCGACATACCTTTTGTATTTGATCCGGGTCAGCAGCTTCCGAGATTTGATGGCGCAGAGCTGCGCAAGTTTGTCGATCAGGCCAGCTGGGTGACAGTCAATGACTACGAAGGAAAAATGCTGAGTGACCGTACCGGCTGGAGCATGGAGGAGATTTCACGTCGCGTTCGCGGCCTGTTTGTCACCATCGGCGCGGAAGGCAGTGAGGTTTGGGCTGACGGCAGTAAAACACTGGTACCACCGGTCAAGGCGAATGCCGTGGTTGATCCGACAGGCTGTGGTGACGCCTACCGCGGCGCACTGCTGTTTGGGCTGGAGCGCGGGTGGTCTCTAACGCGCTGTGCTGCTGCCGGTAACCACGTTGGTTCCATCAAGATCGCCCAGCGCGGGCCCCAGAATTACCAGTTTGACGCCAGCCAAATCATTTGAAAAGGGTGGGTCGAAGACACCTCTCACCCACAAAGAAAAAGCCCGACATCTTTCGATATCGGGCTTGAGGACAAACCGCTGAAGGTTTAGGGCTTGCTGGCTGTAGGAAACGGCCAGGCGGCTTGCGGGTTCAGCGTAGTCTGAGCTGCGGGGGCTGCTGGGGCAGGCGCTGCTTTGGCAGCGGGTGCTTTCGCGGCTTTCTTCGCAGCCGGCTTCTTGGCTGCTTTCTTGGCGGCTGGCTTTTTGGCAGCTGGCTTTTTGGCTGCAGCTTTCTTGGCTGCCGGCTTTTTAGCTGCTGCTTTCTTCGCAGCTGGCTTTTTGGCGGCTACTTTCTTGGCTGCCGGCTTTTTAGCTGCTGCTTTTTTCGCAGGAGCTTTTTTAGCTGGAGCCTTTTTAGCTACTACTTTTTTTGCAGGAGCTTTCTTTGCCGCAGCTTTTTTGGCTGGAGCTTTTTTAGCCGCTACTTTTTTTGCAGCGGGTTTCTTCGCGGGAGCAGCCTTTTTTGCGGCTGGTTTTTTTGCAGTTGCCATTGAATTTTCTCCTTGATCAAGTAACAAAGAGCACTTCATGCGGGTTGGAATGCATGAAGCGATTCATGATGCTGGGTTTGAACCCAACACCATGAACTCGGGTGCACAAAATATCCGCGCAATCTTCGCTGCGATAAACGTTTTGTGGAATTCGTGATTTCATATCAATAAAAGTGTCAATCCCAAGACAGCGCACCACCCGATTGATACTCGATGACACGAGTTTCAAAGAAGTTGCGCTCTTTCTTCAGGTCAATCATTTCACTCATCCAGGGAAACGGGTTTTCCTCATTCGGAAAGATGGTTTCCAGACCAATTTGCGTTGCGCGGCGATTGGCGATGTAACGCAAGTAGCCTTTGAACATGGAGGCATTCATGCCCAACACGCCACGAGGCATGGTGTCTTCGGCGTATTTATATTCGAGCTCTACAGCTTCCAGAAACAGGGCATTGATCTCAGCCTTGAATGCCGCAGTCCAGAGTTGCGGATTTTCCAGTTTGATCTGGTTGATCAGGTCAATGCCGAAATTGCAGTGCATGGATTCGTCACGCAGGATGTATTGGTACTGCTCGGCCGCGCCGGTCATTTTGTTCTGGCGACCGAGAGCCAAAATCTGGGTGAAGCCAACATAGAAGAACAGGCCTTCCATCAGGCATGCAAACACGATCAGCGACTTGAGAAGCTTCTGGTCGTTCTCCAGCGTACCCGTTGAAAAGTGCGGATTGGTCAGTGTCTCGATGAATGGAATCAGGAACTGGTCCTTGTTCCGGATGGACTCAACTTCGTTATAGGCGCTAAAAATTTCACTCTCATCCAGACCCAGCGATTCCACGATGTACTGGTAGGCATGGGTGTGAATGGCTTCTTCGAAGGCCTGACGCAGCAAAAACTGACGGCACTCTGGCGCCGTGATGTGCCGATAACTCCCCAGCACAATATTGTTCGCGGCCAATGAATCAGCCGTAACAAAGAAGCCCAGGTTACGTTTGACGATTCGACGCTCATCTTCAGTCAAGCCGTTAGGATCTTTCCATAGCGCAATGTCCCGCGTCATGTTCACTTCCTGCGGCATCCAGTGATTGGCGCAGCTGGCCAGGTACTTTTCCCAAGCCCACTTGTATTTAAATGGAACCAGCTGATTGACATCAGTCTTGCCGTTGATGATGCGTTTGTCAGCGGCCTGAACGCGGCGCGGCGGCACTTGTGGCGTAGATCGGCCGGCAGGAGTTGACTGCAAAACAGTGGTTGGCACAACGGCACCATCATCCAAAGTGCGCAACTGCGGGGAAAGCGGGAGTGGCTCTGTCGGGCGACTGCTTGACGAGCCGCGTGCGAAGGGCGCTTGCGATGTAGGCTTGACTTCTTCGTCCCAGGACAACATAGATGATTCCAATCAGCGGATTATGAGAGCAGCGAGGTGAAATGAAAAGTACTCATTCACTTCGCTACTGATTTGTGTTGTTCAATTGCATCGTCTTGAATCTGACAACGCCACATTCATCACTGGCATGATTCACACGTCGGGTCATCGATGCCGCAAAACTTGATGTCGGTTGCAGGGCTGGATGCCATCTGCAATTGCGCGGCTGCTGCCGCTACGTCCAATGCACTCATGCCGGCGGATCCCGAGCGTGGTTCGCCGCCAGAGGAAACTGCATTCATGCGCCCGGCGCTCACGGTGGATTTTTCCACGTGAGTTGCTGACATGGTGCGCAAATAGTAGGTGGTCTTCAGGCCACGAATCCAGGCCAGTTTGTAGGTATCATCCAGCTTCTTGCCTGACGCACCCGCCATGTAGATATTGAGCGACTGAGCTTGGTCGATCCATTTCTGGCGCCGCGCCGCAGCCTCGACCAGCCATTGGGTTTCCACCTCGAAAGCCGTGGCGTACAGCGCCTTGATCTCCTGGGGGACGCGATCGATCGGGTTGAGGGAGCCATCGAAGTGCTTGAGATCCATGACCATGACATCGTCCCAAAGGCCCAGCCGTTTGAGGTCACGCACCAGATAGTTGTTGATGATGGTGAACTCGCCCGACAGGTTGGACTTGACAGACAGGTTTCCAAAACTGGGCTCAATCGACGCGTCCACACCGATGATGTTGGAGATGGTGGCCGTCGGAGCAATGGCGACGCAATTGGAGTTACGCATGCCATCCCTGGCGATCTTCTTGCGCAGGGTGTCCCAATCCAGCGTGGACGACCGGTCGACTTCGACATACCCACCACGCTCGCGCGCCAGCATGTCCAGCGTGTCTATTGGCAGGATACCCTTCTCCCACAGCGAACCCTTGTAGCTGGAGTACTGCCCACGCTCGCGTGCCAGCTCGGTGGACGCCCAATAGGCGTAGTAACACACCGCCTCCATGGATTTGTCAGCAAAATCGACGGCCGCTTCGCTGGCATAGGGAATGCGAAGTTCATACAGGCTGTCCTGGAAAGCCATCACCCCCAGGCCGACCGGGCGGTGCCGCATGTTCGAGTCACGCGCCTTCTTGACTGCGTAGTAATTGATGTCAATCACGTTATCGAGCATGCGCATGGCGATTGAGATGGTTTTTTGCAACTTGGCGTGGTCTACGCCACCATCTTTCAGGTGCTGGAGCAGATTCACGGAACCGAGATTGCAGACGGCCGTTTCAGTGTCGCTAGTATTCAGCGTAATTTCCGTGCACAGGTTGGACGAGTGAATGACGCCGGCATGTTGCTGGGGTGAGCGAACATTGCACGCGTCTTTGAAAGTGATCCATGGGTGTCCGGTCTCGAACAGCATGGTCAGCATTTTTCGCCAGAGGTCGGCAGCAGGTAGTGTCCGCGACGGCTTGATTTCACCGCGTGCAGCTTTTTCTTCGTACGCGACATAGGCCTTTTCAAAATCAGCACCGAACTTGTCGTGCAGGTCTGGCACATTCGATGGCGAAAACAGGGTCCACGGGCCTTTTTCCATGACCCGGCGCATGAACAGGTCAGGAATCCAGTTGGCCGTGTTCATGTCATGGGTGCGGCGGCGATCATCGCCGGTGTTTTTGCGCAGCTCCAGAAATTCTTCAATATCCAGATGCCAGGTTTCCAGATAGGTGCAGACGGCGCCCTTGCGCTTGCCGCCCTGATTCACGGCAACGGCTGTGTCGTTGACGACTTTCAGGAACGGCACTACACCCTGGGACTCTCCGTTGGTCCCTTTGATATGGGATCCCAGTGCGCGAACGCGCGTCCAGTCATTGCCCAGCCCACCGGCAAATTTGGAGAGCAATGCGTTTTCCTTGATGGACTCATAGATGCCATCCAGATCATCGGGCACGGTGGTCAGATAGCAGCTGGAGAGCTGGGAACGTAATGTGCCGCTGTTGAACAGCGTCGGGGTGCTGGACATGAAGTCAAAGCTCGACAGCACTTCATAAAACTCGATGGCCCGCGCCTCACGGTCAATCTCATTGAGTGACAGGCCCATGGCGACCCGCATGAAAAAGGCCTGAGGCATCTCAATGCGTGTCTTGCCGATGTGCAGGAAGTAGCGGTCATACAGCGTCTGCAGGCCAAGGTAATCAAACTTCAGATCGCGCTCAGGCTTCAGCGCCGCACCCAGGCGTTTCAGGTCAAACTGCTGCAGTTTTTCGTCCAGCAACTCGGCATCCACCCCGCGTTTGATGAATTGCGGGAAATAGTCAATATAGGCTTGCCCCATTTCAGCCTGATCGACATCCTTGCCCAGGACTTCCTTGGCAATTGTGTGGAATAGCAGGCGCGCGGTGGCGAAGGTGTAGTCCGGATCTTTCTCAATCAGCGTACGGGCTGCCAGGACCGAGGCTTTGTAAACCTCGTCCATGGGGACGCCGTCATACAGGTTGCGCATGGTCTCTGCCATGATCGGATCCGGTTTGATGTCTGCGCCCAGGCCTGCACAAGCGTCCTGAATCAGGTTTTGTAAACGGCTCAGATCCAGAACGATGCGCTGGCCATTGTCCAGAGCATGCAGAACAGGGGTTGAGGGCGCCTCCTGGGTGACTTTTCTGGCGCGTTCCTGCGCCCGCTTTTCGCGATACAGCACATAGGCACGTGCGATTTCATGATGGCCGCCCCGCATGAGCCCCAACTCAACCTGATCCTGTACATCTTCGATATGAAATGTTCCACCCCCGGGGCGAGAGCGCATGAGTGCGCGAATGACCGCCTGCGTCAGGCCATCAACCATTTCCCTCACGCTGGCTGAGGCCGCTCCTTGCGTTCCGTGCACCGCAAGAAATGCCTTCATCATGGCAACCGCGATCTTGTTGGGTTCAAACGGAACGACTGCGCCATTGCGGCGGATGATCTGGTACTGCTGGAATGAATTGAGAGCGGTCGCAACTCCATTGTCAGAGCCATGAAGCCCGAGAACTCCGGTATGAATTGAGTGGGACGTGTTGGTAGCGGTTTGCATTATTTCCTCATCGATGGCGATATTTTTTGGTCTGGTGACCCTAGCAGGCTGCTTTGTTGTGCTCGACTTCAGTGGGCGCATCGCACACTATATCTGGGGTCAGATCACATGGCAAGCCACTACCAGTAGTGTATCGCGTGGATTCGTCACGTATCGTAAAAACGCGTGGATTGGAAGGGTAATAGTAGCCATCGGGGGAATTGATTTCTGATGCGAATCAGGCAAACTGCGTTGCCAGATCGAAGGCTCATTGCAGAAATCCAGCAATCTCGCGAGCTTTCACGCGGTTTCCTCTGGATATGCGCATGCTGCCTCAGTTCCAGTCTTTGCGAGGCTGATTCAGGTAGTCCTGGCGGGCCGGAAAAACTCAGGCAGATCTAGGGAAAATACTGATCGTCCCAACCGAGTGACTGTTGCAAAAGTGTCCAATCAAAGCCCGGACCCGGATCGATTTTCCGTCCCGGGGCTATGTGCTCGTGTCCAGCGATATGGCGAATGTTGTATCGCGTAGAAATTGCGGAGCACAGATCAGCGAGCGTTTCGTATTGTCCGGTTTCGAATGACTCTCCTTCAAGACCTTCGAGCTCAATGCCGATTGAGTGGTCGTTGCAGTTGTCGCGTCCCTGGTAGCAAGACTTTCCGGCGTGCCAGGCCCGGTCATCGCAGCTGACAAATTGCCAGAGATCACCATTGCGCCGAATGTAGAAATGGGAAGAGACTTCCATCCCCTTGATCGTCTGAAAGTAGGGATGTTGGGCCCAATCCAGCGTGTTGGTGAACAGTGCCTGAACTTCATTGCCCCCATATTGGCCTGGTGGCAGGCTGATGGAGTGAATCACAATCAAGTCGATGATCGCGGCATCCGGGCGAACTCCGTAATTCGGCGAATGCAGCCGACGCGCAAACCGGTACCAGCCGTCTGCCCAGAGGGTGGTGTTGCTGTCAACCACTTTGCTTGGGGTCTTCAGCCGCGTCGGATCCCTGGGGCATGTCGATATTGAGCCTGGCGATGCGGTACCGCATCTGTCGCAAACTCAAGCCCAATCGTGACGCCGCTGCCGTGCGGTTAAAGCCGGCATCTTCCAGGGCCTTGACCAGTATTTCCCTCTCCTGCTGATCCAGATGCTGCTGCAAATCGCTGGGTATCGTGTCGGGCTCGTCATCCAGATCAGATGTTTTTGCTGGTTGCCTGTCCGGATGGAAAGCTGGCCTGACTTCCTCGTTGATCTGGAGTTGCTCTGTGTCTCCGAGCGCCACGGCGCGGTGAAGCAGATTTTCCAGTTCCCGCACGTTTCCGCGTAGCGGATGACGTGAAACTTGTGCAAGCAATGCGGGTGACAGAACAGGGACGTCAATGCCGGCTTCGTCGGCAATGCGGTTGAGCAACGCGATGCACAGGGCCGGCAGGTCGTCCAGTCGTTCGCGCAAAGGCGGGATATGGATCTCGATGACGTTCAGCCGATAGTACAAATCCTGCCGGAACCGGCCAGCTTCGACTTCTGCCGCCAGGTCCTTGTGTGTGGCGCTGACAATGCGCACATCGACCGTCTCTTCCTGGGTGGCGCCAATGGCTCGCACACTGCGCTCCTGAATGGCGCGCAACAGTTTGGACTGCATGGCCAGTGGAAGATCACCGATCTCATCCAGAAACAGGGTGCCGCCCCGTGCAGCCTGAAAGAAGCCGTCCCGATCCTGGGTGGCCCCCGTATAGGAACCTTTTTTGGCCCCAAAGAATTCAGCCTCAAGAAGATTTTCCGGGATGGCGCTGCAATTCACTGCCACCAGGGGGCCATCTGCGCGCTGACTGTTTCCATGCAAGGCACCGGCCGCCAGTTCTTTGCCGGTGCCTGACTCACCGCGTATCAACACGGGCGCCATGCTACGGGCCACTTTGGCGATGCGCTCCTTCACCTGTCGCATGGCTGGGGACTCGCCTACCATGCGCTGCAGGCTGGCCTGGGCGGCCGTCAATCGGTGTGGTTGTGCTTCTGTTTCAGTACGCGAGGATGGGCTCGCACCGCTTTTGGATGCAGGCCTGACGTCCCGTACAGCGGATGCAATGACCAGGCGAAACTGCTTCAAATCCACCGGTTTGGTGAGGTAGTCGAATGCCCCGGCCTTGAGGGATTCCACCGCATTCTCCGCAGAACCGTACGCGGTGATCACGACGCAGCGCTCATGCCGGCCCTGTTCCCGAATGCCTCTCAGCAAAGAGGTACCCAGCCCGTCAGGCAAACGCATGTCGGTGATGAGTACGTCGAAAACCTGTTCAGCCAATAGCTGGCGCGCTTCTTCCACCGTTCCTGCGGTCTCAACCCGGTACCCCTCGCGCAAGAGGGTCAGTTCGTACAGGGTTCGCAAGTCAGGCTCATCATCCACGACCAGGATGTGTGCATTGGAGGGCAGATCTTTGATGCTCATGGTTCAAGAGGCATTTTGTCAGACTGGCGTGAGCCATCAGACTCCCGCCGCGATGGACGGAAAGTGATGAAAAACTCATTGCCATCAAGTTCCTGCCCGCGAACGAACCGGCGTGAACGCTGGTAGGCGATGGTAGCGCCGTGTCCGTCACACAGTTCCCGACAGATATACAGCCCTAGCCCGCTGGAGCGGCTTTCAGATGAAAAGAAGGGCTCAAACAGGTTGCGTTCAATGGACTGGTCCAGGGGGTCACCATCGCTCCAGATGCTCAAGATGGCCTGACCGGAAGGTGCTGCACCGGTCGATACCACCATGGCATCAGCTCTGGTTGACGCGTAGCGTTTGGCATTGTCCAGCAGGTTCACCATGACGCGACGAAGATGTTCAGGGTCGAAAGCCACCAGAACGTCAGCAAGCGCAGTCTCAACCTTCAAAATTCTGGCAGATGCGGTCTGGTGAGCCCAGTCATTGCAATTGCGCGTCACGGCATCATCCAGACGCAGGCCGGGTGACGCTGATGGCTGGCCGTGCGACTTCACCCGTGCGAGATTCAGGATCTCATCGACGGTGCGCTCCAGCCGTTTGGCGTTCTGCCGCACGATCTGTATCAACTGCTGTAGTCTGGGGTCGGAAATATCCTCTTCCAGCAAGGCATTGGCCTGAACGATGGCAGCGAGCGGGTTGCGGATTTCGTGCGCCACAGCGGCCGACATGCGACCCATGCTGGCCAGCTTTTCAGTTCGCGCCCTGGCTTCCGTTTCCCGCTGATCCTGCAAAAAAATCACGCACAGACTTTCCGCGTTGCTGCCCATCCCCGGAGTCAGCCGGGTGCGGGCCAAAATGCGCCGCTGTCCCTGACCGGCGTGCTGGATGCTCACGTCGGCCTGTTGTGGCGCCTTGCGTGCAAAGCTCATCCGCATCATCTCGACCAGTGGGCGCCAGCCTGGCTCAGCGGTCAGCTCAAAGGAGGAAGCCGTCAATGCGCGTTCGGAACCGAGCAGGTAGCGGGCCGCTGGATTGGCTGAGCGAACCAGCCCCTTGGGGTCAACCACCAGAACGCCATCCGTCAGCGTTTCAATCACCAGTTCATTCACCTGCCGTTGCACCCGCGCAGCCAGCTGACTGCGCCGGGAGCGCAACTCCTCATTGGCAAGCCGGGTGGAAATCTGGTTTGCCAGCAGTGCAATGGCGAAGCCCCCGGCGCCTGTCAGGGCGGCTTGGGCCCACAGACCTGCAACGTCACCCGCCGCATGAAAGGCCAGCCACGCGGCATGGCCCAGCAAAATCAGCGTCACGCTGGCGGCCGTCCCCAGGGCCAGCAGCATGGAACCCAGGACTGCGGCCACCAGAACCGGCAGGCCAAAGAGCGGGGCGTAATTGACAGTGGCGCCCTGCATGAATTGCAGGATAGCGAAAACGCAAAGGTCCACGCCAATGATCGCGAGCCAGCGCCGGCCCAGAGTCTGTCCCAGCTGATGCCGCTTGAAGAGGACACGCACGGCCAGTGTCGCTGCCAGGTAGGCGACGCAGATCAGGATCAGCGAGCTGTCGTGAGACGGCCCGAATGCCAGAACAACAAACTGCAGCAGCAGCAAAACCACGGCAATGGCAACCCTGGCAGTCATGCAGCCACGCCACAGCCGCTCCATTTCGTTGGGCCGCTCTACACGTTCCGTTGTTCCCGAATCCAGTATCGAGGGGCCAAACCAGGAGTGGCCTTCGGCTTGCCGGGCCATTCAGTCCTCTGCGCGGTGACGGTGGTCGTTCCCGCAGTACAGGCCAAGCCTGCCTTCAACCGCATCCGCTCTTGGAACATGCAGCGAACACAGCTGGCATTCAATCATGTCTTGTGGCGAACCAGGCTCAGGGCGTGCGCGTTTTCCTTCCTGCCTGGGCAGGCGATTGGACCGCCAAACGCCAATCCCGATCAACACAACAACCAGTACGAGCAGGTATTTCATGTTGCACGGCCCAGAACGACTTCAAGTACAAAGCGTGAGCCAACGTAAGCCAGCAACAGCAACCCCGAACCGATGTACAGCACGCTAACCGCGCGCCGGCCCCGCCAGCCCCATTGCGACCGCCCGATCAGCAGCACGGCGAACGTCAACCACGACAGGACAGAAAAAATGGTTTTGTGATTCCACTTCCATCCCGCCTGAGATTCATAAAGCGAATCACCGAACAGGATTGCCACCAGCAGGGAGGCCGACAGCAGGATGAAGCCACCCGCGACAAAGCGGAACATCAGGCGCTCTATGGTCAATAGCGGCATGCCGCTGTGGGAGTCGGCGGCGAGGCGAATGCGGTCTTCGGTTCGCGTCATGAACCAGGCATGTGCCACGGCCGCGCCGAACAATCCGTAGGAGGCAATTCCCAGCGCCCAGTGCAGCGGCAACCAGGGCGAAGCAGTCGGGTGCAGCGCACTGCCCGGAAAGAAAAGCGCGATCAGCACGGCGGCGGCGCCCAGCGCGCACAAGGCCCAACGAGTTTGAAGCTGGGGAAATACGCGACTCTCGATCATGTACACCGCCGCAACCAGCCAGGCCGTGACCGACAGGGCAGGCCCAAATCCAAAACGTGGTTCCCCTGCCAGGAGGCCAAAGGCCAGCACAAGGGCATGAAGCAGCCATGCCAGCAGGAACGCGCCGCGGGCAACGGTTGAGCTCAGCTGCGACGACCCCAGCGCAGGCACCAGATAGGCAAGCGCCGCGACGATGGCCAAAGGCATGCTGAGAGAGGTGGCACTGGCTAGAATCATGGGTACAGTTTAGCGTTTTGCACACTGCCAATTTTCACTGGCACCCAACTTTGGTTCCCCCAGCGGGTCTTTCTTCCATGGCCTCAGCCCTTACCGACAAACTCAGCCGCCTCGTCAAGGAAATCCGCGGGCAGGCCCGCATCACCGAATCCAACGTGGCCGACATGCTGCGCGAAGTGCGCATGGCCCTGCTGGAGGCCGACGTGGCCCTGCCGGTGGTGCGCGACTTTGTCGCCCGCGTCAAGGAAAAAGCGCTGGGTGCCGAGGTGTTGGGCTCGCTGCAACCCGGCCAGGTGCTGGTGAGCATCGTGAACAGGGAACTCGCCGCCACCATGGGCGAGGGCGTGAGCGACATCAATCTGGCAGCCCAACCCCCGGCCGTCATCCTGATGGCGGGTTTGCAGGGCGCCGGTAAAACCACCACCACAGCCAAGCTGGCCAAACACCTGATAGACAAGCGCAAGAAAAAAGTGCTGACTGTCTCGGGTGACGTTTATCGCCCCGCGGCCATCGAGCAGCTCAAAACCGTCACCGCGCAGGCGGGGGCTGAGTGGTTCCCCAGCTCGCCAGACCAGAAGCCCGTTGATATTGCCAACGCCGCGCTGGACTACGCCCGTAAACATTATTTCGATGTGCTGCTGGTAGACACGGCCGGCCGCTTGGCAATTGACGAAGCGCTGATGCAGGAGATCAAGGCGCTGCACGCCGCACTGAACCCGGTGGAAACGCTGTTTGTGGTGGACGCCATGCAGGGCCAGGACGCGGTCAACACGGCACGGGCCTTCAAGGAAGCCCTGCCGCTGACCGGCATCATTTTGACCAAGACCGACGGCGACTCACGCGGCGGCGCGGCGCTGTCCGTGCGCCAGGTCACCGGCGTGCCCATCAAGTTCTCCGGCACCAGTGAAAAGATCGACGGCCTGGAGGTGTTTGACGCCGAGCGCCACGCCGGGCGCATTCTGGGCATGGGCGACATTCTGGCGCTGGTGGAGCAGGTCACCGCCGGTGTGGACATGGAGGCCGCGCAAAAGCTGGCGGCCAAGGTCAAGAGCGGTGCCGGGTTTGATCTGAACGACTTTCTGGGCCAGATCCAGCAGATGAAACAGATGGGCGGCCTGTCCAGCCTGATGGACAAACTGCCCGCCGCCATGGCCGCCAAGGCCGGGCAGGTGGACATGGACCGTGCCGAGAAAGACATCAAGCGCAAGGAAGGCATCATCCACAGCATGACCCCGCTGGAGCGCCGCAAGCCCGACCTCATCAAGGCCACCCGCAAACGCCGCATCGCCGCGGGCGCGGGTGTGCAGGTTCAGGAAGTCAACCGCATGCTCAAGGAGTTTGAGCAGATGCAGGACATGATGAAGAAGATGAAGGGCGGCGGCATGATGAAGATGATGAAACGCATGGGCGGCATGAAGGGCATGCCGAAGATGCCGTTTTAGGCTCAAAAAGAGCTTTTTACATGCCAAATCGGCCTCCAGACCCCGTCCAATATGCGTGAATAGCTATTTATTTTGTAGCGTTCAAGGTTTAACTCATCCATCGGAGTTTTGCAATGAACAGGGAACGAATCAGCTCCGGCTCCACGTTTGAAGCGCAGATTGGCTACTCGCGGGCCGTGGTGGCGGGCGACTGGATTTTTGTGTCCGGCACGACGGGTTTTGACTACGCCACGATGTCCATCGCGGACGATCTGTTGGAGCAAACCGAGCAGTGTTTGAAAAACATCGAGTCTGCGCTCAAGCAGGCCAACTCCAGTTTGAACGACGTCGTCCGCGTGACTTATGTGCTGCCCAATGGCTCGGAGTTTGAGCAGTGCTGGCCGGTTTTGCGCAAATACTTCGGCGATGTGCGCCCTGCGGCCATGATGATTTCGGCGGGACTGGCTGACCCGCGCATGAAGATCGAGATTGAAGTTACGGCGCTGCGGCAGAAGTGAGAGCAGGTGAAATGGGTAGGTAGTCCCGATTTCCCTAGCTAATAGAGTGCGGTCGTCTGGCTTTAATTTTACATAGGAGGCAGCATGGAACAGTTTTTTCAATCATCAAATATGCGCGGCTGGCTCAGGCTTTTGATCTTGTTGTCCGCAATTTGGACTATCGTGGTTTTCGCCATTCAGTACACGAGATTACCGGATGAGAATGCAATTCGTATCGAACACCTTTCGCAGACGTACGACTCTTTCGGTTTAGCGGGGAAAATAAAAGATGTTGAAACAATGTGCGAAAAGAAATCGGAGGAAATTCAAAATAAGGAAGATTCCTACCTCTTCTATCGAGAGTGTTTAAATGCCAATAACCGAGATGGAATGAAGAGCAACTTGGAAGTTCATAGACAAGACCATGTGGCAGGGCTTGATCAATTTGTTAAAGACAAAATGAAAGAGCTCTATGTGGCTTTAGGCTTGCAAACACTGTTAATGTGGCTTGTGCCAATTTTCAGCGTGGTGTTCATCGGCTTAGGTTTTCGTTGGGTGGCTAAGGGTTTTTCCAGCTGACTGGATGGAACAAAAAATTAACCGAAGGTGGGTGGTGGGGCTTGCGGGCGCAGGCTCCATTCGCGGTCGCCACAGAGCAGGCGCACCAACCACGGCGTTAACGCAGCAAACTCAATGAACCGGCCACGCCCGCCCGCGAGGTGAGCCGGAGAACGCAAGCCACGCCGCCCGCCTTGCGCGAGGTCCAGGCACGAGAAACCCCAAGAAATACAAGACAAATAGGCCTTCAGCCCCCGCCAGCTATGCGCGAGTAGCTATATTTTCAATAGCACTTAGCCCGCCACCACTTCCTGCGTCACCACCTCACCGCGCAAGGTGTAGCTGCGCGTTTCGGTCACGCGCACATCCACCAGTTGCCCCACCAGCCGGGGCTGGCCGACAAAGTTCACCACGCGGTTGCACTCGGTGCGGCCCATCAGTTCACCGGCGTCGCGTTTGCTGGCGCCTTCCACCAGAATGCGCTGCACGGTGCCCAGGCGGCTCTCGCTGATGCGCTTGATGTTGTCGTTGATCACGCCTTGCAGATGCTGCAGGCGGCGCAGTTTCACATCGTGCGGTGTGTCGTCGTGCAGGTTGGCGGCGGGGGTGCCGGGGCGCGGGCTGAAGATGAAGCTGAAACTGTTGTCAAAGCCGATGTCGTCGATCAGCTTCATCATCTTGTTGAAATCGTCTTCCGTCTCGCCGGGGAAACCGACGATGAAGTCGCTGCTCATGGCCATGTCGGGGCGGATGGCGCGTATCTTGCGCACCGTGCTTTTGTATTCCATGGCGGTGTAGCCACGCTTCATAGCCATCAAAATCTTGTCGCTGCCGTGCTGCACGGGCAGGTGCAGGTGGCTCACCAGCTTGGGGAGCTTGTCGTAAGCGGCGATCAGCGAGGGCGTGAACTCGTTGGGGTGGCTGGTGGTGTAGCGGATGCGTTCGATGCCGGGGATGTCGGCCACGTATTCCAGCAGGGTGGCGAAGTCGGCCACTTCGCTCGTCTCGCCCATCGGGTTGCGCCAGGCGTTCACGTTCTGGCCCAGCAGCGTCACCTCCTTCACGCCCTGGTCGGCCAGGCCCGCCACTTCCACCAGCACGTCTTCAAACGGGCGGTTGATCTCCGTGCCGCGCGTGTAGGGCACCACGCAGTAGCTGCAGTATTTATTGCAGCCTTCCATGATGCTGACGAAAGCCGATGCACCCTCCACCTTGGCAGGCGGCAGGTGGTCGAACTTTTCAATCTCGGGGAAGCTGATGTCCACCTGCGGCTTGTCCTGCAAACGCCGCTGGTTCAGCAGCTCGGGCAGGCGGTGCAGGGTTTGCGGGCCAAACACCACGTCCACATACGGCGCGCGGGCGATGATGGCCGCGCCTTCCTGGCTGGCCACGCAGCCGCCCACGCCGATCTGCACGCCTTTTTTCTTCAGGTGCTTGATGCGGCCCAGGTCGGAAAACACTTTTTCCTGCGCTTTTTCGCGCACCGAGCAGGTGTTGAACAGAATCAGGTCGGCCTCGTCCACGTTTTGCGTGGGCTCGTAGCCCTGGGCGGCGCCCAGCACATCGACCATCTTGTCCGAGTCGTACTCGTTCATCTGGCAGCCGAAGGTTTTGATGAAGACTTTTTTGGTCATGCTGACCTCACAATTCAAATGCTATTAATTCGGTAGCTGCTCACGCAATTCTGGCGAGGGCTAGAGGCCTAAAACACTACTTATTTTGGCCGTTTTGGGCCCCGCAGACGCTATTGCGCCGGGTACTTCGGCAGTTGGTCGAACGGCGTTTTGCCGTCGTCGGTTTTCGGCTTGTTGATGTCCGAGCCAAAAATGATGTTGCTGAATGACATGCCGGGGCGCTTTTCCTGCGCTTCCAGCTCGCTCAGCACCCAGACCTCATGAATCATGCCCTGGTGGTCACGCACGTAATTGACCAGCACCTCTTTGCCAGTCAGCGTGCCTGACATCAGCAGTGTGTTGCTGGGGCCCTTGATGCGGGCGCCCGGCGACAGGCGCTCAGACGTGCCGTTGAGGGTGATTTGCGGCGGCGAGGTGACGACCATCACCGCCCGCAGCGCGTTTTTCGGGAACTCACGTTGCGCCGTCTGCGCCTGGGCATTGGGTAGCCAGGCAGCGGTTGCGACGAGCAGACACAAGGCAGTGCTGGCTGCCAATTTGGGTAGCGAGGCCAGAAAACGGGTCTTTCTGGCAGTGAAGCAGCGGTTCATGGTGTACATCCAGAGGCTGTTGAGGGAAATCGGCTTGTCAGGCGCCACGCAGGGCGTTTGACGGGGAAAGTCTATCACCCGGGCCAGCGGGGGAAGCGAAAAACCCGCGCCAACCGGGGCTGGGGCGGGTTTAACTGTTGTTTGGTGGTGATAGGTGGATTTGAACCACCGACATCAGCATTATGAATGCTGCGCTCTAACCAACTGAGCTATATCACCGAAGGACAGGATTATAGCCAAACAACGGGGCCGCAGGGCGTGGGGGCGCCACATCACTGGTGCTTGAATTCGGCCTTGCGCTTCGCTACGAAGGCGTCCATGCCTTCTTTCTGGTCGGCGGTGGCAAACAGGGCGTGAAACAGGCGCCGCTCGAACATCACACCGTCGCTCAAACCGCTCTCAAACGCCCGGTTGACCGACTCTTTGGCCGCCATCACGGCAATTTGCGAGAAATCGCTGATCATCAGCGCCGCGCCCAGCGCCTCTTCCATCAGCTTGTCCAGCGGCACCACGCGGCTCACCAGCCCGGCGCGCTCGGCCTCGGTGGCGTCCATCATGCGGCCGGTCAGCGCCATGTCCATGGCTTTGGCCTTGCCCACGGCGCGCGGCAGGCGCTGCGTGCCGCCGGCGCCGGGGATGACGCCCAGCTTGATCTCCGGCTGGCCAAAACGGGCGTTGTCGGCGGCAATGATGAAGTCGCACATCATCGCCAGCTCGCAGCCGCCGCCCAAGGCAAAACCGCTGACGGCAGCGATGACGGGCTTGCGGATCGCACGGACGGTTTCCCAGTTGCGGGTAATGTAGTCGCCCTTGTACACATCGGCAAAGGTGTAGCTGGCCATGGCGCCAATGTCGGCGCCCGCCGCAAAGGCTTTTTCGGAGCCGGTGATGATCATGCAGCCAATGCTGGTGTCCGCGTCAAACGCCTTCAGCGCGGTGCCCAGCTCGGTCATCAGCTGGTCGTTCAGGGCGTTGAGCTGCTTGGGCCGGTTCAGCGTGATGATGCCGACCTTATCCGCTTCGGTGCGCACGGTGATGAGCTCGTAGGTCATGGGCGATGTCATGGGAATGTGTCCGTTCTCTGTTGCAATGGATCGACTATACCGACCCGGCCCGGTTGCGGTACCAAGGGAAAACATTAACCAACCGATTGGTCGGCTAATGGTAAATTGCCTCCCAGGAGACCCCCCGATGACTGATATGTCAGAACCGACTGTCCTGTACGCCGAGTGTGACGGCGTTGCAACGGTTACGTTGAACCGTCCGCAAGCCCTGAACAGTTTCACCCGCCAGATGCACCGCGAGCTGTGGGTTGCACTGGACCGTGCGGAGGCCAATCCAGTAATTCGTGCGCTGGTGATCACCGGTGCCGGGCGCGGCTTTTGTGCCGGGGCTGATCTGGCTGAGTTCGACTTTGAGCCGGGCCCTGACTTGGTCAAGCGGGCAGACCCCGGGCCGGTGATTGATCAGGCGTTCAACCCCACCGTGCGGCGACTGCAAAACCTGCGCATGCCCACCATTGCAGCGGTGAATGGTGTGGCAGCGGGTGCCGGGGCTTCGCTGGCGATGACCTGTGACATCGCCATCGCCGCGCCCGCGGCCAGTTTCATTCAGGCTTTCAGCAAAATTGGCCTGATTCCTGACGCTGGCGGGACCTGGTTTTTGACGCAACGCCTCGGTCTGGCGCGTGCGGCGGCGCTGGCGATGACGGGTGACAAATTGCCTGCGGCCCAGGCCAAGGAGTGGGGAATGATCTGGGACGTGGCCGATGACTGCGTTGCGGCCGCCACGGCGATGGCGCAGCGGATGGCCGTCATGCCAACCAAAGCGCTGGTGGCCACACGACAGATCCTGCGCGACAGCAGCACGCGTACCCTCAACCAGCAACTGGACGTGGAGCGGGATACCCAGTCGGCAATGGGTAAAACGCATGATTACATCGAAGGCGTCATGGCGTTTCGTGAAAAGCGTGCCGCGCAATTCAAGGGGGAATGATGAATGCTGCCATAACGGACGCTGCGATGGCTCTGGCGCGCAAGGTGGGTGAAACCATGTTCGCCGTGGACAACGCGTCCAAAGACTTCATGCAGATGGAGCTGCTGTCGTGTGAGCCGGGCCGGGCTGTCATGCGCATGGTGGTGCGCGAGCCCATGCTCAATGGCCACAAGATCTGCCACGGCGGCCTGATCTTCACGCTGGCGGATTCCACCTTTGCGTTTGCCTGCAACAGCCACAACAAGGTGGCGGTGGCTGCCGGCTGCAGCATCGAATTTCTCAAGCCCGCGCATCTGGGTGACGTGTTGATCTGTGAAGGGATTGAGCAGACGCTGCAGGGTCGTCATGGCATCTACGACATGAAGGTGACGAATCAGCGCCATGAGGTGATTGCGATGTTTCGTGGCAAGAGCGCACATATTCAGGGTACGGTTGTTCCCGTTTGATCATTTTGTGGAGATGGCATGACAGGCTTTGCGCTGGACCCGATTGAAAAAGCAGGCGTTGATGAACTGCGTGCGCTGCAACTCAAGCGCCTGAAGGCTACGTTGCAGCACGCTTACCGCAACTCTCCCGCATACCGTGCCAAGTTTGAAGCCACGGGCGTGCATCCGGATGATTGCCAGACGTTGGGCGATCTGGCGAAATTCCCGTTCACCACCAAAAAAGACCTGCGCGACGGCTACCCGTTTGGCTTGTTTGCCGTGCCGCGCGAGCAGTGCGTGCGGATTCATGCTTCCAGCGGCACCACCGGCAAACCCACCGTCGTTGGCTATACGAAGAACGACGTGGCCATGTGGGCCGATTGCGTGGCAAGGAGCATCCGGGCTGGCGGGGCCCGCCCCGGCGATCTGGTTCATGTGAGCTACGGCTACGGCTTGTTCACCGGTGGGCTGGGCGCGCATTATGGGGCAGAAAAACTGGGCCTGACCGTGGTGCCATTTGGTGGCGGACAGACCGAGCGGCAGGTGCAGCTGATTGCCGACTTCAGACCCGACATCATCATGGTGACACCCAGCTACATGCTGGCGATTGCCGACGAGTTTGAGCGGCAGGGGCTGGACCCGGCGCAGTCGTCTCTACGCGTTGGCATCTTTGGCGCCGAACCCTGGACGAACGATATGCGTCGGGCCCTTGAACAACGCATGGGGATTGACGCGGTCGATATCTATGGCTTGAGCGAGGTGATTGGCCCCGGGGTTGCCAGTGAGTGTGTCGAGACCAAAGACGGGCCAACGATCTGGGAAGACCATTTCTACCCCGAGATCGTCCATCCTGAAACAGGTGAGCCTGTGGCTGACGGCGAAATGGGCGAACTGGTGTTCACCAGCCTGACCAAGGAAGCGCTGCCCATCATCCGGTACCGCACGCGGGACCTGACGCGCCTGTTGCCTGGCACCGCGCGCACCATGCGCCGCATGGAGAAGATCACCGGCCGCAGCGATGACATGATGATTGTTCGTGGGGTCAATGTGTTCCCCACGCAGATTGAAGAACTGATTCTCAAACGCACCGAGCTGACGCCGCACTATCAATGTGTTCTGGTGCGCGAGGGGCCAATGGACAGCCTGATTGTGGTGGTGGAGACCCGCCCGGGCATTTTGCCGGACAGTGCCCAGGCACTTGCTGCTGCCGCGATGCTGCAGCATGAGATCAAGGCGTACATCGGCACGCGGGCAGAAATCGAGTTGCGTGCTGAAGGTGGGGTAGAGCGCAGTGGCGGCAAGGCCAAACGCCTGCTGGATCGGCGAACGTAGTTTTTCCCCGTCAAACAGGTAGGAAACCGGCTCGACTCGGGGGAAAGATGCCCTTACACTGCGCTTACATCTAAGTCGTTGGGAAAAAAGGCCGCTGAGTGATCTCCAAACAAGCCGTATTCAAAAAGTCTGCCCAAGGGGCCGAAGCCATCGCTACACGGCAGGCTGGGCTGACTCCCAAACTCCGGTCCGCTCTCATCATGGTGGACGGCAAGCGCAGTTTTGGTGACCTGGCTCCGATGGTGTCCGTTCTGGGTGACCCGGAGGTTCTCCTGACCGAGCTCGAATCAGCCGGTTTTATTGAACTGGTCGGTGCTCCGGCAATCAGCCAGAGTGTGACGCCCAGCGTGGAGCCAGCATCGTTGGCAACCGCGAAAACCGTGCCCGCCGCGCTGCCGGTGCAGCCGACACTGGATGGTGCGCGGCGTTTCACCACCCGGTTGCTGACCGAACTCCTGGGCCCTATGGCGGAAGCCCTGTGCGTCAAGATCGAGACCGCCCGGGATATGACCGAGTTCGTTGCCGCTGTGAAGCGAGCCCGGGATATTGTTCGGGAACTGAAGGGTCAGGCTGCTGCTGCCCAGTTTATCGAGCAGATAGAAGCCCATACGCCGCCGACCTGATTGTGGTCAGGCGAGTTGTGCCGAATTACGGGTTAGGTGCAAGCCATTGTCTGGTGCGTGCAGCGTCCTGAAGTACCAGGCGCCAGGTTGTGATGGCTGGGGGCAGGGACAACTCCAGATGCATCAGTCGCTTGTCACGCGAAATCAAAGCGTCAACCGTCTTGCTGTGTCCAGCGTACAGCATCAGGTCTTCCAGCCTGGTCATGCGCCAGGCCTGCCGGTTTTTGCCTTTGGTCGCTACACCCAGCCATTCGTCGCCAGCCGCGAAGCCTGCCTGCTCGGCAGCGCCGCCGCGCAGTACCGCCTTGATTTGCACACCACCGCTGTCGCCAACACGCAACCCCAGTCGCTGTGCCATTTGCGCCGGGTCTTCAAGCACGGTGACTCCCCATGACTGCAGCAGGTCTTTGAGAGGCAACTCCTGTGTGCCGTGTACCCAGTGCCTGATCTCGGGCGCGAACGACCGGCCACCCATCGACTGAAGCACTTCCGAAAAGTCTGACTCGGTCATGGGGCCGGCTTTACACCGCTGCCAGAGCCCACGCATGACTGCATCCAGTGATGTGCTGCCGTGCGCACGCAAAGTCAGATCAAAACACAGCGCAACCAGTGCCCCCTTGGTGTAGTAGCTGACCGTGGAGTTGGGCGTGTTTTCGTCTTGCCGGTAGTACTTCACCCACGCGTCGAAGCTGGCTTGCGCTACCGATTGCACGAGTCGGCCGGGGGTCTGCTGCACCTGGTTGATCGTCTTGTTCAGCAACTTCAGGTAAGTGGCGTCGTCAATCAGCTGGGCGCGACGCAACAGCAGGTCATCGTAGTAGCTGGTGAAGCCTTCAAAAAACCAGAGCAGTTGCGTGTAGTTCTCAGCGCCGTATTGATAAGCAGAAAATTCAGCTGGTCGCAGACGTTTGACGTTCCAGGTGTGGAAATACTCATGACTGATGAGACCCAGCAAGGTGGTGTAGCCCTCCATCTGCTTGGTGGGTGTTACCTTGCTGCTGGCGTCCCCCAGGCGGGGAAGATCCTTGCGGCTGCATATCAGTGCGGTGGAATTGCGATGCTCCAGCCCCCCATAGCTGTCATCAACCGCGTTGAGCATGAAGACATAGTTTTGGTGCGGGACGCGTTTTTTTGCGCTGATGCTTTTGATGGAAGATCCGTGCCAGAAATCAATCTGGGTTTCGCAGATTTTCTGGGTGTCGGACAACAACCGCTCGCCATCAAAAGAGGGCGATGCTCCCGACACCACGAACCGGTGGGGAACACCCCGGGCAACGAAAGAGCCGCTCCAGAACGTGCCCATTTCCGCAGGGCAGTCTGCCAACTCGTCGTAGTCGGCAGCGACATACGTGCCGAATCCTTTTTTGGTTACCTTCTTCGCGGTCAGTCCTGTGGCCAGCGCCCAGTCCGGCTGGGAAGGGTTGGGTACGATTTCCAGCTCGTGCAGGCCTTGTTCGCGCCCTTCAACCCGCAGGCACAGACTGGTACTGTTGAAGAAGCCGCGGGACGGGTCCAGCCAGGCCGTTCGCACCGAGTTGTCCAGCGCGTAAACCTCGTAGGTGAGCACCAGCGGTTTGTCGACAGAGCATTGAATCTGCCAGCTGCATTTGTCCAGCTGCACGGCCTCGATACTGCGGGAGCCCTGGCGTACCTTCAGCCGCTGCAGGTTTTTGGCGAACTCCCGTACGAGGTAACTGCCGGGAATCCACACCGGCAGGGACACGCGCTGCGTGGCGTCCGGCTGGGCAACGGTCAGCGTTATCCGGAACAGGTGGGCGTGAAGGTTCGCGAGTTCAACACGGTAGTGAACGGATGCGGGGGCCAGCATGTACCGGCCCTTATTTGGCGTCAGCGAGGTATTTCTCGATCTGCTGCGAGTTGATGGCACCCGGCACCCGCGAACCATCCGCGAAAATCAGTGTGGGCGTGCCGGTGATTTTGTATTTTTTACCGAACTCGGTATTGCGGTTCAGAGCTGAACTGTCGCAACTGGCTGTGACTGGATGCTGGTCACGCACCATCCAGTCGGTCCAGGACTTGGCCTTGTCTTTGGCACACCAGATGTTCTTCGATTTTTCAACCGAATCAGGGCTCAGGATCGGGTACAGAAACATGTACACCGTGACGTTGTCGACTTTTTGCAAATCACGCTCAAACCGTTTGCAGTAGCCGCAGTTCGGGTCCTCGAATACCGCCACTTTGCGTTTGCCGGTGCCGCGGACCACGGTAAAGGCATCCTTGAACGGCAGGGCACCAAACTCCACAGCCGTCAATTTGTCAATGCGCTCTTCGGTGAGGTTGCGTCGCTGCTTGACGTCAATAAGTGAGCCTTGCAGCAGGAAGTTGCCTTCCGCGTCGGTGTACATGATCTCCGACTCGTTGAAGCGCACTTCAAACAAACCCGGCATGGGCGTGGATTTCACTTCGTCAATTTTAGGTAGCTGCGGCAAGCGCTCGGCCAGATTTTTGCGAATGGCCGCTTCCTGCGCGGTGGCCCCTATCCCGGTCATCAGCACGGCCAGTGTGCCCGCTGCGATCAAAAACCGCTTGATTGTCGTCATCTTCAACATCCTGTTATGTCCGTTCCATTCATCCGTTCGTTCGTCTGCTCAGCGCAGGCCCATGGCCTGGCGGGCAACCCACTTTTTCACCACGCCACTGGCATCAAAACCACGCATGCCCCAGTTGCGCACCGTGGGCCAGGGTACGGCGCTTTGCGCAAACAGTTGTTGCAATCCGTCCGTCGTGAATCCTACCGACATCACATCCGCTTTGCGAGCCCGCTCATACTGGCGCAGCAGCCTCTGGTCACCTACGCTGCGCCAATAGTCCCGTGCTTTTAATACCTGCATAAGCTTGTCCACATCTGCCAGACCCAGATTCAAACCTTGTCCCGATAGCGGATGCACCGTGTGCGCAGCATCCCCCGCCAGGGCCCAGCTTCTTCCTTCGGTCTCACCGACCCACCGGTTGGCCCGCGCCAATTGCAGGGGCCAGGTGGCCCGTTCACTGGTCAACGTCAACCCACCCATCACACCGTGACTGGCTAATTCCAGCGCCTGCGTGAATTCGTCAGGGCTCAGTGCCATCAACGAAGCAAGACGACCTTCCATAACTGACCACACCAACGCCATAGAGTTCCCTGCAACACCGTTCAGAGGCAGAAAAGCCAGTATTTCTCCGTTTGAGAACCATTGGTGGGCCAGTTGCTGATGCGGCTTCTCGCAGGTGACCCTTGCGGCTATCGCACGCTGGCCATAGGGGGTGACGTCGAACTCGACACCGAATTCTGTTCGGGTGCGACTGGCTTTGCCCTCGCAAACGACCGTCAATGTGGCGCTTTGCGGCTCGGTCAGTACGTCAATCAGGGGTTGAAAGCGGATAGCCTCAATCAGCCGGGTTTGCAGCGCCGCCACGTCCACAATCCAGGCCAGTGCGGGTGTGCCCTGATCCGCCGCGCGGAAATTCACCTCGCCGCCGTCATCTCCGCGCACATGCATGCCCAGCACGGGCGTGGCAAACATTTCATCCGGCCAGCAGCGAACCGATTCCAGCAGGGCTCTGGATCTGGCGTTCAGCGCGTAGGCACGTACATCAGTCGAAGCGTCCGGATGATCGGCGGGCGTGGAGACCAGTCCGACGCGCAGGCGTTCGCCTGCCAGCAACAGGGCCAGCGTGCGTCCGACGATGCCGGCGCCGCGAATGCAAACATCAAGGGGTCGGGCCATGACGCCATTGTAGAAGGCGGGGCAAAATCGGGTTTTTGGAAAGGTACCCGTTTTGTGAACAATTCCAGCGCTACTTCAACCCCACGCGATGTCGTGGCCAGGATTGCCCGGCTGTTCATCTACCCCATCAAGTCATGCGCGGGCATTGAGGTGCAGGAGGTGGTGCTGCTGGAAACCGGACTTGAATGGGACCGGGCCTGGATGGTGGTGGATGAGCAGGGTGAATTTGTGACCCAGCGCGAACTGCCCCGCATGGCGTTGATCAGGCCCCAGCTCAAGACCGATGAGATGGTTTTGCGGGCGCCGGGCATGCTGGCCCTGCACGTCGCACTGCACACGGTCGAGGAGCCCACCCGCGTTCGGGTGTGGGATGATGAGGTCAAAGCCTATGACATGGGCGATTTGGCGGCGCAGTGGTTCAGCGATTTTCTGGGCCAGAAGCTCAGGCTGGTTCGCTTTGACCCCGAGCAGCAGCGTCTTTCCAGCTTCAAATGGACAGGTGGTGTCGAGGCGCCGAATCAGTTTTCCGATGGTTACCCGGTGCTGGTGACGAGTGAAACCTCGGTGGATGACCTCAATGCCCGGCTACGGGCCGCCAGTCTGGAGCCGGTGGGTGTCGAGCGCTTTCGCGCCAACGTGGTGCTGGCCGGTATCGAGGCGCATGATGAAGACCGGCTGGATGTTTTCCATGTCACGACCGACCACAAAGAAGAGCTGCAGCTCAAACCCGTCAAACCCTGCGCGCGTTGCCCCATTCCCAATATCGATCCTGTCACTGCCATCAGCAGCCCCAGTGTGGGCGACACCCTGCAAACCTACCGGCAGGATGCCCGCATGAATGGCGCCATCACCTTCGGCATGAACGCCATTGTGCTGACCGGTGCCGGGCAGTGGCTGCGCGTGGGGCAGAGTGTGTCGGCGGACTACGTGTTTGACTGACTGACCCTGACATTCGGCCCTCGCATACACTACATACCCTGATTTTCGAGGTTTGATATGAGTTTGAAGTGCGGCATTGTGGGCCTGCCAAACGTGGGTAAATCCACGCTGTTCAATGCGTTGACCAAGGCGGGCATCGCTGCGGAGAACTACCCCTTTTGCACCATTGAGCCCAATGTGGGCGTGGTGGAAATGCCCGACCCGCGGCTGGACCAGCTCTCCGCCATCGTCAAGCCTGAGCGTGTGGTGCCGGCCATCGTCGAGTTTGTGGATATCGCCGGACTGGTGGCCGGAGCCAGCACAGGTGAAGGCCTGGGCAACAAGTTTCTGGCGCACATCCGCGAGACCGACGCCACCATCAATGTGGTGCGCTGTTTTGAAGACGACAACGTGATCCACGTGGCCGGCAAGGTGGACCCGATTGCCGACATTGAAGTCATCCAGACCGAGCTGTGCCTGGCCGATCTGTCTGCGGTTGAAAAGGCCCTGCACCGGGTGACCAAAACGGCACGCTCGGGCGACAAGGAATCCATCAAGCTGGTGGCGATTCTGGAGAAATGCCAGGCTGCGCTGAACGAAGCCAAACCCGTGCGTACGCTGGATTTCAGCAAGGAAGACCAGCCGCTGTTGAAGCAGTTTTTCCTGATCACGGCCAAGCCGGCGATGTTTGTGGCCAACGTGGCTGAAGATGGGTTTGAGAACAACCCGTTTCTGGACCGGCTTAAGGATTACGCTGCCAAACAGAACGCCCCCGTGGTGGCGATCTGCGCCAAGATGGAAGCCGAAATGTCGGAGATGAGCGACGAAGACCGCCAGATGTTTCTGGAAGAACTGGGCCAGACCGAGCCGGGCCTGAACCGCCTGATCCGCGCGGCCTACAAGCTGCTGGGCCTGCAAACCTACTTCACGGCGGGTGTGAAGGAAGTACGCGCGTGGACCATCCACGTGGGCGACACCGGGCCGCAGGCTGCGGGTGTGATTCACACCGACTTTGAGAAAGGTTACATCCGCGCGCAAACCATCGCATTTGAAGACTTCATTGCTTACAAGGGCGAGCAGGGCGCGAAGGATGCGGGCAAGATGCGCGCGGAAGGCAAGGACTATGTCGTCAAGGATGGCGACGTGATGAATTTCCTGTTCAGTTCCTGAGCGGGAGTTGGCTAAAGGCCAAATGGGGCTTAAATTAGATACCAAATTGGAATCTAGCCCTCGTGGAATATGCGTGATTAGCTATATAAAAAATGGCAAATCCACCTTGCGTTTAAAACGTGAACTGCCCTGGAAATACCCCAATCAACAGGGCCGTCATCACCACGTAGCGCAGGAATTTGCCAACGGCCATGTAGAACACACAGGGCCAGAAGGGTAACTGGAGCCACCCAGCTACGGCGCACAGCGGGTCGCCGACCGCAGGCAGCCAGGCCAGCAGGCAGGCTTTGGGCCCGAGGCTTTTCAACCAGTTCAACGCACGCGTGTGGTTTGCCGAGTGGCCGTATTTGTCCACGACTTTGTGCGCACCGTAGCCCATCCACCAATCCAGCGCGCCACCGAGCGTGTTGCCGGCAGTCGCCACCAGCACGGCTGGCCAGAACAATTCCGGATTGAGTTTGACCAGACCAAACACCACCGGTTCGGAACCCAGGGGCAATAGCGTCGCGGAGATGAAGGACACCACGAATACGGTGCTCAAGCCGAATTTGGGTAGAGCCAGCAGTGTGACCAGGTGTTCGATCCAGATTTCCATTGACTTGGGTGTGGGTTGTTGACGATCCAGTATAGGCACGCGGCAATGCGTCGCTTCCGATGGTGCCATTCGTCGGAATGGATCGCATTTCGAAACGAAATTTCAATTGCTGAAATTTTGGGCAGCTACAATCCACCCTCCACGCAATTGCCTCATTTTTCAGCAGCCCCCATTTCCCCTTTTCCTTCCTGCTTTCCGCCTCCTCCTTCCCCGAATCTGCGCATGAATATCGGTCCATTCACCCTGGCGAACAACCTGTTCGCGGCCCCGATGGCGGGCGTGACGGACCGGCCGTTTCGCCAGCTGTGCAGGCAGCTGGGTGCCGGTTATGCCGTAAGCGAAATGGTGACGTCGCGCAAGGATTTGTGGAACACGCTCAAGACATCGCGCAGAGCGAACCATGATGGTGAAGCGGCGCCCATCGCCGTGCAGATTGCCGGTACCGACGCGGCCATGATGGCGGAGGCTGCTGCTTACAACATTGATCGTGGCGCACAGATCATCGACATCAACATGGGTTGTCCGGCCAAAAAGGTTTGTAACAAGTGGGCTGGCTCGGCGCTGATGCAGGACGAGCCACTGGCCCTGCAAATCGTTGAAGCTGTCGTGGCTGCGTGTGCACCGCACAACGTGCCTGTGACCCTCAAGATGCGCACGGGCTGGAGCCAGTCGCACAAGAACGCCGTCACTATTGCCCGTGCTGCCGAGAACGCAGGTGTGCAGATGCTTACCGTGCATGGCCGGACCCGCGAGCAGGGTTACAAGGGTCAAGCCGAATACGACACGATTGCCGCAGTGAAGGCGGCGGTACGCATACCCGTCGTGGCCAATGGTGATATTGCTACGCCCGAAAAAGCGCGTGAGGTGTTGATGTACACCGGCGCTGATGCCGTGATGATTGGCCGTGCGGCTCAAGGGCACCCCTGGATTTTTCGGGAAATTGCCCACTTTCTGGCCACAGGCAAACACCTGGCACCGCCGCTTGTGGCCGAGGTCAAGCGCCTGTTGCTGGACCATCTGGAAGACCACTACGCGCTGTATGGCGAGTTCTCGGGTGTGCGTACCGCTCGCAAACACATTGGCTGGTATGTGAAGTCATTGCCGGGTGGAGCAGCGTTTCGGGACCAGATGAATCGGATTGAAGACTGTGCCGATCAGGTGGCTGCGGTGGCTGATTTTTTTGATGGGTTGGCGGTTCATACGGATCGCATGCCGGTGAGCCAGATAGATGTTTTCAGCATTGAGGCTGAAGACGACGAGACAAGAAAAGAGAAAGCAGTATGAGCAAGAAGCACATTGAAGAATGCATTCGCACCAGTCTGGAAGGGTACTTCAAGGATCTGCGTGGCACCGAACCCGATGGCATGTACGACATGATGGTGAAGGTGGTTGAGAAACCCCTGCTGGAAGTGGTGATGAGCCAGGCCGACAACAACCAGTCCCGCGCGGCCGAGTGGTTGGGGCTGAACCGCAACACGCTGCGCAAGAAACTCGTTGAACACAAATTAATCAAGTGACCCTTTACCGTTACAAAAGACCCTGAAAATAATGAATGCACTGCTCTCCGTCTCTGACAAAACCGGCATCCTCGAATTCGCGCAAGCACTGCATACACTCGGCATCAAGCTGATCTCGACCGGCGGTACAGCCAAACTGCTGGCCGATGCAGGCCTGCCTGTGACGGAGGTGGCGGAGCTGACGGGTTTCCCCGAAATGCTGGACGGCCGCGTCAAAACATTGCACCCCAAGGTGCATGGCGGCCTGCTGGCGCGCCGGGATGTGCCCGAACACATGGCTGCTCTCAAGACCCACGGTATCGACACGATCGACCTGCTGGTGGTTAACCTGTATCCGTTTGAAGCGACGGTGGCCAAACCAGGCTGCACGCTGGAAGACGCGATCGAGAACATCGACATTGGTGGCCCGGCCATGGTTCGCTCCGCAGCCAAAAACTGGAAAGATGTGGGCGTGCTCACCGATGCGTCGCAGTACGCGGTGGTGCTGGATGAGCTCAAAGCCAGTGGCAAGCTCACTGACAAGACCAAATTTGCGCTGTCCGTAGCAGCGTTCAACCGCATCAGCCAGTACGACGGTGCGATTTCTGACTACCTGTCCGGTATTCAGCCCGATGGCAGTCATGCGTTGTTCTCGGGCCAGGCCAACGGCCGGTTTGTGAAGCTGCAGGATTTGCGGTACGGCGAAAACCCGCACCAGCAGGCCGCGTTTTACCGGGATCTGTACCCCGCACCGGGTTCGCTGGTGACGGCCAAACAACTGCACGGCAAGGAGCTCAGCTTCAACAACATTGCCGATGCCGACGCTGCGTGGGAGTGCGTGAAAAGTTTTGATGCGCCCGCGTGCGTAATCGTCAAACACGCCAACCCGTGTGGCGTGGCCGTTGGCGCTGATGCGCTGGAGGCCTACAGCAAGGCATTCAAGACCGACCCGACCTCCGCTTTTGGTGGCATCATTTCCCTGAACCGTATACTGGATGAGCGTGGTGCGCTACAGATATCGAAGCAGTTTGTCGAGGTGCTGATGGCGCCCGGCTACCTGCCGGAAGCGCTGGAAGGTGTTCAAGACCAAGGTCAATGTACGCATTCTGCAGATTGATCTTCCCACCAACACCGGCCCCGGCAAGAGCGCCTGGGACAACGGCCGCAACGCGGTTGATGTGAAGCGTGTGGGCTCAGGCCTGCTGATGCAGACGGCGGATAACCGCGAGTTGACACTGGCCGATTTGAAGGTGGTGACAACCGTGCAGCCAACTGTACAACAGCTTCAGGACCTGCTGTTTGCCTGGAAAGTGGCCAAGTATGTGAAGTCCAACGCCATCGTGTTCTGCGCGGGCGGCATGACCATGGGTGTGGGGGCGGGCCAGATGAGCCGCCTGGACTCGGCGCGCATTGCCAGCATCAAGGCGCAGCACGCAGGTCTGTCATTGCAGGGCACGGTTGTGGCCAGTGACGCGTTCTTCCCGTTCCGGGACGGGCTGGATGTGGTGGTGGACGCTGGTGCCACCTGCGTGATTCAGCCTGGCGGCAGCATGCGCGATGACGAGGTGATTGCCGCTGCCAATGAGCGCGGCGTGGCCATGGTTTACAGCGGCGTGCGCCACTTCAGGCATTAACCTGATTGCGCTGACTCGCCACCCGGTGTTGGGTCAGCGCCAGTGCCCGTGGCCGTAGTGGCCGCGGGACCAGCCCAGATTCAAATTCACGCCGACCGGTGGGTAGTAGGCCCGAGAGTAGTAATAGGTCGGGTAAGCCGGATAAGCCGTTGGCTGCACAGCCACATAAACCGGCTGCTGCTGGATAATGACTTGTTGTTGAGGTATCGCAGGTTGCGCCATCTCCTGTTGGTAGTATGGCTGCGTGCCATCGGCCATTTGCGCCTGCGGTTGTGACGCGCCAACCGGACTGATTTGCAATTTCACGTAAGGGCCGGGGTCACTTGGCATTTGCACCGAGTACTGCTTGCCAGCGTATTCGTAAACCACGTTGTAAGCAGTCGTCCGGTTTTCATAAAAAGTCTGCGTGGTGCAGTTCTGCACGTTTTGCATCTGCGTTGGGCCGGAGCCTTCGATCCGGTCGCCCAGAATGGCGCCGCCCAGCACACCCAGAATGGTCGCCGCTGCACGGCCGCTGCCACCGCCGACAGCATTGCCCATCGCGCCACCCGCAATCCCGCCGATGACGGCACCCGCACCGGATTTTTGCGACTGCACCGGCACCGCTTCGGTTGTGCACACCTGGCGTGGCACACCCACCTGGTTGACGACGGGTGTGCTGGAGATGACGCGCCCCATTTCCTGGGCTGCACTCAACCCGGCTGTTCCAGCCAGTGCCAGCAGAAAGACGGTCTTTTTCATGGAGAACTCCTTGCTCGTTACCAAGCTACCACGAAGCGCGTGAGTGCTTTGAAGAAGTCTAGTTCGCGGACAGGTCGATTTCAATGAAGGCCAGGTAAAGCACGCGTAACAATCGGATACATCTTCTGGTGCGCCCACTGATCCTGCTCACTGCGGATTCAACATCAATAGGGTGTGAGAACCGTACTTTTACCAATGAAAAGTGGTCTTAGCCCATGTGTAATATGCGTGAGTAGCTATAAAAACTATAGCGTCCTGAAAACATCCCGCGCGATGGCAACCGTCTCCGCAATGTCCTCCTGCGTGTGAGCCGCACTGACAAAGCCAGCCTCATACAGCGCGGGTGCGATGTACACACCACGATCGAGCAGACCATGAAAAAGCCGGTTGAAGCGTGGAGAATCCGTCTTCATCACCTGTGAATAATTGGCGGGCAGGGCGTCCAGCAGGAAGAAGCCGAACATGCCACCTTCGCTGTCGGCACAAAACGCCACGCCAGCTTCGTTTGCCACCTGCTGCAGACCTGCCACCAGCGAGCGGGTGCGCGCAGACAGCGCGTCAAAGAAACCGGGCTTGCTGATTTCCCGCAGCGTGGCCAGCCCACAGGCCGTGGCCACCGGGTTGCCGGACAGGGTCCCGGCCTGATAGACCGGGCCCAGCGGCGCCAGTTGTTCCATCACGGCGCGGGAGCCACCAAACGCCGCCAGCGGCATGCCGCCGCCGATGACCTTGCCCATCACCGTCATGTCGGGCGCAAAGCCCGGAATGGACTGAGCGTAAACACTTTGTGCGCTGCCCAGAGCCACCCGGAAGCCGGTCATTACCTCGTCAAACACCAGCAGCGCGCCATACTGCGTGCACAGCTCGCGGCAGCGTTGCATGAAAGGCACAGAGGCGCGAACAAAATTCATGTTGCCCGCAATCGGCTCAATCATCAGGCAGGCCAACTCCCTGCCGTGCAAGGCAAAGGCTTCTTCCAGCTGGGTGACGTTGTTGTACTCCAGCACCAGCGTGTCGCGCACCACTTCAGGCGGCACACCCGGGCTGGTAGGGTTGCCAAAGGTGGCCAGGCCCGAGCCGGCTTTGACCAGCAGCGCGTCGGCGTGCCCGTGATAACAGCCCTCGAACTTGATGAACTTGTTGCGCCCCGTGGCGCCCCGCGCCAGCCGGATGGCGCTCATCGCCGCTTCAGTGCCCGAGCTGACCAGGCGAACCATCTCGATGGATGGCACCAGGCGAATGAGCTCTTCCGCCAGCTCGACTTCCCGCTCGGTCGGGGCGCCATAGGAGAAGCCTTCGAGCACGGCTTTTTGCACGGCTTCCACCACAACCGGGTGACCATGCCCCAGGATCATCGGACCCCAGGAGCCGATGTAATCAATATGGCGCTTGCCATTGGCGTCCCAGAAGTAGGCGCCCTGTGCACGCTGCACAAACCGCGGCGTGCCACCTACGGCCTTGAAGGCGCGTACGGGTGAGTTCACACCACCGGGGATCGATTGTCGGGCGCGTTCGAACAACGCGTCGTTCTGGTCAGTGTTTGGTTTCATGAGTTGGTATCTCAAAGCCATGAAGGACATCGGGTCCCTCATGGGCAGCTTCATCATCATCATCGGTTTCAGATTGAGCCCAGAACAGCCGGTCTGGCAGCACGTTTCCCATGCCGGGGCGAAAGCCGCTGTCCAGGCAGCGGTCCAGGTAACTCAGGGCCTCCTTGAAGGCTTCAGCCAGATCGGTGCCGCTGGCCAGCAAGGCAGCCAGAGCGGCCGACAAGGTGTCGCCGGCACCTGAGAATACGGCCTCAAAACGCTCGAACTTCTCGCTACCCACAACAGATTGCGGAGACGCCAACACGTTGTCGATGAATTGATCGGGCAAAGGGATGCCGGTGACGAGGGTATAGGGCACCCCCAACTCATGCGCAGCACGTGCAATGTCACGTGCGGTGGGGTTTTTCTCTGAACTCCAGTCCGGAAGCAGCCATCGCCACAACGTACTGTGGTTTCCAACCAACACCGTTGTCTGTGGCAAAACCAGTTCGCGAAAGGCGTCCAGATAGAGGTCAATCTGGACTTCGTTCCACCACGACAGGTTGGGCATATAGGCCACCAGAGGGATGTCGGCGTAGTCCGTTGCGATCCCTGCAACCGCACTCAGGTTCTCTGGCGAGCCTACAAAACCGACCTTGATGACCTGAACTGGAACGTCTTCAAGAATGACTCGCGCCTGCTCGGAAACAGCCTCTTCGTCGAGTGGAAAGTGGTCAAAGATTTCGGCAGTGTCCCGAGCGTAACTGCCGGTCATGATCGGCAACGCGTGTGCGCCAACCGATGCGATCGCGGTGACGTCACCGGACAGGCCGCCAGCCCCGCTGGGGTCGTTGGAATTGAAAACCAGAACGCAGGCGGGATGCGAAGGTTCAGCTTCTTCAGGTTGAATGGTTGAGGCGTCTGGATGAACCATGATCTTGCCCGTTGAATTGGTGGGGCAGAATGTCGTTCGTTGATGCGAGTCAGGTGCAAATTGCCTGCATCGCGTCTATACAATCGTTGCATTCTATTCGAAGGCCCCTTAAGCTGTGCGTGATACAAAAACTTGGATGTGTCTGATCTGTGGCTGGATCTATGACGAAGAACTGGGAGCCCCTGACGACGGTATTGCGCCGGGTACGTTGTGGGCCGATGTGCCGATGAACTGGACCTGTCCCGAGTGCGGTGCGCGCAAGGAAGATTTTGAAATGGTCCAGATTTAGCAGCATGTTCTGGGGTTGGGTGGCAAGGGTCCTGATCAACAATAGGTTGGGCAGGAACATCGTCTTGTTAATACGAATGGATCGAACTTGAAAGTACTGGTCATTGACGACAGCAATACGATCCGGCGGAGTGCCGAGATATTCCTCAAGCAGGGTGGGCACGACGTCATGCTCGCCGAGGATGGCTTCGATGCCTTGGCCAAAGTCAACGACTACCAGCCAAACGTCATTTTCTGTGACATTCTGATGCCCCGTCTGGATGGGTATCAAACCTGCGCCATCATCAAGCGCAACAACAAGTTTTCGGGTGTACCCGTTGTCATGCTGTCGTCCAAGGACGGGGTTTTCGACAAGGCGCGTGGACGCATGGTGGGTGCCCAGGACTATTTGACCAAACCTTTTACCAAAGACCAACTATTGCAGGCTGTCCAGCAGGTCGGAACAGTGTTGCAAGGAGAGCCCTGATGCCTATTCAAAAAGTATTGATCGTGGATGATTCCAAGACGGAGTTGATGTTTTTGACGGACTTGCTGCAAACGAATGGCATGTCGGTCCGTACGGCGCAGGGGGCTGATGAGGCGTTTCGCAAACTGGCTGAGGAAAAGCCGGATTTGATTCTGATGGACGTGGTCATGCCGGGCCAGAACGGCTATCAGCTCACTCGGGCAATCAATCGGTTGCCGGAGTACGCAAATATTCCCATCATCATGTGCACCAGCAAAAATCTCGAGACCGACCGGGTATGGGGGCTGCGCCAGGGAGCAAAAGATTATGTGACCAAGCCGGTCGATCCAGCTGAGCTGATGGCCAAAGTCAAGGCGTTGGGCTAAATACAGACCCATGGCTAATCGCGAAGCCCTCCGAGAACTTCAGACCCGTCTGGCCAGCCGATTGCAAGCTGCTCGCGAAGAGGGCGTGGCAGTGTCGTGGCTGGCCGTCAAGGCCGGTGGAGTCCAGTACCTCTTTCCATTGGCGCAATCCGGAGAAATTTTCCCGCTGGCGAGTGTCCAGCCTGTACCTTACGCCCAGTCATGGTTCCTGGGCGTGATCAACTTGCGGGGTGGCCTGTATGGCTTGGCTGACTTGGCCGGTCTGGTGCAAGGCACCGCAGTGGTACCCAGGTTCGAACGCCTTGAACGGGCAACATCGGATGCACGTGTGATCACCCTGAATGCTGCGCTGGAGGTGAATTGTGCGCTACTGGTTGACAGTCTTGCCGGGCTTCGGAATCTGGCGTCCTTCACGGGCTCTGTCGCCCCTGATCCGGGTGCCCCCTCCTTTTTTGGCAACCGCTACACGGATATTGGTGGTGACGTGTGGCAGGAAATTGATCTGCGCTCCTTGTCCCAGTTCCAGGGCTTTTTGAACATCAATGCTTAAGTTAGCGAACCTTTAAGGCTGCATCATGTCTGTTGTTGATCAACTGAAAAATCTATTTGCAAAAAAGACACCTGATTCGGAGTCAGAGGCAGGCTTGAGTCTTTCGGAGCCGGATGCAACGGTTGACCCAGCCGCTACCGTGGCAATGCCATCGCGAGAGGAGGTTGAGGCCGAGTTTTCGATTGCCAGCCCCCCGGATGACAACACGCCAGGAATGGATGCTGATCTGGATTCAGGGGACCTCGTTTCTTTGCCCATTCTGGGAAGAAGAACGGTTCAGCAACACCAGCAGGTGTTGGCCATTCTGCTGGCATTTGCATTGGTGGTGCTGGGGGCGGTTACTTTTTTGACACTGAACGTATCCGGCTCTGTTGCGCAGCAGCTGTCAGCTACCGGACAGGCGTTGATGCAGTCGCAGCGCCTTGCCAAAACGGTTTCACAGGCCTTCGTAGGTGGTGTGCAGGCTTTCCCTGACGTTCGCCAGAGTTCTGATGCTCTGGCCCGGTCTGTGCGTGGCCTGAAGTCCGGTGACGACGAGATGCGACTTAGCCCTCTGGATGCCGAGCAACAGGGTGAGGTGGACAAAATCATGCCCCTCGTTGAGCGTGCGGAGAAAAACGCGTCAACCGTGATGGCGCAAAAGGATACGCTGACTCAAGCAGGCGGGGCCCTGCGCCAGATCAACCGCCAGTCTGCTGATTTGCTGGAAATTGCCGAGTCGATATCTTCCCTCAAGCTCGAGAGAAATGCGCCACCCGGTGAAATCTCCGCTGCGGGCCAGCTGGTGATGTTGACTCAGCGTATCGGCAAATCGTCGAATGAGCTTTTGTCTGCGGAGGGTGTGAGTCCCGAGGCCGTGTTTCTTCTGGGTAAGGACTTGAATTCTTTCAAGGAAATTGGGCAGGGCCTGCTGGATGGCAGTGCCGAACTGCGCCTCTCGCCATCCCGCGATCCCCAGATACGTAATCAATTGCAGGCGTTGTTGAAACTTTACGAAGAGACCCGCGCTCAGGCAGGCGGCATTCTGGGTAATCTCCAAGGGCTGGTGTCAGCGCGTGAGGCTGTTGTGTCCATCGTTGCCGATAGTGACCCTATGCGGGTGGGCCTCGAAGAGCTGCAAGGCAAATTGTCCGGGCGGGCAGGGCTTGGCAAAGGTTCTCTGGCGGTTCTGGCTCTGGCAGCAGCGTTCGCCTTGCTATGTGCCTCCGGGTTTGCCTATGTGCAGCTGCAGGACAGCCGTAAACGTCAGATTACGGCCGAAGCTCAGCGAATGGATGCTGAACGTCAGGAACAGGAGGCCAAACGCGTCAATGATGCCAATCAGGCGGCCATTTTGCGGTTGATGAACGAATTGCAGACTGTTGCTGAAGGCGATCTGACACAGGAAGCGACGGTGACTGAAGATATTACCGGTGCCATTGCTGACTCGGTGAACTATACGGTGGAGGAACTGCGGGCACTTGTGTCGAACGTGCAAAACACGGCTTCCAGGGTGGCGCAAACGACGGCTGACGTGGATGCCACGTCCACCGAACTGCTGGCAGCTTCAAACGAGCAACTCAGTGAAATTCGGGAAACCGGCCGCTCGGTGGTGGATATGGCTACCCGAATCAATGAAGTGTCAGTTCGTGCGCAGGAGTCGGCATCGGTTGCCCGCCAGTCGCTTCAGGCTGCGGAAACCGGTTTCCAAGCTGTGCAAAACACCATTGGCGGTATGAATTCGATCCGCGACCAGATTCAGGAGACGTCCAAACGTATCAAGCGGCTGGGTGAGTCCTCACAGGAGATTGGTGAGATTACAGAACTGATTTCTGATATCACCGATCAAACCAATGTGCTGGCTTTGAATGCAGCCATTCAGGCGGCTTCAGCCGGTGAGGCCGGCAGGGGCTTCTCTGTGGTTGCTGAGGAAGTTCAGCGACTGGCTGAGCGCTCTGCGGATGCAACGCGTCAAATTTCTGCGCTGGTGAAGGCGATTCAGACAGACACGCAGGATGCCGTGGCGGCCATGGAACGGTCCACGCAGGGTGTGGTGGAAGGCGCCAGGCTGTCCGACAACGCCGGTACCGCTTTGACCGAGATTGACCAGGTGTCGCGCAGACTCGCTGAACTGATCGAACAGATTTCAAGTTCGGCGTCGCGCGAAGCGGGCTTGGCCAACGTTGTGGCAAGCAATATTCAGCATATTTTTGCGGTGACAGAACAAACGGGAGAGGGTACCCGGTCAACTGCCACTCAGGTTCGCGAACTGTCACGAATGGCGGATGAATTGCGCCAGTCTGTCTCGCGGTTCAAGATAGCCTGAGCGCCAGGTATTCTGAAGTTGTCATAGGCAGGAGTGCACGAATCCATGCAAACGAACGCAGCCGCTGTCGGCGACCAGGACTCTGTGATCGCAGACTTGGGGCCATTGGCCTGGGTGCTCGAGGAGCTTCGAAAATCCCTGGAGGGCGCAACCAAGGCAATGCGCCGGTTTGTCCGCGACGCCGAGTTGGCCCGGGGCGCCGACATTGCTGAACTTGATGCCAGCCATTTGCGCATTGCCCGCCAACAACTTCACCAAGCCGTCGGTGCTCTGGAGATGGTGGGCCTGGAGGCGCCTGCCAAAGTGCTGCGCGCCATGGAAGCACTTGCCCAAAAATTCGTTCAGCGACCGGAACTTTGCAGCGATGTCGCTGCGACCAAACTCGAACGGGCCAGTTTTGCACTGACGGAATACCTTGAGGGTGTTCTTAAAGGCAAAAGTGCGTCGGCTGTCGCGCTGTTCCCGCAGTACCGTGATGTGCTGGAACTTGCTGGAGGTGACCGCGTTCATCCAGCCGATTTGTGGTCCATTGAATGGCGCTGGATTGATGCTGAGTTGTCACCACGTCCCGAAACATTGGCTTATGGGCCGGAAACGCGTGCGCGTGTTGACCAGGCGGTGCTGAAGGTTGTCAAGACCGGCGACGCCCGCGCAGCCATTGCCATGCGGGATATCAGCCTGGGCTTGTCCAGTGGGCACTCCGGTCTGGAGCGGCGGGTATTCTGGAAAATTGCTGCGGCCTTTTTTGAGGCCATTGCGCAAGGCTTGTGCCCGGCAGACGTTTATGTAAAACGGGTTGCCTCTCGCGTTATTCTTCAATATACGACTCTTGCCCGAGGCGAAAAAGGGGTATCTGACCGCCTCGCACAGGACATGCTGTTTTTTTGTGCCCAGGCCATCCCACCCGAAGGGGCGAAGTTGCTGGTGTTGCCCGCCATTCGGGCGGCTTACCGGTTGACCCGCAGCAAGCCTTTTGCTTATGACACCACGCAGTTTGGTCGATTTGACCCCGCACTGCTGGTTCAGGCCCGCAAACGCATTGCCTCTGCAACCGAGACCTGGTCTGCGCTGGCAGGCGGAGATACCAATCGCCTGAAGATGGCGGCCGAGCAGTTTGCTGCGGTCAGTGAGTCGATACTGAAGTTGCATCCGGAGTGTGGCGACTTGGCGCGCGCCCTGACTCACGCGATTGACGCCACCACAAAAACGGGTGAACCGCCCAGTACGCCAGTTGCGATGGAGGTGGCTACGGCTGTCCTCTATCTGGACGCTGCCTACGCCGACCTTGACCCCACCGAGTCACAAATGGCCGAGCGAAGCCGGCGGCTGGCGCATCGTCTCGAGCATGTCATTTCCGGGGGGCAGCCAGAGCCTCTTGAAGGCTGGATGGAAGAGCTCTATCGTCGCGTCAGTGATCGCCAGACGATGGGCAGTGTGGTCGATGAATTGCGGACCACATTGGGGGAGGTGGAAAAATCACTGGATCAGTTCTTCCGCAATCCCCACGACAAAGTCCCGTTGCACGAGGTTCCCAGCAAGCTGGCCCAGATGCGGGGTGTTTTTTCCGTGCTCGGACTCGATCAGGCTTCACTTGCGACCATGCGCCTGCGAGACAGCGCCGAGAAGTTTCTGGTCGATGAAATCGACGAACAGACATTGCGCAGCGGTATTTTCGAAAAACTGGGCAACAGTTTGGGCGCTTTGGGTTTTCTCATCGACATGCTGAGCTACCAGCGTGCGCTGGCCAAGAAACTATTTGTATATGACGAAGAACTGGGAGAATTCAAACCCCTGATGGGCCGGGAGAAAGCTGCGGCTGTGGAGGCTCCTCAAGTCGAAGAAGTGGTTGACTTCAAATCGTCGGGTTGGAGTGGGGATGCGGTTAACTCCCGGCTTCCGGTGGAGGAGGCACGGAGTTCGCAGATGCAGCCGCTCACCAAGGTGGCGGCGCCCGAGCCTGAAATTGATCAGGAGCTTCGGGACATCTTTCTTGAAGAGGCGCGTGAGGTGGTTCAGACTGGTTTGGCTGCAGTGAAAGCGCTGGCGGCTGATCCGGCTGACTTGGGCGAGCAGACCACTCTTCGGCGCAGCTTCCATACGCTCAAGGGTAGCTCACGTATGGTGGGCCTCAACGAATTTGGCGAGGCAGCATGGTCCCTTGAACAGCTTCTCAATACCTGGCTCGCTGAACAGAAGCCGGCCAGTGAGGAACTGGTTCATTTGTCTCACGAATCACTGATGGGTTTTGGCCGCTGGGTTGAAGACATCGCCAAAGTAAGCGACCCTGGGTGGAATGCACAGGCTTTCCGGGATGCAGCCGATGGGCTGAGACTCAACAATAAGGTCGTGACGCTTCGTTTGCCGGGTGGTGTGCAGCCAGATGGAGCCGCGGCAGACTCGGCCTGGGCGCCAACAGGATGGGGCGCAGACCTCCAGCCCGACTTCGAAGAAACACAGGTATCCGGTTTCATGCCTGTACTGGAAGAGGAGGTCAAGCCGGCGAGCGTGTCTCCCCAGCCAGCCTCATTTGCCGCGACGCAGTTTCAGGAAGCCCCCACTGCCCGCTCGTTGAGCCCTTCCGAAAAACCGGCGACGCATGATCTCGCGCCCCTTGCGATGGAGGACATCGACTTTGGTGGGCATGCCGAACCGGCTACGACAGCGCCGCCAGCTGCAATACCTGCGCCGGAGCCAATCGAGCCAGTGGTCGAACCGGTACTGGATGCCCAGGACTCCCTGTCTCCATCTGCCGGGCAGCCGTACGATGACGCCGATCAGGTCAAGGTTATAGGGCCTTTGCGGATTGGTATCCCGCTATACAACGTATTCCTCAATGAGGCTGACGAGTGGTCGAGACACTTGTCGACCGAGCTTGCCGAATGGTCACTCGAACTTCATCAACCCCTCCCCGACACAGCCGTTGCTTTGGCTCATTCCCTTTCGGGGAGTTCGGCGACGGTCGGTTTTTCAGGCCTCTCCGAAATCGCACGTGCACTGGAGCAGGCTCTGCAACATGTGCAGCTACATGCTCAGGGAACTGCCAATGAAGCCCGGGACTTTGTCGAGGCCGCCGAAGAAATAAGGCACCTTTTGCACCAGTTTGCGGCTGGTTTCCTCAAGGAACCCAACCCCCAGATTCTGGATGCCTTGAGGTCCATTCTGGACACCCAGTTCCCGGTGCTTGTGCATGAAGAGTCGCTCAAGGGCGACAGTGTTTTTGCTGACCTCCTTCAGTATGACGAGGCTCCGAAGCCCCCGGCGTCAGAAGATATCGTCGAGCCAAGCCATGCTGTGGAACCAGTTGTCTCGGCACCGGTGTCCGAAATGCGTCAGGATGGGCAGGCGTTTGCTGGATTGACTGCCGCATCGCAGCGGGTAGTTGTTCAGGAGAGCGATGACGACATTGATCTCACCGATTCGCTTGATGCGGATCTTTTCCCGATTTTTGAAGAAGAAGCTCTGGAGTTGATGCCACAACTTGGTGGTGCACTTCGTCAGTGGTCAGCACGACCTGACAATCTTGGTGCTCGCGCTGAAGTCTTGCGGGTATTGCACACGCTCAAGGGCAGTGCGCGGCTGGCCGGTGCCATGCGTCTTGGTGAAATGACGCACCGCCTGGAATCTGCCGTGGAGAGTCTGGGCACTGAACAGCTCGAGACATCGCTGGTAGAGCCTTTACTGGCCCGTTTCGATAGCATCCAGGAAGATTTTGACGCTCTGCGTGCCAGCCCTGAGCAAAAGCAGAGCCTGCCAGAAACCCCGCTTGCGCCGGTTGATGAGATCCCTTCGGAAGAGACTGAACCTGTTCCGCAGGAAGCAGCAACATCGACATCGGCAACGTTTGCGCCCATTCGTTCCTCTGCAGTGGTGTCGGTCAGGCCGGTGGGCAGTCAGTCCGTACGGGTCCGCTCGCAGCTTCTCGACCGTCTGGTCAATCAGGCTGGTGAAGTGATGATCACCCGTTCCAGGCTTGATGCCCGACTCGGGCAGCTTCGCGGTTCCCTTGGCGAACTGACAGGCAATCTGGATCGGCTTCGGCATCAGCTCAGGGATATTGAAGTGCAGGCTGAGTCCCAGATGCAGTCCCGCCTGGCACAGGCCAAAGACTCTGCGCAGGGATTCGACCCGCTCGAGTTTGACCGTTTCACCCGCGTTCAGGAACTGACCCGGATGATGGCTGAGTCGGTTAACGACGTTGCGACCGTGCAGCGAAACCTGCAACGTGCCCTGGAAGGAACCGAGGACGATCTGATTGCCCAGGCACGCCAGGCACGCGAACTGCAGCGCGATTTGCTGCGCACGCGAATGGTGGAGTTTGAGAGTATTTCAGAACGCCTCTACGGGGTTATGAGACAAGCCTCCAAAGACTCGGGCAAGCAGGTCAAGCTGGACATCACGGGTGGATCCATGGAAATGGACCGTGGAGTTCTGGAGCGTATGGCGCCCGCTTTCGAACACATTTTGCGCAATGCCGTGGCGCATGGCATCGAAGACAATTCAGCACGATCGGCGGCAGGCAAGCCTTCCGTTGGGACAGTCGCCATTTCCTTGCACCATCAGAGTAACGATGTGTCTGTCGAGTTCTCTGACGATGGGAGTGGCCTGAATCTGGAGCGTATTCGCGCAAAGGCGGTCAGCAACGGTCTGGTGCCAGCGGGCACGGTCTTGAGCGATGCCGAGGCTGCGGATTTGATCTTCATGCCCGGTTTGTCTACGGCCACTGAAGTCACCGAACTGGCTGGTCGTGGTATCGGCATGGACGTTGTCCGCGCGGAGGTGAATGCGCTTGGCGGACGAATTGAAACGTCCACCAAACCAGGGCTCGGCACCACCTTTCGGCTGGTATTGCCTTTGACGACGGCGGTGACCCAGGTTGTCATGCTGAGGCTGGGTTCCATCAGTGTTGGGGTACCCGCCAATATTGTCGAGATCGTGAAGCGTGTTTCGGCGAAGGATCTTGAACAGGCCTACCAAACAGCGGCTTTCCCGCACGATGGCGAACAGGTGCCATTCTTCTGGTCGGGTGCGCTTTTGCAGACATCTCCTCAGAGCATGGAGACGGTTGCCCGCAACTACCCGGTTGCCATCTTCCGTAGCGCTGGTCAGCGTGTAGCGGTCCACGTTGATGAAGTTCTGGGAAACCAGGAGGTCGTCGTCAAGAACCTGGGTCCCCAGATGTCGCGTTTGCCGGGTTTGACCGGCATGTCCATTCTGGCTTCTGGTGCTGTCGTGTTGATTTACAACCCCGTCGCACTGGCGGTCGTCTATGGTGATCAGGCGCGGCAAATGCGCTCAGATTCCGTGAACGCCACTGCCCATGCAGCCGCCCAGAAACTGGCTGGTATTGCAGAGCCGCTGGCCAGTACTGGCAAAAACCAGATCCCGCTTGTGCTGGTGGTGGATGATTCAATCACGGTACGTCGCGTCACCCAGCGTTTGTTATTGCGTGAGGGCTACAGGGTGGCCATGGCTGCGGATGGCCTGCAGGCGCTGGAACGACTGCAGGAAGAAAAGCCGGCGGTGGTACTTTCAGACATCGAGATGCCCCGCATGGACGGCTTCGACCTGGCCCGCAATATTCGTGGTGACAAGAATTTGAGCGACTTGCCCATTATCATGATCACGTCACGGATTGCCGAGAAGCATCGTGACCACGCGAAGGAACTGGGAGTTGATCATTACCTCGGCAAGCCCTACTCGGAAGACGAATTGCTGGGCTTGGTCCGCAGCTACTGTTTCGCCGAAGACGCTGTGATCAACCCGGTTTGATTTTTTTCACAACCGCGTATCGCTGAAGGGTCAGTGCTCTGGCTTCTTCATGTGATATGACCGGTTTTGGGTATGTCTTCCCAAGCACAACACCGCACGCGGCCAGAACTTCGGGGCTGGCCAGCCAGGGTGCGTGGAGCACCTTGCTTGGCAGCTTTGACAGTTGCGGCAGGTAGCGCCGGATGAACTTGCCCTCGGCATCGAACTTCTCGCTCTGGCTGATTGGGTTGAAAATCCGGAAATAGGGCTGGGCATCGCAGCCGCTTGAACTGACCCACTGCCAGCCACCATTGTTGGCAGACAAGTCGAAGTCATTGAGTTTTTCGGCAAAGTAGCTTTCACCCCATTGCCAGTTGATACCCAGGTCTTTCACCAGAAAGCTGCCGGCCACCATGCGCAGACGGTTGTGCATATACCCGGTCTGGTTGATCTGGGCCATGGCGGCATCCACCAGTGGATAACCTGTTTGACCCTCACACCAGGCCTTGAACAGCGATTGCGCATGGTCGCCTGCCTCCCACTGGATGGCGTCGTATTCGGGTTTGTACGAGCCGTGGGCCACATGCGGGAAATTCGCCAGAATCTGGAAATAGAAATCCCGCCAGACCAGTTCACTGAGCCAGACGGCTGCGCCTTTGCTGCCGTGCAGGGTTCGTTGCCAGGCTGTTGCAACCAGCCGCCGGATGGAAACGGTACCAAACCGCAGGTGCACACCTAGATAGCTGGGGCCTTTCACGCCGGGAAAATTGCGTGTTTCATCGTAGCGGTCCATTCGGTCAAAAAATGTCGAGAACAACTCTGACGCCCCTGCCGACCCCGTCGGGATTTTCAGTCCAGACAAATTCGTTTGCCCGAAGCCGAGCTCTGCGAGCGTCATCACCCCACGACGCAACGCTGCGGGGCGTTCCGCCAGGGACTTGGCCATCGGAATGGCATCGCGGGCTTCCAGGCAGGCGTCATCAAGCCGTGCCAGCCAGGCATTCTTGTAGGGCGTAAAAACGCCATAAGGCGTTCCCGCTTTGGTCAGTATTTCGCGGCCTTCGAAAATGACGTGATCCTTGACGGTTTGAAAAGAAATACCGTGGTCCGCCAGGGCCTCCCGGGCTTTGGTATCCCTTGCGATGGCCTGCGGTTCGTAGTCGCGGGCTGCAAATACCACCTGGGCGTTTAGTTCGCTGGCCAGCCGCACCACCTCCTGATAGCCCACGCCTTGCCGGACGATGATTCCGGCTCCAGGTTTGTTGCTCAGCGTCCGCAGGTCCTCATCCAGGCCGACCAGAGACTCCCTGATGAATTCCACGCGGCGGTCTTGCCTGGGCAAGCCGTCCAGAATGTCCCGGTCAAAAACGAAGACACAATGCACCTTTTTGCAGCTTGTCAGTGCAGACCACAAGGCCGTGTTGTCGTTGGTTCTCAGGTCGCGTCTGAACCAAACAACGCCCGTGTCAAATTGCATTTACATGACCCCCGTTAAAATTCCAGCATGTCCAATGATTCTGCCCCCATTAACCTCACGAATCATTTTCTGATCGCCATGCCCGGACTGGAGGATGCAATATTCTCCCGCAGCGTGGTTTATGTGTGCGAACACAGCGAACGCGGCTCACTCGGACTGGTCATCAACAAGCCAAGTGACATTGACCTCAAGGTGCTGTTTGAAAAGGTCGAACTGCCCCTCAAGCGTGAGGATCTGCTTCAAACGCCCGTCTTCAAGGGGGGCCCGGTGCAGACGGATCGTGGTTTCGTTTTGCACGAGCCCATGCTGACGCAGACTGACAAACCGGGTGAATCTGTTTACGCCTCCACCATGACTATTCCGGGTGGTCTGGAAATGACCACTTCCAAGGATGTTCTGGAAGCCTTGTCCATGGGTGCTGGGCCGAAGAAAGTTCTGGTTTCACTGGGCTATTCAGCTTGGGGAGAGGGGCAGCTGGAATCAGAACTGTCCGAAAACAGCTGGCTGACTGTGGATGCAGATCGCAGTGTCATCTTCGATACGCCGGTTGAGCAACGCTATGACAAGGCACTTGCATTGCTGGGGTTCCAGTCCTGGATGCTGTCACCCGATGCGGGGCACGCGTGAAAATAGAAACGCAACCTGTTCAGGCTAGAGTTGACGCTGGCCTGCGCACCTTTCTTGCATTCGATTTCGGACTCAAACGCACCGGTGTTGCGGTCGGCAACAGACTGACCCGTGGCGCCCAGCCTCAGCCCACCATCGCTGCCGAGGGAGATGCCCGTTTCGTGAAAATCAGCAAGCTCATCCAGGAATGGCAGCCCGATGCGCTGGTGATCGGCGTGCCATTCCACCCCGATGGCGCGGAGCACGACAATACGCTGCGTGCGCGCAAGTTTGGCCGGCAATTGCATGGCCGGTTCAATTTGCCCGTGTTTGAAGTGGACGAACGCTACAGCACAACCGAGGCGTTGGCTGGTGGTGCGAAGGATGCCGATGCCGCCGCAGCCTGCATCATTCTTGAGCAATTTTTAAGGAGCATTCCATGAGCGTACTGGCGCTGGATGCAGAAGCCCTGTACCGCGACCTGTTGCGTGGCGTGCAGTCCATGAGCCATGCCAAAACCAGGCTGGTGGGCATCACGTCTGGCGGCGCCTGGCTGGCTGAACGCTTGCAGCGTGACCTGAACCTGCCGGATCAACCCGGTGTGATCTCGTCCAGCATGCACCGCGATGATTTCGCCAGCAGGGGCTTGGCCTCAGGTGGGCAGACACGCCTTCCGTTCGATGTGAAGGATGCCGAGATCCTGATTCTGGACGATGTGCTCTACACCGGGCGTACCATCCGCGCGGTCATCAATGAGCTGTTTGACTATGGCCGTCCGGCGAGTGTCATGCTGGCTGTGCTGGTGGATCGCGGTGGCCGCGAGTTGCCTATCCAGGCCGACTTTGCCGCTGCCCGGGTCACGTTACCAGCCAGCCAGTCACTCGCTCTCGCGCGCAGCGAGTCCGGCGTGTTCAGCTTCAACGTCAAGACGCGGTAACCGACCATGCTGTACAAACGCAACCCCCAACTCAACAAAAACGGTGAACTCATTCACCTGCTGTCGGTGGAAGGGCTCCCCAAAAGCATCCTCACCCACATTCTGGATACCGCTGAAAACTTTGTCAGCGTCAATGACCGCGAAGTCAAAAAGTCCCCCTGCTGCGGGGCAAGAGCGTCTTCAACCTGTTTTTTGAAAACTCCACACGCACCCGCACCACCTTCGAAATTGCCGCCACCCGTCTCAGTGCGGACGTGATCAATCTGGACATTTCCCGCTCGTCAGCGTCCAAGGGCGAATCGCTGCTAGACACCATCGCCAACCTCAGCGCCATGGCAGCAGACATGTTTGTGGTGCGCCATAGTGAGTCTGGTGCGCCGTATCTGATTGCCCAGCACGTGGCGCCCCATGTGCATGTGATCAACGCGGGCGATGGCCGCCACGCTCATCCGACGCAGGGCCTGCTGGACATGTTCACCATCCGGCACTTCAAGAAAGACTTTGCCAACCTGACCGTCGCCATTGTGGGCGATGTGCTGCACTCCCGCGTGGCCCGGTCAGACATTCACGCGCTGACGACGCTGGGCTGCGCCGAAGTGCGCGTGGTGGGCCCCAAGACGCTGGTGCCGGCTGACTTGGCTCAGATGGGTGTGCGGGTGTGTCACACGCTGGACGAAGGCATCCGGGGTTGCGATGTCATCATCATGCTGCGCCTGCAGAGTGAGCGCATGAGTGGTGCACTGCTGCCCTCCAGCCAGGAGTTCTTCAAGAGCTACGGCCTGACACCTGAAAGATTGCTTCTGGCGAAACCGGACTGCATCGTGATGCACCCCGGCCCGATCAACCGCGGGGTGGAAATTGACTCTGCGGTGGTTGATGGCAAGCAAAGCGTGATCCTGCCGCAGGTGACCTTTGGCATCGCGGTGCGCATGGCGGTGATGAGCATCGTGGCCGGCAATGAAGCCTGATCGCGTAAAGGGCAATCCAGTGACGGACAGAACATGAAACTACTGATCAAGGGCGGCCGGGTCATCAACCCCGCCAGCGGGTTCGACGCAGTCTGCGACATGGCCATCGCGGCCGGGCGCATTGTTGCCATCCAGAACATCCCGGCAGATTTTGTGCCCAACAAGACCATTGACGCATCAAACTGCATCGTGGCACCAGGCTTGATGGACTTGGCCGTGCGCCTGCGCGAGCCCGGCCACGAACATGAAGGCATGCTGGAATCCGAGATGGCTGCCGCGGTGGCCGGTGGCGTCACCAGTGTGGTGTGTGCGCCCGATACCGAGCCCGTGCTGGATGAGCCGGGTCTTGTGGAAATGCTCAAGTTCCGGTCCGAGCGCCTGCACCAGGCCCGCGTGTTCCCGCTGGGCGCACTCACGCGTGACCTCAAGGGCGAGGTGCTCACTGAGATGGTGGAGTTGACCGAGGCGGGCTGCATCGCTTTCAGCCAGGCCGAAGTGCCGCTGGTCAACACCCAGGTGCTGCAGCGGGCCATGCAATACGCCAGCACATTTGGCTATGCCATCTGGCTGCGCCCACAGGAATATTTTCTGGGCAAAGGCGTGGCTGCCAGCGGCGCACTGGCCACGCGCATGGGTCTGAGCGGCGTGCCTGTTGCCGCCGAAACGATTGCGCTGCACACCATTTTTGAGCTGATGAAAAGCACCGATGCCCGGGTGCACCTGTGTCGCATCAGCAGTGCAGCCGGCGTGGCGCTGGTACGTCAGGCCAAGGCGGAGGGGCTCAAGGTGACCTGTGACGTCAGCATCAACTCGCTGCACCTCACCGATGTGGACGTGGGCTACTTCGACAGCCGCATGCGCTTGAACCCGCCGCTGCGCCAGCAGCGTGACCGCGACGCCTTGCGCGCCGGGCTTGCCGACGGAACCATCGACGTGCTGGTGTCGGACCACACACCGGTGGATGAAGATGAAAAAGCCCTGCCTTTCGCTGAGAGCGAGCCGGGCGCCACCGGGCTTGAGCTGCTGCTCAGCCTGGCGCTCAAGTGGAGCAATGACAGCAGCGCCGGCCTGACACGTGCATTGGCCGTGTTGACCAGTTCCCCTGCAGCGGTTCTGGGCGATTCATTGGGCACGCTGGCGGCCAGTGCGGGCCAGCTTGTGGCCGGTGGCATCGCCGACCTGTGCGTGTTTGACCCCGCCGCCAGTTGGACCGTGGAGCCCGCCGCACTGCGCAGCCAGGGCAAACACACGCCGTTCTCGGGATATGAGCTGCCCGGGCGGGTTCGCTGCACCGTGGTGGGTGGTCACATCGCTTTTGAAGCTTGAAATCTGCTCAAGCCTGCTGGAAGTTGCTGCGCGTTCTGGCCTGCGTTCTTTCGGGTTTTCTTACCATTGTGTTTGTCTTCCCGCGTCTGAGTCAGGAGCAGCGGGAATACAGGGTCCAGGCCTGGGCTCTCAAGATGCTTGCCTGCCTGGCTATTAAATTGGTAGTGAAAGGTAAGCCACCTGTCAGTGGCCCGGTCTTGCTGGCGGCGAATCACATTTCATGGCTCGACATACTGGTGATGCACGCTGCGCGCCACTGTCGCTTTGTCTCCAAGTCTGACGTGAAGCACTGGCCGCTGATCGGCACGCTGGCCACCGGCGCAGGCACGCTATACATCGAACGCGAGTCCCGTCGAGACGCCATGCGTGTGGTGCACCACATGGCCGAGAGCCTGCGCGCGGGCGATGTGCTGGCCGTGTTCCCCGAGGGCACCACCAGCAACGGCGTGGACCTGCTGCCGTTTCATGCCAATCTGATTCAGGCCGCCATCTCCGCCGGGTCGCCGGTGCAACCGGTGGCGCTGAGTTTTGTGGACCGCACCACGGGCCAGACCAGTCTGGCGCCCTGTTACATCGACGACGACACGCTGGTCGGCTCCATCTGGCGCACGCTGCGCACGCCCAACATTGCGGCGGTGGTGACGTTTGGCGACGCGCAGCTAGCTGAAGGGCGAAATCGACGGGCCTGGGCGGCAGATTTGCGCGGTGCTATTGCCGGGATGCGGTCCTCTTCCTGAGTGGGTTGGCTAGCGCGTCGGGCGTCCGCGTCCACAGTGAACAGCTCCGTTGTCCCATCGCAGCCACCCGACACACCTGCGTAGGTGTTGGCAGGGCTGGTTTGATGCAGGCACTTTGTCTTTCGACACATCGCATACGACTGATGACTGGCAAGCGGGCGCAAGCGGTCATTGCCATTTACCTGTTGGTCGAATGAATGCGGCGGCCATTTTGTCGATTTCGATATGCCTGTACAGTTGAATAGTCAATTGGGTTAAGTCACTGATGTATATGAGGAATTCCACAGATTCGTTGCCACGTTGGCCGATAACACGCCGTGTTATCTTGCAGTCGTGGTGGATATATCTAAGTTGGGCGTCATAAGGAGGAATCAATGTTTGACAGCACTTCTCGCATGAAGGCGCTATGGATTTGTTTGGTTGAGGCTCGTTATGTCTGGCTTGCGTTGGGTGTAGTTCTTGTGGCACTGGCAATATGTCTACGTCCGCAGACGCCAGAAAAAGTAATTCGACTCACCGGTCTTGTTCTTCAATTGCTCGGCATTGGCACCGTAATTTGGGGCATTTCCGAAACCAGAGCGCTCTTTGGTCGCCCGTCATTTGCGGTCAAAGCAAAATCGTGGCTCGGAAGGTTTCTACTGATACGAAAAAATATCGTCCTTGGTGTTGGCGCGACTTCTCAATCGGCTGGCTCTAGCAAGGCAAGGGGCTTCGTTACAACCGGTGCTGGGCCGAACCCAACACTTGATGCTCGGGTCGATGCACTCGAAAAGAATTTGCTGCTCACTCATGAGCGCATCAGCAACACTGAAAAGGAAATGGATGAAGAGTTTCGCAGGGTTGTCGGGGCGTTAAAGAGTGAAGAGCAAACGAGACAAACGGAAGACACGGCAATTAACGAAAAGCTAGAGGCCACCGGAACTGGGGGAGTTCATGTTTCCGCTATCGGCGCTATATGGCTCTTCTTTGGCGTCATTCTGAGTACAGCCGGAATTGAAATCGCTGAATATCTGAAATGATGCCCCACCTATCTTCCAGTTGACTGGCGATAGAGCTGCCAGCCGCTGAATTCAAAACATTAACGATTGGTTTGGAGCGAGGCGAAGGTCGGCAATGCTTCTGTAGCAGTCGACAAAAGAGCTGTTTTCACACACAAATATGCCTTCAGACCTTGTCAGATATGCGTGAATAGCTATTGTATTTATAGCAAATTATTGTGCAAAAGGTATTTACCTAACTCCAGTCAAGTATCTTCGCAAGCGTGTTGGGTGGCTGCGACGGGGCAACGAAGCTGTTCGCGGCAACTACAGAACCCGCACACCAAATACAGCATTCACGCAGTACCCTCAACTCACAAAACCAGCCGCCCGCGAGATGCGCAGTGGACACGACGCGGACGCCCGGCGCGCTCGCCAACCCACTGAAACCGGCGCAAGCCCCAAAAACGACAGTCCAAGAACGGCTACTATTTTAATAGCTGTTCACGCATATCTGACGGGGGCTCAGGCCGTATTCCTTTCAAAAGTAACCACATGATCCACCTCGGCCCGAATGCCGATCCACTCGCCAATCTTGTGGTCATGGTGGCTGGGTACATGGGCCAGCACCGTCTCACCGGTGTGCAAGCGCAGGGTGTACAAAAACTCCGAGCCACGAAACGCTTTGCGCACGATCTCGGCTTTCACCGGGGCGTTGTCGTCATGAACGATGTCGTCGGCGCGTAGCAGCACATCACATTCACCCGATGGAAAAGCGCCCGGTAGTGGGCATTCCGCCACGTCAGGCAGATCACCCAGCGCGGTGTGCACCACCACCCGGTTGCCACCCACTTCGCGCAGCGTGGCGGGTGTGAACACGCCATGCCCGATGAAGTCCGCCACGAAACGGGTAGCAGGTCGGTGGTAGAGCGAATAGGCGTCGTCCCACTGGTGCAGCTGGCCCTCATGCATCACGCCAATGGTGTCGCCAATGGCGAACGCTTCCAGCTGGTCGTGCGTGACAAACAGCGCAGTGGCTTTCGCGGCCTTGAGGATGGTGCGCACTTCATGCGCCAGGCGTTCACGCAGGTCCACGTCGAGGTTGGAGAACGGTTCGTCCAGCAGCAGCAACTGGGGTTTGGGCGCCAGGGCGCGGGCCAGCGCCACACGTTGCTGCTGACCGCCGGACAGTTCGTGTGGGTAACGCGCCTCGGAGCCTGACAGGCCTACCAGCGCCAGCACCTCCGCCACGCGGCTGGAGCGCTCTGCCCGCGGCAGATGGTGAATGCCAAAGCTCACGTTGTGGCGCACGTCCAGATGTGGGAATAGGGCGTAGTCCTGAAAAACCATGCCAATGCGGCGTGCCTCCGGCGCTACCAGCTGGCCCGCTGCGCTCACCACGTTGCCAGACAGCTTGATGGTGCCACTGGTCACAGGCTCCAGCCCGGCCACTGCACGCAACAGGGTGGTCTTGCCGCAGCCTGAGGGACCGATCAGCACGCCAATATCGCCAGCGCGCAAGCCAAATGACACCTCTTTCACAGCAGGCTGCGCTCGCCCGCTGTACTGCACGCTGAGTTTTGTCAGTTCCAGAAACATGCAGAAGATTGTAGATGCTTACAATTCTCATTTGCATCTTGCTGGGGTTCATTCATTTATGCCGTCACGTCGGCTCCGTCATTTCTTTCTGCTGCTGCTCACCCTGGCCTTGATGCTGCCCGTGCTGGCGGTGCTGGCATCCTGGTGGCCGTCGTCTGGCGACGCGGCAGATCAGTCGCGGCAGATTTTGTCGGAAATGTCCCGCACGGTTTTGCCGGACTACGCCTGGACCACCCTGCGCTTGTGTTTGATGGTGGGGCTGGGGGTGATGATGGTGGGATTGGCCTGCGCAGCCGCTGTGACTTTGTTTGAATTTCCCGGGCGCCGGGTTTTTGAATGGGCCTTGCTGTTGCCGTTGGCCATGCCCGCTTATGTGGTGGCTTATGCCTATACCGACTTCCTGCAGTTCAGCGGGCCGCTGCAAACTGCGTTGCGCGCCGGTCTGGGGCTGGAAGGGCGCGTGTTTCCGGAGGTGCGCAGCCTGGGCGGTGCCGCTTGGGTGTTCACCTTTTCCCTGTATCCCTACGTGTACCTGCTGGCCCGCACCGCTTTGGGTGAGCGGGCCACCCACCTGATGGAAGCGGCCCGTCTTTTGGGCGCGCCGTTGTCCCGGCGCATCCGCGTGGTGGCCTTGCCGCTGGCGCGCCCGGCGGTGGCTGCCGGCATGGCGCTGGCACTGATGGAAACGCTGGCTGATTTTGGCGTGTCCAGCTACTTTGGTATCCGGACTTTTACGGCAGGCATATACAAAGCGTGGTTGTCGATGGACAACCGCATCGCCGCTGCCCAGCTGGCCACCATGTTGCTGGTTCTGGTGGCGGTGTTGATGGGTCTGGAACATCGGGCGCAGCGGCGCATGCGGTTTGCTGCGCCACAAGGTGCGCGGGCTGGTTCTTCTGAAGCGCAGCCCATCGTCCTCGCTGGCTGGTACCAATGGCTGGCGGTTGGCGTCTGCATAGCGCCCGTGCTGGCCGGCTTCGTCTTGCCCACTCTATTCATGCTGCGCCCTCTGGCGGCCGACTGGTCGCTGCTGTCATGGGGGCAATTCATCGCCTGGTCGCTCAACAGTATCCGGCTGGGTGCCATCACATCGGTGCTGGCGGTTGCTGTGGCGCTGGTTCTGGCATTTGGTCTGCGGCGCGCGCCAGACTGGTGGACCCGTGTGGCCGCGCAACTGGCGAGTCTGGGTTACGCGATTCCCGGCGCGGTGATTGTGGTGGGTCTGCTGTTGCCGGTGGGCTGGCTGCAGGCCGTGGCGCCGCAAAGCAGTGTGGGTTATTACATGACGGCCACGTCGATGGGTCTGGTGTGGGCATACCTGGTGCGGTTTTGTGCGGTGGCGCTGCAGTCGGTGCAAAGCGGCTACACGCGCATTCCTGTGAGCTTTGACGATTCGGCCCGAATGCTGGGCACGGGCGACGCGGGTTTGCTGCGCCGCGTGCACTGGCCCTTGCTTAAACGCTCCACCTCGGCGGCGGCGTTGCTGGTCTTTGTCGATGTGATGAAAGAACTGCCTGCCACTCTGGTGCTGCGCCCCTTCAACTCCGACACGCTGGCAGTTGTGGCTTATCAGCTGGCGCGGGACGAGCGGCTGGGTGAGGCAGCACTGCCTTCACTGGCGCTGGTACTGGTGGGGCTGATTCCCGTGCTGTTGCTGAGCCGCACGCTGCGCACCGGACGAAACCTCCGCTGACTAGGATAGTCAGGCGCAAAAGCGTATATTCGCATTTATCAATATACAAACCAAAACCGACTCGGTGTCGATATGGAGTACTTACAAGATGGTCAAGCGCGCGGTTAAAAAAATCCAGGAAGTGCCGGCTGAACCGGACGAGGTGTTTGAATTGGCGGCTGAACTTTTCCGTGTCATGTCGGCACCGATGCGCCTGAAAATCATCAGCAGCCTGTGCAATCGGGAAAAAAATGTCAGCGAATTGCTGAGTGAAATCGATACGACCCAGCCGAACATGTCACAGCACCTCAACACGCTGTATCAGGCCAGCGTGCTGGGCAAGCGCAGGGATGGTGTGCAGATTTACTACCGGATCATTGACGAACGGGTGGCCAACCTGTGCCGTGCCGTTTGCACGCAGATAGCCATCGAGGGTGACTACGCCGACGCCTGACGGGCAATTTTGCTGGCTGCCGCGGGTTTCTACGGTGTTGGCAAAGGGGATGATGGCCTTAGCATTCATGTCATATATAAGGAATTGATCATGAAGCGTTTTATGCTGTTGTTTGCCGGTTTGTTGACGGCATCACTGGCTTGGGGACAGGTCAAGGTGGTGTATCACCTGAGCGAGGGCACTCCACAGGCTGCACGCGCCATCGGTAACATCCGAAACCACCTCAATGCCGACTCGACGGTCAAAATCGTTGTCGTGACACATGGCGCGGGCATTGATTTCCTTCTGGACGGCGCGAAGAATCCCAGAGGACAGCCCTTTACCGGGGACATTGGAGAACTTGCGGGCCGGGGCGTGGAGTTCCGGGTCTGTAACAACACCTTGATATCGCGAGATATCACCAAGGACAAAGTGGCGATGGAGGCAACCATTGTCCCGTCCGGTGTGGCTGAAGTTGCCAGACTTCAGGCCAAGGAAGGTTTTGTGTACATCCATCCCTGATTTTCGGCTTTGCAGTTTTTGTTTTCCCACTTTGCAAAAAACAAGGAGATTGAGTAATGAAATTGAATGCTTTGGTGCTGGCCGGCGCGCTGGCCGTTGTATCCGGGTGGGCCCAGGCCCAGGCCGTTGATCCGCTGCAGGTCCGGAGCTGGGCGGCAGCGTGCGCCAGTTGCCACGGCACCAGCGGTGTTGCCCAGGCTGGCAACGAGTCGCTGGCGGGTGTCAACAAGGACGACATGCTGAAGAAACTGCTGGACTTCAAGACCGGCAAAAAACCCGCAACCATCATGCATCAGCTCTCCAAGGGTTATTCCGACGAGCAACTCGCTGCATTGGCTACCTACTTCTCCGCCCTTAAAAAATAAGAGAGGCCCCATCATGATGAAACGTCGTCAATTTGTACAAACCGTTGGCACAGCAGGCTCGCTGGGGGCCTTGGGTTTGATGTCTGGTTGCGCCACCAGTGGCAGCGGCAAGGGCCCCAAGGTTGTGGTGATCGGTGGAGGCTATGGTGGCGCCACTGCGGCCAAATATGTGCGCATGTGGTCCGACTATGGCATCGATGTCACCCTGGTCGAACCCAACAGCACCTTCATCTCCTGTCCCATCTCCAATCTGGTGTTGGGTGGCAGCAAGACCATGGCCGACATCACCACGCCGTATGACAATCTGGTCAAACGCCACGGTGTGCGGCTGGTGCAGGACATGGTGACCCGCATTGACCCGGAAAAACGCATGGTCATGCTGGCCAAAGGCGGCGAGTTGCCCTACGACCGGTTGATCGTCTCGCCAGGTGTGGATTTCATGTGGGAAAACCTGCCTGGAATGGCTAAAGATGGTGCCAAAGACAAGGTGCTGCATAGCTGGAAAGCAGGCGCCCAGACAGTGGCCTTGCGCAAACAGCTGGAAGCCATGCCCGATGGTGGCGTGTATGCGCTGTCCATCCCGCTGGCACCGTACCGCTGCCCTCCTGGCCCCTATGAACGCGCCTGTCAGGTAGCCAGCTATTTCACCCAAGCCAAACCCAAGAGCAAGGTGCTGATTCTGGATGCCAATGATGACGTCACCTCCAAAGGCCCCCTGTTCAAGAAGGCCTGGGCTGATCGCTACGCAGGCATGGTTGAATACCGCCCCAAGCACAAAGTCGTGGATGTGGATGCCGCTACCAACACATTGAAGTTTGAGTTCAATGACGATGTGAAGGCCGCCGTGCTGAACGTCATTCCCGAAATGCGTGCGGGCGACATTGCGGTGAAGACCGGTATGGCGACGGCCAACAAGCGTTGGTGCGAGGTGGATTTTCTGACACACGAGTCCATTGCCGTGAAGAACGTGCACGTGCTGGGCGACTCCATTCAGATCGCGCCTGCCATGCCCAAATCGGGCCACATGGCGAACCAGCATGGCAAGACCTGTGCGGCAGCTGTGGTGGCGTTGCTGACCGGCAAACAGCCCAATCAGCTGCCGATCTACAACAACACCTGCTACAGCTTTGTGAGTGCCGAAGATGTGGTGCATGTCTCCAGCGTTCACCGCTATGACGCCGAGAAGAAAACCATGCTGACCGTGGCCGGCTCTGGTGGCGTATCCAGCGCAGCCAATGAACTGGAAGGACGCTACGCCATGGCATGGGCGCGCAACATCTGGGCTGACACGCTCGCCTGAAGGATTCATTGCAAGGTGGAAAGATGAAAGCAGGTTGCAAATGGGTCACCGCCTTGACCATGGCGGTGACCGCAAGCGTGTGGGCACAACAGGCTGACGAAGCGCGGGCCAAAAAAATCGTTTCAGGCGTGTGTTTTGTCTGCCATGGTGCCGAGGGAGAGTCCTCAAGCGAGGTGTTTCCGCGCCTGGCGGGCCAGCATTGGGAATATATTGCCAAGCAGCTTGAAAATTTCAAGTCTGGCAAACGCAAGAGCACGGCGATGGCTGACATGGTGGCCAAGCTGACTCCCGGTGAGATGGTGGCATTGGGCAAGTATTTCGAGAAGCAGAACGCGCCCGCAGAACCACCCAAAGATGTGGCTCTGGCTGCTGTTGGGCGCTACATTTTTCACAATGGCAACAAATACAGCGGTGTTGCCGCTTGTGTCAGCTGCCATGGTGAAGGTGCACTGGGCACTACCAGTCTGCCACGGCTGGCGGGTCAATACGCCCCTTACACTGAAAACCAGCTCAAGCAGTTCAACACCCGCGAACGCACCAATGACAATGCGATCATGCACGCCATCGTATCGAAGATGACGCCACTGGAGATGGCTGCGGTCGCCGAGTACCTGAGCGGCAAGTAAGTCCGGATGCTTTCCCGCAGGTCATGTGGCCCGGGCAACAGGCAGGTTTCTGGCGATTGATTCACCTTTGATCGGACGGTTGTCCAACAGCCTGTCGGTCAAACCCGCGCCGCCCCACATCCCCAGGAGTGCTATCCAGGCAGTGAGTGCAAAAATGGCCCCTCCGGTCATGCCTGCGCCGACCGCACAGCCACCGGCCAGCATGGAGCCAAAACCCATGAAGATGGCCCCGGCGATGTACCGCGTCATGCTGTAGCCGTCCTTGAAGCCTTCCAGCTTCAGGTCCCGGCCAAACCACGCTCCCAGGAACGAACCCGCAAAAACACCCGGCAGCAGGCCGAAGTCAAACCCGATGCCGGGTGCGGGAGAGGCCAGAACCCGCATCAGCCACTCTGCGGAAGGACCACTGAAAGTCAGGCCCTGAACCTGAACGGGCTGAAAAGACTGGGTCGAGATCAGGTAAGTGAACCACCAGGCCGCGGCAACCGTCAATCCTGTGCCGATGCCACCCAACCAGATCCATATGCTGCGTCGGGGGCTGCGCCAGGAGAAATATAAGGCTGCGGCCAGCCAGATCAGGCCGGCGATCAAACCACCCCATGGCCCCACGCCGGTGATTGCCAGCAAATCACGTGAAGGGCCCGCCTCCACAGTCCACCAGCTGCTGATGATGCCACGCAGCGGCGCCAGTACGCCAGACAGCGAGGCTTGGGCAGTTACCGCAAAGATAAGCCCGGACAACAGCGCGCGCAGGTTGCCATTGGCAGACAGTACCAGCAAGCGGCTGGCGCAGCCGCGCGTCATGATCATGCCGGCACCAAACACCAGTCCGCCAACCAATGCGCCTGATAGGCTGCCCCGTGTTGCAATTTGCCGGGCAGTGCTGACGTCCAGGGTATGGGTGAGCAGCAGCGCCTGCACAGTGACCACGGCAGTCGCGAAGGCAAGTAGCCAGACGGACAATTTTTCGCCAAATGTCCGATGCCAGAACTCGATAACAGCTGCCCGCAGGCAAAACCGTGACCGTTGGGCGGAAAAACCAAAGAGGGCGCCAATAGCTGCTCCGCCGATGGCGAGCACGGTTCCGTCGCCATACTGCTCCAAAATGGTTGCCAGATCCACGGCATTCCCCAATAATTCAGTAAACGCTTATATTAATGCTTGGCGAATCAGGGAAGTTGACCCTGATCAAAAGTCCCGCGTCTGCCTGCCGCAAATGGGTGCTTGCGTGTTGTACAAGACGGAATGGATTGAAATACTCAAGGTGAAACCATGAATTTCTTGACCCTGAAGGCTGCAGGACGGTGTATGCGGCCTTGTGGGCTGGCTGTGTTGCTGGCTGCCTGCGCCATGACACCTGCGCTCGCACAGATTGCAGCCCCTGGTGGTGCCACTGCTGCGAAAGTGGCAGCACCGGAAATGGTGGCGCAAAAAGTGTCCCCTTCAGCTTGGTACGTCGAGGGCGTGGGCGCGCTGGGCTCCAGTGCCAACCAGAACTTCATTTCAAATGCGGCGTTCATCGTCACCCCCGCGGGTGTGGTCGTCATTGATGCTCTGGGCTCTCCGGCACTGGCAGGCCGCTTGATGGCAGAAATCCGCAAGGTAACCCCGATTCCTGTTACCCACGTCATCGTCACGCACTATCACGCTGACCACATATACGGCCTGCAGGCCCTGAAGGCACAGGGTGCACGCATCATTGCGCACCGGGCCGCGCTGGAGTACCTGAACTCCGACAATGCGCGCCTGCGGCTTGAAGCGTCACGACAGGAACTGGCGCCCTGGATTGATGACAAGACGCAACTGGTGTCAGCCGACGAATGGATCGACGGGCCGAAGGAACTCACGGTGGGTGGGGTGCGCTTCATGCTGCAGCCTGTAGGTCCGGCTCACACGCCGGAAGATCTGGTGGTATACATGCCGAAAGAAAAAGTGCTTTTTGCAGGGGATCTGGTTTTTCGCGGGCGAATCCCCTATGTTGGTCAGGCTGACAGCGGACACTGGATCAAATCGCTGGATACGCTTCTGGCCTTTGACGCGACTGTGATTGTTCCTGGACATGGCCCGCTTTCCTCCGAGGCGCGCAAAGATATGGAACTGACCCGTGATTACCTGATCTATCTTCGCACTGCCATGGGCAAAGCAGCCGGTAACATGGAGCCATTCGAGGACGCCTACCGGGCGACTGACTGGACGCAGTTTGAGCATCTCCCGCTGTTTCGCGTGGCGAACCGCATGAATGCCTACAACACCTATTTGTTGATGGAAAGAGAGGCGCCGTAATGTTGAATCAGGACACCTTGCGGCGTCGCGAATGGCTTGTTGCAGCCGGGATCTCTGTTGCAGCCGCCATGAATCGGCCCGCGCGGGCTGCCGGGGCTGTGCTGCCGGCTCCCGAATCGCTGGCCGACGAGCTGGCAAAAGCGCTGAAATCAGGACAACCGCTGGTGGTGATGGTGAGTCTGGACGGTTGCCCGTTCTGTCGTGTTGCCCGCGACAACTACCTCGAACCCATGCGACGGCAGGAAGGTATGCCGATTTTTCAGATTGATATGCGCAGCGCGGCGGCTGTGCGCGATTTCAACCGCGTTGGCGTCACGCATGACCAGTTGGTCCGTGCCTGGAAAGTCAAGGTCGCGCCTACCGTTTTGTTTTTCGGCCCCGGTGGCAAGGAAGTGACGGAACGGATGGAGGGCGCCTATATCGAAGACTTCTATGCCGCCTATCTGGAGCAGCGAATCAAGGCTTCGCGAGCTGCCATCAAAGTCTGAGCGGCCCCGGATAAACACCATGATTCCCATCAAGACAGAATCCGCCTGGAAGGGTACTTCCGATTGCCGCAACTGCGGTATCCGGGACATGGTGCTGTTCGCTGATCTGAATGAGGCCGATTTTGGCCTGATCCACGCACCGATAGATGACATGGAGTTTCACGCAGGGACTTCGCTGTTTCAGGAGGGTGATTCAGCGATCGGCATATTCACACTGCGCAAGGGGATGATCAAACTCGTGCGCAGCACAAACGATGGACGCCCGCGTATTGTCCGCGTGCTGCGTGCCGGTGACGTTGCCGGGCTGGAGGCACTGGCCCATTCCCGCTATGACACCGATGCCATTGCCCTGACTGAGGTGTCCGTGTGCCGGATACCTTTGTCCGTGATCCAGACCCTGGGATCACAATCTCCCCGATTGCACCGGCGTTTGATGGAAAAGTGGTCGCGAGCGTTACGCGAAGCCGATGATTGGCTGGCGGACCTTAATTTCGGCACTGCCCGTAATCGGGTCTGCAACTTTGTCCTCAAGATGCGCAGCTCGACAGATGCACAAATCGTCACCCTGTTTGCCCGGGAAGACATGGGGGCTATGGTGGACCTGAAAATGGAAACTGTCAGCCGGGAAATCAGCGCGCTCATACGCGAACAGGCAATTGAGCCACTGGACAAGACCGGACGCATTTACCGGATCTTGAAGCCTGAACAGCTACAGGCAGCCTGAACGCGACCTGTTCTTAAAAATCTACTGCCCTGCGTTGCGGGCGTCCTCGTCCATCTTGCGTTTGAAAAAGATTCGAAAAAAGACGCCCATACCCAGCATGAAGGCAATGCCAATGATGCTCATCAGGCCGTAGTCAGTCGAAAATAAATCGGTCAGCAGTTTCATGTTGAAAGCTCCTCAATAAATATGAACAGTATGTAGAGCTTCTCTGGCTTCGGCATGACATTTGTCAGTACGTCATGTCGCTGCAATTCTTTTGGGTGGCTTGTTGATCAAGAACAAATCAGTGGCATTTAAGTCTTGAATGTGTGGCAGAAAGTGGCGCGTAATTAAAACGAAATATACTGGCATGAGTATAAAAGGAGATAAACGATGAAAGCCTTGATGACAACACGCGCCATGTGCGTTCTGGGTGCATTGATCTCCCTTCCCGTTCTCGCTGTGGAGGTAACTTTCCGTCCGGTCGTGGAAGGTGTGTATGCCTACATCGGCGAAACGGACGGGCGCACATACGAAAACGAAGGGCTGAACGCCAATATCGGTCTGGTGGTCACCCCTGAGGGGGCGGTGCTGATCGACAGCGGAGCTACCTTCCAGTCTGCGCACAAGATCCAGGAAGCCGTCAAAAAAGTCACGTCGCAACCGGTCAGGTGGGTGATCAACAGCGGTGGGCAAGATCATCGCTGGCTGGGAAATGGTTATTTCAGGGCACAAGGGGCGGAGATCATGGCTCACGCCACCGCCGAATCCGACATGAAAGCTCGCGCTGGAGGCCACCTGGAGGCTCTCAAGGTGCTCAAGGAACGGCTGGATGGAACGATACCAACCCTTCCCAACCGATTTGTGCAAGGCAATGACACCCGCCTGGCGCTGGGCGGCGTGGTGATCGAACTCAAATACCGTGGCGGCGGACACACCCCGGGCGATATGGTGGTCTGGCTGCCTCAAAAGAACGTCATGTTCACGGGTGACGTGGTTTACGTTGACCGCGTTCTGGGACTCATCCCGGTGAGTCTTACCAGGACCTGGCTGCAAAGCTTTGCAATGATTGATGAGATAAACCCTCAAATACTGGTGCCCGGCCACGGCAATGTGACCAATGTGGCAACAGCTCAGGCGCAGACACGAAATCTGCTGCTGGCCCTGCGCACCCACATGAAGAAGGCGGTCGATGACGGCACCGACATGAGCGCCGCGGTCAAAAGTTTTGACGCCAGAACTTATGCGGGGCTCAAGCACGCGGAGGTTTGGATTCCTCAATTGGCCAACATGACCTATCTGGAAATGGAGCGCGAATAGCGCAGGGTAGGGGTTTACCGGGTTGCGGGAAAATGGCGCAATGCAAAGCACATTAACTTCCGACCCCACCACGCCCCTCGTATCAACATCAATGGATCCCGGCTTGATCGAGGCACTGAATAGTGAGTGTTTTTGCGTCAGCCTGGATCGCGATGCATTGCGTCAGGCACTGGAATCGGAAATTGGCCAGCCCGGCCTGTTTGAACTGGTGCGTGAGCGCTGTCCGTATTTGTTTGCGGCACGCCCGGTATTCGTTTCCCAAGTGCACATGGCCCGAATGGCACGGGTTATCCGGGCCATCGAGTCCGTCGTTTCCATGCCGACCTATCGGGAAGAGGTGTTGGGCCGATCACCGGCCATCGCCAGGCATGACCCCGGCGGAGCCAAAGGCGTCTTCTTCGGATATGACTTTCACGTTGCCGAGTGCGGTTTCGGTCTGATCGAGATCAACACCAATGCCGGGGGCGCCATGCTCAATGGTGTGCTGGCGAGGGCACAGCGTGCCTGCTGCGCAGCAATGGAACACATGGTTCCGTCGCCTGATGCGGCGCGCACGCTGGGTGAGGACATCATGGCGATGTTTCTCAGGGAATGGGCACTTTGTGGTCGTCAACGGCCTTTGCGCAGCGTCGCCATCGTGGATGAAAATCCTGAAGAACAATACCTGTACCCCGAGTTTCTGCTTTTCCAGCAGCTCTTTCAGCGCCACGGGTTGCAGGCGGTGATTGCCGGCCCGGGCGATTTCAGTTTGCGGGATGGGGTGCTGTGGCATGGCGAGTTGGCCATCGACCTGGTCTACAACCGGTTGACTGATTTCTCGCTTGCCAGCCCTGCCAGTGAGACGCTGCGCGCGGCCTATCTTCAGCACGCTGCAGTACTCACGCCGCACCCGCAGGCACATGCCCTGTATGCAGACAAGCGCAACCTGGTATTGCTCGGCGATGCGAAGCAACTTCAGGCTTTGGGTGTGCCTCAGGCCACGCAAGACATTTTGCTGGGCAGCATTCCGCACACCGAAATTGTTGACCCGGCGAATGCCGAACGCTTGTGGGGTGATCGCAAACGCCTGTTCTTCAAGCCTTTTGCCGGTTTTGGCAGCCGTGCGGCCTACCGCGGCGACAAGCTGACCCAGCGGGTGTGGCAGGAAATTCTTGCTGGTGACTATGTGGCTCAGGCATTGGTCACCCCGGGTGAACGCGTGATTTCAGACGCATCGGCGCAGCAGCCTGCACAGGTGCTGAAGTTCGACCTTCGGGACTATGTTTACGACGGCCAGGTGCAATGGGTTGCTGCCCGTTTGTATCAGGGTCAGACAACCAACTTTCGTACACCGGGGGGTGGTTTTGCGCCGGTCTATGAGGGTGAATCGGTATGAGTTCCGGACACGATCACGACCATGGGCATACCCACACACCCGCTGAATTCAACCGTGCCTTTGCCATTGGCATTGCACTCAACCTCGCCTTTGTGGTGATCGAGGCTTTTTATGGCTGGAAGATCAACTCACTGGCTCTACTGGCCGATGCCGGCCACAATCTGAGCGATGTGGCGGGTCTGGTTCTCGCTTGGGGTGGCGCCCTGGCTGGCAAGTTAAAACCAGATGCTCGCCACACCTATGGCTGGCGACGCGCCTCCATTCTGGCGGCGTTCATCAATGCCTTGCTGCTGCTCGTGGCGATGGGCTCGCTCGGATGGGAGGCTGCTGGCCGGCTTCGCTCCCCAGAGCCTACCGAGGGCTGGACCATCATGGCTGTAGCGGGCGTGGGCATTGTCATCAACACCGCTACGGCGCTGCTGTTCATGCGGGGCCGCGAGGGCGACCTCAATATCCGTGGTGCCTTCATGCACATGGCGGCGGATGCGCTGGTGTCGCTGGGGGTGGTGATTGGCGGGGCGATTTACCTGTGGCAGGGCTGGACGTGGATTGACCCGGTGATGAGTCTGGGCATTGCGGTGATCATCGTAATGGGCACCTGGGGCCTCTTCAAGCAGTCATTGCACCTGTTGTTTGATGGTGTACCTGAGGGTATCGATCTGGAGGCTGTGCGGACAATGCTGCTGGGTCTGCCCGGTGCGAGCGAAGTGCACGACCTGCATGTCTGGGCGATGGGCACATCGCAGATTGCACTGACGGCTCACGTCGTGTTGCGTGACGCGGGCGCTGACACGGGCTCGGTATTGCATGAGGCAGAGTACGAACTGCGCGAGCACTTCAAGATTCACCATGTCACCCTGCAGCTGGAATCTCCGGCGCATGCCAGGTTGTGCGCACTGCGTGCCGGGGAAGGATGCAGTTAGATTTGCTCTCAATTCAATAGCTGCTCACACAATGCGGAAAAGGTCTAATGGCCTATCTGGTACATTATTTTGTCAAACTGACAAATAAACGGGTGAGCCGATCTGGCAGTTGCTCAATCCGGTCCACCACGGTGACGTGGTGGCCAAAGATGTCGTGCACGTAGGCATCGGCCTGCAGATCCAGGCTGATGCAGTGGGTGTGCATTCCCCTGCTGGGCCAGTTCCTGAACCGCCTGTCGGGTATCGGCGACCAGCGCGGCGTCATCGTGAACATCGACATCGGACGGGCGTCCGTCGGTGAGCACCAGCAACAATTTTTTGTCCGCCGTTTGCGCGTCCAGGTAGTGGGCTGCATGGCGGAGCGCTGCTCCCATGCGAGTGGAATACTGTGCCTGCAACGCCGAGAGCCGCGCCTTGGGCGCATCACCCCAGCGCTCACCGAACCCCTTGATGTGCTGGTACCGCACGTCGTGCCGGGTGTTGGAGTGAAAGCCCGCCAACGCAAACGGGTCGCCCAGCCGGTCGATGGCCCAGGCCAGCAAGGCCACAGCCTCCTGGCTGAGCGCCAGGCGCGTCTGGCCTGTTCCGGGCACCGTGTCGTTGAGCGATTGCGACAAATCCAGCAGCACCAACACAGCAATGCTGCGGCTGTCCGATTGGTGGCTCATCAGGATGCGAGGGTCTGGCTGGGCCCCCGCGCGCCAGTCGATCAGTGAACGAAGGGCCACATCCAGATCCAGCTCGCTGCCTTCTTCCTGATACCGGATGCGCACGCGGTTTTGTGGTTTGAGCAGGTCCAGCAGTTGCTGCAGCTGGCGCGCCAGGCCTGCGTGCCGCGCCAGCAGCGCGTCGATGTGGCTGGCGTCGCCGCTGGGGTGCAAAGCTTCATACACGCTCACCCAGTCGGGCCGGTAGGTCTGACTGGTGACGTCCCATTCCGGGTAGTGGCGTGGCGGCAGGCCATGCTCCTCCGGCTTGTCGGGAGTAGGGGGTTCTGTGAAAGTATCTTCCTCGTCACCTGCTTCGATGAAGGTCCACAGGTGACGGTTGTCATCGCGGTAGCTGACCAGGGTGTCTTTGAAATACACGCGCGCCAGTTGATCGCTCTGGCGCCGGGTACGTGCGGCATGTTGTATGGCCAGGATTTGCATGGCCTGGGTGCTGGAGTCGGTGCCATCCATCAACGCATGGAACGTGGCTACGCAGTCGTTCAGTGCCGCATCCCCATACCCATGAGCGGAGTCCATCAATGCGTACGACAGCATGGCCAGCCGATGCCGCAGGCAACTGGCCACTAGCGGGTCGCAGGCACCCTCTACCGGGCGGGGATGCAGGGTCAGCAGCAACGGGCGCAGGCCGGGTAGTGACGCAGCAGCAGGTGATCCACGCGGGCATCTTCCAGGCATTCGATCGTCAGTCGCTGCAAGGGGCTCAGGTTGTCAGCCACCAATGGCTGGCTCCAGCGGCGGTGTGCAGCCATATGAGCGAGAGCCACGCGGTAGCGGTCTATGCCACTAACCGGATGCTCGCCGGCCAGGGCATCGTACACATCGGGCAGGCAAATGCTGTCATCCGCAGTGTGGTGCGTGGTCCAGGGTGCCGGAGTGGGGGTGTCGCCCAGACCCGTGGCGTAGGCACGCAGTGGCACCTGGTCTTGCCATAACGCGCGTAGCGTCAAGACGAGCTGGTTTTCCACATCAACCAGTAGCGTGCCATGACGCTCGCGTTGTAACACCGCACGACTGTCGGCCAGTTGCAGGGAAAAATACTCACACTGGCGCTGCGGGTGGTGCTGGTAGTGGCGCACGCCGTAATCCGCCCAGCGCGCAAGACCCGCTACCGTCAGCACGCCCAGCAACTGCGGCGCCTGCGCTAGCAACACCGGCAAACCGGGGCTGGCAAAGGTGGTGTGGTGACCGTGGATGGACACCGATGTGCGTGCCATCACGTCCTGCACGGTACGCAGATAGTGGCGCAGCGGGTCCGGCCCCTGCAGACGTCGCGCCACGGCAGCGAGGGTTTGCAGCAGGGGTGCCATCGCACCGCTGTTGGGTGACTTTTGCATGGCGAATAGCAAGGCTGTTACATCGGCCAGTGCTTCTTCGCCCACGATATGGGCCGCCTGCGGCCACTCCTGCAGCAATGCCAGAACCGGCTCTGGCCCGCGACCCATCTTGCCCAGCGCACGCGCGCAGTCCAGGTATGCGTCCAGTCCTGCCGGGCTGAGCGTTTGGGTGGCCTCTGCCATGCAGTCGGCAAACACGGCCTGCACCGAGGGGAAACTGCACGCCAGCTGTTGGCGCCAGGATTCAAGTTGCTCAGGCGTGGGAGCCATGATGCCAGGGCTCAGGTCAGTACCGCATCGATGGTGTGGTCCAGCGTCTGGCGGATGTCGGCGTCGTCGGTGATGGGGCGAACCAGCGCCATGCGGCAGGCATCCCGCGGAGCCACGCCGCCCTTGATCAAGGTAGCCGCGTAGACCAGCAGGCGCGTGGAAATACCCTCGGTCAGGCCGTGTCCCTTGAGCTGGCGGGCCGCATGGGCAATCTGCACCAGTTGGCCTGCGCGTGCGGTGTCCAGCCCGGTCTCGCTGCAGACGATCTGTGCTTCCAGCTCAGGAGCGGGGTAGTCAAACTCAAAGGCGGCAAAGCGCTGTTTGGTTGAGGGCTTGAGGTCCTTGAGCAGACTCTGGTAGCCCGGGTTGTAGGAGATCACCAGCTGAAAATCAGGATGGGCATGAACCGTCTCGCCCTTCTTGTCCAGTGGCAGCTGGCGACGGTGGTCGGTCAGCGGGTGGATCACCACCGTGGTGTCCTGCCGCGCTTCGACGATTTCATCCAGATAGCAGATGGCCCCGGTGCGCGCGGCCACGGTTAATGGCCCGTCCTGCCAGCGGGTGCCATTGGCATCCAGCAGAAAACGACCAACCAGATCGGATGCGGTCATGTCTTCATTGCAGGCCACGGTAATCAGCGGTCGCCCCAGCCGGTGTGCCATGAACTCAATGAACCGTGATTTGCCACAGCCCGTGGGTCCCTTCACCATCACGGGCAGACGCGCCGCATACGCTGCCTCGAACAGCGGCACCTCGTTGCCCTGCGGCTGGTAGTAAGGAGAGGTCATGATGGCCGATACCACGGGTTTCAGATTCAGCGGTGTGCGCCAATCTTTTCGCGCCAGCCGGGGTAGAGCTTGTCGGCGTCGCCGGGAAAGGACTCAAACGCACGGGCAAATTCCTTGTGCTCTTTGGCCCACTCAATCGGGTCAGCACCGGCTTTCCAGCACTCATACGCCTGGCGCAACGAGGTGGCACCTGCCGCAGGGCTGTCGATGTGACCGTAACTGCCACCGCCCGAGGTGTTGATGACGTTGCCGTGACCCAGATTCTCAAAGAAGCCGGGCAGGCGCAGCGCATTCATGCCGCCCGAGATGATTGGTGTGGTGGGCTTCATGCCAAACCATTCCTGGTGGTAGGCCGGGCCGGTGTAGCTGTCGCGCTCGATGATGTAGGCAATGGCGCGGTCGTCCTTTTCGCCTTCCATCTTGCCGTAGCCCATGGTGCCGACGTGGATGCCCGAAGCGCCTTGCAGGCGGCTCATTTTGGCCAGCACATAGGCGGTGTAGCCGCGCTTGGCGCTGGGGCTGGTGACGGCGCCGTGGCCGGCGCGGTGGTAGTGCAGGTACTGGTTGGGGAAGTGTCGCCGGGCGGTGGTGATCATGCCGGGGCCGCCGACGTAGCCGTCCACCAGAAAGGCCACCTTGTCGGCGTCGGGCCCGAAGGTGCGCAGGATGTATTCACCCCGGGCAATCATCTCGTAGTGATCATCAGCGGTGATGTTGGCCGAGAAGATTTTGGCTTCACCGGTCTCGTCCATGGCGCGTTTCATCGCGTCGTAGACCAGCGGCATCACCTTGTTCATCGGGGCAAAGGTCTGGTTGCCCTGTGGCTCGTCGTTCTTGATGAAGTCGCCACCCAGCCAGAACTGGTAGGCCGCTTTGGCAAACGGCTCGGGGCGCAGGCCCAGCTTGGGCTTGATGATGGTGCCGGCAATGTAGCCGCCGTCCTTGACCGGGCGGCCCAGAATGCGCCACAGGTCGGAGATGTCTTTGGCCGGGCCGTCAAACAGCTGGATGGCGCGCGGTGGCATGAAGAAGTCGTAAATCTTGGCGTGCTGGATGTCGCCCATGCCCTGGTTGTTGCCGATCACCAGGGTCAGGAACGACACGATCATCATGCGGCCATCGGTGATGTTGCGGTCAAACAGGTCCAGTGGGTAGGCAATGCGCATTTCCTCCGTGGCCTCGTCGATCAGGTACACCAGTGCATCCACGCCCTTGGTGAACTCGTCGGTGGTGGACACCTCGACGTTGGTGCCGGTGGAGGACTCGGCTGCAAAGTGGGCTGCGCATTGCAGATAGCTGCCAAACCCTGATTTGGGCTTCATTTTGTAAGCGACAAGAATGTGGTTGCCACCCTTGATCAGGTCTTGTTCTTTGAGGCTCAGGTCAGCGTAGCGGTTGGATTGATCCATGAAGTCTCCAGTGGTTGACGGCGATCGCACAACCTTGGGAGCTTCAGCAATCCTGCTACCTCAAGGTTTCTGGAGCCGACTATAGAAGACTGTGTTCATAAGAAAAATTCAATTATTATTTTTTATAAATAAGAAAAAACTGATCTATTGAGATTCGACTAAGCCCAGGAATCAATCAACGGCCCGGCCTGTTCAACCAGGAATGCCTTGAAGGCCTTGGCGGCAGGCGACAGCTTCTTCTGGCTCAGGTGCGTGACATACCAGTTGCCCACCAGTGGCATGCCACTAACATCCAGCAGCGCAATGTGCCCGCTGGCCAGCTCGTGCCGGACCGTGCGCAAAGACAGGAAGCTCAGGCCCATGCCTGCCATCACAGCCTGTTTGATGGTCTCGTTGCTGGGCATTTCCATCACAACCTTCATTTCCACGTCGTTTTGCGCAAACAGGCGCTGCATGGCGGCGCGTGTGCCCGAGCCCTGCTCGCGCACCACAAAACTGTATTCGGCCATTGAGCTGAACGGCAGGTGCTTGCGCCTGGAGAGTGGATGATCGGGTGCAGCCACGATGCTCAGCGGGTTGGTGGCGAAGGCGGTTGCCTCACAATCCAGGGTCTTGGGTGCCCGGCCCATTACCACCAGATCGACCTCGTTGCGGGCCAGCATGCCCAGGATGTTTTCCCGGTTGTCGATGCTCAAGGTAATGTCCACGCCCGGATAGAGCTTGGCAAAACGCACCAGCAGCATGGGTACAAAGTACTTGGCGGTGCTCACTACCGCCAGATTGATGTGGCCCTTTTTCATGCCCACATGCTCGGCCATCACGGCTTCCAGGTCCTTCAGTTGGCCCATGGCGGCGATGGCGTGGGTGAGAAAAGCCTCGCCCGCGTTGGTCAACTGGATGTTGCGCCCCGCGGACTCTACCAGTGCCAGCCCGAACGCATCTTCCAGTTGCCGCAGCTGCATGGAAACTGCCGGCTGGGTAACGAAAAGCCGCTCGGCTGCTTTGGAGACAGATTGCTCCCGGGCGACCTCAATGAAGGTCTGGATTTGCTTGAGGGTGTAATTTCGCATGATGCCTAATTCATCAGATATTTCTGATGATAAGTATATAAAACATGATTTGAGTTTATGTGTGTTGGCGGATAAAGTAAATTCGCCGTGACTGATATGGAGCGGCCAACTGCAACCCAAAAGGACCTCTTCCATGCTCAGCGCCCTGATTTTTGATGTCGACGGCACTCTGGCCGACACCGAAAGCGCCCATCGCGCCGCGTTCAACGAGGCGTTCGCAGAGGTAGGGCGCGACTGGGTCTGGGATGAGGCGCTGTACACCCGCCTGCTGGAAGTGTCGGGCGGCAAGGAGCGCATCCTGCATTACTGGCAGCAGATCCAGCCAGATCTCAAACAGATCGGCAGCTCGGGTGTGCAGGACACCGTTAACCGCATGCATGAGCTCAAGACGGCCGCGTATGAGCGTGCGGTGCAGGACGGTGCCGTGCAGTTGCGCCCCGGTGTTTTGCGTCTCATCGAGTCGGCCTATCAGGAAGGATTGCGGCTGGCCATTGCCACCACCACCTCGCCGGTCAACATTGCAGCGCTGCTGCGTACCGCCATCGGTCCGGACTGGATGCACTATTTCTCGGTGGTCGAAGACGCGTCAACCGCGCCACAGAAGAAGCCGCATCCGCAGGTGTACCTGCAAACGCTGAAACGTCTGCAGGTACCTGTGCAGGAATGCCTGGCTTTTGAAGACTCGGCCAATGGATTGAAAGCCGCCGTCAAGGCGGGTCTGGCCACCCTGATCACGCCCAACAGCTTCACGGCACACCATGATTTCACGGGTGCGCTGCGGGTGCTGCCCACTTTGCAGGGAGTTACGGTGGCCCATCTGCGCGAGTGGCACGCCTCGAACACCGCCGTTGCAGCCACTACCTCCCGCTCATCCTGAAAGCCCACCATGACTGATTCCATCCGCCTCGCACCCTCCATCCTGTCAGCCGACTTCGCCCGTCTGGGTGAAGAGGTGCGTGCCATTGAAAGTGCCGGTGCTGATCTGGTGCACTTTGACGTGATGGACAACCACTACGTGCCCAACCTCACGATTGGCCCACTGGTGTGTGAAGCCATTCGTCCGCACGTGAAGATCGGTATCGATGTGCACCTGATGGTGGAGCCGGTAGATGCGCTGATTCCGCTGTTTGCCAAAGCTGGCGCCAACATCATCACTTTCCACCCTGAGGCGAGCCGTCATGTGGATCGCACCCTGCAGCTCATCCGGGATCATGGCTGCAAAGCAGGCATCGTGTTGAACCCTGCCACGTCACTGGACTGGATGGACCATGTGATGGAACGGCTGGATATGGTGCTGCTGATGAGCGTGAACCCCGGGTTTGGTGGACAAAAGTTCATCGATGCAACCTTGCCCAAGCTGAAGGCGGCCCGCCAGAAGATCAACGCCCACCAGGCTGCCGGTGGCCAGCCGATCTGGCTGGAAGTGGATGGCGGCGTGAAGGCAGACAACATCCGGCGCATCGTGGCCGCAGGTGCCGACACCTGCGTAGCAGGCAGTGCCGTGTTTGGCGCGCCCGATGCCGACGGCGGCTACCGCGGTGTGATGAACACGCTGCGCCAGGCCGCGCTACCTGCCTGATCCATCCATCCAAGAATTTCAACTATCGGGAGAACTTCTCATGCCTTTGTCCAAGCGTTTTACGCTCACGCAGTACCTCATTGAAGAACGGCGACGCTTCCCCAGTGCCAGTGGTGACTTCAACGCCTTGGTGCTGGATGTCGCCCTGGCCTGCAAGGCCATTGCCCGCGCTGTCGCTTTTGGTGAACTCGGCGGCATGCTGGGCAACCACGACGCCGATGCGGGGGGCTCGATCAATGTGCAGGGCGAGACCCAGAAAAAACTCGATGTCATCAGCAACCAGTATTTCACCCGGCTGACCGAATGGGGCGGCCATCTGGCGGGCATGGCATCGGAAGAGATGGAGGAGCCGTACCAGATTCCGGCACAGCAACCCCGTGGCAAGTACCTGCTGGTGTTTGACCCGCTGGATGGTTCATCCAACATCGACGTGAATGTATCTGTGGGCAGCATCTTCTCCATCCTGCGTGCGCCGCAGGACGTGATTGACAGCGGTCGCGATGTGGTGGAGGCCGATTTCTTTCAGCCCGGTGCCCAGCAGGCTGCGGCTGGCTACGCACTGTACGGCCCCACCACTATGCTGGTGCTGTCAGTAGGCAACGGCGTGGTGGGTTTCACGCTGGACCCCAATCTGGGTGAGTTCATGCTCACGCACCCGCAGATTCAGGTGCCGGCAGACACTCAGGAATTTGCCATCAACGCCTCCAACAGCCGCTTCTGGGAAGCGCCCGTGAAACGTTATGTGGATGAATGCCTGGCCGGCAAACCCGGCCCGCGCGGCAAGGATTTCAACATGCGCTGGATCGCCAGCATGGTGGCCGAAGCGCACCGCATCCTGATGCGTGGTGGCGTGTTCATGTACCCGCGGGATACCAAAGACCCATCCAAACCTGGCCGGCTGCGTCTTCTGTACGAGGCCAATCCCATTGGTTTCATCATGGAGCAGGCTGGTGGCCGGGCCAGCACAGGACGCCAGCCAGTATTGGGCGTGGCACCCAGCTCACTGCACCAGCGCATCGGTCTGGTATTTGGCTCACGTAATGAAGTGGAGCGTATTGAGCGCTACCACGCTGAGCCTGTGCAGGTAGAACTGGACAACCCGCTGTTTGCCAAACGCAGCCTGTTCAGGGATTGATTGATTTTCAATATTTGCTATTAATTAGATAGCTACTCACGCATATCCTGCGAGGGTTAGATGTCAATTTGAAGACTATTTTTGTTTAGGAGCCAGTTCCATGTCAGAACGCCATCCCATCATCGCCATCACCGGATCCAGCGGCGCCGGTACTTCCACTGTGACGCGCACGTTTGCCAATATTTTCCGGCGGGAGAACGTCACGGCAGCCATCATCGAGGGCGACAGCTTTCACCGCTACGACCGCAAGGAAATGAAATTGCGTCAGGCTGAGGCCGAGAAAAGCGGCAATATGAATTTCAGCCATTTCGGGCCGGACAACAACCTGTTCGGCGAGCTGGAGTCGCTGTTTGGTACCTATGCCAAATCAGGCAACGGTCGCGCACGCAAGTACCTGCACAACGACGAAGAGGCTGCTCCCTACAAGCAGAGCCCTGGCACGTTTACCCCATGGGAAGACCTGCCTGCTGACACCGACATGCTGTTCTACGAAGGACTGCACGGCGCCGTGGTCACCCCGGAGCACAACATCGCCCAGCACCCGGACCTGCTGATCGGCGTGGTGCCGGTCATCAACCTGGAATGGATTCAAAAGCTCTGGCGCGACAAGCACCAGCGTGGCTATAGCACCGAAGCGGTGACGGACACCATCCTGCGCCGCATGCCGGACTACGTGAATTACATCTGCCCGCAGTTTGCGCATACGCATGTGAATTTCCAGCGTGTGCCCATGGTGGACACGTCCAATCCTTTTATCTCGCGTGACATTCCCAGTGCCGATGAGAGCATGGTGGTGATCCGTTTTGCCAACCCCAAGGGCATCGACTTTCAGTACCTGCTCAACATGATTGGCGACAGCTTCATGAGCCGGGCCAACACGGTGGTGGTGCCGGGCGGCAAGATGGAACTGGCCATGCAGCTGATCTTCACGCCCTTTGTGTGGCGAATGATGGAGCGTCGCAAACGTGCGCTGGGAGCGATCTGACATGAATACACCGACACCTGAACTGGCCAGACAAATGGCCAACGCCATCCGCATGCTGGCGGTTGATGCGGTGGAAAAGGCGAAGTCTGGCCACCCCGGCGCGCCCATGGGCATGGCTGACATTGCCGAAGTGCTTTGGAACCGTCACTTGCGCCACAACCCGGTCAACCCGCACTGGCCAGACCGTGACCGTTTTGTACTGAGTAACGGCCACGGCTCCATGCTGATCTATGCGCTGCTGCACCTCACGGGTTACGACCTCCCCATGGCGGAGCTCAAAAACTTCCGCCAGCTGCATAGCAAGACGGCCGGCCACCCCGAAGTGGGTATAACGCCTGGCGTGGAAACCACCACTGGCCCCTTGGGGCAAGGCATCACCAATGCGGTGGGCATGGCGTTGGCCGAAAAACTGCTGGCTGCCGAGTTCAACCGCGAGGAAGACGGGGTTGAGCACGACATCGTGAATCACTTCACCTATGCGTTCATGGGTGACGGCTGCCTGATGGAAGGTATCAGCCATGAGGCCTGTTCACTGGCCGGAACACTGCGCCTGTCCAAGCTCGTGGCACTGTACGACGACAACGGCATCTCGATTGATGGCCACGTGGAAGGCTGGTTCACCGACGACACCCCCAAGCGCTTTGAAGCCTATGGCTGGCACGTGATACCCGACGTGGACGGACACAACCCAGCCGCGATTGATGCCGCCATTCGTGCCGCCAAAGCGCAGGCCGTTTTGCCTCACGGCAAGCCGACTTTGATCTGCTGCAAAACCGTGATCGGCATGGGCTCGCCCAACAAGGCTGGTACCCATGACGTACACGGCGCTGCGCTCGGTGCTGCCGAAGTAGCCGCTACGCGTGAAGCGCTGGGCTGGACCGCGGCGCCGTTTGAAGTGCCCGCTGATATCGCTGCAGCCTGGAACGCGAAGGAACGCGGTCAGAGCGCTGAAAAAGCCTGGCGCACGCGATTCGAAGCCTATCGCACGTTGTACCCGCTGGAGGCGGCGGAATTCGAGCGCCGCATGGCGGGTGACCTGTTGCCTGCTTTTGCCGACAAGTTACCGGACCTGCTGGCCGGTATCGCCGCAAGGCCCGATGCATTTGCCACCCGCAAGTCCAGCCAGAATGCGCTGGACGCGCTGTGCACGTTGCTGCCGGAATTCTTCGGCGGCAGTGCCGACCTGACTGGCTCCAATCTCACCAACTTCAAGGGCTGCGTCAAGGCGGGCCGGGATGCCTGGGGCAACCATCTGAGTTATGGCGTGCGTGAATTCGGCATGGCCGCCATCATGAACGGCATGGCGCTGCATGGCGGCTACATCCCCTACGGCGGCACGTTCCTGACCTTCAGCGACTACAGCCGCAATGCCATCCGGATGGCGGCCCTGATGAAGATCCGCGTCATTCATGTGTTCACGCACGACAGCATTGGCCTGGGCGAAGATGGCCCCACGCACCAGAGTGTGGAGCACATCCCCTCTTTGCGCATCATTCCGGGGCTGGATGTGTGGCGCCCGGCCGATGGCCTGGAAACGGCCGTGGCCTGGGCCTGCGCTGTGGAACGCAAGGACGGACCTAGCGCACTGTGCCTGTCGCGGCAGAACTTGCCGCGTTTGACTGACGTGGCCATGGTGGACTCAATCCGCTACGGAGGCTATGTGCTGTCCGACATGCCCGGTGCCAAGGCGGTGATGGTGGCCACGGGCTCCGAGACGTCGCTGGCCATGGAAGCGCAGGCGGCGCTGGCTGCCGAAGGCATTCCTACCCGCGTTGTGTCCATGCCCTGCACCAATGTGTTTGACCGTCAGCCTGTGGCGTATCAGGAATCCGTGCTGCCGCTGAGCTTGCCCACCGTAGCGATTGAAGCGGCACATCCGGACTTCTGGCGCAAATATGTCGGGCGCACTGGCTCTGTGGTGGGCATGCCCACGTTTGGAGAGTCGGCTCCGGCCAAAGACCTGTATGCCCACTTTGGCATCACGTCGCAGAGCGTGGTCAAAGCAGTTAAAACACTGGCGTCATGACGAGGCCATTTGATCTCATCATGTTTGACCTCGACGGCACGCTGATTGAGACCGCGCCGGAAATTGCCGATGCGGTCAACGATACGCTGCGCCACTTTAATCTGCCGGCGGTCACGCAGCAGCAGGTCAACGACTGGATTGGCCACGGAACCCGTACGCTCTTGATTCAGGCGCTGGCTTTCGTCGGTAAAACGGAGGTGGCAGCTGTGGCCGCCAGTGATAGCCTGCCGCTGATCGCGGCTGAATTTGACAGGAACTACCAGCGCCGTTGTGGCACACGCAGTCATCTCTACGCCCAGGTGCGTGAAACGCTCGCGACGCTGCGCGACCGGGGTGTGAAACTGGCTGTGGTGACCAACAAGGAGGGGCGTTACACCGCGACGGTACTGAACGCCCACCAGATCACGTCATTGCTGGACCGCGTGGTGAGCGGCGACACGCTATCGACCAAAAAACCTGACCCGGCAGGCATTCAGAGTTGTCTGGCGCAGTTTGGTGTGCTGCCGAACCGGGCACTGTTTGTTGGTGACTCCAGCATTGATGTGGCCACGGCTCGTAACGCGGGTGTGGCTGTCTGGGCGCTGCCCTATGGCTACAACATGGGTCAGCCCATTGAAGCCTGCTCACCTGACCGGGTGATCGCGGACTGTTCCGCGCTACTGAATTAATAGCCGTTCACGCAATATCGGCGAGGGCTGGAAGTCTTTTTATATAGGAAAAAACTCATGGCGATCAAACTAGGCATCAACGGTTTCGGCCGAATCGGGCGCAACGTACTGCGCGCAGCGGTCCAGAACTTTGCGGACATCGAAGTCGTCGGCATCAACGACCTGCTCGAACCTGACTACCTGGCCTACATGCTCCAGTACGACAGCGTGCACGGCCGCTTCAAAGGCAGCATCGCCGTAGAAGGCAACACCCTCATCGTCAACGGCAAGAAAATCCGTCTGACCCAGGAACGTGACCCTGCCGCCCTTAAATGGAACGAAGTAGGCGCTGACATCGTGCTGGAGGCCACCGGCCTCTTCCTGGACAAAGCCTCCGGTGAAAAACACCTCGCCGCCGGCGCCAAAAAAGTCATCTTCTCCGCCCCCAGCAAAGACGACACCCCCATGTTCGTCTTCGGCGTCAATGACAAAACCTATGCCGGCCAGGCCATCATCAGCAATGCCAGCTGCACCACCAACTGCCTGGCCCCGGTCGCCAAAGTTCTCCATGACAAATGGGGCATCAAACGTGGCCTCATGACCACCGTGCACGCCGCCACCGCCACCCAGAAAACGGTAGACGGCCCCTCCAACAAAGACTGGCGCGGCGGCCGCGGCATTCTGGAAAACATCATCCCCAGCAGCACCGGAGCTGCCAAAGCCGTGGGCGTGGTCATCCCTGAACTCAACAAAAAGCTCACCGGCATGTCCTTCCGGGTGCCCACCAGCGACGTCTCGGTCGTGGACCTGACCTGTGAACTGAACAAGGAAGCCACGCTCAAGGAAATCTGCGCTGAAATGAAAGCCCAGAGCCAGGGCGCCTTGAAAGGCGTGCTGGGTTACACCGAAGACAAAGTGGTGGCCACCGACTTCCGGGGCGAGACCTGCACCAGCGTGTTTGATGCCGATGCTTCCATCGCACTGGACGGCACCTTCGTGAAGGTGGTGGCCTGGTATGACAACGAGTGGGGTTACTCCAACAAGTGTCTGGAGATGGTGCGGGTGGTGGCCGCCAAGACGGGAGTGCGAGCATGAAGATTTTACGTTTTGCTGATGTGGTGAAGAATGGCTTCGCACGCGACAAGCGTGTCTTCATCCGGGCTGACTTGAATGTGCCGCAGGATGATGCGGGCAACATCACCGAAGATACCCGCATTCGCGCCAGCGTGCCCTGCGTCCAGATGGCGTTGGACGCTGGTGCTGCCGTGATGGTGACCAGTCACTTGGGGCGTCCCACCGAAGGGGCGTTCAAACCGGGGGACAGTCTGGCGCCCGTAGCCAGGCGATTGGGCGAGTTGCTGGACCGGCCTGTTCCACTGGTCCCCAACTGGGTAGAAGGCGTTCAGGTGGCGCCCGGTGAGTTGGTGCTGCTGGAAAACTGCCGCGTCAACATAGGTGAAAAGAAGAACGACGAAGCGCTGGCCCGCAAACTGGCTGCGTTGTGCGACATCTTTGTGCACGATGCGTTCGGTACAGCCCACCGGGCTGAAGGCACCACCTACGGCATTGCGCAATACGCGCCCATTGCTTGCGCAGGGCCGCTACTGTCGGCGGAAATAGATGCCATCACCCAGGCGCTGGCCAACCCCAAACGGCCGTTAGTGGCCATCGTGGGCGGTTCCAAGGTCAGCTCCAAACTCACCATCCTGCAAAGCCTGGCAAAAAATGTGGACCAGCTGATTGTGGGCGGTGGCATTGCCAATACCTTCATGCTGGCAGCAGGCTTGAAGATCGGCAAGAGTCTCGCTGAGCCGGATTTGCTGGACCAGGCGAAGGCCGTGATGGCCGCCATGAAAGCCCGCGGCGCTGAAGTTCCCATTCCCACCGACGTGGTCACTGCCAAGTCCTTCAGTGCGGATGCCGTGGCCACCATCAAGGCCGCAACCGATGTGGCGGACGATGACCTGATTCTGGATATTGGGCCAAAGACGGCAGCCCGCCTGGCCGGGCAACTCAAGGCGGCAGGCACCATCGTCTGGAATGGCCCTGTGGGCGTATTCGAATTTGCAGCGTTTGAGAACGGCACCAAAACCATCGCCCGTGCCATCGCTGAATCCAGCGGCTTCAGCATCGCGGGAGGAGGCGACACGCTGGCTGCCATCGCGAAATATGGCATCGAGGACCAGGTTGGGTACATCTCGACAGGTGGTGGCGCCTTTCTGGAGGTGCTGGAAGGGAAAACGCTGCCCGCGTTCGAGATTCTGCAAAAACGGGCAGCAGCTGGGTGACACCTGCTTGCTATTTATTTGATAGCTACTCACGCATATAGGGTGAGCGCTAGAGGCCAATTTATTCACTATTTCAGGAGATTTTCATGGCTTTTGTTTCCCTTCGTCAGGTGCTGGACCATGCTGCCGAAAACGGCTACGGCGTGCCCGCTTTTAACGTCAACAATCTGGAGCAGATCATCGCCATCATGGAGGCGGCGCAGGAGACGGACAGCCCGGTCATCCTGCAAGCCTCTGCGGGTGCGCGCAAATATGCGGGCGAGGCGTATCTGCGCCACATGATGCTGGCGGCCGTGGAGAGCCACCCCGACATTCCGGTGGTGGTGCACCAGGACCACGGCACGTCGGCCGCAGTGTGCCAGCAGTCCATTCGATCGGGCTTTACCAGCGTGATGATGGACGGCTCGCTGATGAGCGATGGCAAGACGCCCGCCAGCTACGACTACAACGTGGACATCACGCGTCGCGTGTGCGACATGTCGCATCCGATTGGTGTGTCCGTTGAGGGCGAGCTGGGCTGTCTGGGTTCGCTGGAAACGGGTGAGGCGGGGGAAGAGGACGGCGTTGGCGCTGAAGGCAAACTCACCCACGACATGATGCTGACCGACCCGGTGCAGGCCAAAGATTTTGTTGCCAAAACCGGTGTTGACGCACTTGCCATTGCCATTGGCACCAGCCACGGCGCCTACAAGTTCACCCGCAAGCCCACCGGTGACATACTGGCGATGGACCGTATCGTGGCCATCCATGCGCAAATCCCCAACACCCATCTGGTGATGCACGGCTCCAGCAGTGTGCCGCAAGAGTGGCTGGCCATCATTCGTCAGTTTGGTGGCGACATCAAGGAGACCTATGGCGTGCCGGTTGAAGAAATCCAGCGTGGCATCAAAAGTGGCGTGCGCAAGATCAACATCGATACCGATATTCGCCTGGCCATGACCGGCGCCATGCGGCAGGTGTTCGCCCAGCAGCCCAGCGAGTTTGACCCGAGAAAAGCGCTGGTGGCTGCCAAGAATGCGGCACGTGGCATTGTCAAGGCGCGCTTTGAGGCTTTCGGCTGTGCGGGTAACGCCAGCCGCATCAAGCCGGTGTCGCTGGAAGCCATGAGCAAGCGATACGCCTGAGCTTGGTTCCTCGGGAAATCCCTGACATGAAGATCACATTTTTTACTTTGATATAAATCAATATTCACTTATATTCGTCAGTGTCAATGTTATAAACCATTTTTTTTGGACGTCCAATGAAATTCGTACAAATCATGGTCGGTGCCGCGGTACTGATCTCTGCACCTGCATTCGCCAACAAGGAATTGGCGCAAAAGAACGCTTGCCTGGCCTGCCATGCGACTGACAAGAAGATCGTTGGCCCAGCCTATCAGGACATTGCCAAAAAGTATGCTGGCCAGAAGGACGCAGAAGCCATGCTGGTCAAGAGCATCAAAGGGGGCGGCTCAGGCAAATGGGGTGCCATTCCCATGCCCGCACAGGCCGCATTGAGCGAGGCTGATGCCAAGACCCTGGCGGCCTGGGTGCTTGCCGGCGCCAAGTAGTCTATTCCTGCTTTTCCGGGCCCGCAGAGATGCGGGCTTTTTTTCAGGCGAATTTTTCCATAAGGCGGGCCGACCGTTCCACTTCCTGGATTGCCTGCTCATCACTTTGCGAGTCTTGCACGGCCTCGATGAGTGAGCAGGTCATCATTCTGTAGAAAGCCTTCTCCATGGCTTTGCGAGTGGCCGACATCTGCGTGGCGACTTCTTCGCACGAGCGCCCACTTTCGATCATGTCCACCAACCCCCGCACCTGACCCTCAATGCGTCGAAGGCGGTTGACCATGTCCTTCTCGTTTTCCTGTCGATACACGTGGGTAGCGGCGGATGATTGGAGGACGGACGAGGTTTTGGCAGTGGTCTTCTTGGTCATGGCACTTGCGGATTGAGGATGACGGCGAACAGCAGTGTGCCAGATCGTACGGTGGGTTACTTCGATTGGATTTGTATACGGGTACCGGTATAGGGTATGTACCCATTACTGCAAAACGATAAATCCAGCATGATTGATCTATATCAAACCGGTCGCTACAGGAATCCACATGAAACCGACTTCTCCCATTCTTCGCTTGATGGCTTTGCTGCTGGCAGCTTTGCTGACGGGTTGCGGCACGATCAACACCCTTGGCAAGCTGGAAGACGGTGCCGGCGCCGAGGCCAGCAAGATGTGGGATCGCTGGGTAGACAGTGGTGGCGACATTGCTGTGGCTACTACCTGGGAGCGCAAGGTAAAAGCTGGCGTGACTGCGAATGACATCGAGCAGATTCTTCGGGGTGTTGCCAGTGAGCGCAACATGAAAGAAGTTGGCATCCTGCCGCTGTCCAAAGAGCTGGAAGCCCGCACCGGAACCAAGCAGAAGCTGCTCACGGTCTATTCCTTCTGCACACCGACAACTGCCCGCGAGATGGTGGATTTCAGCCCCCATATGTCTGCCTACCTGCCTTGCCGCGTGACCGTGGTTGAGAAGGAAGATGGTTTGTGGCTCTACACCTTGAACATGGACATGATGGTCAAGATGGGTCGCAAATTGCCTTCACCTTTGAAGGAGCACGCCTGGGCCGTGCGCAGCACCATTTACGAAATGATGGAGCGTGCTTCCAAGGGTGAGTTCTGATCCTTTCTCCCTTCCTCGCATACGCACAAACACACCACAGGAGACAGTTGATGGGCACGTATGTGAACACGCTGGTGCAGGGTTGATGGGGTTGCGCTCGGGTGAATGGATGGCTACGCTGGCAGTATGAACACACTTACTTTTCTTTCAATTTTCAGCCTGGGTGCTGGTGCGGCCATGGCCCAGGTTCCGTCCATTTTTCATGGGGCTGACTTGAAGTTGGGGGAAAAGCTGATTGCAGAGAACAAGTGCATTGCCTGCCACCAGCAAAAAGTCGGTGGTGATGGCTCGGCTATCTATAAGCCAACCGGACGTGTCAATTCGCCGGGTTTCCTGCGAGGCATGGTGGAGCAATGCAACACCGAACTTAATCTTGGTCTGTTCCCGGAAGAGGTGACGTCTATTGGCGCTGTGCTGAATCGGGATCACTACCGTTTCAAGTGACTGTCGTGACGTATCGCACTGTGCAAACCTAGCGTAATCCCTATGTTGGATAGTTCATTTATCGTATATATTAGTACATTCGTATATGCGGGTTTAAGGAATGATAAAAAAAGATGACGATGTGCCTTCCGTGCGGGTCTTTGAACGGGCGGCCGAGTTGTTCGGCTTGCTGGCTACGCCGGTTCGCCTTCGCATCGTCAGTGCGTTGTGCCAGGGTGAGAAAAATGTAACTGAGCTGCGGGGACTCATTGGCGTTTCGCAGCCGAATATCTCGCAGCATCTCACGACGTTGTACCGCTCGGGTGCGGTAGCCAAGCGGCGTCATGGGTCGCAGGTTTTCTATCGTATAGCCGAAGAATATTATGGGCTGGTTTGCAGGGCAGTGGCTTCGCAGGTAGCCGGTGAAGAATTTAATGATAGCTGTGTGAACATTGTGAATTGATGATGAATCCGCTTGTCAAAGGAGACTGTGTGAAGCAAGAAGATGCGAGTTCAGGGCGAGTCCGCAAGGCGCCCGAGAATTTTTTGAGCCGTGAAGGCGTCAGGGCTGTTTTCGCCGAGGCCAAAAATGGCCGCCGCGACTTCATACGCAATGCCTTTGCGGCCGCTGCTGCGGGTGCAGTCGTCCCTGTCGCCATGGCGCAAGGCAACCCGGTGCCAGTTGAGGGGGGTGATTCCAATATCCTGAACCTGCCAGAGCACGCTACCGGTCTGGGGCAGGGCGTTGCGACGGAGGGCTATGGCAAGCCGTCAAAGTTCGAAACCAATGTGCAGCGCCGGCAAAGCCCGGGGCTGACGCAGACGACTCAGGCGTCTGTGTCCTTTGCTCCGCTGCAGTCGTTGTTTGGCATCGTGACACCCAGCGGGCTTCACTTCGAGCGGCATCATCAGGGCTGGTGGGACATTGACCCTTCCAAACACCGGTTCATGGTCAATGGGATGGTCAAGACACCCAAGGTCTTCACCATGGACGAGATCATGCGTCTGCCGTCCGTATCGCGATTCCACTTTATCGAGTGCGGTGCTAACACTGCTGCCGAGTGGGGCAATGTGGCCGTGCCCACCGTGCAGTACACGCACGGCATGATTTCATGCAGCGAATTCACCGGGGTTCCGCTCATTACGCTACTGCAACTCGCGGGCGCAGACCTGAAGAACGGCAGGTTTGTGCTGGCAGAGGGCGGTGATGGCTCATCCATGACGCGCACTATTCCGATGAGCCTGATTACGTCAGGCGAGGTTATTGTTGCGTACGGACAAAACGGTGAGATGTTGCGCCCCGAGAATGGCTACCCGTTGCGTCTGGTGGTCCCTGGTGTACAGGGTGTCAGTTGGGTCAAGTATTTGCGTCGCGTGGAAGTGGGTGACAAACCCTATGCCGCCAAGGACGAAGCCATTCATTACATTGACCTGCAACCGGATGGACTGCAGCGGCAGTACACCAATTTGCAGGAATGCAAGAGTGTGGTGACCACACCTTCCGGCGGACAGGTGTTGCTGGACAAGGGCTTTTACAACATCACCGGCCTGGCCTGGTCCGGCAAAGGCAAGATCAAGAAAGTGGATGTGTCGGTTGATGGTGGGCGCAACTGGCGCCAGGCGCGCCTTGAGTCGCCCGTGATGTCCAAGGCGTTGACGCGTTTCAATATCGACTGGGTATGGGACGGCAAGCCCGCCATCATCCAGAGCCGCGCGATGGATGACACGGGCTTCGTGCAGCCCACATACAAGCAGCTTCGCGCCGTGCGCGGCACGCGCTCGATCTATCACAACAATGCCATCCAGTCTTGGCTGATTCAGGAAAACGGTGAGGTGAAAAATGTCCAGCTTTCGTAATGCACTGATCGCCGCGGCGGCTTTGACAGCCGCCAGCCTGGTGGCTGCGCAGACGGGCACGCAGTTCCCCGGTATTGGCCGCGCGGCTACGCCCAAGGAAGTGGCGGCCTGGGATATTGATGTGCGCCCGGATTTCAAGGGACTACCCGCCGGGTCGGGCTCCGTTGCCAAAGGACAAGATATCTGGGAGGGCAAGTGCGCCCAGTGCCACGGCGTGTTCGGTGAGTCGAACGAGGTGTTCAGCCCCCTGATTGGCGGAACCACGACTGATGACGTGAAGACGGGTCGCGTGGCCAAGCTGATGGATCCGACCAGTGGGCGTTCCACCATCATGAAAGTGGCCACGGTCTCAACGTTGTGGGACTACATCAACCGCGCCATGCCCTGGACGCAACCCAAGTCGCTGAAGCCGGATGAGGTCTATGCGGTAACAGCCTTCTTGCTGAACCTCGGCGGCGTCATCCCTGACAACTTCACGCTATCTGACAAAAACATCGCCGAAGTGCAGGCGCGGATGCCCAATCGCAACGGCATGACGACCCGGCATGCCATGTGGCCCGGTGCCGAGTTCAAGGGTGTTAAAACGCCCGACACCAAAAACACCGCCTGCATGAAGGACTGTGCTACCGAGCCCACGGTGGCCTCTTTCCTGCCTGACTTTGCGCGGAACGCACATGGCAATATTGCGGAGCAAAACCGGCCGGTTGGCGCCCAGCATGGTGTGGATACCACGCAGCCTGAAAGCAAGGCGCCTGTGGCTGGTTCGGGAGCGTCGGGTTCCGTGGCCGTTGCGCAGGCGCCCGCTGCCGCAAAGGCCGCCGCCGAAGCGCCCAAAGCAACGCCCGCTCCTGCTTCTATTCCGGCCCCCGGCGCAGCCGGTGTTGACAGCAAGGCGGCACAAGTTCTGACCCAGAAGAACAACTGCACTGCCTGCCACGCTATTGACAAAAAGATTCTGGGCCCCAGCTTTGCAGACATTGCCAAGAAGCACGCAGGCAAGACGGACTATCTGGCGGGCAAGATCAAGTCAGGTGGGTCGGGTGTGTGGGGTCCGATCCCCATGCCACCACAGACATTGACTGACGCAGAAGCCAAGGCCATCGCTGTCTGGCTGGCTGCAGGCGCGGCAAAATAAGGATCAGGGATTACACCACTGGCAATTTTTCATTGACTTATTAGCATTCACTTAACTATCAGGAGAAAACGTATGCAAACTCGCAGACAGGCAATCAAAAAATCCGCAGTCGTAGCCGGGCTGCTGGCGTCCACCGGACTGTTCCCACAATTCGCATTTGCCGCTTACAACGCCCCGGCGTTTGAGGCCAAGAGCATTCAGGATGCACTCAAGGCCCTGGGTGCCGGCGCGCCGGCCGAGAGCAAGGACATCACCGTGACGGGTCCAGACATTGCCGAGAACGGCGCTGTCGTCCCTCTGGGAGTCAGCACCACTCTGACCGGCGTCAAGAGAATGCTGATCATGGTGGAAAAGAACCCCGCCTCGCTGACTGCGCTGTTCAATATGACCGACAGCGTGGAGCCATCCTTCTCCACCCGCGCCAAGATGGGTCAGTCTTCTGACGTATACGCTGTGGCCATCATGGGCGACGGCAAAGTCCTGTTCGCCAAGAAAGAAGTCAAGGTAACTCTTGGCGGCTGCGGCGGCTAAAGGCTTGCCCCTTCTTCTTACTTATATTTTTATTTCAGATTCAGGAGTTCAAAATGGCAGATCCGATGCGCATTCGTGCCCAGGCAGCTGGCGACAAAACCACCGTACGCGTCTTGATGGCGCATGAAATGGAAGGCGGTCAGCGTAAAGACGCCGCTGGCAAAATCGTCCCAGCCTGGTATATCCAGGAAGTAACCGCTACCCACAACGGCAAAACCGTACTCACAGCAGAGTGGGGCCCCGCTGTTTCGAAGAATCCTTTCCTGCAGTTCGTGGTCAAGGGCGCCAAGGCTGGCGACAAGATCGCCGTCAACTGGAAAGACAACAAGGGTGACACGCGTAGCGACGAAGCGACGGTGTCCTGAGCCTCTACTTTGTATCGTCAGGGGGAGTGAAAACGCCCCCTTTTTTTATTGCAACACTGGAGCAAGGTGACCATGAGGATGACTAAAACGCTTTCCCTGATTGCACTGCTGGGCCTGACTGGCTCGGCTGTCTGGGCCCAAAAATCAGCCGTTCAGTCGATCGAGGAATATCGACTCATGCTCCAGGATGGCAATCCCGCAGACCTGTTTGAGGCAAAAGGAGAGGCGCTCTGGAAGCAGAAGCGCGGCCCTAAAAATGCTTCGCTGGAGCAGTGTGATCTGGGCAAAGGCCCAGGCGTGTTCAAGGGCGCGTTTGTTGAGCTTCCACGTTTCTTTGCCGACACCAATCGGGTTCAGGATATGGAGTCGCGCTTGCTGACCTGCATGGAGACGCTCCAGGGACTGAATGCTGCGGAGATTGCCAAAACGCCGTTTGGACGCGGTGAGCAAAACAATGTGACGGCGCTCGCGACTTGGCTTGCCGCTGAGTCCAAGGACAAGAAATTCAACCTGTCGCAAAGCCATCCGCAGGAAAAAGTGTTCTATGAGGTTGGCAAACGCCTCTTCTTCCAGCGTGCTGGAGCGCATGACTTCTCCTGTGCGTCTTGTCACGGACAAGACAATACCCGTATCCGGTTGCAGGATCTGCCCAACCTCACGAAGAACCCGGGAGACGGCATAGGTTTTGCCGCGTGGCCTGCATATCGTGTGTCAAATGGGCAGATGTGGGGCATGCAGCAGCGCCTGAACGACTGCTACCGGCAGCAGCGTTTTCCGTATCCCGGATTCGGCAGCGATGCCACGATTGCGCTGGGCGTTTACCTGGGTGTGAACAGTAAAGGCTCTGCCTCCATTGCACCGGCCATCAAGCGTTAAGGAAGCAGAGGAACATCATGAAAAAATCATTCAAGATCACACTATCTGTTCTGGCCGTTGCTGCGGTGGCAGCTGGTTGTGCGACTGGGTCTAGCTCTGTTGATCTGGATAAGCTGACTGCTCAAATCGTCAAGGCATCATTCAGAGACCAGGGGATTGTGAAGGCGTCGGTCCTCGATACCGACGAAACGAACCAGGCTTGCAGTGCGGCAGATGTTGCCGGCAAACCACTGGATGAAGCCAAAGCCAAAGCCATTGAGGCAGCCAATCTGAAGACCGTGAAATGGCCTGAAAGCGGCAAGTTTCTCGGTGACTGGAAAGAAGGCGAGAAACTGGCACAAAGCGGTCGTGGCCTTACCTGGACGGACGATGCGACAACGCCGAACGGCGGGAATTGCTACAACTGCCACCAGATCACCAAACAGGAGATTTCCTTCGGCACGATCGGCCCCAGCCTTTACAACTACGGCAAGTTGCGTGGCGTAACAGACCCCGCCAGTGCTGCAGCCAAGCCGATCGTGGAATACACATGGGGCAAGGTATGGAACAGCAAGGCCTACAACGCCTGCTCAAACATGCCGCGCGCGGGCCATATGGGCATCTTGACCCAGGCCCAGGTGGCAGACATCCTGGCGCTGCTCCTCGATCCAAAGTCCCCCGTTAACCAATAAACTGTATCGGACCCGGCTGGTGGCCGGGTCTTTTTTTTCTTTCTATTAATTCAGTAGTTGCGAATTTATGAATTTAACCAAACGCGAGTTCTTTCAGGTGTTGGGCGCTGGGACCATGGCCGGCATGGGTCTTGGAGCATTCGCTGATGCCGACGCGGCCACCGCCACCAATGGTCTGTACGACATTCCAAAATTTGGAAATGTGTCGTTTCTCCACATGACCGATTGTCACGCCCAGCTCAAGCCCATCCATTTTCGTGAGCCCAGCATCAACATCGGATTGGGTTCGATGAAGGGCAACCTGCCGCATCTGGTGGGTGAGCACTTGCTCAAGGTGGCTGGCATCCGACCCGGCACGGCGGAGGCTCATGCGTTGACCTATTTGAACTATGAAAAGGCGGCCAGACGCTACGGCAAGGTGGGAGGCTTTGCGCATCTGGCTACCCTCGTCAAGCGTATGAAGGGCAGTCGTCCCGGTGCGTTGTTGCTCGACGGTGGTGATACCTGGCAGGGCTCCGGTACCTCTTTGTGGACCAACGGTCAGGATATGGTGGATGCCTGCAAACTGCTGGGTGTGGACGTGATGACGGGCCACTGGGAGTTCACACTGGGCATGGAGCGCGTGAAGGAAATCATTGAAAAGGACTTTGCCGGCAAGGTCGATTTTGTGGCGCAAAACGTCAAGACCAACGATTTTGGCGATCCGGTTTTCAAGCCTTACGTCATTCGTGAAATCAATGGCGTGCCCTGCGCCATCATTGGACAGGCTTTTCCGTACACACCAATTGCGAACCCGCGTTACATGGTTGCGGACTGGGCCTTCGGCATCCAGGATGAGAACATGCAGGCCATGGTCAACGAAGCACGTGGCAAGGGTGCTCAGGTGGTTGTGGTCCTTAGCCACAACGGTATGGACGTTGACCTGAAGATGGCCAGCCGTGTCAGTGGCATCGATGCCATCATGGGCGGTCATACACACGATGGCATGCCAGTAGCTACGCTGGTTTCCAACAAAGGTGGCAAAACCATCGTGACCAACGCGGGTTCCAACAGCAAGTTTTTGGGCGTGCTGGACTTCGACGTCAAGGACAAAAAAGTAGCCGACTTCCGCTACAAGCTGCTGCCCGTCTTTGCCAATATGCTACCGGCTGATCGCGAGATGGACGCGCTCATCACCAAAATCCGCGCGCCGTATGAAGCCAAATTGGCAGAAAAACTCGCCGTTACGGAAGGCACTTTGTACCGCCGGGGCAACTTCAACGGCACCGGTGACCAGCTGCTGGTGGATGCCCTCATGGACGTACAAGGCGCTGAAATTGCGTTCTCGCCCGGTTTCCGCTGGGGCACCACACTGTTGCCTGGGCAGGCCATTACGCGCGAGTGGTTGATGGACATGACGGCCACCACCTACTCCTATGCAACCGTAACTGAAATGACGGGTGAAACCCTGAAAACCATTCTGGAGGACGTATGCGACAACCTGTTCAATCCAGATCCCTATTACCAGCAGGGAGGTGACATGGTTCGCGTGGGTGGCTTGCAATACAGCTGCAATCCAGCCGGAACGATGGGTAAACGCATTGAGGACATGCGTTTGCGTGGGCAGCCAATTGAGGCCTCGAAGAAGTACAGGGTCGCTGGTTGGGCCCCCGTGGCGGAAGAAGCCAGGAGCGCCGGAAACAAGATGATGTGGGATGTGGTCGAGACCTGGCTCAAGGCAAGCGGCGGCAAAGTTGGTGCACGCAAGCTCAACACACCAAAACTCGTTGGCGTCAAGCCCAATCCGGGCTACGCCGCTTGAGTTGGCTGGTAGATGAATCGACCATCAAAAGAACAGGGCACCACGCCCTGTTCTTTTTAACGGATCTGTTCGATCGAGAACTTTTTCTCATTGACTTGAGGGGTGATCAGGGCATAGCCCTGATTCTGCCAGTGCATGAGCTCGGTCAGAGCGGATGGCGTGACTTCCACAAAGTCGTACAGGTCGTTCGCGGTGTAATGAAAATCTTGCAGGGCCAGACCACATACTTTGAATTTCACGCCCATGCCGGCGTAATAGCGCATACGTTGCACCACTTCTTCGTAGCGTTCCTGGTTTTTCCGGGCCAATGTCACAATTTCGGTGCCATGCATCAGGACCACGATACTCATGTCTTCAGGGAACATGCTGTACGGTGCCTCGGTTAGTGGATTGACCAATCCGCGCAACCAGTACAAGGCCGATCCCAGTTTTTGCGGATCATCCAGATAGATATCAATCAGCGCCTTGGGGTTGTGGTAGGGCGTTTGCACGACCTTACCCTGTGCCCGGGCCGGAGTTGCCGTTATGCAGCCCATCAGAATCACGGCGGCGAAGAGGCCGCACAGGGCTTGACTCGTTTGCGAATGTCGCACGGGAACCTCCTTAACGGCTTGGCTGGTCCCCCTGACAGGAATCGAACCTGTATCTAGCACTTAGGAGGCACTCGTTCTATCCATTGAACTACAGGGAGGAATAGGAATTGTAGTGGTGTCAAACGGCGGCCTGGCGGGGCTCAGTCATAAGGAACCGTGAAGATGAGATCGATAGCACTTTGTTCTCCAGTCCTGGCCCGCAACGTGAAGCGCCGGGACAGGTCATAGAAGATGGAAAACGTACCCAGTGTTCCCGCCAGACTTCGCTCATACGCCACATAAAAATCACGCGAAATCCGCTTGCCAAGCGTGACCGTCGCCGATGTGGTACTGCCGTCGGAGTTGGCTGCAGACCCCGCAAACGAGAGCTCGTCCAGGCCCAGTGCCGAGGCCAGCCCGCCTGAGAGCCCTTTGCCATTTCCGCCCAGCAGCGCCAGTGCAGCCTGTTGCAGCATGGCCGATTCCGCGCCGCCGTTGGCGCCGGACCGGCCCAGCACCAGCCACGCCAGCTTCTCGGCTTCCGGCAATTCAGGGTCTGCATAAAGCCGCACCTGTGGCGCCAGTGCTGTACCAGTGATTTGCACCCCCACGCGAACCGCCAGATTAGGCCGGATCGCCAGAATATCCAGTGCAGGGTTGTCATACGCGCCGGTGAAGCGCAGCATCCCTTCATCGATATCCAGCAGTTGGCCATAGGCTTTGTAGGTGCCGCGTCGGGTTTGTACCTCGCCCGTAAGACGAGGTGTTGCGCCCGTATTGGCCACACTGCGAAGGTTCAGCACGCCAGACAGGCGGGTTGCAAGACCGCGGCCTTCCACGCGAAAGTCCGGGCCCAGGTCAAGCGTCACCATCACATCGGGCACCACGCGCAATCCGGTGGCATTGCTGGTTGGGGCGGCGCCGGCAGTCGCAGTTGTATCGGGCTTGGGTATACCAGTCAACGCGCGTGATGATGGCTTGATGACCACGTCACTGCCCAGGCTGGGGGCGGTCTCATCAGGCAGGATAAATAGCGCCTGATCGGCTTTGAGGTCGCCGCGTATTTCCAGTTTGGCATCGTCCAGCCTGGCCTGCAGCTTGCCCGAGACCACCAGACGCCGGTCAGCGCGGGCGCTCAGACGCAAGGCACTGGCAGCGGCATCCAGCTCCATGTGTACGCTGGACAGACCGGTTTTCTGGCCTGCACGGTCGGGTTGCCACACGGCAAAACCTTTGGCGGTGAGCTGACCCCCGCGGGTTGCTGTACCGCCTGAACCACCGTCTCCACCGCCAGCGCCTTGCAGGCTGAATTCGGTGATGTCGAGCCGTTGGCCCCTCAAGGTTGTGCGCAGGCGCCCGTTGCTGAATTCGATGCCATTGACCACCGAACGCAGCGCCAGATCATTGGCCTGCAAGGTGCCACTCCACTGGGGCACTGACCGATTGCCGGCCAGTGCAATGTTGGCCTCCAGCGTGCCGCGAATGCGCCAGCCCGGTGGCGCCAATACCGACCAGACGCCCACTTGCGGCAACTGGGCCTGCAAGGAGCCTGTCAAGGGTGCGTCGGACGCCCAGCTCCAGCCGTTGGAACCCCTTGAGATGCGGCTGCTGAAGTCAGCTTGTGCGATGCCAGCACGTTCACTGTCCCAGCGCAGGGTGGCGCGCAACACATCACCTTCGGTTGTAATGGACATGCGGGCGTCCTTGACGCCTGCGTTCACGGTGGCGCCAGTGCTTGCCAAATCAGTTCGCACCTGAAGGTCTCCGCTGCGCCGCATTAGCGACGCGCGCAGCTTCAGTGTGTCGGTGGCGACGGCATCCCATTCACCATCGAACAGCAGATTGCCGCTCAAACCCATGCTGGCCAGCCCGGCGTTGCCAAAGAGTTCCAGCCAGGCCATGGGTAACCCCCGAATCTGGCCCTGCGTTGTCAGCTCCGTTGGCTGGCCATTGCGTCGCCACCGCAAAGGTTGCCAGACTACGGTTGCGGCGCCCTGTATGGGGCCGGTCAATGATGCTTCGCTTGCTCCGATGCGAAATTCGTCACCCGCAGCACTGGATCTCCAGCGTGCATCGAACGGCCGCTGAGCCAGTACGGTCCATGTGCCGGGGCGCACACTGTCCTGAGCCTGCAGGGTGGTTTGACTAAACTGACCTTGCCACGTGCCGTCCGTGCTGCGCCCGCCCGAAGCCTGAGTCTGCAACTGAATGCGACGCGTGCCCATTTGTGCCTGACCGCGTATGGCCAGTGTGAGGGCGCTGATACGTCCGAACAACTCCGCGCTCACTTCCCGCAGATGCAGGGCGTTTGCAGGAAGTTGGGTTTTTTCCCTCAGGTCAAGCTGCGGCACCTGCAGATTGCCTTGAACGGTCAGTTCGTGACCGGAATGGCTGGCCGTCGATTGCCAGCCACCCTGCCAGTGCCCGGTAAACGTGCCGCTTCCCTCTGCAACGATTCGGGTGAGCGCTGGAGATACGCCTGGCAGCTTGGCGAGCCAGCCAGTTGCCAGTGCAGCATCTGTCACGCGTAGCGCGACATCCCCTGCGCCTGTCCTTGCAGCAAGTTGCCCTTCCATTCGGGCCTGGCCACCCGGCAGGGTCAATTGCAAGAGGCCGGCGCTCGCCTTGGTGTCCAGTTGCACCGTGACATGACCTTGCAGTAAAGCGTCTTCGGTCTGAACCCGGAGTGTTTGCAGCGTGAGGAGCTGGTCGGCCCAGAGTCCTTTGGCCAGCGCACTTCTCAGGCGCAGGCCCTGCAAACGGGAGCCGCCTGTCTGTCTGGCCGAAGGCTCTAATTTGGCATCAAATTCAACGCCCGGTGGCACTGCCCTGGCGGTCAGCTTGCCGTCGATACGGGCATCGGCCAGCTGGCTGTGAATGGCATTCGGGTTGATGCTCTGCAGCTGGACGTTGCCCTGCCAGCTTGATTTGACGCCTGGTGCAGCAATGATCGATCCCGTTAGGCCAAGTTGCCCTTGCACCTGAAAACTGCCGCCCGCCACTTTCGCGTTCAATGATTGAATCAGCCATTGGCCCTGATCAAACGTGATCTGCGCCAGCGCGCTCTCCACAGGCAGTCGGCCTTTGTCAATTGGCCCACTCAGGCTGTTGGTGATATTTCCCTGCGCTTGCCAGGTGATGCCGGTATTCACTCCCTGAGGCACAACCTGAACATGGCCTGTCAGCAGGGTTTGCGGTGCCTGAGGCCACAACACGGAGAGATTCAGCTGGCTGAAAGTCGCATAGGCGCTGACGACTGGCTGTGCAACCCAGGGTTTGACCTGGGCGGATACCTTTGCCCGCATGGACTCGGCGGCCGGCGCCGACGGATGCAACTCGGCTTGCACATCGAGCAATCCTTCCAGCCCGGCCAGATCGCCCTTGATAGATACGGTCGCATCCAGCGGCCAGGCGCGATTGCCACCAGGCACGGACGTTTCCAGCTTGCCCTGTAGCTTGCCTTCGAGTGAAAGGGGTGCACGGGCCAGCAGCGTCGCCTGTGCGTTGTATTGACCGGAGACCACCTGCACACTCGTCAGATTCAAAGAATGGCGTTGATGGTCGAATTGATAACGCCCTGCCAGCTGCTGGGCATCCAGCACGGGTGGTCCCGTCCATCGCAGCGCATCCACCATAAATTTCACGTCAACCTGAAATGGCAGCAGCAGTTGATCCAGTGGTGTGTGTGCAGAGGATGTGCCAGTGCCCTCAATCATGAGCTGACTGACCCGCAGTGATTCGAGTTGCAGGCGGCGATCCAGCAAAGCCAGCGGTTGCCATGCCAGATTAATCTGCCGGGCTTCGATGGTCCAGGTGCCGTACTTCCAGCGCAGCATCTCAATGTGGCCGCCTCGTCGAAGTGATCCGTGAACACCCTCTACCGTGAGCGATTGGCCAGCGGGCAGGTACCGGGTAGCCTGACTCAATGCGCTGGCCAGCGAGGTATCTGAGTCTGTCCAGAACCAGAGTGCCGCGATCAGCGCGGCTGCCGCAACGAAGGGCAGTGCAAATGCCCAGACCAACAGGCACATTCTTTTTCTGGAAAACTCCGGCTGCGTCATCAGAAGGTGAATCCCACGTTCAAATGCAACCGCAAACGCTTTACGGCCAGACCGTAAGCCAGGTCAATCTGCAAAGGCCCCACCGGGCTTTTCCAGCGAACGCCAGCACCGACCCCCACTTTGGCCTTGAGCTCGGACGGTTTGTCTGCGACGGCCCCCGCATCGACGAACAGCACACCCTCCCAATCCGTCAGCTTGTCATTGGAGGTAATGGGGCGCTGCCATTCAACGCTGCCAACTGCCAGATAGCGCCCTGCAGCGGTTTGTCCACTGGTCAGCTCGGTTCCGATGCTCTCAAAGCTGTAGCCCCGCACCGTGGTGTCGCCTCCGGTCAGAAACAGCTGTGTGCTGGGCAAGGTCACCCCGGCGCGCGCGACCACTGCCCCGCCCTCCACGCGCACAGCAATTCGCCCGCTGCGAGATGAGGGCAGATAACTTTCCTGCCGGCTGGCCAGTGACCAGACACCCAACCAGCGAGCCTGCGTACGAAAGTAGGGTTCCCGGTTATTGCCCAGTGTGGTGCCCCCCCCCAGTTCTACGCCCAGTCCATATCCGCTGGAAGGAAACGGCAGACTGTCAAAGTTGCGCTGCGTCCAGGCGTAGTTGGCACTGATCGAGTCAGCCACCGTGACACCTGCGCTACCTGTGGTTCTGGCACGGTCGTACTGAAGGTAGTAGTTACGGTCGATTCGGTCACCTTCCTGCATGCGGCCCGCACGCAGGCGCTGGCTGATGACATCAAAACTCCCGCTGGTCTCATTTTTCAGTAAAGCGGACGTTACCCATCGCCAGTTGTTCTGGTCCGGCGGAGCAGTCAACTCGACTCCCGCTGACCGGGTGTCACGGTCCAGAGAAATCTTCGAGACGGCTCGCCAGTCGATGAGTGGAATGCGGTGGTTCGTGTGCTCCAGCGAAAGGCGTGGCCCACTATCTGTGCTGGCACCAATGCCCAGCACCAGCTTTTGCCGTTTGGCCTCACGCACCTGAATGAGAACGGGTGCTGCACCCACATCTCCTGCGGTATCCAGCGAGACAAAGACGGAATCGAAATAGCCACTGTCTGCCAGCCGCTGTTGCGCCTCCTGCAAACGGGCCCTGTCGTAGTCAGCACCCGGATCCAGCCGGGCTACCCTCGCGACCAACGCGGGGTCGTAACGTTCTGTTCCGGTGATTTGCAGCGGTCCCATGCGGTAGGCAGGACCTGAATCCAGCGTGACGTTCAGACTTGCCGAACGGGCTTGCGCATCAATCTCGGCGCGACTGTCCACGATCTGGCCCGCCGGATAACGCTGGCCGGTCAATAGTAGTTGGGCTTGCGTTTTCGCCTGGTCCCAGCCCGTTTGCGTGAAGATCATGCCCGGGCGCAAAGGCCAACTGGCGCGAATGGCATTTCGCTGCGCGACGGCTGACGAATCTGTTCCCAGCGGACCCGTGAAGACCAGGTTGACTGAACCAATCCGGGTGGGTTCGCCCGGCACCACAGAAATCGATACCACCTGGGGTGCCTGGCTGGCAGCGGAGGGCTGGGCAGCCGTCTGGCGCAAGGTCAGCCCGATGTCTGGCGAGAAGTAGCCAAGTGTTCCCAGCAGGTCCCGCGTATTTCGCTCGGCGGCTTCCATCAGCCTTTCGAGCTCGCTGGCGTCCAGATCGTTCAGTTCGCGGTAGCGCAGCAGCTCCAGGTGGCTTTGTAAATAGGTCTGGATCTCTTGCGGCGCCTTGATCTCGACATCAAAGGATGGACCGGCAGGGGCCTGTGGCAGGGCCTGTTGCGCCTGCAGGGAACCCGAAAACGTAACAACCATCCAGACAAAACAGACTGGCAGCAGGGCCAGCGCGTTGATGGTTTTTTGCAATCTTCTTCGCAGTTCCTGCCACCTGATCATCAGGCTATTTTGACAGCAGGCGCATCGCTTCTTCGAGACCCTTGATGGTGAGGGGGTACATGCGCTGATTCACGATCTGCTGAATCACGCTGATGCTCTGGCGGTACTGCCAGACGCCTTGCGGCTCGGGGTTGATCCAGGCGAACTTGGGAAACGCGCTGGTCAGGCGTTGCAGCCATTCGGCACCGGCTTCTTCGTTGTTGTATTCCACGCTGCCACCGGGCTGCACAATTTCATACGGGCTCATGGTGGCGTCACCAATGAAGATCAGCTTGTAGTCCTTGTTGTACTTGCGGATGATGTCCCAGGTGGCAAATTTCTCGCTGAAGCGGCGGCGGTTGTTCTTCCACATGAAGTCGTACACACAGTTGTGGAAGTAGTAAAACTCCATGTGCTTGAACTCGGTCTTGGTGGCCGAGAACATTTCTTCCACGCGGGCAATGTGCTCGTCCATGGTGCCGCCCACGTCCATCAAGAGCAGCACCTTGACGTTGTTGTGGCGCTCCGGCCGCATCTTGATGTCCAGATAGCCCGCATTGGCGGCTGTTTTGCTGATGGTTTCATCCAGATCCAGCTCGTCTTCGTGGCCTTCGCGTGCAAACTTGCGCAGACGGCGCAGCGCGACCTTGATATTGCGCGTGCCCAGCTCCTGCGTATCGTCGTAATCCTTGTAGGCACGCTGGTCCCAGACTTTCACCGCGCTTTTGTTGCGGCTTTTTTCCTGGCCAATGCGGATGCCCTGCGGGTTGTAGCCGTTGGCACCAAAGGGTGACGTACCGCCCGTGCCAATCATCTTGCTGCCGCCTTCGTGGCGCTCTTTCTGCTCTTCGAAACGCTTCTTGAGCGTTTCCATCAGCTCGTCCCAGCCCATTTTCTCGATCTTGGCTTTTTCTTCGGGACTAAGTTCCAGTTCCAGGTTTTTGCGTAGCCACTCCAGAGGAATGTCTTGCGTGAAATCGGCTACGGTCTCCACACCCTTGAAGTACGAGGCAAACGCGCGGTCGAACTTGTCGTAGTGCTTTTCGTCCTTCACCAGCGTGGTGCGGCTCAGGTAATAAAAGTCGTCGATCTTGTAGCCACTGCCGTCTTCGTTGTCGCTGGCTGGCCCTACTACACCCTCTTTCAACGCTTCCATCAGGGTCAGGTATTCCTTGACCGAAACCGGCAGCTTGGCCGAACGCAGCGTGTAAAAGAAATCGATCAACATGATGTCACTCCTGTTGCCAGCAACCTGATGCCTAGTTCCTGGGTTTGTTCAGTGAATGCAGCAACTGCGCCTTGACTTCCGGCCACTCGCCGCTGCGCAGGCTGTAGATCACCGTGTCGCGAATGGTGCCATCGCGCCGCAGGGCGTGGCCGCGAATGACGCCGTCTTTTCTGGCGCCTAGCCGCTCAATGGCCGCTTGCGACGCAAAGTTGAAGTTGTCCGTGCGCCAGCCCACCACGTGGCAACCCAGTGTCTCGAAG